>NZ_VIWT01000001.1:1077500-2277500 GCF_007829815.1 Kitasatospora viridis | reverse complement strand
CAGGGTCTCGTACGATCTGAGCCTCCTCGGAGAACCGGTCATATCAGTACATGCGTCATTAGGTCCGATATGACCGATCGGAGTCGGCAGCAGGGAGACGGAGATGACGGCACGGCAGATGACCGAGGGCGGCTGGAGCCGCCGGGGGGTGCTGGCCGGACTGCTCGGCGCACCGGTGCTGCTGCTCGCGGCCTGCGAGAGCGGGAGCGGCGGCGGGAGTGGGGGAGGGGCCGGGGCCGGGAAGGCCGCCGGCAGCCCGGCGCCGCGCAGCTCGGCCGCCGTGATCACCGTCTCGCCCGCCGACGGCACCCAGGGCGCGCCCTTCACCGCCCCGGTGACCGTCACGGTCGCCGCCGGCACCCTCGGCGAAGTCACCGTCACCGACCAGTCCGGCGCCCGGATACCCGGCCGGCTCGCCCCGGACGGGACGAGCTGGACCACCACCGCGCCGCTCAGCAGCGGCACCCGCTACGCCGTCGCCGCCAGCGCCACCGACAAGGACAAGCTGGTCGCCGCCGCCGACACCGCGTTCACCACCGCGA
This sequence comes from Kitasatospora viridis, assembly GCF_007829815.1. Taxonomy (NCBI): domain Bacteria; kingdom Bacillati; phylum Actinomycetota; class Actinomycetes; order Kitasatosporales; family Streptomycetaceae; genus Kitasatospora; species Kitasatospora viridis. Next base: position 2,276,958 of record NZ_VIWT01000001.1, on the reverse strand, counting down.
CCCCCGCCAACACCTTCGTCGGCTACTTCACCCCGGAGGACGGCTCCACCGTCGGCGTCGGGATGCCCGTCTCGATCAACTTCAGCAAGCCGGTCACCGACCGCAAGGCGGTCCAGCAGGCGATCACCGTGCTGGCCGACCCGGGCGTCGAGGTCGCCGGGTACTGGTACTCCAGCACCCGGCTGGACTTCCGCCCCGAGCAGTACTGGGCCCCGGGCACCAAGGTCACCCTGAAGCTGCGGCTCAAGGACGTGGCCGGCGCCGCCGGCGTCTACGGCACCCAGAGCAAGGACGTCTCGTTCACCGTCGGCCGCGCCCAGACCTCGGTCGCCGACCTGGCCGCCGGCACCCTCACCGTCACCACCGACGGCCGGGTCAGCGCCGTCTACCCGGTGATCGGCGGCTCGCCCGAACACCGCACCTGGGGCGGCTCGATGGTGATCTCCGAGCGGTTCACCCAGACCCGGATGAACTCCGCCACCGTCAACCTGGGCGACGAGTACGACATCCCCGACGTGCCGCACGCCCAGCGGCTGACCACCTCCGGCACCTTCATCCACGGCAACTACTGGTCGCCCGCCTCCGCCTTCGGCAAGGCCAACACCAGCCACGGCTGCATCGCGCTGCGCGACGTCAAGGGCGCCGGCGACCCGGGCACCGACGCGGCGAGGTTCTTCGCGAGCTCGATCGCCGGCGACGTCGTCCAGGTGGTCAACTCCGGTGACCGCACCGTCGATCCGGGCAACGGGCTGGGCGACTGGAACATCGGCTGGGCCGACTGGAAGGCCGGCGGCGCGCTCTGACGCCGGGTCCAACGCGGTGTCCGGAAGCCGCCAGCCGCCCGGCCGCCGGCCCGGCAGGCTGGAGCCATGAGCACCGTGACCACCCGCTTCACCGTCCACCCGATCGCCCCCGCCGTGCTGGCCGGCCTGCGCCGCACCGACGACGCCGGCCGCCCGCCGGTCCCGGTGCGCGGCACCACCGGCGGCGAACCGCTGCGCTGCTGCCTGCGCCGCGCCGAACCCGGCGCCGACCTGCTGCTGCTCGCCTACGCCCCGCTGCGCCGCTGGGCCGCCGAGACCGGCGCCGACCCCGGCCCCTACGACGAGCTCGGCCCGGTCTACGTGCACGCCCGGGCGGCCGACTGCCCCGGCGCCGAGCCCGGTTACCCCGCCGCGATGCACCGCGGCGACCGGGTGCTGCGCGCCTACGACCGGGACGGCCGGATCCTGCGCGGCGTCCTGGTGGAGCCCGAACCGGCCGTCGCCGAGGAGGCGCTCGACGCGATGTTCAGCGACCCGCTGGTGGCCGTCGTGCACGTGCGCGCGGTCGCCTTCGGCTGCTTCCAGCACGAGGTCCGCCGCGCGGACTGAGAGGGCTGCGGCGCAGCCGGGTTCCACTACGCTCGGGCCATGACCGATCACCAGCACCCCCAGGGCTTCGAGACCATCGCCATCCACGCGGGTCAGGAAGCAGACCCCCGTACCGGGGCGGTCGTCCCGCCGATCTACCAGGTCTCCACCTACAAGCAGGACGGCGTCGGCGGCCTGCGCGGCGGCTACGAGTACAGCCGGTCGGCGAACCCGACCCGCACCGCGCTGGAGGAGTGCCTGGCCGCGCTGGAGGGCGGGCAGCGCGGACTGGCCTTCGCCTCCGGCCTGGCCGCCGAGGACACCCTGCTGCGCACCGTCCTCAAGCCGGGCGACCACATCGTGATCCCCAACGACGCCTACGGCGGCACCTTCCGGCTGTTCGACAAGGTGCTCACCCGATGGGGCGTCAGCTTCGACGTGGCCGACACCCAGCACCCGGAGCGGGTCCGCGAGGCGATCCGGCCGAACACCCGGGCGGTCTGGGTGGAGACCCCGTCGAACCCGCTGCTCGGCATCACCGACATCGCCGCCGTGGCCCAGATCGCGCACGACGCGGGCGCCCTGCTGGTCGTCGACAACACCTTCGCCAGCCCCTACCTGCAGCAGCCCCTGGCGCTCGGCGCCGACGTGGTGGTGCACTCCACCACCAAGTACATGGGCGGCCACTCGGACGTGGTCGGCGGCGCGCTGGTCGCGGCCGACGCCGGGCTGGGCGACGAACTGGCCTACCACCAGAACGCGATGGGCGCGGTGGCCGGCCCGTTCGACTCCTGGCTGGTGCTGCGCGGGATCAAGACCCTGGGCGTGCGGATGGACCGGCACACCTCCAACGCCGAGCAGATCGTCGCGCTGCTCTCCCGGCACCCGAAGGTCACCCGGATCTACTACCCGGGCCTGGCCGAGCACCCCAACCACGAGGTCGCGGCCAAGCAGATGAAGGCCTTCGGCGGCATGGTCTCGTTCCGGGTCGAGGGCGGCGAGCAGGCCGCGGTCGACGTCTGCAACCGGGCCAAGCTGTTCACCCTGGGCGAGTCGCTGGGCGGCGTCGAGTCGCTGATCGAGCACCCGGGCCGGATGACCCACGCCTCGGTGGCCGGCTCGCTGCTGGAGGTGCCGGCCGACCTGGTCCGCATCTCGGTCGGCATCGAGTCCGCCGAGGACCTGGTCGCCGACCTGGCCCAGGCGCTCGGCTGACGGTGCGTCACGGCCGCCCCGACCCGGTCGGGGCGGCTGTGGACCCTCCGTCGATCGGGGGGCGGCGTCGCGGCGCCCGGACTCTCGCCTGGACGGCTTCTCCTCAGTCGCCGATGCTCCGCATGGACTCCTTCGTCGGCACCGCCCAGACTCGGCCCGGACCCCGCTCCTTCACCCACCCCCCAATCGACGGAGGGTCCTAGGCTTTGCCCATGCAGAGCTGGCCGATCACCATCGACGACTTCCGCGGCGCGCAGAAGATGCTGGCCGGGGTCGCCCGGGTCACGCCGATGGAGAGCAGTCGGTACCTGTCCGGGCTGGTCGGCTCCCCGGTCCACCTGAAGTGCGAGAACCTGCAGCGCACCGGGTCGTTCAAGCTGCGCGGCGCCTACCTGCGGATCGCCGGGCTGACCCCGGTGCAGCGGGCCGCCGGCGTGGTGGCGGCCAGTGCGGGCAACCACGCCCAGGGCGTGGCGCTGGCCGCCGCGCTGCTCGGGGTGCGCTCCACCGTCTTCATGCCGCGGGCCGCGCCGTTGCCCAAGGTGGCGGCCACCCGGGAGTACGGCGCCGAGGTGCGGCTGCACGGCGCCACCGTGGACGAGGCGCTGGACGCCGCCCAGCGGTTCGCCGAGACCTCCGGCGCGGTCTTCATCCACCCCTTCGACCACGCCGACGTGGTGACCGGCCAGGGCACCGTGGGGCTGGAGATCCTGGAGCAGTGCCCGGAGGTGCGCACCATCCTGGTCGGGGTGGGCGGCGGCGGGCTGCTGGCCGGGATCGCGGCGGCGGTCAAGCCGCTGCGCCCGGACGTGCGGGTGGTCGGGGTGCAGGCGGCCGGCGCCGCCGCCTACCCGCCCTCGCTGGCCGCCGGCCGGCCGGTCACCCTGCCGTCCTTCCACACCATGGCCGACGGGATCATGGTCGGCCGCCCCGGCGACATCCCGTTCGAGCTGGTCAACACGCTCGCCGACGGCGTCCGCACGGTGACCGAGGAGTCGCTCTCGCGGGCCCTGCTGGTCGCGCTGGAGCGGCTCAAGCTGGTGGTCGAGCCGGCCGGGGCCAGCCCGGTCGCCGCCCTGCTGGAACACCCCGACGAGTTCCAGGGGCCGGTGGTGGCGGTGCTCTCCGGCGGGAACATCGACCCGCAGCTGATGCAGCGTGTGCTCCGGCACGGCCTGGCCGCGGCCGGCCGCTACCTCTCGCTGCGGGTCCGGCTGACCGACCGGCCGGGCGCGCTGGCCACCCTGCTCGGGGTGCTCTCCTCGGTGGACGCCAACGTGCTCGACGTCGCCCACGTCCGCACCGACCCGACCCTCGGCCTGGCCGAGGTCGAGGTGGACCTGCACCTGGAGACCAAGGGGCCCGAGCACTGCGCCGTGGTGCTCGGCGAGTTGGGTGATGCGGGGTATGTCGTGTCGCGTTAGGTTCGATCGCAGTGGGTCCGCTCCGAGGAGATGAGGCAGCCATGGCCCCAGCCATCCAGGCCGAGAACCTGGTGAAGACCTTCGGCGACGTGCGCGCCCTGGACGGGGTGAGCCTGGACGTCCCGGAGGGGACGGTGCTGGGGCTGCTCGGCCCGAACGGCGCCGGCAAGACCACCACCGTGCGGGTGCTGACCACGCTGCTGCGGCCCGACTCGGGCAGCGCCGTGGTGGCCGGGGTGGACGTGCTCAAGCACCCGAACCGGGTGCGCAGCATGATCGGCCTGTCCGGCCAGTACGCCGCCGTGGACGAGTACCTGACGGGCCGTGAGAACCTGCGGATGGTCGGCGAGCTCTACCAGATGAGTGGCCGCGCGGCCAAGGCGCGGGCCGCCGAACTGCTGGAGTGGTTCAACCTGAGCGAGGCCGCCGACCGGACGGCCAAGACCTACTCCGGCGGCATGCGGCGCCGGCTCGACCTGGCCGCCGCGCTGGTGGTCCGCCCGCCGGTGATGTTCCTGGACGAGCCGACCACCGGCCTGGACCCGCGCAACCGGATGGCGCTCTGGGAGGTGATCGAGACCCTGGTCGGCCAGGGCACCACGCTGCTGCTCACCACCCAGTACCTGGAGGAGGCCGACCGGCTGGCCCACGACATCGCGGTGGTGGACCACGGCCGGGTGATCGCCCGGGGCACCGCCGACCAGCTGAAGGCGCAGATCGGCGGCGAGCGGGTGGAGGTGGTGGTGCACGACCGGGAGCTGATCGGCACCGCCGTCGAGGCGCTGAGCGGCTACGCGGTCGGCGAGGCCAGCGTGGAGCGCAACACCCGGCGGATCACCATCCCGGTCACCGGCGGCGCGAAGGTGCTGGCCGACGTGATCCGCGACCTGGACGCGCGGGACGTCGAGATCGACGACATCGGCCTGCGCCGCCCGACCCTGGACGACGTCTTCCTCTCGCTGACCGGTCACCTGACCGAGTCGGGCGGCGGCGAGGAGACCCCGGCGCGGGAGGCCGTGCGATGAGCGCCGCGACCGAGCACGCGATCGGGGGCGCCGTCCCCCGCCAGCGCCGCGGCCTGGCCGCGATGGCCCACGACTCCTGGGTGGTGGCCCGGCGGAACCTGCGCCGGATGACCCGGATCCCGGAGATCGTGGTCTTCGGGCTGCTCCAGCCGGTGATGTTCGTGCTGCTCTTCTCCTACGTGATGGGCGGCGCGATCCAGATCCCGATGGCCGGGGCCAGCTCGAAGATCTACACCCAGTTCCTGATGGCCGGCATCTTCGCGCAGACCGTCACCTTCGCGGTGGCGGGCGCCTCGGCCGGCATCGCGGAGGACATGACCAAGGGCCTGGTGGACCGGTTCCGCTCGCTGCCGATGACCCGCTCGGCGGTGCTGGTCGGGCGCACCCTGGCGGACCTGTGCCAGACCGCGTTCACCCTGCTGGTGCTGGCCCTGGTGGCGCTGGCGGTGGGCTGGCGGATCCACCACGGGGTCCCGCGGATGCTGGCCGGCTTCGCCCTGCTGCTGCTGCTCGGCTACGCCTTCTCCTGGATCGGCGCGCTGATCGGGCTCTCGGTGCGCAGCCCCGAGGCGGCCACCTCGGCCGGGCTGATCTGGCTCTTCCCGCTGACCTTCATCTCCAACGCCTTCGTGCCGATCAGCAGCATGCCGGGCTGGCTGCAGCCGATCGCCTACTGGAACCCGTTCAGTTCGACCGTGCAGGCCTGCCGCAACCTGTTCGGCAACCAGATCGGGCCGGTGGACAAGGCCTGGCCGATGCAGCACGCCTACGGCGTGTCGATCGTCTCCTCGCTGCTGGTGCTGGCGCTGTTCTCCTGGCTCTCGGTGCGCAAGTACCGCTCGGCGGCCGGCTGACCGCTCGGTGCCGGAGACGGCGAAGGGCCCCGCCGCGAATGCGCGGCGGGGCCCTCGGTGTTCTTCGGCTCAGCCGGTGTAGGGCTTGACGTCGATGACCTTCACGGTCGCCTTCTTGCCGTTCGGCAGCTCGTAGGTGGCGTTGTCGTCCACCTTCTTGCCGTCGATCGCCCGGCCGAGCGGCGACTGCGGCGAGTAGACGTCCAGGTCGTCGCCGGCCACCTCGCGGGAGCCGAGCAGGAAGACCATGGTGTCGTCCAGGTCGCCGTCGAAGGCGACGGTGACGAGCATGCCGGGGGCGACCACGCCGGAGTCGGCGGGGGCCTCGCCGACCTTGGCGCGCTCCAGCAGCTGGGTGAGCTGACGGACCCGCAGCTCCAGCTTGCCCTGCTCCTCGCGGGCGGCGTGGTAGCCGGCGTTCTCCTTCAGGTCGCCCTCTTCGCGGGCCTGCTCGATCTTCGCGACGATCTCGGAGCGAGCGGGGCCGGTCAGGTGAGCCAGCTCTTCCTTGAGCTTGTCGTAGCCGGATTGAGTGAGCCAGGTCACGTTCTCGCTGGTCTGGGTCACGGGTGCTCCTCGTCGGTGCTGGGCAATACTGCTTCGGGGTCACTACAAAGGAACGCCCGCTCCCGGAGACTTCGGACCCGGAAGGGGCGAAACCACGAGCCTAACAATCTCCGGGCCCGGACGGGAGTGGCGTTGTCGGCGCGTTAACCCGCGCTTCCCCCGAATCTGCCCGGTGAACAGGGCGTTCATGCCACCGGGCGGCCGGGCGCGGCGCGCGGCGCGCTAGGAGGGGGTGCAGCCGAGCAGCTCGGCGGTGGTGCCCCGGGCGGTGGTGCGGATGGTGACCATCTGGTTGTAGCTGCTGCCGGCCTTCGGCACCGGGACGTCGAGCTGGCCGACCACCGAGTGGTCCGCGGCCTCGGTGCGGATGGTGCAGGTGCCGCCGGTGCCGGAGTCCTTGGAGACCGAGAGCTGGGCCTGCACCTCGGAGTCGGAGACCACCTGGAAGACCGGGACCGAGCCGTTCAGCTTGGACTCGCGCAGCAGGTAGTCGCCGCCGAGCCAGGCGATCAGGGCGAGCACCACGACGGCCAGCACCGCGCCGACCACCTTCAGGCGGCGGTCCGCCTCCTGGTCGGAACGGCCGCCGTAGCGGCCCTCGGGCAACTGCCCGGCACTGCTGGCGCTGGTCGCGGTCATGGCTGCTCGGGTTTCCTGGTCGGGTGCTGGGAATGTGGGGGCCTTCCAGTCCGTCACTATAGGGGGGCAAGGTTTCGGACCTCGAAGCCGAGCCCCCCACGTTGCCGGCCCGGACATTCCCGGAAGGAACCAGGCGTTGACTGAGCAGTTGCGGCTGATGGCGGTGCACGCGCACCCGGACGACGAGTCCAGCAAGGGTGCGGCCTCCATGGCCATGTACGTCGCCCAGGGCGTTGAGGTGCTGGTGGCCACCTGCACCGGCGGGGAGCGCGGTTCCGTGCTCAACCCCAAGCTCCAGGGCAAGCCGGAGATCGAGGACAACATCCACGAGGTCCGGCGCAAGGAGATGGACCTGGCCCGGGAGATCCTCGGCGTCCGGCAGGCCTGGCTGGGCTTCGTGGACTCGGGGCTGCCGGAGGGCGACCCGCTGCCGCCGCTGCCCGAGGGCTGCTTCGCGCTGCGGGAGGTGGACGAGGCGGCCGAGCCGCTGGTCCGGCTGATCCGCGAGTTCAAGCCGCAGGTGATCACCACCTACGACGAGAACGGCGGCTACCCGCACCCCGACCACATCATGACCCACAAGATCACCATGCGGGCCTTCGACGCTGCCGGTGACCCGGACGCCTACCCGGAGGCCGGCGAGCCCTGGCAGCCGCTGAAGCTCTACTACAACCACGGCTTCCCGATGGGCCGGATCCGGGCGCTGCACGCCTACCTCACCGAGCACGGCATGGACTCGCCGTACGGCGAGTGGATCGAGGGCTGGGAGAAGAGCGGCCGCAAGGAGCGCGAGATCACCACCCGGGTGCAGTGCTCGGACTGGTTCGAGACCCGGGACCGGGCGCTGATCGCGCACGCCACCCAGATCGACCCGGACGGCCCGTGGTTCCGGGTGCCGCTGGAGGTGCAGCGGGAGGTCTGGCCCACCGAGGACTACGAGCTGGCCCGTTCGCTGGTGGACACCGACCTGCCGGAGGACGACCTGTTCGCCGGCCTGCGCGCGGCGAGCCTCGCGGGCGAGCCGAAGTAGCACCCCGCCGACCTGGGGTGGGGCGTGTCGCCCCACCCCGGTGACCGGTTCCTCAGGGAGTCGGGTCACCATGGAGCAATGAGCACCTCCGTGAACCTCGCCGCGACCCTGGCCCTGGACGAGTCCAAGGTCACCCCCGGCCTGCTGGGCTTCGTCGTCTTCGCCGTCCTCGGCGTGGCCACCTGGTTCCTGCTGAAGTCGATGAACTCGCGCTTCAAGAAGATCGACTTCGCCGAGGAGGGCGACTCCCCCAAGGAGTAGTCCGCCCCGGCGGTCCGCCGGCCGGAGCGGGGACCGCCCGGCCGGTCGTCATGCTGCCCGGTGGGCCCGGATCAGCTCGGCGTAGCGGTGGCCGCTGCGCTTGACGGTGCGCCGCTGGGACGGGTAGTCGACGTGCACCAGGCCGAACCGCTTGTCGTAGCCGTAGGCCCACTCGAAGTTGTCCAGCAGCGACCAGGCGAAGTAGCCGGCCACCGGGGCGCCCTTGGCGGCCGCGCGGGCGCAGGCGGCCAGGTGCTGCTCCAGGTAGGCGGCGCGGTCGGCGTCGTCGATCCGGCCGTCGGCGTCGACGGTGTCGCGGTAGGCGGCGCCGCTCTCGGTGACGTAGAGCTCGGGGACCCGGTACTCCTCGGCCAGGCGCAGCAGCAGCTCCTCCAGGCCGGGGGCGTGCACCTCCCAGTCCATCGCGGTGCGCTGCGGGTTGCGGCCGGGCAGTTGGCGAAAGCGCGGCACCGGGCCGGTCGGGTCGTCGGCGACGACCTGGCGGAAGTAGTAGTTCAGCCCGAGCCAGTCCAGCGGGGCGCCGATCAGCTCCGGGTCGCCGTCGCGGACCGGGAGTTCGACGCCGTAGAGGTCCACCATGTCCTGCGGGTAGCCGCGGCCCAGCACCGGGTCCAGCCACCAGCGGTTGATGTGGCCGTCGGCCCGGCGGGCGGCGGCCAGGTCCGCGGGGGAGTCGGTGGCCGGTTCGATCGGGCTGAGGTTGTTGACGATGCCGATCCGCGCCCCGGGCACGGTTTCCCGCAGCGCCCGCACGGCCAACCCGTGGGCCAGGTGCAGGTGGTAGGAGGCGCGCACGGCCGCCGTCAGGTCGGTCAGGCCGGGCGCCATCAGGCCCTCCAGGTGGCCGATCCAGGAGGAGCAGAGCGGCTCGTTGAGGGTGCACCAGTGGGTGACCCGGTCGCCCAGGCGCTCGGCGATCACCGCCGCGTACTCGGCGAACCGCTCGGCGGTGGCGCGCTCGGGCCAGCCGCCGCGGTCCTGTTGGGCCTGCGGGAGGTCCCAGTGGTAGAGGGTGGGGAACGGGGTGAGGCCGCGGGCCAGCGCCCCGTCCACCAGCCGGTCGTAGAAGTCCAGTCCGGCCGGGTTGACGGTGCCGTCGGCCAGCGGCACCACCCGGGGCCAGGCGATCGAGAACCGGTAGGCGTCCAGACCGAGGCCGGCGGCCAGGTCGAGGTCCGCGGGCCAGCGGTGGTAGTGGTCGCAGGCGGTGTCGCCGGTGTCGCCGCCGGCCACCGCGCCCGGGGTGCGGGAGAAGGTGTCCCAGATCGACGGGGCCCGGCCGTCCTCGGCCGCGGCGCCCTCGATCTGGTAGGCCGAGGTGGCCGCGCCCCAGCGGAAGTCGGGCGGCAGTGCGTCCAGGTCGTTCACGAAGAGCCTTTCGGGTAGGTGAGTTGACTGATCGTCACTTGACGGCGCCGGCGGTCAGGCCGGCCACCAGGTAGCGCTGGAGGAGCAGGAAGCCGGCCACCATTGGGACGCTGACGACCAGTGAGGCGGCCATCACCTGGTTCCAGTACACGTCGGTCTGGGTCGCGTAGCCCTGCAGGCCGACGGCCAGGGTGCGGGTCTGGTCGTTGGTCATCACCGAGGCGAACAGCACCTCGCCCCAGGCGGTCATGAAGGCGTAGACCGCGACCGCGACGATGCCGGGCACGGCGGCGGGCAGCACGATCCGCAGCAGGGTGCGGACCGGGCCGCAGCCGTCCACCGCGGCCGCCTCGTCCAGGTCGCGCGGGATCGAGTCGAAGTACCCGACCAGCATCCAGATCGAGAACGGCAGCGAGAAGGTCAGGTAGGTGAGGATCAGGCCGCCGCGGCTGCCGTAGAGCGCGATGCCGGTGGAGTTGCCGATGTTGACGTAGAGCAGGAAGAGCGGCAGCAGGAAGAGGATCCCCGGGAACATCTGGGTGGAGAGCACCGTGGTGGTGAACAGCCGCCGCCCGGGGAACCGGTAGCGGCTGACCGCGTAGCCGGCCAGCACCGCCAGCAGCACCGAGAGCGCGGTGGCGCTGCCGGCCACGATCAGCGAGTTGGTGAAGTAGCGGGCCAGCGGCACGGTGGTCCAGATGTCCAGGTAGGGCCGGAAGGTGAGGTGGCTGGGCAGCCACCGCCAGGGCCCCTGGACGTCCTGCAGCGGCTTCAGCGAGGAGCTGAGCATCACCGCGACCGGGGTCAGGGTGAAGACGGCGAGCAGCAGCAGGACCAGCCGGCGCAGCCGGCGGAACCAGGCGGGCGGGTCAATCATCGGCGCCCCTGCGGCGGTTGGTGGCGAACAGGTAGCCGGCCGTCACCAGCAGCAGGAAGAGCAGCAGCAGCACCGACATGGCCGAGCCGGCGCCGAAGTTCCAGGTGACGAAGGAGGCTTGGTAGATGTGGACGGAGATCAGGTCGGCGGCCTTCGGGGCGGCCTTGCCGAACAGCACGAAGGGGGTGTTGAAGTCGTTGAAGGTCCACAGGAAGAGCACCAGCACCAGCACCTGGTTGACCGGGCGCAGCGAGGGCAGGGTGATCCGGCGGATCTGCTGCCAGACCCCGGCGCCGTCCAGCGCGGCCGCCTCGTAGAGCTCGCGCGGGATGTTCTGCAGCCCGGCGGTCAGGGTGAGGAAGGCGAACGGCCAGGAGCGCCAGACCGAGACGGTGAGCAGCGCGGTGAAGCTGTTGTCGCCGATCAGCCAGAACGGCTTGTCACCGATCAGGTGCAACTGGTCGTGCAGCACGTGGTTGATCAGGCCGGTGTCCCGCTGGAACATGAACGACCAGGTGATCACCGAGGCGAACACCGGCAGCGCGTAGGGCAGCAGGAAGGCGGCCCGCAGCAGCGCCCGGCCGCGGAAGGCGTCCTGCATCAGCACCGCGGCGGTGGTGCCGATCAGCCAGGAGAGGCCGACCGAGAGCAGGGTGAAGGCGCAGGTGGTCCAGAAGGAGTCCAGCAGGGCCCGGCCGACCGGGGCGTTGAAGTCCAGTGCCATGCGGTAGTTGGCGGTGCCGGCGGCCGGCGCGGTGGTCCAGTCGCGGATGGTGAACTGGGTGAGCTGTTTGAAGCTCATCAGGATGCCGACCACCATCGGCACCAGGTGGACCAGCAGTTCCACGGCCAGGGCCGGGAGCAGCAGCAGGTAGGGCAGGGCGGCTCGGCGCCCCGGACGTCGCAGCCGGATCACCTCAGCCGGCCGGCATCTGCTGCTGGGCCTTGGTCAGTTCGGACTTGACCGTGGCGTCGGTGACGGGCTGTCCGGCGGCGGCCGCCGCCAGCAGGTTCTTCACGGCGGTGCCGACCAGGGTCTCGAACTGGCTCTCGCTCGCCACCTGGGGCAGTGGTGCGGCGCTGTTCTGCAGCACGCCGGCCAGGGTCTTCAACTCCGGGGTGGCGAAGGCCGGGTCGGCCTCCACGCTCCTCACCGGCGGCAGGCTGCCGTAGCTGGAGTTGAGGATCTTCTGCTCGTCGTCGCCGGTCATGAACTTCACGAAGTCCAGGGCGCCGTCGAGGTTGTGGGTGTTCTTGAAGACGGCGAGGTTGATGCCCGCCACCATCGAGGTGGTGGCCTGGCTGCCGGTGGCGCCGGCCGGGACGGGGATCGAGGCGACGCCGTAGTCGTCCGGGTTCATGCCGTGCGACTTCAGGCTCGGGCCCGCGGCCTGCCACATCAGCATGGCGGCCTTGCCGGTGGCGAAGTCGGTGACCGACTGGTTGGCGGCGTACTCGGCGTCGCCCGGGGCGGCGATCTTGTCGGCGGCGATGAAGTCCACGTACTGCTTGACCGCGGCGACCGCTTGGGGGCTGTCGAACTGCGGCTTGCCGGAGGTGTCGTAGAAGCCGGTGCCGTGCTGCAGGCCGAGCATGAAGGCGTTGTGCACGTTCTCCGAGACGTTGCCGCCCTCGATCGCCAGGCCGTACTGCGAGCCGGTGGTGAGCTTCTTGCCGTCGGCCACCAGCTCGTCCCAGGTGGTGGGCGGGTTGGCGATGCCGGCGGCCTGGAAGAGCGTCTTGTCGTAGTAGAGGCCGTAGGCCATCGAGTAGAGCGGCACGGCCGCCGGGTCCTTGCCGACCGCGCCGGCCGAGGCGACGGCGGCGGGCAGGAAGCGGTCCTTGCCGCCGATCCGGGCGAAGGCGGCCTGGTCGAAGGGGAGCAGGGCGCCGGTGGCCTGCAGGGAGGCGGACCAGGTGTTGCCGATGTTCAGCACGTCCGGTCCCTGGCCGGAGGCGGTGGCGGCGAGGATCCGGTTGAGCAGGTCGGACCACGGGATCACTTCGAGGTCGACCTTGATGCCGGTCTGCTGCTCGAACTTCTTCAGTTCGGGCTCCAGCACCTGCTTGTCGTTGTCCAGGCTGGTGCCCTGGTTGGAGGCCCAGTAGGTGAGGGTCTTCGGGCTGGAGTCGGAGCCCGCGGTGGTCGAGCCGCCGCCGCAGGCGGTGGTGGTCAGGGTGAGGGCGGTGGCCAGGGCGATGCCGGCGGCCATGGGGAGGGCGGCGGGTCGCTGGGTGCGCATGTGTGACGGCCCCTCTCGGGCACGGGCGGAGTGGGTCTCGGGGATGGTGGCGCGAGGGGTGAGGGTGGGGTGTCGCGAGGTGTTCCGGGGCGTCCCCCGGTAACTTCATGGCGTGATTTAACGTGTGAGAAAACCTGGCGTCAAGACTTCGCGCACGGCAGGATGAGCACCCAGGAGGGAGAAACACCATGGCAGAGCAGAATCGGCAGACCGTCCGCGACCTGCGCCGGGGGAGCCGGGCCACGCTGCTGCGCCACCTCTACTTCGGCGGGCCGCTGAGCCGCCAGGAGTTGGGGCCGCGCAGCGGTCTGAGTGCGGGCTCGATCAGCAACGTGGTCGGCGAACTGCTGGCGGACGGGCTGGTCGAGGAGTGCGGGTCGGTGGAGTCGGACGGCGGTCGCCCGCGGATCCTGCTCCGGGTCGCGCCCGGAGCCGGCCACCTGGTCGGGGTGGACGTCGGCGAGACCCGGGTCCGGGTCGCGCTCTTCGACCTGGCACTGCGGGAACTCGCCGCCGCCGACCACCTGTTGGCCGACCGCGGGCACGACGCCGAGCACGTGGCGCAGCTGATCCTGGCCGGGCTGGCCGAGGTGCTGGCCGCCACCGGGGTGGCCGAGTCCGCGGTGCTCGGGGTCGGCGTCGGGGTGCCCGGCGTGGTCGAGCGGGGCGAGCCGGACGGTGCGGGGGCGGTGGTGCACGGGCCGACGGTCGGCTGGTCGGCGGTGCCGCTGGGCCGGCTGCTGCGGGCCGGCACCGGGCTGCCGCTGCACGTGGACAACGGCGCCAAGACGCTCGGGCAGGCGGAGATGTGGTTCGGCGCCGGGCGCGGTGCGCGGCACGCGGTGGTGGCGCTGTTCGGCTCCGGGGTGGGCGCCTGTGTGATCGCCGACGGGGCCCGGTTCCGCGGCGCGACCAGCAGCGCGGGGGAGTGGGGGCACACCAAGGTGCACGTGGGCGGGCGGCTGTGCCGGTGCGGTGCGCGCGGCTGCCTGGAGGCCTACGTCGGGGCCGAGGCGTTGGTGGAGCGCTGGGGCCGGCGCGCGCCGGGTGGCGAGCAGGCGGGCATCGCCGCCCTGCTGACGGCGGCTCAGCAGGGCGACCTCTCCGCGATCGACCTGCTGAACGAGGCCGCCGAGTACCTGGGGGCGGCGATCGCCGACCTGATCAACCTGTTCAACCCTGAGCGGATCGTGATCGGCGGCTGGGCCGGCCTGCTGCTCGGCCCGTACCTGCTGCCCGCGGTGCGGGAGGCGGCCACCCGGTACGCGCTGAGCTTCCCCCGGGAGCAGACCGCGATCCTGCTCGGCGAGCTCGGCCCGGAGGCCGTGACCACCGGCGCGGCGACCCTGCCGCTGAGCCGCTTCCTGGACTCCGGCGGGACCCTGCCCAAGACGGGGAGGGGGGCCCGGCAGGCGAGTTGACGGTGTGCGAAACAGTGCGCGGGGGGTTGACGGGCTCTTTTCTCACTCGTTAAATCACGCCATGAAGTTATGGGGCGGTGCCATCACCACACCCTCGGCCCCCCTTCGCACCCTCGCCCCCACCCCCCACCGCAGGAGAAGCCCGTGAGGCTCACTTCAGCACGCACCGGGGCCACGGCCGGACGACGCGGCCCGGCCCTGAGGCTCGGACTGGCCGTGCTCTGCGCGGCCGCGCTCGCCCTCCCCGCCGGCTCGGCCAGCGCGGCCGGCGCCGCGCCCGGCACCCCCAAGGCACCTGCCGCCAGCAGCAGTTGCGGCACCACCGACGCGGCCCAGGGCCGCCCCGCCACCGCCTCCTCCACCGAGAGCGCCGCCTTCCCCGCCTCCGCCGCGGTCGACGGCGACCCCGGCACCCGCTGGTCCAGCGCCTTCAGCGACCCGCAGTGGCTCCAGGTGGACCTCGGCAGCGACCAGCAGATCTGCCAGGTGGTGCTCACCTGGGAGGCCGCCTACGCCAAGGCCTACCAGATCCAGACCTCCGAGGACGGCACCACCTGGACCACCGTCTACGCCACCACCAGCGGCGCCGGCGGCACCGAGACCCTGAACGTCTCCGGCAGCGGCCGCTACATCCGGCTCTACGGCACCCAGCGCGCCACCCAATGGGGCTACTCGCTCTGGGAGTTCGCCGTGCACACCGGCGGCTCCGGCGTCCCCCCGGTGCAGGGCGGCGGCGATCTGGGCCCGAACGTGCTGGTCTACGACCCCTCGATGAGCAGCAGCTCGATCCAGGCCAGCCTGGACAGCGTCTTCAACCAGCAGCAGAGCGCCCAGTTCGGCACCGGCCGGTACGCGCTGTTCTTCAAGCCCGGCACCTACAACGGCCTGAACGCCAACATCGGCTTCTACACCTCGGTCGCCGGCCTCGGCCTGAACCCCGACGACACCCAGCTCAACGGCGACGTCACCGTGGACGCCGGCTGGAACAACGGCAACGCCACCCAGAACTTCTGGCGCTCGGCCGAGAACCTGGCCGTCAGGCCGTCCAGCGGCACCGACCGGTGGGCCGCCGCCCAGGCCGCGCCGCTGCGCCGGATGCACATCGAGGGCGGCCTCAACCTCTCGCCCACCGGCTACGGTTGGGCCTCCGGCGGGTACATCGCCGACAGCCAGGTGGACGGCAGCGTCGGCAACTACTCGCAGCAGCAGTGGTACACCCGGGACAGCACGATCGGCGGCTTCTCCAACGGCGTCTGGAACCAGGTGTTCTCCGGCGTCAACGGCGCGCCCGCGCAGTCCTTCCCGAACCCGCCCTACACCACCTTGGCGACCACGCCCGAGTCGCGCGAGAAGCCGTACCTGTACCTGGACCAGAGCGGTGGCTACCAGGTCTTCGTGCCCACGGCGCGCACCGCTGCGAGCGGCCCGTCCTGGGCCAACGGGGCCACCACCCCGGGCAGTTCGCTGCCGCTGAGCCAGTTCTACGTGGTGAAGCCGGGCGCCACCGCCGAGACGATCAACCAGGCGCTGGCCCAGGGCCTCAACCTGCTGTTCACCCCGGGCGTCTACCACGTGGACCAGACGATCGACGTGACCCGCCCGGACACCGTGGTGCTCGGCCTGGGCCTGGCCACCATCGTCCCGGACAACGGGGTCACCGCCCTGCGGACCGCCGACGTGGACGGCGTCCGGCTGGCCGGCCTGCTGATCGACGCGGGCCCGGTCTCCTCGCCGGTGCTGCTGCGGATCGGCCAACCGGGGGCGGGCGCCGACCACAGCGCCGACCCGACCAGCATGCAGGACGTCTTCGTCCGGATCGGCGGCGCCGGTCCCGGCGCGGCACAGACCGCGGTCGAGGTGGACGCGAACAACACCCTGATCGACCACACCTGGATCTGGCGGGCCGACCACGGCACCGGTGTCGGCTGGACCGTCAACCCGGCCGACTACGGCCTCGAAGTGCACGGCGACGACGTGCTGGCCACCGGCCTGTTCGTCGAGCACTTCGAGAAGTACGACGTCGAGTGGAGCGGCGAACGCGGCCGGACGATCTTCTTCCAGAACGAGATCGCCTACGACGCGCCCGACCAGGCCGCGATCCAGAACGGTTCGACGCTCGGCTACGCGGCCTACAAGGTGGACGACGGCGTGACCACCCACGAGGCCTGGGGCGTCGGCAGCTACTGCTACTTCGACGTGGACCCGACCATCCGGGTGGACCACGGCTTCGAGGTGCCCGACACCCCGAACGTGAAGCTGCACGACGCCCTGGTGGTCTCGCTGGGCGGCGACGGGCAGTTCAACCACGTGGTGAACGGCACCGGCGCGGCCACCTCAGGCACTTCGACCACGCCGTCCACCGTCACCTCCTACCCGTGACGGACCGTCAGGCCAGCCATTCGGCGAAGGTCTGAACCCCGCGCGGACCCGGGGCGGCGGGCAGCAGCCCGCCGCCCGTCATCGCCCGGCCCGCGGCGCCCGGGAACGGCACCGGCAGCACCGGGCAGCGCCGCCCCCGGGCCCGGGCCAGCCGGCGCACCATGTCCGGCACCCAGAGCCGCTCCGGTCCGGCCAGCTCCGGGGCCGGACCGAGCGGCTCCCCGACGGCGAGGCGGACCAGCTCGGCGGCCACCTCGGACACCGCCACGGGCTGGCTGAGCATCCGCGGCGCGAGGGCCACCGGCAGGCCTCGGGGCGGCAGGAACCGCTCGGCGAACTCGTGGAACTGGGTGGTCCGCAGCACCGTCCAGGGCACGCCGCCGGCCCGCACCTCGGCCTCCTGGCGGCGCTTGCCGGCGTAGTAGGCCAGGTCCGCCCGGTCGATCCCGACGATCGACAGCGCCACGTGGTGCCGCACACCGGCCCGCCGCCCGGCGGCCAGCAGGGTGCGGCTGACCGCGCCGAAGAACTCCACCGACACCTCCCGCCGCAGGGTCCTGACGTCGGTCACGTCGATCACCGCCGCGCAGCCCGCCAGGGCCGCCTGCGCTCCGGTGCCGGCCACCAGGTCCACGCCGGTGCTCCGGGCCAGCACCACCGCCTGGTGCCCGGCCGCCGTCAACGCCGCGACCACCTGACGCCCGGTCAACCCGGTGCCGCCCGCCACTGCCACCCGCATCGTCCTCGTCCTCCGATCCGGCCGCCCGGCGGCGGCCCCGTACCCAACGGACAGCGCGGGGGCGGCGGGTGTGACACGGTGCGCCGCCGTGGGAGGCTGAGCCCATGACGGGGGAACAGCGCGAGCGGACACGGCAGGGCTACGACACGGTGGCCGAGGAGTACCGGCGGCGGATCGGCGGTGAGCTGGCCGGCAAGCCGCTGGACCGGGCGCTGCTGGGCGCACTGCTGGAGCAGGCGGAGCCCGGGGCGCCGGTCGCCGACCTCGGGTGCGGGCCGGGGCACGTGGCCGGGTGGCTGGCCGCGGCGGGCGCCCGGGTGGTCGGGGTGGACCTCTCGCCCGCGATGGTCGAGCTGGCCGGGGCGGCGCACCCGGCGGCGGAGTTCCGGGTCGGCGACCTGTGCGGGCTGCCCGCCGCCGACGGGGAGTTCGGCGCGGCCGTGGTGCTCTACTCGGTGATCCACCTGACGGCCGACGAGCTGGGCGGCGCCTTCGCCGAGCTGCACCGGGTGCTCCGGCCGGGCGGCCGGGCGCTGATCGCCTTCCACCTGGGCGACCAGGTGGTCCGGCTGACCGAGTGGTGGGGGCACCGGGTGGCCGTGGACTTCCACCACCACGGGCTGGCGACCGTGGCCGGGGAGCTGGAGCGGGCCGGGTTCGCCGTCGAGGTGCGGCTGGAGCGCGAGCCGTACCCGGCGGAGGCGCCGACCCGGCGCGGCTACCTGGTGGCGCGGCGTCAGGACTGAGACGTCAGGGGCGGTGCGGGGGTGTGCGTCACGGTCGGGCGGGCAGGCGGCTCTCGATGCGGTGGAGGAGCTCGCGCAGCGCCGCCACGTCGTCCTTGTCGGCGACCTGGTCCCCTCGGTTCAGCTTCACCAGCAGCAGCCCGCCCGGCTCCAGCACGATCAGCTCGGTCTCGGCCACGCTGTCGCCGCCCTGGTGGTGCACCGCGAGGTCGAGGTCGGCGCGGCGCAGGCCCTGGCGCCGGATCGCCCGCAGGTCGTAGCTGCCGCCCCGGCCCAGCACCGTCGGCGTGCCCTCCAGCAGCTTGGCGAACCACCCCCAGCGGGCCGCCTGACGGACCAGCAGCGCATCGGTGCCGAGCAGCACCACGGCCCCGAAGAGCCCGCCGACCAGCGAGTTGTCGTTGCCGATCACCGCGTTCTGCACCACGTTGGAGAGCAGCAGCATGACCACCAGGTCGAAGGTGTTCAGCTGGGCCAGCCCGCGCTTGCCGACCACCCGCAGCAGCACCACCAGCGCCAGGTAGACCGCGATGGTGCGGATGGCCTTCTCGGCGTACGGGATGCCGACGCTCACCATGTCGTGCCACATCCCGGCCACCCTACGGACCGCCGCCCGCCGCGCCCGGCAGCAACACACGGCTGGGGGTGGGAGGTTGTCCCGCGGGTGTGCCGGGAGGTGCCGGCGTTCCGGGAACGCGCCATGGGGATCGGTGAGATGTTCCGCGGATGCGCGATCCAAGGCCCTGTGACGCGGATCACACGACCATCGGCACGCCCTCCCGTGAGGACTCGGCCGGCCCGCGGCTGCTGCGCCACCACGAGGAGCAGGGGCTGCCGGCCGCCGAGCGCAGCCCCGGTGGTCACCGTCGGTATTCCGCGGACGCGCCCGCCACCGCCCGGCGGATCCGCACGCTGCCCGCGGCCGGACTGCCGGCCGGCGTGATCCGCCAGGTGCTGCCCGCGTCGAGGGTTTGGGCCTTGACCTGCAGTCCTGCGTCCCCGACCGGTTGCGGGGGCAGCTCGCCGGTGCCGGGACCCGGAGCGCCGACCCGCAGTGCCTCGGCCGGCCCGCTCGCGGCCACCGGGGCCCATCGCGCGGTGTTGCGGCCTGACGGTGCGACAGAGCGTGACGGAGGGTCAGGTCGCCCTCCGGCGGAGGTCCTGTGGAGGGTTCGGGCGGCTCGCCGTGGCGATGTCCGCTTCCGGCGCGCGGCCGTCCGCAACCGCCGGACCAGGGCCGTTAGGGCACCCGCGCTCTGCCCCTCGTCCTCTGTCCCGAAACCCGTCGGCGCCGTAGCGTTGCAGGGTGATCTGGACTTCCTTGGAACCCGCCTCCACCACAGTGGATCCCGGTAGCACCGCCACCGTGAGGCTGCGACTGCGCAACACGAGCGACGTCGTCGACGAGTACCGCTTCATGCCGGTCGGCGAGCTCGCCCCGTACATCACCGTGGAGCCGCCGACCGTCCGGCTCTACCCGGGGACCACCGGTTCCGTCGAACTCACCATCGCGCCGCCGCGCACCCCGGACGCGGCCGCCGGCCCGAACCCGTACGCGGTCCAGATCATCTCCACCGAGTACCCCGACGCGACCACCGTGCCCGAGGGCAACGTCACCGTCATGCCGTTCAGCGAGGTGCGGGCCGAGCTCGTCCCGCACACCGTCAAGGGCCGCTTCCGGGGCCGGCCCAAGCTGGCCATCGACAACCTCGGCAACACCCAGCTCACCGCCTCGCTGACCGCCAGCGACAACGGCGACCAGCTCGTCTACGAGATCCACCCCGCCAACGTCCAGATCGAGCCCGGCCGCGCGGCCTTCGTGCGGGCCAAGCTGAAGCCGCGTCAGGTCATCTGGTTCGGCCGCAAGCAGAACCGGCCGTACAGCCTGGCGGTGCGCCGCTCCGGCCAGACCCCGATCGCGGTGGACGGCATGTACGTCCAGCGCGGCGTGCTGCCGGGCTGGCTCGCCGCCCTGTCCAGCATCGGGCTGGCGCTCCTGCTGGCCTTCATCGCGCTCTGGTTCGGCCACCAGCCGTCGGTCTCCACCCAGGCCACCGCGGTCGACGTGGCGACCTCCGCCTCCGCGCTGCCGGCCCCCACCTCCGCCGCACCCGCCGCGCCGCCCGCCCCCGTCGTCCCGACCCCGGCCGCCCCTGTTGCCGCCCCGACCCCGGCCGCGCCCCAGACCCCCGCCGGCTCGGGCGGCGGAGGCGGCGCCCCGGTCCCGCGCCAGACGACCGCCGCCGCTCAGCAGCCGGCCCCCGCCCAGCCGCAGCCCGCCCCGGCCCAGCCGCAACCGCAGCCGCAGCCGCAGCCCAACTCGGGCGTCGAGATCATCGGCCAGCAGACCAACCGGTGCGTCACGGTGACCGACGGCGCGGCGTACGGCGGGAAGGACGGCAAGCCGCTGATCCTGGGCGACTGCACCAAGGCCGTCTGGCAGCAGTGGATCTTCAACCTGAGCAACACCCCGGACCGCCGCGGGCCGATCAACTCGCTGAACCTGTGCATGGACGTCGCGGGAGCCAACACCGCCAACGGAACCGTCGTCCAGCTGGCCAACTGCAGCGGCGACCAGGCCCAGCTCTGGGTGCTCACCCCGCAGGGCGACCTGGTGAGCGTCCTGGCCAACAAGTGCCTGGACGCGGCGGCCGAAGGCGGCGGCGGCAACGGCACCAAGCTGCAGATCTGGGACTGCAACGGCCAGCCCAACCAGAAGTGGCACACCCAGTAGGCGAACCGAGTGCCCGGAGCGTGCGGTCGATCGGTCCTCGTGGCGGGGCCGATCATGGCCGTCCGCTTCGACGTGGCAGCCGTTTCACCCGTTGCCGGCAGCTGCTCCTCCAGGCGGCCGCTGATCGCACCTCCTGACAGACGAACATCCGGGCCGCCCCCTGACAGGGACGGCCCGGATCGATCCAGGGTCTTCAGCGGTCTGCTAGGAGGCGTTCTTCTCGCCGCGCACCAGCCACAGGCCGACTCCGGTGGCGATGGTGACCAGGCCCGCCACCGCGCGGCTGATGATCGCGGCGCTTCCGCTGAGGTCGGAGAAGTTGGTGAGGTAGACGGCCGCGCCGAGGGCGATGACGAGCAGGATCCAGAGCGTGGCCTTCATGGGGTGGTGCCTCCTGTGCGGAAATGTGATCAGCAGCCTCGGTGGGGGCTGCCCTTACGTCGTCCACTCTGCCCGGGCGCTCGGGCGCACGCATCAGAGCAGTCCCCCCGATCCATGGTGTAGCCCGCTACACCCCGCTCCCCGCGCGCGTCGCTTAGCCTGATCCGTATGCGCGAACCGGCCCGTAGAGCGGGAAAGGCTTCAGTCCAGCTGCTGGTCGGAGCGGGAGTCAGCGTCGCCTGCTACCTGCTGCTCGGCGTGCTGATGGTCACCGCGGTCCTGTCGGTGACCGTGGTCGGAGCCGGCCTGCTGCCCGAGGGCGTACTCACGGTGCGCCGGCTCGCGGGCTTCCAGCGCCGCCGCACCTCCGCGTGGACCGGGGAACCGCTGCCGGAGGCGTACCTGCCGCTGGCCGGCTCGCTGCCAGCGCGGCTGCGGACGATGGCCGCTGATCCCGGTACGGCGCGCGACCTGTTCTGGATGGCCGCGGACCTCGTCTACGGCATGGCGCTGATGAGCGCGGCGCTGCTGCTGTGGGTGCCCGCGCTGTTGGTCGACGCCGTCTGGTGCGGCGCGGCCGGGAAGGACGCGGTGCTACTACCGCTGATCGGGCGGCTCGCCGACCTGGAGGCGTCCTGGTCGCACCTGCTGCTGCAACCCTCTCCGGACGCCGGTACGGCCGACCGGATCGAGCAGCTGACCGTCACCAGGGCGGGAGCGGTGGCCGCCCACGGCGCGGAACTGCGCCGGATCGAGCGGGACCTGCACGACGGGGCGCAGGCGCACCTGGTGGCGCTCTCGATGCGGTTGGGCCTGGCCCGCCGGGCGTACGACTCCGATCCGGCGACCGGACGGCGGCTGCTGGAGGAGGCGCAGGACCAGGCCGAGACCGCCCTGACCGAACTGCGCCATGTCGTGCGCGGCATCCACCCGCCGATCCTGACCGACCGCGGACTGGCGGGGGCCGTCCGTGCGCTGGCGGCGGGCAGCGGGATGGCCGTCGACGTCGAGACGGGCGGCATCGAGGAGGGGCCGCGCGCGCCCGCAGCGGTCGAGGCGGCGGCGTACTTCGCGGTGGCGGAGGCACTGACCAACGCCGCCAAGCACAGCGGGTCCGACCAGGCGCGGGTGGAACTGGACCGGTCGCCCGGGATGCTCCGCATCTCGGTGCGCGACGAGGGGCGCGGCGGGGCCCTGGCGGGCGGTGACGGCTCGGGGCTGCTCGGATTGCGTCGCCGGGTGGCGGCGCTCGACGGAGCCGTGGGCATCACCAGCCCGGCGGGAGGCCCTACTGTGATCACTGTGGAACTGCCGTGCGCGTGGTGACCACTCAGGTTCAGAAGTAGAGGTCTCCGAGGGGAACCGCCGTGCGGGTAGTGATCGCCGAGGACAACGTCCTGCTGCGGGAGGGGCTGCAACTGCTCCTCTCGTCCTCGGGACACGAGGTGGTGGGCGTGGCTTCCACCGGTCCGGAGGTGCTGCCACTGCTGCTGGAGCACCGTCCGGACGTCGCCGTGCTGGACGTCCGGATGCCCCCGGCCTTCCGTGACGAGGGGCTGCGGGCGGCCCTCGCCGCCCGCGAGCAACTGCCGGACCTGCCGGTCCTGGTCCTGTCCCAGTACGTCGAGGAGACCTACGCCGCCGAGCTGCTCAGCGGCGGCGCCAGGGGTGTCGGCTATCTGCTGAAGGACCGGGTGGGCCGGGTCGACGAATTCCTCGACGCGTTGGAGCGGGTGGCGGCGGGCGGTACCGCGCTGGATCCGGAGGTGGTGACGGAGCTGATGCAGCGCCGCCGCGACCATCCACTGGACGGTCTCACCCCCAGGGAGCACGAGGTCCTGGGCCTGATGGCGCAGGGCCAGGACAACGCGTCGATCGCGAAGGCACTGCTCATCACGGAGCGCTCGGTGCACAAGCACATCAGCAACGTGTTCGCGAAGCTGGGCCTGCCACCGAGTGACACCGGGCACCGCAGGGTGCTGGCCGTCCTCGCCTTCCTCAACTCCTGAGCGCTGCTCTTCCCGGCCCCCGCCGCCCCGAGCCCCCGCGTTCCCAAGCCCTTCCGGGTCAGGCGGCGCGGCGGCGCAGCACCCGGCGGGCCGGGGCGAGTACGCCCGCGAAGCCGGTGAGCACCGGGACCGCCACCAGCAGGCCCAGCTCGGCCGGCGGCAGGTACGGCAGGCTGTGGGCGAGGGTCAGGGTGAAGGCCAGCAGGGGGAACGCGGCGACGGCCGCGCCCATCACCAAGCCAGTCGCGGTGACCGCTGCCGCCTCCACCCGCAGCATCCGGCGCAGTTGTCCCCGGCTCGCGCCCAGGCGACGCAGGAGGGCCAGTTCGGGACAGCGCCCGACGGTGATCAGCGCGAGGGTGCTGAACACCGCGATGACGGTGAGGGCGGCGATCGCGGCCATCAGCACCGTCGACATGATGCTGTTCAACCGCGCGCCCTCGACGGCGAGTCGGATCGGAGCGGGTGGTGACTGGATCTGCGCCCCGGCGCCGTGGTCGAGCCGCTGGAGCGCGGACCGGACACCGCCCGGCTCCGTGCCCGGGACCGTTGCCACCAGGACCTGCTGAGCCGCCGGCGCGGACATGTGCCGGGCCAACTCGTCCTGCGCCAGCATGAAGTCGCCCAGGGCCAGCGAGCGGTCGTAGACCGCGACCACCCGCAGCCGCTGCTGCTGCCCGTCGTCGAAGCGCAGCGTCACCGTCGAACCGACCCTCGCACCGAGGGACTTGGCGCGTTCGGCGCCCACCGCCACCGTGCCGGGCTGTCCGAGACCGGTGAGACTGCCGGCGGTCACCCCGGGATCCAGGGTGCCGGTCAGCCCCTCCGGGGTGACCCCGAGGACGGGCAGCCGGTCCAGCAGCGGGCTGCCCGCCGAGGTGTGCGGCAGGATCACCGTGCCCGGCAGGACGTCCGTGGCCGCCGTGACCCCCGGCACCCTGAGAGCCTGCTGGGCCGTGATGCCCGTGCCCGACACCGAGAACTCGGCGCGCATCGCCCGAGCGGCCTGCGCGGCCCCCGCGTGGACCATCGTGGAGCCCGCCGAGAACTGGACCGCGGCGAAGGCGATCACCAGCACGATCGGGGTGATCGCCGCGCCCAGCCGTCGGGTGTCCGACGTGCAGGCAGCGGCTGCGAGCCTGCCGGACGCTCCACCCAGACGTCGCATCGGTCCACCCAGGACGAGCAGCGCACCGCGGGCGATCCACGGGCCGAGCACCGCGCAGGCGGCGACCATGGTCACGGTCGCCGTCCCCGCCGCGGCCGCGGCGGCGTCACTGTTCTGCAGCGTCGCGGCACCCGCCGCGCTCACCCCGCAGAACAGCAGGACCAGGCCGGTGATCCGCCGGGCCGTCCCCGGTTCCGCGGGGCGCCCGGTCGGCCGGCCGCAGGCGAACGGGACGACCGCCCGCGCGGCACCGACCGTCAGCCCTGCCATGACCAGGACCGCGGTGAACAGCCACGGCGGGGCGGGCAGTTCGAGACCGTCCGGCAGCGCCCCCTGGTCCCGTAGCAGGCGCCGCAGTCCCAGGAAGGCCGGTACCGCGGCGATCGCGCCGACCAGTGCGGCCCACAGCGCGATCCGCACCACCTCCCTCCCGACCGAGGAACGCAGCTGGCGCGGAGTCATCCCGACCGCGCGCAGCAGGGCCAGTTCACCCGAGCGCTGTTGGAGCGCCTGGGCCACCAGGGAGGACAGGACGAGCAGCGCGACCACCAGAACCAGCCCGGAGACCGTGGCCAGCATCCCCAGCAGCTCGCCCCGGACGGGTGAGGTCGCCAGATGCTCGGCACTCCCACGACCGTCACCGGTCAGCACGCGCAGCGACGCGGAGTCCCCAGGAGCCCGCCGGCCCGCACTCATGTCCTGGACATGGTCGGCGTCCAGCGCGTGCCGCACCTCGGTGTACAGCTGCTGCGCCGAGACACCCGAGGCGGGCAGCACTCCGATGGCGTCGACGGAGGCAGGGTGCCCTGCGAGCTGCTGCGCCCGGTCCTGGGTGAAGTAGAGCACCGGCGGACCGTCCGCCACGCCGACGACCCGGTAGCTGCCGTCGGTCGCCGTCGTGACCTCCTGCCCGGTTCGAAGACCGAGGCCGGTACCCGCCACCACCTGGTCGGGCTGCTCCGGAGCCCGACCGTCACGAAGCCCGTACGGTGCCAGCGCGGCGGCCGGCCAGGGCCGTCCGACCACTGCCCGGTCCTGGACCTGGTTCCGGTCCGCCGGTCCCGAGGCCGCCGTGCGGCTGTCCACGCGTACCCCGGGCACGGTGAGGACGTCGTCCGCGACCACGGCCCCCACCTCCGGCAGCGAGCGCAGGAGCGCGACCGTGCTGATCGGCACGCCGACCCTCTCGGTGAGTGCCGCCGTCGCCGTCGTGGGCGGGTCGCCCCAGGGCTTCGAGGTGTACTGCGTGGACTGGTGGCCGGCCACCACCACCGGCGCCGCGGCGTACCGGTCCACCGAGGCGTGGCCGAGCGCGGCCGAACCGATGGCCAGGCCGACGCCGCCGAGCAGCGCCGAGACCATCGCGAGCGCCACGAACAGGGACGCCCAGGCCCTGCGATGGGTCTTCAGCGCGCGCGAGGCGAGCAGGCGCGTGGCCGAGCGGCCCTCCCGCCACCGCACCCGCGGCCTGTCGACGCGCTTGTCCGCGGTGCCCTTGTCCGCCGTGCGCTTGTCCGCCGTGCGCTTCCACACCGTGTTCATCGCTGCCGTCCCAGCCCGCGAAGTGCCTCCCGGACATCGCCGGCCTCCGGCTGGGCCAGGCGGCCCGCGATCCTGCCCGAGTCGAGGAAGACCGCCTCATCGGCCCACTGCGCGGCCATGGGGTCGTGGGTGACCAGGACGACCGTGCGGCCCCGCTGATCCACCGCCGAACGCAGCAGCGCCAGGACCTCCTCGGCGGTCACCGGGTCGAGCGCGGCCGTCGGCTCGTCAGCGAAGATCACCTCCGGTTCGGTGACCAGTGCCCGCGCGATCGCCACCCGCTGCTGCTGCCCACCGGACAGCCTGGCCGGGATGTCCTGAGCGCGGTCCGCCAGTCCGACCGACGCCAGTGCGGCCAGCCCCCGCTCCGGACGCCCCGCTCCTGCCAGCATCAGCGGCAGCACGGTGTTCTCCAGCACCGTCAACGACGGCACCAGGTTGAGGGATTGGAAGACGAAGCCGATCCGGTCCCGCCGCAGCCGGCTGAGCGCGGGCTCCTTGAGCCCCGCGAGATCGGTCCCCCCGAGCCGCACCGTTCCGCTGGTGGGCCGTTCGAGACCGGCGGCGCACTGCAGCAGCGTGGACTTCCCCGAACCCGACCGGCCCATCACCGCGAGGAAGCCGCCACGCGGCACGTTCATGCTCACCTCGTCCAGCGCGGGCGCCGCTTTCCCGTACCTGCGGCTGACCTTGTCGAGAGTCAACGCATCCCCCCGACCCGTCGTGACCGTCAGTGCGGGATCGACGTTGCGCTGCTTGATCTGTCCCATGGCTCCTCGCTTGCTCCGTCCCAGGTCAGGCGGCCGAAACCACCCACCCATGACGCTAGGGACCGCGGGGACGAGCGAGGAGCCTGCCAGTACCCGCCGTCGGGACAGCACGGGCACGTAGGGACAGGTGGAGCCAGCTCCACCTCCGGCACCCTTCAGGCCCGGGGTCGGGTCAGCGGCAGAGGGCCGCGTCCAGGGCGTCCGCCATGTGCTGCGCGCCGACGTCGCCCGGGATGGTGGTGACCGTGATGGTGGCCGCGCGGCCGTCGTCGGTGACCCCGTCGCGGGAACGGAAGCCCGGAATGGTCCCACCGTGGCCCCAGGCGAGGCCGCCGCAGGAGAGCGGCTTGCTCTCCAGGCCCAGCCCGTAGCGGATCCCCGGGCCCAACTCGTCGGCGGGGACGGTGGTGCGCATCTCGGCGAGCTGCGCCGCGGGCAGGAGCCGGCCGCCGAGGAGCGCGGTGAAGAACGCGTTGAGGTCGGTGTTGGTGGAGACGATCGCCCCGGCCGCCCAGGCCATCGAGGGGTCCATCTCGGTGTAGTCGTGGAGCGAGCCGTCGGCCTCCTGGTTGTAACCCTCGGGGTGGGCCTCGTGGATGGTCATGTCCCCCGGGGTGGGGAAGGAGGTGTGGCGCAGGCCGATGCGGTCGATGACGCGCTGGGTGATCTCCTCGCCGAGGGGCCGTCCGGTGACCTTCTGGATGATCAGGCCTGCCACCAGGTAGTTGGTGTTGTTGTACTCCCAGTGCGTGCCCGGGGCGAAGTGGGCCTTCTGGGCGAGGGCGCCGTCGAGGAGCTCGCGGGGCTCGAAGTAGCGGTGCTGGATCGTGCTGAAGTCCGAGAGCGCGGGTGCGTCCGTGTAGTCGGGCAGGCCGCTGGTGTGCTGGAGCAGTTGACGGACGGTGATGTTGCGTCCGTCGATGCCGTCGCCGCGCAGCAGGCCGGGCAGGTAGGTGTCGACGGACGTGTCGAGGCCGATCTTTCCTTCGGCGACGAGCTGGAGGACGACGACGGCGGTGAAGGTCTTGGTGTTGCTGCCGATCCGTATCTGTCCGTCGACGGGGACCTTGGCCCTGGTGGCGAGGTTGCCGACGCCGGCGGTGTAGTTGCGGGTGCGGCCGTCACGGCCCTTGACGGAGGCCAGCGCGGCGGGCAGGCCGTCGTCCTTCACCAGCGCGTTCAGGCTCGCCTGGACACTGTCCGGCCTGCCGCCCGCGAACGCCGCGGTCGGTGCCAGCACCCCGGCCGCCACGACGCCGGCGGCCACGGCTGCCATGGCCACCGCCGAACCGCGCCGACCCCGGCGGTGCCGGTGGGCCCGGATGTGCTGTACGTGCTCGTTCACGGAGGAACTCCTCTGCTGGAGGGGGTGATTGGTGGGGTGCGCGGGTTCTGCGCGCAGGCACGCGCAGAACCCGCTGGTGGTACCGGTGTGGGCGCTCAAGCCGGATCGGGGAGGGTCAGCGGCACAGGGCGGCGTCCACCGCGGCGTCCATGTGCTGCTCGGCCGCGCCGTTCGGGAACAAGGTCACCGCGATGCTGACCGCGCGGCCGTCCTCGGTGGCGCCCCCAGCGGTCTCGTAGCCCGGAATGGCCCCGCCGTGGCCCCAGTACAGGCCACCGCACGACAGGGGCCGGCTCACCAGGCCCAGCCCGTAGCGGGCGCCCGGGCCCAACTCGTCGGCGGGGACGGTGGTGCGCATCTGGGCGAGCTGCGCCGCCGGGAGGAGGCGACCGCCGAGCAGTGCCGCGTAGAAGCGGATGAGGTCGCTGTTGGTGGAGACGACGGAGCCCGCCGCCCAGCCCCAGGACGGGTCCAGCTCGGTGTAGTCACGGAGCGAGCCGCCGGCGTCCCGGACGTAACCCTCGGGGTGGACCCCGCGGATGCCCATGTCCCCCGGGGTGGGGAAGGAGGTGTGGCGCAGGCCGATGCGGTCGATGACGCGCTGGGTGATCTCCTCGCCGAGGGGCCGTCCGGTGACCTTCTGGATGATCAGGCCTGCCACCAGGTAGTTGGTGTTGCTGTACTCCCAGCGCGTGCCCGGCGCGAAGTGGGCCTTCTGGGCGAGGGCCGCGTCGAGGAGGTCGCGCGGTTCGTAGTACCGCTTCGGACCGGTGAGGATCGCGTCCGTGTTCACGTACTCGGGCAGGCCGCTGGTGTGCTGGAGCAGTTGACGGACGGTGATGTTGCGTCCGTCGATGCCGTCGCCGCGCAGCAGGCCGGGCAGGTAGGTGTCGACGGACGTGTCGAGGCCGATCTTTCCTTCGGCGACGAGTTGGAGGACGACGACGGCGGTGAAGGTCTTGGTGTTGCTGCCGATCCGTATCTGTCCGTCCACGGGGACCTTGGCCCCGGTGGCGACGTCGCCGACGCCGGCGGTGTAGCTGTGGGTGCGGCCGTCACGGCCCTTGACGGAGGCCAGCGCGGCGGGCACGCCGTCGTCCTTCACCAGCGTGTTCAGGCTCGCCTGGACGCTGTCCGGCCTGCCGCCCGCGAACGCCGCGGTCGGTGCCAGCGCCCCGATTGTGGTGGCCACGGCGGCCACAGCGGCCACGACTGCCCCCGTCCGGTGCCGGCCGCCCCGGCGGGAGAGTCGGAAGCGGTTGTGCGGTGCATGCTCGTACACGAAAGGACCTCTCCGGTGAAGGGCGCCGGTGATTCCCGGCGTTGCTCAAGAGGACCATTCGGGGACCGGGTGATCCGTCCGCACCCAGGACGAAAACGCGCCCGGGAGCAGAGTCCGGGAGCCGCCGCCGGCCAGGACCGTGCTCCCGGCCACCGGCGCCGATCGGTCCGCTGCTTCTCCCGCCCCCTCACGCGCACCACCGACATCGAGGGCGGACCCTGACCAGTGGTCGCCGCCCCGGAACTCGGATGCCAGGTGCAGCGCCTGGGCCCCGGCTCGTGCGACGATGCCGGTATGAACCGGCTGGCCAACGCGACCTCCCCCTACCTGCAGCAGCACGCCGACAACCCCGTGGACTGGTGGGAGTGGTCCCCCGAGGCGTTCGCGGAGGCGGAGCGGCGCGGGGTGCCCGTGCTGCTCTCGGTCGGGTACGCCGCCTGTCACTGGTGTCACGTGATGGCGCACGAGAGCTTCGAGGACGCGGAGCTGGCCGGGTACCTGAACGAGCGGTTCGTCGCGGTGAAGGTGGACCGTGAGGAGCGGCCGGATGTGGACGCGGTGTACATGGAGGCGGTGCAGGCGGCGACCGGGCAGGGTGGGTGGCCGATGACGGTGTTCCTGACGCCGGGGAAGGAGCCGTTCTACTTCGGGACGTACTTCCCGCCCGAGCCGCGGCACGGGATGGCGAGCTTCCGGCAGGTGCTGGAGGGGGTGGACGCCGCCTGGCGGGAGCGGCGGGACGAGGTGGCCGAGGTGGCCGGGCGGATCAGGGCGGAACTGGCCGAGCGGGCCGGGGTGTTCGGGGCCGGCGGTGGGGTGCCGGCGCCGGGGGAGAAGGAGCTCAACCAGGCGTTGGCGGGCCTGAGCCGCAGTTACGACCCGGTGCGCGGCGGGTTCGGCGGGGCGCCCAAGTTCCCGCCGTCGATGGCGCTGGAGTTCCTGCTGCGGCACCACGCGCGGACCGGCTCGCAGGCGGCGCTGGAGCAGGTGGTCCGGACGGCCGAGGCGATGGCCCGGGGCGGGATCTACGATCAGCTCGGCGGCGGCTTCGCCCGCTACTCGGTGGACGCGGGCTGGGTGGTGCCGCACTTCGAGAAGATGCTGTACGACAATGCGCTGCTCTGCCGGGTCTACCTGCACCTGTGGCGGACCACCGGCGACCCGCTGGCCCGCCGGGTGGCGCTGGAGACCGCGGACTTCATGGTGGGCGAACTCGGCACCGCGGAGGGCGGGTTCGCCTCCGCGCTGGACGCGGACAGTGCCGACCCGGGGACCGGGTTGTCCGCCGAGGGCGCCTACTACGTGTGGACCCCGGAGCAGTTGGCCGAGGTGCTCGGCGCGGTCGACGGCGCCCGGGCCGCCGAGCTCTTCGAGGTCACCGCGGACGGCACCTTCGAGCACGGCAGTTCGGTGCTGCAACTCCTGGCCGGCGAACCGGACGAGGGGATCCGGGCGGCGGTGCTGGCGGCCCGGGCGAAGCGGCCGGCTCCGGCCCGGGACGACAAGGTGGTGGCCGCCTGGAACGGCCTGGCGATCGCCGCGCTGGCCGAGTGCGGCGCCCTGCTGGACCGTCCGGACCTGGTGGCCGCCGCCGAGCGCGCCGCCGACCTGCTGCTCTCGGTGCACCTCACCGCCGACGGGCGACTGTTGCGCACCTCGCGGGACGGCCGGGCGGGCGGCAACGCGGGCGTGCTGGAGGACTACGCCGACAGTGCCGA
The DNA here is from genome assembly GCF_007829815.1 of Kitasatospora viridis. Taxonomy (NCBI): domain Bacteria; kingdom Bacillati; phylum Actinomycetota; class Actinomycetes; order Kitasatosporales; family Streptomycetaceae; genus Kitasatospora; species Kitasatospora viridis. The sequence goes on along the minus strand of NZ_VIWT01000001.1, from coordinate 2,245,848 downwards.
GGGGTTCCTCGCGCTCTACTCCGTGACCGGCGAGCCGAGTTGGCTGCAGCTGGCGGGCGGACTGCTGGACACCGTGCTGCTGCACTTCACCGACGAGGCGTCAGGGAGCCTGTACGACACGGCGGATGACGCCGAGGAGCTGATCCGCCGTCCGCAGGATCCGACCGACAACGCCACCCCCTCCGGCTGGACGGCCGCCGCCCAGGCGCTGCTGAGCTACGCCGCCTACACCGGGTCGGAGCTCCACCGCACCGCCGCCGAACGGGCCTTGGGCGTGGTCGGCGCGCTGGCCGGGCGGGCGCCGCGGTTCATCGGCTGGGGGCTGGCGGCGGCCGAGGCGCTGCTCGACGGCCCGCGCGAGGTGGCCGTGGTCGGCCCGGCCGGCGACGAGCGCACCGCGCTGCTGCACCGCACCGCGCTGCTCGGCACCGCCCCGGGAGCCGTGGTGGCCCTCGGCGAGCCGGGCGGCAGCGCGGGCGCGGAGGTGGCGCTGCTCGCCGACCGGCCGCTGCTCGGCGGCGCCCCGGCGGCCTACGTCTGCCGTCACTTCGCCTGTGAGGCGCCGACCGCCGACCCGGCGGAGCTGGCCGCCAAGCTCGGCAGCCGCCAGGTCTGACCCAAAATCAGGTGCACCCGGGCAGAGCGTGTTCCAGGATCGGCGGATGACCTGGACCCAGACCGAATCCGTGCACGAGTTCCGCGCCGCGGCGGGCGACTTCCTGGCCGCCCACCCGGCCGAGAACACCGTGTTGCTCACCCTCGCCAACCGGCCGGCCCGGGCCGGGGCGGCCGGCGGTGATCCCGAGCAGTCGCTCCGCTCCGGCTGGTGGCGACCGGACGCCGACGGGCCGGTGGCCGGCGCCTGGATGCAGGCCCCGCTGGAGCCGCTGCGGCTGAGCAGGATGCCGGTGGCCGCGGCCGAGGAACTGGTGGACGAGCTGGTCGGCGATCCCTGGTTGACCGGGGTGGGCGGCGGGGTGGCCCAGGCCCGGGCGTTCGGCGACCGCTGGGCCGCGCGCACCGGCGGCGCCGTGGAGGTGGAGTTCGAGCAGCGGCTCTACCGCCTCGGCGAGTTGCTGCCGCCGCAGGTGCCGGGGCGGCTGCGCCCGGTCACCGAGCGGGACTTCGAGCAGGCGCTGGCCTGGGTGCTGGCCTTCTTCGCGGAGGTGGACCACCAGGCGGAGCGGGTGCCGGAGTACGTCCGGGTGCGGGCGGCCGCCGGTGAGCTGTTCCTCTGGGAGGACGCCTCGGGCCGGCCGGTCGCGATGGCCGGCCTGTCGGGGGTGCTGGCCGGGATGGCCCGGATCGGCCAGGTCTACACCCCGCCGGAGCAGCGCGGCCACGGCTACGCGAGCGCCGTGACCGCCGCGGTCTCGCAGGTCGGCCGGGACCGTGGCGCCGAACAGGTGCTGCTCTACACCGATCTGGCGAACCCGACGGCCAACTCGATCTACCAGAAGATCGGTTACCGCCCGGTGGAGGACACCGTGGTGCTGAAGCTCCGGCGTGATCCGGAAGGCGCGGCCTAATCCCAGTCCCACTCCACCCCGAGCAGGCAGGGCCCGAGCCCGGTGCCGACCAGGTGCACGCAGTGCTGACCGTCGAGGGTGAGCTCCTCGCTCTCGTACGGGGCCGCGCCCGGGCGGCTGCTGGCGAACCGGCGGCAGCGCACCGGGAGCGCGGCTGGGTCGAAGGCGGCCTGCAGCACGTAGTGCCCGGTGCCGGAGTTGAAGCCGCGCACGTACTCGGTGCTCGGGCCGGGCGGTGGCGCGTCGTCGAAGCCGTAGCCGAGCAGGTGGGTGTCGCCCACGTCGAGCCGCCGGTCGAGCAGCAGTTCGGCGATCACCAGTTGGGCCGCCGGGTCGCGGCGGATCCGGCCCGGGCGGCAGTTCTCCTCGGCCCGCACCCGCACCTGGCCGACGTCGCAGCCGGGATCGCCCTGGTAGATCGCCAAGTAGCGGTCCACGCCGGGACGGTGGGCCCGCACCGCGTGCTGGGAGTCGCGGCGCAGCAGCCGGCGGTCGGGGCCGATCCGGATCCGTTCGATGTGGGTCACCGTGTGCAGGCCGGTGTCGCGCGGGGCGGGCAGGGCCGCGAGTAACTGGTCCACCGCCGCGGCGGGAGTGATCAGGTCGCGGTAGGGGCGGACCGGCACGCTCGGCGCGACCACCGTGCGGCGCGGGCCGAGCAGCCGGGTCAGCGAGTGCGCCGGGAGCTCCAGCACCTCCTCCAACGCGCGTACCGCGCGCAGGGATTCGGCCCGCTCGGGCCGGCGGCGGCCCTGCTGCCAGTAGCTCAGGCTGGTGACCCCGACCCGGACGCCGCGCTGCGCGAGGTGCTGCTGGATGCGGTGCAGCGCCAGCCCGCGGACGCCGATCGCGGTGCGCAGCGCGAGGTGGAACGGACCGGTGCGCAGGGCCGCGGCGAGTTCGGGCGGAACGGCTGGTGCGGTGCGCGGCATGGCGGCCCTCCTGCGTGCTGGTGGTGAATATTCACACCTCCGTGGGGCCTTGTCACCCTTCCGGAGCGCAGCAGCGCCGCCCGTTCACACCCACGGGGCCCCGTTCACCCCCCGTTCCGGTGCGCCCGGACCCTCGTTGACCAGCGGCGGTCAACGGCCGGATGCTCGATCCGGCCCCGCCGCCGACCCCGCCCGCCGGGGACGGCCCGCCGGGCCCGCGTGTCCCCCACTTCCTTCACCCCACGGAGGAATCACCGTGTCCACAACCCGCCGGCTGCTCGCCGCAGTCGTGCTGACCGCCCTCGCCCCGGCGCTGACCGTCGCGACCGGCTCACCCGCCCTGGCACAGTCCCAGCAGCCCCAGCAGCCCCAGCAGCCCCAGCAGCCCCAGCAGTCCCCGCAGTTCCAGCAGTCCCCGACCCGACCCGCGGCCCACTCGCCCGCCTTCGCCACCATGGCCGCCACCGACGGGAGTTGGCGGACCCTCAACATCACCATGCAGCAACAGCAGAACACCAACTGGTGCTGGGCCGCCAGCGGCGACACGATCGCGAGCTGGTTCGGCTACAGCTACACCCAGAACGAGTTCTGCAACGCGGCCTTCGGCCGGTCGATCGACTCGGCCTGCCCGAACAGCCAGGCCGCGCTGGACGACGTGCAGAACGCGCTGAGCTGGATCGGCATCAACCCGGGCAGCTACGTCAGCGGGTACCTCTACTACTCCACCGTGCAGAACGAGATCAACGCCAACCGCCCGGTGGAGGCCCGGATCCAGTGGGCCTCCGGCGGCGGGCACATGGAGGTGCTGTACGGCTACGACCTGAGTAACAACTGGGTCTACTGGGGCGACCCGTGGCCGTCGGACTACCGCTACAACTGGGCCGACTACAACTACTACGTCAGCAACAGCTCGTTCTCCTGGACCCACTCGCTCTACGGCATCGGCGCCTGAGGAGGCTGTTGTGAGCAAGCGTCAGACGATCATCGTGGTGGCCGCGCTCGCGCTGGCCGCCACCCCCGTCGGCACCGCACTGGCCGCCGCCGGGCCCTCGGCGGGGGACCTGGCCGCGGCCCACGCGGTGGTGCAGTCCCCGGCGGTACTCGCCCAGGTGGGCCGGTTCTTCGCCCATGACGGTGCGCCCGGCGGGAGCAGCACCGGCAGCGGCACTTCCGCCGGCGGCACCATGACCCCGGCGGACGAGGCCCGGGCCGCCGCCCAGGCCGCCCCGCGCCCGGTCGGCGCGACCGTGCCGGTCTACACCCTGGACCCGTCCTTCGTGGCCGGCGCCCCCGGAGCCGCGGTGGCCCGCCCCGACTTCACCGCGACCGAGGTGACCGCCGCGGACGGCCGCACCGCCTCGGTCTGGACCGTGCAGCAGAACGGGAGCTGGCGGGTGGTGAACATCGCCTCCGGCAGCGACGAGACCGACTACGCTGCCCGCGGCGCGGCGGGCGGCGGCGGCACGGTCTTCCGGGAGCCGCAGCTGAACGCCTGGTACGTGCTGCGCGGCGGCCGGGTGCTGCCACTGGACGCCGAGGCCCGCTCCTCGGTGGGCGCCGGCGGGGAGAGCCTGGCGGCGTACCAGAAGCTGGTGCACCAGCGGTACGGCGACAAGCTGCCCGGCTCGGCCTACGACCGGGCCGGCCTGGGCGGCGGCTTCTCGACCGAGGCGACCGCCGGGCCGGCTGTCGCGCCGGTCGCCGCGCCGTCGCCGTCCCGGGTGGCGCCGATCACCGCCGCCGGCGCACTGGTGGTGACGGGGCTGGCGGGCGCCGGCCTGGCCGTCCGGCGCCGGCGGGTGCGCGGCTGACGCGCCCGCGCGGTGTGCGAAGTGCCCTCGCGGGTGGCCCGCGAGGGCACTTCGCCCGTTCTCGGGTGACAGCACCCGGAGTTGATGAAACATTGATGCATTGTTCGCCCGAGACCGACTACTCCCAGTGACTAAGAGTAGATAGGATGTGTCACTCGGTCAGGACTGGGAGAGGTGGGGATGGCCGTGAAGGATGCTCAGGACCTGCAGTTCTGGGGCACGGTCGCCGTGGTCGGCGCCGCGCTCGCGGTGGTGGCCGCCTACCTGGGCGGCGGCGCGCCGCTGGTGTGGGCGGTCGCCGGGGTCGAGGTGCTGCTGGTGATGGTCCACGTGGCCCGGCGGTTCCGGCACCTGGCCCATCCCGCCGAGCACCATCAGGACGACCGCCCCGACACCGCGCACTGCGACCGCTGCGCCCGGGCCCGGGACCTGCGCGCCGTGGCGGCCGCCCGCCGCGGCGGCTCAGGTCGCGGAGTAGGCCACCAGCGAGACGCCCACGTACTGCACGATGAAGGCCCCGAGGGTGAAGGCGTGGAAGACCTCGTGGAAACCGAACCAACGCGGTGACGGGTCGGGCCGCTTGAGCCCGTAGACCACGCCGCCGATGCTGTAGAGCACCCCGCCGACGATCATCAGGGTGATCACCGCGACGCCGCCGGTGTGCAGGAAGTCCGGCATGAAGAAGACCGCCGCCCAGCCGAGCGCGATGTAGCAAGGGGTGTAGAGCCAGCGCGGGGCGCCGACCCAGAACACCCGGAAGGCGATCCCGGCCAGCGCGCCGCCCCAGACCAGCCAGAGCAGCAGCTCCTGGCGGCCGCCGTGCAGCAGCAGGATGGTGAACGGCGTGTAGGTCCCCGCGATGATCAGGAAGATGTTCGCGTGGTCCAGCCGCCGCAGGATCGCCTCGCCGCGCGGGCCCCAGGTGAAGCGGTGGTAGACGGCGCTGACGCCGAAGAGCAGCCAGGCCGTCGCCGAGTAGAGGGCGCAGGCGATCCGCCCCTCGGTGCTGTCGGCCAGGCAGATCAGCACGATCCCGGCGGCCAGCGCGGCCGGGAACATCCCGGCGTGCAGCCAGCCGCGCCAGGCCGGCTTGGCGGGCGGTGCCACCGCCGCGGCGCTGCCCCCGATGCTCTCCCCAACTGTCCCGAGCTGCTCGGGAGCCCCACCGTGTTGATCCGCAGTCATGGGCGTCATGCTACCTACGGGTGCGTAGGTTACCTATAAGTAGGAAGTGGCTCGCGTCACTTTTGGACAATGTGGAGCAGTTGGATGTGATCGGGGCAACGTCGGCGAGTGCCGCTGATGGACGCAGAACTGCCAGTTTTTGGCCATGGCGTAGCAAAACTTGCGACAAGGATGCCGTTGTGCCGAATTTGCTCTTGGAGGCCGGAGCTACGGTGTAACCACCCTCAACCCCCGGACGCCTGATCGCGTGTGATCAGGCGTGAAACGGAGCGATCGTGTCGTACGAGAACTCTGCCGTCAGCACGGCTGCCCCCACCCGCCACGCCCGCCTGGTGGCTTGGGTCAACGAGATCGCCGAGCTCACCCAGCCGGACCGCATCGAGTGGTGCGACGGCTCAGAGGAGGAGTACCAGCGCCTCGCCGACCTGCTGGTCGCCCAGGGCACCTTCAAGAAGCTCAACCCCGAGAAGCGGCCCAACTCCTACTACGCCGCCTCCGACCCGAGCGACGTGGCCCGCGTCGAGGACCGCACCTTCATCTGCTCCGAGCAGGAGAAGGACGCCGGCCCGACCAACCACTGGAAGGCCCCGGCGGAGATGCGTGACATCTTCTCCGGTGAGAACGGCCTGTTCCGGGGCGCCATGAAGGGCCGCACGATGTACGTCGTGCCGTTCTCGATGGGCCCGGTCGGCTCCCCGCTGGCGGCCTACGGCGTCGAGATCACCGACTCCGCCTACGTCGCCGTCTCCATGCGCGTGATGACCCGCATGGGCCAGGCCGTGCTGGACCAGCTCGGCGAGGACGGCGAGTTCGTCAAGGCCGTGCACACCGTGGGCGCCCCGCTGGCCGAGGGCGAGGCCGACGTGCCGTGGCCCTGCAACAGCACCAAGTACATCTCGCACTTCCCGGAGACCCGGGAGATCTGGTCCTTCGGCTCCGGCTACGGCGGCAACGCCCTGCTCGGCAAGAAGTGCTACGCGCTGCGGATCGCCTCCACGATGGCCCGGGACGAGGGCTGGCTGGCCGAGCACATGCTGGTGCTCAAGCTGACCGCGCCCAACCAGGACGTCAAGTACATCGCCGCCGCCTTCCCGAGCGCCTGCGGCAAGACCAACCTGGCCATGCTCCAGCCCACCATCCCGGGCTGGAAGGTCGAGACCATCGGCGACGACATCGCCTGGATGCGGTTCGGCGCCGACGGCCGGCTCTACGCCATCAACCCGGAGGCCGGCTTCTTCGGCGTCGCCCCCGGCACCGGCACGGAGACCAACGCCAACGCGATCGACACCCTCTGGGGCAACACCGTCTTCACCAACGTCGCGCTGACCGACGACGGCGACGTCTGGTGGGAGGGCCTCACCGAGGAGCCGCCGGCCCACCTGACCGACTGGCGCGGCAACGACTGGACCCCCGAGTCCGGCACCCCGGCCGCCCACCCGAACGCCCGGTTCGCCGTGCCGGCCGCGCAGTGCCCGACCATCGCCCCGGAGTGGGAGGACCAGGCCGGCGTGCCGATCTCGGCGATCCTCTTCGGCGGCCGCCGGGCCACCGCCGTCCCGCTGGTCACCGAGTCCTTCGACTGGCAGCACGGCGTCTTCCTCGGCTCCAACATCGCCTCCGAGAAGACCGCCGCGGCCGAGGGCACGGTCGGCGAGCTGCGCCGCGACCCGTTCGCGATGCTGCCGTTCTGCGGCTACAACATGGGCGACTACTTCGCCCACTGGCTGAAGCTCGGCGCGCAGGCGGACGCGGAGCTGCTGCCGAAGATCTACTACGTCAACTGGTTCCGCAAGGACGCCGACGGCAAGTTCGTCTGGCCGGGCTACGGCGAGAACAGCCGCGTGCTCAAGTGGGTCGTCGAGCGCCTGCAGGGTGCCGCCGACGGCGTCGAGACCCCGATCGGCGTGCTGCCGACCAAGGACGCGCTGGACCTCGACGGCCTGGAGCTCTCCGACGCCGACCTGGAGCTGCTGCTCTCGGTCGACCCGGAGATCTGGCGCCAGGAGGCCGCGCTGATCCCGGCCCACCTGGAGCTCTTCGGCTCGCACACCCCGGCCGCGCTCTGGGACGAGTACAACGCCCTGGTGAAGCGGCTCGGCTGACCTCTCCCCACCCGCTCGGACCACCCTCACCGAGCAACCGCCGACGGCCGCGGCCCTCGGCGCGGCGATCCCTCCCCGACCAGGATCTCAGGGATCGCCGCGCCGTGGCCCGCGGCCGTCGGTGCGTCATGCGGCCCGTCGGCCCGTCGGTCCGTCGGTCCGTCAGGTGACGGCGTGACGGGCGGTCAGACCTGGACGTACCCGCCGAGGAACTCGCCGATCCGGGTCACCGCGTCCTCGATGTCCTCCGGGCGCGGCAGCGTGACCAGCCGGAAGTGGTCCGGCTCCGGCCAGTTGAAGCCGCTGCCCTGGACGATCAGGATCCGCTGGGCGCGCAGCAGGTCCAGCACCATCTGCGCGTCGTCCTTGATCTTGTAGACCGCGGGGTCCAGCCGGGGGAAGGCGTAGAGCGCGCCGCGCGGCTTCACGCAGCTCACCCCGGGGATCTCGTTCAGCAGCCGGTAGGCCGTGTCCCGGGACTCCAGCAGCCGGCCGCCCGGCAGCAGCAGGTCCTTGACCGACTGCCGCCCGCCGAGCGCGGCGGCCACCGCGTGCTGGGCCGGCATGTTGGCGCACAGCCGCATCGAGGCCAGCACGTTCAGGCCCTCGATGTAGCTGCGGGCCCGGTGCCGGTCGCCGGAGAGCACCATCCAGCCGGACCGGAAGCCGGCCACCCGGTAGGCCTTGGACAGCCCGTTGAAGGTGACGCAGAACAGGTCCGGCGCCAGGGTGGCCAGCGGCACGTGCTCGGCGTCGTCGTAGAGGATCTTGTCGTAGATCTCGTCCGCGTAGACCACCAGCTTGTTGCGGCGGGCGATCTCCGCGATCCCCTCCAGCACCTCGCGCGGGTAGACCGCACCGGTCGGGTTGTTCGGGTTGATCACCACGATCGCCCGGGTCCGGTCGGTCACCTTGGCCTCGATGTCGGCCAGGTCCGGGTACCACTCGGACTGCTCGTCGCAGCGGTAGTGCACGGCGGTGCCGCCGGCCAGGCTCACCGAGGCCGTCCACAGCGGGTAGTCCGGCGCGGGCACCAGCACCTCGTCGCCGTCGTCCAGCAGCGCCGTCATGGCCAGCTGGATCAGCTCGGAGACGCCGTTGCCGAGGAAGACGTCGTCCACCGACAGGCCGTGCAGGCCGCGCTCCTCGTAGTGCATCACCACGGCGCGGCGCGCCGACAGCAGGCCCTTGGAGTCGCCGTAGCCGTGGGCGTTGGAGAGGTTGCGCAGGATGTCCTGGAGGATCTCCGGCGGCGCCTCGAAGCCGAAGGCGGCCGGGTTGCCGGTGTTCAGCTTGAGGATGCGGTGCCCCTGGTCCTCCAGACGCATCGCCTCGTCGAGCACCGGGCCGCGGATGTCGTAGCAGACGTTGGCGAGCTTGCTGGACTGGGTGACCTGCATGGGCAAACTGTACGGGCCGGGGCACCCGCGGTGCGTGTGTTCCGCCTCACGGGCACCCGGGTAGGGGAGTGGGCGTGATCGCGGAGAGCGTGGGCGCGCTGGTCGGGGTGGCGGCGGCACCGGTACTGAGGGGAGCGGCGGCCCGGCTGGCCGTGCCCTGGGACGAGCCGGTGCGCCGGTGCGCGTGCGGGCGCACCCCGGGGTGGCTGCCGCCGAGCGGGCGCTGCCCGCGCTGCGCGACGGCGATCGGACCTGCCCCGCTGGCCGTCGAACTGGTCGCCGCGGGCGCCGGGGCGGCGGTCGGGGCGGCGGCCGACTGGCCCGCCGGGCCGGTGCTGGCCTGGGTCGCGCTGCTCGGCGTGGTGCTCGCCTTCGTCGACACCGCGGTGCACCGGCTGCCCGACCTGCTCACCCTGCCGCTGGCCGGCGGCACCGCCGCCCTGCTGCTCGCGGCCGGCCTGCTCGACCACCGCACCGACGCGCTCACCCGCAGCCTCTACGGCGCGCTGGCCTGCCTGCTGCTCTACGGCCTGCTCGCGCTGCTCGGCCCGCTCGGCGGCGGCGACGTCAAGCTCGCCCCCACCCTCGGCGCACTGCTCGCCTGGTACGGCTGGCGCCCCCTGCTCCAGGGCACCATGGCCGCCTTCCTGCTCGCCGCCGCCTGGGGCGTCGTCCTGCTCCTCACCGGCCGCGCGAAGGCGAAGGACCCCCTCCCGTTCGGCCCGTGCATGCTGCTGGGGGCGCTGCTGGGGGTCCTGACGGCGGGCTGACGACGGGTCAGCGGGCCCACATCTCGGCGTGGTTGCCGTCGGCTGGGGCCTTGACCGCCAGCTTCCCGCCGATGAACTCCAGGGTGATCCCGTCCCGAGCAGCGACGTCGGCCAAGCGCTCGAACTCGTCGGTCTCCATCTGCGGACGGCTTTTGTGGACGGAGCCCATGTGTCCTCCCGAGGATGCCCCGGGCAACGCTACCGAACCCCCGACGCACGCGGGGCCCGCCGCACCTGCTCGGTGTGGCGGGCCCCGTGGGGTGCGGTGGGCCTCTCCCTCAAGGGGCCGGGCGCACCTGGGGGGTGGTCACTGCATGCCGTGGGCGTGGTTGCCGACGTTGGTCGAGAAGTCGTTGCCGTTCTTCGCGTCCCAGTTGGTGGACCAGGCCATCGCGCCGCGGATGGTGGGCCACTTGGCCGGCGGGACGAAGGTGCCGCAGTTGGTGCCGGTGGCCAGGCAGTCCAGCGCGTTGTTCACCACGGTGGAGTTGACGTAGCCGCCGCCCGCCGCCGAGGGGGAGGCCGGGACGCCGATGCCGACCTGGGCCGGGTCGAGGCCGCCCTGGATGTAGGAGCAGACCTGCGAGGTGATGAAGTCCTCGGTGCCCTGGTTGTAGTTCTTGCCGTCGCAGCCCGGCATGCCGCCCGAGTTGTAGAACTGGGTGTTGACGACGGTCAGGATGTCCTTGGTGTTCAGCGCGAGCTGGTAGTAGCCGGCCGTGGTGGTGTACATGTCCATGGTCTGCGGGGCCATGGTGAGCACGAAGCCGCTGCCGACCTTCGCCGCCAGGGTGTGCAGGGCCTGCGACATGTAGGTCGCGTTGATGCCGTTCTCCAGGTCGATGTCGACCCCGTCGAACCCGTAGTTCTGGATGATCGAGTAGGCGCTGTTGGCGAAGTTGTTCGCCGAGGCCGCGTCGCCGACGGTGATCGCGCCGTTCTGGCCGCCGACCGAGAGGATGACCTTCTTGCCGGCCGCGTGCTTGGCGGCGATGTCGGCCTTGAACTGGGCGTCGGTGTAACCGCCGAGGTTCTTGGCCAGGGTCGGGTCGATGGAGAAGGTGACGGCGCCCGGGGTGGTGGGGTCGGCGTTGGCGAAGGAGACCGCGATGATGTCGTAGTTCGCCTGGACGTCGGAGATCTTCTGGTCGGTCGCGCCGTTGTCGAAGTCCTGGTAGTAGCCGGTGATCAGGTGCTTCGGCAGGCTGCCGCCGCCACCGGTGCCACCGGTCGGGGTGGGCGTCGGGGTCGGGGTCGGCGTCGGCGTGGGGGTGGGAGTAGGCGTGGGCGTCGGGGTGGGAGTGGGGGTCGGCGTCGGCGTCGGCGTCGGCGTGGGAGTAGGCGTGGGGGTCGGCGTCGGGGTGGGGGTAGGCGTCGGCGTGGCTGTGCCGCCCGGGCCGGTCAGCGTGATGTCGTCCGCGCCGTAGGCGGACTGCCCGTACCACCCGTGCACGTAGACCGTGACGCTGGTGGTGTTGGCGCCGGTGGTGAAGCTGGTGGAGAGCTGGTTCCAGCTGGTCTGGCTGGACCAGGTGCTCGGGTCGGTCCCGCCGGTCCCGCTGGCGCCGAGGTAGACGTACGGGCCCTGCACCCAACCGGCGAGCGTGTAGCTGGAGTTGGGCAGCACCGGGATGGTCTGGCTGCACTGCGCGGTGTCGCCGGCGCTCGGCGTGCCCTGCAGCGCGCCGGTGCCGCTGTGCACCGGGGAGGAGACCGCGGCGGTGGTGCCGGCGCAGGTCCAGCCGCTCAGGCCGCTCTCGAAGCCGCCGTTGGTGACCAGGTTGCCGACCGCGGCGCTGGCGCCGCCGGCGAACAGCGCCAGGCCGGTGCCGGCCAGCGCGAGGGCGGTGGTGCCGGCGGCCAGCGCGGGCAGCGCGCGGCGGGGGCGGCGGTGGGTGGGCGGGACCGAACGGGCCATGTGGAACTCTCCAGAGGAGGAGAGGAGCCGCCGCGGTGGGGGTCGCGGCGGCCCCGCGTGGGGGAGGGACGTGCCGAAGCAGTACTGCTGACCAGGGGCAGTGCGACCGCAGTTGGGTACGGACTCGGTGCGTCCCGGTGCGTCCAGGTGCGACTCGGGGCGACCGACCGGCGGTTGAACCGGCAACTGCTTGTCGAACAAGCTGGACTAGACCATTGGCACGCGTCAAGCATCCGTCGGTCGCTTACGGATTCTTTAAGAATCCGGAGACCTCCCCGTGTCCACGTCGAGACCGTTTCGGAAGGGGCCGCCGGCCTCCCCCGGACCCCGGTGCGACCTGCGGCTTTCCCGCACCAGGGGGTGCCGGAGTACGCTGCCCCGGGACCCGTGGCAGCCAGGGCTGGGGGACCAAGGGGGCCAGAGCTCGGAGGGGCTGAGAACACATGGGTCTGCGCGATCTCGTGGAGCGCACACCAGGGCTGCGCACCGTGCTCGGCGGCATGTACCGCCTCTACGGCCAGCGCGTCGAGGTGCACCTCGGGCGAACCCCCCACCACGTCGGCGTGATCATGGACGGCAACCGCCGCTGGGCCAAGGCGGCCGGCGGCACCACCGCCGACGGCCACCGGCGCGGCGCCGACAAGATCGCCGAGTTCCTCGGCTGGTGCGACGAGACCAACATCGAGGTCGTCACCCTCTGGATGCTCTCCACCGACAACCTCTCCCGCTCGGCGGAGGAGTTGGCGCTGCTGATGGGCATCATCGAGGACGCGGTGACCGAGCTGGCCGAGCTGAAGCGCTACAAGGTCAACCCGATCGGCACCCTGGACATGCTGCCCGCCAGGACCGCCACGATCCTCAAGGAGGCCGCCGAGGCGACCGCCCACCTGGAGGGCATCACGGTCAACGTGGCGGTGGGCTACGGCGGTCGGCACGAGATCGCCGACGCGGTCCGCTCGCTGCTCCAGGAGCACGCGGACCGCGGCACCTCGATCGAGGAGCTGGTCGAGATCCTGGACGTCGAGCACATCGCCGAGCGGCTCTACACCAAGGGCCAGCCCGACCCGGACCTGGTGATCCGGACCTCCGGCGAGCAGCGGCTCAGCGGCTTCCTGCTCTGGCAGAGCGCGCACAGCGAGTTCTACTTCTGCGAGGCCTACTGGCCGGCCTTCCGCAAGGTCGACTTCCTGCGGGCGCTGCGCGCGTACGAGCAGCGGCACCGGCGCTACGGCGGCTGACCGCGCCGCGGCGGTGCCCCCGCACGCCTCCCGCAGGCCGCCCGGCGCGCCGCCGCACGGCGGTTGACCTCGGTGCACTCCCGGCGCGCGTCACCAAGAATTCATGTGCGCTGATCAACGTCTTGGTTCCGGCTGGCGTATCCGACACCTCGTCAGGGCATACAGAAGGCAGACCGGCACCCTGACCAACAGGGGCACGGGGGCCGGTGAGCCGCGGGTGACGCAGGGTCACCCGCCCTGGAGGCCTAGTGGTCAGTTCCAAGAGCCGCCGGACACCAGACCGGCGCACGTACGTCCTCGACACCAGCGTGCTCCTGGCGGACCCGCTGGCCATGACCCGGTTCGAGGAGCACGAGGTGGTGCTCCCGGTGGTCGTGGTCACCGAGCTGGAGGCCAAGCGGCACCACCCCGAGTTGGGCTACTTCGCCCGCCAGGCCCTGCGCCTGCTCGACGACTACCGGGTCCGCCACGGACGGCTGGACGAGCCGATCCCGGTCGGTGAGATCGGCGGCACGATCCGGGTCGAGCTGAACCACTCCGACCCCTCGGTGCTGCCGGCGGGCTACCGGATCGGCGGCGGCGAGTCGGACGCCCGGATCCTCGCCGTGGCGCGGAACCTGCAGGCGGAGGGGTACGACGTCACCGTCGTCTCCAAGGACCTGCCGATGCGGATCAAGGCCAGCGCGGTCGGCCTGCTCGCCGAGGAGTACCGGGCGGAGCTGGCGATCACCTCGGGCTGGACCGGAATGTCCGAACTGTCCGTCCCGGCCGGCCTGGTTGACGAACTGTTCGGCGCGCCGCACGACACCGCGGTGGCGGTGGACGGCGCCGAGGAGCTCCCGGTCCACACCGGCCTGGTGCTCGGCTCGGAGCGCGGGCGCGCGCTCGGCCGGGTGACCGTGGACGGCCGGGTGAAGCTGGTGCGCGGCGACCGCGAGGCGTTCGGCCTGCGCGGCCGCAGCGCCGAGCAGCGGGTCGCCCTCGACCTGCTGCTGGACCCGGAGGTGGGCATCGTCTCGCTCGGCGGGCGGGCCGGCACCGGCAAGTCGGCGCTGGCGCTGTGCGCGGGCCTGGAGGCGGTGCTGGAGCGCCGCCAGCACCGCAAGGTGATGGTCTTCCGTCCGCTCTACGCCGTCGGCGGCCAGGAGTTGGGCTACCTGCCGGGCAGCGAGTCGGAGAAGATGAGCCCCTGGTCGCAGGCGGTCTTCGACACCCTCGGGGCGGTCACCACGCCCGCGGTGATCGAGGAGGTGATCGCCCGCGGGATGCTGGAGGTGCTGCCGCTGACCCACATCCGGGGCCGCTCGCTGCACGACGCCTTCGTGATCGTGGACGAGGCCCAGTCGTTGGAGCGCAACGTGCTGCTCACGGTGCTCTCCCGGATCGGCCAGGGCTCCCGGGTGGTGCTCACCCACGACGTGGCGCAGCGGGACAACCTGCGGGTCGGCCGGTACGACGGAGTGGTGGCGGTGGTGGAGAAGCTGAAGGGGCATCCGCTGTTCGCGCACATCACCCTCACGCGCTCCGAGCGCTCCCCGATCGCCGCCCTGGTGACCGAGATGCTGGAGGACATCCAGCCCTGACGGGCCCGCGCCGGGGCGGACCGGCGAACGGCACGTCGGCGAACGATCCGTCCGGTTCAGGGTGTTGGGCCCGATCCGGACGGATCGTCTGCACATCGCACCGGTGGCTGTCAGGTGAACGGGCCGTTCGCCTGTCAGGGCGTCATGTGAGCTTCGCCACGCAACCGGGAATTGCGCACCCGCGTCCCGGTGCGGCATGGTGTGGTTTCTGTCAGGCCCCGCGTACGGCCCGCTGGTTGGGCGTCAACTGGATATGGATGGACCGTACGCCGCCCGATCTTCGCGCCCGCCCCGGCCTCCGGGGCGGACACCGGGCCCGTTCCTCCCGTGACCAGCAGCAGGTGGAGGACAGTGACCAGGGGCATGTTTCGTCCTCACGGTCACGCGGGGGCGACGCTGGAAGGAAACCATGTGACTCGGATCTCGGTCCGGGGAGTTGCCGTGGCCTCCGCCACTGCGGTCACCGCTGTCGGTGCCGTGGTCGGAATGGCCTCGGGCAGCGAGGCCAAGCCGGCCCAGGCAGCGGACATCGCGGGTGCCACCCTGCTCGCCGACGTGCCCTCCGCCGCTGACGCGCAGGCCATCAGCGACAACATCGACCAGCAGGCCACCGCGCAGCAGCAGCAGGCCGCCGCCGCCGCGCAGAAGGCCGCTGCCGAGGCCGCCCGCCTCAAGGCCGCCGCCGACGCGCAGGCCAAGGCCGCCGCCGACAAGGCCGCTGCCGATGCCGCCGCGCAGGCCAAGGCCGCCGCCGACGCGGCCCAGCAGGCCGCCAACCGTGCCAAGGCGCGCTCCGAGCTCGCCAGCACCAGCACGGACTCGGCGCCCGCCACCTCGGCCAGCCCCGGCTCGGTCCAGGCGCTCGCCCAGGGCATCATCGGCGACAGCACCCAGTTCCAGTGCTTCAGCAACATCGTGACGCGCGAGAGCGGCTGGAACTACCAGGCGGTCAACCCGTCCTCGGGTTCCTACGGCCTGGTGCAGGCGCTGCCCGGTTCGAAGATGGCCTCGGCCGGTGCCGACTGGCGGACCAACCCCGCGACCCAGATCAAGTGGGGCCTCGGCTACATGAACGACCGTTACGGCAGCCCGTGCGGCGCCTGGTCGTTCTGGCAGGCCCACAGCTGGTACTAGAGCTCCGGTGGCCGGAGTTCCGGCACCAGGAGTTCGAAGGCGTCGATTGCCCCCGGCCGATTCCGGCCGGGGGCTTCGGCCGTTTCCGCCCCCGGTGCCCCGGACGGGTGAGCGCAGCGGGTAGCGTGAGCCCCGCAGCGGCCGTGCCCGAAGCGCGGCCGACCGGAGGACCGACCCGGAGAGCGGAGTGCGGATGGCACGGGGCGAACGACGGGACCGGGCACTGACCGTGGTCGCCCGCTGGGGAGCGAAGGCGGCCGGCGCGCTGGCCCGGCGGGCCGAGACGGCCCGCGACGCCGAACCCCTGGTGCTCGGACTGGGCCGGGCGGCGGCCGAGCCGGCCGCCGTCGAGGCCGAGCCGCCGTCCGCGCCGCCCCGCCCGCGCGCCGCGCTCCGGGAGCCGGCGGTCGAGCCGGAGCCGGCCCGCGAGCGGCCGCGCAACCCGCACCCGACCCGCCCCGCCACCCCGGCCGAGGCGGTGCCCTGGGGGCTGCGGGTGGCGGCCGAGTCCACCTGGCGGCTGCTGCTGCTCGGCGCGGCGCTCTACGTGATCTTCTACGTGGTCGACATGCTCCGGGTGGTGGCCTTCGCGCTGCTGGCCGGGGTGCTGCTCTCCGCGCTGCTCGAACCGACCGTCTCCTGGCTGCGCCGGCACGGGGTGCCCCGGGTGGTGGCCGCGCTCGGCACCTTCCTGACCGGGCTGTGCAGCATCGGCCTGGTCGGCTGGTTCGTGGTCTGGCAGGTCACCACCAACGCCTCGGACGTCTCCAACAAGGCCCAGAAGGGCGTCCAGCAGCTGCACGACTGGCTGGTCAAGGGCCCGATGCACCTGACGCACCAGCAGCTGAGCCAGTTCACCCACCAGTTGCAGGACGCGATCGGCAACAACACCAACCAGATCACGTCGCTCGGCTTCACCACCGTCGGCATCGTGATCGACCTGGTGACCGGCGCGCTGCTGGCGGCCTTCACCACCTACTTCCTGCTCTACGACGGCGCCCGGATCTGGAACTGGGCGCTGCGCGGGCTGCCCCAGCAGTCCCGGTACGCGATGGCCGGCGCCGGCCCGAAGGCCTGGGCCACGCTGACCGCCTACGTCCGCGGCACCGTCGCGGTCGCCTTCATCGACGCGCTCTGCATCGGCATCGGCATCTACCTGCTCGGAGTGCCGCTGGCGGTGCCGCTGGCGGTGATCATCTTCCTGGGTGCCTTCGTGCCGCTGGTCGGCGCGCTGGTCACCGGGACGCTGGCGGTGCTGGTCGCGCTGGTCACCAAGGACGTCTACACCGCCGGCATGGTGCTGGTGGTGCTGGTCGCGGTGATGCAGATCGAGGGACACCTCCTGCAGCCGCTGATCCTCGGCCGGGCGGTGCGGGTGCACGCGCTGGCGGTGGTGCTCGGGGTGGCCTCCGGGTCGATCATCGGCGGGATCGGCGGCGCGGTGGTCGCGGTGCCGCTGATCGCGGTGACCAACACCGTGGTCGGCCACCTGCGCCGGCGCAACGCCGCGGCCGACGAGGTGTTCGTCGCCCTGGAGGCGGCCCAGGAGGCGGCCGAGACGGCGCAGGAGCAGGCGGCCGCGCAGCGGGCGGCGGCTTCGACGCCGGACACCGCAGACCTCTCCCCGGAGCTCCCCGTCACCTCCTAAAATGCCGTCATGTATGTGACCCGGCTGGGGATCTCGGGCCTGCGCGGCTTCACGCCGGAGCGCGAGGTGCGGCAGCTGGAGCTGCCCGCCGCGGGCTGGACGGTGCTGGCCGGGCGCAACGGCTCCGGCAAGACCACGCTGCTGCGCGCGCTGGCGCTGGCGCTCGGCGGCCCCTCGGTGGCGCGCAGCCTGGTGAGCGACTTCTCCGGCTGGCTGACGGCCGGTGAGCGGACCGGCTGGGTGCAGGCCTTCGTCCGCCCGGACTGGTCGGTGGACAAGCTGGCCGGCAGCGGCAAGGCGCCCAAGTACGACCTGCAGCTCGGCCTGCGCTGGAGCCTGGGTCCGCCCCAGCACGCCCGGCCCGGCGGTCTGCGGCCGGAGCTGGAGGTGTTCGGCTCGGCCAGCCCGGAGCGCGGGCCCTGGGCGGAGAACCCGCGCGGCTGGTTCTTCGCCGGCTACGGCCCGTTCCGCCGGCTGCTCGGCGGGGCGGGGGAGAGCCAGCGGCTGATGCTCTCGGCCGGCCCGGTCGGCCGACTGGCCACCCTGTTCCACGAGGAGGCCTCGCTCGCCGAGGGCGTCTCCTGGCTGGTCGACCAGCACGTGCGCCGGCTGGAGGGCCGCCCCGGCGCCCAGCAGACCCTGGACGTGGTGGTCGGGCTGCTCTCCGACGGCCTGCTGCCGGACGGCTTCCGGGTGGCCCGGGTGGACTCCGACGGGCTCTGGGTGCACCGCGGCGACGGCCCCGGGTTCCCGCTGCGCGAGCTGAGCGACGGGTACCGCACGGTCGCCGCGCTGGTGCTGGACCTGGTCCGGCAGTTCCAGAACTGCTACGGCCGGCTCCCGCTGGACGCCGCCGGAGCGCTCGACCTGCCCGGCGTGGTGCTGATCGACGAGGTGGACGCCCACCTGCACGTCAGCTGGCAGCAGCGGATCGGCCCCTGGCTGACCGCCCACTTCCCCCGGGTGCAGTTCATCGTCTCCACCCACAGCCCGTACATCTGCCAGGCCGCCTCGCCCGGCGGGCTGATCCGGATAGCCGGCCCGGAGGAGCCGGTGGCGCCGCAGCCGGTGTCCGAGGAGCTCTACCGCCGGGTGGTCTACGGCAGCGGGGACGACGCGGTGCTCTCCGAGCTGTTCGGCCTGGAGTCGCCCTACTCCGCCCGGGCCGAGGACGCCCGGCGGCGGATCGGCGACCTGGAGGGCCGGGTGCTGGCCGGCGACGCGGACGACGCGGAGCTGGCCGAGTACCAGGAGCTGACCGAGCGGCTGCAGAGCTCGCTGTCGGCCCGGGTGGACGAGGTGGCGGCCCGGCTGGGGCGGCGGCGGTGATCCCGCTGCAACGCGGGCCGCTGCCGCAGGCGCTGACCGAGCGGATGGTCGCCCGGTCGGCCCGGGTCGGCACCCACCGCGGCGGGGCCCGGGAGTCCTGGCGGGACGCCCGGACCATCCGGCGCGACCTCGCGGTGCACCTGATCGCGATGGCGGCGGGGCTGTCCCGGTGCATGTACTGCGGGGACAGCGAGGGCACCAGCATCGACCACTTCCAGCCGATCGCGATGGCCCCGGAGCGCGCCTTCGACTGGCTCAACCACCTGTGGGCCTGCGCCTTCTGCAACAGCAACCAGAAGCGCGACCTGTACCCGGTGGACCGCCAGGGCCAGGCCCTGCTGATCGACCCGACCAGCGACGAGCCGGCCGACCACCTGCAACTGGTGCTGGCCACCGGCGCCTACCGGGCCCGCACGGCCAAGGGCCGGGAGACCATCCGGATCTTCGGCCTGGACCGGGCGGTGCTGGAGCGCGGCCGGGCCCACGCCTACGTGCGCTGCCGCTCGATGCTGCGCGACCTGGCCCACCTGGACGGGCTGGGCGAGCGGGCCGAGGCCCGGGAGGTGGCGCACTCGCTGGCCGTGCAGCCGTTCGCCGACGTGCTCTACGAGATGCTGCGGCTGCGCACCGCCCCCCGGGCGGCGCTGGTCTTCGGCGCCGAGGCGGTGGCGGGCCTGGACGCGCTGACGGGGCCCCACTCGGTGAAGTGGGGCCCCGTCAGGAGCTGAGTCGAAGCGGCGTCAGGCGAGCGCGGCCTCGGCGTCCAGCACCGAGGCGACGGCCTGCAGCACGGCGGCGATCCGGATCGCGACCTGGACGGTCTCCCGGTCCACCCCGCCCTTGCGCAGCACCTGCTCGTGCGAGTCCAGGCACTGGCCGCAGCCGTTGATCGCGGAGACCGCGAAGCACCAGAACTCGAAGTCCAGCTTCTCCACGCCCGGGTTGCCGATGATGTTCATCCGCAGCCCGGTCCGCAGCTTCGCGTACTCCTCGTGGTCCGAGAGGAGGTGCGTGGTGCGGTAGTACACGTTGTTCATCGCCATGATCGCGGCGGCGGCCTTGGCGGCGGTGTACGCCTGCTCGGAGAGCAGCTCGCGGGCCTGCGGCTCCAGCTCGGCCAGCACCGGCTTGCTGCCGGTGGCCATCGCGCAGGAGAGCACGGTGCCCCAGAGCTGCTGCTGCGGCAGGTCGGAGTTGCCGATCACCGCGGACAGGTTGAGCTTGAGGTCCTTGGCGTACTCGGGGAGGCGGGCCTTCAGGTCGTCGAGGGCCATCGGAGTCAGCCGGCCAGCAGGGCGGCGGCGTCCAGGGTGTCCTCGCCCTTGGTCCAGTTGCACGGGCACAGCTCGTCGGTCTGCAGGGCGTCCAGCACCCGCAGGACCTCCTTGGGGTTACGGCCGACGGAGCCGGCGGTCACCATGACGAACTGGATCTCGTTGTTCGGGTCCACGATGAAGACGGCGCGCTGGGCGGTGCCGTCGGCGCCCTCGACGCCGCAGGCCTGCATCAGCTCGTGCTTGATGTCGGCCAGCATCGGGAAGGGCAGGTCACGCAGGTCGGCGTGGTCCTTGCGCCAGGCGTGGTGGACGAACTCCGAGTCGCCGGAGACGCCGAGGATCTGCGCGTCGCGGTCGGCGAACTCCTCGTTCAGCTTGCCGAAGGCGGCGATCTCGGTCGGGCAGACGAAGGTGAAGTCCATCGGCCAGAAGAAGACGATCTTCCACTTGCCCTCGTAGGTCTTGTGGTCGATGTCGGCGAAGGCCTTCGAGGCCTCCAGGTCGACGCAGGCCTTGAGGTCGAACTCGGGGAACTTGTCGCCGATCGTGAGCATGGTCACGTCTCCTGGAACTGTGAGGGCTTCGAGCGCCTGGATTTGCAGGTTTCTGAGCCCGGGCCGCCTATGGTTCGACGGTTCCAGGCGTGCCCCACCCTGGCATGCGGCTAACTGATCAGGGAAATAGCTAGACTCGATCCGACCGATCGGAGAGACCTATCAATACCCCGCAGCCGAAGTCCTCGAAGCCCGCGCAGTCGAAGTCCGGCGCCCCGCGCACGCCCAGCGTCGCCCAGCTGCGCGCCTTCCTGGCGGTGGTCGAACACCTGCACTTCCGGGAGGCCGCCGCCGCGGTCGGCACCAGCCAGCCGGCGCTGTCCGGCGCGCTCGCCGCGCTGGAGGAGGCGCTCGGCGCCCAGCTGGTGGAGCGTACGACACGCAAGGTCATCATCACGCCGCTCGGCGAGCGGGTGGCGGTGCACGCCCGCCGAGCGCTGGCCGCCCTGCACAGCCTGACCGAGGAGGTCGAGGTCTCCCGGCGCCCGTTCACCGGGCCGCTGCACCTCGGGGTGATCCCGACCGTCGCGCCCTACCTGCTGCCCACGGTGCTGCGGCTGGTCCGGGAGAGCTACCCGGACCTCGACCTGCACGTGCACGAGGAGCGCACCCCCTCGCTGCTGGAGGGGCTGGCCGCCGGCCGGCTCGACCTGCTGCTGCTCGCGCTGCCGGCCGGAGGCTCCGCGCCGACCCGGGACATCCCGCTGTTCGACGAGGACTTCGTGCTGGTCACCCCGCCCGACCACGAGCTGGCCGGGCGGGTCGACGTGCCCCGGGACGTGCTGCTCGACCTGGACGTGCTGCTGCTGGAGGAGGGCCACTGCCTGCGCGACCAGGCGCTGGACCTGTGCCGCGAGGTGGGTGCGGAGGCGGGTGGCGGATCGACCCGGGCGGCCGGGCTCTCCACCCTGGTGCAGCTGGTGGCCGGCGGGCTCGGGGTCACCCTGCTGCCGGCGACCGCGCTGGAGGTGGAGGCCGGGCGGGCCGACCGGCTGGCCGCGGTGCGCTTCGCCGACCCCGCGCCGGGCCGGCGGATCGGTCTGGCGGCCCGCCCGGGCTCGGCCCGTTCCGCGGAGTACGACCGGTTCGCCGACTCGCTGCGGGCGGTGCTGCGGGACCTGCCGGTGCGGATCGTCAGCCACTAGCAGGCCCCCGTCCGGGTGACTCTGTCTGCGTCGTATCGTCACCTGACGATCAGTCAATCATATTGATATGACTAACTCCTGAGGGTGTTGGACCGTCAATCCTCGACTTCCCGCTCCCCTCGCCGACTCCCCGCACCCGGGGTCAGCTGGATCCGAAGCGCAGATCCGGCAGTGCGAGGGAGACGAACGCGTGGGAGCGCAGACCGAAACCGAAGTCGAACCCGAGGAGAGCACCCCGCCGCCCGAGTCCGGGAAGCGGCCCGGCCTGCTGCGCCGGCTCTGGCGCCGCCGCCCGGTCAAGGTGGTGCTGGCGCTCTTCGCGGTCTTCCTGACCTGGCTCAGCTGGTCGCTCGGCAGCGCGCTGACCGCGCCGGGCAACGACAGCGCCGTGGCCCGGGTCGCCGAGTGGGCCCGGGACCACCACCTCGGCCCGCTGGTCACCGGGCTGGAGACCGCCCAGTACAAGATGAACCCACCCAAGGTCGGCGGCCGGCCCACCATCGCGCTCGGCCCGACCGGGCCCACCCCCGCGCAGAGCGGCACCGCCGCGGCGGAGAACAAGCACGCGCTGGCCCCCACCGTCACCCCCATCGCGCTCGCTCCGCTGACCTCCCCGGCCGGCGACCCGCTGCCCGGCGAGGGCGCCTGGAAGGTGATCGGCACCGCCCAGGGCGTGCCGGCCGTGCAGGCCGCGATGCTCCGGCCGGACAACGAGCACACCTCCTACGTGGCCGCCGTGGTCTCGATGGACCAGCGGCTGGTCAAGTTCCAGCTGCACCCCGGCACCGACGACCCCGGCCCGGACAACTGGGGCGTGCCGCCGAACATCCCCCCGGAGGCCCGCAACGGCCTGCTGGCCAGCTTCAACGGCGGCTTCAAGGTCGGCGAGGCGCGCGGCGGCTTCTACCTCAACGGCGTCACCCACGGC
Organism: Kitasatospora viridis; assembly: GCF_007829815.1. Classification (NCBI taxonomy): domain Bacteria; kingdom Bacillati; phylum Actinomycetota; class Actinomycetes; order Kitasatosporales; family Streptomycetaceae; genus Kitasatospora; species Kitasatospora viridis. The sequence continues at coordinate 2,223,365 of NZ_VIWT01000001.1, read as the reverse complement.
ACCCTCACCCAGGGCGCGGCCTCGCTGGTCTTCTACAAGGACGGCCACACCACCGTCGGCAGCTGGGGCCAGGACGTCTCGATGACCCCCGACGTGGTCGGCGTGCGGCAGAACCTGCGCCCGATCATCACCGGCGGCCAGGTCGCCGCCGACGTGGACGAGGCGATCGAGAGCGGCTGGGGCCTGACCATCGGCGGCAAGTTCTTCGTCTGGCGCTCCGGCGCCGGGGTCACCGCCGACGGCCGGCTCGTCTACGCCTACGGCCCCGCGCTCTCCGTGCGCACCCTGGCCGAGCTGCTGCACCAGGCCGGCTGCGTCAGCGCGATGCAGCTGGACATCAACCCGGCCTGGATGTCCTTCAACTACTACCAGCCGGGCGCCGACCCGGGCGCGCCCACGCCGACCAAGCTGCTGCCCGATCAGGAGCGGCCCGCCGACCGGTACTTCGAGCCGACCAGCCGCGACTTCACCGCGGTCTACGCCCGATGACCGCGGGGCCGCCGGTGCTGCCGGCCCCCGAGCTGCGGCCGGTCGTCGAGCCGGCCGCGATCGGCTGGCCGCGGGCCGTGCTGCGCACCTCCAGGCCCCGGCAGTGGCCGAAGAACCTGCTGGTCTTCGCGGCCCCGGTGGCCGCGGCCGACCGCGGCCGGATGGTCGGCCTGCTGCCCGCGCTGCTCGCCTTCGTGGTCTTCACCCTGGCCTCCTGCGCGGTTTACTTCGTCAACGACGTGGTGGACGCCGAGCGGGACCGCCGCCACCCCGCCAAGTGCACCCGCCCGGTGGCCAACGGCGACCTGACCGAGCGGCACGCGCTGCTGGTGGCGGGCGGCTGCGTGCTGGCGGCGCTGGGGGGCGCGGCGCTGACCGGCAGCCCCGGACTGGCCTTCTGCCTGGCCGGCTACCTGGCGATGTCCTTCCTCTACTCCGGCTCGCTCAAGCACCTGCCGGTGCTGGAACTCACCATGGTCGCGTCCGGCTTCGTGCTGCGGGCGCTCGGCGGCGCGGCGGCCGCCGGGGTGGCGCCCTCCGGCTGGTTCGTGCTGGTCTGCAGCCTGGGCGCACTGCTGGTGGCCGTCGCCAAGCGGTACACCGAGCTGTCCGGCCTCGGCGCGGCCGCCGCCGCGCACCGGCCCAGCCTGCGGCACTACACGCCGGCCGGGCTGCGGGCGGCCCAGCGCGGGATCAGCACGGCGATGATCGGCGCCTACCTGGGCTGGGCGCTGCTCAACGGCTCCCCCTGGGGGGTCGACTGCCACCTGCTCACCGTGCTCCCGCTGGCCGGCGCGCTGCTCCGGTTCGACTGGCTGACCGGCCGGTCCGTGCTCGGGCGGGTCGAGGACCTGATCACCCGTGACCGGTGGATGCTGGCCTGCGAGTCCGTCTGGCTGCTGCTCTTCGTCGCGGGGACCACATGAACGCCCCGCTGACCTACCTGGACGGCTTCGGCCGGTGCACCGGCGGCCGGGCCGAGGTGCGCGGGCCGGTCGCCCCCGAGGCGCTCGGCGAACTGCTGGCCGCCCGCCCGGCCCGCGGCCTGCTGGCCCGGGGCACCGGGTGCAGCTACGGCGACGCCGCGCAGAACACCGGCGGGCTGGTGCTGGCGCCGGCCACGCCGGCGGAGATCACCGTCGACGCCGGCGGCGGCACGGTGCGGGCCTCCGGCTCGGCCACCTTCCGGCAGATCCTGGCCCGCACCGTGCCGCGCGGCCTGCTGCTGCCGGTGCTGCCCGGCACCGCCCGGCTCACCCTGGGCGGCGCCGTCGCCGCCGACGTGCACGGCAAGAACCAGCGCACCGACGGCTCGCTGGCGGCCTGGCTGGACAGCGTCGAACTGCTCGACGGCACCGGGCGGGTGCGGTTCCTGACGCCCGACCAGGAGGAGTTCCGGGCCACCGTCGGCGGCATGGGCCTGACCGGGGTGGTGCTCGCCGCCACCGTGCGGCTGATCCCGATCACCGGCACCCGACTGGCCGTCAGCTCCCGCCGGGCCGGCGACCTGGAGGCGCTGCTGGCCGAGCTGGACGGGGCGCGCAGCCGCTACGGCGTCGCCTGGATCGACACCACCGCCGGCGGGGCCGCGCTCGGCCGGGGCGTCGTCGACCTCGCCGACCACCTGGACGAGCCGGACGAGCTGGCCTACGCCGAGGAGCCCGGCCCGCGCGCCCCCCGGCTGCCGTTCGCGCCGTTCACCCCGCTCACCGCGCGCGCCTTCAACACCCTCTGGTACCGCCGCGCGCCGCGCGAGCGCACCGGCACGCAGTCGCTGGGAACCTTCTTCCACCGGCTGGACGCGGTGCGGGACTGGAACCGGGCGCTCGGGCCGCGCGGCTTCCTGCAGTACCAGTTCGCCGTGCCGGACGGGCGGCACGCCGTGCTGGCCGAGGTGCTGACGCAGCTCCAGCGGGCCGGCGGGGCGCCGTTCCTGGGCACCGTGAAGCGGTTCGGCCCCGGCAGCGGCTGCCCGCTCTCCTTCCCGCTGCCCGGCTGGTCGCTGGCCGTCGACCTGCCGGCGGGCGGGCCCCGGCTGCACGCCGTGCTGGACCGGCTGGACCGCCGGGTGGCCGAGGCCGGCGGGCGGATCTACCTCGCCAAGGACGCCCGGCTCGGCCGGGCCGCCTTCGACGCCATGTACGGGCCGCTCGCCGACTGGCGCGCCGCGCGCGCCCGGCTCGACCCGGATGACACCATGCGATCCGACCTCGGACGGAGACTGGGACTGTGTCGGTGAACGAAACCACTGCCGTGACGCCCGCCGCGACCACCGGGCGCCGCACGCGCGCCGGGCGGATCCTGCTGCTCGGCGGGGCCAGCGAGATCGGCCAGGAGATCCTCAAGGCGCTGGACGCGCCGCCCGGTTCGGAGGTGGTCCTGGCCGGCCGGGACCAGCAGCGGATGGCCGAGCTCGGCGCCGGGCTGCCGCACTTCACCGTGCGCACCGTGCCGTACGACGCCACCGACCTGGACGGCCACCGGCGGCTGGTCGACGAGCTGTTCGCCGAGGGCCCGATCGACCTGGTGGTCTCGGCGGCCGGCCTGCTCACCCCGCAGGCCGAGCTGGACGCCGACCCGCGGGCCGCCGGCACGCTGATCGAGACCAACCTCACCGGCCACGTGACCACCCTGCTCGCCGCCGTGCCGCACCTGCGGGCCCAGGGGCGCGGGCTGATCGTGGTGCTCTCCTCGGTCGCCGCCGTCCGGCCGCGCCGGGCCAACTTCGTCTACGGCGCCGCCAAGGCGGGCCTGGACGCCTTCGCCCGCGGCCTGGCCGACTCGCTGCACGGCAGCGGGGTGCGGGTGCTGCTGGTGCGGCCCGGCTTCGTGATCGGCCGGATGACCGAGGGCATGCCGCCCGCGCCCGCCGCCACCACCCCGGCCGCCGTCGGCGCGGCGGTCGCCGCGGCGGTGCGCAGCGGGGCGTCCGTGGTCTGGGTGCCGCGCTCGCTCGGCGTGCTCTCGCACGGGCTGCGGCTGCTGCCCAGGCCGCTCTGGCGCCGGCTCAAGCGGTAGGGCGCTTGCGGGGCGCGGCGAGGGTGCCCGGCAGGCGCTGCTCGAACCAGACCACCTTGCCGCCGCCCAGCCGGGTGGCGCCCCAGCCGTCCGCGCACTTGGCCACCAGCTCCAGGCCCCGGCCGCGCTCCTCCTGCGGGCCCGCCTTGCGGCGGCGCGGCAGGGCCGGGCTGTCGTCGCCCACCTCGCAGCGCAGCACCGAGGTGCGGACCAGCCGCAGCGTCACCGGCTTCTTGGCGTGCTGCACCGCGTTGGTGACCAGCTCACTGACCATCAGCTCGGTGTTCTCCGCCAACTCCTCCAGGCCCCAGCGGCGCAGCGCGTGCCCGGCCAGCCGGCGGGCCCGCCCCGGGGTCTCGTTGCGCGGCTGGAGGTACCAGTAGGCCACGTCCTCCGCCGGGATCCCGTCGAAGACCGCGGCCAGCAGGGCGATGTCGTCCGCCCGCTCGTCCCGGGGCAGGATCCGCAGCGCCTCCTGGCAGATCTGCTCCGGCGAGTGGTGGTGGGTGTGCGAGAGCCGCTTGCGCAGCCGCTCCAGGCCGGTGCTGATCGGGCGCCGGGGGTTCTCCACCAGCCCGTCGGTGAAGAGCAGCAGCGCGGATCCGGGCGGCGCGTCCAGCTCCTCGGAGGAGAAGTCCACCCCGCCCACCCCGATCGGCGCGCCGGCCGGCAGGTCCTCCAGCAGCTCGGCCCGCCCGTCGGGATGGATCATGGCCGGCGGCATGTGGCCCGCGTTGGCCACCACGATCCGGTTGGCGATCGGGTCGTAGACCGCGAAGACGCAGGTCGCCAGGTGCTCCTCGCGGCCGAGCCGCTGGGCCTGCTCGTCCAGGTGGTAGAGCACCTCGTGCGGCGGCAGGTCGAGCGCGGCCAGGGTCTGCGCGCTGGTGCGCAGCTGGCCCATCACGGCCGCCGAGGTCAGCGAGTGGCCCATCACGTCGCCGACCACCAGCGCCACCCGGTTGCCCGGCAGCGGGATCGCGTCGTACCAGTCGCCGCCGACCTGGGACTCGCTCTCGCCCGGCAGGTAGCGGTGCGCCAGCCGCACCCCGTGCGGCTGCGGCAGGTGGGTCGGCAGCATGCTGCGCTGCAGGCCGCCGGCGATCTCCGACTCCCGGGTGTAGCGGTAGGCGGTGTCCACCGCCAGGCCCGCCACGGTGGCCAGGTGGGCGGCGGTGCGGGTGTCCGTCGGGTCGAACCTGGCCGGCTCCTTGCCCGGCACCGGCGGGCGGCGGACCAGCACCAGCACGCCGAGCAGCGCCTCCTCGTCCGGCCGGTCCGGGCGCCCGCGGCGCGACCGCCGGGCGGACGGGGCGGCGGCCCGCCCCTGCAGCGGCAGCGTGAGCAGCGCCGTGCCGCGGGCCAGGCCGGCCAGCGCCCGGGCACCGTAGAGCTCCTGCAGCACCGGGCGCAGCCGCTCGCCCTCCGCGCTGCCCAGGATCACCTGACCCGGCATCAGCTCACCGCGCATCAGCCGCTCCAGCGGCCCGCCCGGACGGACCTTCAGCGGTGGGCGGCGGGTGCCCAGCCGGGTGCCCTCGGCGCGGTGCAGGGTGAGTTCGAGCGGCAGCGCGAGCTCCCGCTCGCGGGGCGTGCGGGGCGTCCAGCCGCGCAGGTGCACCAGGGCGGCGTCGGCCAGCGAGGGCACCAGCACGCTGGTCAGGGTGCGCACGGTGGCGGCCGGGTCGAGGCTGGTGGTGATCAGCCGGGTGGCGCCGTTGAGGTAGGCCAGCCGCTCCTCCATCGCCTGGCGCACCCTCAGGTTGAGCGGGCGCTGGGCGGCGGGCGCGGAGCTGCTGGCGGAGCCGGGCGGCGGGTGACGCTGCGTCGGCACGGCGGGGGAGCGGCCGGCCTGGGGAGAGGGAAGGTCGCGCACGGCTGCCTGTTCTTACTGGTGGTGAGTGGGACGGTCGGGGGAGCGGGGCTGGGCGGTTCGGGGGATCGGCTCAGGTGGTGCGCCGACAGTGCAGGAAGAGCTGCTCCTCCGGCGGCAGTGCGGTGCAGGCCGGGGCGTAGGGCCGCCCGTTCAGCGCCTCGACGGTGAAGCCGGCGTGGTGCAGCACCTCGACCAGCTCCTCCCGGAGGAAGCCGCTGATCCGCAGCGGGTGTCCGAGGAAGTGCATCCGGCAGTCGTCCAGATCGGCCTCGACCAGGCCCAGCGCGAGCAGCCCGCCCGGTCGCAGCAGCCGGCGGATCCGGCCGAGGGCCACCCGGATCTCCTGCTGGGGCAGCAGGATCAGCGAGAAGAACGCGGTGGCGGCGGCGAACGACCCGGCCCCGGCCGGCCCGAGCTCGGGCAGTCCCCAGGCGGTGCCGGCCCGCACGGTGGCCAGATCGTACAGGTCCATCCGGTGGTAGGCGGCGGCCTGCGGGAAGGTGCGGCGGGCCAGTGAGAGCATGCCGTCGCTCAGGTCGACCGCGGTCACCAGCAGGCCGCCCGCGGCGAGCTGGCGCACCGTCGGATCGCCGGTGCCGCAGCCGATGTCCAGCACCCGGTCGCCCGGCCGCAGCTCGTCCAGCAGCAGCCGGCCGGCCGCCAGCTGGCCCTCCTTGGCCGGGAACGCCTCGCTGTACCGCTCGCCGATCGCGTCGAAGGCCACCGCCTGCAGGGCCCGCTCGGCACGGCGGCGGCTGGGAGCCGACCCGGCCTCGCCCCGGGCGGGGTCCGATATCTGTCCCATCGTCACGATTGAGAGGCACCTTTCCCGCGCTGCACCGCCTGTAGACCCTCGTCCGCTCCGTCCCGCTCCGTGTGCGGCCGACCCCTCTGCCGCCGGTCGGGCACGGGTCAGCCGCACGTGCCACCTGGCCTCTGAGAATATGCGCGATCACCGCGGTGTGGAGGTCGTTTTCGGTCAACTCGTGCCCGACCCGGCGAATCCGGCGCCGGTGACCCCGGTTGGCGGGAGCACACCGGGGGTGCCGGGGGTGGTGCGGGACATTGTCGCGCGCCCCGGCCGCCGTTTATCGAACGTCAATCGCCGGGTGTCAGAGTCTTCTCAGCGCCGGGGAAGCGCAGAGCGGTGCTCCCGCAGCCGGGGGGCTGCGGGGGCTCCACTCACCATCGGGGGGTGGGCGCTTCCGGGGGGACGGGGGAAACACCGGGTGGACGGGGGGAGCGGGTTCACGGGGGACCCGCTCCGGGGGGACCGGTGGTCACGGCGCGACGGTGGAGGAAGAAGGGGGCTCGGTGTGCTGAGCGTCGATGAGGTCCCGGACCGCCTGGGCCTCGGGCACACCGAGCCTGCTGAACACCTCGTGCGCCTCGGTCAGGCGGGCGAGGCCGCGCAGCGGGTCGTCGAGGCGCAGCAGCGCTTCGCCGAGGGCGGCGTTGGCGAGGCCCTGGCAGTAGGCGGCGTCCATCTCGACGGCGATCAGCACGGCCTCCTCGGCCGCGGTGCGGGCCCCGGCGGGCTGCCCGTCGGCGAGCAGGCAGCCGGCCAGGCGGGCGAGCGAGAGCCCCTCCCAGAGGCGCTGCTGCTGCTCCTGGTAGAGCTGGTGCGCCTCGCGCAACTGGACCGCCGCCTCGGCGGGCGAACCGGTCGCCCGCAGCACCACGCCGAACTGGTAGAGCGTGTCGGCCAGGCAGCGCGCGTTCCCGGAGGTCCTGGCGATCGCCACGGCCGAGGTCGCGGACTCCACGGCGGAGTCCCACTGACCCAGCGTCATGTGCACCCGGGCGATGTTGCCCTGGATCCGCGCGGCGCTGCCCATGGCGGTGAGGGTGGCGGCGAGGTCACGGGCCTGTTCGAAGTAGGGGAGCGCTTCGGTGGGCCGGCTGACATTGGTGAGTACGGTGCCGAGGAAGCTGTTGGCCGTCACCCGCAGGGTCGGAGTGCCGGAGCCGATCAGTCCCAGGCACTCCCGCAAGGCCCGCTCGGCGGCTCGGAAGTCACCCGAGAGGTAGGCGAAGAAGGCGAGCGCGAACCGGACCCGGGCCAGTGCCTGGTCGTCCTGGTCACAGGCCGCCGCCTCGGCGGCCAGCACCAGGGTGCTGCGGATCCGCTCGGCGTGGGTCGGCTCCTCGACCAGCGTGTTGACCGTCACCAGTACGTCGATCGCCAGGCGGAGCAGGTCGGACGGGCCGCCGATCGACTCCTCGATGGTGCGCAGGATCAGCGGGAGCTCCGAGCGCAGCCAACCCCGTGCGGCGTCCGCGTCGGCGAGCGGCGTGCCGAAGTGGGTCGGCTCCTGGAGCGGTTCGATCAGCGGGTCGTCCGGTTCGAGCAGTTGGGCCGCGTTGCGGGCCGTGGACACCAGCAGGGCCAGCAGCCGCAGCAGCGCCGCCTGGGTGTCCGCCAGATCGGCGATCTTCTCCCGCTGCTTCTGCGCGAACAGCCGCAGCAGGTCGTGGTACCGGTAGCGGCCGGGCGTGAAGCACTCCAGCATGTTCGCCTCGACCAGCGCCTCGGCGATCCGCTCGGCCTCGTCCTCCGAGGTGCCGAGCAGCGCGGCGACGGCGGACAGCGGCAGGTCGGGGCAGTCCACCAGGGCGAGCAGGCGGAAGGCCCGCGCCTCGGCGGGGCTCAGCTGTCCGTAGCCGAGGCCGAGCGTGGTCTCCACCGCGAGGTTGCCCAGCTGCAGTTCGTCCAGCCGGCGCCGCTGGTCCGCTAACCGGCGGGCCAGGTCGGCGACGGTCCAGCGCGGCCGGCTGGCCAGTCGGGCGGCGGCGATCCGGACGGCGAGCGGCAGGAAGCCGCAGGAGGCGACCACGGCCATCGCCGCCTCGGGCTCGGCCTCCACCCGGTGCTGCCCGGCGATCGCCCCGAACAGCTGCAGCGCCTCCTGGGACGTCAACTCCTCGACGTCGAACAGGTGGGCGCCGGGGATGCCGGCCAGCCGGGAGCGGCTGGTGACCAGCACGGCGCAGCCGGCCACGCCGGGGATCAGCGGGGTGACCTGCTGCACGTCGCGCGCGTTGTCGAGCAGGATCAGCATCCGCCGGTCGGCCAGCGTCGAGCGGTAGAGCGCCGCCCGCTGCTCGAAGGACTCCGGCGGCTCGGTGGTGCCGAGCGCGAACAGGAAGTCGCCCAGCACGACGGTCGGGTCGGCGGGGGTCGCGCTGACCCCGCGCAGGTCCACGTAGAGCTGGCCGTCGGGGAACTCCGAGCGGACGCTGTGGGCGACGTGGACGGCGAGCGTGGTCTTGCCGACGCCGCCGATCCCGGCCAGCGAACTGACGACGACCGCCTGACCCGAGGCGCTGCGCAGCAGCCCGCGCAGGTCCGAGACGAGTTCGGACCGGCCGCTGAAGTCGGAGACGTCGGCCGGCAGCTGGGCCGGCGGCGCCGCGACCGCCTGGTGGGCTGCTTCGGTGGCCGCAACCCTGGGCTCCGTGAGGGTCGGGTCGGCGGAGAGGATGCGGGAGTGCATGGCGGCCAGACCGGCCCCCGGTTCCACGCCCAGTTCGTCGATCAGCAGCTTGCGGGTCGCCGCGTAGACGTTGAGCGCCTCGGCTTGGCGCCCGCTGCGGTAGAGCGCCAGCATCAGCAGCTCGCGCAGCCGCTCGCGCAGCGGGTGCTCGGTCGTCAGGTGGTTCAGCTCGGAGACGCTCTCCGCGTGCAGCCCGATCTCCAGGGCCACCGCGCAGCGCTCCTCGCGGGCCGCGATCTGCAGCTCGACCAGGTTCAGCCGCTGCGCCTCGGCGAACGGTCCCGGCAACCCCGCGAGCGGGTGGCCGCTCCACAGGCCGACGGCGGCGCTCAGCAACTGGTGCGCCTTCTCCAGGTTCCCGGCCTGCCGGTTCTGGGCCGCCTCGGCGAGCAGCGAGTCGAAGCGCGAGGCGTCGAGTGAGTCCTCCGCGACGTGCAGGGCGTAGCCGTCACGGACCGAGACGAGCAGCCGGGCCGGCGCACGGGTCTCGCGGTCGGGTTCGATGACCGTCCGCAACCGGGAGATGTACGTACGGAGCGCTGCCACGGCCTGCGGCGGCGGGCGGTCGCCCCAGAGGCCGTCGACGAGCTCCTGGGTGGTGACGGGTCGTCCGCGGTGCAGCAGCAGGGTGCTCAACACCGCTTGTTGCTGGGGTGAACCGAGCGAGAGGGCGTGCTCGTCGCGCCACGCCTGGACAGGGCCGAGCACCTGGAAGCGCAGCACAGCACTGTGCGGCGTCGCCTGAAGCTCCATGAGGGGTCCCCCGAAGGCCTGTTTCTCCGAACCTCGAATACTGCCCCCATGCTCCGGCCATGATGCCAGGTCAGGAAGGGCAAATGGGGCAGATTGTGCACCCCGAGGGCCGTTTATAAGACATTTAACGACCCCTACGATACTGTCCCCACGCCGCGGCTGGATCGACCGGGGCGGTCCAGTAACAGTCATCCCTGAGAGGTGGATCGGCGATGGCCGACATTGAGAGTCAGACCGCTCAGCCCGAGCAGACCGACGAGGCGGGCGGCGCCGTGGTGAACGCAGTCCGTGCCACGGAGCAGGCCGCCGACCAGCAGGCGGAGTCAGGCGGCAACGCCCCCGCCCTTCTCGTGGACCCCGCTACGACCGAGGCCGAGCCGACCGGCGCCCCGGCCGCCCCGGGCGCTCCGGCCGAGACGGGGCCGCGCGGCCTGATCATCAACACGCAGTGATCTCTGCCGCCGAGCCCGTGAACTTGGCCTGATTCCACCAGGTACCCGTTCCACGCGGCCATGCGCGCACAGCCCCCCGGAACCGCGCACCGGGGGGCTTCGGTGTTCCGGGTACGAGTTGACATGGCGCCAGTTGCCTTATGATTTGCGGGGCTTTGCTCCGAATTGTCGTTCCGGGGCGCGATTCTGGAAATGCTCATGGCAGTCGGACGCATACCGCCCCGGACCCTCACATTCCGCTATCGGGTAATGAATCGCCGCGCCCGATGAGCGCGTTGCGATCCGCCCCAGCGCGATCGACCCCGGCCGCCCGATTGGGCCGGAGGGGTTGATCGGCACCCGGGCACGCCGGTGATGCTCGGCGCCCAGCCGGTCACGCCGTGTCATGGTGACGGCAGAGGAGCCGAGCTGAGAGGCAGTGGGATGACGATCGCGGTGGCGAAGCTGAGCGACCCGGTGGTGCGCAAGGTCGTGGAGGCGATCAACGCGGGTGACCGGGCGGCGTTCCTGGACCTGCTGGCACCCGGGGCGACGATGTCGGACGACGGGAGCGACCGGGAGCTGGCGGACTGGGTCGACCGGGAGATCTTCTCCTCGCGCGGGCACATGGAGGTGCAGACCGAGGCGAACGGCGGCCGGGCCCTGGTGGCGAACTTCCGCAACGAGACCTGGGGCGAGATGCGGACCGCCTGGCGGTTCGAGATCGCCGAGGGGAAGGTCACCCGCTTCGAGACGGGCCAGGCGTGAGAGCGGCGGGGGCGCTGGCGGCGGCGGCACTGCTGGTGCTGCCCGCCGCCCCGGCCGCCGCGGGACCGGCCGCCGCGGGACCGGCCGCCGCCGCGGCGCCGCAGTACGTGATCCAGCTGTCGGCGTCGGACCAGACCGTGCAGGCCGGGCTCGTGGTGTTCCTCACGGCCCACGTGACCAGCGGCGGCCGGCCGGTGAAGGGGGTGCAGGTGGCCGAGACGGTGCAGGACGGGGGCACCACGGGGCCCTACGGAAGCGGCCCGACGGACGGCAACGGGGACGCGGAGGTGCTCCTCCAGTACGGCCGCCCCGGCACCCGGCAGTTCCAGGCCAGCGTGACGGAGGGCAACGGGTCGGTGGACCGCTCGAACACCGTCGCGGTGACCTGGACGCCCATCGGCACCGTCACCCTCGCACCGCCCGCGCGCCCGGCCTACGCCGGCTACCCGACCACGCTCCGGGCGACCGTGACGGTGGCGGCCGGCTGGCCGCTGCCGAAGAAGGTGCACTTCGCGGTCGCGGGCGGGAACCCCGGGGCGACCGGCGACGTCCCGCTCACGGCGGACAGTGCCACCGGCGGCCACGCCGACCTCCGGTACGAGAGCGACGAGCTCACCGGCGACACCGTGACCGCCGGCATCGACTCGACGAGTTGCGAGACCGACTTCTCGGCCCCGGTCACCGTCTGGTGGAACACGCCCTTCCGGGTCGACCTGACGGGGCCTCAGCACCTGCGCACCGGGCTGAGCGCCTTGGTCACGGAGACGATCACCAACGCGGCCACGGGCGACACCTACTCGGGCGGCGGCTCCGTCGCGTTCGACGTCGGCGGACCGAACGCGGGGCACGACGCGAGCGTGCCGCTGGGCACCGACGGGTCGGCCACCTTCGGCTACACCGGCACCAAGCCGGGCACCGACACCGTGCGGACCAGCTTCGTCGACCCGACGGGCACCACGCAGCTGACCCAGACGAGCGTCGAGTGGGACGCGCCGATCAGGGTGGAGGGTGCCTACCTGACGGTCCATCCGTGGCAGGGGCTGCACGGCCAGGTCGCCAGCTTCGTCGTGGACGACCCGAGCGTGACCGCCGGCCGCTACGAGGCCTCCGTCGACTGGGGCGACGGCACCGGACCGACAGTGGCCCGGATCAACGGGCCGACCGGCGGGCCGTTCACGGTGGACGGCGACCACGAGTACCCGCAGCCCGGCACCTACCCCCTCACGGTGACGGTCACCGACACCTACGACCCGGCGAACGTCGGCACGGGCACGGGGCAGGTCACGTCACAGCCGTGACCTGCCCCGAGTTTTGGATCACTGCGCCGAGCGCACCCGGATGGCGGTGATCAGCGGGCCGTCGGTGACCTCGGCGAAGAAGTCGTTGCCCTTGTCGTCCACCACGATGAAGGCCGGGAAGTCCTCGACCTCGATCCGCCAGACCGCCTCCATGCCGAGCTCGGGGTACTCCAGCACCTCGACCTTCTTGATGCAGTCCTGGGCCAGCCGGGCCGCCGGCCCGCCGATCGAGCCGAGGTAGAAGCCGCCGTGCTGCGCGCAGGCGTCGGTGACCTGCTTGGACCGGTTGCCCTTGGCGAGCATCACCAGCGAGCCGCCGGCCGCCTGGAACTGGTCCACGTAGGAGTCCATCCGGCCGGCCGTGGTCGGGCCGAAGGAGCCGGAGGCGAAGCCCTCGGGGGTCTTGGCCGGGCCGGCGTAGTAGACCGGGTGGTCCTTGAGGTACTGCGGCATGCCCTCGCCGGCGTCGAGGCGCTCCTTGATCTTGGCGTGCGCGATGTCGCGGGCCACCACCAGCGTGCCGGTGAGCGAGAGCCGGGTCTTCACCGGGTACTTGGAGAGCTCGGCGCGGACCTCGGACATCGGGCGGTTGAGGTCCACCCGGACCACGTCGTCGTCCAGGTGTTCGTCCGTGGTCTCCGGCAGGTACTTGGCCGGGTCGGTCTCCAGCTGCTCCAGGAAGACGCCCTCGGCGGTGATCTTGCCCAGCGCCTGGCGGTCGGCCGAGCAGGAGACGGCCATCGCGACCGGCAGCGAGGCGCCGTGCCGCGGCAGGCGGATCACCCGGACGTCGTGGCAGAAGTACTTGCCGCCGAACTGGGCGCCGATGCCGATCTTCTGGGTCAGCTCGAAGACCTTCTGCTCCAGCTCCAGGTCGCGGAAGCCGTGGCCGGTCTTCGCGTCGCCGCCGGTGGGCAGGTTGTCCAGGTAGTGCGCGGAGGCGTACTTGGCGGTCTTCAGCGCGAACTCGGCGCTGGTGCCGCCGACCACGATCGCCAGGTGGTACGGCGGGCAGGCCGCGGTGCCCAGCGAGCGGATCTTCTGCTCCAGGAACGAGAGCATGCTCTTCTCGTTCAGGATCGCCTTCGTCTCCTGGTACAGGTACGACTTGTTGGCGCTGCCGCCGCCCTTGGCCATGAAGAGGAACTTGTAGGCGTCCCCGTCGGTGGCGTAGAGCTCGATCTGGGCCGGCAGGTTGGAGCCGGTGTTCTTCTCGTCCCACATGGTCACCGGGGCCATCTGGGAGTAGCGCAGGTTGAGCTTGGTGTAGGCGTCGAACACGCCGCGGGCGATCGCGGACTCGTCGCTGCCTTGCGTGAGCACGTGCTGGCCGCGCTTGCCCATCACGATCGCGGTGCCGGTGTCCTGGCACATCGGCAGGATGCCGCCGGCCGAGATGTTGACGTTCTTCAGCAGGTCCAGCGCGACGAACCGGTCGTTCGGGCTGGCCTCCGGGTCGTCCAGGATCCGGCGCAGCTGCGCCAGGTGGGCCGGGCGCAGGTAGTGCGAGATGTCGTGCATCGCCTCGGCGGTGAGCAGCCGCAGCGCCTCCGGCTCGACCTGGAGGAAGGTGCGGCCGTTCGCCTCGAAGGTGCTGACGCCCTCCGAGGTCAGCTTCCGGTACGGGGTCGGATCGGCCCCGAGCGGGAGCAGGTCGGAGTAGGCGAAGTCCGGCGTCGGTGCCATGTGGGGTCCTTCACGAGGTGGTGGTGCTGCGTCGGCGAAGCGCCCTCCAGGGTAGAACTTGCCTCCCGGTCGTGTGGCCACACCCCCTAGGCTGTGACCGTGGACACTTCCTCGCCGCAGCCGCCGTCCGACCGTCCGGTGCACCTGGAGAAGCAGGCGGAGCCGGCGCGGCCCCCGGTGGCCCGGGTCGCGGAGCCCGAGCTGCGCGCCTCGGACGCGGACCGCGAGCGGATCGCCGACCTGCTGCGCGACGCCTACGCCGAGGGCCGGCTGACCGTCGACGAGCACGCCGAGCGGATCGAGGCGGCCTACGGCGCGCGGACCATGGGCGAACTGGCCACCCTCACCCGCGACCTGCCCAGCCACCCGGCCACCGACCCGGCCACCGCCCCGCTCCCGGCGCCCACCCCGCTGCCGCCGGCCCGCACCGAACCGACCGCCGTGGTCGCGGTGTTCGGCGGCGCCGCACGCAAGGGCCGCTGGGTGGTGGGCTCGCAGGTGCGGGCCACCGCCGTCTTCGGCGGGATCGAACTCGACCTGACCGACGCGGTGTTCGAGTCGCCCGAGGTGGTGATCACGGTCAACGCGGTCTTCGGCGGAGTCTCGGTGCGGGTGCCGGAGAACGTCACCCTGGTGGGCAGCGGGGTCGGCATCTTCGGCGGCTTCGACGTGCGCGAGCAGACCGCGGCCGACCCGTACGCCCCGGTGGTGCGGATCAAGGGCGCGGCGGTCTTCGGCGGGGCGGACGCCAAGGCCCGGCGCGGCAAGAAGGTCAAGGAGTGGGTGCGCCGCCAGCTCGACCGCTGAGCCCTCGCGAGGGCTCTGAGCTGCGCCGACCCGCGATCGGGCGGTCCGTCAACTGCCGGTCCGGCACTCCGGGTTGAGGCGCGTGCAGGCAGTTGCCGAGCGACCACGGTGTGCATGAATCCCGGGCGCGCGGGGTAATTCCTGGGGCACACCGTTACTTGAACGGTTGCGGTCAGGCGGGTGCCGGCAGGCGCCCCGAGGGGCGGCGGCCGAGCGGTGCCGCGAGCCTTTCCCCGAGCTGTCCCAGGAGTCGCCGTGCTGCACCCGATCGAGCCCAGCACCACCGTCGCCGTGCGCACCGCCGGCCGGACCGACCTGCGGCCCGCGCCCGCCGCCGCGGGCGCCGCGCTGCGGCTCGACCCGTCGGAGGAGAACCCCTGGCACACCGCGGCGGCCTGCCGGCGGGACGAGGCCGCGCTCTTCTTCGCCCCCTCCAAGGAGCCGACGGCCGCCCGGCTGGCCCGCGAGGAGCACGCCAAGCAGGTGTGCGCCGGCTGCCCGGTGCTGCTCTCCTGCCGGGAGCACGCGCTGGCCCAGCCGGAGCCCTACGGGGTCTGGGGCGGGCTGACCGCGGCCGAGCGGCGGGTGGTGCTGGCCCGCCGCCGGCGCCGGGCGGCCGAGCTGCGCACCGAGGCGCAGCTGGTGCCGGCCCGCCGCAGCCGCCGTCAGATAGCCGGGTGAGCGGGGGTCACGGCCGCCGCGACGGGGGCGCCGCCGTGACCCGCCGACACCTGATCAGTTCACCGGGGATCAGTTCGCCCGGTCGAAGTCGATCGCGCTGTAGGCCCGCAGCTTGGACAGCTTGTGGGTGGAGTCGATCTGCCGGATCGTGCCGCTCTTCGAACGCATCACCAGCGAGCTGGTGGTGGCGGTCTCCTGGCGGTAGTGCACGCCGCGCAGCAGCTCACCGTCGGTGATGCCGGTCGCCACGAAGAACACGTTCTCGCCGCTGACCAGGTCGTCGGTGGTGAGCACCCGGTCCAGGTCGTGCCCGGCGTCCAGCGCCTTCTGCCGCTCGGCCTCGTCCTTGGGCCAGAGCCGGCCCTGGATCACGCCGCCCATGCACTTCATCGCACAGGCCGCGATGATGCCCTCCGGGGTGCCGCCGACGCCCATCAGCAGGTCGATGCCGGTGCCCTCGCGGGCCGCCATGATCGCGCCGGCCACGTCGCCGTCGGAGATGAACTTGATCCGCGCGCCGGCCTCCCGGATCTGCGCGGCGAGGTTGTCGTGGCGCGGGCGGTCCAGCACCACCACGGTGACGTCCTCGACCGCCATGCCCTTGGCCTTGGCCACCCGGCGGATGTTCACGGCCGGCGGGGCGGTGATGTCCACGAAGTCGGCGGCCTCGGGGCCGGTGATCAGCTTGTCCATGTAGAAGACCGCGCTCGGGTCGAACATGGTGCCGCGGTCGGCCACGGCCAGCACGGCGACGGCGTTGTTCATGCCCTTGGCGGTCAGCGTGGTGCCGTCCACCGGGTCCACGGCGACGTCGCACTCGGCGCCGGTGCCGTCACCGACCCGCTCGCCGTTGTAGAGCATCGGGGCTTCGTCCTTCTCCCCCTCACCGATGACGACGACGCCGTTCATCGAGACGGTGGAGACCAGGGTGCGCATGGCCTTCACGGCGGCGCCGTCGGCGCCGTTCTTGTCGCCCCGGCCGACCCAGCGGCCGGCCGCCATGGCGGCCGCCTCGGTGACGCGGACGAGCTCCAGGGCCAGGTTGCGGTCCGGGGCCTCGGGGGCCACCTCCAGCGAACGCGGCAGGTGCGAGGGGTGCTGCGTGGTCATCGTCGTGACCTCTCTGTACGCGACGGCCAGTGAGCGTCCGGCCACGAAGGGTCGAGCGCTGCAAGGTGAGGGTCCCCCGATCGTATCCGTGCCCCGAACGGCTGTCTGTGGCGCGGGTCCCGCCCACCTGCGGTTCTGCACTGGTATGGGTGCTTTTCGGCCGCGAACCCCACCCCGGTGGTCGGTGCGGCGGGTGCGATGGGTCACCATGGCGGGGTGGCAGGCAACAGTGGTTCGAGAGGGCGGCAGACGGTACGGGACATGGTGCTGTCCATGCTCGCCGTCATGGGCGTGGCCCTCGTGGCGTACGTGACGATCCCGCACAGCACCGACGGCGACCCGGTGCACGTGGTGGACTACAGCTCCGCCTTCGCCTCGGCGAAGCGCGCGGCGCCCTACCCGCTGCTGGCCCCGCAGGGCCTGTCGGACAAGTGGCGGGCCACCTCGGTCAGCTACCAGACCGACGCCGAGGGCCACTCCGGCTGGCACCTCGGCTTCGTCACCCCGGACGGCAAGTACGCCTCGGTGGAGCAGAGCGACGCCCCGCAGACCGACCTGCTCAAGCAGGTGGTCAGCGGCTTCACTCCGGACGGGAAGTCGACCATCGAGGGCCAGCCCTGGGCCCGCTACCAGGGCGACCACTACCGCTCGGTGACCGAGGAGAGCGGCAAGGCCGCCACCGTGGTGGCCGGCAGCGCCTCCTACGACGAGCTGGACCAGCTGGCGGCGGCGCTCAAGCCGTAACCCCCGGACGACGGCACGGCCCGGCACGGCACGGCGAAGGGCCCGCATCCCCCACGGAGCGGGCCCTTCGCGTCGGTCCGGCCGGACTCAGACCGTGGTGACGACCTGGTCGTAGGCCAGGCGCGGGCTGCGCGGGAACCAGGCGCCCTCGGCGGCGGCGGTGCCGATGTTGACCACCAGCAGGGCCGTGTGGTCGCCCTCCGGGAAGAACTCCTTGGTGACGCCCGCGGCGTCGAAGCCGGTCATCGGGCCGGCGGCCAGGCCCGCGGCGCGCACGCCGAGCAGGAAGTAGCCGGCCTGCAGCGCGGCGTTGAAGCCGGCCGAGGCCTCGCGCACCGGGCGCTCGCTGAAGAAGACGTCCTTGGCCTGCGGGAAGGCCGGGAACAGCTCGGGGAGCTCCTCGTGGAACTCGTTGTCGGCGGCCAGCACCGCGACCAGCGGGGCGGCCAGGGTCTTCGCCTTGTTGCCGTCCGACAGGTGCGCGACCAGGCGCTCGCGGGCCTCGGTGCTGCGCACCAGGAGGACGCGCAGCGGCTGCTGGTTGAAGGCGGTCGGGGCGTACTTGACCAGGTCGTAGATGGCCTGGACCTGCTCGTCGGAGACCGGCTCGTCGGTGAACGCGCTGACCGTGTGGGCCTCGCGGAAGAGCAGGTCCTGCGCGGCGGAGTCGAGCGCGAGGGTCTCGTTGGTGATGCTCATGGGTGCGGTTACCTCGGGAGTTGGGTGAGTCGGTCCCGGCTGCTGCCGTTCACCCCCACCCAACGTGGGTGAATTTTCAACCATTCCCGAACCGGCGAGTGACCTGCGTCACGCCGCACCGGCCCCGCTCACTCGCCGGCCGCCGCCGGCGCGTCCTCCGCGGCCAGCGCCGCGTCCAGCCGCTCCCGGGCGCCGTCCAGCCAGCGCTGGCAGACCTTGGCTAGCTCCTCGCCGCGCTCCCACAGCGCCAGCGACTCCTCCAGCCCGGTGCCGCCCGCCTCCAGCCGCCGCACCACGTCCAGCAGGGCGTCCCGGGCCTCCTCGTACCCGAGCTCGGCACTGGTCGGTCCGGCGGTCTTCGCGTCCTCGTCAGCCATGGGGCCAGGGTAGGGGGTGCCCCGGACAAACCGGTGCCGCGCGCAGCGGCGCCCGCCCGGCGTGATCCGTAAGACACCCCCTAAGGTTCGGGCCATGATCACCGTGCGACAGGCGAAGGCCGGGGACGCCGCCGAGCTGGTCCGGCTCCGGGCGCTGATGTTCGAGGCGATGCAGGGCGAGGCCCGCCCCGGACCCTGGCAGGCCACCGCCGAGCGGATGCTGCGCGAGCGGCTCGCCGGCGACCCGGCGGCCGGCACCATGGGCGCCTTCGTGGTGGACCACCCCGAGCTGCCCGGCCGGCTGGCCGCCTGCGCGGTCGGCACCCTGGAGGAGCGGCTGCCCGCGCCCGGCCACCCGCTGGGGCTGTTCGGCTTCGTCTTCAACATCTGCACCGACCCCGGGGCCCGCCGGCGCGGCTACGCCCGGGCCTGCACCGAGGCGCTGGTGGCCTGGTTCGACGAGCGCGGCGCGACCCGGGTCGACCTGCACGCCACACCCGGCGGCGAGGGCCTCTACCGCAGCCTCGGCTTCGCGGAGCACTCCCTGCCGCTCTCCCGCAAGCGGCCCTGACGGCTACTCGGCAGGGTCCTGGCGCACCGTCACCTCGAAGGCGCCGCCCGCCACCCGGGCGTGCAGCGGCTCGTCCGGGGCCAGCACCGCCGGGTCGGTCACCACGTGCCCGTCCGCCCGCTGCAGCACCGCGTAGCCGCGCTGCAGCGTCGCCGCGGGGGAGAGCGCCAGCACCCGCTCGCCCAGGTGGCCGAGGTCCGACTCGGCCCGGTCCAGCCGGTGCCCCAGGGTGCGCCGGGCCCGGTCCAGCAGCGCGGTCAGCTCCGCCGAGCGCTCGTCCAGCAGCCGGTGCGGGGCGGCCAGCGCGGGCCGGCTGCGCACCCCGGCCAGCCCGGCCAGCTCCCGCCGCACCAGGTCGGTCACGCTGCGCCGGGCCCGGTCGCGCAGCTGGCGCACCCGGGCCTGCTCCTCGCCGACGTCCGGCACCACCCGCTTCGCCGCGTCGGTCGGGGTGGCCGCCCGCAGGTCGGCCACCCAGTCCAGCAGCGGCTGGTCCGGCTCGTGGCCGATCGCGCTGACCACCGGGGTGCGGGCGGCCGCCACGGTGCGGCACAGCTCCTCGTCGGAGAACGGCAGCAGGTCCTCCACGCTGCCGCCGCCGCGGGCCACCACGATCACGTCCACGTCCTGGTGCGCGTCCAGCTCGCGCACCGCCCGGGCCACCTGGGCGGCCGCCTGCGCGCCCTGCACCAGCACGTTGCGCACCTCGAAGCGGACCGCCGGCCAGCGCCGCCGGGCCACCTCCAGCACGTCCCGCTCGGCCGCCGAGGCCCGGCCGGTCACCAGGCCCACGCACTGCGGCAGGAACGGCAGCGGGCGCTTGCGCTCGGCGTCGAACAGCCCCTCCGCGCCGAGCCGGCGCTTGAGCTGCTCCAGCCGGGCCAGCAGTTCGCCCAGGCCGACCAGCCGGATCTCGGTGGCCCGCAGCGAGAGCGTGCCGCGCCCCGCGTACCACTCCGGCTTGGCGTGCACGATCACCCGGGAGCCCTCCTGCAGGGTGTCGGCCAGCGGCTCGACCACCGAGCGGAAGCAGGTGACGACCAGTGAGACGTCCTGCTCCGGGTCGCGCAGGGTCAGGAACTGCATGCCGGGGCGGCGGCTGAGCTGGGTGATCTGACCCTCCACCCAGACCGCGCCGAGCCGGTCGACCCAGCCGCCGATCAGCTGCGAGACCTTGCCGACCGGGAGCGGGGCTTCGGGGGAGCTCGGATTGGCCATGCCCAAGAGGCTAGCGCCGCTGCCCGACAGGACCCGCCCCCTGCGCCCAGACGACCGCGAGCCCGACCAGCAGCCAGAGCGCCCCGGCCAGCTGCGCCGAGTGGCTCGCCCGCCAGATCACCGCGAGGAGCACCACGATGCCCAGCACCGGCAGCACCAGGTGGCGCAGCCGGTCCCGGGAGTGCTGCCGCAGCAGGTACCAGCCGATCACCGAGGCGTGCAGCAGCACGAAGGCGGTCAGCGCGCCGATGTCCACCACCGAGGTGAGCCGGTCCAGCCCGTCGCCGCGCCCGGCCGCCCAGGCCGCCGCCCCCAGGGTGACCAGCGCCGCCAGCAGCAGCGCCCGGCGCGGCACGCCCGAGTCCGGGTCCACCAGGGCCAGCTGCCGGGGCAGCCGGCCCTGCCGGGCCATCGCGAAGACCAGCCGGCCGGCCGCCGCCTGCCCGGCCAGCGCGGCGAAGGCCGCCCCGATCGCCTTGCTGACCGCGACCAGGGTGTGCAGCCAGTGGCCGACAGCGTGCTCCGCGGTGTCGTAGAAGGCCGAGCCCTGCTGGTCCGGGTGGGCGGCCAGCTGCGCCGGGGGGACCGGATCCAGCAGCGCGGCCAGGTAGGTCTGCGCGACGAACAGCACCCCGGCCAGTACCAGGCAGAGCAGCACCGCCCGGGCCACCGCCGCCGAGGCGCCCACCGCCTCCTCGACGAACGAGGCGATCGCGTCGAAGCCCAGGTAGGAGAGGACGGCCACGCTCACCGCGGAGAGCACCGCGCCCGGGCTGAAGCCGCCGATCCCGGTCAGCGGGGAGAGCACGGGCCGGGCCGCCCCGTGCCGGACCAGCTGCACCACCGCGGCGGCCAGGAAGACGGCCAGCACCGCCAGCTCCAGCGCCAGCACCGCGAACCCGACCACCGCGGCGGTGCGCACCCCCGCCAGGTTGAGCGCGGTGGTCACCAGCACCGCGAGCACCGTCCAGGCCCACCGCGACACGCCCGGCACCAGGGCGTGCATCGCGATCCCGGAGAACAGGTAGGCGACCGCCGGGACCAGCAGGTAGTCCAGCATCGCCATCCAGCCCGCGACGAACCCGGCGGTCTCGCCCAGCCCGGCCCGGGCGTAGGCGAAGACCGACCCGGTCTGCGGCACCGCGTGGACCATCTGCGCGTAGGAGAAGGCGGTGAACCCCATCGCCGCGGTGGCGGCCAGGTAGACCGCGGCGACCGCGCCGTGGCTCTTGGCGTCCAGCACCCCGAAGATCCCCACCGGCGCCATCGGCGCGATGAACAGCAGGCCGTAGACCACCAGGTCGCGCAGGCCGAGGCTGCGGCGCAGGGCGCCGCCGGTGGCGGGTCGCAGGGTCACGGCACCGATTGCACCACCTGACGGGGTGTGAGCACGGAATGCCGGGGAGTTCCGGCGCGGCACACCGGGGCCGCGCACCGCCCGTAGCATGGGTGCCATGTCGACCACCGCTCAGCGCCGTGTCCTGCTCGCCGCCCCCCGGGGCTACTGCGCGGGCGTGGACCGTGCCGTCATCGCCGTGGAGAAGGCCCTGGAGCAGTACGGGGCGCCGATCTACGTCCGCAAGCAGATCGTCCACAACAAGTACGTCGTGCAGACCCTGGAGAAGCAGGGCGCGATTTTCGTCGACGAGACGGAGGAGGTGCCCGAGGGCTCGATCGTGGTCTTCTCGGCGCACGGCGTGGCCCCCTCGGTGCACGACGAGGCGCGGGCCGGCAAGCTCGCCACCATCGACGCCACCTGCCCGCTGGTCACCAAGGTGCACAAGGAGGCCGTCCGGTTCGCCGAGGAGGACTACGACATCCTGCTGGTGGGCCACGAGGGCCACGAGGAGGTGGTCGGCACCATGGGCGAGGCCCCGGAGCGGATCCACCTGGTGGACGGCGCCGAGGACGTGGCCAACGTGCAGGTGCGCGACGAGTCCAAGGTGGTCTGGCTCTCCCAGACCACGCTCTCGGTGGACGAGACCATGGCCACCGTCGGCGAGCTGAAGAAGCGCTTCCCGCTGCTGGTCTCGCCGCCCAGCGACGACATCTGCTACGCCACCCAGAACCGCCAGGTGGTGGTCAAGCAGATCGCCCCCGAGACCGACCTGCTGATCGTGGTCGGCTCCAAGAACTCCTCCAACTCGATCCGGCTGGTCGAGGTCGGCCTGGAGTACGGCGCCAAGGCCGGCCACCTGGTGGACTTCGCCGAGGAGCTGGACGAGGCCTGGCTGGACGGCGTCGCCACCGTCGGCCTCACCTCCGGCGCCTCGGTGCCGGAGATCCTGGTGCAGGGCGTGCTGGCCTGGCTGGCCGAGCGCGGCTTCGGCGAGGTCGAGGTGGTCCGCACCGTCGAGGAGACCCTCACCTTCTCGCTGCCCAAGGAGCTGCGCCGCGACCTGCGGGCGGAGGCGGCCGGCAAGGTCGCCGAGTAATCGCCGAGTAGTCGCTTTCGAGCTGCCCGCACCAGGCTCCTCACCTACCGTGAGGAGCCTGGACTCTGGAAGGAGCAGCGAAGTGACCACACCTCAGGTGTTCGGAGTGGACATCGGCGGTTCGGGGATCAAGGGTGCGCCGGTCGACATCGGCCGCGGCGCCCTGGCCCAGCCCAGGCACAAGGTGCTCACCCCGCAGCCGGCCGAGCCGGAGGCTGTGGCGCGGGCCGTGCGCGAGGTGGTCGAGCACTTCGCGCACCACGGGCCGGTCGGGCTGACCTTCCCCGGCGTGGTGGTGGACGGCAGCACCAGGACCGCGGCCAACGTGGACCCGGGCTGGATCGGGCTGGACGCCGCCGGGCTCTTCGAGCGCACCCTCGACTGCCCGGTGGTGGTGGTCAACGACGCGGACGCCGCGGGCCTGGCCGAGGTCACCCACGGCGCCGGGCGGGACGAGCGCGGCACGGTGCTGCTGCTCACCTTCGGCACCGGGATCGGCAGCGCGCTGTTCAGCGGCGGCGTGCTGGTGCCCAACACCGAGCTGGGCCACCTGGAGCTGCGCGGTAAGGACGCCGAGCGGCGGGCCTCCTCGGCGGCCCGCGAGCGGCACGGGCTGAGCTGGGCCGAGTGGGCGGTCCGGGTGGACGAGTACCTGGACCTGGTGGAGCGGCTGTTCTGTCCGCAGCTGGTGATCATCGGGGGCGGGGTCAGCCGCAAGCACGAGAAGTTCCTGCCGCTGCTGACCGAGCGGGCCGCCAAGGTGGTGCCGGCCGAGCTGCGCAACGACGCCGGGATCGTCGGCGCGGCGATGGCGGCCGCCGGACGCTGACCCGGCGTCAGCTCCGGCTGCGGCGCCAGTCCCGACTGCGGCGTCAGCCCCGGTTACGACGGATGCGGCGCTGGGCGACGAACCGGGCGACCACGATCAGCGCGGCCAGCCCGGTGCCGCCGAACAGCCAGCCGGCCCGCATGGCCAGCCCGCTGCACAGCGCCAGCACCTGGCCGACCACCCCGGGCACCTGCGCCGGCGCGAGCAGCCCGACGGTCACCGCGAAGGCGATCGGCCCGCTGATCGGCGCGGCGGGCAGGTCGGCCAGCCGCACCCGGACCGCCGCCTGGAAGCAGACCAGCACGAAGCCCAGGCCGAACAGCGTCCCGAGGCCGCCGAAGAGGAACTGGTCCAGCAGGCCGAAGGCGAGCGTGCCGAGCACGGCGAAGACGCCGGTGCCGATGCCGGTCAGCCGGGTCGGCGGCCCGGTCCGCGGGCCGCCGGCCTGCACCCGGCGGCGCAGCCGGGCCAGCAACGGGGCGGGCCCGGCCGGCCGCAGTCGGGTGGGCCGTGCGGCGCCGCCGTCACGCGGCGCGGCCGGCCCGGGTACGGCGGCCTCGCGACCCCGGCCGGCGGCCGGCGGACGGCGTCGGGGCCCGGGGGGCTGGGTACGGATGCTCTGCTCCACATGCCCAACGTACGGTCCGATTTACATCACCATGGGTAATGAGCCCTCATGAGTCGTCCGTGTCCTGCCTTCCGGGTCCGGCCTCCCGGCGCGGGGCGAGGCGTTCCGGTGCGGCCCCGTAGACTTGGCGGTCGGCCCCGTAGGGTGCCGCTCCACGACCTCCAAGCCCACGGGACTCGCTTCATGTCGCTCACGATCGGAATCGTCGGTCTGCCCAACGTCGGGAAGTCGACCCTGTTCAACGCCCTGACCAAGAACGACGTCCTGGCGGCCAACTACCCGTTCGCCACCATCGAGCCCAACGTCGGCGTGGTCGGCGTTCCGGACGCCCGACTGGCCGTGCTGGCGAAGATCTTCGGCTCGGAGCGGATCCTGCCCGCCACCGTCGACTTCGTCGACATCGCCGGCATCGTCCGGGGCGCCTCCGAGGGCGAGGGCCTGGGCAACAAGTTCCTCGCGAACATCCGCGAGTCGGACGCGATCTGCCAGGTCATCCGGGCCTTCCAGGACCCGGACGTGGTGCACGTGGACGGCAAGGTCTCGCCCAAGGACGACATCGAGACCATCAACACCGAGCTGATCCTGGCCGACCTGCAGACCATCGAGAAGGTGCTGCCGCGACTGCAGAAGGAGGCCCGGCTGAAGAAGGAGTCGGCCGCCACCCTGGTCGCCGTCGAGGCCGCGCAGCAGATCCTGGAGTCCGGCAAGACCCTCTTCGAGACCGGCTTCGACGCCACCCCGATCCGGGACCTGCACCTGCTCACCACCAAGCCGTTCCTCTACGTCTTCAACGTGGACGAGGAGGAGCTGGAGAACGAGGACTTCAAGAACGGCCTGCGCGGCCTGGTCGCCCCCGCCGAGGCCATCTTCCTCAACGCCAAGATCGAGTCCGAGCTGATCGGCATGGACGACGACGAGGCCCTGGAGCTCCTCCAGTCCATGGGCCAGGAGGAGCCCGGCATGGCCACCCTGGGCCGCGTCGGCTTCGACACCCTCGGCCTGCAGACCTACCTGACCGCCGGCCCCAAGGAGGTGCGCGCCTGGACCATCAAGAAGGGCGCCACCGCCCCCGAGGCCGCTGGCGTCATCCACACCGACTTCCAGCGCGGCTTCATCAAGGCCGAGATCGTCTCCTACGACGACCTCGTCGAGTGCGGCTCCATCCCCGAGGCCCGCGCCAAGGGCAAGTCCCGCATCGAGGGCAAGGACTACGTCATGCAGGACGGCGACGTGGTGGAGTTCCGCTTCAACGTCTGATGCACCCATGGAGGGGGCCGAGCCGCGGTGTGCGGTTCGGCCCCCTTCTGGTGTCACGGTTGAAGGGCCGACCCCTCGGGTCAGCTCTCGTAGTGGTAGCGGCACTGGGCGATCAGGACGGAATCGTCGGTGACTTTGTGGATGAGCCGGTGCTCGTCGTTGATCCGGCGTGACCAGTACCCCTGGAAGCCGTGTTTGAGGGGTTCGGGCTTGCCGATGCCTTCGTTGCCGTTGCGTGCCACGTCGGCGATGAGTGTGTTGATGCGCCTGAGGATCTTGCGGTCCTGGAGCTGCCACCACAGGTAGTCCTCCCAGGCCCGGGAGGAGAAGACGAGCTTCACTCGGGATCCGCCAGCTCCCGCACCGTCCCGCCGCCGGTCTCCAGCTCTTCGATCGAGGCCAGCAGGCGGCGCGCGTTCGCAGGGCTGCGCAGCAGGTAGGCGGTCTCCTTCAGGGACTGGTAGTCCTCCAGCGACACGATGACCACCGGCTCGCGCCCGGCGCGGGTGATCACTATCTCCTCGCGGTCGTCCGTGACCGCGTTGAGCACTTCGGCGTACCGTGCGCGCGACTCGGAGTAGGTCATGGTCTTCACGGCTCGACTCCTCTGATAGGTACAAGAAACTGTACGTCGGCGCCGATGAGGCGGCAATCATGTGCTACCCCAGTTCCTCCCGCAGCAGGGCGCTCAGTGCCGCCACCGCCGGGGGGTAGGCGGCGTCGCGGGGGGTGCCGTAGCCGAGGACGAGGCCCTGGCGGTGGGGCGGGGTGGTGGGGGTGTGCCAGTGCTCGGTGAGGGTGCCGAAGGTGAGGCCGTGGGCGGCGGCGCGTTGGAGGAGGAGTGGCTCGGGGGGCGATTGGGCGGGGAGGGCGAGCAGGACGTGCTGGCCCGCGGCGACGCCCTCCACCTGATGGCCGGTCAGGGCCTGGAGCAGCAGGTCCCGGCGGCGGCGGTAGCGGGCGCGGCCGGACCGGACGTGGCGGTCGTAGGCGTGCGAGGTGAGGAACTCGGCGAGGGTGAGCTGGCCCAGTGCCTCGGTCTGGAAGTCGGTGAGCCGTTTGGCGCGCATCACCGGTTCGACCAGGTCGCCCGGCAGCACCAGCCAGGCCAGCCGGACGCCGGGGGCGAGCGTCTTGGCCGCCGTGCCGACGTAGGCGACCCGGTCCGGGGCGGTGCCCTGGAGGGCGCCGACCGGTTGGCGGTCGTAGCGGAACTCGCCGTCGTAGTCGTCCTCGACGACCAGGGCCGAGGCGTCGCGGGCCCAGGCGGCCAGTGCGCGGCGGCGCTCGGCGCGCAGGGTCACGCCGGTCGGGTACTGGTGGGCGGGGGTGACCACGGCGGCGGCGATGCCGCGGGACGGGAGTGCGGACGGGTCCGCACCGTCGGCGTCCACCGGTAGCGGGACGACCTCGCGGCCCGCGTGCCGGACCACCTCGCGGTGGAAGGGCAGCCCCGGGTCCTCCATCGCGAAGGCGCCGGGCGGCAGCACCCGGGCGAGCAGGGCGAGGGCCTGGACGTAGCCGGTGGTGACCACGATCCGGCCGGGCGCCGCGTCCACCCCGCGGGCCCGGCCGAGGTAGTCGGCGAGCGCGGCGCGCAGCTCGGGCCGCCCGCGCGGGTCGCCGTAGCCGAAGGCGGTGGGGCCGGCCTCGCCGAGTGCCTTGCGCGAGGCCCGCAGCCAGGCCGCGACGGGGAAGGAGCCGACGTCCGGGGAGCCGGGGCGCAGGTCGTGCCGGGGTGGCGCGGAGCCGCCCCGGCCGCCCCGGGCCTGCGGTCGGACCACCTCGGCGACCCGGGTGCCGGAGCCGTGACGGGCGATCAGGTAGCCCTCGGCGACGAGCTGTTCGTAGGCGGCGGTGACCGTGCCCCGGGAGAGGCCGAGCTCGGCCGCCAGGGCCCGGGTGGCGGGCAGTCGGGCGCCGGTGGCGAGCCGGCCGGCCCGGACCGCCTCGCGCAGCGAGCGCTCCAGCGCGGCGCGCGCGCCCTCGCCGGCGGCCTGTCCGGAGGCGAGGTCGAGGTGGAGGTCGACCCCGAAAGTGGTCCAATCATCCGTCATGGAAATGGACCTTATCGTCGGTCCACTCGACTTCTAGAGTCATACACATGACGACGACGAAGACGGACACCAAGACCGACACCACCACCAAGCCCGAGATCGCGGTCCGCATCGCGGCCGACAAGCTGGCCCCGGCGGCCATGCGCGCCATGGTCGCGCTGGACCGCGCGACCGCCGGCAGCGACCTGGAGGCCGGCCTGAAGGAGCTGGTCCGCACCCGGGCCTCGCAGATCAACGGCTGCGCCTACTGCGTGGACTCGCACACCGCCGACGCGCTGACCGGCGGCGAGGAGCAGCGCCGCCTGCTGCTGCTCCCGGTGTGGCGGGAGACCGGCCTGTTCACCGCCCGCGAGCGGGCGGCGCTGGCCCTCACCGAGGCGGTCACCCGGCTCTCCGAGGGGCCGGTCGGCGAGCAGGTCTGGGGGGCGGCGGCCGAGCAGTTCGAGGAGACCGAACTGGCCGAGCTGCTCTGGCTGATCACCACCATCAACGCCTGGAACCGGGTCAGCGTGGCGAGCCAGGCCTGGCCGGTCAACGAGTGAGTGAGCACTGGTCGAGGGCGTGCAGCAGGCGGCGGGCGCCCTCGGCGAGGTGGCCCGGCGACTCGGCGGGGGCGTAGCTGAGCCGCAGCTGCGGGGCGGGCGGCTCGGCCGTGAAGTACGGCGTGCCGGGGGTGACGGCGACGCCGCCGCGCAGCGCGGCGGTGGCCAGCGCCTCGGGGGTGACGGTGGCCAGCAGCCGGACCCAGAGGTTGAAGCCGCCCTGCGGGATCCGGGCCGGCAGCAGTTCGGGGTGGGTGCGGGCGAGCGCGCCGGCCAGCGCGGTGCGCCGCTCGCGCAGCGCCTCGGCCAGCGCGCGCTGGTGCTGCGACCAGGCGGGGGCGCCGACCAGCTCCAGGGTGGCCTCCTGGAGCGGGCGCGGCACGAAGAAGCTGTCCACGGCCTGCACCGAGCGCAGCCGGGCGAGCGCCGGCCCGCGGGCGGCGAGCGCCGCGACCCGCAGGTTGGGCGAGGTGGGCTTGGTGAGCGAGCGGATGTGCACCACCACGCCGTCCGGGTCGTCGGCGGCCAGCGGCGGCGGCAGGTCGGGCGCGTCGGCGTGCACCAGCCGGCGGGCGAAGTCGTCCTCCACCACGAAGGCGCCTGCCGCCCGGGCGATCCGCAGCACCTCCCGGCCCCGCTCGGGGGTGAGCACGGCGCCGGTCGGGTTCTGGAAGAGCGGTTGGCTGACGAAGAGCCGGGCGCCGCTGGCGGCGAACGCCTCGGCGAGCAGGTCGGTGCGCACCCCGTCGGCGTCCACCGGCACGGGGACGGGCCGCAGTCCGGCGGCCCGGGCGACGGCGAGCACCCCGGGGTAGGTGGGCGACTCCACCAGCACGGGTGCGCCGGGCGCGGCCAGCGAGCGCAGCGCGGTGCTCAGGGCGCTCTGGCCGCCGGCGGCGATCAGCACGTCGGCGGCGCTCAGGCCGTCGGCGATGTCCCGGGCGAACCAGGCCCGCAGTTCGGTCAGGCCTTCGACCGGCGGGCGGCTCCAGGCGCCGGGCCGGCGGCCGGCCCGGGCGAGTGCGCCGGCCAGTGCGCGCTCGGGTTGCAGCGAGGGGTGCAGGTAGCCGGCGTTGAGGTCGATGGCCTCGGGCGGGGCGGTGGCCAGGGTGGTGAGCACGCCGGTGGCGTCGGTGCTGCGGGCCGGGGGCACGCCCGCCTCGGCGCTGAGCGCCACCTCCTGCCAGGAGGTGTCGCCGAGTCCGGCGGCCGGGCGCGGTGCCTCGGCGCGGAAGACCCCGGCGCCGGGGCGGGAGACCACCAGCCCTTCGGCGGCCAGCGCGGCGATCGCCCGGGAGACCGTCACGGGGCTGACCTGGTGGCGCTGCATCAGGTCGCGGCTGGACGGCAGCTTCTCGCCCGGAGAGTAGCGGGTGATCTCCTGGCGGAGCATCAGGGCCAGTTCGCCCACGGTCGTGCGGTCCATCTCGATGCCTTCACCCTCGACTGCTACGCTCGTTCATGACAGTACAAGGTAGCGCTATCTTCAGCCGCTCGATAGCGGTCGGCGGGACCGCCCTGGCCGCGTCCGCCGTCTTCCTCTTCTCCTTCAGCTTCCCCGCGACCGCCTGGGCGCTGGAGGGCTTCGGCCCGTGGTCGGCCACGGGGCTGCGCGGACTGCTGGCCGCGGTCCCGGCCGCCGTCTGCCTGGCGGTGTGGCGGGTGCCGGTGCCCCGGCGGGCGGACTGGCCGGGGCTGCTCGTGGTGGCCGGCGGCTGCGTGGTGGGTTTCCCGCTGCTGACCACCTTCGCGCTGCGCGCCTCCTCGACCGCGCACTCCGCCGTGGTGATCGGGCTGCTGCCGCTGGCCACCGCCGCCTGTTCGGCGCTGCGCACCGGCGCCCGGCCGCCCCGGGCGTTCTGGTGGGCCGCGCTCGCCGGGGCGGCCGCGGTGCTGGCCTTCACGCTGCAGCAGAGCGCCGGCCGCCCGACCCCGGCGGACGGCTGCCTGCTCGCCGCGCTGCTGATCTGCGCGGCCGGCTACGCGGAGGGCGGGCGGCTGGCCGGGCGGATGCCCGGCTGGCAGGTGATCGCCTGGGCGGTCGTCGCCGCGGCCCCGGTCATGGCGCTGACCTGCGCGATCGCGCTGCCGGCCGAGCCGGTGCGGCTGACCGCGCACGGCCTGCTGGGGCTCGGCTACCTGGCCACGGTCTCGCAGTTCGGCGCCTTCGTGATCTGGTACCGGGGGATGGCCGCGATCGGGGTGCCGCGGGCCAGCCAGCTCCAGCTGGCCCAGCCGCTGCTCACGCTCTGCTGGGCCGTGCTGGTGCTGGGGGAGCACACTCCGCCGGCCGCGCCGCTGACCGCCCTGCTGGTGGTCGGCTGCATCGCCGTCACCCAGCGCATCAGGAGCTGACCACTCGCCAGGAGTCGGTCACCCGCCAGGACCTGGCTGCCCGTCAGGTGCGCAGCAGCTCGCCGAGCACGGCGGTGTGGCGGGCCCGCGGGTCCTTGTTGGCGGTCAGCAGGGTGAGCACGGGGTGGGCGCGCAGCGCGGCGAGGCGGGCCCGCGCCGCGGGGGTGTCGAGCTCCGCGCGGTAGCGCTCGGCGAACTCGGCCCCGCGCTGCTCGGGGGCCTCGTGCAGCCAGTGGCGCAGCTCGGTGGAGGGGGCCAGGTCCTTGGCCCACTCGTCGAGTCCGGCCCGTTCCTTGGCCAGCCCGCGCGGCCAGAGCCGGTCGGCGAGCACCCGGTAGCCGTCGGCGGGCTCGGGCGGGTCGTAGACGCGGCGCAGGCGGATCTCGACGAGTGGGCGGGCCATGGGGCCAGTCTGGCCCGACGGGCCGTCAGAGGGCGACCAGCAGGCCGCCGTCCGCGTCGCGGGTGACCCGGACGGAGGTCAGGTCGGCGACCTGGACGGTCGGCCGGTGGGCGGCGGCGCGCGGTCCCACGCCGACCACCCGCATGCCGGCGGCGAGCCCGGCCTGGATGCCCGCCTGGGAGTCCTCGAAGACCAGGCAGTCGGCGGGGTCGACGCCCAGTGCGGCGGCGGCCTTCAGGAAGCCCTCCGGGTCGGGCTTGCTGGCGCCGACCTGTTCGGCGGTGACGGCCAGTTCGGGGTAGGGCAGGCCGGCGGCGGCCATCCGGACCCGGGCCAGGCCGGTGTCAGCGGAGGTGACCAGGGCGTGCGGCAGCCCGGCGAGCTCGGCCATGAACCGCGGCGCGCCGGGGACCGGGACGATGCCCTCGGTGTCGGCGGTCTCCGCGGCGAGCATCGCCCGGTTCTCGGCGAGGTTCTGCTCGACCGGCCGCTCGGGCAGCAGGATCGCCATCGACAGGTGGCCCTGCCGGCCGTGCACCACGCTCATCACGTGGTCGCCGTCGAGGCCCTGGGCGGCGGCCCAGCGGCGCCAGCAGCGTTCGACCACCGCGTCGGAGTTGACCAGGGTCCCGTCCATGTCCAGCAGCAGGGCACGGGCGGAGAGCTGGGTGGCGGTCATGCGGCGACTCCCGGGGACGAGGTTATGTTCCCCTAGCGTACAAAATGACTACCGGTCGAGCAGGTGCCGGTTCACGTCGCGCGCGGCCTGCGCCAGCTCCGGCAGCTCGACCACGGTGACCCCGGCCGCCCGCAGCAGGTCGATCCCCTCGCAGCCGGTGACGAACAGGTCCGGCTCCCGCCAGGCCACCACCACCCGGGCCACCCCGGCGGCCAGCACCAGCTCGGCGCACGGGCGCGGCCGGGAGGCCCGCCGGCTGCACGGCTCCAGCGAGCTGTAGACGGTGGCCCCGCGCAGCCCCGGGTCGCCGGCCGGCAGCTTGGCCAGCGCGGCCTCCTCGGCGTGCACCACCGGGTCGCCGCCCTCCCGGCTGAAGCCCTCGCTGAGCACCGCGCCGTCGGCGCCGACCACCACCGCGCCCACCGAGAAGGCGTGCTCGGCGGGCGGGCACTGCCGGGAGAGCTCGATGGCGCGCTCCATGAAGGCGCGGTCGGCGGCGGTCGGGTCGGTGGTCACGCGGACTCCTTGGGGGCGTACCGGAGCAGGACGACGTCCCCGACGGTACGTGCTTCCAGCAGCCGCAGCCGCCGGGTGCTCCCGCCGGGGAAGTCGGCGGGGTTGACGAAGCGCGGCGCGGCGGCGTCCCCCACCAGCAGCGGGGCGACGGCCAGCTGCAGCTCGTCGGCCAGCCCCTCGCTGAGGAACTGGGTGTGCACCGAGCCGCCGCCCTCCACCATCAGCCGCCGCACCCCGCGCCGCCCGAGGTCGTCGAGCACGGCGCCCAGGTGCACGGCCGGACCGAGCGCGACCACCTCGGCCAGTCCGGCCAGCTCGCCGGTCAGCCGCCGGGCGCCGCGGTCGGTGCTGTAGACCAGCCGCTCCCCGCCGGTGTGCCAGAACCGCAGCCCGGCGGCCAGCTCGCCGCTGCCGCTCAGGGTCACCTTCAGCGGGTACGCCGGCCGCCCGGCGGCCTCCCGGGCGGCCCGCCGCGCCGGGTCGTTGACCAGCAGCCGGGGGTTGTCCCGGCGCAGCGTGGTGGAGCCGACCAGCACCGCGTCGGAGTCGGCCCGCAGCTCGTCCACCCGGTCGAAGTCGGCCGGGTTGGAGAGCAGCAGGCGCTCCGGCGAGGCGTCGTCGAGGTAGCCGTCGATGGACACGGCGGCGCTGAGGGTCACGTACGGGCGCTGGGTCACGGCGCCCAGGCTACGACCCGTCACCGCCGGCCCGGCGTCACGGGCGGGGCGGCAGCGGCAGTGGCAGGCCGGGCAGGCCGTCCACGCTCACGCCGACGTACTCCTTCTTCGCGCAGTACTCGGCGAACTCGGGGTCGCTCTTGCGGTCGAAGTAGTCGGCGTGCAGCGCCCGGTCGCCCCGGTACTCCATCACCGGCACCGCGAAGCCGCAGGAGTCGCTCACCCGCTCGGCCCGCACCAGCACGACGGCGCGCAGCCCGCCGCCGTCGGCCCCCGGCTCGAAGTGGCCGAGCAGGTCGGCGAACCGCGGGTCGTCCCGGAACACCGGCTCGCCCCGGCCGTGCACCCGGACCACGGTGGGCGGGCCGGTGAAGGCGCACCACATCAGCGTGATCCGGCCGTTCTCCCGCAGGTGCGCGATGGTCTCGGCGTGGCTGCCGCCGAAGTCGAGGTAGGCCAGGGTCCGGTCGTCCAGCACCGCGAGGGTGCCGGCCCGGCCCTTGGGGGAGAGGTTGACGTGGCCCTCGTCGGAGAGCGGGGCGGTGGCGGTGAAGAAGACCGGCTGGGACTCGATGAACGAGCGCAGGCGGCCGTCGATCCGTTCATAGGTTTTTCCCATGCGAACAGGCTAACCCCGTCTCACGGATCGAGAAAGAGTTTCTTACTGGCTGAGACGGTGGCTATCGTCGAAGGCATGGCGAACTCGATGACGAACCATCAGAACCAGGCGGCCGTCTACACCCACGGCCACACCGACGGCGTGCTGCGCTCCCACCGCAGCCGGACCGCGGCGAACTCGGCGGCCTACCTGCTGCCGGAGCTGACGGCGGGTCAGTCCCTGCTCGACGTGGGCTGCGGGCCGGGCACCATCACCGCCGACCTGGCCCAGCTGGTCGGCCCCGAGGGGCGGGTGGTCGCGCTGGACACCTCCGCCGAGGTGCTGGCCGAGGCCGCCGCGTACGCGGCCGACCGGGGGATCGGGAACATCGACTTCGAGGTCGCCGACGTCTTCCAGCTGCCCTACGCGGACGGCGAGTTCGACGTGGTGCACGCCCACCAGGTGCTGCAGCACCTGGCCGACCCGGTCGGCGCGCTGCGCGAGATGCGCCGGGTGCTGGCCCCGGGCGGGGTGCTGGCGGTCCGTGACGCGGACTACGCGGCGATGACCTGGTACCCCGAAGTCCCGGAGCTGGACCGCTGGTTGGAGCTGTACCGGGCGTCCGCCCGGGCCAACCGCGGGGAGCCGGACGCCGGGCGCCGGCTGCTGGCCTGGGCCCGTGCGGCGGGCTTCACCGAGGTCACCGCGAGCAGCGCCACCTGGACCTACGCCACCCCGGGCGAGCGGCTGTGGTGGGGCGAGTCCTGGGCCGAGCGCACCACCGGATCCGGGCTGGCCCGCACCGCGCTGGCCGCGGGCCTGGCCGATCAGGCCGAGCTGGACGCGATCGCGCAGGCCTGGCGCGGCTGGTCGGTCGAGCCGGACGGCTGGTTCGCCGTGCTGCACGGGGAGGTGCTGGCCCGGCGCTGAGCCGGGGGCCGCGCTCGGCTAGAGTCCCCCCGTTCGTCGAACTCGTGCACGAATCGAGGCGGAGCGGTGCAGGAACAGCAGCTGGGCGACGAGGTCCAGGCGGCACCGGAGCCGGACCCGGAGCCCGCGGCCGTGCCCGAGTCGCAGTCCGTGGCCGTGCCCGAGCCCGCTCATGTCCCCGAGCCCGAGCCCGCACCCGCCGCCCCCGGCCTCGACGGCTTCGCGGTCGCCGCGCTGGTCTGCGCGGTCACCGTCGTGCTCTGGCCGCTGGCGCTGGCGTTCGGCGCGGTCGCCCGGGTGCGGATCCGGCGCCGTGGCGGCCGCGGCGGCGCGCTGGCCGTGAGCGGCCTGCTGCTCTCCCTGCTCGGCGTGCTGACCACGGTCGGCCTGGGCCTGGCCCAGGTGCTGCCCGCCCACCCGATCGCCCTGGACGCCGGTCCGGTCTTCTCGCTGCACGCCGGCGACTGCTTCGACCGGGACGGCGGCCGGGTCCGCACCCGGCCCTGCACCACCCCGCACGAGGGCGAGATGGTCGGCACCACCGAGCTGACCGGCGACTCCTTCCCCACCGAGTCGCAGGTGCACGACCAGGCCACCCCGCAGTGCCAGGGCCTGGCGCAGGACTACGCGATGGACCACTGGCTGCTGCCCGCCAAGCTCTCGGTGGACTTCTTCTACCCGAGCCGCGCGGAGTGGGAGGGCGGCCGGCGCACCGCCACCTGCGTGCTGATGGACCAGGGCGGCGGGCTGACCGGCCCGCTGCGCCGGGACCGCTCGACCCTGAGCGCCGACCAGTACCGCTACCTGCGGGCGATGGACGCGATCGACCTGGAGTCGGGCCGCCGCCCGGCCGGCCCGGTGGCCGGCGACCCGGTGGGCTACCGCGAGTGGGCCGGCACCTTCGCCGAGGTGCTCCGGGCGCAGACCGGCGCGCTGCGCTCCGGCGACTGGGGCGCCGCGGTGCGGGGCGCCGCCGGCGCCCAGGCGGACGAGCTGGACCTGCGGGCGGCCGCGCTGGAGCGGGCGGCCGCGGCGCCCGGCCCCGACGAGCTGGCCGCCGCGGTGGCCGAGTCGGACCTGCACAAGGCGCAGGACCGTCAGCTGGCGGTGCGTCAACTGCTGCGGCTCGCGACGGTGCACGGGCAGGGCGGCGCGGCGGGCGGGGGCGGCGCCTCGCAGTCGGTCTGAGCGGCGCCCCGGGGCCGTTCGGGCGCTGCTCCGTTCGTCGCCGATCCAACCAGGACCTTGCGCGATGGGGATTGCCGGTACACCCTTGCGATAGTCGTACTTGAGGCGCTCGTCCCGGTGTCAACCGGGCGAACCGCGACGCCCTGGCCCGTTCGGGTCCGCCCGTCGCGGTGGTCGCCGAAGGTGCGTCGGACGGGGGACCACGGGGGCAGGTGCGGCGAACGGCAGGCGGCGATCGCGGTCGGCCGGGTACGGATCATCGGGTCGGCGGCGGCAGCCGCAGGCTCTCCTTGCGCCGATCAGCGAGCCGGTCGGGCTCGTGACGGCACCGAAACCTCGCCCGTACGTCCCGTTGGCGGGTCGTTCCCACGCTCGTGGGGCGGCCGGTACCGTGCGGGCCCGACTCGACCCCCACCGAGCCGGGCCCGCACGGCGCACTCCCGGTCCCACCGTCAGCACCCCCTAGGGTGTGGCGGCATGGAGAACCGGATCGTGGTCGGCGGCGTCCTCATCCACCACGGCAGGGTGCTGGCCGCCAGGCGCAGCGCCCCGGCCGAGGTGGCCGGGCGCTGGGAGTTCCCGGGCGGCAAGGCCGAGCCCGGCGAGACGCAGCAGCAGGCGCTGGAGCGGGAGCTGTTCGAGGAGTTGGGCGTGCGGGCCCGGGCGGTCGGCCGGCTGCCGGGGGAGTGGCCGATCCGGGCCGGGCTGGTGCTGCGGATCTGGTCCGCCGAGCTGCTGGAGGGCGAGCCGGAGCCGCTGGAGGACCACTCCGAGGTGCGCTGGCTGGGGCCGGACGAGCTGTCGGCGGTGGACTGGCTGGAGCACGACCGGGAGGTGCTGCCGGAGGTCGCGAGGCTGCTCGCCGCCGGCTGACGGACAGTCAGGGCGTCGGTGCCGGTCCCCGGGTCACCCACCTGCCGTCGGGTAGTACGGTTTTCGTGTCGGTATGTCACAGTTCCATATGAGCCGTGACATCAGGAGAGCCAGCACGTGTGGGAGGCCCGGTCGGTGACCAGCACGGGGAGCGGCCGGGCCCGGCCCGGGCGGACCGGAGGGGCGGCCGCTCGCGCGCGCCTGCGCGGGCGCGGAGGGGTCGGCCAGGACCGCCCGCCGGTGCGCGGCGGCGCCGCGCCGGCGGCGCCGGCCTCGGTGCGCGGCGGCCCGGCCGAGCCGTTCCCGCAGGGCGCCCCGGGGCTCGGCGAGCTGCTCGGCGAGCACACCCAGGGCAGCCTCTTCGACATGGTCACGGTGGCCATCGCGATGCTCGACACGGCCGGCCGGGTGGTGCTCTGGAGCCCGGCCGCCGAGCAGCTGCTCGGCTGGCCCAACGAGGTGCTGGTGGGCCGCCGGATCGAGGAGCTGATGGTGGACCAGGCCCTGGTCCTGCGGACCCGGGAGGCGATCGCCCAGGCGCTGCGCACCGGCGGCTGGAAGGGCCTGACCGAACTGCACCACCGGGACGGCCCGCTGGTCCGGGTGGACGCCCGGATCTCGCTGCTGGTGGACGGCGACGGCACCCCGTTCCTGCTGGTCGCGCTCGCCGAGTCGGGCCGGGTGCAGGCCGTGGAGCGCGACCTCGCCGTCCGGGACGCGCTCTTCGAGCAGTCCGCGCTCGGCATCGCGGTGCTCGACACCGAGCTGCGCTACACCGCCGTGAACCAGACCCTGGCCGAGATGAACGGCGTGCCGGCCGAGGAGCACGTCGGCCGCACCACCGGCGAGACCCTGCCGGACCGGGCGGCCGACGAGATCACCGTGATCCAGCGTCAGGTGCTGGCCACCGGCGAGCCGGTGATCGACGTGACCCTGGCCTCCCCGCTGACCGCCCGCACCGGCGGCTACCGCTCGATGTCGTACAGCCGGCTGACCGACCGGGCCGGCCGGGTGCTCGGCATCTCCGGCACCGTGATGGACGTGACCGAGCGCTACCGGGCGGTGGCCAAGGTCGAGCACGCCCGCCGCCGGCTCGCGCTGCTCAACGAGTTCGGCTCGCGGATCGGCGACCTGCTGGACGCCGGCCGGATCGCCCAGGAGCTGGCCGGCGCCGCGGTGCCCCGGCTCGCCGACTTCGCGGGCGCGATCCTGCTCCAGGCGGTGGAGCACGGGGACGACCTGCCCAAGCACGGCCACGACCGCCGCACCTCGCTGCTGCAGCTCGGCGTGGCGGCCAACCGGGACGGCGCGGACGTCGAGGTGATGCTCCGTCGGGGCGCCCGGGTGACCTTCGCCGAGGACTCCTCGTTCGGCCGGGTGCTGCGCACCGGCGTGCCCGAACTGCTCTCCGGCTCCGAGGAGTTGGAGAGCGCCACGTATCCCGGCGACCCCAAGGTGCGGGCCGCCCAGGCGCTCGGCGTGCACTCGGTGCTGGTGGTGCCGCTGCGGGCCCGCGGGATCGTGATCGGGCTGCTGGTGCTCAGCCGGGCCGGCCGCCGGGAGGGCTTCGACCGGGACGACCTGGCCTTCTCGGTGGAGCTGGCCGACCGGGCCGGCAGCTCGCTGGACAACGCCCGGCTCTACGTCCGCGAGCGCACCGCCGCGCTCACCCTGCAGCGCACCCTGCTGCCCCAGCAGGTGCCGCAGCCCACCGGCCTGGAGGTGGCCTACCGGTACGTGCCGGGCAGCAGCGGCACCGAGGTCGGCGGCGACTGGTTCGACGTCATCCCGCTGCCCGGCGACCGGACCGCGCTGGTGGTCGGCGACGTGATGGGGCACGGGCTGCGGGCGGCCGCCACGATGGGTCGGCTGCGCACCGCGGTGCGGGTGCTGGCCGCCCTGGACCTGCCGCCGGACGTGCTGCTGCGGCACGTCCACGAGCTGGCCGACGACCTGGCGCAGGGTCCGGACGAGGCGCTGCTGGCGACCTGCGTCTACGCCGTCTACGACCCCGCCACCGCGCGGCTGACCATGGCCAAGGCGGGCCACATCCCGCCGGTGCTGGTCAGCCCGGAGCGGCCCGGCCCGGCCCGCTCCGGCGGCCCGCTGCCGGGCGGCCGGGGGCGGGTGCTGGAGCTGCCCTCGGGGGCGCCGCTGGGGGTCGGCGGGGTGGCCTTCGAGTCGGTCGAGCTCAAGGTGCCGGAGGGCAGCGTGCTGGCGCTGTGCACGGACGGCCTGGTGGAGTCGCGGGACAAGGACCTGGACGTCGGGCTGGGGCGGCTGCAGTCGGTGCTGGAGAAGCCCTACCCGTCCATCCAGCACGCCTGCGAGGCGGTGCTGGACACCATGGAGCAGGGCCGCGAGCCGGACGACGTGGCACTGCTGCTGGCCCGGCTGGGCCGCGGCGAGGAGGGCGCCCGGACGGTCGGCTGGACCCTGCCGGCCGAGCCGACCGCGGTCTCCCGGGCCCGCCGGCTGGTCCGCGGGGCGCTGCGGGACTGGGACGTGGCCGAACTGACCGACACCGTCGAGCTGCTGGTGAGCGAGCTGGTGACCAACTCGGTGCGGTACGCCAGCGCGCCGATCGGGGTCCGGCTGACCCTGGCCGGGGTGCTGCTGGTGGAGATCTCTGACCCGATGCCGGACCCGCCCAGGGAGCGGCACGCGGCCGAGGCGGACGAGGGCGGGCGGGGCCTGGAGCTGGTCCGCCGGCTGGCGCTGCGCTGGGGGGCCAGGGCCGAGGGGATGGGCAAAGTGGTCTGGTTCGAGCAGGAATTGCCGGGGAAGGAGGCGGATCGGGAATGAACCGAGCGGATTCTTCGAGCAGATTTTCGAATAGCGCCCGCCTGTCCATGACAATCGGGGGGTGGGCGCACGGAAGCGGACCGGGGGCGCGGGTGCGGCGGGCCGGTGGTGCGGGGCGCCGGACAAAAACCTTCGCTCGATTTGATGTTGTGATGTCGGGGGCGTGTGCGGCCGCCCCCGGATGATGAATACTCGGTCTTCTCGACATCCGGATGGTCGCGGGTTGGAGGGGTCGGTCCTTGAACAGCATGCCGGCGCGGGAAGCGCTGACTGGCAGCAGCGGCCATGCCGCGGTGCCCGGGCAGTCGGGCGCGCCGCCGGTCGCACCGCCGCCCCCCTCCCCGGTGCAGCAGGCCCGCTGGGGTGACATCGACCCCGGGTCGATCTACGAGTACATCCGGGTCGCCACCTTCGCGATCGGGCCGGACGGCCGGATCAACCAGTGGAGCGAGCGGGCCGCCGACTTCTTCGCGCTGCCCGCCGAGGAGGCGCTCGGCGCCGACCCGGTCACCGCCCTGGTGCCGCGCGAGCACTGGCGCAACGGCCGGGCCCGGCTGGAGCGCACGCTCGCCGGCGAGGAGTGGATCGGCACCACCCCGTACCTCGACCGCGAGGGCAGCGAGAGCCTCGCCGAGGTCTACCTGATGCCGGCCGCCGGCCACGCCTCCGAGGACGGCACCCCCGGCGCGCTCTGCCTCGCCGTGGACCTCGGCAAGCTGCGCCGGATCGAGACCGACCTGGCCGCCTCGGCGGCGGTTTTCGGCCAGACTCCGAGCGGCTTCTTCCTGTTCGACCGCGAGCTGCGGCTGCAACGCGTCAACAAGGCCTTCGCCGACGCGGTCGGGGTGCCGGCCGAGCTGCTGGCCGGCCGCGGCGCCCACGACCTCTTCGTGCCCGCCGAGGCCGAGCGGCTGCAGGCGGCGGTCCGTCAGGTGCTGGCCACCGGCGACCCGGTGGTGGACCTGCGGTTCAGCGGCAGCCTGCCGTCCCGCGGCGGCGAGCGCCGCTGGGCGATCTCGCTCTACCGGCTCACCGGCCCGGGCGAGCGCCCGATCGGCGTGGCCGGCCAGGTCAACGACGTGACCAGCCGGCTGGTCGCCGAGCGCGAGGCCGCCGGGGTGCGGCGCAACCTGGCCCTGGTCAACGAGGCCAGCGCGCACATCGGCTCCACCCTCGACCTGGAGACCACCGCCAAGGAACTGCTGGACGTCGTCGTCCCGCAGTTCTGCGACCTGGCCACGGTCGACCTGTACTCCGCGCTGCTCTCCGGCGAGACCGGCCCCGCGCTGGCCGGCGCCGGCCGCGGCGGCGCCTACGACGGCAGCGGCGAACTGCGCCGGGTGGCCGTCTCCAGCGTGGTCGGCGACGCCGCCGCGGTGCTCGGCGGCGACAGCGCGGCCTACGGCGAGCTGGGCTACGGCGCCCGGCTGGCCGCCGCCGAGGCCGGCGGCACGCTCTGCTACCCGCCCCGCTCGCCGCACGCCCGGGCGCTGCGCACCGGCCGCAGCGCGATCCCCGACCCCGGCCCGGACCCGCTGCTGCGCTCCACCCTGGTGGTCCCGCTGGTGGCGCGAAACCAGGTGCTCGGCCTGGTCCAGCTCTCCCGGGCGATCGGCAGCGAGCCGTTCGACGCCCGCGACGTGGCGATCGCCGAGGAGATCGCCGCCCGCGCCGCGGTCTGCGTGGACAACGCCCGGCTCTACCGGCGCGAGCACGAGCGCGCGCTGATCCTGCAGCGCAGCCTGCTGCCCCCGGGCAACCCGG
Source organism: Kitasatospora viridis (assembly GCF_007829815.1). NCBI lineage: Bacteria > Bacillati > Actinomycetota > Actinomycetes > Kitasatosporales > Streptomycetaceae > Kitasatospora > Kitasatospora viridis. The sequence goes on along the minus strand of NZ_VIWT01000001.1, from coordinate 2,182,806 downwards.
AGGCCAGCGGCCTGGAGATCGCCTGCCGCTACCGCCCGAGCAGCAACAACACCGAGGTCGGCGGCGACTGGTTCGACGTCATCCCGCTGCCCGGCAACCGCACCGCGCTGGTGATCGGCGACGTGATGGGCCGCGGCCTGCGGGCCGCGGTGGCGATGGGTCAGCTGCGCACCGCCGTGCGGACCTTGGCGATGCTCGACCTGGAGCCGGCCGAGGTGCTCGGCGCGCTGGACGACATCGCCCGCGGCCTCGGCGACCCCGGCCCCGGCCCGCTGCCCGGCTACGGCCGCCCGGACCGGCCGGTGGACGAGCACGCGGCCGAGGTCTACCTGGCCACCTGCGTCTACGCGGTCTTCGACGCGGTCACCCGGCGGTGCACCTTCGCCAACGCCGGCCACCTGCCCCCGGTGCTGCTCAGCCCCGGCGAGCCGGCCCGGATGCTGGACGTGCCGCCGGGCCTGCCGCTCGGCGTGGGCGGCGAGCCGTTCGAGGAGGTCACCCTGGAGCTGCCGGACGGCGCCCTGCTCGGCCTCTACACCGACGGCCTGGTGGAGTCCCGCAAGCACCAGCTGGACGAGGGCCTGCTGGCCTTCCGGCTGGCCCTGCAGAACGGCGGCCCGGTCCTGGAGACGCTCTGCGACCAGGTGCTCAACGAGCTGGACCCGCACCACGGCGAGGACGACATCGCGCTGCTGATGGCCCGGGTGCGGGCCTTCCCGGAGGACGCGGTCGGCGACTGGCGGCTGCCCCCGGAGCCCACCTCGGTGGCCAAGGCCCGCGAACTGGCCTGCGGCTGGCTGCTGGTGCGCGGTCTGGAGGAGCTGGTGGACACCACCGAGCTGCTGGTCAGCGAGCTGGTGACGAACGCGCTGAAGCACGGCCGGGGCGACATCCGGTTGCGCCTGCTGAAGGACACCACGATGGTCTGCGAGGTCTGGGACGACGGCTACGCCCAGCCCCGCCAGCGCCGCGCCCAGGAGACCGACGAGGGCGGCCGCGGCCTCCAGCTGGTCAGCCTGCTGGCCGAACGCTGGGGCAGCCGCCGCACCCCGCACGGGAAGATCGTCTGGTTCGAGCTCTCGATCTGATGCTCAGTCGGAGCGGGGCCGCCGGCCGATCTTCGACCCGAGCCAGACCAGCGGGTCGTACTTGCGGTCGGCGACCCGCTCCTTGAGCGGGATCAGCGCGTTGTCGGTGATCCGGATGTGCTCGGGGCAGACCTCGGTGCAGCACTTGGTGATGTTGCAGTAGCCCAGGCCGTGCTCCTCCTGGGCGGCCCGCTTGCGGTCCGGCGCGGCGTCCAGCGGGTGCATGTCCAGCTCGGCCAGCCGCATCAGGAACCGCGGGCCGGCGAAGGCCGGCTTGTTCTCCTCGTGGTCGCGCACCACGTGGCAGGTGTCCTGGCAGAGGAAGCACTCGATGCACTTGCGGAACTCCTGCGAGCGCTCGACGTCCTGCTGCGCCATCCGGTACTCGCCCGGGGCCAGCCCGGGCGGCGGCACGAAGGAGGGCACCTCGCGGGCCTTGGCGTAGTTGAAGCCGACGTCGGTCACCAGGTCGCGCACCGAGGGGAAGGCGCGCAGCGGGGTCAGCACCACCGGGCCGTCCGGCGGCAGCGCGGACATCCGGGTCATGCAGAGCAGCCGGGGCCGCCCGTTCACCTCGGCGCTGCACGAGCCGCACTTGCCGGCCTTGCAGTTCCACCGCACCGCCAGGTCGGGGGCCTGGGTGGCCTGCAGCCGGTGCACCAGGTCCAGCACCACCTCGCCCTCGTTCACCTCCACCCGGTACGAGGCGAAGTCGCCCTCGCCCGCCGCACCGCGCCAGATCCGGAACTCACGCGTGCTCATCGGTCAGCTCCTCGGGGGTGAAGTACTTCGCCAGTTCGGTCCGGTCGAAGAGCGCCAGCAGGTCCGGCCGCAGGGCGGGCAGCGGCTGCCGGACCACCTCCACCGACTCCCCCGAGAGCCCGCAGACCAGGTTGGAGCGCCGCCAGTCGCGGTCCATCGCGGGCCAGTCCTCCCTGGTGTGCCCGCCCCGGCTCTCCCGCCGCAGCAGCGCGGCCCGGGCCACGCACTCCGAGACCAGCAGCATGTTGCGCAGGTCCAGGGCCAGGTGCCAGCCGGGGTTGAACTGCCGGTGGCCCTCCACGCCCACCCGGGCGGCCCGGTCCCGCAGCTCGGCGAGCCGCTCCAGCGCCTGCTTCACCTCGCCGGCCCGGCGGATGATGCCGACCAGGTCGTTCATGGTCTGCTGGAGTTCCTGGTGCAGCGCGTACGGGTGCTCACCGCCGTCGCCGAACGGCGCCAGCGCCTCGGCCCGGGCGGCGGCCAGCTGCTCCTCGGCGACGGCCGGACGCTCGGTGAGCCCGGTCGCGTAGGCGGCCGCGTGCAGTCCGGCCCGGCGGCCGAAGACCAGCAGGTCGGAGAGCGAGTTGCCGCCCAGCCGGTTGGCGCCGTGCATCCCGCCGGCCACCTCGCCGGCCGCGAAGAGCCCGGGCACGGCCGGGCTTGCGGCGGTGTCCGGGTCGACCTCGACCCCGCCCATCACGTAGTGGCAGGTCGGCCCGACCTCCATCGGCTCCTTGGTGATGTCCACGTCGGCGAGCTCGCGGAACTGGTGGTGCATCGAGGGCAGCCGGCGGATGATCTCCTCGGCCGGCAGCCGGGAGGACACGTCCAGGTAGACCCCGCCGTGCGGGGTGCCGCGGCCGGCCTTGACCTCGGAGTTGATCGCCCGGGCCACCTCGTCCCTGGGCAGCAGCTCGGGCGGGCGGCGGTTGGCGGCCGGGTCGGCGTACCAGCCGTCGGCCTCCTCCTCGGTCTCGGCGTACTGCGGGCGGAAGACGTCCGGCACGTAGTCGAACATGAAGCGCCGGCCGTCGCTGTTGCGCAGCACCCCGCCGTCGCCGCGCACCGACTCGGTGACCAGGATGCCCTTCACCGAGGGCGGCCAGACCATGCCGGTCGGGTGGAACTGGACGAACTCCATGTTGAGCAGCCGGGCCCCGGCGAGCAGCGCCAGCGCGTGCCCGTCGCCGGTGTACTCCCAGGAGTTGGAGGTCACCTTGAAGCTCTTGCCGATGCCGCCGGTGGCCAGCACCACGGCGGGCGCGGCGATGGCGAAGAACTCGCCGCTCTCCCGGACGTAGCCGAACACCCCGGAAACCCGGTCACCCTCCTTCAATATCCGGGTCACCGTGTATTCCTGGAATATTCGCAATCCCGATTCGTACCCTGCTGGATCCTTCCGGCCAGTCGCCCGGTGGTCGGCCTGCTGCAGCGCCACGACCTTCTGCTGCAGGGTGCGGATGAGTTCCAGTCCGGTGCGGTCGCCGACGTGGGCCAGCCGCGGGTACTCGTGGCCGCCGAAGTTGCGCTGGGAGATCCGCCCGTCGGCGGTGCGGTCGAAGAGCGCGCCCCAGGTCTCCAGCTCCCAGACCCGGTCGGGGGCCTCCTTGGCGTGCAGCTCGGCCATCCGCGGGTGGTTGAGGAACTTGCCGCCGCGCATGGTGTCGCGGAAGTGCACCTGCCAGTCGTCCGAACCGTTGGCGTTGCCCATCGAGGCGGCGATGCCGCCCTCGGCCATCACGGTGTGCGCCTTGCCGAAGAGTGACTTGCAGATCACCGCGACCCGGGCGCCGCGCTCCCGCGCCTCGATCGCGGCCCGCAGTCCGGCCCCGCCGGCGCCCACCACCACGACGTCGTACTCGTCCATGCGTGCCCCCTAGAAGAACCGCGGGTCGGCGAAGGCGCCCGACGCGACCAGGTAGACGTAGAGGTCGGCCAGGCCGACCGAGGCCAACGAGCACCAGGCCAGCAGCATGTGGTGCCGGTTCAACCGGCCGACGAACTGCCAGGCGCGGTAGCGCACCGGGTGCTTGGAGAAGTGCTTGAGCCGGCCGCCGACGATGTGCCGGCAGGAGTGGCAGGAGAGCGTGTAGGCCCAGATCAGCGCCACGTTGGCGAGCAGCACCAGGGTGCCCAGGCCCGCGTGGCCCCACTGCCCGGCCGGGTTCCGCAAGCCCAGCACCGCGTCGTAGGTGAGGATCCCGGCGACCGGCACCGCCAGGTAGAAGAAGTACCGGTGCAGGTTCTGCAGCACCAGCGGGAACCGGGTCTCGCCGCTGTAGCGGGCGTGCGGCTCGGCCACCGCGCAGGCCGGCGGGGAGGACCAGAAAGCGCGGTAGTAGGCCTTCCGGTAGTAGTAGCAGGTCAGCCGGAAGCCGAGCGGGAAGATCAGCACCAGCAGGGCGGGGGAGAGCTTCCACCAGCCGCCGATCAGGGCCCAGTCCGCCCCGCCCTTCATCGGCACGCAGCGCGCGGCCAGGCAGGGCGAGTAGAACGGCGAGACGTACGGGGCCGCGTAGTAGTCGGCCGCGTCGAAGGCCCGCCAGGTCGAGTAGCCGACGAAGAGCAGCAGGCCGATCGCGGTGGCGAGCTGGGGGACCCACCAGCGGTCGGTGCGCAGCGTCCGTTCCGGGATCGATGCGCGCTTGGTCGTTGTGGCCATTCTGCGAGTGTGACCTTGATCACATTCCCTGGGAAGGGGTCGTGCCGTGCGGGTTCCGCCAACGGGGTGTCAGCTTGTCGTGCCGTCAGCTCTTCTCCGGCCCGCTGGAGTTGAGTGGACGTCATGAAGCGACTGCTCGCGGCGGCCGTGCTGCTGCTCCCCGCACTGGCCGGCTGCTCGGGCGGGTCCGCTCCCGCCGCCCCGAAGCCCGTCGTCGCCGCCGACCTCACGCCGGCCGACCGGGCCGCGGTGCGCGAGGGCGGCACGCTGCGCTGGGCGGTCGACGAGGTGCCGGCCGCCCTGGACGTCTACGCGGCCGACGCGCCGCCGGACACCGCGCTGATCGCGCACGCCCTGCTGCCCAGCCTCTACCGGCTGGACGAGCGGGGGCGCCCGGTGGCCGACCCGGACTACCTGGCGGGCGCGGAGCAGCACGGCAGCACGGTGGTCTACCGGCTCAACCCCAAGGCGGTGTGGAGCGACGGCACTCCACTGACCGCGGCCGACTTCACGGCCCAGTGGACGGCGCTGCGCGCCGCCAACCCGGGCTACGGGGCGATCGAGTCGGTCGGCCCGGGCGCCGGACCGCACCAGGTGAAGGTGGTCTTCCGGCAGCCGTACCAGGATTGGCAGGGCCTGTTCAGCCCGCTCTACCCGGCCGGGGGCCTGCCGCTCTCGGCCGGTCCGTTCGCCCTGCGCACGCTGGACGCCAAGGGCGGCCGGGCGGTCCTGGTGCGCTCCCCGCACTGGTGGGGCGACGCCCCCAAGGTCGACGAGCTCGACTTCCTGGCCACGACGGACCGGCTGGCCGCCCTCCAGCAGAACCAGGTCGACGTCGCCGCCCTGGAGGGCACCGTGGACCACCCCCCGGTGGCGGCCTCGGCGGACGCCGTGGACAGCGCCGTCCGGCTGGTCCACCGGGCCGAGTCGCTGACCGGCGTCACCCTGCACCGGGCCGCCGCCCCGGCCTTCACCCAGCTGACCCTGAACGGCGCCCGCGGCCCGCTGGCGGACGCCGGGGTGCGCCGGGCGGTGGCCGCGCTGGTGGACCGGGCCAAGCTGGCCGACGCCGCGCTCACCCCGCTCGGCCTGCCCGCCGCACCGCTCGGCAACCACCTGCTGATGGCCGATCAGGCGGGCTACCAGGACGACAGCGCCGCGCTGGCCGACACCGCCAAGCAGCTGCGCCTGGACCTCTCGCTGATCTACCCGGACGGCTCGGCCGCCGCCCGCCGCACCGTCGACGCCCTGGTCGCCCAGCTGGCCCCGCGGGGCGTCGCCGTGACGGCGCACGCGGTGCCCGCGGCCGGCTTCGTGCCCGACCACCTGGCGGTCGGCGACTGGGACCTGGCGCTCTTCTCCTGGCCCGCCACCGCCTTCCCGGCGGTGGACGAGCGCCCGCTCTACGCCAAGCCGCGGCCCGGCCCGGACGGCCGCCCGGTGCCCGGCCTCAACTACGGGGGCACCGGAACCGACGAGATCGACCAGCTCTTCGACCGGGCCGCCGCCGAGCCGGACCAGGCCCGCCGGACCGCGCTGCTGCTCCAGGCCGACCAGCGGATCTGGCAGGAGGGCCACTCGGTGCCGCTCTACCAGCGCCCCGAACTGGTCGCCGTGCGCGCCCCGGTGGCCGGCGCGGGCGCCTACGGCTTCGGCTGGCCGCGCTACCAGGACCTCGGCTTCCTGCGCTGACCACCCCGTCCGGCGCGCTCCGCTGAGCAGCGCCACCCGGCGGCCACGTACCATAGGACAAGCCGTGGCATGTGCCGCCCGGCAGGTGGACCGGTCAGGGAATGCACCGGGGCGCCACAACCCACGACTCCGGGAGAGTTCGCTCCGCATGCCCACGCGCAATGACATCCGCAACGTCGCCATCGTCGCCCACGTCGACCACGGCAAGACGACCCTGGTCGACGCGATGCTCAAGCAGGCTGGTGCCTTCGCGGCCCACCAGCACCTTGACGACCGCATGATGGACTCGAACGACCTGGAGCGCGAGAAGGGCATCACCATTCTCGCGAAGAACACCGCGGTCAAGTACCACCCCAAGGAGGGTGGCGCGCCGATCACCATCAACATCATCGACACCCCGGGTCACGCCGACTTCGGTGGCGAGGTCGAGCGCGGCCTCTCGATGGTGGACGCGGTCGTCCTGCTGGTCGACGCCTCCGAGGGCCCGCTGCCGCAGACCCGCTTCGTGCTGCGCAAGGCGCTGACCGCGAAGCTGCCGGTCATCCTGTGCATCAACAAGACCGACCGTCCGGACTCCCGGATCGACGAGGTCATCAACGAGACCTACGACCTCTTCCTGGACCTCGACGCCACCGAGGACCAGATCGAGTTCCCGATCGTCTACGCCTGTGCCCGTGACGGCGTCGCCTCGCTGACCAAGCCGGAGAACGGCACCGTCCCGGCCGACAGCGACTCGCTGGAGCCGTTCTTCTCCACCATCCTGGCGCACGTCCCGGCCCCGGAGTACGACGAGGACGCCCCGCTGCAGGCGCACGTCACCAACCTGGACGCCGACAACTTCCTCGGCCGCATCGCGCTCTGCCGCGTCGAGCAGGGCGAGCTGCGCAAGGGCCAGCAGGTCGCGTGGATGAAGCGGGACGGCTCGATCCAGCAGGTCAAGATCACCGAGCTGCTGATGACCGAGGCGCTCACCCGCAAGCCGGCCGAGGTGGCCGGCCCGGGCGACATCTGCGCCGTCGCCGGCATCCCCGACATCATGATCGGCGAGACCCTGGCCGACCTGGAGAACCCGGTCGCGCTGCCGCTGATCACGGTGGACGAGCCGGCCATCTCCATGGTCATCGGCACCAACACCTCGCCGCTGGTCGGCAAGGGCGGCAAGGGCCACAAGGTCACCGCCCGCATGGTGAAGGACCGCCTGGACCGCGAGCTGATCGGTAACGTCTCGCTGCGCGTCATCCCGACCGAGCGCCCCGACGCCTGGGAGGTGCAGGGCCGCGGTGAGCTGGCGCTGGCCATCCTGGTCGAGACCATGCGCCGGGAGCTCTTCGAGCTGACCGTCGGCAAGCCGCAGGTCGTCACCAAGGTCGTCAACGGCAAGGTGCACGAGCCGGTCGAGCGGATGACCATCGACAGCCCCGAGGAGTACCTCGGCGCGATCACCCAGCTGATGGCCGTCCGCAAGGGCCGCATGGAGACCATGACGAACCACGGCTCCGGCTGGGTCCGCATGGAGTTCATCGTGCCGTCGCGCGGTCTGATCGGGTTCCGCACCCAGTTCCTGACCGACACCCGCGGCACCGGCATCGCGCACAGCATCTTCGAGGGCCACGAGCCGTGGTTCGGCGAGCTGCGGATGCGCAACAACGGTTCGCTGGTGGCCGACCGCGCCGGTGTCGTGACCCCGTTCGCCATGATGGGCATCCAGGAGCGCGGCACCCTGTTCGTCGAGCCCACCACCGAGGTGTACGAGGGCATGATCGTCGGCGAGAACTCGCGCCAGGACGACATGGACATCAACATCACCAAGGAGAAGAAGCTCACCAACATGCGTGCGGCCTCCTCCGACACCACCGAGAACCTGGTGCCGCCGCGCAAGCTCTCGCTGGAGCAGTCGCTGGAGTTCTGCCGCGAGGACGAGTGCATCGAGGTGACCCCGGAGACCGTGCGCATCCGCAAGGTCGTCCTGGACCAGAAGGAGCGCGGCCGGACCGCCTCGCGCGCCAAGAAGGCCTGACGCCTCGCCAGTCGACGCACCGTCAGCCGGCTCCCCCTCGGGGGAGCCGGCTGACGGCGTTTCAGCACCCGTTCGGTCGTACTGTGGGCCCGACTGGCCCTGCTGCGGGTGCGCCGCCGCGATCTGACCCTTCGAATGGGGTGTGATGCACCACACACCCCGGTAGGAGGGACATCCATGCGCGCAGCCAAGATCCGCTGGGCCATCGTCGCTGTCACCTCGGTGGCCCTGGCGGCCACCGGCTGCAGCAGCAGCAAGAGCAGCGGCGGTTCGTCGTCCGGCGGAGTCGTCCGAGCCTGGTGGGGCGACCCGCAGAACCCGTTGGAACCGGCGAACACCAACGAGGTGAACGGCGCCACGGTGATGAACAACATCTTCGCCGGCCTGGTCCAGTACGACCCCAAGACGAGCGCCGCGAGCAACGCCAACGCCGACTCGATCACCTCCTCCGACCAGCAGAACTGGACGGTGAAGCTGAAGCCGGGCTGGAAGTTCAGCGACGGCACGACGGTGACCGCGAAGTCCTACGTGGACGCCTGGAACTACGGCGCGCTCTCCACCAACAAGCAGATCGACGCCAGCTTCTTCGCCTACGTCCAGGGCTACAACGACGTCGCCCCGGCCACCGGCTCGCCGACCGCGCAGACCATGTCCGGCCTCAAGGTGGTGGACGACAACACCTTCACGGTGGCGCTCACCCAGAAGTTCTCCACCTGGCCGCAGACCCTGGGCTACAACGCCTACTACCCGCTGCCCGCTGCCTTCTTCAGCGACCACGCCGGCTACCTCAACAAGCCGATCGGCAACGGGCCCTACATGGTCCAGTCGTACACCCGCAGCCAGCAGATGCAGCTGGTGCCGAACCCGGACTACAGCGGTGCCAACAAGCCGAAGAACGGCGGCATCACGCTGACCGTCTACACCGACCCGAACGCGGCCTACTCGGACCTGCAGTCCGGCGCGCTGGACGTGGACAACACGCTCTCCACCACCGCGCTGAAGACGCTGGCCGGCGGGGCGAGCGGCGGGCGGTTCCTGAACACCCCGGCCGGCATCATCCAGACCATCTCGTTCCCGCTCTACCAGGCGAACTGGAACACCGAGAACGCCAAGCTGGTGCGCCAGGGCATCTCGATGGCGATCGACCGGCCCACCATCACGAAGACCATCTTCACCAACACCCGGACCCCGGCCACCGACTGGACCTCCCCGGTGCTCGGCGACTCCGGCGGCTACAAGGCCGGGCTCTGCGGTGACCTGTGCACCTACAACCCGACCAAGGCCAAGCAGCTGATCCAGCAGGGCGGCGGCATCCCCGGCGGCCAGCTGACGATCAGTTACAACGCCGACGGCGGCCACAAGGACTGGGTCGACGCCACCTGCAACAGCATCAACCAGGCACTGGGCAACAACAACGCCTGCGTCGGGAACCCGATCGGCACCTTCGCGGACTTCCGCAACCAGGTCACCAGCCAGAAGATGACCGGCGCCTTCCGCACCGGCTGGCAGATGGACTACCCGCTGATCCAGGACTTCATGCAGCCGGTCTACACGGTCGGCGGCTCGTCCAACGACTCGCACTACAACAACCCGGCCTTCGACAGCCAGGTGAACACCGCGAACGCCGAGCCCGACCAGGCCAAGTCCGTCGCGGACTTCCAGACCGCGGAGAAGATGCTGGTCACCGACGTGCCGGCGATCCCGCTCTGGTACCAGAACGGCACGGTCGCCTGGTCCAACCACGTCAACAACGTGACGCTCGACCCGTTCAGCATCCCGGTCTACTGGCAGATCACCACCAGCTAGCCCGGCGCCGGCGGCCCGCTCCCGCGCGGAGCGGGCCGCCGCCGCTCGTCCGCCCCCTCGATCGCCGCCCTGTGGGAGGTTCGCATGGGACGTTACGTCCTGAGGCGCCTGCTCCAGATGATCCCGGTCTTCATCGGGACCACCTTCCTGATCTTCGTCATGGTGCACGCGCTCGGTGACCCGGTCAACGCGCTCTTCGGCGACCGCGCCCCCGACCCGGCGGTCGCCGCCCAGATCCGGGCCCAGTACAACCTGAACGACCCGCTCTGGCAGCAGTACCTGCTCTACATGGGCCGGCTGTTCAAGTGGGACTTCGGCACCACCTTCAGCGGACAGACCGTCACCTCGCAGCTGGCCGCCGCCTATCCGACCACGCTCAAGCTGACCGCCGTCGCCTTCACCATCGAGGTGGTGGTCGGCATCGGCCTCGGCCTGCTCAGCGGGCTGCGCCGGGGCCGGATCGCGGACAACAGCGTGCTGATCCTGACCCTGGTGGTGATCTCCATCCCCACCTTCGTCACCGGCTACGTGCTGCAGTACCTGGTCGGGGTGAAGTGGGGGATCCTGCCGGCCACGGTCGGCTTCGACGTCACCTTCCAGTCGCTGATCCTGCCCGGCATCGTGCTGGCCTCGGTCTCGCTGGCCTACGTGGCCCGGCTGACCCGCACCACGGTCGCGGAGAACTCCCGGGCCGACTACGTGCGCACCGCGGTGGCCAAGGGGCTGCCGAGGCGCCGCGTGGTGATCAACCACCTGCTGCGGAACTCGCTGATCCCGGTGGTCACCTTCCTCGGCACCGACCTGGGCGCGCTGATGGGCGGCGCGCTGGTCACCGAGCGGATCTTCAACATCCACGGCGTCGGCTACACGCTCTACCAGGGGATCGTCCGGCAGAGCAGCAACACCGTGGTCGGCTTCGTGACCATCCTGGTGATCGTCTTCCTGGCGGCCAACCTGCTCGTCGACCTGCTCTACGCGGTCCTGGACCCGAGGATCCGGTATGCCTGACCAGGAGAAGTACAACGACTCGGATCCGCTGGCCGAGGCCGGCAAGGAAGACGAGGAGATGCCGAGTGCGGTAGAGAACCGCCAGTTCGACCTCGGCACCTTGGAAGGCGAGACGTTGATCAAGGCGGAACGCCTCCAGGACCAACCGCAGGCCCCCGCCGCCGACGACCGGGTGGCGCCGCGCAGCCTCTGGCAGGACGCCTGGCGGGACCTGCGGACCAACCCGATCTTCATCGTCTCGGGCCTGCTGATCGTCTTCCTGGTGCTGGTGGCGATCTTCCCGTGGATGATGACCTCGACCAACCCGCTCAACTGCGACCTGACCAAGTCCCAGCTGGGGCCCACCTCCGGGCACCCGTTCGGCTACGACACCCAGGGCTGCGACGTCTACGCCCGCACCGTCTACGGGGCCCGGGCCTCGATCACGGTCGGCGTCTGCGCCACCGCCGGGGCGGCCCTGGTCGGCACCCTGCTGGGCGGCCTGGCCGGCTTCTTCGCCGGCGCGACCGACTCGCTGATCTCCCGGATCGCCGACATCTTCTTCGGCATCCCGATCCTGCTCGGCGGCCTGGTCTTCCTCTCGGTGATCAAGACCAAGTCGATCTGGATCGTGGTGGCCTTCATCGTGGTGCTCGGCTGGCCGCAGCTCGCCCGCATCGCGCGCGGCGCGGTGATCACCGCGAAACAGCAGGACTACGTGACCGCGGCCCGGGCGCTCGGCGCGGGCAGCTCGCGGCTGATGCTCCGGCACATCCTGCCGAACGCGGTCGCACCGATCATCGTGGTCGCCACCATCGCGCTCGGCACCTACATCGCGCTGGAGGCCACCCTGAGCTACCTCGGCGTCGGCCTCAAGCCGCCGACCGTCTCCTGGGGCATCGACATCTCGGCCGCCTCGGACAGCTTCAGCGTGGCGCCGCACATGCTGCTCTTCCCGGCCGGCGCGCTGAGCATCACCGTGCTCGCCTTCATCATGCTCGGCGACGCGGTGCGCGACGCCCTTGACCCCAAGCTGCGCTGAGAGAGGGCCACCAGCGATGAGTAGCAGCAGCATCAGCGCGCCGCAGCCCGGTACGGCCGAGGCCGACACCGGGACCCAACCGCTGCTGGAAGTGCGCGACCTGAAGGTGGAGTTCCGCACCCGGGACGGGGTGGCCAAGGCGGTCAACGGGGTGAACTACTCGGTGGACGCCGGCGAGACGCTGGCCATCCTGGGCGAGTCGGGCTCCGGCAAGTCGGTCTCCGCGCAGGCCGTGATGGGCATCCTGGACAGTCCGCCGGGTTTCGTGACCGGCGGTCAGATCCTCTTCAAGGGGCGCGACCTGCTGAAGATGGGCAAGGAGGAGCGGCGCAAGATCCGCGGCTCCCAGGTCGCGATGATCTTCCAGGACGCGCTCTCCGCGCTCAACCCGGTGCACACCGTCGGCGCCCAGCTGGGCGAGATGTTCCGGGTGCACCAGGGCGCCTCGCGCAAGGACGCCAGGGCCAAGGCGATCGAGCTGATGGACCGGGTGCGGATCCCGGCGGCCGGGAACCGGGTGGACGACTACCCGCACCAGTTCTCCGGCGGCATGCGCCAGCGCATCATGATCGCCATGGCGATGGCCCTGGAACCGGCCCTGATCATCGCCGACGAGCCGACCACCGCGCTCGACGTGACCGTGCAGGCCCAGGTGATGGACCTGCTGGCGGAGCTCCAGGCCGAGTACCGGATGGGCCTGATCCTGATCACCCACGACCTCGGCGTGGTGGCCGACGTGGCCGACAAGATCGCGGTGATGTACGCCGGACGGATCGTCGAGACCGCGCCGGTGCACGACCTCTACGGCGGCCCCGGGCACCCCTACACGCAGGGCCTGCTGGACTCGATCCCGAGGCTGGACCAGAAGGGCCAGGAGCTCTACGCGATCAAGGGCCTGCCGCCCAACCTGCTGCGGATCCCGCCGGGCTGCGCCTTCAACCCGCGCTGCCCGCGCGCCCAGGAGATCTGCCGCACCACCGAGCCACCGCTCTTCGAGGTGACCGACGAGTCGGGCGCGCCGCGCCCGGGCCGGGCCAGTGCCTGCCACTTCTGGAAGGAGACGCTCCGTGGTGAATGACGGCGCCACCGCGCTCGGCGCGGCCCAACCGGAGGAGGCGGCCTTCGCCCACCCGGTGTCCAGCGGCGAGCCGATCCTGGAAGTGCGCGGCCTGGTCAAGCACTTCCCGCTGACCCAGGGCGTGCTCTTCAAGAAGCAGGTCGGCGCGGTGAAGGCGGTGGACGGCGTCTCCTTCGACCTGATCAAGGGCGAGACGCTGGGCATCGTCGGCGAGTCCGGCTGCGGCAAGTCCACGCTGGCCAAGGTGCTGATGAACCTGGAGCAGGCCACCGGCGGCTCGGTGCGCTACAAGGGGGAGGAGATCTCCCGGCTGGGCGGCTCGGCGCTGAAGGCGGTCCGGCGCAACATCCAGATGGTCTTCCAGGACCCGTACACCTCGCTCAACCCGCGGATGACGGTCGGTGACATCATCGGCGAGCCCTACGAGATCCACCCCGAGGTGGCGCCCAAGGGCGAGCGGCGCAAGGCCGTGCAGGACCTGCTGGACGTGGTCGGGCTCAACCCCGAGTACATCAACCGCTACCCGCACCAGTTCTCCGGCGGCCAGCGCCAGCGGATCGGGATCGCCCGCGGCCTGGCGCTGAAGCCGGAGATCATCATCTGCGACGAGCCGGTGTCCGCGCTGGACGTCTCGGTGCAGGCCCAGGTGATCAACCTGCTGGAGCAGCTGCAGGGCGAGTTCGACCTGTCGTACATGTTCATCGCGCACGACCTGTCGATCGTGCGGCACATCTCCGACCGGGTCGGCGTGATGTACCTGGGCAAGATGGTGGAGATCGGCGCCGACCTGGAGATCTACGACCACGCCACCCACCCGTACACCCAGGCGCTGCTGTCCGCCGTGCCGGTGCCGGACCCGGGCGCCCGGGAGCACCGGGACCGGATCGTGCTCACCGGCGACGTGCCCTCCCCGGCCAACCCGCCCTCCGGCTGCCGGTTCCGCACCCGGTGCTGGAAGGCCCAGGAGAAGTGCGCCATCGAGGAGCCGCTGCTCGCCCGGCCGCACTGGCTCACCGGGCCGGCGGCGCACGACTCGGCGTGCCACTTCGCGTCGGAGCGGGCCGATGACGGCGGCGCCGCCACCGAGGGCGACCGCAGCGGGTCCTGAGAACGCGTCAGGGCCCCTCCCGCACGGAGCGGGAGGGGCCCTGACGCATGCTCGGACCGGTCAGTCCTCGGTCTCGCGCGGCTCCGGGACGGTGTCGGTGACCTTGGCCGCCGTCGCGGGCTTGGCGTCGCCGTCCTCCGGGAAGTGGCAGGCGGTCAGGTGACCGTCGGCGCTGCCGGAGAGCTGGAGCAGCACCGGCTCCTCCGTCGCGCACTTCTCCTGCGCCTTCCAGCACCGGGTGCGGAACCGGCAGCCGGACGGCGGGTTCAGCGGCGACGGGACGTCACCGGTGAGCCGGATCCGCTCGGCCGCGGCGTTGTCCGGGTCGGCGTCGGGGGCCGCCGAGAGCAGCGCGTGGGTGTACGGGTGGCGCGGCCGCTCGTAGAGCGAGTCGCGGTCCGCGATCTCCACGACCTTGCCCAGGTACATCACCGCGACGCGCTGCGAGAAGTGCCGCACGATCGACAGGTCGTGGGCGATGAAGACGAAGGCGATGCCCAGCTCCCGCTGCAGGTTCTGCAGCAGGTTGACGACCTGGGCCTGGATCGACACGTCGAGCGCGGAGACCGGCTCGTCGGCGATGATCAGCTTCGGGTTGAGGGCGAGCGCGCGGGCGACACCGATGCGCTGGCGCTGACCGCCGGAGAACTCGTGCGGGAACCGGTTGTAGTGCTCCGGGTTCAGGCCGACGATCTCCAGGAGCTCCTTGACCCGGGCCTCGCGGCCGCCGGGCGGGTTGATCCCGTTGATCTCCATCGGGTTGGTGATGATCGTACCGACGGTGTGACGCGGGTTCAGCGAGGAGTACGGGTCCTGGAAGATCATCTGGATCTCGGACCGGATCGGCGCCAGCTCCTTGCGGGAGGCGTGCGTGATGTCCTGGCCGAGGTACTTGATGCTGCCGGCGGTGGGCTCGTACAGCCGGGTGACCAGACGACCGGTGGTCGACTTGCCACAGCCGGACTCACCGACCAGGCCCAGGCTCTCGCCCTCGGCGACGGTGAAGCTGACGTCGTCGACCGCCTGCACCGCACCGACCTGCCGCTTGAACGGGAACCCGCCCATCACGGGGAAGTGCTTGGTGAGGCCTTCGACCTCCAGGAGGGGACGACCGGGGGCGGCGGCCGGCTCCTTCTTCTTGGCCAGCGAGGTCTGCTCTGCGCTCATGGGATTTCCTTGGCTCCTTTACCGAGGCTCAGCTGCTCAGCCGGGGCAGGATCTGCTCGGTGAGGATGGACTGCTTCTGCTCGGCCGTCAGGTGGCAGGCCGACAGGTGGCCGTTCGCCATCTCCAGCGGCGGGCGCTCGGTGACGCAGCGGTCTCCGGGCACCAGCTCCTTGTACGTGCAGCGCGGGTTGAAGGCGCAGCCCGAGGGCGGGTTCAGCAGGGACGGCGGGGTGCCCGGGATCGGCATCAGCGGGATGTCGACCGAGGCGTTGATCCGCGGGATCGAGCTGAGCAGGCCCCAGCCGTACGGGTGCTGGGAGCTCTTGAGCACCTCGCGCATGGTGCCGCGCTCGACGGCGCGACCCGCGTACATCACCAGCACGTCGTCGGCGATCTCGCGGATCACGCCGAGGTCGTGGGTGATGAAGATGATCGAGGTGCCGGACTCCTGCTGGAGGTCCTTGAGCAGGTCCACGATCTGGGCCTGGACGGTCACGTCGAGCGCGGTGGTCGGCTCGTCGGCGATCAGCAGCTCGGGGTCGCAGACCAGCGCCATGGCGATCATCGCGCGCTGGCGCATACCGCCGGAGAACTGGTGCGGGAAGTCGTCGACCCGGGTCTGCGGCTGCGGGATGCCCACCCGGCGCAGCATCTCGATCGCGCGCTCGCGGCCCTCCTTCTTGCTGGCGCCGGTGTGCTTCATGAACGGCTCGGCGATCTGCCGGCCGATCGTGTAGTACGGCGACAGCGCGGCCAGCGCGTCCTGGAAGATCATCGCCATCTTGTTGCCGCGGAGCTTCTCCAGGTCCCGCTGCGAGGCGTGGAGCAGGTCCTTGCCGTCGAGGGTGACGGAGCCCTCGATGGTGGTGTTGCGCGGGTTGTGCAGACCCATCACGGCGAGGTTGGAGACCGACTTGCCGGAGCCGGACTCGCCCACGATGCCGAGGGTCTTGCCGCGCTCCAGGTCGAAGGTCAGGTTGTTGACGGCCTTGACGATGCCGTCCTCGGTGCGGAAACGGACCTGCAGGTCGCGCACCGAGAGGAAGGGGCCGGCGGTCTCGGGTGCGGTGCCGGCGGGCTCGGACTTGGTGAGGGTGCTCACGGTCGGATCTCCTCGGGGGCGGGGCTGTGCGGGTAGGACGTGGACACGGTCGGGGTCATCCCAGCCGCACCCGGGGGTCGAGGAGAGCGTAAGCGGCGTCAACGATGATGTTGAACAGCAGGATCGCGACCGAGCTGAAGATCAGCACGCCCAGCTCCAGGTACAGGTCGGCGTTGTTGACCGACTTGACCGCCAGGAAGCCGAGGCCCTGGATGCTGAAGGTGTACTCGGTGATGATCGCGCCGGAGAACACGGCACCCAGGTCGATGCCGAAGATGGTGATGATCGGGGCCATCGCACCGCGCAGGGCGTAGCGCCACCACACGTAGGTGTTCGACATGCCCTTGGCGCGGGCCGCGCGGATGTGGTCCTCGGAGAGCTGCTCCAGCATCAGGGAGCGGACCTGGCGCGAGTAGTTGGCCCAGAAGATGACCGACATGACCAGCCACGGCAGGATCATGCCCGTGAAGCAGCCCCAGGGGTCCTGGGTGAAGGGCACGTACTGCGGGCGGTCCAGCCAGCCGAGGCTGTAGACGAAGAGCGCCATGGCCAGCGGGCCGAGGAAGTAGATCTGGGTGGACTGGCCGATCAGCGACAGCGAGCTGGCGATCCGGTCCCAGATGGTGCCCTGCTTCCAGGCGGAGAGCATGCCCAGGCCGACACCGATGGTCAGGAAGCAGATGGCACCGCCGATGGCCAGCACGAAGGTGGCCGGGTAGTTGGCGGCGATCTTGTTCCAGACGAAGTCCTGCGAGTTGTACGAGTAGCCGAAGCAGGGGGCCGCGCAGTGGCCGATCTGACCGAAGTCCTGACCGACGAACAGCCCGCTGAAGTAGTGCCAGAACTGGAGGTAGATCGGCTGGTTCAGATGCATGTTCTGGCGGATCTGCTCAAGCAGCTGCGGAGTACAGGACTTCGGCGGGCAGGCGAGCTGCGCCGGGTCCACTGCCATGGAGAAGAACGCGAAGTACGTCAGGCAGATCAGCAGCAGAATGATGACGATCGCGCCGAGCGCCCGGCGGACGAGAAATCGGAGCATGGGATGAGCTCTTCCGAAGTGAGGGCGCCTGCGGCGGCCACGTCGTGGAGTGTGCGCCCCCCGGGTCACGGGGGGCGACACGCGGCCCGGGCCGGGCCACCCGCAAGGGTGGCCCCGCCCAGGGGAGCCGGGCCCGGAGGGCGGCTCCGGACCCGATTGCTATTACTTGATGTAGATGCTGGAGACGTCCACCGAGCCGATCACCGGGTTGTAGGCGACGCCGCCCACGCCCGCACCGTAGACCTGGAAGAACTTGTCGTAGGCGTAGGGGATCTGCGGGACGTCGTTGGACAGGATCTGGTCAGCCAGCTTCATCCACTGGGCGCCGGCCTGGTTCTGGTCCGCGATGGACTCGATCTGGTCCATCTGCGAGTTCATCGCCGGGTTGTTGTAGTGCGAGTAGTTGGTCGCACCGTCGGCGATCTGGCGACCGTCCAGGGTCGGCGGGATCACGGTGTCACCGGTCGGCCAGTCGGCCGCCCAGCCGGAACGGTACAGGTCGAACTGGTTGTCGACCTTGCCGATCACCGAGTAGTAGGTGGTGGCGTCGATTTCCTTCTTCTCCGCGTTGAAGCCGGCCTGGTTCAGGGCGTCGACGACGGTGGTGGAAACCTGCTGCCAGCGCGGGGTGTTCGCGTAGCCCAGCTCGATGTGGGTGCCGAGCGCGCCGGCCGCCTGCAGCATCTGCTTGGCCTTGGCCGGGTCACCGGTCGGGTTGGCCTTGATGCCCAGCGGGTCGGTGTTCTGCCAGCCGGCCACGGTCGGGCTGACCAGGTTGCCGGCCAGGTCGCCGGTGGCCGAGCCACCGAGCTGACGGTTGACCTGGGCCGCCGGGAACGCCACGGCCAGCGCCTTGCGCACCGCCGGGTTGGTGATCCGGGTGGTGTTGATGTCGAAGGTGTCGACGAACGGCAGGAACTGGCTGATCGTGCGCGACGCCATGGACGAGTCGTCCTGGATGTTCTTGATCAGGCTGGAGTCCGCGTTGGTCACCAGGGTGAGCGCGTCCTTGTCGTCACCGGCGCCACCCATCAGACGCTGGGTCAGCTGCGGGTTGGCGACGTTGAGCTCGACCTGCCACTTGTCCACGTACTGGTGGCGGATCGGGTCGGTCTTCGGGTCCCACATCGGGTTCTTGACCAGAGTGAGGGACTTGTCCTTCTGGTAGTCCGCGATCTTGTAGGGGCCGATCGAGACCGGGTGGTTGTCGTACTTCGGGCCGGTGTCGGCCGACTTCTCGATGGCCGTGATGTCGGGCATCGCGGCGGCGAAGTTGGCGTCGGTGTGGATGCCCTGGAAGTGGAACGTGATGGTCTTGTTGTCCGGCGTGCTGATGACGCTGTCCGGCAGGTCCTGGCCGTTCTGCGGGCCCTGGTACACCTTGCGGTAGTCGGCGCCGGAGAGCCAGGTCGGGAAGTAGGTCGGACCGTTGGTCTGGTAGTCCTGGTACAGGGTCTCGACCGCGTACTTGACGTCCTTCGAGGTGATCGGCGTGCCGTCCTCGAACTTCAGGCCGTCCTTGAGGGTCCAGGTCCAGGTCTTGCCGCCGTCCGACATGGTGCCGGTGTCGGTGGCGAGGTCGCCGACCAGGGTGACCTTGCCGGTCTGCGGGTCGGTCTTGTAGTTGGTCAGCTGGCGGCTGTACAGCATGCCGATGGCCTGCAGCTGGTTGACGTACTGCTGGCGCGGGTCCAGGTAGTCGAAGCCGCTGGCCTCGATGTCGTGAGCGGTGCCGCCCTGCTTGGCACCCGGGACGTCCGCGGCCGGGCCGGTCGAGTCGGCCTTGGTGCCGATCGAGAAGTTCTGCACGGAGGACTTGGCGCCCCCGGTGCTGCTCGACGCGGACGGCTTGCTGCCGCCGCCCCCACCACAAGCGGACAGCGTGAGGGCGCTGACCGCCACGAGCGCCGGCACGAGTGCTGCCTTGCGAAGTCTCATTGGTTCCTACCTGTCACTGGTCATTGCTGTGTCTGGCCAGCGCGGACCGGCGGGGCGACTCTGCCCCGGGGTGGCCGGTGCTGGGGGAGCGGGGGATCGAGCAGTGGTGCAGTGGTGCGCGCCGGGCTCGGGGCCCGGCGCGAGTCAGCGGATGGTCTTCGGGTCCAGCGCGTCGCGGATGGAGTCACCGAACAGGTTGAACGCCACGGCGAAGATCATCAGCGAGAGACCGGGGACCATCAGGTACGTCAGGTCGTTCTGGTAGTACTTGGCCGCGTCCTGGAACATCAGGCCCCAGTCGGGCGTGGGGTCGACCATGCCGACACCCAGGAAGGAGAGGCCGGCCTCGGCCGTCACCATCGCCGGCAGCAGGAGGGTGACCTGCACCAGGATCGTGGTGGCCAGGTTGGGCATCAGCTCCTTGAAGATGATGCGCCAGGAGGAGGCACCGGTGATCTTGGCGGCCTCGACGTACTCGCGCTCGCGCAGGCTCAGGGACATGCCGCGGAGCAGACGGGCGGTGGCCATCCAGCCGAGGAACGACTGCACCAGCACGACCGAGATGACGCGCAGCGAGGTCGACATGGCGCGGTCCGAGGGGACGAACCAGTTCTCCACGATGGGCGTGAAGGCGATGAAGAACAGCTGGCTCGGCAGGCCGAGGAGCAGGTCGGTGAAGCGACCGGTGAAGTAGTCGAACCGTCCGCCCAGGTAGCCCTGCGCGACACCGAGGACGATGCCCACCACGCTGGAGAGGATCGTGATCAGCAGGCCGATGCCGAGCGAGGTGCGGATCGCGTAGACCAGCTTGGCGAAGATGTCGAACCCGTTGCCGGGCGTGACGCCCAGCCAGTGGGTGGCGCTCATCCCGCCGTTGGGGCCGATCGGCAGGCTGGAACTGTCCAGCAGGCTCATGTCCCGGTCCCCGTAGGGGATGTAGGGCGACTGACCGTAGAGGCCGGTGATCACCGGCGCGAAGATCGCGACCAGGATGTAGAGGATCACGATGCCGGCGCAGATCATACCGATGCGGTTGCGCTTGAAGCGGCTCCAGGCAATCTGGCCCGGGGTGCGCCCTTGGAGAGTTGCCGGCTTGTTGCCGGAGTCTCCCGTCGCGGACGCGACGAGGACCGGTTCGGTCTCTGTCGTGTCCTCAGTTGGCGTCGTCATGGTGCGAAAGCTCCCGCCGGTGTGGTCTGTGCAGCAGCAACGAGGAAGAAGTTGGTCGAACGGACTCTCGCAACTCGTTTATCGAACGTCAAGAGTTTCTCTGTGGCTGGACTCCAGGTTTTGGCTTCGTTCTGGAAAGTCAATCAGCTTGTAGCTTTCAGCTACTTGACAGCCCCTCAGCGAGACGGTCTAAAACGGACATAAAGCCACAAAGCGCGTTCATAAGTTCGTAACGAGGGCTTAGCTTCACCGGTATCTGAACGCGATGATCCGCTCGATAGCGAGTCAATGCGCGTAGATTACAGTGTCCGATTTGGACTGGTATGGGTGGGTTACCGAGCGGTTTTCAGCGTCCGGTTATCGGACGGATTTGGCGGGAAGCCGCCGCTGGCGACATTTCGTCAGCAATTGGCGCCCCTCCTGGTAATCCGTCGGGAAGGACGCTGCCCAGGGGTGGTGACAGTTACACGCCACTGGCGAGATGTCGCCGGGAAAGGCGTGGAGCCCCGGAACGCTGCGCGTTCCGGGGCTCCATCCAATGGATCGTCAGTTCATATTGGCATGCTCACATACGGAAGTGGAATGTGCGATCGGTCGTCGTGTTCTTGTCATAGACCTGGGTGATCGCGTCGGCCACGTCCTGAGTGGTGATCGGGGCCAGAGTGCCGTCGCTCTTCTTGTACTTGACCTTGTCGAAGGCGTTGCCGACCAGGGTGCCGAGCTGGTTCAGGTCCCACTGCGGACCGATGTTGCCCGAAGCGTCGGGGGAGAGCACCAGGGCCTTGCCGAACTTGGCGGGCGAGAGCACCAGCTTCTTGGCGCCCGCCTGGATCGTCACCGGCCCGGACGCGATCTGCTTGCCCAGGCCGTCCGCGACCTGCTGCAGGGCCTGGGTGGTGGTCTTCGGCTGGGCCGTGGTCACCGCCAGGGTCACCGGGGCGTCGCTCTTGCCGTTGGCCCGGTCCTGGTAGCTCTGCACCACCTGGTCCACGGCCGAGGCGTCGTCGACCGCCTGGCCCGGCTGGC
The DNA here is from genome assembly GCF_007829815.1 of Kitasatospora viridis. Classification (NCBI taxonomy): domain Bacteria; kingdom Bacillati; phylum Actinomycetota; class Actinomycetes; order Kitasatosporales; family Streptomycetaceae; genus Kitasatospora; species Kitasatospora viridis. The sequence continues at coordinate 2,161,122 of NZ_VIWT01000001.1, read as the reverse complement.
CCGGCACCACCACCGGTGCGCCGGAGTCGTCGAACTGGACGAAGCCCTCCTTGTACCCCTGCGCCGAGTTGGCGGCCAGACCGTCCAGCGCCGCCTTGAGCTTGGCGCGGTCGATCCGGACCGCCGGCGGCACCGCCGTGCTGCCGCCGGTCAGCGACGCGAGGACGTCGGAGGGGTTGTAGCTGTGGTGGGTCAGGCCGTCCACCGTGGCCGTGGTGTCGAAGGTGAGGCCGGCGGTGGTCGGGTCCAGGGTGAGCGCCTGGCTGCCGAGCTTCAGCTGGATCGGCTTCTGGCCGATCTTGCCGACCGTGGCGTCCAGCTGGTGCACCGCCTGGTCACGGCTGTCGCCGCCGATCGCGGTGCCGAGCACGGTGGTGCCGCGCGGGACGTCGGCCTGGTTGAGCATCAGACCGGTGCCGTAGGCGGCGGCGCCCAGGAAGACCACCCCGCCGACGCCGGTCACCAGCAGCTTCTTCGCCTTGCCGCCGGGCTTCGGCTTGGCGGCGGGCGCCGCCTTCTTCGGCGGCTCGGGCGAAACCGCCTGCGGGGCGGGGGAGTTGGGGACGCCATCGGGACCCGCCGGGGCGCCGGGGCCGCCGGGGCCCGCGGGGCCGCTCGGGGCGGCGCCGTACACACCGGTCACCGGCAGGCCAGGTATGGCCTCGCCGGAGATCGGCTCGAACCCGCCGATCTGGGTGTCCTCCGGCTCACCGGCCGACGGGGCGAACCGGTTGGGCTCCGGGGTGAGCGGCTGCTGCGGGCGGGCGAACCGGCCCGGCGCGCCGGGGTTGCCGAGCGGGCGCTGACCGGCCGCCTCGGCCGGGGCGCCCGGCGCCGCCGCGGCGGCCGCCTGGGCGGGAGCGGTGTTGAACGGGTCGTTGGCGTAGGGGGACGACGCGTCGCCGGGGAAGCGCGGGGCGCCGCCCTGGGCGAACGGATCCTGATGCTGCGTCGCACCGGGGAAGCCCGGCACGCCGTTCGGCGGGGTGCCGGGGTGCGCGCCCTGCGGGCCGGGGTAGAGCGGCACGCCGTTGGGCGGGGTACCGCCCGGGCCGTCGGCGGCCGGGAAGCCCGGGTGCTGCGGGTCCCGGTGCAGCGGCACGCCGTTCGGCGGGGTGCCGCCGGGGCCCTGCGCCGGGTAGCCGGGCACACCCTGGGGCGGCGTGGTGACGGTGCCGAACGGATCGGTCGCCGCCGGGGCGTGCGGGTAGCCCCCGCCGACGCCCTGCGCGGGCTCGCCCGGGTAACCGCCCGGCGCGGGCGCGAACGGCGAGCCGGTGCCGGCCGGTCCGGGCGCGAACGGCGAGCCGCCGTCGGCCGGTTGCCGCAGCGGCGCGCCCGGCGCGGGGTGCGCGGAGAAGAGCGGGGCCTCGCCGCCCGGCGCGCCGGGCGCACCGACCGCGGCACCGGGCGCACCCGGAGCCGTCGGCGCCCCCACGCTGTCCGGGCGGTTGCGCTGCCGCGGCCGGAACCACTCGCCGGTGGACTCCGACTCGGCGCCCTCCGCGCCCTTCGGCGGCACCGGCGTGCGCCACTGCGGCGGCAGGTCCGGCGGGGTGCTGGTCCGCCCGCTGGGGTCCATCACCCCGAGCACCGGCGCGGCCGGCGGTGCCGAGCGGTGCCGCGGCCCGGCGGGGGCCGGCGGCTCCGCGGCCGCCCTGGCCTCGCCCTCCTCGGGCTTGACCGCGCTGCGCATCACCACCGGTGGGATCGGCCGGGAGCCCGGGATGTTGATGGAGATCCGGGTGGTCAGGGTGGTCTCGGTCTTCGGCGTCTCCGGCTCCGGGTCCGGACCAGCGGTCTGGACGAAGGGGTCGAAGCCGTTGCCGAGCCCGGGGATGCCGTACGGCGGCGTGCCCGAGGGATAGGCGTCAGGTGCGCCGGCCCCCCGACGGGGGTTGGCGTTGTCAGAATCGCGGCTGCTCAATGCTGCTCTGCTCCGGGTTCGCCGCCGGACGGCTCGTCCGACGTAGCTGCGGCACCACCATACTGGGAACCCCCGGGTGGCGAACTGCTTCCCTTAGAACCCGATACGTCCGGTTCCGTGCCGTTGAGCCTACGGGCAGTCAGTCCCGTTGGCGCGGGATCCCGAAGGCGTACGGCGCCCGGGTGGGGAGCAGTCCGACGCCGAGTCCGGTGACCAGTCCGCCGAGCAGGTAGGCGTAGGAGTTGGCCGAGGAGGAGAGCACGAAGTCGCCCTCCGGACGGGGCGCCAGGAGCACGAACATCACCAGCAGCCAGCCCACCAGTGCGCACGTCAGCCCCACCTTGGTGGCGGTCAGCCGCAGGCCCCCGTAGAAGACCGCCAGGTTGGCGGCCAGCGCGAGCAGCAAACCCCAAGGACTCCACAGGGCCTGCACGAAACACCCGCACAGCGCGTCCACCGCGCCCAGCAGGAAGACCAGTCCGTACCAGGCGAACCGCAGGCCGCGCGGCGGCAGCGGTTCGGCCAACCGCTGGCCCTGCGAGCCGATCAGGCGGTGCAGCGGATTGGCGCTCACGGGGCCTCGACTCCCTCGAACAGGTCGCGCTCGGGGCGCGCCGACCCGGCCGGGCCGTGCACCAGCTGGTAGTACTCGTCGGCCAGCAGCGGCTGCCAGCGGTCGTTGCTCAGCGCGAAGTAGGCGCCGTCCACGGTGATCTGGGTGGCGTGCGCGCGCATCGCCGCGGCCTTGCGGTCGACCCAGTCGGCGCCGTCCAGCACCGCGTCCACCGTCTCGTCCGGCACCACCCCGGGCACGTCCTGCTCGTCGGCGACCAGCGGGTACCGCTCGGCGGCCCGCGCCAGCCGGTCGCGCAGGACCGATCGCGGCACCCGGTTCCAGTACACCTTGACGATCCGCCAGGCCGGGCCGAGCTCCGGCCGCCAGGCCGGATCGGCGGCCAGCTCGACCGCCCGCATCGCGACCCGGTGCGCCTGGATGTGGTCCGGGTGCCCGTAGCCGCCCTGCTCGTCGTAGGTGACCAGCACCTGCGGGCGGACCTCGCGGACCACCTCGACCAGGTGGCCGGCCGCCTCGTCCGGGTCGGCCTGCCAGAAGCAGTCCGGGCGCCCGTTCTCCGGCACGCCCATCATCCCGGAGTCGCGGTAGCGGCCGGGGCCGCCGAGGAAGCGGACGTCGTCGACGCCCAGCTCCTTCATCGCGGCCGACAGCTCGCCGATCCGGTACTCGCCCAGGGCGTCCGTCCGATCCGCCGTCAGATGGGCCAGCTCGGGCGGGATCACCTCGCCGCCCTCGCCGAGGGTGCAGGTCACCAGGGTCACCCGGGCGCCCTGCGCGGCGTAGCGGGCCATGGTGGCGCCGTTGCCGATCGACTCGTCGTCGGGGTGGGCGTGCACCAGCAGCAGGCGGCGGGCCCGGTGGTCGGCAGTCATGGGCGCCAGCCTAGACGGCCGCCGGGCGGCTCAGAGCTTCAGGCCGTTGAGCATCCCGGCGAGGTTGCTGGTGACCTCCTGGATGGACGGCGCGATCGAGCTGGAGGCCAGGTAGAAGCCCAGCAACGAGCAGATGATCGCGTGGGCCATCTTGAGACCGGAGCGGCGGATCAGCACCACCACGATCACCAGCATCAGGACTGCTGCGGAGATGTTGAGAGCCACGGTGGCTCACACCCCTTTCCGGGTGCGCCACCCGGGGAGCGGGCGGCGAGTCGGTCGCTGAGACCAGGAATACCCGATGAGTGAGGTGTGCATTACTTTCCGTGAGGCGGAAGTGGTTCGTGTCCCGGGTGGTCCGGGGCGCTGCGGGCCCGGTGGGACGGGGTGACAGGGGCTCGGCGAACAGGTTGCGGTCCTTGCGCCGAACGGGTGAGCAAGATCGGCGGACCCCGTATGGTGCGGTGCCATGACACCCTCCGGCACCACCTCCGACACCTTCCCGCGGCAGTACGCGCGCACCCAGCGCTACACCGTGGGCCAGCCGCGCTCCTTCCGGGTCACCCCCGACGGCGCGCGGGTCGTCTTCCTGCGCTCGCGCGGCGGCAGCGACCGGACCAACCTGCTCTGGACCCTCGACCCGGCCGACGGCACCGAGCGGATCGCCGCCGACCCGGCGGAGCTGCTGGCCGGCGGCGAGGAGGACCTCTCGCCGGCCGAGCGGGCCCGCCGCGAGCGGATGCGGGAGAGCTCCGCGGGCGTGGTCGGCTACGCCCTGGACGGCTCCGGCGAGCTCGCCGTCTTCGCGCTCTCCGGCCGGCTCTTCGCCGCCGACCTGGCCGGCGGCGGCGTGCGCGAGCTGCCCGCGGCCGGCCCGGTGCTGGACCCGCACCCGTCGCCGGACGGCCGCTGGGTGGCCTACCCGACCACCGGCGGCGAGCTGCGGCTGACCGCGACCGACGGGACCGGCGACCGCGCCCTGGTCGAGGTCGAGCAGCCCGGGGTGATGTGGGGTCAGGCGGAGTTCATCGCCCAGGAGGAGATGGACCGGGACGAGGGCCTGTGGTGGTCGCCGGCCGGCGACCGGCTGCTCGCCGCCCGGGTGGACGACGCGCCGGTGCACCGCTGGTGGATCGCCGACCCGGCCAACCCGGAGAAGACCCCGGTGCAGGTCGGCTACCCGGCCGCCGGTACCCCGAACGCCGAGGTCACCCTCTGGCTGGTCGAGCTGGACGGCCGCCGCACCGAGGTGGTCTGGGACCGCACCACGCACCCCTACCTGGCCCGGGTGCACTGGTCGGCCGGCGGCCCGCCGCTGCTCCAGGTGCAGACCCGGGACCAGCGCGGCCAGCTGCTGCTCGCCGTCGACCCGGCGACCGGGGCGGTCAGCACCGTGCTGGAGGAGCGGGACGAGGCCTGGCTGGAGCTCTTCAACGGCGTGCCGGCCTGGACGGCGGACGGCGGGCTGCTGCGGATCGGCGACGAGCCCGGCCACCGGGCGCTGCTGCTGGACGGCGTGCCGCTGACCGACGACACCCTGCACCTGCGCCAGGTGCTCTCGGTCGGCCCGACCGACGTCCTGGTGCGGGCCTCGGCCGGCGAGGGCGCCGAGGACCAGACCCCGGGCCTGACCGGCGTCTACGCGGTGCCGCTGGCCGGCGGGCCGGTGCGGGAGCTGATCACCGGCGGCGCGGCGGACGCGGTGCGCGGCGGCCCGGTCACCCTGCTCGCGGTCTCCCGGCTGGACCGCCCGGGCCGCACCGTGGAACTGCTGGTCGACGGCAAGCCGACCGGACACACCGTCACCTCGCACGCCGAGCCCCCGGTGCTGACGGCCCGTGCGCAGCTGCGGCTGGCCGGCGAGCGGCGGATCCCGTCCGCCGTGCTGCTGCCCACCGGCTACGACCGGGACCGGGACGGCCTGCTCCCGGTGCTGATGAACCCGTACGGCGGCCCGCACGCCCAGATGGTGGTGCAGGCGCACAACGCCTTCCTCAGCTCCCAGTGGTTCGCCGACCAGGGCTTCGCCGTGGTGGTCGCCGACGGCCGCGGCACCCCCGGCCGCAGCCCCGCCTGGGAGAAGTCGATCGCCGGCGACATGGCCGGCCCGACCCTGCAGGACCAGGTCGACGCGCTGCGGGCGCTGGCCGAGGAGTTCCCGCTGGACCTGGAGCGGGTGGCGATCCGCGGCTGGTCCTACGGCGGCTACCTCTCCGCGCTGGCCGTGCTGCGCCGCCCCGACGTCTTCCACGCCGCCGTCGCGGGCGCCCCGGTGACCGACATGGCGCTCTACGACACCCACTACACCGAGCGCTACCTCGGCCTGCCGCAGGAGCACCCGGAGCGCTACCGCGGCCAGTCGCTGATCGAGGCGGCGCCGGGGCTGCGCCGGCCGCTGATGATCGTGCACGGCCTGGCCGACGACAACGTGGTGGCCGCGCACACCCTGCGGCTCTCCTCGGCGCTGCTGGCCGCCGGCCGCCCGCACACCGTGCTGCCGCTCTCCGGGGTCACCCACATGACGCCGCAGGAGCAGGTCGCGGAGAACCTGCTGCTGCTTCAGGTCGCCTTCCTGAAGGAGTCCTTGGGCATGCCCGCCGAGCGGGGCTGACCGGCGCCGTCACGGTCCTCGGCATGACATTCGTCATGCCGAGGACACGACCCGCCGCACTGCCGCCGACCCCGCCGCGCAACGGATCCTTGAGGAGTCGCAGGAACGGCAGCGAAGGGATTCGGGGATGGACAACGGGGAAGTGGCCGCCTTCCGGCAGGTCAGCAAGAGCTACGGCAAGGTCAAGGCGGTGAACGGCCTGGACCTGACGCTGTACCCGGGGCAGACGGTCGCGCTGCTCGGGCCCAACGGCGCCGGCAAGTCCAGCAGCCTCGACCTGCTGCTCGGCCTGCGCGAGCCCGACCAGGGTTCGGTGACGCTGTTCGGCGGCACCCCCCGCGCCGCCATCGAGGCCGGCCGGGTCGGCGCGATGCTGCAGAGCGGCGGCCTGATGACCGACGTCAAGGTCGGCGAGCTGGTCAAGCTGGCCTGCGACGTGCACCCGCGCGGCCACAAGCCGGCCGAGGTGATGCACGAGGCCGGCCTGGAGGAGATCGCCGACCGCCGGGTGGACAAGCTCTCCGGCGGGCAGGAGCAGCGGGTCCGGTTCGCGCTGGCGGTGGCCGGCGCCAACGACCTGATCGTGCTGGACGAGCCGACCACCGGCATGGACGTCTCGGTCCGGCAGCACTTCTGGGCCAGCATGCGCCGGCAGGCCGACCTGGGCCGCACGGTGCTCTTCGCCACCCACTACCTGGAGGAGGCCGACTCGATCGCCGACCGGGTGCTGGTGCTGCACCGCGGCCGGCTGATCGCCGACGGCTCCTCGGCCGAGATCAAGGCCCGGGCCGGCGCCCGCCGGGTCAGCTTCGAACTGCACGCCGCCGACGGCTTCGTGGACGACACGCTGCTGCGGGCCCTGCCGGGCCTGGCGGCGCTGGACATCAGCGGCCCGGCCGACGCGGTCCGCACGGTGCGGATCCGGGCGACCGACGCGGACGCCGTGGTCGCCGGCCTCTACCGGGCGGGCTGCTACCCGCGCGGGCTGGAGGTCACCAGCCTGGGCCTGGAGCAGGCCTTCCTGACCATCACCGAGGCCGCCGAGGCGACCGAGCTCGCCGAGGAGAGCGCGCGATGAGGACCCTGATCAAGCTGGAGATCCTGCGGACCCTGCGGAACCGGCGGTACGTGTTCTTCAGCGTGCTGTACCCGGCGATCCTGTACTTCGTCTTCATCAGCGCGTACGGCAGCCACCCGGTGGCCGGCGGGCTCAGTGCCAAGTCCTACTTCATGGTCTCGATGGCCACCTTCGGCTCGGTCGGCGCGGTGCTCACCGGCAGCGCGCAGCGGATCGCGCTGGAGCGCAAGGCCGGCTGGACCCGGCAGCTGCGACTGACCGCGCTGCCCGGGTGGGCCTACACCGCCGCGAAGATCGCGGCCTGCGCGGCGACCACGTTGCCGGCGATCCTGGGCGTCTTCGCCCTCGGCGCCGTCGAGGGGGTCCGGCTCGGGGCCGGCCAGTGGCTGGGCCTGGTGCTGGCGCTCTGGGCGGGCAGCTTCGTCTTCGCCGCGCTGGGCGTGGCGCTGGGCTACGCGGCCGAGCCGAACGCGGTGCAGCCGATCGTGCTGGTCGTCTACATGCTGTTCTCGGCGCTGGGCGGCACCTGGTTCCCGGCCACCGGCACGCTGAAGACCATCGCCCGGTTCGACCCCGTCTACATGTACAACCAGCTGGGCAACTTCGTGCACCCGGGCCAGGGCTTCGACACCGGGGCGGCGGCCGGTCTGGTCGGCTTCCTGGTGGTCTTCGTGGCCGCCGCCGCCTTCCTGTACCGCCGGGACACCCAGCAGGCATGATGACCGCCATGGCGACCACCGAGCAGGAGCAGGGGGCCGAACGGGCCCGCACCGACCGGCCGACCGCGCTCCTCGCGCGGCCGGCCGCCGGCGAACGCGTGCTGAACGTCCCCGGGGCGCCGGTGGAGAGCAGGCGGCAGCTGCTGGTGAAGCTCTGCTGGATGCTGCTGTGGATGTTCTACCTGGTCTACCCGATCAAGGACCTGGCGGGCGGCCGGCACGGCACGGTGGGCACGGTGGCCGGCGCGGTGGCCCTGGCCGCCTTCCTGGCCAGCTACCTGAGCCTGGTGATCTTCCGCTCCAGCAACGGCGACTGGTGGCGCGGCACCTACCCGCTGACCGCCCTGATGGGCCTGATCGCGCTGGGCACCTCGGTCGGGTTCGGCGGCGAGTGGCTCGGGCTCTTCACCTACCTCTCGGTGACCGTCGGCGCGGTGCTGCCGGTGCGCTTCGCGCTCGCCGGGGTCGCCTCGGTGACGGCGCTGCTGGCGGCCGTCGCCCTGGGCACCGTCCACTCGCCCGCCTCGCTCGGCGCGCTGGCGCTGCCCACCTTCCTCAGCGGCGCGGCGATGACCGGCCTGCAGCGGCTGGTCGGCACCATGCGGGAGCTGCGCGAGGCCCGCGAGGTGGCGGCCCACCTGGCCGCCGCGGAGGAACGGCTGCGGCTGGCCCGGGACATGCACGACCTGCTCGGGCACTCGCTCTCGCTGATCACCCTGAAGAGCGAGCTGGCCGGCCGGTTCATGGACGCCGGCAAGGAGGAGCAGGCCCGGGCCCAGGTGTCCGACATCGAGCAGGTGGCCCGGCAGTCGCTGACCGACGTGCGGTCCGCGATCTCCGGCTACCGCAAGCCCAGCCTGTCGGTCGAACTGGCCGCCGCCCGCACCGCGCTGGCCACCACCGGGGTCACCCTGGAGGCGCCCTCCACGCTCACCGAGGAGCACCCGGGCCTGGGCGGCCCGGAGGCCGAGACGCTGGCCTGGGCGCTGCGCGAGGCGGTCACCAACGTGGTCCGGCACGCCGAGGGGGCCACCCTGTGCACCGTGGCGCTGGACGAGACCTGGGACGGCGAGGGCAGCCGGTTCGCGGTGCTGGAGGTCATGGACAACGGCCGCGGCCCGGGCAAGTCCGGCCCCGGCAACGGGCTGACCGGTCTGGACGAGCGGCTCTCGCTGGTCGGCGGCCGGCTGGAGACCGACACCGGCCGGCACGGCAAGGGCTTCAAGGTCCGGGCCCTGGTCCCCCTGGGGGTGAGTCCGGGCAGGCCGTAGGGTCGCGGGTATGACAGACGATCAGGTGCGGGTGCTGCTCGCCGAGGACCAGTCGATGGTGCGGGAGGCGCTGGCCGCGCTGCTCTCGCTGGAGGGCGACATCGACGTGGTGGCGCAGGTGGCCCGGGGGGACGAGGTGCTGCCCGCGGTGCTGGAGCACCGGGTGCAGGTGGCGGTGCTGGACATCGAGATGCCCGGGATGACCGGGATCGAGGCGGCCGCCCTGATCCGGCGTCAGAGCCCCGGCACCAAGGTGGTGATCGCCACCACCTTCGGGCGCCCCGGCTACCTGCGCCGCGCCATGGAGTCCGGCGCGGACGCCTTCCTGGTCAAGGACGCGCCGGCGGCCGAACTCGCCGAGGCGGTGCGCCGGGTGCTGCGCGGCGAGCGGGTGATCGACCCGACGCTGGCCGCGGCCGCGCTCGCCGAGGGGGCCAACCCGCTGACCGGCCGGGAGCTGGACGTGCTGGCCGCCGCCGCGGACGGCGCGGTGAACGCCGAGATCGCCCGCCGGCTGCACCTGTCCGAGGGCACCGTGCGCAACTACCTGTCGATGGCGATCCAGAAGACCGGCGCTCGCAACCGGGCGGAGGCGGTGCGGGTGGCCAAGGAGAAGGGCTGGCTCTGACCTGCCGTCAGGAGGTGCCGGCCCGTCAGTTGAGCCGGTGCCGGGCCGCCCTGGCCTCCCGGCGGACCCGGGCGGCCGAGTCCGGGTCGAAGGCGTCCAGGATCCGCGCGTAGTCCTCCATCTCGGCCGCCCCGGCCAGGAAGTCGCCGGTCCGCAGCAGCACCTCGGCCCGCTCCAGGCGCAGCTGGGCCGGGTGCCGGGGCAGCAGCAGGGCCAGTTCGGTGGCCCAGAGCTGGGTCCTGGCCTGCTCCGGCCGTTCGCCGGCCCAGCCGCGGATGTTGCCCAGCACCCGCAGCACGATGTCCAGCGGCGCGGCCGGGGTGAAGAGTTCCGGCGTGAACGGGTGCCCGGCCGCCACCACGATGGCCGCCGCGTCCTCGGTGCTGAGCGGCCGGCCGCCGTGGAACGGGTCGGCCAGCACGTACTCGTCGCCGGGCTGCGGCGCACCCACCGCGACGATGAAGTGGCCCGGCAGCGCGATGCCGTGCACCGTCAGCCCGGCCCGGGCCGCCACCGCCTGCCAGACCAGCGAGAGCATGATCGGCAGCCCGCGCCGGCGCCGCAGCACCTCGGGCAGCAGCGAGGACTCCAACCGCCGGTAGTCCGACTGCCGCCCGTGGAACCGCTCGCGCCCGGCCAGCACGGCGGCCAGCAGTGCCGCGGTCTCCTCCGGGGTGGTCGGCCGGCGCTCGGCCACCGCCCGGCGCACGGCGGCCGCGTGCCGGTCCAGGGCGGCCTGGCAGGCGCCCAGCAGCTCGTCCAGGGTGGGTGGCGGGCCGTCACCGGCGGCGCCGGGGGCCGACAGGGTGTGCTCGGCGGCGGCCAGCACGCAGAGCAGCACCGCATCGGGCTGCTCGGACCTGGCCTCGGTGCGGAAGCGGGCTCTGCTCTGCTCGGTCACGGTGGCTGCGGTGGCTTTCGTGTGCGACACGGGTGCGGTGCTGCTCCAGGCACCTGCGGTTCCAGGCACCTACGATTCCAAGAACGTACGACGGCGGCTAAGCCTGGGGAAGCCGGACGTAGTGGTAAGTGTGACTGGTGGTGAAACCGAGCCGGTCGTAGAGCGCCAGGGCGCCGTCGTTGTCGGCCTCCACCTGCAGGTAGCCGGCCCGCGCGCCCTCCTCCGCGGCGCGCGCCGCCAGTGCGGACATCACGGCGGTGGCCAGCCCGCGCCGGCGCGCCGCCGGGCTCACCTCGACGGCGCTGAAGTGCGCCCACGGACCGTCGATGACGCACCGTCCGATCGCCAGCGGCTCCCCGCCGGCCTCGCCGGGCACCTGGGCGAACCAGACCGAGGGCCCGCCGTGCAGCAGCTGACGGGCGGCCAGCAGCATCTGCGGGCTGCCGGCCGTCAGGTGGTAGAGCGCCAGCCAGCCCTCGTCGGCGGCGGTGGCCAGCCGGACCAGCTCCGCGCCCGGCACCGGGCGGGCGAGGGGGGCCAGCGGCGCGGTCTGCAGGTGGGCCCGGGTCAGCTGCTCCAGCCCGTCCAGCAGGGCGGCCAGCGCCGGGTCGGTGCCGGGCGAGGTGACCTCCACCAGCGCGGGCAGCGCGCGGGCCGCGTACCAGGCGCGGACCGCCGCCAGCGCCTCCGGCAGCGGCAGCCCGGGGTCGCCCAGCGCCTGCACCGAGTTGGCCCGCTTGGTGAAGCCGGCCGCCGCCCGCAGCGTCCAGTCGCCGAGCTGCTCGCGCTCCAGGGCCGGCCAGCTGCCGGCGGCGAGGCGCTGCAGTTCGGTCGGGGAGGCCGCGGGCAGTTCGCCCCGGCGGGCCGGGAACGGCGGCACCGGCTTTCCGGCCACCAGCCGGTCCACCGGAATCCGGCTCTCGGTCCGGTCCCGGCCGATCACCACGAGTTCGTATTCGTCCCATGATGTGAGCACGCCGATCACATCCCGGAACACCGGACGTCCGGTGGCACAGTCAAGAGCCGCTTCCAGCCTCCGCACCGACACCCGTCGTCCCACGTCAGAGCGGTCTATCCGGACCGTTCCCGGGACGCTGGCCGGAAACTGGCTGGTGCTCAAGGTAACCTCCGGTGCATTTGTAGTCTCTGACCCGCGATACTAGGGGCGGGCATCGACGAGCAGCGCTCACCCGCGCACGGAAGCACATAGTTTGGGCAACGGCCCAACCGAGGAGGAACGACAGCGTGACGTACGTCATCGCGCAGCCTTGTGTCGACGTCAAGGACAAGGCGTGCATCGAAGAGTGCCCGGTTGACTGCATCTACGAGGGCAAGCGCTCTCTGTACATCCACCCGGATGAGTGCGTCGACTGCGGTGCATGTGAGCCGGTCTGCCCGGTCGAGGCGATCTTCTACGAGGACGACACCCCGGAGGAGTGGAAGGACTACTACAAGGCCAACGTGGAGTTCTTCGACGACCTCGGTTCGCCGGGCGGCGCCTCCAAGCTGGGGCTGATCGACCGGGACCACGTCTTCATCGCCGGGCTGCCCCCGCAGAACCAGGACCACTGACGATCGATCGGCGGAAGCTGAGCTGTGAGCACCACTGATGCACCGCGCGCGCCGTTCCCGGGTCACCCGGGGGCGGCGCGCCGCGTTTCCGACCTGCTGCCGGTCTTCCCCTGGGACAAGCTCGAACCGTACCGCGCCACCGCGCTCGCCCACCCCGACGGGCTGTGCGACTTCTCGGTCGGCACCCCGGTGGACCCGGTGCCCGAGCTGGTCCAGCGGGCGCTGGCCGAGGCGAGCGACTCGCACGGCTACCCGACCGTCTGGGGACCGCTGGCGCTGCGCGAGGCGATCGCCGGCTGGCTGAACCGCCGGGCCGGCGCCGGGATCGACCCGAGCGCCGTGCTGCCGACCGTCGGCTCCAAGGAGCTGGTGGCCTGGCTGCCCGGCCAGCTCGGCCTCGGCCCCGGCGACCAGGTGGCCTACCCCCGGCTCGCCTACCCGACCTACGAGGTCGGCGCGCGGCTCTGCGGCGCCGAGCCGGTGGCCTACGAGAAGCTGGAGGAGCTGGACGGATCCCGCGTGCGGCTGCTCTGGCTCAACTCGCCGGGCAACCCGACCGGCCGGGTGCTGACCGCGCAGGAGCTGCGCGAGGCGGTGGCCTGGGCCCGCGAGCACCGGGCGCTGCTGGTCAGCGACGAGTGCTACCTGGAGCTGGGTTGGGAGGCGGAGCCGGTCTCGGTGCTGCGCGCCGACGTCTGCGGCGGCTCGCACGAGGGCCTGCTGGCGGTGCACTCGCTCTCCAAGCGCTCCAACCTGGCCGGCTACCGCGCCGCCTTCGTGGCGGGTGACCCGGTGGTGGTCCGCGAGCTGCTGGAGATCCGCAAGCACGGCGGCATGATGGCGCCGGCGCCGGTGCAGGCCGCGACCATCGCGGCGCTCGGCGACGACGCGCACGTGGCCGAGCAGCGCGAGCGGTACGCGGCCCGGCGGGCCGCGCTGCGCGGGGCGCTCACCGCGGCCGGCTTCCGGATCGAGCACTCGGAGGCCAGCCTCTACCTGTGGGCGACCCGGGACGAGCCGTGCTGGGAGACGGTGGCCTGGCTGGCCGAGCGGGGCGTCCTGGTGGCCCCGGGCGACTTCTACGGCCCGGCCGGCGACCGCTTCGTCCGGGTGGCGTTCACCGCCACCGACGAGCGGGTGGCCGCGGCGGTGGCCCGGCTGACGGCCTGATCGAGCGTCAACGCGGATGGGGGCCCGGTCCACTGGACCGGGCCCCCATCCGCGTCCGGTGGGTCAGCTGACGGTGGGCAGGTGGCTCAGGCCGCCGGTGGCGGTGCCCAGGCTGCCGGTCAGCCCGCTCAGGTCGGGCAGCCCGCCGAGCCGGTGGGTGGCGCCGGTGGCCTGGCCCTCCAGGGCGGCCAGGTGGGCGGCGTCCGCGGCGGTGGTCGGGTGCTGCAGGTCGGCGGCGGCCGGCAGGGCGTGCGCCAGCTGGTCGGCGCCGGCCAGCTGGCCGGTCAGGCCGTGGGTGGCGGGCAGCGCCTCGCCGAGCTGCGCGGTGGCCGGCACCGCGGCGTCCAGCTGCTGGGCGGACGGCGGCTGGCTCAGGTCGCGGGGGAGCGCGCCGGCCAGCCGGTCGGTGCCGAGCGCACCGGTGAGCCGGCTCTGCTCGGGCAGCTGGCCGGCCAGCCCGGCGGTGGCCGGGACCTGGCCGGCCAGTCGGCCGGTGGCGTCCACCGGGTTGCTCAGGGTGTCGGCGTTCAGCACCTTGTCCACGCCGGTCACCGTCGGCATCGCCGGGGCGTGGGCCAGGCCCGCGCCCTGCGCCAGCCCGGCACCCTGGGCGAGTCCGGCGCCCTGGGCCAGCCCCGCGCCCTGGTCGGCGCCGAGCGGCATGGAGCGCGGCGCGGCGGCGGGCAGCAGGCCGCCCAGCGGGGTCAGCCGGGCGACCTTGCCGATGGTGTCGGCCAGCGGCCCGCTGCCGTTGGTGGTGGCGTTGGTGACGGCCGTGCCGGGGTCGCTGAGCACCTCGGCGGCGTGGTCGGTGTGCGGCAGCGCCTGGCCGGCGGCCAGCCCGGCGGTGTCGGCCATCGCGGGCACCGCGGTGCCGCTCAGCACGGCGCCGGTGCGGCCCAGTGCCTGGCCGAGCTGGTGGGTCTCCCCCTTCAGCGTTGAGGCGGAGGTGACGCCGTCCAGCTTGCTGATCCCGGACCCGAGGTCGGTGCCCTTGGGCATCAGCTCGGCCGCGGACGCCGCCCCGGCGGCGGCCAGCGGGGTCGCACCGGCGGCGACCAGCAGAGCGGCCTGGGCGAGCCGACGGGAGAGGGGGAGGGACATGGTGCTCCTAAGACGGTGACGACACGACAGGTCCGCCGGGGCGGACGCCGTGAATACCGCGCCAGGAGTCGGAAGGTTTCGCGGGAACCCGCCTGATTCACCCTCCGGAGGGGCAGACGGGTGAACGTTCGTCAAGCACCGTTGACGGTGTGTCAACTCGCCGTCAGGCGGACGGCAGTCACTTCCCGGCGTTCGGCATGCCCATCGTGACCAGCACCGCGCCGGTGCCCGCGGCCGGCGAGGACTGGGTCTGCCAGCCCGCGTCCGAGCGGTCCACCCGCCACACCTTGCCGTCGTAGCGGATGCTCCCGATGCCCAGCTCCTCGGCGTTGGCCACCGCCCACTGGGCCACCGCCCAGCCGCTCTGCCGCTGGGCGTCCGCACCCGTGTCGGTGTTGGCCGCCGGGTCCGGGGTGAGCGCCAGCGCGGTGCCGGCCACCGCCGGGTCGCCGGAGCCGGCCGGGGCCGCCGCCATCGACACGGTGCGCCCGAACTCCACCTGGAGCTTGGCCGACAGCGCCTGCGAGCCGCCGACCGAGACGGCGGGGGCCGGCGACCCGCCCGGGGTCGAGGAGGGGGAGCCCAGCAGCGCCGGATCCACCTGGAGGAACTGGTGCACGGTGCAGCTGAACGCGGCCGGCGTGCGGCCGGTCAGCGCGGAGGACAGCAGCGAGGCGTTCGCCTCGTGCTTGGCGTAGGCCTGCGGGTAGGCGCTGTGCTGCACCGCCTGGGCCGCGTCGGTGAGCGAGAGCCGGGCGTAGCCGGGCACCTTCACCAGGGCGTCCAGGAACTTGTTGGTCGCGTAGACCGGGTCCTGGATCTGCTCGGCGGTGCCCCAGCCCTGCGAGGGCCGCTGCTGGAACAGGCCGACCGAGTCGCGGTCGCCGCCGTCCAGGTTGCGCAGCTTGGACTCCTGCATCGCGGTGGCCAGGGCGATGGTCAGGGCCCGCTCGGGCAGGCCCCGGGAGACCACGACGGCGGCGATGGTGGCCGCGTTCTGCGCCTGGTCCAGGTCCATGCCGACCGGTTTGCCGCCCGGCTGGAGCACCGCGCAGCCCTCGGCGGAGACCGAGTTGTGGCTGCGGTCCCACAGCACCAGGGCGGCCGCGACGACCGCGGCCAGCAGCAGCAACGTCAGCGCCCAGCGCAGCTTCCGGCCCCGGCGGTGCCCCACGTCTCCTCCTCGATGGCCGCCGGGCCCCACGCGCCCGGCTGTCTGCCCCACACCGTACTCACCCGCCCCCACCTCGGACGACAGTGCGGTCCCCCTCGGTCACCCTCCGCGTCCCGAAGGCGCCGCCCACTAGGCTGACGGCCATGAGCACCGTGCCCGGAACCAGCGTCCCGACCAGCCTCGACCTGACCCTGGACGGCGGCGCCCTGACCGCCCGACTGGTCGACTTCCCGTCCGTCAGCGGGGAGGAGGAGGCGCTGGCCGACGCGGTCGAGCAGGCGCTGCGCGGCCTGGCGCACCTGACCGTCGAGCGGTACGGGAACAACGTGGTGGCCCGCACCCACCTGGGCCGCGCCGAGCGGGTGCTGCTGGCCGGCCACCTGGACACCGTGCCGATCGCCGACAACGTGCCCTCCCGGGTCGAGGGCGACCTGCTCTGGGGCTGCGGCACCAGCGACATGAAGTCCGGCGTCGCCGTGCAGCTGCGGCTCGCCGCCACCGTGCCCGACCCCAACCGCGACCTGACCTTCGTCTTCTACGACTGCGAGGAGATCGAGGCCTCCCGCAACGGCCTGGGCCGGCTGGCCGCCGCCCACCCGGACTGGCTGGCGGCCGACTTCGCGGTGCTGATGGAGCCGAGCGGGGCCTGGGTCGAGGGCGGCTGCCAGGGCACCATGCGGGTGCGGATCCGGCTCACCGGGGTGCGGGCGCACGCGGCCCGCAGCTGGCTCGGCGACAACGCCATCCACCACGCCGCCGAGGTGCTCGGCCGGCTCGCCGCCTACCAGCCGCGCACCGTGCTGATCGACGGCCTGGAGTACCGCGAGGGCCTGAACGCGGTGGACATCCGGGGCGGGGTGGCCGGCAACGTGATCCCCGACGAGTGCCTGGTCACCGTCAACTTCCGCTACGCGCCGGACCGCAGCCCCGCCGAGGCCGAGGCGCACCTGCGGGAGGTCTTCGCCGGCTTCCCGGTCGAGGTGACCGACTCGGCCCCCGGCGCGCTGCCCGGGCTGGACCGGCCGGCCGCCCGCGCCTTCCTCGCCGCGACCGGCGACCGGGCCCGGGCCAAGTTCGGCTGGACCGACGTGGCCCGGTTCAGCGAGCTCGGCGTGCCCGCCGTCAACTACGGCCCGGGCGACCCGAACCTGGCGCACAAGCGGGACGAGCACTGCTCGCTGAGCGCGATCGCCGAGTGCGAGAGCCGGCTGCGCGACTGGCTCACCGGCCCCGTCTCGTAGTCCTCCCTTCTCCGGGCGGTCATCCCGATGTTCCCCGTGATCCGCCGGTGCCGGGCGTAGAGTTTCGTCATGACAGGGACGGATGCGCACAACGGTGCGGACGCACGGCAGTTCGGACACGGCCCGGAACCGGTGGAGGACGCCGACGGGCGGCCGCGGCGGAGCTGGCCGGAGAAGCAGAAGGGCCCGGTGCTGCTGCGCCGCGACCAGGTCGAGCGGAGCACGACCGACCAGCGGCTGCTGGACACCACCGGGCCGACCGACTGGCTGCACACCGATCCGTGGCGGGTGCTGCGGATCACCTCGGAGTTCGTCGAGGGCTTCGGCGCGCTGGCCGAACTGCCGACCGCGGTCAGCGTCTTCGGCTCGGCCCGGACCCCGGTGGACTCGGCCGAGTACAAGGCCGGGGTGGCGATCGGCCGGGCGCTGGCCGAGGCCGGCTACGCGGTGATCACCGGCGGCGGCCCGGGCGCCATGGAGGCGGCCAACCGGGGCGCCTCGGAGGGCGGCGGGCTGAGCGTCGGCCTGGGCATCGAGCTGCCCTTCGAGCAGGGCCTGAACGAGTACGTCGACCTCGGGCTGAACTTCCGTTACTTCTTCGTCCGCAAGACCATGTTCGTCAAGTACGCGTCGGGCTTCGTGGTGCTGCCCGGCGGACTGGGCACGCTGGACGAGCTGTTCGAGGCGCTCACCCTGGTGCAGACGAAGAAGGTCACCAGGTTCCCGGTGATCCTCTTCGGCACGGCCTACTGGAGCGGCCTGGTGGACTGGCTGCGCGACACCCTGGTGGCCCAGGGCAAGGCCTCGCCGGCCGACCTGGAGCTCTTCCACCTGACCGACGAGGTGGACGAGGTGCTGCGGATCCTCGCCGAGACCCGCAAGCCGGCCGGGCAGCAGGTCTGACCGCCCGTCGGCCTGACTGTCCGTCGGCTCGGGACGCCCGTCGGCTCGGGCCGGCCGGTCAGGCGAGCCCCCGGCGGGCGACCGCCGGGGGACGGGTGCCGCGGATCGAGGCGACCATGTCCAGCACCTGCCGGGTCTCGGCGACCTGGTGCACCCGGTAGACCTGGGCGCCCAACCAGGCCGAGACGGCGGTGGTGGCCAGGGTGCCGAGCAGCCGCTCGTCCACCGGCTTGTCCAGGGTCTCCCCGACGAAGTCCTTGTTGGAGAGCGAGACCAGCACCGGGAAGCCGGTCGCGGTCATCTCCGGCAGCCGCCGGGTCGCCTCCAGCGAGTGCCGGGTGTTCTTGCCGAAGTCGTGCCCCGGGTCGATGATCAGCCCGTCCCGGCGGACCCCGAGCTCCAGCGCCCGCTCGGCCAGCCCCACGGTGACGTCCAGGATGTCCGCCATCACGTCCTGGTAGCCGATCCGGTGCGGCCGGGTGCGCGGTTCGGCCCGCCCCGCGTGGGTGCAGACCAGGCCGGCGCCGTACCGGGCGGCCACCTCGGCCAGCTTCGGGTCGGCCCCGCCCCAGGCGTCGTTCAGCAGGTCGGCGCCGACCTCGCAGACCGCCTCGCCGACCTCGTGCCGCCAGGTGTCCACGCTGATCACCACGGACGGGTGGCGCTCGCGCAGCGCGGCCACGAACGGCACGGTGCGGCGCAGCTCCTCCGCCACCGTCACCTCCTCGCCGGGGCCGGCCTTCACCCCGCCGATGTCCAGGATCCCCGCGCCCTCGGCCACCGCCTTGTCGGCCGCGGCGAACGCGGCCTCGTCGGCGAAGGTCGCGCCGCGGTCGAAGAAGGAGTCCGGGGTGCGGTTGACGATGGCCATGATGACCAGTTCCTCCGCACCGAACTCCCGCGGTCCCAGTCGCAGTGCCACCCCGTGCTCCTCACGCTCTCGCCGACCCGGCGACCCGGTGTATCGGTCAGGTCTCGCAGGTATCGATCCGGGGGTGCCCTGGTGCGATGATGGGGCCCGGCCGTCCCACGCGGGTCCATGATCCCCCACGCGGCCGGATACTCACGTCTCGGGAGGACAGCTCGTGTTCTGGGTGATCGTGGTGGCGATGGCCGTGGTGGTCGGCGGCGCCGCGCTGGTGGCCTTGGGTGGCGGCGGCTCGTTGCCGGAGGCGGTGCACGACCGGATCGCGGCCCGGCTGCCGCAGGAGCGTCCGCTCAACCGGACCGACGTGGACGAGATCCGGCTGCCGATGGCGGTGCGCGGCTACCGGATGGACGAGGTGGACGACGTGCTGGACCGGCTCGGCGCCGAGCTCGCCTACCGGGACACCCGGATCGCCGAGCTGGAGGCGGCCGTCGCGGCGCACGCCCCCGCGGGCGGCGGGCCGGCCGAGCCGGGCGACCCCGCGCAGGGCACGGAGTGAGCGCCGCCGTTCCCGGAGCCGACGGGCTGCTGCGCTGCCCGTGGGGCGACTCGGCGGACGACTACCGGGCCTACCACGACACCGAGTGGGGCCGGCCGGTGCACGGCGAGGACCCGCTGTTCGAACGGATCTGCCTGGAGGCCTTCCAGTCCGGGCTCTCCTGGATCACCATCCTGCGCCGCCGGGAGGGCTTCCGGGCCGCCTTCGCGGGCTTCCGGATCGCCGAGGTGGCCCGGTTCACCGAGGCGGACGCCGCCCGGCTGCTGGCCGACCCCGGGATCATCCGCAACCGGGCCAAGATCGAGGCGGCGATCGCCAACGCCCGGGCCGCCGAGGCGCTGGCCGGCGGGCTGGACCCGCTGGTCTGGAAGTTCGCCGGCGACCCGGACCGGCCGGCCCCGCGCACCCTCGCCGAGGTGCCGGCGGTCACCCCCGAGTCCACCGCGCTGGCCAAGGAGCTGAAGAAGAACGGCTTCCGGTTCGTCGGGCCGACCACGGCCTACGCGCTGATGCAGGCCTGCGGGCTGGTGAACGACCACCTGGCGGACTGCCACGCCCGCCAGGCGGTCGACTGAGGCACCGTCAGCGCGGGCCCGGCCGGCGCCCTACCGCCCGAGGAAGGTGGGCCGCTCCTTGGCCACGAAGGCGCGGACCGCGATCCGGTGGTCCTCGCTGTTGCCGGCCAGCGTCTGCAGCTCGTCCTCCTTTTCCAGGGTCTCGGACAGCGAGTGGGTCGCGCCGAAGTCCAGCGCGGTCTTGATCGCGCCGTACGCCAGGGTCGGGCCGGCGGCCAGGCGCTGGGCGAACTCGCGTGCGGTCGCGGCCAGTTCGGCGGCCGGCACGACCTGGGTGGCGAGCCCGAGGCGGAGCGCCTCGTCGGCCCCGACGGTGCGCGGCAGCATCATCAGCTCGGTCGCCCGGGCGTGCCCGACCAGCCGCGGCAGGGTCCACGAGCCGCCCGAGTCGGCGGTCAGCGCGATCCCGGCGAACGAGGTGTTGAAGCCGGCCGTGTCGGCCACGATCCGGAAGTCGCAGGCGAAGGCGAGCGAGGCCCCGGCCCCGGCGGCCACCGCGTTCACCGCGGCGATCGTCGGCTTGCGCATCCCGGCCAGCGCCCGGACCAGCGGGTTGTAGTGCTCGGCCACCGTCTTCAGCGGCGCCTCGCCGGTCTCCTCGGCCCGCTTGAGCAGCCCCAGGTGCTCCTTGAGGTCCTGGCCGACGCAGAACGCGTGCTCCCCGGCACCGGTGAGCAGCACGGCCCGCACCGCGGGGTCCTCCGCGGCCGCGGTGACGGCGTCGCGCAGCGCCACCTTGGTGGGCACGTCCAGCGCGTTGCGGGCCTGCGGGCGGTTGATGGTGATGACGGCGAGCGCGCCGTCGCGCTCGACGAGGACGGAGTCGGACATGGGCGAGGGCTCCCTGGTGACTACTGGTCGGTACAGTGCGGACCCAGCCAGCATGACGGAAGCCGGGCGGCGTGCGGGAGTGTGAGGTAGCGCACCTTTGGCGGGCCTTGCGCCGACGGGTGCCGACGGACCGTCCGGGGACCCGTCGGACCCTGCCGGGACAGGCCCTGGACGGCAACTGATGGGTCCTCGTGCGGGCGGTTGACGGGCCGTCCGGGGCGCCGGCGGGCGCCCCGTTCCGGGGTGCCCGGCACCGCGGCGAGAGTGACGTTGGTCATCAGGGCGCCGTATGCGGGATAATGGCTTCCGATCAAGGCGTTCGATACCAGCGGTGGACGGACTGCTGGTACCTAGCTGAGCGGCTGCAGGAAGGGGAACGAGCATGGCGGCCATGAAGCCGCGGACGGGTGACGGCCCGCTGGAGGTCACCAAGGAAGGGCGGGGCATCATCATGCGAGTTCCGCTCGAAGGCGGCGGTCGCCTGGTGGTGGAGCTGACCCCGGACGAGGCCAACGCCCTGGGCGAGGCCCTCAAGCAGGCCTGCGGCTGACTCCAGCCACGCGCTGCCCCGAGGCCCGGTGCCGACCTTTCCGGTCGCGCCGGGCCTCTCGCACGCCCGGGCCGCTCCGCGGCCTCCCGGCCCTCCGCGGCGGGTCAGCGCCGGACGGCGCAGAGCAGCCCGTCGCTGACCGGCAGCAGGGCCGGCACCAACTGCTTGCTCTCCCGCACCGCTTGGACCAGCTCGCGCATCGCCGCGGTCTCCGGGTCGTCCAGTGCCGGGTCGGTGAGGCGGCCCTGCTGGAACACCCCCTCGAAGCAGACCACCCCGCCGGGGCGCAGCAGGCGCAACGATTCTGCGAGATACGCCACCGACTCGGCGGCGTCCCCGTCGCAGAAGACCAGGTCGTACTGGCCGTCGGCGAGCCGGGGCAGCACGTCCAGGGCGCGGCCGGGTATGAACCTGGCCCGGTTGGCGGCGAACCCGGCCGCCAGGTAGGCCTCGCGGGCCAGCTCCTGGCGGATCGGCTCCGGGTCGACCGTGGTGAGGATGCCGTCCGGCCGCATGCCGCGCAGCAGGTAGAGGCCGGACACGCCGGTGCCGGTGCCGATCTCGGCGACCGCCTTGGCGCCCAGCGCGGCGGCCAGCAGCCGCAGGCAGGCGCCGCCGCTCGGCCCGACCGCCTGGATCCCGGTGCGGGCCGCCTGCGCCCGGGCGTAGGTCAGCACGGCGTCCTCGCCGACGTACGTGTCGGCGAGGGTCGCAGCCGCGGGCCCGAAGTCGATGATCTCTGTCCTGGTGGCTAGGCGCTGCCGGATGTCGATATTTCCTGGCACAGATTACTGGCCGGGCGGGAACCGCGTCCGGCGGCGGGCCGTTGAATCCGCAGAACGCTCCGCGACCGATCCGGATTCGGTGGCCCGCCGCTCGCCGGCAGGAGGACACGCTTTTATCCGGAACTGACGGGTGAGGTGGATATGGTGGTGGCCTTGCTGGGCAGAAGAGCCAACCGAGGAGGTGTGGCCGAGGGCGACGTCCCTGTGCGGCGGCAACTCCGCACCACCGCGTCGGCCCGTACGCCGAAGCCCGTGATGAACCAGTCTGCGCACTCTCCCCTGAGCCCCTCGTCCGACGGCGCCGCTGCCGAGGTCGCCGAGACCTCCGCCCCCGCCGCGCTCGCGACCTTCACCGAGGGGCCGGGCGCGCAGGGCTGGACCCCGCCCAGCTGGGAGGAGATCGTCGAGGCGCACAGCGCCCGCGTCTACCGGCTGGCCTACCGCCTGACGGGCAATCAGCACGACGCCGAGGACCTCACCCAGGAGGTCTTCGTCCGGGTCTTCCGCTCGCTCTCCACCTACACCCCCGGCACCTTCGAGGGCTGGCTGCACCGGATCACCACCAACCTGTTCCTGGACATGGTCCGCCGCCGCCAGCGGATCCGCTTCGACGCGCTCGCCGAGGACGCGGCCGAGCGGCTGCCCAGCCGCGAGCCGAGCCCGGCCCAGGCGTTCAGCGACACCCACTTCGACGCCGACGTGCAGCAGGCGCTCGACACCCTGGCCCCCGAGTTCCGCGCCGCCGTGGTGCTCTGCGACATCGAGGGCCTCTCCTACGAGGAGATCGCGGCCACCCTGGGCGTCAAGCTCGGCACCGTGCGCAGCCGGATCCACCGCGGCCGCTCGCACCTGCGCGCCGCGCTGAAGCACCGCGCGCCGGGCGCCGCGCCCGGCCGGGCGCGGCGCGGCGGCAGCAGCGTCGAGGGCGGGGCGGAACCGGAGCCGGTGCCGGTGCCGGTCGGCGCCGCCGCGGGCGAGGCCACCGGGCTGCCCGGCGGGAGCGGCCGGAGGCGATCATGAGCGGCACGGGCCGGTCCGACGCACGGCGCCCGGCCCCGCAGACCGACCGAACCGCCGAACTGCCGCCGCTGCGGCCGATCGCGGTGCGCCAGCCCGAGCCGGCGCCCGAGCACCTCGGCGACCGGCTGAGCGCCTACCTGGACGGCGAGCTGGGCCACGACGCCCGCGAGCGGGTGCAGGCCCACCTGGCCACCTGCGCGCTGTGCCTGGCGGAGGCCGAGGCGGCCCGCTCGGTCAAGCAACTGCTGCGCGGCACCGAACCGCCCGGACCGTCGGGCGCGTTGATGGCCCGGCTGATGGCCGTGGCCGCGCTGCCGGACGACGACCGGACGGCCCCGCCCGGGCCGTCCGGCGGCTCCCCGGCGGCCGACCCGCCGCCCGCCGGGCCGACCATCGGCGGCAGCCGGCTGACCGGCGGCAGCTTCGGCCGGGGCGCCTCGTTCGGCGGCAACGCGCTCGGCGCCGACGGCTACCCCGGGCCCGCCCGGCCCCCGCGCGGCGGCGAGCCGCGGCTGTGGAGCGTGCGGCGCACCGGCCGGGGCACCGTCGGCACCCGTGCGGCGGCCGTGCTGCCGATCGCCCGGCCCGACGTGCCGCGCGGTCGGCGGCTGGTGGTCGCCGCGGCCGGCGCCTTCTCGGTGGCCGCCGTCACCCTGGGCGGCTTCGGCAGCCTGGGCCTGGCCTCGGTGGCCGGGGACAGCCCGGTCGACGAGCCGCACGGCAACAGCAACGCGGTCAACCCGCACTACCCCGGCGGCTCGGTGCCGGTGCTGCCGGCCACCGTGCCGCTGACCGTCGACTACCCGGCCCGCGGCGGCACCGGCCGGCCCTACGGCACGGTCAGTTCGGGACCCACCGCCTTCGCGGTGAATCCGCTGAACCCGGTGGTCAACGGCCCTTCGCTGCTGCCCTGACCCCCCGGGCGGCCCCACCTGTTCGGGGCCGCCCGAACGCACCAGGGATTCATCGCCCCGTACCCAATTTCCACGGAGGGGCCATTACCCTGTAGGGGACCGGTGTCGCGGGCCGCGCCGGGTCACACCGCCGGCAGCTGGGAGCGCACGTGTTCTTCGACATAGGCCCACTCGAGTTGGTCACCCTGGTCGTCATGGCGATCGTGATCTTCGGGCCGGACAAGCTCCCCAAGCTGATCCAGGACACGGTCGGGTTCATCCGCAAGGTGCGCTCCTTCGCCGACAGCGCCAAGGAGGACATCCGCAACGAGCTCGGCCCCGAGTTCAAGGACTTCGAGTTCGAGGACCTCAACCCGAAGACCTTCGTGCGCAAGAACCTGATCGGCGAGGGCGGCGACCCGCTGGGCCTCAAGGAGCTGCGGGACGGCCTGGACGTGCGCGAGCTGCGCGAGGAGCTCGACCTGCGCTCGGTGCTGGACGACAAGCCGGCGAGCCTGAGCAAGCCGGTCGCCCCGGCCGGCGGCCACCTGCCGGCCCCGGACACCGGCGTGCCGCTGTCCGTCGGCGAGCGCGCGCCGTTCGACCTCGACGCCACCTGAATCCCGCCCAGCACCCCGCGACACCCCGCCCGGCCACCGGCCCGGCGGGGTGTCGCCGTTCGGCGCCGCTATTGTGCTGATGGTTCGACAGTTGCGAGGAGGTCCCCCGATGGACGCGTCGAGTTCGCCCGCCCCGGGCCCGGCCGGAACGGCCACCGCGCGTGCCGCGGAGGTGCCCGGGCGGCGCACCGCCGAGCCGGCCGACCCGCTGGCGCCCTACCTGTCCGCCGACTTCCCCTGGTACGGCCTGGACGAAGGCTGGACCGGCCGGCGCTGGCTGCTGCAGGCCGGCGCCGGGGGAGCCCGCCCGGCCCAGCCGCGCGCCGTCGACTACGGCTCGCTGGGCCACGGCGAGGAGCCGCCGCGCCAGCAGGAGGCGCACGGCGGCCGCCGGTTCGCCGTGGTCGTCACGGTGGCCCGCCGCCCCGGCCGGCGCAGCGCGGACGGCACCGGTGTGCTGGAGGCGACCTCCGCCGCCTCGGCCGCCTGGCTGGCCGGCTCCGGCCTGCTCGCCTCCACCTGGCCCGGCCAGCTCGACCGCAACCGCCGCCAGGAGTGGCTGGACCAGCAGAGCGCGCTCGCCTGGGACCTGGCCGACGACCTCGGCGGCGCCGGCTGGTCCCCGCTCACCCTCCCGGTCAACGGGCTCCCGCAGCCCTTCCGCTACCGCGAGTCCGAGTACGGCTGGGTGCTGGCCGGCGAGGCCCCCGGCGTCCTGCTCGGCGCCTACGGCCGCGGTCTGAGCGCCTACGGCCTGGGCTTCTCGGCCGTCCAGGACCTGGCCGCCTACACGAAGCACTGACCGCCGGAACGCGCTGTCCGCCGGAACGACTGACGGCCCGTCGGCCGCGTGCGGGGCACGCGGCCGACGGGCCGTCAGCGGTGGGGCAGGGTCAGAACTTGTTCTTCGGCGTCAGCCCGAGGGAGAGGCCCGACAGGCCGCGCTGGCGGCCGGACAGCTTGTCGGCGACGGCGCGCAGGGCGGCGCCGGCCGGGGAGTCGGGGGCGGCCAGGACGACCGGGTTGCCGTCGTCGCCGCCCTCGCGCAGGCGGACGTCGATCGGGATGCTGCCGAGCACCGGCACCTCGGCGCCGGTGGCGCGGGTGAGGGCGTCGGCGACCGTCTTGCCGCCGCCGGTGCCGAACACGTCGACCATCTCGTCGCAGTGCGGGCAGGGCATGCCGGACATGTTCTCGATCACGCCGACGATCTTCTGGTGGGTCTGCAGCGCGATGGTGCCGGCCCGCTCGGCGACCTCGGCGGCGGCCTGCTGGGGGGTGGTGACGATCAGGATCTCGGCGTTCGGGACCAGCTGGGCGACCGAGATCGCGATGTCGCCGGTGCCGGGCGGCAGGTCGAGCAGCAGCACGTCCAGGTCGCCCCAGTAGACGTCGGCCAGGAACTGCTGCAGCGCGCGGTGCAGCATCGGGCCGCGCCAGACCACCGGGGCGTTGCCCGGGGTGAACATGCCGATCGAGATCACCTTCACGCCGTGCGCGGCCGGCGGCATGATCATGTCCTGCACCTGGGTCGGCCGGCCCTCGACGCCCAGCATCCGGGGCACGCTGTGCCCGTAGATGTCGGCGTCCACCACGGCGACCTTCTGGCCCTGGGCGGCCAGCGCCGCCGCCAGGTTGACGGTCACCGAGGACTTGCCGACGCCGCCCTTGCCGGAGGCCACCGCGTAGACGCGGGTCAGCGTGCCGGGCTTGGCGAACGGGATCTCCCGCTCGGGCGCGCCGCCGCGCAGCAGCTGGGAGAGCTCCTTGCGCTGCTCCTCGCTCATCACGTCGAGCTCGACCTCGACGGCGGTGACGCCGGGGATCCGGCCGACCGCCGTCTTCACCCGATCGGTGATGGTGTCGCGCATCGGGCAGCCGGAGACCGTCAGGAAGACGGCCACCTTGACCGTGCCCTGCGCGTCGAGTTCCACGGATTTCACCATGCCCAGATCGGTGATCGGGCGGTTGATCTCCGGGTCCTGCACGGTCGACAGCGCCTTGCGGACGGACTCCTCCGTCACGGCGGTCGCCACTTCGGTCTCATTGGCCATGCCTTGATGGTACGGCGCGCCACCGGCCCGCTTGACTGGCCGGTAGCGTGCCGCGGATCACAGCAGTTCGGCCGTCTCCCGGCGCTCGTCGAGCTCCTTGAGCAGGCTCTGCAACTCCGAGCGGACGAAGTCCCGGGTGGCCACCTCGCCCAGGCCCTGGCGCAGCGCGGCCACCTCCCGGGTCAGGTACTCGGTGTCGGCGATGCTGCGCTCGGCGCGGGCCCGGTCCTGCTCCATGTTGACCCGGTCCCGGTCGTCCTGGCGGTTCTGCGCGAGCAGGATCAGCGGGGCCGCGTAGGAGGCCTGCAGCGAGAGCACCAGGGTGAGGAAGATGAACGGGTAGTCGTCGAACCGGACGTTCTCGGGCAGCAGGGTGTTCCAGCCGATCCAGACGACCACCACCACCGTCATCCAGACGATGAACCGGCCGGTGCCGAGGAACCTGGCGATCCGTTCGGAGAGCTGGCCGAAGGCCTCCGGGTCGTAGGCGGGCAGGCTGAACAGCGACGGCTTGCCGGTGCGGGGCTGGTCCAGCCGGGCGCGCACCGCGGTGCCGTGCGCCGTCTCGGTGCGCTGCTGGCGGTTGCCCTCGCGGGTCCGCGACTCGCGCAACTGGCGCAGCTCGCCCTGGATCCGCTGCCGCGGACCCTCCCCGTCGCCGTCCCGTCCGGTCCGGCCGCGCCTGCGGTCAGGCTCCATGCTCCGCCTCGCTCTCGTGCTCACCGTCGCCGTGCTGCTCGCCGCCGTGCAGCACGGCCTCGCGCCAGTCGTCGGGCAGCAGGTGGTCCAGGACGTCGTCGACCGTGACGGCGCCCAGCAGGTGGTCCGCCTCGTCCACGACGGGGGCCGCGACCAGGTTGTAGGTCGCCAGGTAACTGGTGATCAGCGGCAGCGGGGTGTCGGCCGGCAGCGGGTCCAGGTCGTCGTCCACCAGCGAGCCGAGCAGGGTGTAGGGCGGCTCGCGGAGCAGCCGCTGGAAGTGCACCGTGCCCAGGTACTTGCCGGTGGGGGTCTCGTTCGGCGGGCGGCAGACGTAGACCTGGGCGGCCAGCGCCGGCTTGTGGTCGCGCACCCGGACCCGGGCCAGCGCCTCGGCCACCGTGGCGTCCGGCTCCAGGATGATCGGCTCGGTGGTCATCAGGCCGCCGGCGGTGTCCTCCTCGTAGGAGAGCAGGCGGCGCACCGGGGCGGCCTCCTCCGGCTCCATCAGCTGGAGCAGCCGCTCGGCCTCGTCGCCGGGGAGTTCGGAGAGCAGGTCGGCGGCGTCGTCCGGGTCCATCGCCTCCAGCACGTCGGCGGCCCGCTCGTCCTGCAGCTTGCCGAGGATCTCCACCTGGTCGTCCTCGGGCAGCTCCTCCAGCACGTCGGCCAGCCGCTCGTCGTCCAGCGCGGCGGCCACCTCGGCGCGGCGCTTGGCCGACAGGTGGTGCATCATGCTCGCCAGGTCGGCCGGGCGCAGCTGTTCGAAGGTGGCCAGCAGGTTGGCCGCGCCCTGGCCCTCCTCGGCGAGGGTGAAGCCGGTGACGGCGGACCAGTCCAGGGTGACCGTCTCGCCGCGCGACTTGCGCAGCCGGGCCGGTCGGCCGCGCTGCGCGAAGACCTTGGTGATCTCCCACTCGCGCAGCCGGGTGGAGACCATCGCGACGTCCAGCACGGTGACCTCGGCGCCGGTCGCGGTCTCGGTGACCCGGCGGTCCAGCAGTTCGGCGAGCACCAGGGTCTCGGTCGGGCGCTGCTCGAACCGGCGCATGTTGATCACACC
This sequence comes from Kitasatospora viridis, assembly GCF_007829815.1. NCBI lineage: Bacteria > Bacillati > Actinomycetota > Actinomycetes > Kitasatosporales > Streptomycetaceae > Kitasatospora > Kitasatospora viridis. The sequence goes on along the minus strand of NZ_VIWT01000001.1, from coordinate 2,132,857 downwards.
GGTGGTCAGCACCTGGCCGGACTCCAGGCTGGTCACCCGGGTCATCGGCAGGAAGATCCGGCGGCGGCCGACCACTTCGACCACCAACCCCAGCACCCGGGGCGGCCGGGCGCCGATCCGCAGCGCCACCACCACGTCGCGCACCCGGCCGACCTGGTCGCCGTTGGGGTCGAAGACCGCGATGCCGGCGAGGTGCGAGATGAAGACCCGGCTTCCGGGACCTGCCATGGACTTCCTTCCGGTCGGCGTCGGGTTCGGCGTCCGGGCCAGGTTATCGAACGGGCCGGACCGTTACGCTGTGCCGCATGGACGGGACCACCGCGACTGCCGACGAGTTCTTCGACCGCGCGCTGCTGGAGGAGGCGGTGAAGAAGTCCGGCCTGCTGTGGGTGCGGCCCGAGGGCGCCGAGGGCCCGGACTCCGCGCCGCGGCCGGTCTGGCACGCCTGGCACGACGGCGCGGTGGTGCTGGTCGGCGACGGCGGCGAGCAGCCGCTGCACGGCCTGCGGGCCGGCGGCGCGGCCGAGGTGACGGTGCGCAGCAAGGACAAGTGGGGCCGGCTGGTGGCCTTCCGGGCCCGGGTGAGCACCCTGGAGCCGGGCAGCGAGGGCTGGTCGGGCGCGGTGGAGGAGCTCAAGGGCAAGCGGCTGAACGCGCCGGACACCGACACCATCGCGGACCGCTGGGCCGCCGAGTGCCGGGTGCTGCGGCTGGAGCCGGTGGGCGGGACGACCGAGCGGCCCGGCGCGATGCCGACCGGCTCGCACGCGGCCGTCCCGCTGCCCACCGCGGCCACCACCCGGCAGCCGGCCCCGGCGGGTCTGCCGAAGCTCGTGCTGGGCCGCCTGCGCCGCAAGGGCTGACCGGGCGTCAGGCGCCCGGGAGGGCGCGGACCAGGGAGTTCAGGCGTCCGACATCTGGGCGACAGTGCCGTACTGCCAGCACGGGCCTTACCTTGGTACGGCCCGTACCAGCAGTACCCCCGAGGAGCACCGTGCCCGAGACCCGGACCGCTGCCGCCGCCGTCGGCCCGACCGCCGCACCGGCGGGGCGCGGGCTGCCCGGCACCGACCTGGTGCTGCTCGCGGTGTCGATCGCGGGCATCTCCTCCTCCGCCCCGCTGATCAGCGCCACCGCGGCGCCGGTGCTGGCGATCGCCTGCTGGCGCAACGTCATGTCGGTCGGCGTGCTCGGCCCCTACGCCCTGCTGCGGCACCGGGACGAGCTGCGCGGGCTGACCCGGCGCCCGGTGCTGCTGGCGATGGCCGCCGGCGTGCTGCTGGCCGCGCACTTCGCGCTCTGGATGCCCAGCCTGCGGATGACCTCGGTGGCCTCCGCCACCGCGCTGGTCACCACCACCCCGCTGTGGACCATCATGCTGCTCCGGCTGGCCGGCCACCGGGTGCCGCGGCTGGTCCGGACCGGCATGATCACGGCCTTCGCCGGGGTGCTGGTGCTCACCGGCGTGGACCTCGGGCTCTCCACCCGGGCGCTGGCCGGCGACGCGCTCGCGCTGGCCGCCGGCCTGGCCGCCGCCGGCTACATGCTGCTCGGCGCCGAGGTCCGACGGACCGTCAGCACCACCGCCTACACACTGGTCTGCTACACCACGACGGCCGTGGTGCTGCTGGCGCTCTGCCTGGCCACCGGCACCCGGATGAACGGCTGGCCGCCCTCGGTATGGGGCCAGATCGCGCTGCTCATGGTGGTCGCCCAACTGCTCGGGCACTCGCTGAGCAACCGGGTGGTGCGCACCCTGGGCCCGACCGTCACCTCGACCGCGATCCTGCTGGAGACCCCGGGCGCGGCGCTGATCGCCGCCGTCTGGCTGGGGCAGCTGCCGCCGGCCGCCGCCTGGCCCGCCCTGCTGCTGATCCTGGCCGGCCTGGTGCTGGTGGTGCGGGGCGGCCGGAAGTGAGCTTTACCGGCGGGTAGGCTCGGCCCATGGCTGCCTCCGACTTCCCGCTCTTCGGCGACCCGACGGCTTCGCACGGCCCGTCGGGCCCCACCCCGGGCGAGGTGCTGACCGCCGTCGAGGCCCGGCTGCTGACCACCTTCGGCGAGCCGAGCGGCCGCGCCGCCGTCACCTTCCTCGGCACCGAGAAGATCGAGGTGCTCCGGTTCGGCCCGGACGCCGACGGCCTGGTCCGCTACGCGACCCTCGGGATGGCCGCCGCCCCGATGGCCGACCCCACCGCGGCGCTGGTCGACCCGGTCCGCGGCCCGCGCGCCGAGCTGGTGCTCACCCTGCGCGAGGGGCGCGACCAGGTGCTCCGCGCGCTGGCCGTGCTGGCCGCCACCCCGCAGGTGGAGGGCCTGGTGGTGGCGCCCGGCAGCTCGCTGGACCTGGGCGAGCCGCTGTGGCCCGGCGCGCCGTTCACCTCGGTGCTGGCCGGCGAGGGCGGCGGGCTCGTCGAGGACCTGGAACTGCCCGAGCCGGCCGAGGCCGTGCGGTTCCTGCCGCTGCTGCCGATGACCCCGAACGAGGCCGCGCACAAGCGCGTGCACGGCGCGGCCGAGCTGCAGGAGCGCTGGCTGGCCCGCGGCACCGACCTGCGCGACCCGCAGCGCCGGGGCGTCACGCTGGACTGATCCGGCGCGCGCGGGCCGACGCAGGGTCAGGCCGCGACCGGCTTGATTCCGGACGCCTGGGCGAGCAGCCGCTCGAACTGCTCCGGGTCGGTGGTGTGGGCACCGAGCCGCACCGTCTTGCGGCTGCCGTGGTAGTCGCTGGAGCCGGTGCGGAGCAGCCCCAACTCCCCGGCCAGCTCGGCCAGCCGGGCCCGGGTCGGGTCGTCGTGGTCGATGTGGTCCACCTCCAGGCCGCCCAGCCCGGCCGCCGCCAGCTCGGCGATCACCCGCTCGGGCACCGTGCGCCCGCGCTTCACCGCGCCCGGGTGGGCGAAGACCGGCACCCCGCCGGCCGCCCGGACCAGCCGGACGGCCTCGAACGGGTCGGTCTCGTGCTTGGGCACGTCGGCCCGGCCGCCGTTGGCCAGCCAGTCGGTGGTGAAGGCGTCCGAGACGGTGGCCACCACGCCGGCCTCGACCAGCGCGCTGGCGATGTGCGGGCGGCCCACCGAGCCTTCGCCCGCTATCCGCTGCACCTGCTCCCAGCTGATCGGCGCGCCCAGCTCGCGGCACTTGTCCACCACCGCGCGGCCGCGCCGGAACCGGTCGGTGCGGACCAGCTCGCGCTCGGCGGCGAAGGCCGGCTCGGCCGGGTCGAAGAGGTAGGCCAGCAGGTGCATGCTGACGCCCTCGACCCGGCAGGAGAGTTCGGCGCCCGGCACCAGGGTCAGTCCCTCGGCCCCCGGCACGGTGCGCAGCGCGGCCGCCGCCTCGGCGTGGCCGGCCACCGTGTCGTGGTCGGTCAGCGCCACCACGTCCAGCCCGGCAGCGACGGCCGCGGCGACCAGCTCGGTGGGCGAGTCGGTGCCGTCGGAGGCGTTGCTGTGGGCGTGCAGGTCGATCCGCACGGGCTGGCTCCTGACTGCCGAGGGGCTGGAGCCGCCCAGGATAGCGGGGCCCTAGCCCAGCAGCCGGGGCGAGAGGGCGCCGCACGGGAGCAACTCCAACTCCGCGCCGGCCTCCCGAAGATCGGTCAGCACCAGCTCGTCGTACATCAGCAGGGCGGACTGCTCGGGCCAGGCGATCGCCCAGATCCACAGGCCGCGGGCCTCGCCGACGTAGACCGCACGGTCGTCCGGGGCGTCCGGCACGTGCCACATCGGGGTCGGCCGGCCGGCGGCCAGCAGCTTGGTGTCGGCGGGGCGGTCCAGCGAGATGACGTCGCCCGGGTCCGGGCCCTTCAGGCCGGCGTACCGGGCACCGAGCCCGACGCCCAGCTCCTCGGCCACCAGCACCAGTTCGCCGAACCCGCCGAGCGGGGCCGGACCGGAGCAGGCCACGGCGGTGGCCCGGGCGCCGGAGAGGTCGTCGCCGGCGTGCGCGACGCCGGTGTAGAGCCAGCTCACCGGGAGCGGCCAGGGCAGCCAGACGGGCACCTCGGAGCGGGCCACCGCCACCCCCAGGGCCTCCACACTCGGGGGCAGTACCGGCTGCATCGGGTGCACGGCGCCGTGCGTGTCGCACTGCCAGGTGTCGGAGAAGAGACCGGGGGCACGCACCCGACCGGCGCACCTCGGGCAACTTGGCTCGCCCCTCATGACAGCCAACGGTCCTCCCTCCGGACCGCCGCGTCAAGGACGATCACTCGTACGGAGTGCGTCGTCGACGGCCGGGTCCCCGGCGTGGGACGTGGTGTGCGGGCGGCCCCCGGTAGGGGATGTCCAGGCGGGCCCGGCGGCAAACGTGGCCGGGCGCACCAGGGGGCGCACGCCGGGACACTGACGCCCCGTCACCGGGCCGGGCTCGGGTGACGGGGCGGGAGGTGCGTCAGGCCGACTCGAACGGGCGGATGTAGAGGCGCTCGCCGGTGCGGGCGGCGGCCTCCACCAGGCGGCGGACGGTCTCGGCGTCGGCGATCAGCCGATCGGTGGCCGAGCCCTGCTGGTCGTCCAGTCGGAGAATCTCGAAACGCATGGGCCTCTCCTCGCTCTGCTCCGGTGACACCGGGGCTTTGGGGGTTGGTGCTCCCTCGTTCATCAGGCTCACAGTGGGCCGATTCCCGGCGGTTGCCCGCCGATGAAGATCCGGTTACGTGACTAGCCAAGGGGGTGCGTCGCAGGCGGACGCACCCGGTGCAACACTCGGGCGACGACGGTTCATTCCCGGTCTGAATGGAATAGTCCCACCGATTTTTACCGGGGCTAACGAGTTTTCCACCGGCGCACGCCCGGAGCACGGAAGCTGACGAAAGGTCAGGCCCCCGGCCGGTGGGGAGAACCACCGGCCGGGGGCCCAAGGGGAGCGCACGGCCCGGCGCTGCGTCAGGCGATCGTGCCCCAGAAGTCCGTCAGCAGGGCGGCGGTCTCGGCGGGGCGCTCGGCGTTGGGGGAGTGGCCGGCGCCGGCCACCCGGTGGTACGCCGCGTCCAGCCGCCCGGCGGTGGCCTCCTGCTCCTCCACCGGCCAGGCGTAGTCCTGCTCGCCCGAGACGTAGAGCTTGGGCAGCGCCACCGCCGCCAGCTCGGCGGTGCGGTCCGGCTCGCCGAGCAGCCGCTCGCCGAACCCCAGCAGCGACTCCGGGACGTTGGCCACCCAGCGCCGGTGCAGGAACTCGGCGATCTCCGGCTCGTGCCGCGACGCGTCCTCGCCCTCCATCTGCTGCATGATCTGCCAGATGGTCTCCAGGTCCAGCCCCTCCAGGGCGTCCATCAGCATCTTGGTGCGGGCCGCCTCGGCCGCGCAGATCGGGCCGGGCCCGGTGGAGAGCAGGGTGAGCGAGGACCAGGGCAGCGGGCCGGCCGCGGCCAGCACCGCCTCGCGGGCCACGAAGCCGCCGAAGGAGTGCGCCAGCAGGTGCAGCGGCCCGCCGTCGGCCAGCGCCCCGGTCACCGCCGCCAGGTCGCGGCCCATCTCGGGCAGCGCGTAGGCGCTCCGGTCGGCCGGGCCGCCGGTCTCGAACTGGCCGCGCTGGTCCAGCGCCACCGTCCGGTAGCCCGCCTCGGCCAGCGGCTCCAGGAGGGCGATGAAGTCCTCCTTGCTGCCGGTGAAGCCGGGCACCAGCAGCGCCGTGCCGCGCACCCGGCCGGCCGGCTCGGCCCGCAGGACCGCGAACTCCCCGCGCGCCGTGGTCAGCCGCGCGGCCCGGGCGCAGGCCGGCAGGGTGAGGAACGGCGGGGTGCTCATGGGGTCCTCCTCGGACGTGTTACTGGCCGGTACGAGCCTATGGCCTGCGGAATCGGACCGACGAGGCGGGTCCGGCGGCGGGCGCAAGAACGACGGGGGCGGGTGGACCGTCGGTCCACCCGCCCCCACGATGCGTCAGACGACGCCCCGTCAGGCCTACGCCTCGCCCTCCGCGACCGCCTTCTTCGCGGCGGTCTTGCGCGGGCGGGTCGTCTTCTTGGCCGGGGCCTCCTCGGCGGGGGCCTCGGCCTTCTTGACGGTGCGCTTGGCGGCGGTCTTCTTGGCCGGGGCTTCCTCGGCGGGGGCCTCGGTCTTCTTGACGGTGCGCTTGGCGGCCGTCTTCTTGGCCGGGGCCTCCTCGGTGGGGGCCTCGGCCTTCTTGACGGTGCGCTTGGCGGCCGTCTTCTTGACCGGGGCCTCCTCGGCGGGGGCCTCGGCCTTCTTGACCGTGCGCTTGGCAGCGGTCTTCTTGGCCGGGGCCTCCTCGGCGGGGGCCTCGGCCTTCTTGACCGTGCGCTTGGCGGCCGTCTTCTTGACCGGGGCCTCCTCCGTGGGAGCCTCGGCCTTCTTGACCGTGCGCTTGGCAGCGGTCTTCTTGACCGGGGCCTCCTCCGTGGGAGCCTCGGCCTTCTTGACCGTGCGCTTGGCAGCGGTCTTCTTGACCGGGGCCTCCTCGGCGGGAGCCTCGGCCTTCTTGACCGTGCGCTTGGCAGCGGTCTTCTTCACCGGCGCCTCGACCGCGACCGCGGCGACCTCGACGACCGCAGCGACCTCGACGACCTCGGCGACCTCGGCGGCCGGCGCCTCGACCGGCTCGACCACCGCGGTCTTGCGGGTCCGCGTCCGGGTGGCCTTCTTCGGCGCCGGCACCGCGCTCTCCTGGGCCGGCGCGCTCGCCTGCTCCGGAACGCTCAGCACGGGCACGGCCTCCAGCACGGCCACCGGCTCGGCGGCGACGGGCGCCACCGGCTCGACGGCCTCGACCGGCTGGCGCACCGCGGCCTCGGCGCCCGCGGCCGCCGCAGCGCCGCCGCGCGAGCGGCGCCGCCGCCGGCGCGACGCGCTGCCGCCCTCGCCCTGCCCCGCGGCGGGCGCACCGGCGACCGGCGCGGCCGCGGTGGTCTGCTCCACCGGCTGCGCGGCAGCGGCCGCCGCGCCGTCCACGGTGGCCCCGCCGCGGGTGCGGCGGCGGTTGCGGGTGCGGGCCGGCCGCTCCTCGGCGGGCCGCTCGGCGGCGGCCGCCTCGGGACGGGCGTCGCGCTCGCCGCGACCCCGGCCGCGACCACGGTCGCGGTCCCGATCGCGATCCCGGTCCCGGTCGCCCCGGCCGCGCGCACCGCGCCCGCCGGTCTCGCCCAGGTCCTCGATCTCCTCGGCGCCCAGGCCGGCCCGGGTCCGCTCGGAGCGCGGCAGCACGCCCTTGGTGCCGGGCGTGATCTTCAGCAGCTCGTAGAAGTGCGGGGAGGTCGAGTAGGTCTCCTCCGGCTCGTTGAACGGCAGTTCCAGCGCCTTGTTGATGAGCTGCCAGCGCGGGATGTCGTCCCAGTCGACCAGGGTGACCGCGGTGCCCGAGGCGCCGGCCCGGCCGGTCCGGCCGATCCGGTGCAGGTAGGTCTTCTCATCCTCGGGGCACTGGTAGTTGACGACGTGGGTGACGCCCTCGACGTCGATGCCGCGGGCGGCGACGTCGGTGCAGACCAGCACGTCCACCTTGCCGTTGCGGAAGGCGCGCAGCGCCTGCTCGCGGGCGCCCTGGCCGAGGTCGCCGTGCACGGCGCCGGCCGCGAAGCCGCGCTGGGTCAGCTGGTCGGCCACGTCGGCGGCGGTCCGCTTGGTCCGGCAGAAGATCATCGCCAGCCCGCGGCCCTCGGCCTGCAGCAGGCGGGCCAGCATCTCGACCTTGTCGAGCGAGTGGGCGCGGAAGATGTGCTGATCGACCGAGGCGACGGTGTGGCCGGTGTCGTCCGGCGCGGCGGCCCGGATGTGGGTCGGCTGGCTCATGTAGCGGCGGGCCAGGCTGATCACCTGTCCCGGCATGGTGGCCGAGAAGAGCAGGGTCTGCCGCTTGGCCGGCAGCATGGTGATGATCTTCTCGACGTCGGGCAGGAAGCCCAGGTCGAGCATCTCGTCGGCCTCGTCCAGCACCAGCGCGCGGACCTTGGAGAGGTCGAGCTTGCGCTGGCCGGCCAGGTCGAGCAGTCGGCCGGGGGTGCCGACCACGATGTCGACGCCCTGCTTGAGCGCCTCCACCTGCGGCTCGTAGGCCCGGCCGCCGTAGACGGCGAGCACCCGCACGTCGCGGACCTTGCCGGCGGTCTGCAGGTCGTTGGTCACCTGGGTGCACAGCTCGCGGGTCGGCACCACGATCAGCGCCTGCGGGCTGTCGGAGAGCTGCTCCTCGGTGGCCCGGCCGGCCTCCACGTCGGCACGGACCACGGCCCGCTCGATCAGCGGCAGGCCGAAGCCGAGGGTCTTGCCGGTGCCGGTCTTGGCCTGGCCGATGACGTCGTGCCCGGTCAGCGCGACCGGGAGGGTCATCTCCTGGATCGGGAACGGGTGGACGATGCCGACCGCTTCGAGGGCCTCGGCGGTCTCCGGGAGGATGCCGAGCTCGCGGAAGGTCGTCTTCGTGGGTTCAGTCGTGGTGGACAGGGTGCTGCCTCTTCCGTGTGGGCGGGCCGAGAGCGAGAGGGCGGCGGCGGGCAGCCACGCTGCCGCGTTCGAAGCCGTCAAGGCTCCTTGCGCGAACTGCGAGGTCGTGCACGACCGCGCCGGTCCCTGCTGCGCGCGGGCGCCGGCCCTGGCTGGGCGGCGGCGTCCCGTGGCGTGGGGGAGAGGTCCCATGAGGAGTCCGGCGCGGGACCGGCGCCCTGCGGCGCGGTCCGCGGCGGCCCTCGCTCGGCCACTGATGCGGTGCCTGGCTTGAGGTCCAAGCCAAGGTCGGAGCCGATCGGCTCTCCGACCGGGCATCCGCGTACGCGGGACCCGGGCGCCACTCCGGAGCGGGTCCGGACGAAGCGAACCCGCGCGGTCTGTGAACCGTGCGGGTATACGAGTCCCTGTACCACTGTACCGTTTGCGGCCGACTCGAACACGTGACGTCCCTGACATGCCCGCTGAGCACGGCCGGAACCCCGCCCGGGGCGGTCTAGAGTGACGGTCCATGGAGACTCAAGGCGGGGCCGGCCAGGTCGGCTCGATCGGAGACTGGGCGACCTGCGCGGCGGACCCCGGCTACCGCGCGGCGGTGCTCGACCTGCTGGGCGCGCTGGCCTACGGCGAGCTGAGCGCCTTCGAGCGGCTGGCCGACGACGCCAAGCTGGCCCCCGGCCTGGCCGACAAGGCGGCGCTGGCCCGGATGGCCTCGGCCGAGTTCCAGCACTACCAGCTGCTGCACGACCGGCTGGTCGAGATCGGCGCCGACCCGACCGAGGCGATGACCCCGTTCGTCGAGCCGCTGGAGAGCTTCCACCGGGTGACCGCTCCCTCGGACTGGCTGGAGGGCCTGGTCAAGGCCTTCGTCGGCGACTCCATCGCGACGGACTTCTACCGCGAGGTGGCGGTCCGGCTGGACGACGACACCCGTGACCTGGTGCTCCGGGTGATGAGCGACACCGGCCACGCGCAGTTCGCCGTGGACAAGGTGCGCCAGGCGATCGAGCAGGAGCCGCGGGTGGGCGGGCGGCTGGCGCTCTGGGGCCGGCGGCTGATGGGCGAGGCGCTCGGCCAGGCCCAGCGGGTGGTGGCCGAGCGGGACGCGCTCTCCAACCTGCTGGTCGGCGGCGCCCAGGTGCGCGGCTTCGACCTGGTCGAGGTCGGCAAGATGTTCAACCGGATCACCGAGGCGCACACCAAGCGGATGAGCGCGCTGGGCCTGTCCTCCTGACCCCGCCCGTCACCGGGCCGCCCGGGCGACGGTCCGTCAGGCCGCGTGCCGGCGCCGGTGGTGACCGCCCCGGCGGGCGGTGGCCAGGTCGGGGCGGGCCGGCACGGAGGTGAGCAGGCCGGTGGCGAGCACGGTCAGCAGCAAGGTGGCCGGCAGGTCGGCGCCGGACAGCACGAACCGGATCACCAGGCCGCTGAGCAGGGCCGACACCAGCCCGGTGCCGATCACCAGGCCGCGGCCCTTCGGGAAGTACTCGGGCCGCAGGGCCAGTGCGCCGAACCCGGCCAGCAGGCCGATCACGGCGAACAGGACGGCTTCGACGGGCAGCGGCACGGTGGCCTCCGGGGGAGCGGAGTTCGACCGCGGCGGGGATCCGCGGTGCGCGACCCATACCCGGGCGGTCCGGGATCCATGCCTGCCCGTTCACCGGACCGCCGCCCGCCCGGGGACGCGGAACGCCGCTGCCCGCCGCTCCGGGAGGAGCGGCGGGCAGCGGCGTCGTGCGGGTCCGCGCTCAGATGGTGCCGAAGCCCACCTTGCGGATGGCCTGCTCGCCGATCTCGACGTAGGCCAGGCGGTCGGCCGGGACCAGGATGCGGCGGCCGTGCTCGTCCGTCAGCGAGAAGAGCTTCGACGTGCCGTCCAGGGCCTTGGCCACGGCGTTCTCGACCTCATCAGCGGTCTGCGAGCTCTCGATGACGATCTCTCGGGGCGCGTTCTGCACGCCGATCTTGACCTCCACGGCTTCCGTCCCTCCGGGGTTGCAGCCAGTGATGCGCGGCGGTGCCCGCCGTCCACCGGACCGGGGCGACCGCGCCGTACGGCTTCACCTTAGATCACGGATCCGGCGGACCGGGGCTGATCAGCTGTCAGCGGAGCGGGCTCAGCTGTCGGCGGAAGCCGAGGACTCCATGCCCGGGTGCATCGGGAAGCCCTTGAGGCCGCGCCAGGCCAGCGAGGCGACCAGCCGCACCGCCTCCTCGCGCGGGATCGCGGCGCCCTGCGAGAGCCAGTAGCGGGCGGTGATCTGGGCCAGGCCGCAGACCCCGGCCGCGAGCAGCTTGGCCTCCGCCTCCGGCAGGTCGGTGTCCTCCGCGATCACCTTGCTGACCAGGGTCGCGGTCATGTCGGAGGCGCGCTCGACCCGCTCCCGCACGGCCGGCTCGTTGGTCAGGTCCGACTCGAAGACCAGCCGGAACGAGCCGGACTCGGAGGCCACGTAGTCGAAGTAGGCCTGCATGGTCGCGGCGACCCGCTGCTTGTTGTCCGTGGTGGCGTCCAGCGCCTGCCGGGTGGACTCGACCAGGGAGTCGCAGTGCTTGTCCAGCAGCGCCAGGTAGAGCTCCAGCTTCCCGGGGAAGTGCTGGTAGAGCACGGGCTTGCTGACCCCGGCGCGCTCGGCGATGTCGTCCATCGCCGCGGCGTGGTAGCCCTGGGCGACGAACACCTCCTGCGCGGCACCGAGCAGCTGCTCGCGTCGGGCGCTACGCGGCAGCCGGGCGCCGCGCGGGCGGTCCTGGGCCTCCTGGATGGCCGTCACGGCGCTCCTCACTTCACGGTCGATGGTCACACGGTCGATGGCTGGGCGGCTGATTCTACTTTTGGGTAACCCGAATGCGCGCTCGGCCCGATCGGGAAAACCGCAGCTCTCTGGTTGTCGGGAGCCCACAATACGGCGCGATCCCCCCTGCGGCGCCAGAGTCTCACTACCATCTTCTCCCATCGGTGCTGAGCAGCGGGAACGGGCCCGGGCAGGGCAGCGGCACCGACCCGCGGGCGGCTGCGGCGCCCGGGCCGTCGAGGTGCCGGGCGCGGTGCTCCCGGTGACCGGCCCGACCGCTGGGGCCACTCTTCGTGCACGGACCCGGCGGCTCGGCGGACAACCGGACCGAGCTGCCGGCCGGCACCGTCCGCGGCGAGGCTGCCCCCGCACGGCGATGGCGGAGCACCCGAGTGCACCGGGTGACCGGGCGTCAGCTGAGCCTGGGGCAGCGGCGGCAACGCCGGGGCGGCGCGGACGTTACGGGCATTCACTCGTTCAGGTGGCATGAGCGCAGGTGAGCGATGTACCGCCGGATTCCGCTCTACCTTCGTGGGTGTCGGACCGAACAGATGTGGGGGCGCCCGCCGCGGGCGGTGCCGAGGGGAGCAGGAGCGGGCCAGCCCGAAGGCTGGGGGAGGCCCGGTGGGGTGCGAGCGGTCCGTGACGGTGTCCAGGCCGCCGAGTCCCCCCAGCCTCGCGTGGGGTGGCGGGGGCGGTTGAGTCCGGGGCGGTCCGGTCGGGATCGTCGGCGAGGGTCCTCCCGTGCGTCTGGTGCCCGCTGTTCCGGTCCGGTTCTCCCCGGCCCCGTCTCTGCCCGGCTCTGTCCTTGCCCGGCTCCGTCTCTGCCCGGCTCTGTCTCTGGAGGTCGTCGTGCGCGTTGCCCTGCTGGTCGAAGGTGCCCGGGCCCGGTCCGGGGCGGGCTGGCCCGACCGGCTGGCCGCCGGTCTGCCGGAGCACGAGTTCGAGCGGTTCCTGCTGCTCGCCGGTCCGGCGGCGGAGCAGCCGCGCCCCGGCGAGCGGGTGCTCGCGCTGCGCGGGCCGCGCCCGGCCGGGCGGCCGCCCGGGGCGGTGCGCCGGCGCCCGTACGCGAGGGCCTACGAACAGCTGGTCCGCGCGCTGGTGCTGCCCGGCGAGCGGGACGGCTTCGCGCCCGCGCTGCACCGGCTGGCCGAACTGGCCCGGCAGGACGGCGCGCTGCCCGCCTTCCTGGCCTCCGGGCGGGCCCACCAGGTGCTGGAACGGACCTGGCGCTCGCCCGGCGCGGACACCGCGGCCGGCCAGCCACTGGTGCACGACGTACTGGTCGCCGGGGACCTGCTGGAGCAGTGCCTGCGCCCGCTGGCCGCCGACTGGTACGGCGAGCAGCCGGGCGGGCTCGGCGCGGTCGACCTGTGCCACGTGGTCGGCGGCGGGCCGGCCGCGCTGCCCGCGCTGATCGCCAAGGAGCTGCACGGGGTGCCGTTCGTGCTCACCGAGCACGGCCTGCACCTGCGCGAGCAGTACCTCGGCTACCGGCAGGCGCCCTACCGCTGGCCGGTGCGGGCGCTGCTGCTCTCCTTCTTCCGCCAGCTCACCACCGAGACCTACCGGCAGGCCGCCCTGCTCACCCCGGGCAGCCGCTACGACCGCGAGTGGCAGCTGCGCTGCGGGGCCGACCCGGAGCGGATCCGGGTGGTGCACCGCGACCTGCCGGCGGCCGGCCGGCCCGCCGCCGGACCGGAGCCGGAGACGCCCACCCTGGTCTGGGCCGGCCGGCTCACCCCCGCGGCCGACCCGGAACTGATGCTGCACGCCTTCGCGCGGGTGCGGGCCGAGGCGCCGACGGCCCGGCTGCTGTTCTGCGGGCCCGAGGGGCAGCCCGGCCACCGGGCGCACTGCGCGGCGCTGGCCGACCGGCTGGGGCTGACCGTCGGCGAGCGGGGCGCGGTGCGGTTCGCCGACCGGCTGCCGGCCGCCGAGCGCTGGGCGCTCGGCACGGTGGCGGTCTTCTCGCACCGCACCCTGCCGGTGCCGGCCCCGCTGGCCGAGGCGATGCTCAGCGGCCGGGCGGTGGTGGCCACCGACGTGGGAGTGGCCCGCGAGGTGCTCGGGCCGGCCGGACTGCTGGTGCCGCCCTGCGACCCGGCGGCGCTGGCCGGCGCCTGCCTGGCGCTGCTCGGCGACCGGGAGCGGCGGGAGCGGCTCGGCCGGGCCGGCCGGCAGCGGGCGGTGGAGCGGTTCGCCGTCGAGCCGTCGACCGCCGCCTTCCGGGACGTCTACCTGGAAGTGGTCTCGCAGTGGCCGGCCTTCCCGGCCGCCGACCCCGCCCCGGGCACGCTGCCCCGGCCGTTCGCCCGCCCGGCGGAGTACTGGGTGGCCGGCCCGCCCCGGTCGGTCGCCGCCCGGGTGAGGACCAGCTGATGGACGGTCAGGACCCCCGGGAGGCGGCGTTAGGGCGCCGGCGGGCGGCCGACCCGGTGCGGGAGCTGATGGAGGCCCACCGGGTGCTCTGCGAGCGGGCGGTGGACCCGCTGGAGATCGCGGCCGGCCTGGAGGAGGCCGGGATCGGGGCGGCGGTGGCCGGGCGGTACCGGCACGCCGACGTGTTCGGGCTGGCCGAGGAGCTGTTCGCCCGGGTGCCGCGCCGCCCGGTCGAGCCGCCCGCGCCCCTCACGGCCCGCCCGGCGCCCGGCTGGCGGTACCGGCTGGGGTCCGGCGCCGGGCTGCTCGGCGCACTGCTGCTGCCGCTGCTCACCGCCGCGCCCGGGGCGCTCGGCACCGCGCTGGCGCTCGCCCTCGCCGCCTGGCCGGCCGCGGGTGCGGCCGACCGGGCGGCCCGCTGGGTGCGGCACACCGGCAAGGTGCAGGTCCGCGGGTCGGTCACGCTGGCCGAGTTCCGGGCCCGGATGCGCCCGGTGCTGCCGGTCGCGCTCGGCCTGCACCTGGCGGTGCTCGCGCTGACCAGCTTCGCCGCGCTGGCCGTGCTGACCGTGCTGGCACCGCGCCCCGGGTCGGCCGCGCTCGGGCTGCTGCCGGCCGTGGTGCAGCGGGCCTGCCCGGCCCAGTGGTACGGCCAGGCGGTGCTCGGCCTGCTGGTCGGCGCGGCCGCCGTGCTGCGCCGGCTCGGCCGGGCCCGGCTGGCGCTGGCCGGGGTCGCGGTGGCCGACGCGGTCGGGCTGGTGCTCGCGCTGGTCCGGCCGGCCGCCTGGTCCGCGGTGCCCGGCACGCTGACCGTGCTGGCGGCCGGGGCCGCGGCGGCCGTGCTGCTGCCGCCCGCCTGGGCGGCCACCGGGCAGGCCACCTCCTACTCCTGAGCCGGCCGGCCCCGGAGTACTCCCAATCCCTACTCGCCCTACTCGTCTCGTTGGAAGGACACCCATGCGGGTGCTGTTGCTGGGGGCCGGCGGCTATCTGGGCCGCCGGGTCGCCGATCGGCTGCTGTTGGACCCCGACCTGCAGGTCACCGTGCTCGGCCGGCGGGACTCGGCCGACATCCGGTTCGACCTGGCGGACGGCAGTCCCGGGGCGCTGGCCCGGTTCCTGGACGCGGTGGCCCCGCAGGTGGTGGTCAACTGCGCCGGCGCCACCTACGGCAGCCCGCGCGCCCTGGTGCGGGCCAACGCGCTCGCGGTGGCGACGGTCTGCGAGGGGATCCGGCGCAGCCGCGAGCCGGCCCGGCTGGTGCACGTCGGCTCGGCCGCCGAGTACGGGCCGATGCCGTTCGGCTCGGCCGTGCCGGAGAGCGCCGAACCGCGCCCGGTCGGCCCGTACGGGGTGGCCAAGCTGGCCGGCACCGAGCTGGTGCTGGCCTCCGGGCTGGACGCGGTGGTGCTGCGGGTCTTCGACGTGGTCGGCCCCGGTGCGCCCGCCGCCTCGCTCTTCGGGCGGCTGGCCGAGGGCCTGCGGCGGGCGCTGGAGCACGGCGAGTCCCAGCTGCGGCTGCCCGACCTGTCCGCATTCCGGGACTTCGTGGACGTCCGCGACGTCGCGGTCGCGGTCCGGGCCGCCGTGGACTCGGCGGCCACCGGCGTGGTGAACATCGGCAGCGGCCACGCGGTGCGGGCCCGGGAGGCGGCCGACCTGCTGGTCCGGGCCTCCGGTTACGAGGGCGCGCTGACCGAGGAGAGCCGGCCGGTGCTGCTGCCGGCCCAGTCGGTGGGCGAACCGCCCGCCGCCGGCCAGGCCGAGCCCCGGCTGACCACCGAGCCGGTGCCCTGGCGGCAGGCCGACGTGCGCACCGCCCGGGAGCGGCTCGGCTGGCGCGCGCAGATCCCGTTGGAGGAGTCGCTGGCCGACGTCTGGCTGGAGACCGCCTGCCGGGTCTGAGCTCCCGCCGGACCGCGGGCGGGGCGGCGGTCCGGCGGCGATTCCCATCATCCGGTGGCGGTCGTCTCGCCCATCGGACAAGCTGTCTCGGAATACCGGCCGGGCATGACACTGTTGAGCAAGGAACCACTGATTAGACGACCATCGGAGTCCCCGTGTCGCTGCCACCCCTGGTCGAGCCGGCCGACGAGCTCACCGTCGACGAGGTCCGCCGGTACTCCCGCCACCTGATCATCCCGGACGTCGGGATGGCCGGGCAGAAGCGGTTGAAGAACGCAAAGGTGCTCTGCGTGGGCGCCGGCGGCCTCGGTTCCCCGGCTCTGATGTACCTGGCCGCGGCCGGCGTCGGCACGCTCGGCATCGTCGAGTTCGACACCGTCGACGAGTCCAACCTGCAGCGCCAGATCATCCACGGGCAGTCCGACATCGGTCGCTCCAAGGGCGAGTCCGCGCGGGACTCGGTCAAGGAGATCAACCCGTACGTCGACGTGATCCTGCACGACGAGCGGCTCGACAACGACAACGTGATGGAGATCTTCTCCGGCTACGACCTGATCGTCGACGGCACCGACAACTTCGCCACCCGGTACCTGGTGAACGACGCCGCGGTGCTGCTCGGCAAGCCGTACGTCTGGGGCTCGATCTACCGGTTCGACGGCCAGGCCAGCGTCTTCTGGGCCGAGCACGGCCCCTGCTACCGCTGCCTCTACCCGGAGGCCCCGCCGCCGGGCATGGTCCCGTCCTGCGCCGAGGGCGGCGTGCTGGGCGTGCTCTGCGCCTCGATCGGCTCGATCCAGGTGACCGAGGCGATCAAGCTGCTGGCCGGCGTCGGCGAGCCGCTGGTCGGCCGGCTGATGATCTACGACGCCCTGGAGATGAACTACCGCCAGGTCAAGGTCCGCAAGGACCCGAACTGCGCGCTCTGCGGCGAGAACCCGACGGTCACCGAGCTGATCGACTACGACGCGTTCTGCGGCGTGATCTCCGAGGAGGCCCAGGAGGCCGCGCTCGGCTCGACCATCACGTCGAAGCAGCTCAAGGAGATGCAGGACAACGACGAGGACATCCTGCTGATCGACGTCCGCGAGCAGAACGAGTACGAGATCGTCAGCATCCCGGGCGCCGTGCTCATCCCGAAGAACGAGTTCCTGATGGGGAACGCGCTCGAGAAGATGCCGCAGGACAAGAAGATCGTCGTGCACTGCAAGACCGGCGTCCGCTCGGCCGAGGTGCTGGCCGTGCTGAAGGCCGCCGGGTTCGCCAACTCGGTGCACCTCGGCGGCGGCGTGATCAGCTGGGTGAACCAGATCGAGCCGGAGAAGCCGGTCTACTGATCCCGGCCCCCGCTCACCGGCCCACCGGTTCGGACGTCCGCCCCCGCACTCCTGACAGTGCGGGGGCGGTTCCGTTCCCGGGGCCGGCACGGGGTCAGATCGCGCCCTTGCGTTGCAGGTAGGTGTAGGCGATCCAGCCCGGCAGCACCGGCAGCCAGAAGGTCAGCGCCCGGTAGAGGAAGACCGCCGAGGTCGCGGTGGCGGCCGGCATCCCGAGGCTCATCGCGACGATCAGCGCACCCTCGATCGCGCCGATCCCGCCCGGCGTCGGCACCGCCGACCCGGCCGCGTTGGCGGTCAGGAAGATCACCGCGACCGTCGCGTAGTTCATCGAGCCGCCGAAGGCCCGCACCGAGGCGTCCAGGCAGGCGGTGAAGGTCAGGGTCAGCAGCAGGATGCCGCCGAAGCCGGTGACCAGCTTGCTCGGCGTCTGCATCAGGTCGAGCATCCGCGGCACCACGCCGAAGAAGAGCGAGCGCAGCCGGGTCAGCACGAACCGCCGCAGCGGCCCGACCGCCGCCACCACCAGCGCCAGCACCGCCGCGCTCAGCACCCCGATGATCACCGCCCGCTCGCTGCCCAGGTCCCCGTTGCCCTGGCTGCCGGTGATCAGGCCGAACAGGAAGAGCAGCAGCAGGTGGCCGGCCAGCCCGGCCAGCTGGGAGGCGCCCACACTCGCCACCGCCTGCCCCGGCCGGATGCCCTGCTTCTGCAGGTAGCGGGTGTTCAGCGCGATGCCGCCGATCGCGGCCGGCGCCACCAGCTTGACGAAGGAGCTGGCCAGCTGGGCCGCCACGGTCCGGCCGAACGGCAGCTTCTCCGGCACGAAACCGGTCAGGCTCATCGCGGCGGCGCCGTAGGTGACGGCCGAGCAGGCCAGCGCCACCGCCGCCCAGGCCCAGTTCATCTGGGAGAGCTTCAGCTGGCCGGGCTGGATGGTGGTGACCGCCAGGTAGGCGGCGAAGGCCCCCGCCACCACGGTGATCAGGGTCTTCGGCTTCAGCCGCTCCAGCTTGGCGGGCGCCTCCGGGGCCTCCGGGGCGATCTCCAGGATCTGCTGCCGGATCCGGCTGAGCAGGTCCTCGCGGGCCGCCGCGATGTCCTCCTCGGCCTGCTCCCGGCTCTTCTCGCCGGCCGCCACCTGCTCCAGCGCCAGCGCCTGCGCGGCCGCCCGGCGCTCCTTCGTCTGCTTGCCCAGGTCGGCCCGGGTCTGCCGGCTCAGCCCGACCGGCTGCAGCAGCGGCAGCGCGGCCGCCACCCGGTCCCGCCCGAGCACCCGGTTGGCCACCGCCACCGCGCGCTCCGGGCCGATCCGAAGCGCGAAGGTGGTGAGCAGCTGGGCCACGTCGATCCGCAGCGTCAGGTCGCCGGCCGCGATGTCGCCGCCGGAGAGGTTGACCAGCACGCCCCGCTTGCCGTCCACCACCAGCAGTGATTCGCCGGTCAGCCGGCGGTGCGCGATCCGGCGGTCGTGCAGCGCGCCGATCGAGGCCCAGAACGAGGCCATCACCTCGTCGGTGATCTCCTCGTCCGGGAGCTCGTCCAGGGTGCGGCCCTCGACCTTCTGGTAGACCAGGATGGCCGCGTCCGGGCCCAGCTCGGAGGTCGCCACCAGCTGCGGGGCGTCGGCGCCGGCGGCGGTGGCCGCGTAGGCGATCAGCGCCTCCTGCTCCAGCGCCTGGCGCAGCGACTGCGGGCTGCGCCGGATCGCCACGGTGCGCAGCCGCAGCCGCCGCCAGGCCCGGTAGAAGAAGCCGGAGGCCTGCTGCTCGCGGTCGATGATGTGGACGTCCAGCGCCGGGCCGTCCTGCTGGTTGACCACGTAGCGGCGGGTGCCGCCGGGCGCGTCGGCGGCCCGGTGGGCGTAGCGGGGGGTGAAGCCGACCCGGCGCAGGCCGAGCATCAGGTGCTGCCCGGTGGGCCGGATGTTCGGCGAGCCGATCGTGTACAGCGTGCCGTAGGCCACCGACCAGCCGATCGCCACGGTCAGCAGCAGCGAGAGCGGGGTGGTGTAGCCGCTGATCAGTTCGGTGAAGCCGCTGAGCAGCACCACCAGCCAGAGCGCCACCCGCCAGCGCGGGCGGCTGACCATGCCGACGGCGGTCATGAAGGCGATCACCGGCGCCAGGTAGCCGTGCACCGGCTCGGTCAGCGGGCCGCCGTTGGCGTGCATCCTGGTGAAGGCGCCGCGGATCGCCTGCGAGGCGCCCTCGGCCACCCACCAGTCCACGCCCAGCGAGACGCCGTAGGCGAGCACCGCGGAGAGCACCCCGTCGGCCACCCGCAGGCCGTCGCGCTTGATCAGCCGCTCGACCGCGAAGGCGACCGGCACGGCCAGCACCGCCACGCTGGAGACCAGGCTGCCCAGGGTGGTCAGCCAGGGCGTGACGTGCTTGATGTTGGTCTGGATGTCCGTCTCGATGCCGCTGGTGGTCGAGGTGGCGATGTTCGCGATCACGAAGAGCGCGATGATGCCGATCAGACCGGCCACGAAGCGGATCAGGTCGGAGGGGCGGTGCGCGCGGGCGGCCAGCAGCGGCTCGTCGACCGCGAGGTGCTCGCCGTCCTCGTCGTCGTCCTTCTCCGGACCGGAGTTCTCCGGGCCGGACGGGACGACCGGGGCCGCTGCGGGCGCGGCCGGCCGGGCCGGTCTCGGCTCCTTGACCAGCGACACCTTGGGCTCCTCGGCGGGAGCGGGTGCGGGGGTGGGCTCGGCGGAGCCCTGATCCACATCCACGTCAGCCATCCCGGTCATCTGGTCTTGTCCTCGTATCACCACTCACCGCCTGGAAGATGGTGGCATGCCGGGCTCCCCGCCGCCGGACAGGGGCAGGGCCGGGCGCGGCGAATACCCCGCAGGGGGCCGCCGACTGCGCCGGATGGGCAACAATGCCCGAATGACGGACAACAGCACGGGCAGTGCCGCCGACCTGCCCCCGTTCGCAGAGCTGGTGCTCGACGTGATCGACCGTATCCCCCCGGGCCGGGTGATGACGTACGGCGACGTCGCGGAGTTCCTCGGCGAGGGCGGGCCCCGGCAGGTCGGCCGGGTGCTGGCGCTCTACGGGAGCGCGGTGGCCTGGTGGCGGGTGGTGCGGGCGGACGGCACGCTGCTGCCCGGCCACGAGCACCGGGCGCTGGCCGCCTACCGGGCCGAGGGCACGCCGCTCAAGGAGGGCGCCGAGCAGTACCGGCTGGACATGCGGCGGGCGCGGTGGGACGGCGGCTGAGGCCCGTCCGCCGAGCCCCAGCGCGTAGGCTCTAGTCTTCCCGTTCGCTATCCCTGGAAGACCGTGGCCCCCTCCTACCGCTTGGTGCGAAGCCCGCTCGCGACGCCCGACCCGCCCCGGCTGGACCGGTTCCAGCAGGCGGTGGCCGAGCACGCGGGCGGTCCGCTGCTGGTGCTCGCGGGACCGGGCACCGGCAAGACCACCACGCTGGTGGAGGCGGTCGCCCGCCGGGTGGAGCGCGGCACCGACCCGGAGCGGATCCTGGTGCTGACCTTCAGCCGCAAGGCCGCGATGGAGCTGCGCGACCGGCTGGCCGTGCGGCTGGCCCGGGCGCCGCAGGCGACCACCTTCCACTCGTTCTGCTACGCGCTGCTGCGCCAGCACCAGGAGCCCGAGCGGTACGCGGAGCCGCTGCGGCTGCTCTCCGGCCCGGAGCAGGACGTGATGGTGCGCGAGCTGCTGGCCGGCGGCGCCGAGGACGCGGCGGCCGGCACCGGGAAGATCCGCTGGCCGCTGGAGCTGCGCGCCTGCCTGACCACCCGGGGCTTCGCCGACGAGGTGCGCGCGGTGCTGGCCCGCAGCCGCGAGCTGGGCCTGGGCGAGGCCGAGCTGGCCCGGTTCGCCGCCGGGGTGGCCCGGCCGGACTGGGCCGCCGCCGCGCACTTCCTGGCCGACTACCTGGACGTGCTGGACCTGCGCGGGGTGCTGGACTACGCCGAGCTGGTGCACCGCGCGGTGCTGCTGGCCGAGCGGCCCGGGGTGGACCTGGCGGCCCGCTACGACGCGGTCTTCGTGGACGAGTACCAGGACACCGACCCGGCCCAGGTGCGGCTGCTGGGCCGGCTGGCCGGCGGCGGGCGGGACCTGGTCGCGGTGGGCGACCCGGACCAGTCGATCTACGCGTTCCGGGGCGCCGACATCAACGGGATCCTGGACTTCCCCGAGCAGTTCCGGCAGCGCGACGGCCGGCCGGCCGAGGTGAAGGTGCTGCGGGTCTCCCGGCGCTCGGCCCCGCTGCTGCTGGCGGCCTCCCGGAAGCTGGCCGAGCGGATGCCGATGGGCCGGCTGCCGGCCGCGAAGCTGGCCGAGCACCGGGGGCTGCTGCCGGGCCGGGAGGGCGGCCGGGGCAGCGTGGAGGTGTACACCTACCCGACCCCGGGGGCGGAGCTGGAGAGCGTCGCCGACCTGCTGCGCCGCGCGCACCTGGAGGACGGGGTGCCGTGGGGCGAGATGGCGGTGCTGGTGCGGGCCGGTGCGCGGGCGATCCCGGGAGTGCGGCGGGCGCTGACGGCGGCCGGGGTGCCGCTGGAGATCGACGGCGACGACCTGCCGCTGCGCGAGGAGCCGGCCGTGGTGCCGGTGCTGCTGGCGCTGCGGGTCTGCGCGGAGGGGGCGGCGGCGGAGAAGGCGGCCGAGCGGGCGCTGGGCACCGTCCCCGCGCAGCGGACGTCGGCGGAGCCGACGTCCGGCGCACGACGAGTGGAGCCGCTGACCGCCGAGGTCGCCCACACCCTGCTCACCGGCCCGCTCGGCGGGCTGGACGGCGCCGACCTGCGCCGGCTCGGCCGGGAGCTGCGCGAGGAGGAGCGCGCGGCGCTCAAGGCGGCGGTCGAAGTGGACGGGGAGCTCGCGGCCGCCGTCGTGCGCTCGGCGGAGGAACTCATCCGGGAGGCGCTCGCCGAACCCGAGCGCCTGCTGCTGCTCGACTCCGCCCCGGCCCGCCGGGCCCGCGAGCTCGGCACCCTGCTGCGCAAGGTCCGCGACCTGCTGCGCGGCGGCGGCACCGCCGAGGAGGCGCTCTGGCAGCTCTGGGACGGCAGCCCGCGCTGGCGCGAGCGGCTGGAGCGGGCCGCGCTGCGCACCGGCTCGGTCGGCCGCAACGCCGACCGCGACCTGGACGCGCTCTGCGCCCTCTTCGAGACCGCCGCCCGGGCCGAGGACCAGGTCACCGGCCACCGCGGCGCGCTCGACCTGCTCGCCGAGGTCGAGGCCCAGGACATCGCCGCCGACACCATGACCGTGCGCACCGTCCGCCCGGAGGCGGTCCGGCTGATGACCGCGCACCGCTCCAAGGGGCTGGAGTGGCGGCTGGTCGTGGTGGCGGGCGTGCAGGAGGGCCTCTGGCCGGACCTGCGCCGCCGCGGCTCGCTGCTGGAGGCCGACCGGATCGGCCGGGACGGGCTGGCCGAGCCGCTCACCCCCGGCGCGCTGCTGGCCGAGGAGCGCCGCCTCTTCTACGTGGCCGCCACCCGGGCCAAGGAGCGGCTGGTCGTCACCGCCGTCAAGGCGCCGGCCGAGGACGGTGACGAGCCCTCCCGGCTGCTCCGCGAGCTCTACCGCGAGGAGATCGACCCCAGGACGGGCAAGGTGCTCGGCCGCACCCCCGCGGTCACCGTCGCCGACGTCGCCCACCGGCCCAGGCGCCCGCTCTCGATCGCCGCGCTGGTGGCCGAGCTGCGCGCCGTCACCGTCGACCCGGCCCGCTCGCCCGAGCTGCGCCGGGCCGCCGCCGAGCGGCTGGCCAGGCTGGCCACCGCCACCGACGGGAACGGCGTGCCGCTGGTGCCGCAGGCCCACCCGGACCGCTGGTGGGGGCTGGCCGACCCGACCAGCAACCCGGTGCCGCTGCGCGAGCCGGAGCGGCCGGTGCAGCTCTCCGGCAGCGGGCTGGAGCAGTTGGAGAACTGCTCGTTGCAGTGGTTCCTGACCAAGGAGGTGGGCGCGCAGGGCGCCACCTCCGGGGCGCAGGGCTTCGGCAACGTGCTGCACGCGCTGGCCGACGAGGTGGGCTCCGGGCGCACCCCGGCCGACCTCGCGGTGCTGCTGGAGCGGCTGGACTCGGTCTGGGACGCGCTGGCCTTCGACGCGCCGTGGAAGTCGGACCAGGAGAAGACCCAGGCCCGCGCGGCGCTGGAGCGCTTCCTGCACTGGCACGTGCTGGAGCGCGGCCGCGCCACCCTGGCCACCGAGCACGACTTCGACCTGACCCTGCCGGTCGGCGAGGTCGCGGTGCGGATCCGCGGCGTGCTGGACCGGGTGGAGCAGGACTCCGCCGGGCGGGCCTACGTGGTGGACTTCAAGACCGGCAAGCAGGCGCCGAGCGACAAGTCGCTGCCCGAGCACCGGCAGTTGGCGGTCTACCAGCTCGCGGTCCGGGAGGGCGCCCTGGACACCCTGCTGGACGAGCGCCCGGCGCTCGGCGGGGCGGAGCTGGTGCAGCTGCGGTTCGAGGACAAGAAGCTCCCCGACGCCCCCAAGGTGCAGCACCAGCCGCCGCCCGAGGGCGAGCCGTGGATCGAGAACCTGCTCGCCGACGCGGCCGGCCGGGTGCTGGCCGAGCGCTTCGTGCCGACCGCGGGCGACGCCTGCGGCCACTGCGCCTTCAAGCGCAGCTGCTCGGCCCAGCGGGACGGCCGCCAGCTGATCGATTAGGCCCGCTGTCGGGGCGGCCGGTTACGGTGGGGGGATGCTCAGCAGGCCGGAACAGCTCAGGGAGCTGCTCGGCATCCCGTTCAACGGTGAGCAGCTGGCGGCGATCGGGGCGCCGTTGGAGCCCGGGGTGATCGTCGCGGGGGCGGGCTCGGGCAAGACGACCGTGATGGCCGCCCGGGTGGTGTGGCTGGTCGGATCGGGGGCGGTGCGGGCCGACCAGGTGCTCGGCCTGACCTTCACCAACAAGGCGGCCGCCGAGCTCTCCGAGCGGGTCCGCGGCGCACTGGCCCGGGCCGGCCTGCGCGACGCCCCCGAGACGACCGGCGACCCGGAGATCTCCACCTACCACGCCTTCGCCGGCCGGCTGCTCAAGGAGCACGGCCTGCGGATCGGCATCGAGCCGGACGTGCGCCTGCTCGCCGACGCCACCCGCTTTCAGCTGGCCGCCCGCACGCTGCGCCAGGCCCGCGGCCCGTTCCCGCACCTGAAGGACCGGTTCGCCGCGCTGGTGGCCGAACTGACCGCGCTGGACGCCGAGCTGGCCGAGCACCTGGTCGACCCGGCCGCCCTGCGCGCCTTCGACACCGACCTGTTGGACGAGCTGGCCACCGTCAAGCTGACCAACCAGGACCTGCGCGACGTGCCCGAGGCGGCCCGCGGCCGGCAGGAGCTGCTCGGCCTGGTGGAGGACTACCGCCGGCGCAAGAAGGCGGCCGGCCTGATGGACTTCGGCGACCAGATCGCCGCCTCGGCCCGGCTGGCGATCGAGCGCCCGGAGGTGGGCCGGCTGCTGCGCGAGCAGTTCCGGGTGGTGCTGCTGGACGAGTACCAGGACACCTCGGTGGCCCAGCGCCTGCTGCTGGCCGGCCTGTTCGGCGGCGCGGCGAGCGGCGGCCACCCGGTCACCGCGGTCGGCGACCCGTGCCAGGCGATCTACGGCTGGCGGGGCGCCTCGGTGGCGAACCTGGACGACTTCCCCGCGCACTTCCCGCGCCGCGACGGCTCCCCGGCGGCCCGCTACGCGCTGAGCGAGAACCGGCGCAGCGGCGGCCGGCTGCTGGCCTTCGCGAACGGGCTGGCCGCCCCGCTGCGCGAGCTGCACGCGGGCGTCGAGGCGCTGCGGCCGGCCCCGGGCGCCGAGCTGGATGGCCTGGCCCGGGTCGCGCTGCTGCCCACCCACGCCGAGGAGGTCGGCTGGCTGGCCGACTCGATCGCCCACCTGGTGGCGACCGGCACCGCGCCGGGTGCGATCGCCGTGCTCTGCCGTTCCGCGGTGGCCTTCCCGGACATCCACGCGGCGCTGGTGGCCCGCGAGGTGCCGGTGGAGGTGGTGGGCCTCGGCGGGCTGCTGCAACTGCCCGAGGTGGCCGACCTGGTGGCGGTCTGCGAGGTGCTGCAGGACCCGACGGCGAACGCCGCGCTGGTCCGGCTGCTGGTCGGTCCGCGCTGGCGGATCGGCCCGCGCGACCTGGCCCTGCTCGGCCGCCGGGCCGCCGCGCTGGTGCGCACCGACCGGCTGGACGGCGACCCGCTCGCCCTCGCGGTGGCCCAGACCGATCCGACCGA
Organism: Kitasatospora viridis; assembly: GCF_007829815.1. Lineage (NCBI taxonomy): Bacteria > Bacillati > Actinomycetota > Actinomycetes > Kitasatosporales > Streptomycetaceae > Kitasatospora > Kitasatospora viridis. Next base: position 2,107,808 of record NZ_VIWT01000001.1, on the reverse strand, counting down.
GGTGGTCTCGCTCAGCGACGCGCTGGAGACGTTCCTGGAAGCCGATCAGCCGGACCAGCTGCCGTTCTCGCCGCAGGCCCGCACCCGCTTCGCCCACCTGGCCCGGGAGGTCCGCGAGCTGCGCCGGGCGCTGGCCGAGCCGCTGATGGACGTGCTGCACCGGGTGCTCGCCGTGACCGGCCTGGAGATCGAGCTGGCCGCCTCCCCGCAGGCGCTGGCCGCCCGCCGCCGGGAGACCCTGCACTCCTTCCTGGACGTCGCGGCGGGCTTCGCCGACCTGGACGGCGACCCGGGCCTGGCCGCCTTCCTGGCCTTCCTGCGGGCCGCCGAGGAGTACGACCGGGGGCTGGACTCCAGCCTGCCGGGCGGCGAGGACACGGTGAAGGTGCTGACCGTGCACAAGTCCAAGGGCCTGGAGTGGGACGTGGTGGCGCTGCCCGGCCTGGTCCGGGGCGCCTTCCCGAGCAACCGCGGCCGGGAGCGCTGGACCAGCCGGCGCCAGGTGCTGCCGTACCCGCTGCGCGGCGACGCGGCCACCCTGCCGGCGGTGCCGGCCTGGCACGCGAAGGGGATGACGGCGTTCAAGAACGGGCTGAAGGAGCAGTCCGGCACCGAGGAACTGCGGCTCGGCTACGTGGCGGTGACCCGGCCGCGCTCGCTGCTGCTGGCCTGCGGCCACTGGTGGGGGCCGACCCAGCGGACGGTGCGCGGCCCGTCCGAGTACCTGGAGGCGCTGCGCGCGCACGCCGAGCTCCCCGGGGCCGGCGAGGTGGAGCACTGGGCGGACCCTCCCCCAGCCTCCGGCCGGGGGTACCCCCATGTGGAGGGGGCCGAGAACCCGGCGCTCGGGCAGGCCGCCGACACCCCCTGGCCGTTGCCGCTGGACCCGGCGGCCCAGCTGGCGCGGCGCCGGGTGGCCGAGGTGGTGGCCCGCCGGGCGGCCGGCGCGCCGGCCCCGGAGCCGGAGCCGCTGGCCCCGGAGGAGCAGCGGCTGGTGGACTCCTGGGACCGTGACCTGACCGCGCTGCTGGGCGAGTTGGAGCGGTCCCGGCGTACGGTGCGGCAGGTGCCGCTGCCGCCGGCGCTCTCCGCCTCCCAGCTGATGTGGCTGGCCGCCGACCCGGACGGCCTGGCCCAGGAGCTGGCCCGGCCGCTGCCCCGCCCGCCGCAGACGGCGGCCCGCCGGGGCACCCGGTTCCACGCCTGGATCCAGGCCCGGTTCGCCCCGCTGCCGCTGCTGGAGCCGGACGCGCTGCCGGGCCTGGCGGACGACGAGATCGCCGACGAGCAGGACTTGGAGCAGCTCAAGGAGGCGTTCCTGCGCGGGCCGTACGCCGAGCGCCGCCCCTACCGGGTGGAGGCGCCGGTGCAGCTGGTGCTGGGCGGGCGGGTGGTGCGCGGCCGGATCGACGCGGTGTACCGGGTGGGTGACGACGACTCAGGGTCACGGTGGGAGATCGTCGACTGGAAGACCGGCCACCAGGAGGGCGCCGACCCGCTCCAGTTGGCGATCTACCGGCTGGCCTGGGCGGAGCAGCGCGGGGTCGACCCGGAGCAGGTCACCGCCGCGTTCTGCTACATCCGCAGCGGCCGGGTCGAAAGACCGTCAGGACTTCCTGGGCGAAAGGCGTTGGAAACGCTTCTGATCGGGAACAGTGACTAATAGGTCACAGAGAGCATCCAACTCGTCACACAGTCGCGCTAAACCGGTGCGTCTTGCACGTTTCGCGCCTATTGTGGGGTCGGTTACCGGTCACCCGCGCCTGCTCGGCCACCGGCCAGGCCCCCGTCCACCACCCTCAGTCACCGCGCTGGTGCCGACGCACCGGGCGCCTTCTGCTGGAGACACCGAAGTTGAGCGCGACCGGATGGTTCAGAGACTTGCTGACCGGTTCGACCCGGGGACCGGCCGCCGTCCGCAACACGGGCACCTGGCCCAGGACCGCGCTGGCCCTGCCGTTCATCGGCATGGCCCTGGTGATCGGCCTGGACTACCTGAGCACCCTCGAAGTCACCGTCGAACCGGCCCTGACCGCGGTGCCGGCGCTCGCCGCCATCGTCAGCCGGCGGGTCTGGTACCCGATCCTGACCGGCCTGCTGGCCGAGGTCGCCGCCTTCGCCATGGCCGCCTACAACCACGTGCTCGGCGAGTCGGTGCACAGCGCCACGGTGTTCGCCATCGCCCTGGTGACCGCGATCAGCTGGGTCAGCGCCACCCTGAGGGTCCGTCAGGAGCAGGCGCTGGCCGACGCCCAGCTGGTGGCCGAGATCGCCCGCCGGGTGCTGCTGCGCGCGGTGCCGGACCGGGTGGGCAGCGTCCGGGCCGCGGTGCACTACGCGGCCGCCGCCGCGCACGCCCGGATCGGCGGCGACCTCTACGAGGTGGTCAACACCCGGCACGGGGTGCGGGCGGTGGTCGGCGACGTGCGCGGCAAGGGGCTGGGCGCGGTGGAGACCGCCGCCGCGGTGCTCGGCGCCTTCCGCGAGGCCGCGCACCAGGAGCCCGCGCTGGACAAGGTGGCGGGCTGGCTGGCCGTCAGCCTGGACCGCGCCCTCCAGGAGCACGACCACCCGGGGGTGGAGGAGGAGTTCGTCACCCTGGTGCTGATCGGGGTCGGCCCCGACGGCACCGCCCAGATCGTCAACTGCGGCCACCCGGCGCCGCTGCTGCTCACCGCGGAGGGCGCGGTGCGGCCGCTGGAGCTGGCCGAGACGGTGCCGCCGCTGGGCGTGCTGGACCCGGCCGACGTGGCGCCGCCGGTGCTCAGCGTGCCGTTCGCGCCCGGCGACCGGGTGCTGCTCTTCACCGACGGGGTGATCGAGGCCCGGGACCGCGCCGGCCGCTTCTACCCGCTGGCCGAGCGGCTGCCGGGCTGCGCCGGGGGCGGGCCGGTGGAGGTGCTGGACCAGCTGCACGCCGACGTGGTGCGCCACGTCGGCCGCCCGCTCGGCGACGACGCGGCGATGCTGCTGCTCCAGTACGAGCCCACCGCGCAGCCGGGCCAGCAGCTGCCGCACCAGAACGGGCGGCTGGCCCGGCAGTGAAGCCGGGTCAGATGCTGACCTCCACCAGCAGCGGCCGGTGGTCGGAGACGGCCACCCGGGGCGCGGCGACGGTGCCGACCGCGGTGCGCGGCAGGCCCACCGCGAGCACGTGGTCGAACTGCACCGCCGGGCGGTGCGAGGGGTAGGTGGGGGTGCGGGCCAGGTCGTGCCAGCCGCGCAGCCGGGGGCCGGGCTCGGCCGGGCCGCGGCGCCGGCGCGGCGGCAGCTGCGCGCCGCCGGCCCGCCGGACGGCGCGCAGCTCGCGCAGCCGCTGCCGGGAGGCGGGCCGGCGGTCCAGCGCGGTGGCGCCGCCGAGCACGGTGCGCGGCACCGGGCCGACCAGGTTGAAGTCGCCGAGCACCAGGTAGGGCCGGGGCAGGTCGGCGATCCACCGCCGGATGCCGGCCAGCTGGGCCATGTTCCAGCCGGGCACGAAGGACAGGTGGGTGGCGACCACGGTGAACGGTCCGTCAGGTCCCTCCAGCACGGCGGCCAGCGCGGCCCGCGGCTCGTCCGGCACCGGGGTGAGCCCGCGCCGCCCGGCCACCCGCAGCGGCAGCCCGAACGGCGCGGGCGCGAACCGGCGGGCCCGCCAGTGCCGCACCGGCAGGCGGCTGAGCAGCGCGGTGCCGTAGGACGGGCGGTCGTCGTCCTGGCCCAGCTCGTCGGGGCCGTAGACGGTCAGTCCCGGTCGCGCCGGGTCGCGCAGCCAGCCGGCCACCGGGGCGGGGCGGCCGTGCAGCGCGGCGGCGAACCGCCAGTCGGCGGCGCCCATCGCCTTGGCGGCGACGGCGGTCTGGTCGGTCAGCCCGGAGCGCGGCTGGTGGCGGTCCACCTCCTGGAGCGCCAGCACGTCGGCGTCCAGCGCGGTGATCGCCTCGTGCAGCGGAGCGCCGGCGTCGTCGGGGTAGGGGAGCGGGCTGCCGTCGGCGGCCAGCGGCTGGCCGTGCAGCAGGTTGAAGGTCGCGATTCGCAGTGGGCTCACACCTGGCGACGGTACGCCCTCGGGGCCTCCCACCTGCTGCATACCGGGTATACAAGCGCGGCCATACCGGGTATACATACTTGGTATGTCCATCAGACACGGTCTGCTCGCCCTGCTCGACCAGGGCCCCCGCTACGGCTACCAACTGCGCTCCGAGTTCGAGGCCCGCACCGGCGCCACCTGGCCGCTCAACGTCGGGCAGGTGTACACCACGCTCGGCCGGCTGGAGCGCGACGGGCTGGTCGCCCCGGACGGCGAGGACGAGGAGGGCCACCAGTTCTACGCCGTCACCGACAAGGGGCGGACCGAACTGCGCGCCTGGTTCGACAGCCCGGTGCCCCGCACCAACCCGCCCCGCGACGAACTGGCGATCAAGCTCGCGATGGCCGTCACCGTCCCCGGCGTCGACGTGCACGCCGTGGTCCAGGGCCAGCGCCGGCACAGCATCAAGGCGCTGCAGGACTACACCCGGCTGAAGGCCAGGGCGCTGGCCGGCGTCGCGGGCGAGCAGTCCGGCGACGCCGACTTCGCCTGGCTGCTGGTGCTGGACCAGCTGATCTTCCAGACCGAGGCCGAAGTGCGCTGGCTGGACCACTGCGAGACCCGGCTGGCCGCCCGCCGGCCCGCCGCGCCCGCCGCGCCGACCGGGCCCGCGCCCACCGCGCGGGCCGCACAACCCCAGGGGGAGAAGCGATGACCGACCGTCAGCCCGTACTGCGGCTGGACCGGGTGAGCCGGACCTACGGGCGCAGCAGCGCCGCCGAGGTGAACGCCCTGCGCGAGGTGGACCTGCAGGTGCACCCGGGCGAGTTCGTCGCCGTGATGGGGCCCTCCGGCTCCGGCAAGTCCACCCTGCTGACCCTGGCCGGCGGCCTGGACACGCCCACCGAGGGCCGGGTGCTGGTCGAGGGCCGCGAGCTCGGCGGGCTCTCCCGCCGCCGGCTGGCCGAGGTCCGCCGCCGCTCGGTCGGCTACGTCTTCCAGGACTACAACCTGATACCGGCGCTGACCGCGGCCGAGAACATCGCGCTGCCCCGCGAACTGGACGGCCGCTCCACCCGGGCCGCCCGCAAGGAGGCGATGGCCGCGCTGGCCGAGCTGGGCATCGAAGAGCTGGCCGACCGGTTCCCCGACGAGATGTCGGGCGGCCAGCAGCAGCGGGTCGCGATCGCCCGGGCGCTGATCGGGGAGCGCCGCCTGGTGCTGGCCGACGAGCCGACCGGCGCGCTCGACTCGAACACCGGCGAGGCCGTGCTGGCCGTGCTGCGGGCCCGCTGCGACGCCGGCGCCGCCGCCATGATGGTCACCCACGAGGCCCGGCACGCCGCCTGGGCGGACCGGGTGGTCTTCCTGCGGGACGGCCGGATGGTCGACGAGACCGGGCAGCAGCAGGCCGAGAGCCTGCTGCTCGGCGCCACCGGGGGCGAGCGGTGAGGGCGTCCTGGCGCCTCGCCCTGCGGATCGCCCGGCGGGACGCGCTGCGGGCCAAGGGACGCAGCCTGCTGGTGCTCGCCATGATCGCCCTCCCGGTGCTCGGGGTCACCGGCATCGACGTGATCTGGCGCAGCTCCACGCTCACCACCGCCCAGCGGGCCGACCGGGCACTCGGCCGGGCCGACGCGCTGCTCGAACTCGACACCCCCGGCGCGCAGATCGCCCAGGCGCCGTTCGCCGCCGACGGCGTGGACATGGTCGCCATGCCGCCCAGCGGAGGCTCCGGCAGCCCCGGCAGCCCGGAGCAGCAGCGCAGCATGACCACCGACCCGGTCACGCTGGCCACCTCGCTGCTGCCGGCCGGCTCGGTGCTCGTCCCCGTCCCGAACGACCGGGTCACCATGGCCAGCACCCGGGACGGGCTGCTGCAGACCCGGATCAGCGGCGCCGACCTGGCCGACCCGGTCTGGCACGGCCGGCTGGACCTGGTCTCCGGCCGGGCCCCGGCCGGAGACCAGGAGGTCGCCGCCACCCAGGCCTTCCTGGACCAGTCCGGGCTCAAGGTCGGCGACACCACCGAACTGCACGAGCTGCCCGGCCGCCCGCTCACCATCACCGGCGTCGCCGAGAACCCGGACGAGCTGGGCAACGCCGGCCTGGTCGCCGAACCGAAGCTGCTGGCCGCGGTCGTCAGCGCCCGGGAGCAGCAGGCGGTCACCCACAGCTGGCTGGTCAAGCTGGCCCCCGGCCAGAGCCTGGACTGGGCCGGGGTGCGGGAGCTCAACCGGTACGGCTTCGCCGCCACCTCGCGCAGCGTCGTGCTGCACCCGCCGGCCCGCTCCGCGGTGCCCTACTACGCGCGCCAGGGCGGCCCCGGCGGCGTCGGCCGCTACCTCGACCAGACCACCGCGGTGATCCTCGGCACCGTCGCCGGCATGGCCCTGCTGGAGATCGTGCTGCTGGCCGGCCCGGCCTTCGCGGTCGGCGCCCGCCGCTCCCGGCGCCAGCTCGGACTGCTCGCGGCGGCCGGCGGCGACCGGGGACAGGTGCGGGCGGTGGTGCTCGGCGGCGGCGTGGTGCTCGGCCTGACCGGGGCCGCGATCGGCTCCGCGCTGGCCGTGCTGCTGGTGGCCGTCGGCCAGGACCGGCTCGAACTCATGGGCGGCCGGCGGTTCGGCTCGTTCACGCTGGCCCCGCTGGACCTGCTCGGGGTGATCGCCGTCGGCCTGGTCACCGGGCTGCTGGCGGCCGTGGTGCCGGCCGTCCAGGCGTCCCGCCAGGACGTGGTCGCCGCGCTCACCGGGCGCGGCACCACCCGGCGGCCGTCCCGCCGGCTGCTGCTGCTCGGCCTGCTGATGCTCGGCGGCGGTTCCGCGCTCGCCCTGCTCGGCGCGGTCGGCGGCGCGGGCGGCCGGACCACGGCGGTGCTCGGCGGCTCGATGGTGGCCGAGCTGGGCATGGTCGCCTGCGTGCCGAGCGTGATCGGCCTGTTCGGCAGGCTCGGCCGGTTCCTGCCGCTGGCGCCCCGGCTGGCGCTGCGCGACTCGGTCCGCCAGCGCGCGCGCACCGCGCCGGCCGTGGCGGCCGTGATGGCGGCGGTGGCCGGCTCGGTCGCGGTCGGCATCTACACCGCGAGCAGCAACGCCGAGCAGAGCGCCTCCTACACGCCGAGCGCGCCGGACCGCGCCGTCACCCTGGTGCTGACCGGCTTCCGCGGCAGCGCGGACGGCAACGCCCTGCAGCGGGCCGCCGTCGAGCAGTCCATCCCGGCCCTCGGTGCCCGCGCCGACGTCGGCTCGGCCCGGTACGGCTGCGACCAGGCCACCAGCTGCGGTGACGTGGCCGCCGAGCCGGCGCCCGCCCAGCGCTGCCCGGCCGACGACGCGATGGCCCAGGGCCAGCCGGTCGACGTGGTGGACCGGCTGCAGCGCGACCCGCGCTGCCGGGTCTCGGACGGAACCGGGCGGTTCGGCTCGATCGTCACCGGCGGCCCGGAGGTGCTGCACAACCTCTTCGCCGTGCACGACCGGGCGGTCGAGCAGGCCGCGGCGGCCGGTTCGGCGGTGGTCTTCAACCCGTCGATGCTGCAGGACGGCAAGGCGCTGATCCGGATCACCGACCCGTGGAAGAACGGCCAGCAGGGTCGGCCGCCCTACCGCGACGTGCTGGTGAACGCGGTGCTGGCCCCGGACGCCGACGCACCGGCCCGGGTCTACCTGCCCCCGCAGACGCTCACCGGGCTCGGCCTGACCAGCACGGACGCGGGTTCGGTCTGGCTGCCGGACGCGATGCCCTCCGCCGCGGCCGAGCAGAAGGCCACCGCGGCGGTCGCCAAGGTCTCCGGCAACGCCTGGGGCCTGTCGGTCGAGCGGGGCTTCCAGCCGCAGCACACCGTGCTGGCCCTGGGCCTGACCGCCTTCGCCGGCCTGGTCGCGCTCGGCGCGGCGGGCTTCGCCACCGGGCTGGCCGCCGCCGACTCCCAGCGCGACCTGGCCACGCTGGCCGCGGTCGGCGCCGGGCCGGGGATCCGCCGCCGGCTCTCCGGGTTCCAGTGCGGGGTGATCGCGGCGATGGGCACCGTGCTCGGCGTGGTCTGCGGGATCGTGCCCGCGGTGGCGCTGCGCAAGGTGGAGGGGCAGGCGGTCGGCAGCCTGGTGCCCAGCCACGTGGTGATCGCGGTGCCGTGGGGCACCCTGGCGCTGACCCTGGTGGCGCTGCCGCTGCTGGCCACGGTGCTGGCGGCGCTGCTCACCCGGTCCCGGATCGCCCTGGTGCGCCGGCCCGCCTGACCGCCCGCCGACCGGTCGCCCCCGACCCCGGTGACCGATCGCACAGTGCCGCCGCGGCCCGTTCCCCGGACCGCGGCGGCACGCAGCTGGACGGGCGGACCAGGCCCTCTCTCGTGGATCAGGTCGGATCAGCGGGCGGCGTTGGAGTGCGTGCATCGCAAGGCGGAGGAGGGAGTCCGTGCGGAGCATTGGCGACCGACGACAACGCGGCGAGGTGCGTGCTCCGGCGTCGCCCGCCCGGCATGATCCACAAGAGAGGGCCTAAAGTCGTCCGTATGACGAAAACCCCGGACAGCGTCGTCCGCTCCTACATCGACGAGCACGAGGCGCAGTTCCTCGCCGATCTCGCCGACTGGCTCCGCATCCCCTCCGTGTCGGCCGATCCCGAGCGGGCCGGCGAGGTCCGCCGCTCGGCCGAGTGGCTGGCGGCCAAGCTGCGCGCGACCGGCTTCCCGGTCGTCGAGGTGTGGGAGACGGACGGGCTGCCGGCCGTCTTCGCCGAGTGGCCGTCCGGCGACGCGGGCGCGCCGACCGCGCTGGTCTACGGGCACCACGACGTGCAGCCGGCGGCCAAGGCGGACGGCTGGGACACCGAGCCGTTCGAGCCCACCCGGGTCGGCGGCCGGCTGTACGCGCGCGGCGCGGCCGACGACAAGGGGCAGGTCTTCTTCCACACCCTGGGTCTGCGCGCGCACCTGGCGGCCACCGGGCGCACCGCCCCGGCCGTCAACCTCAAGCTGCTGATCGAGGGCGAGGAGGAGTCCGGCTCGCCGAACTTCGGCGCGCTGATCCGGCGCGAGGCCGAGCGGCTCGCCGCCGACCTGGTCTTCGTCTCGGACACCGGGATGTGGAACGAGACCACCCCGACCGTCTGCACCGGCATGCGCGGCAAGCTGGACTGCCAGATCGACCTGTTCGGGCCGGCCAGCGACATCCACTCCGGCTCCTTCGGCGGGGCCGTGCCCAACCCGGCGACCAGCGCCGCCGAGCTGGCCGCCGCGCTGCACGACGAGGACCGCCGGGTCGCCGTGCCGGGCTTCTACGACGGCGTGGTCGAGCTCACCGAGCGGGAGCGCGAGCTGTTCGCCAAGCTGCCGTTCGACGAGCAGCGCTGGCTGGCCACCGCCAAGTCGCAGGCCGCCCAGGGCGAGGCCGGCTACAGCACCCTGGAGCGGATCTGGGCCCGGCCGACCGCCGAGGTCAACGGCGTGTGGGGCGGGTACACCGGCCCGGGCAGCAAGACCATCGTGCCGGCCGAGGCGCACCTCAAGCTCTCCTTCCGGCTGGTCGCCGGGCAGGACCCGGAGCGGACCGAGCGGGCGATCGAGGCCTGGGTGGCCGAGCGGCTGCCGGCCGGCATCCGGCACACCGTCAGGTTCGGCAGCGTCACCCGGCCGTGCCTGACCCCGCTGGACCACCCGGCGCTGCAGTCGACCGTCCGGGCGATGGGCAAGGCCTTCGGCCAGGAGGTGCTGTTCACCCGCGAGGGCGGCTCCGGGCCGGCCGCCGACCTGCAGGACGTGCTGGGCGCGCCGGTGCTGTTCCTGGGCATCTCGGTGCCGTCGGACGGCTGGCACTCGGTGAACGAGAAGATCGAGCTGGACCTGCTGCGCAAGGGCGTGGAGGCCGCGGCGCACCTCTGGGGCGACCTCGCCGAGTCCTACCGGCCCTGAGCCGGCGCACCACTGACGACATTGTGGCTGACGACTTTCTGGACGGGGAACGGATCATCATGAGCACGCCCGACACCCAGCGGCCCGCTGACCTGCCGCTCTCCCGGGCCGGTGTGGACCGGGCCGCCCAGCACCGGCTGGACGAGCCCTGGCTGGCCGCGGCCTGGAGCCACCCCAACACCCGGGTGCTGCCGATCTCCGGCGGCGAGGCCTTCGTGGTGGACACGGCGAACGGCAGCGAGCTGGTCCTGCTGCCCTCGTTCGAGGCCCCGGAGGAGGGCGACCGCTACTTCCTCGGCATCGACGAGGACGGCACCTCCTACTTCGCGGTGGCGGCCGAGACGCTGCCCGGGCGGCTGGACGGCGACGCCCGCCCGGCCGGGCTGCGCGAGGTCGGCGGCAACCTGTCCGACCGGGACGCCGGGCTGCTGGTGCACGCGGTGGCACTGGAGCACTGGCACCGGTTGCACAGCTTCTGCTCGCGCTGCGGGCACCCGACCGAGAAGGCCGGGGCCGGCCACCTGCGCCGGTGCACCTCCTGCGCGGCCGAGCACTACCCGCGCACCGACCCGGCGGTGATCATGCTGATCACCGACGAGCAGGACCGCTGCCTGCTCGGCCGGCAGGCGATCTGGCCGGAGGGCCGCTGGTCCACCCTGGCCGGCTTCGTGGAGCCCGGGGAGTCGCTGGAGCAGGCGGTGGCCCGGGAGGTGCTGGAGGAGGCCGGGGTCCGGGTCGGCGAGGTCGGCTACGTGGCCAGCCAGCCGTGGCCCTTCCCGGCCAGCCTGATGCTCGGCTTCGTCGGCCGGGTCGCGCCGGGCGGGGCCGGGATCACGGTGGACGGCGAGGAGCTGGCCGAGGCGCGTTGGTTCTCCCGGGAGGACCTGCGGGCCGGTTGGGAATCCGGTGAGATCGTGCCGCCGACCGGGATCTCGATCGCCCGGCATTTGATGGAGCTCTGGTACGGCGACACCCTGCCGAGCACCGCACGCTGGTAGCGGAATTCGGCAATTGGGGGGCGTGGGCAATTGACCCACGCCCCCCATTTGCTGCTCTGCGCACGGAGGATCGGCGCGTAGCCGGGGGTGGCGGCATCACCGCAGGCCAGCGCGGATCGGACGATCCGTCAGCGGCCGGAAATGGCCTGGGTCATGGCCAATTGTCGACGGTTCAACCGAAAAACGGCGAGAACGCTCGCTACATTTCCAGGGTGACCATCTCCAGTGGCGGCGTGCCGTCACCGAAGTACCAGCGGCTGGCCGCGGACCTGCGCCGCCGGATCGCCGAGGGCGAGTGGCGGGACGGCAACGCGCTCCCGGTCGAGACCGAGCTGGAGCAGCAGTACGGCGTGGCCCGCAACACCGTGCGGCTCGCGGTGGACGTGCTGGTCAACGAGGGGCGGCTGGTCCGGTTGCAGGGCAAGGGAACGTTCCTGCGCGAGCACCCGGTGCTGGACCACCGGGCCTTCGGGCCGCTGCTGCCCAGCCAGCGCGGCGACGGGCTGGCCGCGCCCAGCGCCGTCTACCACAGCGAGGCCGAGCAGGCCGGGCGCCGGCTCAGCGCCGAGTTCGAGATGCTGATCGTCCGGGCCCGGGTCGACGTGGCCGAGCGGCTCGGCCTGCAGCCCGGCGAGGCCGTGGTGGTCCGCCGCCAGCTGCGGCTGCTCGACCGCGAGCCCTACTCGATCGAGGAGAGCCACTACCGGGCCGGGGTGGCGGCCGGCACCGCCCTGATGGAACCCGACCCGGTGCCCGGCGGCGACGAGGCGGTGCTGGCCGAGCTGGGCCGGGTGGAGGTCGGCGCGGTCGACCAGCTGGTCGCCCGGATGCCCGGCCCCGAGGAGGCGCAGTGGTTCCAGGGCGGCCCGGGCGTGCCGCTGCTGGTGCAGACCCGGGTCACCTACGACCGGCGGGGGCCGGTGCGGGTGATCGAGACCCGCTACTCGGCCGACCGCTGCCGGCTGATCTACGGGCTGGGGCGGCTGGACGCCCGGGTCAAGTGATCTTGACGATCGTCCTGACGGACGGTTAGAGATGGTGCGTGTCCAACGGATTCTTCTTCACGCGCCCGCTCCACGGCGACGCCGTCCTGGTGCCGAGCACCCCGGCGATCGCCGAGCCGTACTACGCCGCACTGGCCGCCAACCAGCCCCGGTTCGCGCGCTGGGAACCCTGGGCCGCGCAGCCGCCCGAGCCGGAGGGCACCCGCACCTTCCTGGAGCAGACCGCCGCGGCTTGGCAGAACGGCACCGCGCTGCCGGTCGCGATAGCCGTGCCCGGGCCGGACGGCGCCTGGGCGGTGGTCGGCTCGATCGGCCTGCGGATCGACCGCACCTCGGGCACCGCCGAGCTGGGCTACTGGGTGGACGCCGCGCACGAGGGCCGCGGCCTGGTCCGGCGCGGTGCCGAGGCGGTGCTGGCGCAGGCCTTCGGGCCGCTCGGGCTGAGCCGGGTGCGGCTCGGCGCGGCGGCCGACAACGAGCGCAGCCGGGCGCTGGCCGAGCGGCTCGGCTTCACCTTCGACGAGGTGGTGCCGGGCGGGCTGGAGTTCGCCGACGGGCCGCGGGACCGGGCGCTCTACCACCTCACGGCCGAGGAGTGGGCGGCCCGCCGCGGCTGACCGGACCCGACGGGCGCCGGGGCGGCCGACCGCGCCCGGCCCCCTCGCGGCGGGGCCGGGCGCGGGCCGACGGTCGCTGCGGCGGTCAGGCGGCGAGCGCCTTCTTGACCTGCGCCAGGCTCGGGTTGGTCATCACGGTCTCGGCGCCGCTGCTGCCGACCACGACGACGGTCGGCACGACCTGGTTGCCGTTGTTGACCGACTCGACGAACTGCGCCGACTCCGGGCTCTCCTCGATGTTGATCTCGTTGTAGCCGAGGCCCTCGCGGGTCAGCTGGCCCTTGAGGCGGGTGCAGTAGCCGCACCAAGTGGTGCTGTACATCGTGATGCCGGACATCGGGAGGACTCCTTCGGCTGGGGTTCGGCTGGGGGCTCGTCGCCGTCGGCACGCTCTGTGCCGACGGAGCAACGCGCGCGGCGGGCCGCCGATTCCCCGGGGCCGCCGTGGAGCGGCCGGGGCCGACGGGCGCCGCCCCGCCGTTGCCTGACGGTGCGCCGGTCCGATGGTCCCACCGGGGCTGTGGACAACCGGCGACGGGTTGTCCGCGCGGACTGCCAGGATGGGGGTCGCGGGCCGGTCGATCCGGTCCTCCCCCAACCTTCGGCCGGGGGCACCCCCATGGTCCGGCGGGCTGAGAGGATGGAGCCCATGCAGGAAGCGCTGATGATCGACGACGGCTGGGGCGGGTACGGCGCCCGTCCCGCGGATCCGGACGCCGTGCTGGCCGGGCTGGACCCGGAGCAGCGGGCGGTCGCCACCGCGCTGCACGGGCCGGTCTGCGTGCTGGCCGGCGCCGGCACCGGGAAGACCCGGGCGATCACCCACCGGATCGCCTACGGGGTGCGCAGCGGGGTCTTCCAGCCGCAGCAGGTGCTGGCCGTCACCTTCACCGCCCGGGCGGCGGGGGAGATGCGCGGCCGGCTGCGCCAGCTCGGCGCGGACGGCGTGCAGGCCCGCACCTTCCACTCCGCCGCGCTGCGCCAGCTGCAGTACTTCTGGCCGCGCGCGGTGGGCGGCGAGGTGCCCCGGCTGCTGGAGCGCAAGGTGCAGCTGGTCGCCGAGGCGGCCGGGCGCAGCGGCCTGCGCGTGCAGCGCACCGAACTGCGCGACCTGACCAGCGAGATCGAGTGGGCCAAGGTCACCCAGATCGTGCCGGACGACTACCCGGTGGCGGTCGTCAAGGCCGGCCGGGACGCGCCGCGCGACCCGGCCGAGATCGCCCGGGTCTACGCGACCTACGAGCAGACCAAGCGCGACCGCAACGTGATCGACTTCGAGGACGTGCTGCTGCTCACCGCCGCGATCCTGGAGGACCGCCCGGAGATCGCCGAGCGGGTCCGCGGCCAGTACCGGCACTTCACCGTCGACGAGTACCAGGACGTCTCGCCGCTCCAGCAGCGGCTGCTGGACCAGTGGACCGGCGGCGGTGCCGGGGCCAGCCTCTGCGTGGTCGGCGACGCCAGCCAGACGATCTACTCGTTCACCGGCGCGACCCCCGACTACCTGCTGAACTTCCGCACCCGGCACCCGGACGCCGCGGTGGTCAAGCTGGTCCGGGACTACCGCTCCACCCCGCAGGTGGTGCAGCTGGCCAACGGGCTGCTGGCGCAGGCCCGCGGCGCGGCCGCCCAGCACCGGCTGGAGCTGGTCTCGCAGCGCGGCCCCGGCCCCGAGCCGGTCTACCTGGAGCACCCGGACGAGCCCGCGGAGGCCGAGGCCACCGCGCACCGGATCCGCGAGCTGATCGCCGAGGGGGTGCGGGCCAGCGAGATCGCGGTGCTGTTCCGCACCAACGGCCAGTCCGAGGTCTACGAGCAGGCGCTGGCCGACCTCGGGATCTCCTACCAGCTGAAGGGCGCCGAGCGGTTCTTCGAGCGGCCCGAGGTGCGCGAGGCCGGGTTGCTGCTGCGCGGCGCGGCCCGGGCCGGCAACGACCCGCTGACCGCCGACGCGCCGGACCTGGCCGCCCAGGTCCGGGCGGTGCTGGCCACCCGGGGGTTCACCGCGGTGCCGCCGGCCGGCTCCGGGGCGGTGCGCGAGCGCTGGGAGTCGCTGGCGGCGCTGGTCCGGCTGGCCGAGGAGTTCGATGCGGGACGCACCGCCGCGGGCGAGCCGGCCGACCTGGCGGCCTACGTGGCCGAGCTGGACGCCCGGGCCGCCGCCCAGCACGCCCCGGCGGTCGAGGGGGTAACGCTGGCCTCGCTGCACGCCGCCAAGGGCCTGGAGTGGGACGCGGTCTTCCTGGTCGGCCTGACCGAGGGCATGCTGCCGATCGTCTACGCCAAGACCGACGAGCAGCTGGAGGAGGAGCGCCGGCTGCTCTACGTCGGGGTGACCCGGGCCCGGGCCCACCTGAGCCTCTCCTGGGCGCTCTCCCGCTCGCCGGGCGGTCGGGCCAGCCGCAAGCCGTCCAGGTTCCTGGACGGGCTGCGGCCCGGCTCGGCGGTCGGCGGCGGGCGGTCCGGGGGGCGGTCCGGCGAGGGCGGGGCGGAGCGCTCGGCCGGGCGCCGGGCCCCGCGCGGGCCGGTCACCTGCCGGGTCTGCGGGAAGACCCTGACCGAGGCGGTGGAGCGCAAGCTGCGCCGCTGCGAGGACTGCCCCTCGACCATGGACGAGGGGCTGTACGAGCGGCTGCGGGAGTGGCGCTCCCGGCGGGCCAAGGAGCAGGCGGTGCCGGCCTACGTGGTCTTCACCGACGCGACCCTGATGGCGATCGCCGAGGACACCCCGTCGAGTGTCGCGGAACTGTCCCGGATCTCCGGCGTCGGCGCCCTCAAGCTGGACAAGTACGGGGCCGACGTGCTGTCGTTGTGCCTGGGGGAAGACCCCGAGGTGGAACGGCCCGCTGAGTCGGACGACCCCTCGGCGGAGGCCGTAGCGGGCCTGGCTGAGGACGAGTCCGAAAACTCGCCGGAAAAATAGTTTGCGCGCTTCGCATGGAGCGCAATAGCCTGCCGGAGCGGTCAAGGGGACGAGACCGCGAAGCCGCTCGGGAACCATCCTGACCAGGCTTTCCCCTGCTGCACTGCCGCTCCATGTCCATGGAGTGCTCGACCCCCGCCCAGGCGGGGCAGCTGGACCGACAGACATCCGAACACCGGAGCCCGGGGGACTGGGCACCGCGAGACGCCGAGAGGAGGCGAAGACAGTGGGAACCAAGATGATGATCACCAAACTGACTGGCCAGACCGCTGTTACCGCTTCCCTGCGTCCCTCCACCGTCGCTGCGACGGGTGGAGTCTCGCTCGCCGGTTCCCTCGGTCTGAACGTCGGTACCGGTCTGTCCCTCGGCTGGGCCACGGTCTCCCTCGACTCCGCGCGCGGAATGCGCGATGAGCGACCGACCGAGGCACCGAAGGCACTGGAGGCGGCCGCCAAGCATGGCGCCTATCTGCAGGTCATCGGTGCCGTAGCCGAGCAGCAGGACGAGCAGCAGATTGTGGCCGAGGCCGCCTTTATCGGCGCCGAAGCCGCCCGGAGCCGGGCCTTCCGCGGGCCTGAACCCTGGAGAGAACGAACCTGAGTTGCCCTCAGGTCGGCACCCCTCCAGGGCCGCGGAACCCGTCAACCGGGATCCGCGGCCCTTCTGTTTGTCCGGTACGACCACCACCAGGCCCTCCGGGGCCTCCGGGCCAGCCCAACCAGTCAGCTGGACCGGAACCGAAACCAAGACGAGGAAGACGCCACCAGTGTCCACGGTCACCACACCGCCCCTCCCGTCCGTACCGCCGACAGCGCCGACCACGGCCACGCTCGTACCCCCTCCTCCGGAAGGCTCTCTCATGCAGCTCACCTCGCTCGACGACGCCGACGCCCTCGGCGCCACCATCCCCTGCCGCGCCTTCGACCCCGAGGTCTTCTTCGCCGAGACGCCGGAGGACGTGGAGTACGCCAAGTCGCTCTGCGGCACCTGCCCGGTCAAGGAGGCCTGCCTGGCCGGTGCCCTCGACCGCCGCGAGCCCTGGGGCGTCTGGGGCGGCGAGCTCTTCGTCCAGGGCGTCGTCGTAGCCCGGAAGCGTCCCCGTGGCCGTCCGCGCAAGACCGAGGTCATGGCGTGAACCCCGCACTGCGAGCAGCAGCGGCCCACCGGGATTGCCCCCCGGCGGCCGGCGCCCTGCGCCACTCGGTCCGCACCGCCCTTGCCCGGGACGATGCCGCGGCCCAGCACCCCTACCCGACCACGCACCACGAGCAGGACCACGACATGGCGATCACCGCAGGGCCCAGCGCCCGCGCCGAACAGACCACCGAACTCTCGTTCCAGAACAGGACCCTCGAAATGCATCTCATGCAGGAAAACCTGGCCCGTGCCCATATGCAGGAACGCCTCCACGAGGCGGAGGACCAACGCCGCGCGCTCGCCGTGCAGCGGGTCAACCGGCTGCGCCGCAAGGCGGAGCGCGCCTCCTGGAAGGCCCGCAAGGCACTCGCCGCCGCCGTGCTCTGAACCCCCGTCAGAGCACGGCTGAGACGTGAACGCCGGTGCCCCGGCCACCCCACCGGAGTGGGTGGCCGGGGCACCGGCGTCTTGCGTGGCGGACCGCGGCCGGCGCGCGCCCGGTCAGTCGGCGGACGGCCCGGTCTGCGGCTCCGCGAAGCCGGGCAGCCAGTTCAGCATCTCGCTCCGGAACGGGGCCTGGGCGCCGAGCTGGCAGAGCACCCCGATGGTGCTCAGCGTGACCCGGTGGATCAGCAGGTAGTACGGCGGCAGGTTGAGCTGCTTGCCGAGGTTGTAGGCGGGGGAGCGGGGATCGGCGATCCGGGCGGCCTGGGACCGCATCCAGGCCCGGGTGAAGTGGAACTGCTCCACCGCTGCGGGCTCGATGATCGGGAGCAGGTAGTCCAGCACCGCGTCCGGATCCAGCTCGATGGTGGGCTTGACGAAGCCCTCGGCGCGCAGCATCTCCAGCACGCCCACCGCGTCGCCGGCCAGGGCCATCCGCAGCGAGTCGCCGATCGGGAGGGGCAGCCCGCCGGGCAGCCGGTCCACCGTGCCGAAGTCCATCACGCCCAGCCGCCAGCCCTCGGCCGGCCCGTCGTCCTTGAGCAGCCGGAAGTTGCCCGGGTGCGGGTCGGCGTGCAGCAGCCCGGTGCGGGCCGGTCCGGCGAACAGGAAGCGCGCCAGCAGGTGGCCGGCCCGGTCCCGCTCGGCCTTGCCGCCGGCCGAGATCACCTCGGCCAGCGGGGTGCCGCCCAGCCACTCGGTGACCAGTACCTGGTCGGCCTGGGCCACCACGGCCGGCACCACGATGTCCGGGTCGGCCGCGAACTCCTCGGCGTGCACCCGCTGCGCCTCGGCCTCCAGCGCGTAGTCCAGCTCCTCGGTGACCCGGTTGCGCAGCTCGGTGATCAGCGGCTTGATGTCCAGCCCGGGGATCAGCGGTCCGACCAGCCAGGCCACCCGGCTGAGCTGGCCCAGGTCGGAGAGCAGCGCCTCGCCTGCCCCCGGGTACTGCACCTTGACCGCCACCTCGCGGCCGTCCTGCCAGACCGCGCGGTGCACCTGCCCGATCGAGGCGGCGGCGGCCGGGCGGTCGTCGAAGCTGCGGAAGCTGGCCCGCCAGTCCTTGCCCAGCCGCTCGGCCAGTGCCGCGTGCACGCTGGCCGCGGGCATCGGCGGCGCCGCGTCCTGAAGCTTCGTCAGGGCGGCCCGGTAGGGCCCGGCGACCTCCTCCGGCAGCGCCGCCTCGAAGACCGAGAGCACCTGCCCGAACTTCATCGCCCCGCCCTTGAGCTCCCCGAGCACCTTGAAGAGCTGGTCGGCGGTGGCCTGTTGCAGTTCGGCGGTGACGGCCTCGGCGGAGCGTCCGCCGATCCGCTTGCCCAGGCCCAAGGTGGCCCGCCCCGCGATCCCCAGCGGCAGGGCGGCGAGCCGGGCGGTGCGGGTCATAGCCTTGCGCGGAAGATCGCTCACTCGGGCCTCCCAATCGTGCTGCCCTGGCGGTGTCCAGGGACTGCCGTCGCTACCCTTCAAGCGGGCCCGCCCCGACCGGGGACGGCGGCCACTAGGCCATTGTGCCCGTTCCCCGGCCCGGCTCGGCCGGGGCCCGGCAGCCGATGCCGATACGTGCCCTTGAGCCCCGTCAGCCCCAGAAGCACCCGCACTCCAGATGCGGTGTCAGCCGCAGCCGGCGCACCATGCCGTCCACCGCGGAGACCTCGCACCACCCGTCCACGCTCGGCGGCCGCTCCCCGTCGAGCAGCAGCAGCGCGTGCAGCGCGGCCAGCCCGGCCACCGTGGCGGCCAACGCACCGTCACAGGCCGGTTCCCTGGCCCGCCCCGGCCCCTCGCCCGCCAGCTGGGCCAGCAGCCGGGGCCAGCCCGCGTCCTGCTCGGTGCGGCTGAGCCCGAAGCAGCCGCCGCAGGCCGATGCACCCGGCAGCACCAGTGGCCCCACCACCCCCAGGTGCTCCACCACTCCGACGTAGAGGTGCGGCACTCCGGCCCGCATCAGCTCGCGGGCCGCATCGGCCGATCCGGCGTACGCCCCGCTGCCGTCCCGAGGGGCGAAGACCACCAGGTCGGGGCCGCCCGCCTCCCGGCCGGCCGTGCCCGGGCCGGCCGCCCGGGCCACCGCCTCCCGGGCGGCGGTGGCCCGGGACCGTCCGATCTCCTGGACCGCCAGCCCGCCCGGCGCGCAGTCCCGGGCGGCCACCCGCCCCTGGTCCACCACCTCCACCGTGCCGACCCCGGCCGCCGCCAGGGTGCTCGCCAGTGCCGCGCCGACCCGTCCGGCCCCGCGCACCTCGATCCGCCGCCCGACCCGACGGGCCAGTGCCCCCGCACCCTGGCCGGGCCCGGTGTGGAGCAGCGAGAGCGAGGCCAGGTCGGGCTCCAGCAGCTCCCGGCGGCCGGCCGGCAGGGCGGCCAGCGCGCGCTCCACCGCCCCGGCGTCCTCCAGCAGCCCGCTCTCGGCCAGCGAGCCCAGGGTCTGCTCCACGCACTCCCGGTCCAGCCCCAGCTCGCCGGCCGCGGTGGCGACGGCGGCCGCGTCCCGCTCGCCGTCCAGCAGGGCGAGGAAGGCGCGGAACCGCTCGTCGGCCCGGCCGACCAGCTGCGCCCGGTCCGGCAGGGTGCCGAACCGCAGGGTCTCCTGGTCCCGCCAGGTGCGGGAGAGGCCGGACTTCAGGACCGGCCGCATCTCCGGAGTCACGGGAGCCACGTGAGGCGCGGGACGCGCGGGAGACGCGGGAGACGAGGGAGCCACCGGAGGCGTGGCAGGGATGGTGGGAGGCACGGGACAACTCCGTTCCGGGATCGGCCGACTGCACTGCGTGACACCATCCTGGGCGGCACGGCGCGATCCACCAAGCCGGTTGTCCACAGGCTGGGGATGATGATCCGACGGATGCTCCGGCCGCCGTGCGGAACCGCCCCACCGGGCGGGGAACCGGCCGGTGATTCGGCCGGGGCAGCGGACTTCCGTCAGTGCCAGCGGGTAACGTCCTGTGCCATGGCAGCCGAACGGGACTCCCAGCCCTCGGCGTCGCCCCGGCGCGCCCGTGCAGCAGCCGGGCCACGAGTCGCGACGCCCGGTTCGCACGGGCGGCCGGGCCCGGCGCGCCCGACCGCGGGGGAACCGCGCAGCGAGCAACCGGTGCACAGCGAGCACCCGGCCCACCCGCACGTGGAGGTCCGCCGCAGCGCCCGCCGCAGCCGCACCGTCTCCGCCTACCGCGAGGGCGACCGCACGATCGTGCTGATCCCGGCCCGGATGTCGTTCGCGGAGGAGCAGCGCTGGGTGGCCCAGATGCTCGACCGGCTGGCCGCCCGGGAGAGCCGCCGCACCCTCGGCGACGGCGCGCTGGCCGAGCGCGCCCGTCGGCTCTCCGAGGAGTACCTCGACGGCCGGGCCCGCCCCGACCAGGTCCGCTGGGTCACCAACCAGAACTCCCGCTGGGGCTCCTGCACCCCGAGCGAACGCTCGATCCGGCTCTCCCACCGGCTCCAGGGCATGCCCGACTACGTGCTGGACTACGTCCTGCTGCACGAGCTGGCCCACCTGCTGGTGCCGGACCACGGCCCGCGGTTCTGGGCCCTGCTGGACTCCTACCCGCGCACCGAGCGGGCCCGCGGCTACCTGGAGGGTGTCGCCTCGGCGGCCCGGCTGCCGCACATCCCGGGTGCCCGGGGCGCCGGGGCGGCGCCCGTCGAGCCCGAGGCCTGCGAGTGACCCGAGGGCGGCCCGTGCTGACCGGACCGCCGGGCTGACGGGAGGTCATCCGGCGGCCCGTCAGCCCGACCGGCCGTCAGTCCACCAGCTCCCGGGCCAGCGCGACCAGTCGGCGCACCGACCCGTCGGTGAGCTCCGGCAGCTCGTCGTACCCGAACCAGCGCAGGTCCAGCGACTCCTCGCTGATCTGCTCGACCGCCCCGGCCGGGGCCAGCGCCACGTACTGCACGTCCAGGTGCGTGTTGGCCGGCTGGTCCTTGCCGGTGCAGTGCACCTCGTGCCGGTCCAGCTTGACCGGCACCGGCCGCCCGCCCGACGCCCCGTCGGCCGAGAGCAGGGTCAGCCCCGTGATCCCGGACTCCTCCACCGCCTCGCGCAGCGCGGCGGCGCCCAGCGTGCCGTCAACCGGCTCGCAGTGCCCGCCCATCTGCAGCCAGAGGCCGACCTTGGGGTGCAGGGTCAGCAGCACCCGGCCGGCGGCCGGGTCGACCACCAGCGCGCTGGCGGTGATGTGCGCGGGCAGGCAGGCCTTGAACAGTCCGTCGGGCCGCTCGGCCAGGTGCGCCAGGTAGTCCCGGCGCAGCGCCTGCTGGTCGGGGTCGGCGGGCGCCCAGTCGTTGAGCGCGGCGGTGGCGTCGGTGTGCAGGGCGGTCATGAAGCGGGCTTGTCCTTGTCGTCACCGTCGGAGGGGCTGTCGGAAGGGTCGTCCGAAGCGCTGTCGGAAGGGCTGTCGGAGTCGGAGCGGCCGCCGGTCGCGGTGCCGCCGGCCGCCTCGCCCAGCAGCCGGTCGATCGCGTCGAAGTCCAGCCCGCCCTCGACCGGCTCCTCGCCGCCCCGGTGCACGAAGCCGTCCGGGTCGTCCAGGTCGCTCGCGGTGGGCAGCATGTCCGGGTGCTGCCAGAGCGCGTCGCGGCCCTCCACGCCGCGGGCGTCGGCCAGCGAGGCCCACAGCCGGGAGGCGTCGCGCAGCCGGCGCGGCCGCAGCTCCAGGCCGACCAGGGTGGCGAAGGTCTGCTCGGCCGGCCCGCCGGTGGCCCGGCGCCGGCGCAGCGTCTCGCGCAGCGCGGAGGACTGCGGCAGGTGCGGCTCCGCGGCGGCGTGCACCACCGCGTCCACCCAGCCCTCGACCAGGGCCAGCGCGGTCTCCAGCCGGGCCAGCGCGGCCTTCTGCGCGGGGGTGTCCTCGGGCTGCAGCAGGCCGTTGCCGAGCGCCTCCTGGAGCGCCTCGGGGTTCTCCAGGTCGAGCCGGCCCATCATCTCCTCCATCCGGGAGGAGTCCACCGTGATGCCGCGGGCGTAGGCCTCGACGGCGCCGAACAGGTGCGCCCGCAGCCACGGCACGTGGGCGAAGAGCCGCTGGTGGGCGGCCTCGCGCAGGGCCAGGTAGAGGCGGACCTCCTCGGCCGGCACGCTCAGGCCCTCGCCGAACTCGGCGATGTTCTGCGGCAGCAGCGCGGCCTTGCCGGCCGGGGCCAGCGGCAGGCCGACGTCGGTGGAGCCGAGCACCTCGGCGGCCAGCGCGCCGAGCGCCTGACCGATCTGGGTGCCGAACATCGCACCGCCCATCGAGCGCATCACGCCCATCAGCGGCCCGGCCATCGCCTGCATCTCCTCGGGCAGCACGCCGCCCATGGCGTTGCCGACCCGCTCGGCCACCGGGTCGACCAGCTCCTGCCAGACCGGCAGGGTGGCCTCGATCCACTCGGCCCGGCTCCAGGCGACCGCGCTGGCGGAGGAGGACGGGAACTCGGTGACCGAGTCGAGCCAGAGCTCGGCCAGGCGCACCGACTCCTCGACCGCCGAGCGCTCGGCGGTGGAGACCGAGCGGTCCTTGCTCTTGCCCTCGGGCTGCTCGGCGACCACGGTCTGCCGGGCGATGTCCTTGGCGAGCTGCCAGTTCACCGGGCCGCCGTCGAAGGAGAGCATCTGGCCGAGCTGCTGGAAGGCGGCGCCCAGGTCGTTCGGGTTGAGGCCGCCCATCATCGCCGCGAACGGGTTGTCCGCACCGGCACCGCCCGGCCCGCCGGCGCCGAACAGCGCGCCGAACGGGTTGGCGCCGCCGAAGCCGAAGGGCGACTGCGGCTGGCCGCCGGACCGGTCACCCGGCTCGTTCTGCTGCTCGCCGCCCTTGTCCTTGCCCTCCTCGGGCTCCTCGGGCGGGACACCGAATCCGAAGGGGAGGTCGCTCACTGGGTCCTCGATCTGGTCGGCCGTCACGCGCGGGTGCTGTGGCGGGAATGCAGGTACAGGGTCGGAGGGCGGCGGGCTCGCCCGCGCCGGGTGCACCGCCGGGCCCTCTCCTCGGGCAGGATGGACGGTACGTGACACTCGTACGTACGCACATAAGCTAACCGTGGAGGATCGCCGGTGAGTTCCCCGCCTTCGGACGTTCGCTCTGGGCTGACCGGAGGCGAGGAGGCCCAGGTGGCCCCTGGGTCCGCGCACCCAGCCTACGGCGGACGGCCGCTCACCGTGGCAGTCACCGGGGCCGCGGGGGTGCTGGGCGGCCGGGTGGCGGCCCGGCTGGTCGCCTCGCCCGGGGTGCGCAAGGTGCTCGCGATCGACGACCGGCGCGGCGACGCGCCCGGGGTGCAGTGGCGGGTGCTGGACGTGCGCGACCCGGCGGTGGCCGAGCGGCTGCGCGGGGTCGACGTGGTGGTGCACCTGGCGATGGACCTCGGCATGGAGTCCGACCCGCGCGCCCGCAGCGCCTACAACGTGCGCGGGGCGCAGACGGTGGTGACGGCGGCGGCCGCGGCCGGGGTGCACCGGGTGGTGCTCTGCACCTCGGCGATGGTCTACGGCGCGCTGCCGGACAACGAGGTGCCGCTGGCCGAGGACTCCGAGCTGCGGGCCACCGAGGAGGCCAGCCTGGTCGGCGACCTGCTGGAGATCGAGCGGCTGGCGCACCGGGCGCCGCGGGCCCACCCGGGCCTGCAGGTGACCGTGGTGCGGCCGGCCGTGGTGGTCGGTCCCGGCGTGGACACCGTGCTGACCCGGCACTTCGAGGCGCCCCGGCTGCTGGTGGTGGCCGGCTCCCGGCCGTGCTGGCAGTTCTGCCACCTGGACGACCTGGCCACGGCGCTGGAGTACGCGGCGCTCGGCCTGGTGGAGGGCGAGCTGGCGGTCGGCTGCGACGGCTGGCTGGAGCAGGAGGAGGTGGAGGCGCTCTCCGGGATCCGCCGGATGGAGCTGCCCGCCTCGCTGGCGCTCGGCACCGCGGCCCGGCTGCACCGGCTCGGCCTGACCCCGGCCCCGGCCGGCGACCTGGCGTACACCATGTACCCCTGGGTGGTCTCCGGCAGCCGGCTGCACGAGGCCGGCTGGCGGCCGCGGTACAGCAACGAGGAGGTGCTGGCCGAGCTGCTGGCCCAGGTGGCCGGCAAGCACGCGGTGGCCGGGCGGCGCCTCGGCGGCAAGGAGGCGGCGACCAGCCTGGGCGCGGCCGGTGCCACGGTGGCCCTGGTCGGCACGGCGGCCCTGGTCCGCCGGGCCCGCAAGCGGCGCCGCTACTGACCGGTCGGCCCGGGCGCGGCGGACGCTTGTGCGGAACCACAGTGCCGCCCGGCCCGGGCGGTGGCCGATGATGGTGGCATGTCCGATAACCACGACCCGATCCGCCTGCTCGCGGTCCGCGAGACGCCGCTCTCGCTGGACGAGGTGTACGCGGCGGTGGGCGACGACGCGGCGGGCGGTACGGCGATCTTCGTCGGCACGGTCCGCGACCACGACGGGGGCAAGTCGGTGGCGGCGCTGGAGTACAGCTGCCACCCGAGTGCCGAGCAGGAGATGCGGCGGATCGCCGCGAAGGTGGTCGCCGACTACCCGGTGCGGGCGCTGGCCGCCGTGCACCGGGTCGGCCGGCTGGAGATCACCGACGCCGCGGTGATCGTCGCGGTCTCCTGCCCGCACCGGGCGGAGGCCTTCGCGGCGGCCCGCAAGCTGATCGACGACCTCAAGCACGAGGTGCCGATCTGGAAGCACCAGGTCTTCTCCGACGGCGAGGAGGAGTGGGTCGGCGCCGGCTCCTGCTGAGCCCCGCCGGCCCCGACCCCGTTCGGCCCACCCGGGCACACGAATGCGCCCACCGGGTGGCAGCAGTCGGGCCGCCGTAACCCGGATGGCTCCGGGACCGTTCTCCGTCCGGCCGGTTAATGTGCTGATAGGCATGACGGAGCTGGGAGGACGACATGGGAGCACTGGCCTGGTTGGGGATCCCCGTCGGGGCGGGAGTACTGGCCGTGCTCTGGGCGGCCTGGGCGGCCCGCCCGCCGAAGGCCACCGGTGACGGGGCCTCGCTCGCCGAGCACCAGCGCTTCCTGGCCGCGATGGAACGCAGCACCGGCAGCCACCGGGTGCCGGACCGTCAGGGCCGCTGACCCGGCGGGCGCGCTCCCGGCCGGGTCCCGTACTGTCGTGCCATGCCACGCCGCTCTGCGACGATGCTCGCCGCCACGCTGACGCTCATAACGCTGCTCGTCGTCTCGGTGCTCCTGAAGGTGCCGTACACCCAGCTGAGCCCCGGCCCGACGTACAACACGCTGGGCGCGCAGGACAAGGCCGGCACCCCGGTGATCAGCATCTCGGGGGCCCAGACGTACCCGACCAGCGGGCACCTGAACATGACCACGGTCCAGGTCACCGGCGCCGACTACCAGCCCAGCCTGGTCTCGGTGGTGGTCGGCTGGCTGGCCAACGACCAGCTGGTCGTGCCGCACGACATCCTCTACCCCAAGGGCCAGACCGAGCAGCAGTCCGAGCAGCAGAACGCCGAGGAGTTCGCCTCCTCGCAGGACAGCGCCAAGACCGCCGCGCTGACCCAGCTGGGCATCCCGGTCGGCAACGAGGTGCAGATCTCCGAGGTGGTGGCCGGCGGCCCGGCCGACGGCAAGCTGCACGCGGGCGACCGGATCGTCGCGGTGGACGGCACCCAGGTCACCGACCCGACCCAGGTGGGTCCGCTGGTCCAGAAGCACAAGCCCGGTGAGAACGTGGTCTTCACGGTCGTCCCGCACGCCCAGGACGAGGAGACCCTCAAGCCCTCGGACGAGTCCCAGGTGACCGTCACCACGAGCAAGGCGCCGGACTCCGACAAGGCGATGGTCGGGATCGTGGCGGCGCCCGGCCACAACTACCCGTTCAAGATCGACATCGGGCTGCAGGACGTCGGCGGCCCGAGCGCCGGCCTGATGTTCGCCCTCGGCATCGTGGACAAGCTGACCCCCACCGACCTGACCGGCGGCAAGTTCGTGGCCGGCACCGGCACCATCGACGACAAGGGCAACGTCGGGCCGATCGGCGGCATCTCGATGAAGGTGATCGCGGCCCGCGAGGCCGGCGCCCGGTACTTCTTCACCCCGAGCGACAACTGTGCCGAGGCCAGCAAGAACACCCCGAGCGGGCTGCGGCTGATCAAGGTGGACACGCTCGCGCAGGCGCTCGACGACCTGGGCAAGGTCCGGGCCGGGCAGGACGCGCAGCTGCCCGCCTGCCCGCGCTGACCCGGGCGTCGGGCCCCCGGCGCGGGGGCCCGACGGGACGTCAGGCGAAGGTCGCGAGCAGTGCCTTGGTCAGGCCCGGCACCAGGTCGGGGCCGGTCAGCACCTCGCGGGCGAGGTCCTTCTCGCGCAGCCGCAGCGCCGTCTCGCGCTTGCCGTCGCGCAGCACCGCGGCGGTGATCCGCACCTCCTGGCGGGCCGGGTGGTTGGCCACCCAGTCGTTCAGCTGGGCCTGGGTGGCGCCGGCCGGGCGGCTCTTCTCGGCACCCGGCGGGAGCATCAGCCGCTCCACCACCAGCGCGCAGCCCGCCACCGCCGACGGCCAGGCGATGGTGCCGAGGAACTCGTCCAGGGCCATGCCGTCCGGCAGCTCGTCCTGCTCCACCGGGGTCAGCTCGCCGTCCTGCGAAGCGGTCAGCCCGAGCTGCCGGGCCACTGCCGGGTCGGTGCGGCGCAGCTCGGCGCTGTCGACCAGGGCGAAGAGGCGGGCGGGCTTGTCCCAGCCGAGTTGGGCGACGTACTCGTCGATCTCCAGGGCGGCGCGGGTGAGCGGGGTGGCGGCGGGCAGGGTGCCGGAGCCGTCGGGCGTGTAGCTGACATCGGACATGCCCCAATCCTCACACGGCCGCGGGACCGCGGTCGTACCGCGGACTGGGAAGCCGGGGAGCGGGCCGGTTAAGTTGCTTCCGGGGGCGGTCGCGGGGTCGCTCCGGACCGTTCACAACAGCAGAGGTGCCGCCTTGGTCTTCCAGATGCCCGAGCGAGAGGGACCGGCGTCCCGTCCCCGGGGCGGCCCCCCGTCCCGGGCGACGAGGGTGGTGCTGCTGGGCGGCGTGGCGCTGCTGGCGCTCCTCCTGCTCTTCGTGGCCTTCGCCGGCTTCTGGACCGACCGGCTCTGGTTCCGCTCGGTGCACTACGGCTCGGTCTTCGGGACCAGGCTGCGGACCGAGCTCGGGCTGTTCGCGGTCTTCGGCCTGGTGATGGCGGGGGCCACCGCGCTGAACGCCTGGCTGGCCTTCCGGCTGCGGCCGCCGCTGGCGGCGATGTCGGTCGAGCAGCAGAGCCTGGACCGCTACCGGACGGGCCTCGTGCCGGTGCGCCGGTGGCTGCTGCTGGGCGCTGCGCTGCTGGCCGGCGGGGTGGCCGGGGCGGGGGCGGCCGGGCAGTGGCGGCTGTGGCTGCTGTGGACCAACGCCACCCCGTTCGGGGTGCGGGACGGGCAGTTCCACCGGGACGTCTCGTTCTACGCCTTCGACCTGCCCTGGTACCGGTTCCTGGTCGGCTTCGGGTTCGGCGTGGTGCTGGTCTCGGTGCCGGCCTCGGCGCTGGTGCACTACCTGTACGGGGGACTGCGGCTGCAGGGGCCCGGGCGGCGGGCCAGCGCCGGGGCGCAGGGCCACCTGGCGGTGCTGCTGGGCGTCCTGGTGCTGCTGAAGGCGGTGGCCTACTGGCTGGACCGGTACGCGCTGGCGGTGAAGACCGGCTCCTGGAAGGGCGTCGGCGGCTACACCGGGCTGCGCTACGTGGACGCCAACGCCTTCCTGCCGGCCAAGACCATCCTGTGCTGCGTGGCGCTGATCTGCGCCGTCCTCTTCTTCCTCACGCCGGTGCGGCGGACCTGGGCGCCGGCCCTGCTCGGCTTCGGGCTGATGGTGCTGTCGGCGGTGCTGATCGGCGGGCTCTACCCGGCGATCGTGCAGCAGTTCCAGGTGAAGCCGAACGAGCAGGCCAAGGAGACGCCCTACCTGCGGCAGAACATCGACGCGACCCGGCAGGCCTACGGCATCGCGGGCGCGCTGACCACCGAGACCGCGCCGGCCGCCTCGGCCGACGCCGGCACGGTGGCCGCGGACGCGCGGACCGTCGGCGCGATCCGGCTGCTCGACCCGAACATCGTCTCGCCGACCTTCCAGCAGCTGGAGCAGCAGCGCTCCTACTACGGCTTCCCGAGCACCCTGGCCGTGGACCGCTACCCGGACCCCAGGACCGGCGCGGTGCAGGACACCGTGATCGGGGTGCGCGAGCTGGACCCGTCCGGGGTGCAGCAGCACAGCTGGATCAACGACCACTTCGCCTACACCCACGGGTACGGGGTGGTGGCGGCCGCCGGCAACCAGGTGGACGCCTCGGGCCAGCCGGTCCTCACCGAGTCCGGGCTGCCGGCCACCGGTGCGCTCGGCGACTTCCAGCAGCGCGTCTACTACGGCGAGCGGACCACCGACTACGCCGTGGTGGACGGCGGCAACCGGGAGATCGACTACACCTCGGACGCCGGCCAGCAGAGCTACCAGTACTCGGGCGGCAGCGGGGTCCCGCTGGACGACCCGCTCACCCGGGCCGCCTTCGCGGCGGCCTTCGGCCAGCCGCAGTTCCTCTACTCGGGCGCGATCGGGAAGGGCGCCCGGGTGCTCTACGACCGCACCCCGCAGCAGCGGGTGGCCAAGGTGGCGCCCTGGCTGACCCTGGACGGCGACCCGTACCCGGTGGTCGAGGGCGGCCGGCTGGTCTGGGTGCTGGACGGCTACACCACCTCGGACGACTACCCGTTCTCGTCGCGGACCACCTTGGCCGACGCCGCCCGGGACTCGCTCGGCGGGCAGCCCGGTCCGACCGCGGCCGGGCAGGTCAACTACATCCGCGACTCGGTCAAGGCCACCGTGGACGCCTACACCGGCGCCGTGACGCTCTACCAGTGGGACCAGCAGGACCCGGTGCTGAAGACCTGGATGAAGGCGTTCCCCGGCACCGTGCTGCCGCGCGCGGCGATCCCCGCCGCACTGCTGCCGCACCTGCGCTACCCGCAGGACCTGTTCGAGGTGCAGCGCACGGTGCTCGGCGCGTACCACGTGACCGACCCGGCCTCCTTCTTCAGCGGCACCGACCTCTGGAAGGTGCCGCAGGACCCGACCGACGACCGCAGGACGCCGCAGCCGCCGTACTACCTGACCCTGCGGATGCCCGGCACCCCCGCCGCCGACTTCTCGCTGACCAGCACCTTCGTGCCGGCCGACCGGGACAACCTGGCCGCGTTCCTGGCGGTGGACTCCGACCCCGGGCCGGACTACGGGACGATCCGGATCCTCAAGGTGGCCGGCGACTCCGACGCGCTCGGGCCGAACCAGGCCCAGTCGAAGTTCAACGCCGACGCGGGCGCGGCGTACTGGCTCAACCAGGTGAAGAACGGCGGCGACTCCGACGTGCAGTACGGCAACCTGCTGACCCTGCCGGTGGGCGGCGGGTTCCTCGAAGTGGAGCCGGTGTACGTGAAGGGGCGCGGGGCCAAGTACCCGGTGCTGCAGAAGGTGCTGGCGGTCTACGGCGACCACGACGTGGCCTTCGCCGCCGACCTGCCGGACGCGCTGCGGGCGCTGTTCGGGACGGACGCCGGGGCGACGCCGGTCGCGCCGGGTGCCGGGCCGCCGTCACCGCCCGGTGGCACCGCACCGCCGGGCGGCGCCGCGGTGCCGCCGGACGTGCGGAAGGCGGCGGGCGACGTGGAGAAGGCGTACGCAGACAGCCAGAACGCGCTCAAGGCGGGCGACTGGACGGGCTACGCCGCCGCCCAGAAGGAGCTCCAGCAGGCGATGGCGGAGCTGGCGGCGGCCACCGGGCCCGGCGGTGGTCCGAGCCCCGCGCCGTAGCGGCGGGCCGGTGGCGGGCCGCTGAGCTGCGGGTCCCGCCACCGGGTGGGGATGGAGCCCCTGGTGGGCGTGCTATGGTTGTCCCACAACGACGCGGGGTGGAGCAGCTCGGTAGCTCGCTGGGCTCATAACCCAGAGGTCGCAGGTTCAAATCCTGTCCCCGCTACCAAAGCCGAAGGCCCGGAGGTTCACCTCCGGGCCTTCGGTGTTTTTCGGTCCAGGCTATTGTCGGGGTCCGGACAACTTTTTCGCCGAACCGTGTTGACGCCGCAGCTGGTCTAGTCCACCGTGTGCTCCAGTCCGGCAGGTAGCCGGGCCGGAGCGGGACGCGGGAGGGAGGGGCCGGCATGGACTCGGCGCGTGCGGCCGGGCGCCTGCGCTACGAGCTGCTCGGGCCGCTGCTGGTCCGCCGGGACGGGCTGGTGGTGGACGCGGGCCCGCCGATGCAGCTCGCGGTGCTCGCCGTGCTGCTGCTCAACCCGGGCGAGCCGGTGGCCAGGGAGCAGATCGTCCAGGCGGTCTGGGGCGCCAGGGCGGCGGAGACCGTGCCCAGTCTGGTGGCCACCTACGTCTCCCGGCTGCGCCACGTGCTGGAGCCGGACCGCCCGCGCCGCACCCTGGGCGGGCTGCTGGCCACCCGCGGCGGCAGCTACCGGCTGGCCGTCGCCCCGGGCGACCTGGACCTGCACGAGTTCGAGGCGGCCCGGCAGCGGGCCCGCGGCCAGCGCGCGGCCGGCGCCACCGCCCAGGCACTGGCCACCCTGGACCGGGCGCTCGGGCTCTGGCGCGGCACCGGGCTGGACGGGCTGCCCGGGCCGTTCGCCGCGCTGCACCGCGGGCGGCTGGCCGAACTGCGCCTGGCCGCCCTGGAGGAGCGGTTCGAGCTGGCCCTGCTGCTCGGTCGGCACCACGAGGTGGTGGCCGAGCTCGGGGTGCTGGCCGCCGAGAACCCCGGGCGGCAGCGGCTGCGCGGGCTGCTGATGCTGGCGCTGCACCGGGCCGGTCGGCAGGGCGAGGCGCTGACCGTCTTCACGCAGACCCGTCAGCTCCTGATCAGCACCCAGGGGCTGGAGCCGGGGCGGGAACTGATCGACCTTCAGCAGCGGATCCTGCACGCCGATCCGGGCTTGGAACTGGCCGCCGCACCGTCGGCCGGGCCGCTCAGGCTGGTCTGCGCCCCCGCCCAACTCCCCTCCGACCTGCCCGACTTCACCGGCCGGGCGGCCGAGCTGCGGACCGTCACCCGGGCCCTGGGGGCCGGCCGGCGGCTCGGTGCGGTGCCGGTGGTGCTGATCAGCGGGCCGCCCGGGGTGGGCAAGAGCGCGCTGGCGGTGCACGCCGCGCACCGGCTGCGGGAGCGCTTCCCCGACGGGCAGCTGTACGCCGCGCTGCACGAGCCGGACGGGCGGCCGGGGGAGGTCGGCGCACTGCTCGGACGGCTGCTGACCGACCTCGGGGTGGCCCCCGGCGCGCTGCCCGCCGAGCCGGAGCGCCGCTCGGCCCTGCTGCGCTCGGTCAGTTCGGGCCGCCGGCTGCTGCTGGTGCTCGACGACGCGGCGGACGCGGGCCAGTTGGCCGCGCTGCTGCCCGGCTCGCCGAGCTGCGCGGTGCTGGTCACCAGCCGGGGGCGGCTGCCCGGACTGCCCGGGGCCCGGACCGTGCCGCTGGACTGCCTGGGGCCGGCCGACTCCCGGCGGCTCTGGCGGCGCCTGGCCGGTGGGCCGCCGCGGGCGGGGGAGCGGTCGCCGGAGGAGGCCCAGGTGCTGGCCGTCTGTGCCGGGCTGCCGCTGGCGCTGCGGGCGGCCGCGGCCCGTTCGGTCGCGCGCCCCGGCGGCGGTCTGGCCGGGCTGGCCGCCCGGCTCGCCGACCGGGACCGGCGGCTGTTCGAACTCGCCCTGGGTGCTTGGGGAGTGGCCCGGGCGCTGGACTCCGCCGAGCAGCGACTCGGCCGGGCGCCGGGCGGGCCGGCCGCGTTGGCCGAGCTGCGGGCGGTGAGCGGGCTGGGCCCGGAGGCGGTGCCGGCCGCGCTGGCCGGGCTGGCCGAGGAGCGGCTCGACCTGCTCACCGAGTACGGCCTGCTGCAGGCCGCCCCGGACGGCCGGCCCCGGCTGCACCCGCTGACCGCGCTGCACCAGCGGACGGCGGATGGACGCCGGATGGATTCCGGATCCCACCGGGAACCCGGGTCGGACCGCTCCACCCCCGCTGACCGGCGCTGATCCGGCCCCGCCCGGACCGCCGCGCCCGGGCGGCGGACCGGGGTGCGGGCCGCCGCCGATCGGCGCGGGCGGTTCCCCTTGACCGCCCATTTGGTCTAGTCCACCCTGAGTCGGGCCCGGGCCTGCCGCGAACAGGCCCGGCCCCAAGCTCCCTGCCCCCCACACCCGCTGACCAAGGAGCTGACCCACGTGCACCGAGCGACCAGACACACCCAGCGCGACCCCGAGGCCGCCGGCAGACCGGCCCGGGCCGGCCTGCGCACGGCCCTCGCGGGCACGGCGGCCTTCGCCCTCGCGGTGAGCGGCGCCGTCCTGCTCACCACCGGCGGCGACGCCAGCGCCGCCGCCGCGGGCAACCTGCTGCAGAACCCCGGCTTCGAGAGCGGCTCGCTGTCCGGCTGGAGCTGTACCGCGAACTCCGGAACCGTGGTCACCAATCCGGTGCACAGCGGCAGTTACGCGCTCCAGGCGACCCCGGCCGGGTCGGACGACGCGCAGTGCACCCAGCAGGTCGCCGTGCTGCCCGGCTCCAGCTACACGCTGTCCGGCTGGGTCCAGGGCAGTTACGTCTACCTGGGCGCCAGCGGCACCGGCGGGACCGATCCGAGCACCTGGTCCAGCAACTCCGCCTGGAACCAGCTCTCGACGAGCTTCACCACCGGCGCGAGCACCACCAGCGTGACGGTGTACCTGCACGGCTGGTACGGCACCGGGGCGTATGGCGCGGACGACCTGGTGCTCAGCGGGCCGGCGCCGACCGGGGTGCCGACCTCGCAGCCGCCGACCAGCCAGCCGCCCACCTCGCAGCCGCCCACCTCACAGCCGCCCACCTCACAGCCCCCGACGTCCCAGCCGCCCACCTCACAGCCGCCGACGTCGCAGCCCCCGACCAGCCAGCCCCCCACCGGCGGTCCGTACAAGCACCTGCTGACCGGCTACTGGCAGGACTTCGACAACGGCGCGACCGACCAGCGGATCTCCGACGTCAACCCGGCCTACGACATCATCGCGGTGGCCTTCGCGAACGCCACCAGCACTCCGGGTGCGATCGACTTCAGCCTGGACAGCACCCTGTCGAGCAAGCTGGGCGGCTACACCGACGCGCAGTTCAAGGCCGACATCGCGGCCAAGCACGCGGCCGGCAAGAAGGTGATCATCTCGGTCGGCGGGCAGAACGGCGCGATCTCGGTGAGCGACTCGGCCTCGGCCGCCAACTTCGCCAGCAGCGCCTACTCGATCATCCGGAACTACGGGTTCGACGGGATCGACATCGACCTGGAGAACGGCGTCAGCTCCACCTACATGGCGCAGGCGCTGCACACCCTGGCGGCCGACGTCGGCAGCGGGTTCGTCCTCACCATGGCCCCGCAGACCATCGACATGCAGTCCACCGGCATGGAGTACTTCAAGCTGGCGCTGACCGCCAAGGACATCCTGACCGTCGTCAACATGCAGTACTACAACTCGGGTTCGATGAACGGCTGCGACGGCAACGTCTACTCCGAGGGCACCGAGGACTTCATCACCGCGCTGGCCTGCATCCAGCTGCAGGGCGGCCTGGCGCCCAGTCAGGTGGGCATCGGCGTGCCGGCCTCGGGCAGCGCGGCGGGCGGCGGCTACGTCTCGCCGAGCGTGGTGGACAACGCGCTGGACTGCCTGGCGAGCGGCACCCACTGCGGCACCTTCAAGCCCCCCACGACCTGGCCCGGCATCGGCGGCGCGATGACCTGGTCGACCAACTGGGACGCCAGTAACGGAAATTCGATCGCGACTTCGGTCGGCGGACACCTGCACAGCATGCCGTGACCGATCCAGGGGCTCCCCACCCTCCGCATCACCCGTTCCACCTGTCTCTCAACCCCCCACGAAGAGAGAAGAGAACCGAATGCGCAGAAGCAGTCGATCCGCCTGGGCGGTGACCTCGGCGGCCGGCATCCTGCTGGGCGGCGCCCTCTCCATGCTCGGCATGGCGCACGCCCAGGCGATCCAGAACACCCCGGCCAGCACCGCCGCGAACACCACCGGGGCCGCCGCGACCTCGGGCGGGATGAGCGTCGCCTACTACGACCAGTGGGCGGTGTACCAGAACGCGTTCTACCTGAAGAACGTGGACACCACCGGTGAGGCCGGCAAACTCACCTACCTGATCTACGACTTCGAGAACATCGACCCGACCAACCTGACCTGCTTCGAGGCCGACTCGGCCGCCTCGCAGGACGAGAACAACCCCAACGCCGGTGACGGCGCCGGGGATTCGTACGCCGACTACGGCAAGACCTTCGCCAACGGCAACTCGGTGGACAACTCCACCGACACCTGGAACCAGCCGATCGCCGGCAACTTCCACCAGCTGCAGGAGCTGAAGGCCAAGTACCCCAACCTCAAGGTGCTGCTGAGCCTCGGCGGTTGGACCTACTCGAAGTACTTCTCGGATGCGGCGGCCACCGACGCCTCGCGCAAGAAGCTGGTCTCCTCCTGCATCGACATGTTCATCAAGGGGAACCTGCCCTCGCGCAACGGCTACGGCGGCACCGGGACCGGCAAGGGCATCTTCGACGGCTTCGACATCGACTGGGAGTACCCGGGTGGCGGCGGCCACGTGGGCAACCACTCGTCCACCGCGGACAAGCAGGACTTCACCGCCCTGCTGTCCGAGTTCCGGTCCGAGCTCAACACCCAGGGCGCCGCGGACGGCAAGAGCTACGCGCTGAGCGCGGCGCTGCCGGCCGGTCAGGACAAGATCTCCAACGTGGAGACCGACAAGATCGGGCAGTACCTGACCTTCGGCGACCCGATGACCTACGACATGCACGGCGGTTGGGAGCCCACCGGGCCGACCAACCACCAGTCGCCGCTGTACGACAACCCGGCGGACCCGTCCGGTGTGATCGCCCCCGGGAACGAGAAGTACTCGATCGACGAGGCGATCAAGTCGTACACCGCCGGTGATCCGCAGTACGGCATCCCGGGCGGGTTCCCGGCGAACAAGCTCAACATGGGCGTGCCGTTCTACTACCGCGGCTGGACCGGAGTGCCGGCCGGCAGTAACCACGGCCTGTTCCAGACGGCCACCGGCCCCGCGCCGGGAGCGGCCGACTCCGGCAACGTCGCGGGCACCCGGATGTACAAGGAGCTCTCCGGCGTGGTGGACAACCCGGCGGACACCTTCTGGGACCCGGTCGCGCAGGCCGCGTACTTCTACGACGGAACCAACTTCTGGTCCGGCGAGGACGCCCAGTCGCTCCAGGCCAAGGCCGACTACCTGCACTGCAACGGGATGGGCGGGACGTTCATGTTCTCGCTCTACGACCTGGACCCGAACGCCACGCTGTTCAACGACGCGGTGGGCGACACCGGCGGTTCGGCCGCCAACTGCCCGGCTCCGCCCACCAGTGCGCCGCCGACCTCGCAGCCGCCGACCAGCCAGCCGCCCACTTCCCAGCCGCCGACCTCCCAGCCCCCGACCTCGCAGCCCCCCACCAGCCAGCCGCCGACCTCGCAGCCGCCGACCTCCCAGCCCCCGACCTCGCAGCCGCCGTCCGGCGGTCCGGTGGTGAACGGCGGCTTCGAGAGCGGCAGCCTCTCCCCGTGGACCTGCAGCGGAAACCTGGGATCGGTGGTGAGCAGCCCGGTGCACTCCGGCTCGTACGCCCTGGCGGGCGCCGCCAGTGCGAGTGACGACGCCCAGTGCTCGCAGACCATCACGGTCAAGCCCAACACCACCTACACGCTGTCCGGTTGGGTCCAGGGCAACTACGTCTACCTGGGTGTGACCGGCTCCGGCGCGGACACCTCCACCTGGACCTCCGGCTCCGGTTGGAGCCAGCTCTCCACCAAGTTCACCACCGGCGCCTCGGTCAGCTCGGTGACCGTCTGGGTGCACGGATGGTACGGCCAGGGCACGTACTACGCGGACGACCTCAACGTGGCCTGAGCCGCAGTGAGCTGACCCCGCATCGCCGACGAGGCGGTGCCACCGCTAAGCGGTGGCATCGCCTCCGGTACTATGGGCACACGCTCGCACCATCACTTGCACGCCGGGGGTTTGTGAGGCGCAAGTGTCGGGAAATCGACAAAGCGCTGAAGTAATCTCGCTGGCTTCGGCTCGGCCCGGCAAAATCGCGCGGGCAGGTGTACGCGGGTGTTCGGGTGATGCGACGATGGACCACATGGGGGACCGTGCACGGCTGTTGACGAGCCGTCGACTTCAGCGCGCCCCTCGGAAGTCCCCCCGGCCGATGGGGGCACCGCCCAGCCGCCAGGCTGGGGGCGCTGGGGGAGGATGCCATGGCACTCGGGGGGAGCGGGAGTCGGCATGAAGCTGATCGGCAGGAACCAGCCCACCGACGCCGCCGGCCAGCCGGCCGACCTCGACGCCGCCACTGACCCGGCCGCGACCGTTCCCGTACCGGCCCAGCGCGGCCTGTCCGGCTCCGGCTCCGGTCCCGAGCAACTGCGCCCCGTCCCGGTCCCGCGCCCGGCCGGTCGGCCGTCGGCGCCCGTCGCCGAACCGGAGATCACCGCCGAGGGCCCGGACAGCTTCGAGGACGAACTCGCCGCCCGCGAGTCCGCCGCCCTGGAGACCCGCCACCGGGCCGCCGCCGAGGCCGGCGACCCGCACGCCGCCAGCCGGCTCGGCGCCCTGCTGCTGCGCCGCGGGGACCTGGACGACGCCGAACCGTATCTGCGCAAGGCCGCCGCCGCC
The DNA here is from genome assembly GCF_007829815.1 of Kitasatospora viridis. Taxonomy (NCBI): domain Bacteria; kingdom Bacillati; phylum Actinomycetota; class Actinomycetes; order Kitasatosporales; family Streptomycetaceae; genus Kitasatospora; species Kitasatospora viridis. The sequence goes on along the minus strand of NZ_VIWT01000001.1, from coordinate 2,071,025 downwards.
GGGCTGCGGGCCGCCGCCAACAACCTCGGCGTGCTGCTGCACCAGCGCGGCCACCGGCCCGAGGCCGGCCAGTGGTGGCGCCAGGCCGCGGTGGCCGGCAGCGCGCCCGCCGCCCACGCGCTCGGCCTCCTGCTGCGCGACCAGGGCGACGAGGAGTCCGCCGAGTACTGGCTGCACTTCGCCGCCGACCAGGGCCACCCGCTCGGCGCCTACGCGCTGGGCGACCTGATGGAGCACCGGCGCGACGTGCGCGCCGAGCGCTGGTTCAAGCTGGCCGCCGACGCCGGCCACCGGGAGGCCGCCTACCGGCTGGCCCGGATGCGCGAGGCGGCCGGCGACAAGGAGAGCGCCGAGACCTGGTACCGCACCGCCGCGGTGCGCAGCCACGCCCGGGCCGCGCTGCGGCTCGGCGTGCTGGTCGAGCAGCGCGCGGCCGGCGACCAGGCGCTGCGCGAGGAGGCCGCGCGCTGGTACCGGCAGTCGGCGCAGAACGGCGAGCCGCGGGCCGCCTGCGCGCTCGGCTTCCTGCTGCGCGACGCGGGTGACCTGCCGTCCGCCGCCGAGTGGTGGCAGGAGGCCGCCGAGGCCGGCGACGGCAACGCGGCCAACGCGCTCGGCGCGCTGCACGCCGGCCGCGGCGAGGACAAGGACGCCGAGCACTGGTACCGGGCCGCGCTGGACGCCGGCGACCACAACGGCGCGTTCAACCTGGGCCTGCTCTGCGCCGGCACCGGGCGGCAGGCGCAGGCCGAGCAGTGGTACCGCCGGGCCGCCTACGCCGGACACCGGGAGGCCTGCAACGCGCTCGCCGTGGTGCTGCTGCAGCGCGGCGACGAGGCCGGCGCGGAGCCCTGGTTCTCCAAGGCCGCCGAGGCCGGCAGCGTGGACGGCGCGTTCAACCTCGGCGTGCTGCATGCCGGGCGCGGCGAGCAGCAGCAGGCGCACGAGTGGTACGCCCGGGCGGCCGCCGGCGGCCACGGCGAGGCGGCGCTGCAACTGGCCGTCGCCAAGGAGCAGCGCGGCGACCTGCCCGCGGCGCTGGAGCGCTACCGCCAGGCGGCGGCCGGCGGTTCGGCCGAGGGCGCGTTCCGGCTGGCCTCGCTGCTGGACCGGCGCGGCGACGCCGGCGAGGAGGCCGAGCACTGGTACGCGGTGGCGGCCGACGCCGGGCACAGCCGGGCCCAGGTGCGGATGGGGGTGCGGGCCGCCGAGCGCGGCGCGCTGGAGATCGCCGAGAGCTGGTACCGGCGGGCCGCCGAGACCGGCAGCCGCAGCGCCGCCTTCAACCTCGGCCTGCTGCTGGCCCGTCAGGAGCGCGAGCCGGAGGCGATGATCTGGTACACCCGGGCCGCCGACGCGGGCCACGGCCGCGCCGCACTGCGGCTGGCCCTGATCGCGCTGCGCCGGGGCGAGCCGGTGCAGGCCGAGCAGTGGTGCCGCCGGGCGATCGACTACGGCCCCCCGGAGGTGGCCGAGCGGGCGGCCCGGCTGCTGGACGCGATGCACCCGGAGATGACGGCCTGACGGTCGGTCAGGCCGTCCTGACGGCCGGTCAGACGCTGAGCCGGTCCAGCACGTCCTGGTGCAGCAGGCCGTTGGTGGCCACCGCGTCGGCGCCGTTCGGGCCGTCGATGCCGTCCAGGCCGGTGAAGCGGCCGCCGGCCTCCTGGACCACGATGCACGGGGCGGCCATGTCCCACAGGCTCAGCTCGGGTTCGGCGGCGATGTCCACCGCGCCCTCGGCGAGCATCATGTAGGACCAGAAGTCGCCGAACGCGCGGGTCCGCCAGCAGGCCCGGGTCAGGTCCAGGAAGGGGTCGATCCGGCCGCGCTTCTCCCAGCCGCTGAGCGAGGAGTAGGAGAGCGAGGCGTCCGCCAGCCGCGGCACCTGGGAGACGTGGATCCGGGAGGCCTTGGCCAGGCTGCGGCCGGCGTACGCGCCCAGGTCCTTCGCGGCCCACCAGCGCCGCTGCAGCGCGGGCGCCGAGACGATGCCGACCACCGGCTGCTGCTCGCCGTCCGGCCCCTCCTCCAGCAGCGCGATCAGGGTGGCCCAGACCGGCACGCCGCGGATGTAGTTCTTGGTGCCGTCGATCGGGTCGATCACCCAGCGGCGCGGCCCGGAGCCGACCAGTCCGTACTCCTCGCCGAGCACCGCGTCGCGCGGCCGGGCCCGCTGCAGCACGCTGCGGACCAGCTCCTCGGCGGCCTTGTCGGCGTCGCTCACCGGGGTCAGGTCGGGCTTGGTCTCGATCGTCAGGTCCAGCGCGCGGAAGCGCTCCAGGGTGACCGAGTCGGCCGAGTCGGCGAGGACGTGGGCGAGGCGGAGGTCATCGTGGTAGTCGGCCATGCGTGGAACAGTACCGTTCGGACCGGCGCACTGTCCGGAGCCTCCCGCCAGCCGAGATCCGCGTCAGTGGCCCGACCCGGACAGCTGCAGGCCCACCACGCCGGCGATGACCAGGGTGATGGAGACCAGCTTGAGCACCGAGGTGGTCTCGTCCATCCAGACCATGCCGTAGATCGCGGTGCCGGCGGCGCCGATGCCGGTCCAGACCGCGTAGGCGCTGCCGACCGGCAGGTGCTTGAGGGAGAGGGTGAGCAGGCCGAAACTGGCCAGCGCGAAGAGGGCGAAGGCGATGGTCGGGGTCAGCCGGGTGAAGCCGTGGCTGAGCTTGAGGTTGATCGCGAATCCGGTCTCCAGCAGGCCCGCGAGGACCACCATGATCCAGGCCATCGGCCGTCTCCCTGCCGCCTCGGGTGATCGACGTTCGGTCTCATGATCACGCGTCAGCCCGGCGGGGGACGGCCGCCACACCGTCAATCCCCCTCGCGCGCCTCCCGGGAGGCGAGCAGCCGGCGCAGCGAGTACAGCCGGGCCGGGTCGGCGTGGCCGTCCGCCACGAAGGCGTCCAGCGCGCAGTCCGGCTCGTCGTGGCTGCAAGCGCGCGGGCAGTCCACCGTGCCCGGCTCCAGGTCGGGGAAGGCGAGGATCACCCGGGACGGGTCGATGTGCGAGAGGCCGAAGGAGCGGAAGCCGGGCGTGTCGATCACCCAGCCCGGGTCCAGCGCCTTCTTCGAGCCCGGCTTCGCCCCGGGCGGCGGCGGCAGCCGCAGCGCCAGCGCGGACACCGTGGTGTGCCGGCCCCGCCCGGTGACCGCGTTGACCCGGCCGGTGGTCCGCTGGTGCTCCGGCACCAGGGCGTTCACCAGGGTCGTCTTGCCCACCCCGGAGTGCCCGATGAAGACCGTGGCCAGCCCGCGCAGGTGCTCGCGCACCGCCTCCGCGCCGGCCGTCTCCAGCTCGTCCCGACGGGTCACCACGTGGTCGATGCCGAGCGGGGCGTAAGCCTCCAGCAGCGGCTCGGCCGGCGCCAGGTCGGCCTTGGTGAGCACCAGCAGCGGCTGCATCCCGGCGTCGTAGGCCGCCACCAGGCAGCGGTCGATCAGCCGGGGGCGCGGCTCCGGGTTGGCCAGCGCCGTGACGATCGCCAGCTGGTCGGCGTTGGCCACCACGATCCGCTCGTACGGGTCGTCGTCGTCCGCGGTGCGGCGCAGCACCGAGCTGCGCTCCTCCACCCGGACGATCCGGGCCAGCGTGTCCGGCTCCCCGGACAGGTCGCCGACCAGGCTCACCTGGTCGCCCACCACCACGCCCTTGCGCCCCAGTTCGCGGGCCTTCATCGCGGTGACCGACCGCTCCCGCTTGGTGCCCGCCTCGACCAGGCAGGTCAGCCGGCCGCGGTCCACCGTGAGCACCATGCCCTCGGCGGCGTCCTCGTGCTTGGGCCGGATGCTGGTGCGCGGCCGGGAACCCCGGCGGCTGGGGCGGTTGCGGATGTCGTCCTCGTCGGCGTCCTTGCCGTAGCGGCGCATGGTGCTCGTCTCCCGCTCAGTCCCTGGCCGCCGCCGGTTCGAGCAGATCGGCCCACATCGCCGGGAAGTCCGGCAGGGTCTTGGCCGTGGTGGCCACGTTCTCCACCAGCACCCCGGGCACGGCCAGCCCGAGCACCGCGGCGGCGGTGGCCAGCCGGTGGTCCTCGTAGGTGTGGAACAGCCCGCCGTGCAGCGGGCGCGGCCGGATCCGCAGGCCGTCGGCGGTCTCGGTGACGTCGCCGCCCAACTCGTTGATCTCCTTGGCCAGCGCGGCCAGCCGGTCGGTCTCGTGCAGCCGCAGGTGGGCGATGCCGGACAGCACCGACTCCGAGTCGGCCAGCGCGGCCACCGCGGCGATCACCGGGGCCAGCTCGCCGACGTCGTGCAGGTCGGCCTCGATGCCCTGGATCCGGCCGGTGCCGGTGAACTCCAGGCCCTCGTCGGTGAAGCGGCAGCTGCCGCCCATCCGGGAGTAGATCTCGCGCAGCTGGTCGCCGGCCTGGGTGGTGTGCTTGGGCCAGTCCCGCACCGTCACCCGGCCGCCGGTGACCAGCGCGGCGGCGAAGAACGGCGCGGCGTTCGACAGGTCCGGCTCGACCACCAGGTCGCGACCGCGCAGCGCGCCGGGGGAGACCCGCCAGACGCCCGGCTCGCCGCCGTCCTCCGGCGCGTCCACCTGGGCGCCGGCCAGGCGCAGCATGTCCACCGTCATCCGGATGTGCGGCAGCGAGGGGATCGAGCCGCCGGTGTTGCGCACCTCCACGCCCTGGTTGTAGCGGGCGCCGGAGAGCAGCAGGGCGCTGACGAACTGCGAGGAGGCCGAGGCGTCCAGCTCCACCGTGCCGCCGTCCAGCGCGCCGGTGCCGTGCACGGTGAGCGGGAAGCCGCCGCGCCCGCCGTCCTCGATCCGGGCGCCGAGCGCGCGCAGCGAGTCGATCACGCCGTGCTGCGGGCGCTCGTGCGAGCGCGGGTCGCCGTCGAAGTGCACCGGGCCGTCGGCCAGCACCGCGAGCGGCGGCAGGAAGCGCATCACGGTGCCGGCGTTGCCCACGTCGATGTTGGCGGGGCCGGCCAGCCGGGTCGCCGGGATCACCCGCCAGGCCTCGCCGCCGCCGGTGCCGCCGGTGCTGTTGTTGACCTGCTCCTCGATGGTCACCCCGAGCGCCCGCAGGCCGTCGGCCATCAGCTGCGAGTCGCGGCTGCGCAGCGGGCGGCGCACCCAGCCGGGCTCGGCGGCCAGCGCGGCCAGCAGCAGGGCGCGGTTGGTCACCGACTTGGAGCCGGGGACGGTGACGACGGCATCGACGGCGGCGGTCGCGACGGGGGCGGGCCACGGGGTCTCGGTCATGCGGCTCAGTCTAGGTGGGCGGGCCGCCCGGACGGTCGAGGCGGCCGCTCCCTGGACTCAGGCGCTCAGCAGCTGGCTCCCGCCGGCCAGCAGGCAGCTCAGCGCCACCACCAGGAAGAGCGCCACCCAGAGCAGCCCGCCGACCCCGGTCAGCCGGGCCAGCTGGTCGGCGTCCGAGTCCCGGGCCCCGCCGCGCCGCCGCTTGCCCTGCAGCTCCAGCACCGGCCGCACCCCGCCCAGCAGCAGGAACCAGACCCCGAGGCAGGCGAAGACGGCCTGCAGCTGCTCGGTGCCCCACCAGGAGACGGCGAAGAAGGCCGCGCCGGTGAGCAGCACGGTCAGCAGCCCGAAGGCGTTGCGCAGCCGGGGCAGCATCGCGGCCAGCAGCAGGACGCAGAGCCAGAGCAGCGCGGTGGTGTGCCCGACGGCCAGCAGCGAGGCGCCGCCGAGGCCGAGCAGCGACGGTGCGGTGTAGCCGGCCGCGGCGGTGAGCACCATGCCGGGCCCGGTCGGCCGGCCGGAGGAGACGGTCAGGCCGGAGGTGTCCGAGTGCAGCTGGATGCCGTGCAGCCGGCGGCCGGTGAGCAGGGCGACCAGCCCGTGGCCGCCCTCGTGCGCGATGGTCACCACGTTCCGGCTGAGCCGCCAGACCGGGTGCGGGAGTATCGCCAGCAGTGCGGTCCCGGCGCAGGCCAGCACCAGCCAGTGCGGCGGGGCGGCCTGGGTGCCGAGGACCCGCTGCCAGACGTCGCCGATGCTCTGGTTCATGATCGAGATCCCTGTGGTGCGGGGGCGCTGCGGAAGAGGCAGCCTCCCATGCCGGGACGGCCCCGCGGTAGCCGCCGGTTGCATAGGGTTGCGCCCATGTGTGGTCGATTCGCGGCGAGCACCACGCCGGAGGACATCGTCGAACTGTTCGACGTGCAGCAGTGGGACCCGGCGGAGGAGGTCGCGCCGAGCTGGAACGTCGCACCGACCCAGCCGGTGCTCGCGGTGCTGGAGCGCATACCCAAGGCCGGCGGCGCACCCGTGCGCCAGCTGCGCCGGCTGCGCTGGGGGCTGGTGCCGGCCTGGTCCCGGACGCCGGAGACCGCCGTCAAGATGATCAACGCCCGGGCGGACACGGTGCACGAGAAGCCCGCCTACCGCCAGGCCTTCGCCTCCCGCCGCTGCCTGCTGCCGGTGGACGGCTACTACGAGTGGCAGACCTTCGAGTCGGCCTCCGGCAAGGCCCGGGCCCGCAAGGTCCCGTACTTCGTGCACCGGGTGGACGGCGCGCCGCTGGCGCTGGCCGGCCTCTACGAGTTCTGGCGGGACCGCACCCACCCCGCCGACCACCCGGCCGGCTGGCTGGTCACCTGCAGCATCGTGACCACCGAGGCCGAGCCGCTGCTGGCCCCGATCCACGAGCGGATGCCGCTCTTCCTGCAGCCCGAGGCCTTCGACGCCTGGCTGGACCCGGCGCTGGACGACGCCGAGCAGGCGCGCGCCCTGCTGGAGGCGCCCGCGCCGGGACTGCTGCGGGCCACCGAGGTGTCCGCCGCGGTGGGCAACATCCGCAACAACCATCCCGGGCTGACCGCGCAGGTCACCCCCGAGGCCGAGGGAGCACTGTTCTGATGGCGGTCGAACGCGAGACGGTGGAGACGGTGCCGGGCCCGGCCGCGATCAGCTGGCACCGGGCCGCCCGGCCGCGGCTGCTGCTGGCCCTCGGGCACGGCGCCGGCGGCGGCATCGAGGCGCCGGACCTGGCGGCGCTGGCCGCCGCGCTGCCGGCCGACGGGGTCACCGTCGCGCTGGTGGAGCAGCCCTGGCGGGTGGCCGGCCGCAAGGTCGCGCCCGCGCCGAAGACGCTGGACGCCGGCTGGCTGCCGGTGGCCGAGCGGCTGGCCGGCGAGGGCCTGCCGCTGGTGGTCGGCGGGCGCAGCGCGGGTGCCCGGGTGGCCTGCCGGACCGGTGCGGCGAGCGGCGCGGCGGCGGTGCTGGCGCTGGCCTTCCCGCTCCACCCCCCGGGCAAGCCGGAGAAGTCCCGGGCCGAGGAGTTGCTCGGCACCGGCCTGCCGACCCTGGTGGTGCAGGGGGAGAAGGACACCTTCGGCGCCCCGGCGGAGTTCCCGGCGCTGCCGGCCGGCCACCGGCTGGTCGGCGTGCCGGACGCCGGGCACGGCTTCGCGGTGCCGAAGCGAGCCGCGCTGGACCAGGCGCAGACGCTGGAGCTGGTGGTCGGTGCGGTGCGCGAGTGGCTGGCGGGACTGGCCGGCTGACTTCCGGTGGCGCCCGGCGCGGATCCGTGCAGGGCCGGGAATTCCGGGGCCCGCGGCTTGGTTGAACCCCTCGTCAGCAGCAGGCCAGGCGAAAGGCAGCGCACATGGGTTCGATCGCGTGCCCCGAGCGGCCCGAGGAGCGGAACGCGGAGAGCGTCTTCGTCCCCTGGTCGGAGTGGGTCGGCACGGGCGAGAAGTCCGTGAGCCCGATATCCTCGCTCTCGGGCGGGCCGACGGTCGGTCGTGCCCGCAGTAGCGAGGAGGTGGGTCCGGTCGTTGCGACCGAGGACGAGCCGAACGTCGGCCCTGGTGGGGCCGCGCTCCCGGCTGAGTCGGAGCTGACTGGCGAGGAGCTGGCCGAGGCGATCGGCGAGGACACCTACCGGGTCTCCTCCGACGAGACCGAGGAGGCCCGCCGGGCGCGCTTCGAGCGGGACGCGTTGGGCTTCCTGGACCCGATGTACTCCGCGGCGCTCCGGATGACCCGGAACCCGGCCGATGCCGAGGACCTGCTGCAGGAGGCCTTCGCCAAGGCGTACGCCTCCTTCCACCAGTTCCGCGAGGGCACCAACCTCAAGGCCTGGCTGTACCGCATCCTGACCAACACCTTCATCAACTCGTACCGCAAGAAGCAGCGGGAGCCGCAGCGCACCGCGGCCGAGGAGATCGAGGACTGGCAGCTGGCCCGCGCCGAGTCGCACATGTCGACCGGTCTGCGCTCGGCCGAGACCCAGGCCCTCGACCACCTGCCGGACAGCGACGTGAAGGACGCCCTGCAGGCGATCCCGGAGGAGTTCCGCATCGCGGTCTACCTCGCGGATGTCGAGGGCTTTGCATACAAGGAGATCGCCGACATCATGGGGACCCCCATCGGTACGGTGATGTCCCGGCTGCACCGGGGCCGCCGGCAGTTGCGCGGCATGCTGGAGGACTACGCCCGGGAGCGCGGGCTCGTCCCGGCGGGCAGCGGGGCCGGGCGCGAGGCGAAAGGCACGGGCTCATGAGCTGCGGAGGCCCGCACGAGACGGACTGCCGCGAGGTGCTCGACCACCTCTACGAGTTCCTCGACAACGAGATGTCCGAGGGCGACTGCGCCAAGCTGCGCGAGCACTTCGACGAGTGCTCGCCCTGCCTGGAGAAGTACGGGCTGGAGCAGGCGATCAAGGCCCTGGTCAAGCGGTCCTGCGGGTGCGACAGCACGCCGACCGACCTGCGGTCCAAGGTGCTGGCCCGGATCGACAGCATCCGCGCCGGCCAGCGCAGCGGCGAGCCGGTGGTGGAGGTCGAGCAGACCTCCGGGGCGCACACCGAGGGCGGCCTGCTGACGGCCGGTCAGGTGACGGCGGCGCCCGCCGAATGAGTCAGACCCCAACGGGGGCCCGGGAGTTCGCTCCCGGGCCCCCGTTCGGCTGTCCGGGGGCGGTTGCTCCGTCCGGCCGCGAGCCGGGCGTGTGATGGTGCGTCAGTTCGCTTGAGTCACTCGATCGGGTGAGTGTGGGCGGTGTGGGGCCGGGTAACGCGGCATGCCGGGCCGTACGGCGCCGCCCGCGGCCTATCCTCCTCAAACGAGCCAGACGAGCCAGGCGAGGTGGGGAGGCCGACATCGCTGACGACCGCGGGGGCCGCACGTCCGCAGGATCGACCGCGGCCCCGGAACGGACCCCGGCACCGCTGGGCGGGCCGGCCCGCGGCTACCTGCTGCTGGTGCTGGTCGGCGCCGGCTGCGCGCTGCTGCCGGGACGGCTCGACTGGGCCGGCGCGGTGGACTGGCCCAGGGTCGCGCTGCTCGCCTTCCTGCACGCCTGCTGGGAATCGCTCGCCCAGGGCCTGCCCACCCCGTGCCTGCGGGCCGCCCGGCGGCTGCGCGACGCGCTGCGCCGCGGCGGCCGGCCCGCGCTGCGGGCCGACCAACTCCCCAGCGGCCCCGGCAGCTTCCTGCCGGTGCTCTTCGCCGGCGTGCTGATGCTGCCACCCGCCGCCGCCGCGCTGGTCGCGCTGCCCGCCGCGGTGACCGGGGCGGAGGCCGACCGGCTGCGCCGGGCGTTCAACGCCGCCCAGTTCGCCCTCGCCGCCTGGACCGCCTCGGCCGTCTTCCGCGCGCTCGCCGGCCCCCGGCTGCTGCTCGGCGCCCGCTACCCGGCCGAACTGCTCCCGGCGTTCGCCGCCGTGCTGGCGTTCTGCCTGGTCAACGGCGTGCTGGTGGCCGGCATCCGGCTGCTCACCGAGCCGCCCGCGGCCTGCTGCGCCCGGCTGCCGAGCCGGGTGCTGGCCGCGCTGCCCGGGCCGGCGGCGGTGCTGCACGCGCTCGGCGGCCTGCTGATGGCGGTGCTCTGGCAAGGGCCGTACGGCGCCTTCGCGGCCGTGCTGGCGCTGCTGCCGCTCTCCATCTCGGCCTGGGTGATGGCCCAGGGCCACCGGGAGCGGGCGGCCCACCGGGCCACCGTGGAGGCACTCGTGCAGGCCGTCGAGCTGAAGGACTCCTACACCCGCGGGCACAGCGAACGGGTCGGCCGGGCCTCGGTGCTGATCGCCGGCCAGCTCGGCATCGCGGGCGAGCGGCTGCGCACCCTGCACTTCGCCGGCACCCTGCACGACGTGGGCAAGCTCGGGGTGGCCACCGAACTGCTGCGCAGAAACGGTCCCCTGACCGAGGCCGAGCGCCGGGCCGTCGAGGTGCACCCCGAGTACGGGCACGAGCTGGTGCGCGGCATCGACTTCCTCGGCGAGGCGCACGCCGGCATCCTGCACCACCACGAGCGGATGGACGGCCGGGGCTACCCGCACGGCCTGGCCGGCGAGCGGATCCCGGAGTTCGCCCGGATCATCGCGGTCGCCGACGCCTTCGACTCGATGACCTCCACCCGCTCCTACCGGCGCGGCCGCCCGGTCGGCGAGGCGGTGGCCGAACTGCGCCGGTGCGCCGGCAGCCAGTTCGACCCGGCGATGGTGGAGGCGCTGGTCGTCGCCGTGGACCGGCACGGCTGGCAGCCGGTGCTGCCCGGGCCGGAGCAGCAGGACGCGGCGGTGCCCGACATCCCGCTCGGCGTGCCGGAGCCCGCCCGGGGCGCCCGGTGAGCGGCGCGGCCAGGCAACTGGCCGCGCCGGCCGGAGCACCCGCCACCGGGGCCTCGCTGGTCCGGGCCGCGGCGCTGCTGCTGCTCGCCGCGAGCGGCGCCTGGCTGCTCGCCCGGGGACTGAGCGAGCCCCAGGTCGCGCTCTGCTTCGCGGTGATGGTCACGGTCGGCGAGGCGGTCCGGTTCGGCCTGCCCGGCGAGCGCGGGCACGCCCCGCTGGGCGCCGCCGCCGGGCTGGCGTACGCGCTGCTCGGGCCGCTGCACGGGCTGCCGACCAGCCACGGGGTGCTGCAGGTGGTGGCCGTGGCCGGCACCGGCACGGTGCTCGGCGCGGGGCTGCGCCTCGCGGTGCGGGCGGCCCGGCGGGGCGAGGCCCGGCGGGTCTCGGTGCCCCGGCCGCGGCACGCCGCCGGGCGGGGGCGCCCGGCCCACCCGGTGCGCGAACCCCGGGCCCGGCGCGCCCGGTTGCTGCCCTGGATGGCCGGCCGGCTGGCCGGCGGCTGGGCGGACGGGGCGGCCCGCCGGCTGCTCGCGGTCGGCTTCGCCGCCACCCTGTTCCAGCCCCTCTACACCAGCGGCGCGCTGGACCGGCTGCCGCTGGCCGGGCCGGCCTACGGCGCCTTCCTGGTCGCCGTGGCCGCGCTGGCCGGGCTGGCCGACGCGGTGCTGGCCGCACTCCAGCAGCCCGGCGGCCGGTTCGGAGCCGCCCTGGAGGAGCAGTTGCGCGCGCTGCCCGGGATCGGCTCGGCGATCGCCGCCACCGGGATGCTGATCAGCCTGGCGGCCGGCGAGGTGGGCCTGTGGGCGCTGCCGGTGTTCTGCGTGCCGCTGCTGCTCGCCCAGACCTCGTTCCGCCGGGCCGCCGCCGTCCGCGCCACCTACGGGCAGACCATCGCCACCCTGGCCCGGGCCACCGAGGTGGCCGGCTACACCGCGCCCGGCCACGCCCGCCGGGTGGCCGACACCGCCTGCGCGCTCGGCCGGGAACTCGGCCTGGGCGTCCAGGAGCTGGCGCTGCTGGAGTACGCGGCGCTGATGCACGACATCGGCCAGCTCTCGCTGGTCGAGCCGGTGCCGGCCGGGGCCACCGCGCTGCTGCCCGAGGCCGAGCAGCAGCGGATCGCCCGGCTGGGCAGCGAGGTGATCCGCTGCACCGGCGTGCCGGCGCCGGTCGCCGAGCAGGTGGCCCGCTCGGCCGACCCGCTGACCGGCCCCGACGGCCGGGCCGACCGGAGCCTGCCGCTGGCCGCCCGGATCATCCGGGTGGCCAACGCCCACGAGGACCTGGTCGGCCCGGCCGCCGACGGCGCCGCCGCGCTGCGCGAGCTGCGGGCCCGCAGCGGACTGAGCTACGACCCGGTGGTGGTGGCCGCGCTGGAGCGGCTGCGGGCGGCCGGCCTGGGACCGTGCACGGTGGCACGCGCCGCGAGCGGATGAGCGCCCGGTACGCTCCAGCCCGCACCGGTGACACCGCGAGGTGAGCGCACCCCGCCATCGCCGTGGTTGGATGCGGTCATAGCGTGGAACTACCGAACCGGGGATCGGCCGGCCCCGGCTCCGGCCACTGCGTGGCAGGGCAATGGCGCGGCTCACCGGACATACCAGGAACCAGTAGGACTCAGCGGACCGAGCGGACGGGCGGCAGGGCAACGTGAAGATCTTCCACCGGGCACGGCACCGGCCGTCCGCCACCTGGCGGCAGACGACCGACCGGGCCTTCACGCTGATCGGCGACGGGCGCTACGAGGACGCCGGCGCCCTGCTGGTGATGGCCGCCGACCTGGAGCCCTGGCTCTCCGACTCCTGGTTCAACCTGGCCCTGCTGCACAAGTTCCGCCGGGACTGGGAGCAGGCCCGGGTGGCCGGCCTGCGCGCCGTCGCGCTGCTCGACCGCGACCAGGGCGCGCCGGACTGGTGGAACCTGGGCATCACCGCCACCGCGCTGCAGGACTGGCCGCTGGCCCGGCGGGCCTGGCAGGCCTACGGGCTGAAGCTGCCCGGCGGGGCGGGCGGCGCGGTGGAGGGCCCGGTCCGGCTGGAGCTGGGCACCACGCCGGTGCGGCTCTCCCCGGAGGGCGAGTCCGAGGTGGTCTGGGGCCGCCGGCTCGACCCGGCCCGGGTCGAGGTGCTCTCCATCCCGCTGCCCTCCTCCGGCCGCCGCTGGGGCGAGGTGGTGCTGCACGACGGCGCCCCGCACGGCGAGCGGGTGGCGAACGGCACCGCCTACCCGGTCTTCGACGAGATCGAGCTCTGGGCGCCGTCCCCCGTGCCGACCTACGTGGTGCTGCTGCAGGCCGCCACCGAGGCCGACCGGGACGCGCTGGAGCGGCTGGTGGCCGAGGCCGGCTACGCCGCCGAGGACTGGACCTCCTCGGTGCGGCTGCTCTGCCGGGCCTGCTCGGAGAGCCGGATGGCCGCCGACGACGGCCACACCGCGCACCACGACCCGCACGACGACGGGGACGCCGCGCACCCCGGCCACCTGAGCCACCTGAGCCAGGGCAGCGGCACCGGCGGCTGGTTGGCCGAGCGGGAGTGCGGGATCGCCGCGCCCGCCGGGCTGGTCCGGCTGCTGCTGGACCGCTGGGTCGCCGCCGCGCCGACCACCCGGGCGTACCGGGACGTGGAGGAGGTCTGCTGAGTCGCCCCCGCGGCCCGTAGGCTTGCAGGGTTACCCAGCAGCATCACAGGAGCGGACAGATGGCCGAGCAGCACGACGAGAACGCCCACGAGCACGAGGGCCACGAGCACGAGGAGCCGACCGGTCCGGTCGAGGTGATCGGAGCGGAGCCCGACCTCTCCAAGGGCACCGCGCGCCCGATCACCGTGGTCGGCAACCCCGTGCTGCACCGCGAGTGCCGGCAGGTCACCGAGTTCGACGAGCAGCTCTCGGCGCTGATCGACGACATGTTCCAGTCGATGTACGCGGCCGAGGGCGTCGGCCTGGCGGCCAACCAGATCGGCGTGGACGCCAAGGTGTTCGTCTACGACTGCCCGGACGACCGGAACGTGCGGCACATCGGCCACGTGATCAACCCGGTGCTGGAGGAGCTGCCGGTGGACCGGCGCACCCTGGACGACGGCAACGAGGGCTGCCTCTCGGTGCCGACCGCCTACGCCGAGCTGGCCCGCCCCGAGTACGCGGCGGTCACCGGCCAGGACAAGGACGGCAACGAGATCCGGGTCGAGGGCACCGGCTTCTTCGCCCGCTGCCTGCAGCACGAGACCGACCACCTGAACGGTTACCTCTACATCGACCGGCTCTCCAAGCGGGACCGCAAGGACGCCCTGCGGCAGATGGCCGAGGGCACCCCGAAGTACGCCACGGTGCCGAACGACTGACGGACCGTCCGCTCCGAGCGCGCCGCGGCCCCGGACGGGGTCGCGGCGCTTCGGCGACAGTGGTGCTCGGGACCGTCCGGGGTGCCTGCTATCGTCCGCATCCGCGCGTGGCCGATCACCACCGCCTGCGAACGAAGGAGCGGATTCCCACTGATGCCACAACGCCTGGCGGGCAGCGCGGTTGCCCTCCTCCTTGCCACAGCGGGCATGTCGCTCGCTGCTCCACCGGCCATGGCGGCCGGTGGCACCCAAGCCGTCGACTACCACGGCTACCACCTGACGGTTCCGGCCGACTGGCAGGTCGTCGACCTGTCCCAGAACCCGCACACCTGCGTGCGGTTCGACCGTCACGCGGTCTACCTCGGCACCCCGGGGGCCGAACAGGACTGCCCGGCGCACCTGTCCGGCCGGACCGACGCCGTGCTGATCCAGCCGGTGCCCGCCCCGACGCCCTCCCGGCCCGCCGCTCCGGTGGTGGACCCGGGGGCTCCGCTGCCCGCGAAGGTGCTCGCCGCAGGAGCGGTCGACCACTGGATCGCGGTCCAGCTGCGCGGCACCGGGTTGCAGTTGACGGCCGGTTACCCGGACTCGCCGGACCAGCTGAACGGCATCCTGGCGGCGGCCACCACCGGCACCCCGACCCCCGCCGCGCAGCCGAGCACGACCCCGCGGACCGCTGCTGCCGCGCCGACCGGGACGCCGCAGCCGACCGGGACGCCGACCACCGCCGGGACGCCGGCCACGACCGGGACGCCGCAGCCGACCGGGACGCCGGCCACGACCCCGCAGACCGCCGGCGCCGCGCCGGCCGTGCGGACCACGGCGGTGACGGCGGCCGCCACCACGGTGATACCGGCCACCGACGACTACACCCAGGGCTTCGACGCTTGCGCCGCGCCGTCGGCCGGCCAGATGCAGGCCTGGATGGCGAACTCCCCCTACCGGTCCGTCGGCATCTACATCGGCGGCCCGGCCCAGGCGTGCCCGACCGGTACCCCGGACGCCGGCTGGGTGAGCAGCCGGGCCCAGGAGGGCTGGTCCTTCCTGCCGATCTACGTCGGCCACCAGGTGCTCTCCAAGGACGGACCGCCGATCGCCGCCGATCTGCCGACGGCCACTCAGCAGGGCACCACCGAGGGCCAGGACGCGGTGGCCAAGGCCGGCGCGCTCGGCTTCCAGCAGGGCGCGGTGGTCTACGACGACCTGGAGAACTACGACCGGAGCCAGCCCGGTTACAGCGACCGGGTGCTGGCCTACCTGAACGGCTGGATCTCCGCCGTGAAGAGCGCCGGCTTCCGGGCCGGCGTCTACTCCGGCCCGTACAGCGGGTTGGCCGACCTGGCGGCGCACTACAACGACAGCTCCTTCCCGCGCCCCGACGTGGTCTGGTCGGCGGCCTGGAACTCCTACCACGACACCTCGGACGCCGGCACCGGAATCCCGACCGGGCTGTGGCCGGCCGCCCGCCGGGTGCACCAGTGGGGCAACGGGACCCAGAGCTGGGGCGGGGTGAGCATGAACATCGACGGCGACGCGGAGACCGTCGCCACCACCGCCACCGGCACCTGGATGGCCCCCGGCCAGATGCTGGAGGCCGGCGGGACCCTGAGCAGCTCGACCGCCCTGTTCGGGATGGGCGGCAACGGCGACCTGACCGTCTCGGTGCTCACCGGCGGCGGTCACAGCCAGTGGATCTGGCACACCAACACCCAGGGCAACTCCGGTGCCTACGCGGTGATGCAGCGCGACGGCAACCTGGTGGTCTACACGGCCGCCGGACCGCCGCTGTGGGGCAGCGGGACGAACGGCCAGCCCGGCAACTCGCTCACGGTGCAGGACGACGGCAACGTGGTCGTCCGCCAGGCCTCCGGCACGCCGGTCTGGCACACCGCCACCTACGCCCGCTCGGCCACCATGAACGCCGGCGGCGGCCTGAGCTCGGGCACCTGGACCCAGGGCGCGCTGACCCGACTGGTGATGAACCCGAACGGCAACCTGGCGATGTACCGCACCCGCGACGGCGCGCTGATCTGGCAGACCGGCACCGGCTCCGCCAACGGCGCCTACCTGACCATGCAGACCGACGGCAACCTGGTGGCCTACCAGCAGGGCGGCGGGCCGAGCACCGGCGGCGCGATCTGGAACACCGCCACCTGGGGCAACCCCGGCGCCTACGCGATCATGCAGGACGACGGCAACCTGGTGGTCTACAAGCAGGGCGGCAGCTCCAGCGCCGGCGGTGCGCTGTGGGCCAGCAACACCTGGTCGACCGCGCCCTGACGCGGCGACCGCTCGCACACCCCGGCACGACCGCAGGGGCCGGACCGCGCATCGCGGTCCGGCCCCTGCGGGCATCGGCGGTGGTGACCCGTCAGAACCGGTTCCGGGAGCCGTCCCGGAACCGGTCTCAGAAACCGGTTTCAGAACTCGTCGTCGAACGAGACCGAGCCCTCGACGGCGACCTGGTACGCGGAGACCCGGCGCTCGAAGAAGTTGGTCAGCTCCTGGACGTTCTGCAGCTCCATGAAGCCGAACGGGTTGGTCGAGCCGTAGCGGATCGGCATGCCGAGGCGGGCCAGGCGCTGGTCGGCGACCGCCTCCAGGTACTGGCGCATCGACTCGGTGTTCATGCCGGGCAGGCCCTCGCCGCACAGGTCGCGGGCGAACTGGAGCTCGGCCTCGACGGCCTGCTCCAGCATCTCGGTGACCTGCTGGGCCATCTCGTCGTCGAAGAGGTCGGGCTCCTCCTCGCGGACGGTGTCCACCACGGACATCGCGAAGTCCATGTGCATGGACTCGTCGCGGAAGACCCAGTTGGTGCCGGTGGCCAGGCCGTGCAGCAGGCCGCGGCTGCGGAACCAGTACACGTAGGCGAAGGCGCCGTAGAAGAACAGGCCCTCGACGCAGGCGGCGAAGCAGATCAGGTTGAGCAGGAAGGCCCGGCGGTCGTCCTTGGTCTGCAGCGAGTCGAGGTGGTCGACCGCGTTCATGTACGTGAAGCAGAACTGCGCCTTCTGGTGGATGGAGGGGATGTTCTCCACCGCCGCGAAGGCCGCCGCGCGGTCCTCGGGATCGGGCAGGTAGGTGTCCAGCAGGGTCAGGTAGAACTGGACGTGCACCGCCTCCTCGAACAGCTGCCGGGAGAGGTACAGCCGGGCCTCGGGGGAGTTGATGTGCTTGTAGAGGCTCAGCACCACGTTGTTGGCGACGATCGAGTCACCGGTCGCGAAGAAGGCGACCAGACGGCCGATCAGGTGGCGCTCGCCCTCGCTGAGCTTGGCCAGGTCGGCGACGTCGGAGTGCAGGTCCACCTCCTCCACGGTCCAGGTGTTCTTGATCGCGTCCCGGTACCGGTCGTAGAACGACGGGTAGCGCATCGGACGCAGGGTCAGCTCGAAGCCGGGGTCGAGCAGCATCTTCGTCTGCTTGGTCAAGGAGGTGTCGGTGCGCAGCGCCGCCGATGAGGGGCGGTGGTCGGGCGACGGGAGGGCGGTCACTGGCAGGCCTCGCAGGACTCGGGGTTCTCCAGGGAGCAGGCGATGGCGTCCTGCTCCTCCTGGGACATGGTGGGGGAGGGAACGCTGACCGGGGTGGCGGTCGCGGTGCGGGCCGCGCCGGAGGCGGCCTGGGCGATCCGGGTGGCCGGGCGCGAGCGCAGGTAGTAGGTGGTCTTCAGACCGACCTTCCAGGCGTAGGCGTACATCGAGCTGAGCTTGCCGATGGTCGGCGCCGCCATGAACAGGTTCAGCGACTGGCTCTGGTCGATGTACGGCTGCCGGGCGGCGGCCAGGTCGACCAGCGCGCGCTGCGGCAGCTCCCAGGCGGTGCGGTAGAGCTCGCGCACCGGCTCCGGCAGCCAACCCAGCTCCTGCACCGAGCCGTTGGCGTCGCGCAGCGCGTCCCGGGTCTGCTGGTCCCAGACGCCCAGCTCCTTGAGCTCCTTCACCAGGTACGGGTTGACCTGGAGGAACTCGCCGGACAGCGTCTCGCGCTTGAACAGGTTGGAGACCTGCGGCTCGATGCACTCGTAGACGCCGGCGATCGAGGCGATGGTGGCGGTCGGGGCGATCGCCAGCAGCAGCGAGTTGCGCAGGCCGGTGCGGGCGATGGTGGTGCGCAGCGCCGCCCAGCGGTCGGCCCAGTGCGGGGCGGTCGCGAAGTGGTCGATGTGCAGCTGGCCGCGGGCGGCCCGGGTCTCGGCGTAGGCCGGGTGCTGCCCGAACTGCTCGGCGAGCTCGCTGGAGCGCTCGTAGGCGGTCAGCATGATCCGCTCGGCGATCAGCGTGGAGAGCTCCTTCGCCTCGGGCGAGTCGAAGTTCAGCCGCAGCTTGAAGAAGACGTCCTGCAGGCCCATCACGCCCAGGCCGACCGGCCGCCAGCGCGAGTTGGAGGTGCCGGCCTCCTTGGTCGGGTAGAAGTTGATGTCCACCACGCGGTCCAGGAAGGTCACGGCGGTGCGCACGGTGGCGTCCAGCCGCTCCCAGTCCATCGCGTTCAGCAGGTCGGCCGCCGAGGCGCCGGCGGCGACGTGGGCACCGAGGTTGACCGAGCCGAGGTTGCAGACCGCGGTCTCGGAGTCGTCGGTGACCTCCAGGATCTCGGTGCACAGGTTGGAGGAGTGCACCGTGCGGCCCGGCAGCGCGGTCTGGTTGGCGGCCCGGTTGGAGGCGTCCTTGAAGGTCATCCAGCCGTTGCCGGTCTGCGCCAGGGTGCGCATCATCCGGGCGTACAGGGTCTGCGCGGGGATGGTGCGCACGGCCTTGCCGGCCTGCTCGGCCTTCAGGTAGGCCTCGTCGAACTCCTCGCCCCACAGGTCGACCAGCTCGGGCACGTCGGCCGGGGAGAACAGCGACCAGTCGGCGTTCGCGTTCACCCGGCGCATGAACTCGTCCGGGATCCAGTGCGCGAGGTTGAGGTTGTGGGTCCGGCGGGCCTCCTCGCCGGTGTTGTCCCGCAGCTCCAGGAACTCCTCGATGTCCGCGTGCCAGGTCTCCAGGTAGACGCAGGCCGCACCCTTGCGCCGGCCGCCCTGGTTGACCGCCGCCACCGAGGAGTCCAGGGTGCGCAGGAACGGCACGATGCCGTTGGACTTGCCGTTGGTGCCGCGGATCAGGCTGCCGCGCGAGCGGATCCGGCTGTAGGAGAGGCCGATGCCGCCGGCGTGCTTGGACAGCCGGGCGATCTGGGCGTACCGCTCGTAGATCGAGTCCAGGTTGTCCAGCGGCGAGTCCAGCAGGTAGCAGCTGGACATCTGCGGGTGCCGGGTACCGGAGTTGAAGAGCGTGGGCGAGCTGGTCAGGTACTCCAGCCGGCTCATCAGCCGGTAGAGCTCGGCGACCTCGGCCACCGACTCGGCCGAGTCGCCGACCGCGAGCCCGGCCGCGACCCGGAGCAGGAAGTACTGCGGGGTCTCCACCACCTTGCGGGTGATCGGGTGCCGCAGCAGGTAGCGGGACTGCACGGTGCGCAGCCCGAAGTACTCGAACCGGTCGTCACCGGCCGGGTCCACCAGCGCGTTGAAGGCCTCGGCGTGCTTGGCCACCAGGTCGGCGGTGGTGTCGCCGATCAGGCCCTCGGCGTGGCCCGCCGCCACCGAGGCGGAGAACGAGACGGCGCCCTGGGAGACCGCCTCGTCGGTGATCTCCTGGGCCAGCAGGCGGGCGGCCAGCTTCGAGTACTGGGGGTCCTCGGCGATCATCGAGGCGGCGGCGTCCACGGCCAGCCCGCGCAGCTCGGCGAAGTCCGAACCGGCGTGGCGGCCGCGCAGCGCGGCGGCGGCGACGTGGCCGGGGTCCACCTGGGGGAGGTCGGCGCTCCGGTCGGTGAGCAGCCGCAGCAAGTCCGCACCGGGGTCGGACTGGGTGTCGGCGAGTCCCTGCGAGGGCAGGGCAACTGAGGCGGCGACGGTCAAGGCGCACTCTCTCCTGGTGGCGGCGGACAGCGGACGTCCGGGGCCGCGCAGGGCAGGGCAGGGCGGCGCGCGGAACCATGCCGGCGCGCGTCAGCACCCTGGCCCACCCGCGAGGCCCGGACGTGTGTGGCAGTGCTTGGAGGCCTTGGCGGGAAGGCCGGGTGGCACACCGTCGGCAGGTCATCGGACTCGCGGGCAGCGCCCGCTCACCGCTGCGGGGCAGTCCCGGACTTCCACCGGGTTCCCCTGCTTCGACAGCGCTAGTGAGCATACATGTAGTGGTGCGGGGCCTGTGGACCACCACATGTAGTGTGGCGCGTCGTGGCGGAGCGGTGACGGAGGCACGGGTTCCGGCGGCTCGGCAGGGCACGGATTGGTTACCTCAAGCGCGCTCCTGACGGTCCATGGCCTACGATCTCGCCTCATGAGCGAGGGGAACGAGACGCCGGCCGAGTGGACCCGCGGGCCTGCCCGACCGGGGGAGGGGGAGCCGCAGCCTCCCCACGGGGGGCCAGGATCCGTCACTCCGCCGCAGGGGGGCTTCGGCCCGCCGCAGGGCGGCTTCGGTCCGCCGCCCGAGTGGTACGGCCCGGCGGGCGGCCAGCCCCAGCCCGGGGCCGGTGGTTACGGCCAGCCGCAGCCGCAGGCCGGTGGTTACGGCCAGCCGCAGCCCGCGGCCGGCGGCTACGGCTACCCGCAGCCCGAACCGACCAAGCCCAACCTGCTGGTGCCGATGGGCACCGGCGACCAGGGCGGGCCGGACTGGGCCGCGATGGCCGACGCCCACGAGCGCGGCGCCCGCAAGAAGCGCCGGCTCCGGGTCGGCATCGCCCTGGTGGGCGTGCTGGCGCTGGCCGGCGCGGCGACCGTCGCGGTGCTGCACTTCACCGGGAAGAAGTCCTCGTCGGACCAGTCGGTCAAGCCGGCGCCGACCGGGCCGGCCGCGCCGGGCGAGTGCATAGCTCCGACGCCGGCGGCTTCGGCGGCCAGCAACACCAATGACGCGAGCGTCGGCGGCGGTGGCCAGGTCGGCACCGTGGACGGCCACACCGGCTCCGCCCTGACCGTGCACGGGACGCCGGACGGCTACGCCGAGTCGAACTCGGTGGTGCTGAACACCTGCAAGAGCTTCACCGTCTCCGCGGTGGTCCGCAACGACGCGCCGACCGGCGGCCGGGCCGCGGTCTCCCAGGGCGGCGACGGGTTCTTCTCGTACTACCTGGGCCGCGACTTCTGGGGCGACCACAACCAGTGGGTCTTCAAGGTGCAGACCGCGGCGTCGGACAGCAGCAGCCGCGAGGCGCTGTCCACCGCACCGGCGACCACCGGCCAGTGGACCACGCTGACCGGCGTGTACGACGCCGGCAACAAGTCGATCGCGCTCTACGTCGACGGCGTGCTGACGCAGACCACACCGGTGCCCGGGATCCTCTCGACCAACGGCCCGATCGAGATCGGCCGGGCCCGCTTCAAGTCCCAGTGGACCGACTCCTGGAGCGGCTCGATCGCCGACGTCCAGATCTGGGAGCGCCCGCTGGCCCCGGACGTCATCGCCCAGCTGGCCAAGACCCGCTCGGCCGACGTCGGTCCGCGCGCCTCCTGGTACCGGTACTGACGGCGCGACAGGTCAGCTCCGCACGGAGCCGCACAACAATGGGGAAACGGCCCGTCGACTCCCTCCCACCCTGTGGCATGCTTCAGCCGACCGTCTGAGGTATCGATCGGGGTGGGGGCGATGGTCGCGGGACCAGCAGCGGGAGCGGGACGGGAACTGCCCCGGGGAGTGCGGGCGGCCGCGCTGATGTGCATCGGCTGGGCGCTCGTCCGTGCGGCCTGGACCGGCTACAACGCCGCCGTCCAGACCGGCGTGGGCGTCTTCTTCAAGGGCCTGTTCTACTACGGGTCGCACGACGGCACCGCGAACGTCGACTCGACCAGCTTCAGCTACGCCGTGCTCTTCGGCCTGGCCGGCGTCCTGCTGCTGCGCGGCAGCGTCTGGAGCCGGGGCTTCGTGCTCGCCCTCGCCGCGACCGACGCCTACGGCCGGCTGCGCAGCCTCACCGGTGCGCTCCTCGACCCCAGCCAGGTCGACTGGTTCACCGGCCGGTTGGAGGGGCAGCTGCGCCTGGCCACCATGGTGATCGGCGTCGTGCTGTTCGTGGTGCTGCTCGTGCTGCTCCGCTCGCACCTGCGGGCGGGCGCGGCGGCCGGGCCGTCGATCGGGACCGGGCCGTCGGTCGGAGCCGCACCGCCGGTCGGGACCGCGCCGTGGGCGGGGCCGTCCTACCCCGCGCCGGGCGGCTACCAGCCGACGCAGCCGGTGCAGTTGCCGCAGCCGGTGCAGGGGGGCTGGCCGGCCCCCGGGTACCCGGGCGGCGTTCCGGCGCAGCCGAATCCGTACGCCGGGCCGGTGCCGGGCGGCTACGGCCAGCCGCAGCCGCCGGTGGGCGGGTACCAGCCGCCGCCCCCGCCCGGCCCCGGCGGGCCGGTCTGACGGAGGGTCCGCCTGACGGAGGGTCGGCCTGACCCGGGGTCGGCTGCGGCCGCCGGGCCTACGGCTGCGGCGGTGGTTGCTTCGCCAGCGCGGCCGTGATGTTCGACTCCAGGAACGGCGTGATGTAATCCAGGCCGTCGTCGGTGAAGTGCACGCTGTCCTTGAACAGGTCCTCGCCCCCCGGGGTCTCGGTCCGGCAGCGGCCGCCCGGGCAGAGCGCGCCCTGCAGGTCGAGCAGCCGCACCTGCGGACTGTGCGCCACCACGAAGCTGGTCAGGATCTGGTTGTAGCAGTGCCCCCAGAGGGTCGGGACGGCGCCCGTGCGGTCACGGTCGTTGGACACCAGGACCGGTGCCTTCGGGGCGGCGTCCGCCCAGACCGTGGCGGCCAGGTCGAGCTGGTTCAGGTACCGCTCGCGGTAGGCCTCGTCGCACGGGGTGAGCCAGCGGCCGTCCACGAGCTGGGCGGTGGCGTCCCAGTCGAGGTGCACCACGATGACGGACGGCGAACTGCTGCCGATCTCCTGGGCCCAGACCCGGTTCCAGGCCCGGCAGGCGGGGGTGATGGCGTGCACGATCCGGGTGGCGTCCTCCACCTTCGTGGAGCCCATCACCCCGCAGCCGGGCACCCCGTCGTCCACCACGGCGAACTTCCCGGCGCCGTGCTCGGCCAGCGCACTCGCGTAGTCGTTGGCCAGTGAATCACCGAGGGTCAGCACCACCGGCTTCCCGTCGGGGCGCATCTGCGCCGCGTAGTACTTCGGCAGTTCCTGCGCGCCGAACACCACGGCGGCGCAGCTCACGGCGAGGATCGGCACGGCCTTCGGCAGCCGCCAGCGCAACTGCCGGACCCGCTCGGTGACCACGTAGTGCAGGAGCAGCGAGAACAGCCAGGAGAACAGGCCGCCCACCAGGAGCAGGGCGTAGGGCCGGATGGTCGGGACGGCCTTCAGCAGCAGCCAGTAGATCGGCAGGTGGATGAGGTACATGGCGTACGACATCTTGCCGATCTCGACCAGCGGACCGAACGAGAACACCCGGACCAGCGGCCCCCGGTCGTGGCACAGGCAGGCGGTGAGGACGCTGGCCACCACGGCGACGCCGGCGATGCCGCCGGTGTACAGCCAGGGCTCGTGGTAGGAGCCGGTCACCACGCTCGCGGCCACCAGGGCGCCGAGCGCGAGCAGGCCGAGCAGGGTGAGCAGCACGGTGCCGAACCCGGCCCGGCCGGCGGCCGACTCGCCCGGCGCGGGCCGCACGTACCCCTTGCGCGCCCGCCGCAGGTGGACGGCGTGCACGATCGCCGCGCCGGCCCCGCCGGCCACGAACCCGACCGCGCGGACCTGGGTGCTGAGGTAGAGCGCGTCGCTGTTGCTGCCGTTGTACAGCAGCGGCGCGACGGTGGCGGCGCCGCCGAGCAGCAGCAGGAGCAGCACCGTGACGGCCACGGTCGATCGCCGGCAGACCCACAGCAGGACCGTGAGGACCAGCGGCCACACCAGGTAGAACTGCTCGGTGATGCTGAGCGACCACATGTGGCCCAGCGCGTCGACCTGCCCGAAGCCGGTCCAGTAGGCCTGGCCGTGGCTGATCTGCGCCCAGTTGGCGAACTGCCCCAGGGCCGCGACGGCTTGCCAGGACAGGTCCTTCACCTCGGGCAGGGTGCCGCAGAGGAAGGCCGCCCCGACCGTCAGCAGCAGGGTGACCACCAGGGCCGGGGTGAGTCGCTTGAACCGTCGGACGTAGAAGGCGAAGATCCGGATCCGGCCGGTGGCGTGCTTCTCGCGGAGCAGCAGCAGGGTGATCAGGAAGCCGGAGAGGACCATGAAGACGTCCACGCCGAACAGGCCGTTGCTGAACCAACTGGTGTGGTAGAGCAGCACGGAGAGGATCGCGAGCCCGCGCAGGCCGTCCACGGCCGGGAAGTAGCCGCGGTAGCCGACCACCGGCGGCCGGCCCTTCGGCTCGCGCTGCTGCGCACCGGGCTCCCCCGACTGCTGCTGCCCGGCGTCCGCGCCGTCAGGCTCCCCGCCCTGCGGCGGCGGGGGGCTGTCGGCGGCAGTGCCGGGGGGCTCGGGGGCGGCCTTCATGGGTCTGGCTCCAAGTCGGGTTCAGAGGGTGGTGCGGTGGGCTGACCGGGGCGCGGCTCAGCCGCCGGTCGCCCAGCTGTCGAAGCAGGTGCGGATGGTCTGGGCCGCCGGCCGGCCCAGCCAGGAGTCGCTGCGGTCGTGCTGCGGGTCGGCGGTCTGCGGATCCTGGTGCAGGTCGTACCGCCACCAGTACAGGCCGGAGAGGTGGCGGTCCTTGGCGACCTGGCAGGCCGCGGCGAACCAGTTGGCCTGGGTGGTGAGGTTCCGGTTGCCGCCGCCGTTGCCCCACACGCCGGGGTGGGCGTACGCGCCGTTCTCGGCCGGCGCGTCCACCTCGTAGAAGAGCGCGTTCGGGAGCGGGCCGGTGGCCTTGCCGTCGAGCCAGCTGTTCCAACCGTCCACCAGCTGCTGGATGCCGGCGCTGTCGGGGACGTTCTTGAGCGGAGGGTAGGCGTCCACGCCGATCCGGGACACCGGGATGTTGATCGGGTCCGCCACGTAGCTGTCCCAGTTGGCGGCGTAGGTCAGCTCACCGGAGTAGATCGTCTTCGCCTGGTTCACCGTTTCCGCCCAGCGCGGATCGGGCTGCATCGAGGTGAACTCGGTGCCGATGACGAAGGTGTCGACCTTGTCCTGCTGGGCCTCCTTCAGGTACGGCGCCAGGAAGGCGTCGTAGGACTGGAACCAGGCCGCCGGGCTGCTGGGGTGGATGGTGCCGCGCCACTCCTTGGCGGACACCGCGGTCAGGGAGGACTCGTCCAGGGTCGGGCGGACGGTGACGCGCAGGCCCGCGGCCTTCGCGGACCGGACCGCCATGGCCAGCCGCGCCGGTGACGGGGTGTCCGAGCCGTCGCTGACCGCGCTGGCGCTGGGGCCCGCGGTGTTGAACGGGAAGGAGATGGAGATCGAGTTGGCGTCCAGCGCCAGCACGTAGTCGATCATTCGGTTGATCTTGAGCTGGACGGTCTGGTCGGTGTCCTTGGAGGTGTCCGCCCAGAAGACCTGGATCCCAAGCTCGGGCTTGCCGGGTTGCCAGGGGAAGTGCACCCGGCTGGTCGGCGTGCTCGCCGCACTGGGCGCGTCGGCCGGTGCGGCCGGGGTGTCGCTCTCGACCGGGATCGGCGGTGGCGGCGGACCGGCGTCGGTCGTCCCCAGGGCACAACCGCTGACGGCCGCCAGCAGGAGCACGGTGAGGCCCGCCGTCAGCGCCCGGAACCGGTTGCGCGTCATCAGAGTTGACACAGTGTTGCTCCAAGGATGGTGCGTGTCCGGTCGGCCCGCGGGGCGGGGGCCCCGAGGTAGCGGCGTCGGGACGGGCTCACGCGGGTTTGGCGATCACGACGAACTTGTTCTCGGTGCCGCGCAGGAAGCGCAGGAAACCGCGGAACACCGCCAGGCCCTCGTAGAGCGAGAAGAACGGGATGAGGCCGACCACCGCGATCGGCTCCCACCAGGCACGGCGGGCGTCCGCGGAGACGGTGACGTTGAGCTTGAGGCCCTCCCAGTACATCCACACGCCGGACGCGACGTTCATCGCCCAGAGCGGCAGGATCACCCGGGTGAAGGGGGAGGTGTTCAGGTCGCCGAGCAGCGCGCCCAGCGCCAGGATGATGCCCACGTGCTGGAAGAGGCCGAGCGTCCAGGCCGTGACGTTGTACATCAGCAGCAGACGGCTCTTCAGCGGGACGGTCCGGTTGAAGGCGAGGGCGATCAACCCCCAGGCCCAGCGCTCGCGCTGCTTCATCAGGTCCTGCATGGTGGCGGGCGACGCCCCGTAGCAGGCACCGGAGAACCAGTCGCTGCGCCCCTTGTAGCGGGCGCAGAAGTGCAGGGCGAGCTGGGCGTCCTCGACGATGGCCTTGGGGCCGAAGTCCCAGCCGATGGTCGCCTCGATCGAGGAGCGGATCAGCAGCAGTTCGCCGTGCAGGCCGGCGTAGGGGGTGCCGCTGCCGGTCATCACCGCGAAGAGCGTGATGTCGCAGGACGGGCGGACCGAATCGGCGAGCCAGGTCATCCGGTTGACGGCCAGTTCGCGGGGGTAGGTCAGGACCCCCTGGGCCAGGTGCTTGGCGTCCGCACCGGCCCGGCGCTGGGCGTTGATGAACCGGGCCATCGCGGCGGCGGTGTCGGCTCCCACGCCGGTGTCGTCGTCCATGTGCAGGACCCAGACGTCGTCGACCGCCTCGCCCTCGGCGATCCGCAGCTCGTGGGAGTAGTTGTTGGCCCGGGCCTTGAAGCGGGTGCCGTTGGGCGTGCGGTAGTCGCGCGGCACGACGACCACGCGGAAGACCGGGTCGGTCAGCGCCAGCGCGTCGATGTCCGGCTGGGCCTCGCAGCCCTCCTCGGTGATGATGTCGATCCGCAGGTGGGGGAAGAAGCCGGGCAGGTACTTGGCGTAGCTGAGCACCGCCCGTTCCAGCGCGGGGTAGGTGTCGTGCCGGCCGATCGTCGGCACCACGACCAGCAGCGTGTCGTCCTCGGCGCGCTGCGGCTTGCCCCAGTGGCGCTGCCTGCGCATCCGTCGGCTGGTGAGCAGGGCGCCGAGCAGACCCACTGCCGAGGCGAGGGTCGGCAGGGTCCACACCACGGTGGTGATCCAGCCGATCAGACCGGTCCGGGAGGAGTAGGTGCTCCAGGAGATGCCCAGACAGAGGCAGAACGTGATCAAGAACGGCAGGAAGGACGGACGCCAATCGGCCTGTCGTCTCAACTGCTTGGCTTCTAGACGGGTGAGCGTCACCCCGGTCCTCCTGACAACCCATCCCCGTGGGGTGCCGGCACCGGCGGTCACCGGGTCGCAGTGCGGGAGCGCAGATGGCTGCTTCCGCTACTGCCTTCGGTGCGCGCCGTGATGCCAGATCGGAGTCGTCAACGCCCCCGCCCCCATACTGCTCGTATGCGAAGAACGTCTGGCGGGGAAGGCTAGAAGAGCTCGCATCCCACCGGCAGACCAGAGGGATAATACGCTGAGCACTCTGAAGGTTTGCTGGGGTGGTGGTCGCCGCGGAGGCCGCGAAGCGCCCCTTTTCCAAGCGATTCGGGGCATTTGCCGACCGCAGTCAGTTCGCCGTCGATCACCCGTGACCAAATCGTTGTTGTGCGATGTGATGCGGTGTGAGCTGCGTCGCGTTCGAGCGGCGGGCCGGCTGACCGTGGTTCAGAAGCGCATTTCGTACACCCAGAGCTCGATCTCAGGGCGCGGGCGCCAGTCGCGCTCCGGGGCCCGGTGGAAGCCGACCCGCTCGTAGATCCGGTGGGCGGCGCGCATGCCCGGGCGGGTGGAGAAGGCCATGCCGACCAGGCCGAGCTCGCGGCTGCGGGCGACGCAGGCGCGCACCAGGGCCTCGCCCACGCCCCGGCCACGGGCCGCGGCCGCGGCGGCGAGCATCCGGATCTCGCCCTCCTCGGGGGCGGCGATGTCGGCCCAGGGCTGCCCGCCGACCGCGAAGGTGACGCAGCCGAGCACCCGCTGGTCGGCCGGGTCGACGGCGACCAGCAGTTCGGCCTCGGCGGCCCGGCGGCGGGCGTCGCGCAGCAGGGTCACGTAGTCGGCGGTGGGGGCGGTGTGACCGTCGCCGACGAAGGCCTCGACCGTCACCTCACCCGCGGCGTCGAGATCGGCTTCGGTCGCGGTCCGGATGAGGATGTCCATCGGGCAAGTGTGCCAAGCCGCAGGTCGGAGGCGGCGGGGAGGGTGCCGCGCAGCCGGCCGGGGTCGGCCGGGGCCGGCGGGACGGGGTCGGGGTCGGTGGTGTGCAGACGGTCGGAGCGGGCGGGATCGGTCGGGTAGCCGGTCGGGCGGTGCCAGTTGTCCCGGCCCTGGCGGGCGGCGCGGTCCACGTCCCGGCCGACCAGGTGGCCGAGCACGCCGATCCCGCTGACCAGGCCGGTGAAGGCCAGGACGGTGGCGATGGTGGAGGGGTTCATGTCCTCCACTCTGCTCGGATGTTCAATTCGGAACGAGTGGCAGGAACGCCACTCTCCATCGAATTGCTGCCAGCTCTTCGGTAGGCTGGCCGACATGCTGAAGAGCGTGGTCGCCGTGGTGATGGAGGAGGTCCACCCGTTCGAACTCGGGGTGGCCTGCGAGGTGTTCGGGCTGGACCGGAGCGAACAGGGCCTGCCGGCCTACGACTTCGCGCTGGCCTCGAACCGGCCGGGGGAGCTGCGCACCCACGCCGGTTTCAGCGTCAACGTGCCGCACGGGGTGGAGCGGCTGGCCACCGCCGACCTGGTGGTGGTGACGGCCAGCGGGATCCGCGAGGAGTACCCGATCGAACTGATCACCGCGCTGCGGGAGAGCGTGGCGCGCGGCGCCCGGGTGCTCTCGATCTGCAGCGGCGCCTTCCTGCTCGGCGCGGCCGGCCTGCTGGACGGCCGCGGCTGCACCACGCACTGGCGCTACACCGACGAGCTGGCCGCCCGCTTCCCGCTGGCCGCCGTGCACCCGGACGTGCTCTACGTGGACGAGGACCCGGTGATCACCTCGGCCGGCACCGCCGCCGGGATCGACGCCTGCCTGCACCTGGTGCGCAAGCTCCAGGGCGCGGAGGTGGCCCGGGGGATCGCCCGCCGGATGGTGGTCGCCCCGCACCGCGACGGCGGCCAGGCCCAGTACGTCAACCGTCCGCTCCCGGAGCCCGACGGCACCCCCTTCAGCGGCGTGCTCGACTGGATGCGCGCCGAACTCGACCGCGACTGGACGGTGGACCAGCTCGCCGCGCGGGCCCACATGGCCCCGCGCACCTTCGCCCGCCGCTTCCAGCAGGAGACCGGCACCACTCCGCTGCGCTGGCTGATCGGCCAGCGGGTGCTCTTCGCCCAGCGCCTGCTGGAGGAGACCGACGAGCCGGTCGAGTCGGTGGCGGCGCGGGTCGGCTTCGGCAACGCGGCCACCCTGCGGCACCACTTCGGCCGGCGGGTGGGGACCACGCCGCTGGCGTACCGGCGGGCCTTCGCGGGGTAGCGGCGGGGGCGGGCGGGGGTCGACGGCCGAGCCGCCGGCCGCCCGGGAGGGGCGACCGGCGGCTCGGGGAACCGGTGGGGCGTTGCCGGCCTTACTGCGCCCGGCGGGCGGTCATCGGCGAGACGCCGACGCCACCGCCGCCCGGGTTGTTCGCGTTGGTGCTGTCCTTCTGGTACTGGTCTGCCAGGTCCTGGAAGTAGAGCTGGCTGGGGTACTGCTTCCCGGTGCTGTCCGTGTAGTAGTCACGGGTGAGGTTGAGCGGGCCGGTGTCGGTGTGGTCGGTCGCGACCGCGGCGGCGAAGTTGATCGCACCGTCGGCCTTGCCGCCCAGCCAGTTGGCGTTGCTGGTGCAGGCTCCGGCGGTCGGCGTCGACGATCCGCACAGGATGTAGTTGTTGACGGTCTGTCGGGTCGTCTCCGCGGTGCCGGTGATGGCGGGGTTCGCCGGGATGGTGGCGACGAACACCCCGACCTTGCGGGAGCCGCCGTTGGCGTCGGAGTACCGGATCCTGACCGACTGGGCCAGCGCGCCGAGCTTGTTCTCCAGGTCGGTCGCGTTGGAGCCGGACAGCAGGTCGGAGGTCCCGGTGGAGATCAGCACCGAGTGGACGTTGGCCACGGCGAGCGAGGAGCGGTCGATCGGGTCGGTCGCACTCCCCGGCGCGTACTGGTTCGCACTGCCCGACAGGGTCGGCAGCAGGTTGTTGCTCGTGATCCAGCCGTTCTGGCCGTTGTTGACCACCGCGTACAGCGGGTAGCTGATCGGGTCCGACGCGTTGGCCTTCACCACGTCCCCGTAGATCAGGTCGGACAGCTGGTAGTGGCCGTTGGGGGTGGTGGTGTCGCTGTTGACCGTCTGGTCCCCGTAGAGGACCAGCGCGCCGGTGTTGCCGCTGGTCGGCGAGACGTCGATGCCGCTGAGCCAGTAGGCGTTGTCGTCGGACGTGGTGAACGGCGTGCCCGTGGTGTCCGCGGTCTGGTCACCGGGCGCCGAGCTGTACCAGGTGGCGTTCTTGGCCGCGCTGTGGAACGCGGCGTCGGTGGTTCCGCTCGCCAACTGGTAGGAGATCAGCAGCGTTTCGTTGCTGGTGGTCGGGAAGCCGAGGCCGTCGCTGGTGACGTCCCCGCCGGCCGGAATGGTGACGGTCTGTGAGCCGTTGTTGAAGGTCACGCCGACCGGGGTGGTGGTGGGCACCGCACCGCTCTGCTGGTGGGCCACCGTCACGTGGTTGAGGGTGATCGGCTGGCTGCCCAGCGCGTTGGAGAGGCGGAGCCGCAGGTTGGCGCCCGGCAGGGTGATGCTGACCGCGGTCCGCTCGGTGGTGGTGCCGAGGGCCTTGCCGTGGGTGTCCTGCTTCGCGCCCCAGGTGCCGGTCCAGTTCTGCAGGAGCGAGCTGCCCGGGACGTAGGAGGCGGGCCGGATGCCCACGCCCATGATGTGCAGGGCGTTGGTGCCGTAGACCAGGCGGTTGGTGACCACGGGCAGGGTGATGCTCTGGATCGCCACGCCGGGGCAGGGGAGGGCGACCGAGATCGGGAACAACTGCGGGCCGTACGAGTCCGTGCCGTTCGACAGGTTCCGGTTGGCGAAGCCGACGGCGTGGGTGCCGGGGTCGCCCTTCACCCAGTCGGGGACCATGTCGAGCGAGTAGGGGTAGCTGGTGGTCGTGCCGCAGACCGAGTGGCCGGTGGAGTCGGTGGGGTAGGTGATCGTCCCGGTGACGCTGGAGTTGTAGGCGCTGGTCACGTTGCCGCCGGTGGCGAAGGCGAGGAACTCCACCGCGTTGCCCGCGTTCGCCGCGGCCGTGCCGCCGACGGTGACGGTCTGGCCGCTGGACAGGATGTTGTCGGCCTTGCCCACGCTGTAGTTGGGCACGGTCATCGGCGCGCCGTTGACCGTGATCGGGGCGTTCGGGGTCCAGCCCGCGGCGGCCAGCTGGCCGGCCGAGAGGCTGGCCCCCACGCCGTCCGCGTCGGCGGCCAGGTGGTTGTTGTCGGCGCTGATCGCGGTGTTGTTCTGGCAGGCCGTCAGGTCCACGATCGTGCAGGTGGCGCTCATCGGGGCCAGCCGCAGGACGTCGATGCCGGCCTGGTAGCCGGCCGACGCGGCGTTCTTGCCGGTGATGGTGAGGGTCAGGGTGTGCACGCCCTGGGTCAGCGGGATCGGCTGTTGGGTGGTCTGGGAGAGCGGGGAACCGAAGTCGACGAACTGGGTCGTCACGACGGGCGCCGCCGGGTTGTAGGCGTCGAAGCCGGTGATCAGGGTGGCCGGCTTGGCGCCGCCCTGGTCGAGCGTCAGGGAGTACTGGCCGTAGTCCCCGGCCTTCGTCAGGTTCGCGCCCAGGTCCCAGTAGCCGGCGTGCGGGAGGTCGAAGCTGAAGGTCGCGCTGTCGCCGTTGGACACCGGGTTGGTGCCGTTGGCGAGCATCGCCTGACCGGCGCCGTACCAGGAGAACCAGCCGACCGGTCCCTGGGCGAACAGCTGGCCCGTGGTGTGGCTGGTGGCGGCCGGGACGGGCGTGGTCGTGTTGTCGTCGTTGGTCGCGGCGGCGACGCCGCTCACCAGCGTGTCGCCTGACACGAACCGCGGGGTCGTCAGGCCGGCCCAGAAGCCGAAGGCGTACTCGTTGGAGACGATGCCGGCCGGGCTGATCGTCTTGGCGTAGAGGGTGTGCGGGCCGACGGTGCCCACCGGGAAGGTGATCGCGGTGGCGGCCCCGGTGGACTGCACCAGGTACTGCTGGGCCCGGGTCGGGGCGCCGCCGCTCCAGGTGGGCGGGGGCGCGCTCTGGTTCCACTGGGTGGAGGTCAGGTCGCCGTCGAGCGAGAAGATGTAGCCCCAGTCGTTCGGGCCGTTGCCGGTGGTGAGGGAGAAGGTGCCGTTGTCCTGGTAAGCGCCGCCGAACTGGTTCTTGGGGAACTGGTTCGACTCGATGTCCGGGGTGCCGGGCATCGCGGTGCTGACGGTGAAGAAGACCCAGCCGGTGAACGGGCTCTGCATGTTGCCCTGTTGGCTCTGCAGTAGGCCGTGCCAGGCGTACTGGCCGTCGGGGAGGCCGGTCGCGGTGACCGGGCTGCTGGAGGAGGTGTAGTCACCCTGCCAGATGCCGCTCTGGTACACCGAGGTGACGCTGCCGTTGGACGCGTGGTAGATCTCGAAGCCGGCCTTGACCAGCTCGCCGTCGCGGTCCCCGCCGGAGATCTGCATGGTCACGTTGGAGGACGGCACGAAGGTGCCGCCCGGCCCGTTGACCTGCGGAGTGGTGCCGACCACCTGGGGGTTGTCCGGGGCGTAGTAGTAGGTGACCGTCCAGTAGGTCTGGGTGGGGTCGATCTTCTTGTACTGGTACTTCGTGGTCTCGTCGTGTGCGTCGACCTCGAAGTCGACGCTGCCCCAGTTGTTGGCTGCCGCGCTCTGGGCCGCGCCGATCACGTTGAGGACGTTGCTCGCCCCGGTGTTCCCGGGGTTGCACGTGCAGGAGGCGACGACGCTGCTGGAGGTGGGCTTGTTGCTCCAGTTGGTGTTGCCGTCGAAGAGCGGGTCCAACCGAACGTCGGTGGGCTGGTCGTTCTGCGAGACGCCGCTGAAGTACGGGTAGAAGTACGCGCTCTGGACGTTGGCGCCACCGAAACCGGAGGAGTTCATCTGGAAGTACGAGCGGAAGGTCTGGTTGCAGACGTAGGCGCAGCCGTCCCAGTTGCCGACGAAGCCGACCCGCGCGACGTTGCCGCTGGTGTCCTTCTGCCCGCCGTTGCTGAGCGTCAGCCAGCTGACCAGCGAGGGGTTTCCCGACCAGGCCGGATCGATGTACACCGGGTAGACGGTGGCGGGGGAGCTCAGCAGCCCCTTGTCCGGGGTGAGCGACAGCTGGTCCTGGGCGACCTTGAAGCCCAGCCGGGTGGCGTGGGCGGTGTCGCCGGGCCCGTGCACGCTGGACGGGGTGGGGGCGGCTGCGGTGGCCGGGGCCTGTGCGTCGGTCTGCGCGTTGGCGTGTGCGGCCGGGGTGACCGGCGCGGTCGGGGCGGAGGCGGAGTCCCAGAGCATCGGGGGCGAGGCCGCGAAGACGGTGTGCCCGCCGGAGTCGGTGGCCAGCGCGTCGCCGGTGTTGTCCTGGCTGAGCGTCAGGCCGTCGGTGGTGGTGCCGAGGTGGATCGTGGCGAGCTGCGGATTCGCCGCGGCCGCCGCCGACTTGACGACCAGCACCTCGCTGAAGCCGTCGCCGCGGGCGGTCACCGCGAGGTCCACGTCGGGCAGCACGGCGGGGTAGGTGGCGGTGTCGCCGCTGACCGCCGGTGCGGGCAGGGTGCCGGGCCAGCTGATCGACAGGCGCTTGCCGTCCCGGATCATGGTGATCAACGGGCCGTTGCCGCCGGGGGAGAAGGAGAGGTCGCTGTCGGTCGCGCCCGGGGCGATCCGGCCGTCGGCCCGCTTGGCGAGCGTGGTGTCGATCGGGGTCCAGGAGGCGCCCTTGCGGACCCGGACCGGAGCAGCGTGCTGACGCAGGGTCAGGGTGCCGTCGGGGTTGATCACGGTCTCGCTGGTCTCGTTGGTCAACTGGTCTACGGTGACCGGCGAGTTGGTCTTCTTCGCCTTGGCGAGGGCGGCGCTCTCGGCCTGCTGGAGCGCACTCGGGGCGGCAGCCGGCTTGGGCGAGGCCTGGTTGACCACCGGGCCGGCGGCTCCGCCTCGGGCACCGCTGGTGGGCGCGCCGGACTTACCGGGTAAGGCCGCGGGCGCGGATGCGGGCTTCGCGGGCGGGGCCGCTTGCGCGGGGGCCACCCCGGCGAGCAGGCCGGCCGTGAGCGCGCCGAGCGCCAGGCCGACCGCGGTGGCGCGGCGTGATCGCGCGCCTGGACTGGTGTGTGAGCTGTTGATGGCCATCGAGGCCGTTTCCCCCCAACGGTGTCGCGGTGCCTCTGGGGCACCCTGTGCACCACGCATTGTGCGCGCGGGGAGCGTCAGGATCGACGGTGGTTCGTGTGGCCTTTATCCACGTTATCTTCACTAAGTGCGGAAAAAGCGGACGCCTCAAGGGTCTTGTGTGACCAAATAGTTATGGATCGGGTACGCCGTTCATGGCAGAGTTGCCGCCGCATGACTCCACGTTAGATCGGCGCGTCCCGAGCACGACCGTGGTTGGGGCGTGCCGGTCTCCTTGTTGCGACCAGGGGAGAGGGCAACAGTTGAGTCCCGGACAGTTCCATGGGGTGGGGCGCCGGCGGTACGGCCGGCTGGCTTGGAGAACGACAGCGGCGTTAGCCGGAGCGGCGCTGGCCGTGGCCGGCCTGCCAGGGGTGGCGTTAGCCGGGTCGACGGCCAAGCCGAAGCTGCCGAAGCCGCCCGTCGAGCGGACCGTTGCGCCACGGAAGGCGATACCCGGGAAGGCCAAGCCGTCGACGGCCTTCCCCGTCTACAACCCGACGGTGGCAGCCGCGTTGCCGGGGGCGGGCAGTGCGGTGGTCGATCTGACCACAGCGGTACCGAAGGGCACCGCACCGAACGGCGCGGCACCGAATGCCGCCGCACCGTATGCCGCGCCGCAGGGGGCGGGGGGCCGGGCCGGCACCCTGCCGGTGTCCGTCGTCCCGGCGGCGCACCAGGGCAACGCGCCGATGGCCGCGGGCGCGGGCGCGGGCGCGGACTCGACGCCCACGCGCGTGCGGGTGACCACCGCCGACCAGGCGGTGGCGCAGCGGGCCGGTGTGCACGGCCTGCTCTTCGCCGTCGAGCCCGCCGATGCCGGTGCGGGAGCGGGCAGCGCGACCGTGAGCGTGGACCCGTCGTCCTTCCGCGCCGCGTTCGGCGGTGACTACGCCTCCCGGCTCCACCTGGTCGAGCTGCCGTCCTGTGCGCTGACCACGCCGGAGTTGGCGAAGTGTCAGGTGCAGACCCCGGTCCAGGCCGACCCGGCGAAGCCGCTGACGGCCACGGTGCACCTCGCTCCGGCGGCCCAATCGGCCGGGCAGGTCACGCCGTTCGCCGCCACCGCGGCAGGGGGCGCGGCACCGCAGGCCTCCTCCTCCGCCGTCGTGCTCGCGGCGACGTCGAGTCCCACCGGGTCCTCCGGGACCTACACGGCGACCTCGCTCTCGCCGACCGGTACCTGGTCCGCGGGCGGCAACACCGGCGCCTTCACCTACTCGTACCCCGTGCAGGTGCCGAAGGCGATCGCCGGAGCCACTCCGGACGTCTCGCTCTCGTACGACTCCTCCTCGCAGGACGGCCGCACGGCCGGCACCAACAACCAGTCCTCCTGGCTGGGCGACGGTTGGAGCTCCAGCGAGTCCTACATCGAGCGCTCCTACAAGTCCTGCGCGAGTGACAGCACTTCGGGTGCTCCGCAAGGCTCCGGGGACGAGTGCTGGGCGGGTCAGCTGCTGACCATGTCGCTCAACGGCAAGTCGACGCAGCTGGTCTACGACGACGCGTCGCACACCCTGCGGCCGGCCAGCGACGAGTCCACCGTGAAGATCGAGCAGCTGTACGGGGCGAGCAACGGCACCTACAACGGCGAGTACTTCCGGGTCACCCAGGACGGGGTCCAGTACTACTTCGGCCTCAACCAGCTCCCCGGTTACACCTCGGGGCAGCAGGCCACCCAGTCCGTGTACACCGTCCCGGTCTACGGCGCCCACGCGGGCGATCCGTGCAACTCCTCCTCGTTCGCCGGGTCCTCCTGCGTGCAGGGCTGGCGCTGGAACCTGGACTACTCGGTCGACCCGCACAGCAACGCGATCGCGTACTACTACCAGCCGGAGACCAACTACTACGGCGCGGACGCCCAGAGCACCGGCGTCGCCTACACCCGCGGCGGCTACCTGCAGCGCATCGACTACGGCATGACCGCCGGCACGGTCTACTCGGGCACCGCTCCCGAGCAGATCGTCTTCTCGGTGAACGAGCGCTGCATCCCCGGCACGCCCGTCGGCGCGGTCTGCGACGACGCGCACTTCGGTACCACGAACGCCAGTTGGTGGCCCGACGTGCCGACCGACCAGAGCTGCGCGCAGGGCTCGACCTGCACCGACTTCGCGCCGACCTACTGGTCCCGCAAGCGCCTGGCCAGCATCACCACTCAGGTGCAGGTCGGCGGCGCCACCCAGCAGGTGGACCGCTACGACTTCACCCAGTCCTTCCCGGACGGCGGTGACCACGCGCCCACCCTGTGGCTGGACAGCATCCAGCACACCGGTCTGGACACCAGCGCGGGCGGCAGCGGGCAGGTGAGCAACCCGGTGACCGGCTTCGACCCGCCGCGGCAGTCGCCGAACCGGGTGGGCACCGTCCCGAACGAGTCGCCGATGTACCACGACCGGATCCAGTCGATCAGCACCGAGACCGGCGCCCGGATCACCGTCGCCTACAACGACACCCAGTGCACTCCGGCCAACGTGCCCTCGGACCCGTCGACCAACACCATGCCCTGCTTCCCGGTGATGTGGACGCCGCCGGGTTCGAGCGCGCCGGTGCTGGACTGGTTCCACAAGTACACCGTGCACAGCGTCAAGACCGCCGACCCCAACACCAGTTACCAGGACGGTTCGTTCCCGGAACTGCTGACCACCTACAACTACGTGGGCGGCGCGGCCTGGCACTACGACGACAACGAGCTGGTCAAGCCGGAGGACCGGACCTACGGGCAGTTCCGCGGCTACCAGACGGTGGAGACCCGCTCCGGCGATCCGGCGGTCTTCCACCTCACCAACGGCACCCAGGTCAACGACGCCCTGACCCTCGCCAAGACCACCTACTTCCGCGGCATGTCCAACAACACGCCCAACGGCAGCGGCGGTTCGACCGTGACGCTGACCTCCCAGGACGGCGCGCACAGCGCCCAGGACGTCAACTCGCTGGCCGGGCAGGTCTTCGAGACCGACACCTACACGGGTGACGGCGGCAGCATCGACCACGCCACCGTGACCATCCCGACCATCATCGGCCCCACCGCCTCGCGGGCCCGCAACGGCCTGGCGCCGCTCACCGCCCAGATGGTGCGCACCGCCAACTCCTACAGCCGGCAGGCGGTCTCGTACGGCTGGCGGAACACCGAGACCGACAGCTTCTACAACACCACGCTCGGGCAGCCGACCACCGGCATGGTGGTGCAGTCGGACGACCGGGGCGAGCCCACCGCCAACGGCAACGTCGCCAAGTGCACCTTCACCCGGTACGCGTCCAACAGCGGTGCGGCGCTGGCCCTGACGGCCGAGACCATCACCACCGCGCAGGACTGCACGGGTGGCGGGGCCACCCCGTCCGGCACCCTGGTGAGCGACACCAGGGCCTCCTACGACGGGAACGCCTTCACCTGGGACGGCGCGGGCGGCGGCACGGCACCCAGCAAGGGTGACGTGACGCTCAACGAGACCGCCTCGGCGAGCAACGGTGCCACGGCGACCGCCTACCTGGCGACCGCCAAGACCGGCTACGACTCCTACGGCCGCGTCACCTCGACGGTCCGGACGCCCAACTCCACGGCGCCGGACGGCTCCAGCCTGGCCCAGAGCACCACGACCGCCTACACCCCGGCCTCCGGTGGGCTGCCGACCGGCGTCGTCAGCACGGTCCAGGTGACGGCGGGCGGCAGCCCGACCTACCAGACCACCACGACCACGCTGGACGCGGCCCGTGGTGTTCCGGTGACCAAGGTCGATCCGGCCCACCTGCGCACGGACCTGACCTACGACGCGCTCGGCCGGCTCACCGCGGTCTGGCTGCCGACCCAGTCGAAGGCTGCCAACCAGGCCGCGACGATGACCTACTCCTACCTCGTCTCGAACACGGCCGC
Source organism: Kitasatospora viridis (assembly GCF_007829815.1). Taxonomy (NCBI): domain Bacteria; kingdom Bacillati; phylum Actinomycetota; class Actinomycetes; order Kitasatosporales; family Streptomycetaceae; genus Kitasatospora; species Kitasatospora viridis. The sequence continues at coordinate 2,032,872 of NZ_VIWT01000001.1, read as the reverse complement.
GGTCGTCGTCACCTCCAACAAGCTGCTGGAGAACGGCTCCTACGCCCCGACCGAGAACGTCTACGACGCGCTGCTGCGGCCGCTGCAGGTGCAGACGGCGGGCGAGAACAACACCGTCGTCGTCTCGGACACCCAGTACGACTCGCACGGGTGGACGGTCCTCACCAACAACTCCTACAGCGCCAACGGCTCTCCGCAGCCCAAGGAACTGCCGTTCATCCAACTCAACGTGCCGGACACCACGGTGACCGACTACGACGGGATGGGCCGGCCCACCACGGCGAACGAGGAGCGCAGCACGACCACTTCGGCGGGGGCGGCCATCCAACTCACCCCGGCGGGCATGGTCACCCAGACCGCCTACACGGGCGACACCACCACGGTCTTCCCGAAGAGCGGCGGGGTGGTGACCCGGACCGCGGTCAACGCCCGTGGCCAGAACACGGAGTTGGACCAGTACACGACCGCTCCGTCGATCGGCGGCTCCGCCCAGGCGGGCTGGACCACCAGCGGCGGCGCGTTCAACGCGACCTCGTACGGCTACACGCCCGCCGGTCAGCAGGCCACCATCACCGGGCCGGACCAGGCGGTCTGGACGTCCTCCTACGACCTGCTCGGTCGGCGGACGCAGCAGGCCGACCCGGACGCCGGCACGTCGAAGTACGGCTTCGACGACGCGGGAAACCAGGTTTCGGCCACCGACGCCCGCGGCATCGAACTGGACTACACGTACGACCTGTTGGGTCGTAAGCTCACGGCTGTGGACAAGAGCAACAACAACTTCAAGTTCGGGGTTTGGAAGTACGACTCCCTGCAGGTTGGCAAGCTCAGCTACTCGGCGCGCTACGTGCCGGGGGCCTCCGCACCGTACGTCGTGATGTCCAAGGGATACACGGCCCTCGGCCAGTCCACCGGCACCGAGATCAAGCTGCCGGCCGAGGAAGCGCCGCTGCCCACCGACTACACCACCACCAACTCCTTCTCGACCAGCACCGAGGAGCTGCTCGACCAGCGTGACCCGGGCGTGGGCGGCCTGCTCACCGAGGACGTCCTGTACGGCTACGACGGCCTCGACAACCCGGTCACCATGCAGAGCGTCAACGCCATTGCCGGACCGGTCACTTACACCCCGCAGGGCGAGATCTCGGCGATGCGGTACGGGCCCTCCAACAACACGGCCCAGACGACCTACGGCTACGACGACCAGACCCGGCGCCTGACGAGCACTCAGACCAGCCGCACCCAGGCGCCCGGGCCGATCGTGGACGCCCTCGCCTACACCTACGACCCGTCGGGCAACCCGACCTCCACGGTGGACCAGCAGAGCGAGAACGGCAGCACGGCCACCGACACCCAGTGCTACCAGTACGACAGCCTGGACCGGTTGACCCAGGCCTGGACCGCCGCCGGGGCCTGCCCGGCCGCCGGCACCAACCCGACCAACGGCAGCATCGCCACCGGTCCGACCGCGTACTGGCAGTCCTTCGGCTACGACAACATCAGCGACCGGACCGCCAGCACCGACCACGCGGTCAACGGCGCGAGCGCCGACACCACGACCACGTACACCAACGGCGCCGCAGGCGGTGCCCAGCCGCACACCCTGACCGGCACCAGCACCACCGGCCCGGCCGGCACCACCAGCACCTCCTTCTCCTACACCCCCGCCGGCCAGCTGACCGGTCGCACCCCGACCGTCGGCACCGGCCAGACCCTGCACTGGAACGACGAGGGCCAGCTGGACCAGGTCACCCAGGGCGGCAACACCACCAATTACCTCTACGACGCGGACGGCAACCAGCTGATCCGCCGCGACCCCGGCCAGACCACCCTGTTCCTGGGCGACACCGAGGTCACCATCAACACCTCGACCACCCCGGCGACGATCCTGGGCGCCGTCCGCACCTACACCCTCGCCGGCCAGAACGTGGCCATCGCCTCCACCCTCCCGGGCGGCGGCGTCAGCTACGTCTTCAGCGACCCCCATGGCACCGCCACGATGACCATGGACACCACCACCCAGAAGCTCACCCGCCAGCAGTACAAGCCCTACGGCGAACTGCGCGGCGGCGCGACCACCGGCTGGATCGACCCGACCAGGGGCTTCCTCAACAAACCGGTCGACGCGACCACCGGGTACACGGACGTGGGCGCGCGCAAGTACGACCCGACGCTGGGGCGCTTCATCTCGGCGGACCCGGTACTGGAGGGCGCCGACCCCGGCCAGCTGGGCGGGTACACGTACGCGGGGAGCAACCCGCTGACGTTCAGCGATCCGACCGGTCAGATGCACGATCCCGGGTGTGGTTACAACGGTTGTGATTCGGGGTTTGTGGGGCCGCCTCTGGTCGCGATCACGGGTGGCGGAACCGGCGGATCAAGTGGTTCAGGAGGTTCGGGTGACCCCGGCAAGTCCAGTACCCCGACCTTCACGCCCGGGGCCTCGAAGCCCTCGAAGCCGGCTCAGGTCTGCGACTACACCTGCCAGATAAGCCAGGATCCGTGGTTCCGGGGGTCGATGCTCTGCAGCGGCGCAGGTGTGTTGACCACGGGGTGCAACGCGGTGAACGGTTTGGCCATCGGGCCGGGCAACCTCCAGTCAGTGCTGTCCGCAGCCACTCCGAACGCCGTTGACCCCGCAACGGCAACCGGCGATGTCGCGCGGCGGGCGGCCCAGGCCAGGTGGAACAGGCTGAGCCCGCGGGAGAGGGCGCTACTCCAAGCAGCCAAGAACCCCTACATGAGGCGCTTCGCCGCTGCCATGGGTCCCGTCAATCTCCTCGCCGGGGGGCTCTCGGGGTACCTGACGGCCAAGTCAAACGGTGACAGCCAGGCAGAGTCGATCACCATCGGCGGTGCGGACGCCGTGGTCGACGAGGGGATCTCCGGTCTCACGACGAAACTGCTGAGTGACACTCCGCTGGGCCCGGTGGGCGGCGCCATAGGTGGCGCCGTCCTGGCTGTGCCGCTGCAGAACGCCGCGAACAAGCTGATCTCGGGCGCGGCGGACTGGCTGTTCAAGTAACCGTCATGCCGGCGCCAGAAGCCGGCGAAACCCGCTGAGGCGACTGCACGGGGCGCAGACTTGCTCTGCGCCCCGTGCAGTCGGGATTGAGGAGTGTCGATGAGTCGGTTCGGCAAGCTGGGCAACTACGCGCCGCGGGAGAGCCTTCCCGGGTTCCTGACAGGATTTCTGGCTTCAGTCAGCGCCGGCTTCGTCGGCCTGCCGTGGTGGGTGGTCGCGCCGGCGGCCGTGGGCATGCTCGGTTTCGGGCTGCGGACCCTCTACTTGCTGGCGTGTTGCCGGACCGCACTCCGGGCCGATGCCAAGGGCATCCGGCTCGCCCTGCGCAAGCCGTCGGTGTTCTCCCCTGCGCTCCTGGTGCCGTGGCAGCAGGTTCAGCGGATTTCCATCGTTGAGGTGGTTGGCCAGGACCGTCGGACACCGTTCCTGAAGATCGAGGGAACCGGTGCCCTGGCGGCCCCGGACGAGTTCTCCGTCGAGTCGCCGCAGCAGGCGGAGGGGTTTGCCGTAGGGATTCCCCTGAGTGGCTGGCTGCCGGAGCGCGGGCGGCTTGAGGGCACCTTGCTGGAGCTCGCACCGCATGTGCGGCTGGATCCCGAGGTCCCGCAGTCGGTGCTGGATGCCGAGCAGGAGAGGGAAGTCGAGAGGAGCGAAAACGGGAGGTACCTGTTCAATCGCGTATGGGCGGTCAAGATGATGTGGCGGTACGCGGCCGGAATCATTCTCTGGGTCATCTTCGGCGCCGTTCTGCTGGGCGCTGCCGTGCCGACCTGGAAGGTGCATCTGAACGAGGGGAAGCCCGGGACCTTCACGGCCACGGATCTCGGGTGCCATCAGCAGTCGAGCAGCTGTGCGATCTTCGGCAGCTTCGCGTCGACTGATGGGTCCCTTGCCCGGGAGCACGTGACGCTGCACGGCGGCCCGAAGGACATGACGGACGGTCAGACGGCTGCGGCCCTCGACGAGGGGGACTCCGAGCAGGTCTTCGTACCGGGGGGCGGCTACGACTACCTGAAGGGGACGCTCGGGGGCGTCGTGCTGCTCGCGGTCCTCGGCGGGTGGATCTGGAGCGTCCCGCTGCGGGGCTACCGGGCCGGTCGCGCCCGCCCGGTGACTACGCGCCGGGCGTGATCCGGAAGACCGGGTACCCCGGGGCGATGCGCAGGAGTTCCTCGTCGCTGGCGGTGTGGTCCACGCCGTCGAAGAAGACGCCGACCTCGAACTTCCAGCGGCGGAGGTAGGCGCGCAGGATTTCGGGCTTGGCGGTGTCGGGGAGTTCGGTGGCGGTGAAGGGTTCGGTGTGGCGGCCGAGGTGGAGTTCGCCGGTGTTGGCGGCGCGGAGGTTGCGGACCCACTGGGTGTGGCCGCGCGGAGCGACCAGGTAGCGGGTGCCCTCGAAGGTGAGGACGTTGACGGGGGTGGTGCGCCACTCGCCGGACTTGCGGCCGCGGACGGCGAGCAGGCGGGAGCCCCAGATGCTGATGCCGACCTTGGTGAGGGCGGCGACCATGCGGTTGGCGATCGGGACGGACGGGCCCTTGGGGCGGAGGTAGCGCTGGGTGGTCGCGGCGGTCATGGCGGGCTCCTCGGTCGGGCGGGACATGATGAGAGCGGTGCTTCCAAGCGAGATCACTGCTCTCGTTTGCGTTGCCTCCACTCTTGCAGGGGCGTCACGGGAAAGCAAGAGCAGTGCTCTCGTTTCCGTGCATCGCTCTGTTCGGTGTGCAGTGCTCCCGTCTGTGGCAGGCTGTCCTCCATGGCAGCGATTCAGGGAGCCCGCGAGCGGGCACGCGTCGAGCTCACCCGCGAGATCAAGGAGGAGGCCCGGCGCCAGCTGGCCGACCAGGGCGCCCAGCAGCTCTCGCTGCGCGCGGTCGCCCGGGCGCTCGGCATGGCGTCGTCGGCCGTCTACCGCTACTTCCCCAGCCGGGACGACCTGCTGACCGCGCTCATCATGGACGCCTACCTGGAGCTGGGCGAGCACGCCGAGCACGCGGTGGCCGCCGCCGGTCCGGCGCCCCGGGCCCGCTGGCGCGCGGGGTGCGGCGCGGTGCGCGACTGGGCGCGGAGCAAGCCGCACGAGTACGCCCTGCTCTACGGCACCCCCGTGCCCGGCTACCACGCGCCGCCGGAGACCATCGCCGCCGCCGCCCGGGTGCCGCTCGCCCTGCTCGGCGTGGTCCGCGACGCCGCCGGCCGGCTCGCCCCCGCCGCCGCTGCGGCCACCCCGCCCGGCCCGCTGAGCAGCCAGCTCTCGCAGATCGCCCAGGAGTTCGCCCCCGGGCTCCCGATCACCGTGGTGGCCCGCACGGTGATGGCCTGGACCCAGCTCTTCGGCATGGTCGGCTTCGAGCTCTTCGGCCACCTGAACGGCACGATCGAGCCGGCCGACCACTTCTTCGGCTACGCGGTGGAGGAGTGGGCCGACACCCTCGGCCTGCCGGGGAACTGAATTGCCGTCAGCGGCGTCGACTTGGCTGTTAGCCTCGGCGGGAGTACTCCAAGGGGGAGGGTGGTCGGGATGAGGCGGCTGGCCGGAGGGGTTGCGCTGCTGGCGCTGGTCGGTGCGGCGCTGGTGGGGTGCAGCAGTGCGCAGCAGGCGGTGAGTTGCGGGAAGACCGCGATCAGTATCGCCGGGGACGTGCAGGACCTGGGGGACTCGGCGACCAACGTCGGCCAGTTGACCGACCAGGCGCGCCGGCAGCGGACCGCGGACGCGTTGAAGAAGCTCGCGGACGACGCCGGGAAGCTCAAGGGCAACGGGGCGGCCGAGGACCTGGACAAGGCGGTGCGCAACGCCCAGCAGGGCCTGGCGGACGGCAAGCAGCCGGACCTCGGCCCGGTCTCGGCCGCGGCGGACGACGTGGCGAAGTCCTGCACGCACGGCGCGTGAACCGGCCGCGAAGCACGTGAACCGGCCGCGGGGCGTGCAGCCACCCGCGGCCGGCGTTCAGCGGTGAATCAGGGTCACACCGGCAGTGACCACGCCTGGTTGGCCTGGTTGGCGCCGCAGGTCCAGGTGTCCAGCTTGGTGCCGTCCGCCGTGCCGCCGCCGTAGACGTCGAGGCAGAGCGAGGCGGCCGCGTTGACCAGGGTGCCGTCCGGCTGGGCGGTCCAGGACTGGGCGGTGGCGCCGGTGCAGCTGCTCAGCACGGCCGAGGAGCCGGCCGAAGTGCCGGCGGCGGTGAGGCACTTGCCGAGGGTGCGGAAGGTGCCGTCGCCGGGCTGGGTCCAGCGCTGGTTGGCGCCGCCGGTGCAGGCGTAGAGGATCACCGGGTTGCCGTCGGTGGTGGCACTCCCGGAGTCGTCCATGCACTTGGCGCCGTTGCCGGTGACCTGGCCGGTCGGCACGGGGGTCGCGCAGCCCTTCGGGGTGAGCCGCCAGACGGCCGTGCCGTGGGCCGGGACGGTGGCCGTGAGGGAGCCGGAGACGGTGGAACTGGCGCCGCTCCACAGGTCCTTGGCGCTGACCGTGCAGCTCGGCAGGCCCACGGAGGCGAGTGCGACCGAGACGGAGCGGGCCGAGCCGGTCCGGTTCAGCACCGAGACCGCGCGGTCGCCGTTGGCCAGCGGCTTGGCCAGCACGTCGGTCGAGCCGTCGGTGGAGACCACGCCGGCCTGGCGGCCCAGCGAGTCCTGGTCGAGGGCGATCAGGTCGGTGTTGCCGAGCGCGGCGAGGCCGGCGGGGGTGAGCTGGGCGACGTTCGAGGAGAGGATCATCGGCGCGGACATCATCGACCAGAGCGCCACCTGGCTGCGGGACTCGTCGTCGGTCAGGCCGCCGTCGCCCGCGATCAGGAAGTCGGGGTCGTTCCAGTTGCCGGGCTTCTCGTAGCGGCCGATCCAGCGGTTGTAGCCGTAGTTGCTGAGCACCGAACTCCACCGCGAGGCATTCGGGTTGGTGCTGTCGTAGGTGGCGATGTCGTAGCCCTCGCGCCAGAGCTGGCCGTCCCCGCCGACCCAGCCGAGCACCGAGAACCAGCTCGGGTTGCCCCACTCGCCGCTCTGGAAGTAGGCGGGCGCGGACTCCGAGAAGGTGATCGCCCGGCCGCTGGCGGCCAGCGCGGCGGACTCGGCGTCGTAGGCCTGGCGGTAGGCCTGCTCCTGGGTCTGGCCGGCGGCGGTGTAGACGTTGCAGCCGTCCAGCTTGAGGTAGTCCACGCCCCAGGCGGCGAAGTCGGCGGCGTCCTCGGCGAAGTGGTCGGCACCTCCGCCCTGGGGCTGCCCGCTGCCGGCGTAGCCGCCGCAGGTGCTGGATCCGGCGTCCTCGTAGATGCCGAACTTCAGGCCGCGACTGTGCAGGTAGCTGCCCAGCCAGGCCATGCCGTGCGGGAACTTGGTGGCGTCGGCGACCAGGTGGCCGCCGGAGTCCCGCTGCGCGGTCATCCAGCAGTCGTCCACGGTGACGGTGGTGTAGCCCTTGGCGGCGAGGCCGGAGGAGACCAGCGCGTCGGCGTTGGCGGTGATGGTCTGCTCGTTCATGTCGCACTGGTAGTGCGCCCAGTCGTTCCAGCCCATCGGCGGGGTGGCGGCGAGCAGGGCGGGGTGGGACGGAGCGGCGGCGGGCTGGGCCGGGGCGGCGCCGGCCAGCGGCGCGCCAGCCAGGACGGCCGCGGTCAGAGTGGTGGCGGTCAGCAGAGCACGGAGTGTGCGGCGTGCTGAGGACGGCACGACGGCTTCCTTCCGGAGGGGGGACGTGGGAGCTGGTGCGCAACCAGTGCAGCGTCACTGCGCATTGACGTCAATAGAACGGTCAAAACGCGCAAGAACGCGCAGAATCGCCGGTGCGAAGTGGCGGCAGTTCCCCTGCGACTGCCGCCACCCCGTCCCCGACCGCCGCCCGCCCCACCACGGCTCAGTCGCCGCTCAGTCGTTGCGCGCCGACTCCGGACCGGTGATCCGCCGCAGCAGCGGCAGGGTGGAGGCGATCACCGCGAGCGAGACCGCCAGACCGAGCGCCACCGTGACGTAGTAGAGGCTCCCGGGCGCGCGCACCGAGTAGCCCAACTGCGCCTGCAGGAAGAGCTGGGCGGCCACGAAACCCATGCCGATCGCGAGCGCCGACACCAGGAGCAGCGGAACCGCGCTCTCCAGCAGTACCGTCCTTCGCAGCACCGAGAGTTGAGTACCGGTCAGTCGCAGCAGGCTGAACGGCCGCCGCCGCTCGGTGAGTCCGCCGGCCACCCCGACCGCCAGGCTGCACCCGGCCACCACCAGGCTCACCAGCATGATCACGGCGGCCAGTTGCTGGAAGCCGGCCAGCTCCGTGTTGATGTCGTCCCGCAGCTCCGAGAGGCTCCACGGCACCATCGGCCGCGGGTACAGCTTCATCAGCAGCGTGCGGCTCTGCTCCAGGGCGGCGCTGGAGCCGTCGGTGCCGACCAGGATCTCGCTCACCGGCAGGTCCGCCAGCTGCGCGGCGGGCATCGCGGCGGCCTGCCACTGGGTCGGCCAGTTGTTGCCGAGGTCCACCCCGTAGCCGTCGAAGTCCGGCGGCACGGAGGCGGTTTCGGCTCCCGGCGCGCAGGTGTGGAAGGCGGCGACGGCGGCCAGCTGCCGGCAGTCGGCGAGTGCCGCGGTGAGGGGGCTCGGTTCACCGTTCCGCCCCGGGGCCGGGTCGCGGGTGCCCAGCGGGTTGGTGTGGAGCACCAGCACCCCGGTGACGCCCGGGACCGCTTGGAGCGCGGACATCGCCGAGGCCGACAGCGGCGCCGCCGGATCCTGCGGGACGCCGTCGACGTAGTTGGTCGCCAGGCTGTTGTCCAGCAGGGTGTTGGTGATGGCGGTCCGGGTGGCGGCGGAGCCGATGCGGGGCATGCCGCGCTCGTCGTTCAACGAGGTCATGATGCCGACCGTCCCGGTGGTGACGCAGAGCGCCAGCACCAGCCCGCTGACCGAACGGAACCCGGCCTTCGGGTCGTCGGCCAGCCGCCGCCCGGCGATCAGCACCGACGGGGAGCCGCTGAGCCGGGCCAGCAGCCGGGCGCCGGCCATGGTCAGCCACGGCCCGGCGAAGACCAGGCCGCCGATGATCAGCAGCATGCCGGGCATGTAGGCGAGCATCTGGGCGTCCGAGCCGTCCGGCCGGCGGCCGATGAAGTACGCCAACTCGGCCACCCCGAGCGCCATCGGCAGCACCCGCCAGGCGCGCGGCGGCTTCGGCGTGGCGCGCCGGCTGACCCCGAGCGGCGAGATCCGCACCCGGCGCAGCGAGACCAGCGCCGCGACGGCCGCCGCCACGGGCACCCCGAGGGCCACCGCCGGCACGTCCACCGTGCCGAGCGAGAGGTCGCCGTCGAAGAACGGCGTCATGGTGACGTTCAGGCCGCTGATGGCGGGTCGCAGGGCCAGGTAGACCAGGAACCCGGCGCCCGTCCCGAGCACCGCGCCGAGCATCGACTCCACGGCGGCGAGCACCGAGACCTGCCGGGGCGTCGCCCCGACCAGCCGCATCGCGGCGAACCGCTGTTCGCGGCGGGCGGCGGCCAGCCGGGTCGCGGTGCCGACCAGGATCATCACCGGGAAGATCAGCGCCACCGCGGAGGACCCGATGATCAGGTCCATGGTGTCCTTCTTGGCGCCGATCACGCAGCCGTCGCACTCCTGCGGCGGGAGGGTCAGGATCGAGCCGACCTGGTCGGCGCGCGGCTGGGTGGAGAGCTCGGCCGGCGTCCAGCCGATCACCACGGCGAGCGAATCCGGCCCCGGCAGCGCCGAGTTGCCGATGGTGCCGATCAGGTGGCCCGGGTAGCGGTCGCCGAGCTGGGCGGCCGGCACGGTCGCCAGCAGCTTGGCGAGCGCGGGGGAGGCGTAGTACTCCCCGGGGGCGGGCAGGCGCGGGATGCCCGGCGGCACCGGCGAGTGCGGGCCGGTGGCGGCGACGTCCACCCGGCCGATCTGCCTGCCCTGGTACATGTCCGGGGTGAGCCGCCACCAGAGCGGGTCCGCGCCGGCCGGCAGCGTGCCGCCGTCCTCCAGCCGGTGGCCGTCCACCGCGCTGTTGAGCCAGGCGTAGCGCTGGTTCTGGGAGTTGACGCCGTTCATGGTGGCCAGCATGCCGAGCAGCAGCCCCACGCCGATCGCCACGGCGGCGGCGATGACCAGCAGCCGGATGAGCGCCTCCCGACCGCCACCCACCGCGAGCCGCACGCCGAGGCCGATCACGACGCCAGCCGTTCGACGTCGAAGTCCAGCGAGCGCACCACGCCGTCGCGCACCACGACTTCGCGGTCGGCGCAGGCGGCGACCCGGGGCTCGTGGGTCACGATCACCACGGTCGCGCCCTGCTCCCGCGCGGTCGCGACCAGCAGGTCCATCACCTGCTCGCCGGTGAGCGAGTCGAGCGCTCCGGTCGGCTCGTCGGCGAAGACCACGTCCGGCTTGGTCACCAACGCCCGGGCCAGTGCCACCCGTTGGGCCTGGCCGCCGGAGAGCTCGCCGGACCGGCGGCCCTCCAGCCCGTCCAGCCCGAGCCGGCCGAACCACTCACCGGCCTGTGCCAGCGCGGTGGACCGCTTGGCCCGGCCCAGCAGCAGGGGTAAGGCGACGTTCTCCACCGCCGTCAACTCCGGTACCAGCTGGCCGAACTGGAAGACGAAGCCGAACCGGTCGCGGCGCAGCGCACTGCGCTCCTGCTCCGGCATGGTGTCCAACCGGCGGCCGGCGAAGTGCACTTCACCGGAGTCCGGCCGCAGGATCCCGGCCAGGCAGTGCAGCAGGGTGGACTTGCCGGAGCCGCTCGGGCCCATGATGGCGAGGATCTCGCCGCGCTCGACGGTGAGGTCGGCGCCGCGCAGCGCCGGGGTCTGGCCGAAGGCCAGGGTCACGTCGCGGGCTTGCAGCACGGGGTCGGTGGTCATGGCCGGACCTCCTCGGTACGGGAGAGCTGGGCGGAGCCCGGGGTGCTGGTGCCGGCTCTGGTGCTCACTGGCGGATCTCCTCGGCGAGCGCGCCCAGCCGGGCCGCGGTCTGGTCGATCCAGCGCAGGTCGGCCTCCAGGTGGAAGAGCCCGTGGTCGGCGAGCAGCCGGTCGACCAGGCTGCCGCTGCGGCGCACCTCGGTGAGCTCGCGCATCCGGCGCATGTGGGCGGCGCGCTGGCCGTCCAGGTAGCCGGCGGCGTCCCGGTCGAGCAGCAGCGCGATCACCACCTTGGTGAACAGCACCGTCTGCAGGTGGGGTTCGGGCGCGGAGGGCTCGGTCAGCCAGGTGTGCAGCTCGACGGCGCCGCGCTCGGTGATCACGTACCGCTTGCGGTCCGGGCCGTCGCCGGGGTCGATCTGCGTCATCACCACCTTGCCGTCGCGCTCCAGCCGGCTGAGCGTCGAGTACACCTGGCCGGGCGGGAGGGGCTTGTCGCGGCCGAAGAAGGAGTCGTACTCGCGCTTGAGGTCGTAGCCGTGGCTCGGCGCGCGGTCCAGCAGGCCCAGCAGGGCGAGAGGAACTGTCATACTCAGATATCTACACTCAGTATCTACTGGGCGTCAATGCTGATCGGACGGGTCGTCAGGAGGACTGGCACGACTGGGTGGTTCGCGCGCGGGGGGCGGACGGGCCCGGATCAGCTGCGCCGATCCGGGCCCGCACCCGCGCTCACAAGTGCGTGACGTCGTTCCACAGTTCCGGCGCCAATCTGCAGTCCTGCGCGCGCCACACGCTCGCCGAGCAGTTGCGCACCGGGTTCAGCTTCAACAGCTGGTCCTCCGTCAACTGCTCCAGCACGTACCGCAGCATCAGCACCACGTTGTCGTGCGCGACCAGCAGCACCGGCCGGCCCGCCTCCGCCGCGCACAGGTCGCGCAGCAGGTCGCGGACCCGCAGGGCGACGTCCGACCAGCTCTCGCCGCCGGGCGGGCGGTAGTAGAGCTCGCCCATCCGCCGGCGGCGGACGGCCTCCTCCGGGTGGTGCTTCTCGATCGCGGCCCGGGGGAGCATCTCCAGCACGCCGAGCTCCCGGTCGCGCAGCCGCTCGTCGTAGCGCACCGGCAGCCCGACCGGGACCGACCCCAGCCCGGCGGCCTGGGCGATCGCGATCCGGGCGGTCTCGGTGGTCCGCACGTACGGCGAGCACCAGACGGTGCGCGGCCGGTCGGCGGAGGGCAGCTCGCCCCACCACCGGCCGAGGCCCTGGGCCTGCTGCTGGCCGAGCATCGAGAGCGGGATGTCGGCGTCCCGGCAGGTGATCGGGACGCTCAGGGCACCGGTGCTCTCGGCGAGCTCGAACTCCACGTTCGCGGTGGACTGGCCGTGCCGGGTGGCGATCAGCACGGACGGCAGCGGGACGGCAGCCCGGTCCTGCCGGGGCGTTCCGTTGAGGATGGTGCTCAGCTCGGGCATGCGCGGTTCTCCTCGTCGGTGCGGAAGGCCGGCCGGTCCCGCCGGATCAGGCGGCGGGCCGGTCGACCGGGGGTCGGTGGTGGCGGCGCCGTCCCGTTCGGACAAGCTGCCGACGTACATATGATCGCGCCGCCACCCCCTCAGTGTTGAGTGCGGTGGCGGCGCGATCACAGGGCGCGTGTCGGGGCGCTTAGTGCGCCGCGACCGGTTGGGGCGCGTTTTCGAGCTCGGGGTCGCCTTCCTTCGCGCTGTAGTCGGCGGGCGAGGTCTCGTCCTTCCCGGCCGGGGCGTCGGCCGCCCGGAGCGCCAGGGTGAGCACGACCGAGACGATCAGGTTGAGCACGAAGGCGGTCAGGCCGATGTACCCGATCTGCCCGATCACCGGGATGGTGGCCGCGCTGCCGCCGAAGTGCTTGGTGGCGGGGGAGGCGATGCCGTAGGCCTTCCAGGTGCCGTAGACCATGCCGACCGCCCAGCCGGCCACCAGCGCCCAGCGGTGGAACCACCGGGTGAACAGGCCGGGCACGATCGCCACGAAGGTCTGCAGGATCCAGATGCCGCCGAGCAGCTGCATGTTGATCGCCAGCTGCTTGTCCATGCCCAGCACGAAGACCAGCGCACCGACCTTGACCAGCAGCGACACCAGCTTGGCGACCTTGGTCTCCTGGGCCGGGGTGGCGTCGGGGCGCAGGAACTCGCGGTAGATGTTGCGGGTGAACAGGTTGGCGGCGGCGATCGACATGATCGCGGCCGGCACCAGCGCGCCGATCCCGATCGCGGCGAAGGCCACGCCGGTGAACCAGTCCGGGAAGAGCTTGGCGAACAGCTGCGGCACCGCCAGCTGCGGGTTGAAGCCGGCCACGCCCTTGCCGACCCCGGCCGCGATGGCCAGGAAGCCGAGCAGCGCCAGCAGGCCGAGCATCAGCGAGTAGGCGGGCAGGATCGCCATGTTGCGGCGCACGGTGGTGCGCGACTTGGCGGCCAGCACGCCGGTCACGGTGTGCGGGTACATGAAGAGCGCGAGCGCCGAGCCGAGCGCCAGGGTCGCGTAGCCCCACTGCGCGTTCGGGCCGGTGATCATCGAACCGGCCGCCTTGTGGGTCTTCGGGTTGGGCGCGAACTTCTGCGCGGCGGCGTCGAAGATGTGCCCGTAGCCGCCGAGCCGCATCGGCAGGTAGATCACCGCGACGATGATCACGATGTAGACCAGGATGTCCTTGACGAAGGCGATCAGCGCCGGTGCCCGCAGCCCGGACGAGTAGGTGTAGGCGGCCAGCACGGCGAAGGCCAGGAAGAGCGGCAGGTCCTTCAGGAACCAGTTGGAGTTCGCCCCGCCGCCGACCCCGAGGGTGTCCAGCACCGCCTGGATGCCGACCAGTTGGAGCGCGATGTAGGGCATGGTGGCGAGGATGCCGGTGACCGCGACGGCCAGCGAGAGGCCGCGCGAGCCGTACCGGCCGCGCACGAAGTCGGCCGGGGTGACGTAGCCGTGCACCCGGGCCACCGACCAGAGCCGGGGCAGGAAGAGGAAGACCAGCGGGTAGGCGATGATCGTGTACGGCACCGCGAAGAAGCCCGCCGCGCCGCTGCCGTAGACCGCCGCGGGGACGGCGATGAAGGTGTACGCGGTGTAGAGGTCGCCGCCCAGCAGGAACCAGGTGACCCAGGTGCCGAAGCTGCGGCCGCCCAGCCCCCACTCGTGCAGGTGCATCGCGTCGTCCGCGCGGCGCCAGCGGGCGGCCAGGAAGCCGACCACGGTGACCATCAGGAAGAACAGCACGAAGACGGTCAGCGCGACCGTGTTGACCTTCACTCGGCCGCGCCCCCGTTCGCGGCGCGCCGCTGCTTCGCGTCGTGGTTGAGCAGCAGGTAGGCGGCGACGGTGAAGAGCGCGGAGAACGGGATCCAGAGGATCTGGTACCAGTAGAAGAACGGCATGCCGCCGAGCTCGGGCGTGAGCCTGGAGTACGACGAGACCCAGAGCAGCGCGACCACGGGCACGGCCAGCGCGACGCCGGCCAGGACCCGTGCGGGGGTGACCGGGGGCAGGGCGCCCGGGGGCGCCGACGAGGTGTCAGGTTTGGTGGACATGTGGGCGACTCCGGCGGTAGCGGGGGATCCCAGCAGCGCCGCAGCGCGTGAACGCGCCCGCCGAGCAGCGCTTTTGGTGATCGGCTGTGGACTGCACGGGAATGTAGGGCACTGCATGCCCAGGTGTCACCGGAGAAAACCGGTCGTCTCATCGTTCGGGCACGGGCGCATCCGCGCGGGGCTCCGCGAAAAGCCTCTTGACGAATGGTCAAGAAACGTTGACCATTGTGTCCCGTGACCGACGACGCCTTCGCGGTGCCCACCGGGGACACCGTCCACCTCTCCACCGACGAGCAGTTGCGCGCCATCAACAACGTGGTGCGCCACCGGATCCTCGGCATCCTGCGGGACGGGCCCGCCACCATCACCCAACTCGCCGAGAAGCTCGGCGTCGCCAAGGGCAGCTCCAGCTACCACGTGCGGCTGCTGGAGAAGGCCGGCCTGGTCGAGGTGGTCTCCACCCGGCGGGTGCGCGGCGTGGTCGAGCGGTACTACGCGCGCACCTCGCGCGGGATCTCGCTCCCGGACCCCGCGCCCGGCGAGCCCGACATCGTGATGCGGCACGCGCTCGCCGACCTGGAGGCGGCCCCGCCCGGACCGCGACTGGCCTGGCTGCAGCACGTGCGGATCAGCCAGTCGACCTACGAGGAGTTCGCGCGGCGCCTGGTCGCCCTCTCCGAGGAACTGCGCGCGACCGCCGACCCCGACGAGCCCACCGCCAACCTGATGGTTGCCTTCTACCGCCCCCAGGACACGAGATGACCGAGACTCAGCTTGCGTCGACCCCGGCCGGCGTGCCGTCGACCCCCGCCGCGGCGCCCACCGCCCTGCCCAAGGCGTTCCACCGCCTCTTCGCGGCCAGCGCCGCCTCCTCGCTCGGCGACGGCGTCTACCTGGCCGCGCTGCCGCTGCTGGCCGCCGCCCTGACCCGCGACCCGTTCCAGATCGCCCTGGTCACCTCGGCCGCGTTGGCCCCCTGGTTCTTCTTCGGCCTGATCGGCGGGGCCCTGGTGGACCGCTGGGACCGGCGGCGCACCATGTGGGTCACCGACCTGCTGCGGGCCGGGCTGCTCGCCGTGCCGGCCGTCGCGGCCGGGTTCCACTGGCTCTCGGTGCCGCTGCTGATAGCCGTCGCCTTCCTGCTCGGCACCGGCCAGATCTTCTTCGACTCGGCCGGCTCCGGGTACCTGCCGGAGCTGCTGGGACGGGACCTGACGCTGCTGGAGAAGGCGAACAGCCGTCAGATGGGCTCGCAGAGCGTCGCCCGCGACTTCGTGGGACCGCCGGCCGGGGCGGCGCTGTTCGCCCTCGCACGGGCCCTGCCGTTCGGGCTGGACGCGCTCTCCTTCCTGGCCAGCTCGCTGCTGATCCGCACGCTGCCCCCGCAGCCGGTGGCCCCCTCGGCCGGCGAGCGCTCGCTCTGGGCCGACGCCCGCTCCGGCGCCGCCTTCCTCTTCCGCGACAAGGTGCTGCTCGGGCTGGCGCTGCGCCCGGCCATCGGCAACCTGGCGTTCGCCGCCACCGAGACGGTGCTGGTGCTCTTCGCCCGCCAGATGCTGCACCTGGGCTCGCTCGGCTACGGCGTGCTGCTCACCGCGCAGGCGGTCGGCGGACTGCTCGGCGCCGTGCTGGCCGGGCGGCTGCGCGCCTGGATGGGCATCGGGGCCGCGCTGACCATGACCGCGCTGCTCGAAGGGCTCGCAGAGGCGGGCCTCGGGCTCTCCGCCGGCCCGTGGCCCGCCCTGATCGCCGCCCTTTCCCTCGCCCTGCTCGGCGCCGCGATGGCCGCCACCATGGTGCTCGCGCCGTCCGTCACCCAGGCGCTCGTCCCGACCCAGCTGGCCGGCCGGGTCTCCGCCGCCCGCCGCCTGCTCGCCCTCGGCGCCGCTCCGGTGGGCGCCCTGCTCGGCGGCTGGCTCGCCACGGTGGACGGCCTGCGGGCGCCGTTCGTGGTCGGCGCGGTGCTGCTGGCCGGGACGGGGCTGCTGTCGGTGACGCTGACCAGCACCCGGCGGATCGAGGCCGCCCTGGCGGAGCGCGCTCACTGAGCCGGCGCCACCTGCCGCAGCGCCCGGCCGGTGGACGGGTCGGCCGGGTAGCGCGCCACCAGGTGCAGGTCCGGGTCCTCGGCCGCGATCAGCTTCGCCTGACGGAAGGTCAGCGGACCCAGCTCCGGGTGGTCGAAGCGCTTGAGCGCCGGGGTGAACCCCGCCACGTCGTGCCGCTCCCAGCGCGCCGGGAACCCGGGGTCGGCGCTCGACACGTCCGCGACGATCTCGGCGAACCGCGGATCGCCCGGGTGCCGGTCGGCGGAGGCGCGGAACTGCGCCAGCACCGCCCAGGACTCGGTCTCCCAGTCCTTCACGACGGTGCGCATCGGCGGCCAGCCGAAGTACAGCCAGATCATGTTGCGGCGCTTCGGGGGCAGTTGGTCCAGGCCGCCGTAGAGGGCCGCCTCGGCCTCGTTGTGGGCGAGCACGTCCCAGTGCCGGTCCAGCAGGCAGGCCGGGTTCGGGGCCAGGGCGGCGACGGTGGCCCGCAGGTGGTCGCCGACGGCCGGGCAGCCGGCGGCGACCGGCTGCGGACCGGAGTCGCCCTCACCGGCGAGGTCGAAGACGTGGCGCCGCTCGTCCCCGGTCAGGCGCAGCGTGGTGGCCAGCGCGTCGAGCACCTGCCGGGAGGCGGCGATCGGGCGCCCCTGCTCCAGCCACGAGTACCAGGACACGCTCACGCCCGACAGCAGCGCGACCTCCTCGCGGCGCAGCCCCGGCGTCCGGCGCCGGGGGCCGCCGGTCAGGCCGACCTCGCCCGGGGTCAGCCGCTCCCGCCGCGACCGCAGGAAGCCGCCGAGGGCGGCGCGACGCTGTGCTTCGTGATCGTCCATGGCGGGCCCAGACTATTACTCCCGCTGCCTATTACTCCTGCTCCCCGGATGATCCGTGAGCGGCTGACGTCCGGGGTGGCCCTCGGACGGGCTGACGATGGAAAACATGACGATCAGCCAATCAGTCGAGGCCGTGGCCCTCCCCGAAACCCGCATACCGCGACCGCTCACCGCCGCCGCCTTCACCGCCAACTTCGACAGGTTCGCCGTCGGCCCGATCCTGGTGACCGTCGCCACCGCCCTGCACGTCCCGCTCACCGCCACGGTGGCGCTGGCCGGCGGCTACGCCCTCGCCTACGGCCTGTCGCAACCGGTCTGGGGCGTGCTGTCCGACCGGATCGGCCGGCTGCCCGTGGTCCGCACCGCCCTGGGCATCGCCGCGCTGGCCGGTCTTTCCTCGGCCGTGGCGCCCAACCTCTCCGTCCTCCTGATCCTGCGCGTCCTCACCGGCTTCGCCTTCGGCGCCGTGGTGCCCTCCTCGCTCAGCTTCGTCGGCGACGCCGTCCGGCCCGAGCGCCGGCAGGGTGCGCTCGCCGACCTGATGGCGGCCTTGGGGTTGGGGAGCGGCCTGGCCGGCCTGTTCGCCGGGGTGGTCGCCAACTGGCTGGACTGGCGCCTGGTGTTCGCGGGCCCGGCGCTCGTGGCCCTGATCGCGCTGATCGGCCTGCGCGGCGCGGTGGAACCGGAACGCCCGGCCGTCGGCAGCCTGTCGGCCCAGCTCACGGCCGTGCTCCGGGCGCCCTTCGCCTACCTGGTGGCCGCGCTCGGCGTGATCGAGGGCGCGGTGCTGCTCGGCGGCCTGACCTTCGTCGCCCCGGCCCTGCAGCACCGGGGCCTCTCCGAGGCCGAGGCCGGCGCGATCGCCGCGCTGTACGGCGCCGGGACCCTGGTGTTCACCCGCGCGGTCAAGGCCCTGACGACTCGTCTGGCACCCCACCTGCTGGCCGCGATCGGCGGCGCCTTCATCGTCCTCGGCTACACCGCCGCCGTCCTCGCCCCCAGCGTCTGGACCTACGCCCTGGTGGCCACCCTGCTCGGCGCGGGCTGGGCCTTCCTGCACTCCACCCTCCAGGCCTGGGCCACCTCGGTGGTGCCGGAGGCGCGCGGCACGGCGGTCTCGCTGTACGTCGCCGCC
The DNA here is from genome assembly GCF_007829815.1 of Kitasatospora viridis. Taxonomy (NCBI): domain Bacteria; kingdom Bacillati; phylum Actinomycetota; class Actinomycetes; order Kitasatosporales; family Streptomycetaceae; genus Kitasatospora; species Kitasatospora viridis. Next base: position 2,014,403 of record NZ_VIWT01000001.1, on the reverse strand, counting down.
CTGTTCGTCGGCAGCGCCCTGGGGACGATGGCGGGCGGCAGCGCGGCCGCCCACGGGCGGTTCGGGGAGATCTTCGGCCTGGCCGCGGTCGTGACGGTGCCGCTCACAGCGGCGGTGGTGATCGGCCGCCGCCGGTTCACGGCCCGTGGCTGACAACTGAAGGAGGAGCCGTGCAGACCCTGCTGACCCACTACACCCTTGCCGAGTTGCGCCGGCGTCGATCCGTCAGGGCTGTCCGCAGAGCGTCGGACGAGGTTCCACAGCGATGTGGCCAGGGCCCGTGCGCAGCGTCGGCAACTGGACGACGCGGTCGGCGAGCGCCTGGCGGCCCGTGAGTTGGTGCCGGAGATGTTCCACGCCATGCCGCCGGTGAAGCAGTTGGTGGCCGACCTGTCGGCCATGAGTGATCCGGTGTCCGATCAGCTGGCGGACCTCGCAGGGGCTTGGCCGGGTGAGCCGATCGGCCTCCCACCCTTGACCGGCAGTGCTCAGTCGTCCAGCAGCGCCGCTGCTTCCCTCCGGGCCTGGGTGAGCCAGGTCGCTCGGGTTGCCGGGGTGGAGTCGGTGACGGTGCGGAAGACCGTGCGGCGGGTGTCGGTGATGCCGATGTAGGGGAGGACGCAGGCTGCCCAGATGCGTTCCAAGGGGTCGCCGAACTCGTTCCGCTCGCGGTCCTGCGGGGTGTCGGAGGTGTTCAGCACCAGGGCGCGGGTGGCGCGGAGGAGGCCGGTGGGTTCGCCGGCGGCGGTGTCGAGCTTGTAGGCGACGCCGGGGGCCAGGACGCGTTGGACCCAGCCGGTGAGGACGGCCGGGGGCATGCCCCACCAGTTGGGGTGGATCAGCACCAGGGCGTCCAGCGCGGCGAGTTCGGCGCGGTGTCGGACGAGGTGCGGGTCGGTGGTGGGGTCGGCAGCCGCGACCGTCCCGGTCTCCTCGGCGGTGAGCAGGGCCGGGAAGCCCTCGGCGTACAGGTCGTGCGCCCGCACCGCGCAGCCGTGGTCGCGCAGTTCGGCGACCACGGCGTCGAAGAGCGCGTGGTTGAAGCTGCCCGGGCGGGGGTGCGCCAGGTAGACGCCGATCACGGGATTCTCGTGCACCGTCAGAACGTTACGGCTGCTGCTCGCCCTCCGCCAGGGCCTTGATCGCCGCGAGTCGGCTGTCCCACCGGGCCGCGAGCCCGTCGAGCCAGCGGGTGGCCCGGTGCACGGGGGCCGGGTCCGCCGTGTAGTGCACCTCGCGGCCGGCGCGGTGGCTGTGGACCAGGCCGGCCCGTTCCAGGACGGCCAGGTGCTTGGTGACGGCCTGTCGGGTGACCGGGAGGGCGGCGGCCAGCGCGGTGGCGGTGGCCGCGTCCGAGTGGGCGAGCAGGTCGAGGATCTCGCGGCGGACCGGGTCGGCGAGGGCGAGCAGGACGTCCTCGTTCATGCGGGGACGTGCTCGCACTCGGTGCGGAGCAGGGCGAGCTTGCCGGGCCAGTTCGCGCTGTTCGCCTCGTGGCGCTCGGCGGCCTGGGCGACCGGCAGGGCGAGGCCGGCGAAGCCGCTCTCCACCATGGTGAGCAGGGTGCCGCCGGTCGGGGCGGGGGTGAGGGTGAACTCGACCAGGGTGGAGTTGGCCGCGGTGGGCTCCTCGCCGGCCGTGCCCTGGGACCAGCGCCAGGAGAGCCGGGCGGGCGGCTCGACCCGCTCGATCCGGGCGGGGATGGCGCCGTGCACGCCGTGGTCGAGCAGCAGCAGCCCGCCGGGGCGCAGGTCGAGCCGGACCGGGGTGCCGCTGCCGAGCCAACTGCCGAGGAAGGCGGGCTCGGTGAGGACGGACCAGACGCGTTCCGCGGGGGCGTCGATGACGATGGAGCGCTCGATGGTGTCGGGGAGCATGGGGCCTCGTCTCATCGGAACCGTATGTGCAACCCAAAGGTTGCACATACGGCAGCTGACGCGCAACCAGGTGATTGCACGTCAGGAGACGAGCAACTCGGCAACAGGCTCGACCGCTTCGCGCTCCAGCGCCGGGAACCGGATCCGGGTCGCGCAGAGCGAGACCGCCAGCGCGGAGCAGGCCACCGCCGCCATGCCCCAGACCAGCCCGCCGCCGTTGGCGATGAAGCCGATCACGGCCGGCCCGCCCAGCAGGCCGGTGGTGCCCATCGCGGCGACCAGGGAGAGCGCCTCGGCGCCGTGCCGGGCCGCCGCGGCGTAGACGCACGGGGTGACGGCGGCCATGCCCAGGCCCATGCAGGCGAAGCCGAGCAGCGCCGCCACCGTGCCCCCGGCCAGCAGGGCCAGCGCGAGCCCGGCGGCGGCAACGGCGCTGCCCAGGCGGACCAGCCGGCCGTCGCCCCAGCGGCTGCGCCAGCCGTCCGCGAAGACCCGGGCCAGCACCATCATCACCGAGACCACCGCGATCCCCAGCGGCGCCAACTCCGCGCCCGCGTGCGCCACCTCGCGCAGGTAGAGGGCGGACCAGTCGTTCATCGCGCCCTCGGTGACGGTGCCGAAAGCCATCGCCAGGCCCATCCACAGGGTGATCCTCGTGGGCAGCGGGAGCCTGCCCCGCCGCTCGGTCGACGGTTCGCCGGGAGCGGGATCCTCCGTCAGCAGGCCGGGCGCCGCGAACCCGAGCAGGCCCAGCAGCAGTAGCGAGGCGATCGCGAAGTGCACCACCACCGAGCCGGTGAACAGGTTCACCCCCGAGGCCAGCAGTGCGCCCGCCAGCGAGCCGCCGCTGAAGGTGGCGTGCAGCCTGGCCATCGCGGTCCGGCCGTGCCGCACCTCCAGGGCCGCGCCCTGGGCGTTCATCGCCACGTTGAGGCAGCCCACCGCGACCCCGTCCAGACCGGCCACCAGCAGCGCCAGCGGGTAGTCGGGCACCACCGAGAGCGCCAGCAGCACCCCGACCAGCGCCAGCGCCGAGCCGAGCGAGAGCAGCCGCGAGCCGTAGCGGCGCATCAGCACGGCGACCAGCGGGAAGGAGACCGCCGCGCCCGCCCCGCAGGCCATCAGCAGCAGGCCCAGCTCGGCCGGGCCGATCCCCAGCCGGCTCTTGAAGGCCGGCAGCCGGGCCGCCCAACTGGCGTACTGGAAGCCGAGGAAGCAGAACAGCGCGGCGATCGCCGGCAGTGAGCGCCGGTACGGATCGGCTGGGCGGGGCATGGCGGATCAGCGTCCTTCGGGGGTGGGGGAGTGGAGCGGGCGGCGGATGTACACCGCGCCGGGCCCGTAGTAGTCCGGGATCGGCACCTCGGGGTGGCTGCGGAAGCCGCTGCGCTCCCAGCGGGCGTGCGCGCCGTTCACCGCGACGCCGGAGAGCTGGCGGTAGCCGGCCGCCGACGCGATCTCGACCAGCCGGTCCAGCAGCCGCTCGGCCAGGCCCCGCGAGCGGTGCTCGCGGGCCACCACGAGGTCGTGGATGTGCAGGTTGTCGGGCCGGTCGGCGCGCGCCGCGGCGGTCTCGACCCGGGCGAGGTCGGGGAAGCCGCCGTCCGGGTAGGGGAGCGAGAGCAGGTAGCCGGCCACCCGGTCGGGGCCGTCGGCCAGCACCAGGTTGGTCCGCGGCGAGGCGGCGGCCCGGGAGCGCAGCGCGGCCGGGTCCTCGGAGAGTCCGAGCGGCCCGTAGGTCTCGGCCTCCAGCGCGGTGACGCCGGGCCAGTCCGACTCGGCGAGGGCGCGCAGTTCGAGTTGACGGAGCATCAGGCCTCCTCGGCAGTGCCGGTCACCGGCAGGCAGCGGTACGGCAGCGGCGTGAAGCCGTTGAAGCCCTGGGTCAGGTAGCTGGTCGCGTAGGCCCCGCAGCCGAGCACCCAGACCGGGTCCCCGGAGGCCAGCCCGGCCGGCACCGGCACCAGGCCCTGGCCGTCCCGGTGCCAGAAGGCGTCGTCGCTGTCGCAGGTCGGGCCGGCCACCACGGCCGGCACCAGCTCCCCGGCCGGGTGGCCGGGGAAGACCAGCGGGTACTGCAACTCGTCCATCTCGTAGAGCCCGTTGAACTTGCCGCAGCTCAGGTAGAGCCAGTGGTCGCGCTCGCCGCCGAGCTGCTCGCGGTCGGTCAGCCGGAGCACCTCGGCGCGGATCGCGCCGTGCTCGGCGACCAGGTGGCGGCCGGGCTCGATCAGGAAGTCCAGCGGGGTGCCGGCGGCCTCGCGCAGGCGCTGCTGCCCCTCCCGGATCACCGTGAAGATCTTCTCCAGCGGCGGGTCCAGCGGTCGGCCGTGCTTGTCCAGGCAGCCGAGCGCGGGCAGGCCGCCGCCCAGGTTGACGTGGTCCACCGCGATGCCCCGGCGGCGCAGTTCGGTGAGCACGTCGGCCAGCGTGTCGAAGGCGCTCTGCCAGCCCTCGGCCTGCATCTGCTGCGAGCCGACGTGCACCGACAGGCCGGCCGGCACCAGCCCGGCCCGCCGGGCGCCGTCCAGCACCCGCACCGCGTCCCGGGCCGAGCAGCCGAACTTGCGGCTCAGGCCCCACAGCGCGCCCTCGCCGCTGGTGGCCAGCCGGCAGAAGACCCGGGCGCCGGGGGCGTTCGCGGCGATCGCGGCCACGTCGGCCAGGTTGTCGGTGGCGAAGTCGCGCACGCCGAGGGCGTGCGCCTCGGCGATCTGCCGGTCGGACTTGATGGTGTTCCCGTAGTGGATCCGGCTCGCGGGCGCGCCGGTCCGCAGCGCCTGGGCGATCTCGTTCGGGCTGGCCGCGTCGAAGCCGGCGCCGGCCTCGGCCAGGGTGGTCAGGACCTCGTCCACCGGGCCCGCCTTCATCGCGAACCGCACCGAGACGCCGGGCAGTTGCCGCAGCAGGGCGGCGTACTGCGCGGCGATCCCGGCCAGGTCGTAGATGATCACGTCACGGTCGGCGGCGGTCAGCGCGGCCCGCAGGCGGGGGTCAAGGCGCATGGCTCGCGGCCCGGTCGAGGCCGATCCCGGTGGCGGCGGCGACCAGGTCGGCCCAGCCCTCGGTGAGCAGCGCGAAGTCCTCGATGTCGGCCTGCGCCTCGTCCAGCAGCTGCTCGCCGAGCTCCGCCAGCCGGTCCGCGAACTGGGCGTAACGGCCGCCCAGCTTGCGGTAGTTGGCGTCCACCTCGGCGAGCCGCCAGCGGTTCTCGGCGCGGTCCAGGCCGGCGCTCTCCCGGGCCAGCGCGGCGATCAGGTCGCCCCGCGCGGTCAGCTCCGGGGTCAGCAGGCCGAGGCCCAGTTCGCCGCCGAGCTCGCCCATCCGCCGGTAGACGTGGTTGAGGTAGAGCATCGAGAGCAGGAACTTGGCGAACCGCAGCTGGTAGGCCTGGAAGCCGGCGTCGGTGCGCCGCTCGCCGTCGTAGAAGTTGACGATGTGCCGGTTGTGCACCACCCCGGGCAGCTTGGCGTCGAAGACCAGGTGGATCAGGAAGTAGTCGCTGCCGATGGTGTCGCAGGCCGGCAGCAGCGGCACCTGCTGGTAGACGTCCCGGTGGAAGGCGATGTTGCACATGTCGAGCCGCCACATGTCGATCACGTCGAGCACGCTCCGGTCGGCGGTGAACGGCTCGGTGCCGGCGCCCCGGAAGGACTCCTCGACCAGGTGCTGCTTCTCCTCCTCGGTCCAGTCGACCGGCGCCCACAGGCTGACCACGTCGTGGTACACCTGCGGGTCCAGCCGCTCGATCTCGCCGATGTCCACCGAGAGCTCGCCGATGAAGGAGGCGCCGACCAGGGCCACCGGCCGCTCGGCCAGCTCCGGGGCCAGGGCGTGCTCGGTCACCTCGGCGGCGGCCTCGGCGGCCGGCCTGCCGATGCTCGCCAGCTCCTGGTCGATCGGGTACAGCGGCGCCCCGTCGTGCTGCTGGTAGTGCAGGTCGGAGTCGCGCCGGTGCACCGACTCGCAGCCGAGCGCGGCGGCGATCAGGAACGCCCGGTTGGTGCAGGCGCCGTAGGAGACGCCCGCGGGCAGCATCAGGTCGAGCAGCAGCTCCGGCTTGGCCAGCCCCGAACGCTCGACGGCGGCGGCCAGGAAGGCGCGCTGGGCGGCCTCGTCCAGGTGGTGCACGGTCACCCCGGGCGCCGCGGGCAGCGCGCGCAGCGCCGCCGCGTGCTCGGCCAGCGCCGCCGGGTCGGCCGAGTCCAGTACCAGCAGCTCGACGGCCACGCCGAAGGTCCGGGCCGCGTGCGCCGCCTCGGCGCCGATCTGCGCCAGGGTCGGCACGCAGGCCCGGTTGGTCGGCAGGGCCAGGCAGATCCGCCGCACTCCGGTGCTCCGGTCGGTGGTGCTCATACCGGCTCTCCGTTCCGGGAGTTCTGGGAGTTCCGGGAGGTCCCGGAGGTCCAGGAGTCCCAGGACTTGAGGCCCAGCAGCCGCTCGCCGAGCGGGTCGAGCTCGGCGGCGCCGTAGCGCAGCGACTCGTGCTCGGTCAGGTCGCCGACCAGGGTCTTGTTCCAGTCCGGCGTGGTGAGGTGCTGCCAGGAGTCGATCCGGGACTCCCGCATCCGGGTGTGCTCCTCCAGCGCGGGCATCATCGACAGGTACTGGACGGCGCGCACGCCGTCGGCCGAGGTGTTGCGGGCCACCCCGTGGGCCAGCAGGCCGTTCCAGATCAGCAGGTCGCCGGCCTTCAGCTGCGGGCGGACCACCGGGAACTCCGTGCGGTCCACGTCGGGGCGGATCGGGTCGCGGTCGGCGGGCTGGCGGGACTTCCAGTCATCGAAGCGGTGGAACAGCTCCGGGTCGCACTGGAAGCCGCCGAGCTCGGGCTCGGTGTCGCCCAGCGCGATGATGCCCTGCACCCGCTGCGGCAGCACGGTCAGCGTGGTGTCCACGTCCCAGTGCAGCTCGATGTCGAAGCCGCGGTCGGTGGGCTCGATCAGCGCCCGGTCGCGGTTGCGCACGTTGGGCGGGTTGAGGTTGAGCCGGTCCAGGGTGACCCAGAGCTCCTCGCAGTCCCAGACGTCGACGAAGGCGTCGTAGACCCGCCGGTTCTGCCGGCTGTCCCAGATCAGCTGGTGCTGGTAGGCCTCGACGAAGCCGTAGACGTGCAGGTGGCGGTCGAGGTCGTCGCGGAACGGACGGTCCTGGTACCAGCTCTCGGGGTCGGTGGGGTCGAGCCGCTGGAAGTCCCAGGCGAAGTCGAGCAGGGCCCGGGCGGCGGCCGCCGGGATCGCCTCCCGGACCACCACGTAGCCGTAGTCCTGCCAGTGCCGGAAGTCCTCGGGGGAGAGCACCCGCAGCGGGAGGTCCTTCTCGATGTCCCGCAACGGGGTCTGCGCGAGGTAGGACTCGCCGTCGTTGCTGAAGTACGGGCGCTGGGAGGCGGCCCGGAACAGGTGGGGGTACGTCGCCATGCGGTCGCTCCAAGGATCGAGCAGGCAGGGGTGCGGGGATCGGCGGCGGGAGGGGCGGCCCTGGTCCGGCCGTCCTCGGGGCAGCCGTGAACCATCGGGCCGGCAGCGGCCGTTGGTCTGGACAACGGGCCCTCGCCGGATCCGAACTGGTGTTCATGGACAGATTGGACTAGACCACGCAAAAGTGTCAACGGTGTTCCGGTTCAGGCGCGGTGACGCCGCGCCAGCGACTCGGCGCGCGGCAGCGCAACGGCCCACGGCAGCCCGACGGCCCGGAAAAGCGAGACGGCCCGGAAAAGCGAGACGGCCCGGAAAAGCGAGACGGCCCGGGGCGCCGGCCCGTGGGCCGTCACCCCGGGCCGTCGCCCGGGCGGGAGGTCTGCGGCTCAGCTGGGCCGCTGCAGACGGGTGATGAACTTGTACCGGTCGCCCCGGTAGATCGAGCGCACCCACTCCACCGGTGCGCCCTCGGCGTCGAAGGAGTGCCGGGAGAGCTGGAGCATAGGCAGTCCGAGGTCGGAGCCGAGCAGCCCGGCCTCGCGCGGGTTGGCCAGCGTGGTCTCGATGGTCTCCTCGGCCTCGGCCACCACCACCCCGTACACCTCGCGCAGTGCGGTGTAGAGCGAGTTGTGCTTGACCAGGTTGCGGCGCAGCGCCGGGAACCGCTTGGCCGAGAGGTGGGCCACCTCGATCGCCATCGGGTCGCCGTTGGCCAGGCGCAGGCGCTCGATCCGCAGCACCCGGCTGCCGGGCTTGATGTCCAGCAGGGGGGCCAGCCGGTCGTCGGCGGTCACGTAGCCGACCTCGATCAGCCGGGAGGTCGGCTCCAGGCCCTGGGCCCGCATGTCCTCGGTGTAGGAGGTCAGCTGCAGCGCCTGGGCGACCTTGGGCTTGGCGACGAAGGTGCCCTTGCCCTGGATCCGCTCCAGCCGCCCCTCCACCACCAGCTCCTGCAGGGCCTGCCGGACGGTGGTGCGGGAGGTGTCGAACTGGGCGGCCAGTGCCCGCTCCGGCGGCACGGGGGTGCCGGCCGGCTGGGTCTCGGTCAGCTGGAGCAGGTGCCGCTTCAGGCCGTAGTACTTGGGCACGCGCGCTGCCGCGGGGTCGCCCGTGGTGGCGGACTGCGTGGGCAGCGCCCCCGTCTGGGCGAGCTGGGCCGTGGTGCCCCCGTCGGTGCTCATGAGCCGCTTCTCCGCTCCTGCCGGGGTCCGCGATCGACCCCACTACCTCGTTAACGGCACACATCGTTGCACGTATGCCTGGGCGACGGGGAGCTCATCACGTGATGAACGAGTAGCGGTGTCGGCTTGGTAACGGCTCGTCCGGATTGCTCATCGGCCCGTTGACACACCCATTGGTCTAGGCCAAGCTCCAGGCATCTGGTCTACACCACTGTGGACCAACTCATGAATCCCCAGCCCATCTCAGGGTTCGCGACACCACTTTCGGACAGTATGCGGGAGTATGTCGCCGGCCACCGATGGGGGTCCCCGGGCATCCCTCAGGAGGATGGCGTGAAGCGTCAGCTCATCGCGGCGGTCGGCGTCGCGGCAATGGTCGTCGGCGTCGCGGCCTGTGGTTCTTCGGCCAAGAAGGACGACAACGCTGGCAAGCCGGCCAACTACAACGGCAAGACCCTGAACGTCTGGCTGATGGACGGCTCGGCCCCGCAGACCTGGCAGGACGGCATCAAGGCCGACTTCGAGTCGCAGTACCCGGGCGCCAAGCTCAACATCCAGATCCAGAAGTGGGACGGGATCGGCCAGAAGGTCACCACCGCCCTCTCCGAGGGTTCGGTGGACGTCCTGGAGGTCGGCAACACCCAGACCGCGGGTTACGCGGCCTCGGGCGGCCTGCTCGACCTGACCTCGTCGAAGGCCGACCTCGGCGGCACCGACTGGGCCGCGAACCTGAACGCCTCCTCCGTGCTGGACGGCAAGCAGTACGCCGCCCCGTGGTACTTCACCAACCGCGTCGTCATCTACAACAAGGCGCTGTTCACCAAGGCCGGCATCACCGCCACGCCGACCACGCTGGACGAGTACTACGGCGACCTGGACAAGCTCAAGGCCGCGGGCGTGCAGGACCCGATCTACCTGCCCGGCGAGGAGTGGTACACCTACTTCGGCCTGATCGCCGGCGAGGGCGGCCAGATCGCCAAGCAGGTCAACGGCAAGTGGGTCGGCAACCTGGAGTCGCCGGAGGCCAAGGACGCCTTCGCCACCTTCCAGAAGCTGCAGAGCTACTCGACCGCCCCCAAGGACAAGGACGAGGCGACCCCGCAGCAGTCCACCCTGTTCCCCAAGGGCACCATCGGCTCGATGATCGGCCTCGGCTGGGAGGCCCCGGCCCCCAAGGACATGCCGGCCGACCAGATCGGCTTCTTCTCGGTCCCCGGCAAGACCGCGGACAAGCCGTCCGGCGTCTTCCTCGGCGGCTCCAACCTGGCGATCGCCCAGGACACCAAGAACCAGGACCTGGCCAAGGGCTTCCTGAAGCTCGCGATGTCGGACAAGTTCGAGGGCCAGATGGCCTCCGCCGGTCTGATCCCGAACAAGACCTCGCTGGACTCGCTGGCCACCACCGAGTTCGACAAGGCCGCGCTGCCGGCCTCCGCCAACGGCGCCACCACGCCGAACCTGGCGAACTGGTCGAACGTCGAGAACGACCCGAACCCGATCAAGGACTTCCTGGCCGCCGTCCTCCAGGGCGCCGACTACGACAGCACCGCCAAGAAGTACGACGACGAGATCACCAAGCGGCTCGGCCAGAGCCAGTAGGACCCGGGCGGCGTCGCCCACCGGCCTCCCACGGCCCGGCCCCGGCCGGGCTGGACGAGGCCGGTGGGCGGCGTCGCTGCCCCCGTTTCGGGCAACCCAGTCGGCCACCCCAGTCGGCCAGGCGTGAGGAAGAGAGAACAACCGATGGCTGTTCAGTCGGAACCGGTACGGGCCAAGACGCCCGGCGCGGGTGTCGGCGGTGACGTTCCCAAGGGGTCGAGGCCGTCCGCCGGTCCCGGTCCGCTGAGCCGCAGCACGCCCTACCTGCTGCTGCTCCCGGCCATCGCGGCCACCCTGGCGCTGCTCCTGTGGCCGCTGGTCGAGACGGTCATCCTGTCCTTCCAGAACCTGAACAAGCGTCAGCTGATCCTGCACGAGACCCAGTGGACCGGGTTCAAGAACTACACCGACCAGCTGTCCAGCAGCGAGTTCTGGCACACCGCCGGCCGCTCGGTCGCCTTCACCGTGATCAACGTGGTGCTGGTCATGGTGATCGGCACGCTGGTCGGCCTGCTGCTGAACCGGCTCGGCAAGAAGATGCGGCTGGCGCTGCAGATCAGCCTGATGCTCGCCTGGGCGATGCCGTTCGTGGCCCAGACCACCGTCTTCACCTGGCTCTTCGACTCCCGCTACGGCGTGGTCAACTGGTTCCTGGACAAGCTCGGTTGGCACAGCATGGCCGACTACAACTGGTACAGCTCGCAGTACTCCACGTTCTTCGTGATCATCCTGCTGATCGTCTGGGGCTCGATCCCGTTCGTCGCCTTCAACATGTACGGCGCGCTGACCACGATCCCCAACGAGCTGTACGAGGCGGCCCGGTTGGACGGCGCCGGCTCCTGGAAGATCTTCACCTCGGTGATCTACCCGAACCTGAAGCCGTTCTTCCTCGGCACCACGTTCCTTGAGGTCATCTGGATCTTCAAGTGCTTCACCCAGGTCTACGCCATCAACGACGGCGGACCGCAGCGGCTCACCGAGACCCTGCCCGTCTACGCCTTCATCGAGGGCGTCGGCAACCAGCACTACGGCGTCGGGTCGGCGATCGCGGTGCTCACCATCCTGATGCTCTCGGTGCTGATGGGTTACTACTTCCGGATCATCATCAAGCAGGAGGACGAGCTGTGAGGCGCTCCGTGCTGGGACGCAGCTGGCCGAACGCCATCGCCGTCGTCCTCGTCATCTTCTTCGCGTTCCCCGTCTACTGGATGATCAGCACGGCCTTCAAGAAGACCGGCGACATCATCAGCAAGACCCCGGTCTTCATCCCGTTCAACGGCACCCTGGAGCACTTCTCCACCGCCACCGGCGCCGACCAGTTCTGGTCCTTCGTCGCCAACAGCTTCATCGTCACGGTGGTCGCGGTGAGCGCCTCGCTGGTGATCGCCACGGCGGCCGCCTTCGCCGTCACCCGGATGCGGTTCCGCGGCCGCAAGGCCTTCGTGCTGGTGGTGATGGTCTCCCAGATGGCGCCGTGGGAGGTCATGACGATCTCGATCTACATGATCGTGCGCGACAACAACATGCTGAACAGCCTGGTGCCGCTGACCCTCTTCTACATGATGATGGTGCTGCCCTTCACGATCTGGACGCTGCGCGGCTTCATGGCCGCCGTGCCCAAGGAGCTGGAGGAGTCCGCGATGGTGGACGGCTGCACCCGCTTCCAGGCCTTCGTCCGGGTGATCTTCCCGCTGCTCGCGCCCGGCCTGATGTCCACCTCGCTGTTCGGCTTCATCACCGCGTGGAACGAGCTGCCGCTGGTCCTGGTCCTGAACAAGGCGACCGGCCCCGGCACCGCGCAGACCCTGCCGCTCTGGCTGACCTCGTTCCAGACCACCTTCGGCGACGACTGGGGCGCCACCATGGCCGCCTCCACGTTGTTCTCCCTCCCGGTGCTGCTGATCTTCTTCCTGTTCCAGCGCAAGGCCGTCGGCGGTTTGACCGACGGCGCAGTAAAGGGCTGACCCTTGAGCATCCTGACCCAGACCGTCCAGGACAGCGACCAGCTGCACCGCGACGCGCTCACCGTGCTGCAGCCCGGCTTCGAGGGCAGCACGCCCCCCGAGTGGGTGCACCGGCACATCGCCGCCGGCCTCGGCTCGGTCGCGCTGTTCGGCCGCAACGTCACCGACCAGGCCCAGTTGGCCGCGCTCACCGCCGAACTGCGCCGGGAGAACCCGGACCTGCTGATCGCGATCGACGAGGAGGGCGGCGACGTCACCCGCCTGGAGGTCGGCTCCGGCTCCTCCTGGCCGGGCAACCTGGCGCTCGGCGCGATCGACGACCCGGCCCTGACCCGGGACGTGGCCCGCGAGCTGGGCCGGGCGCTGGCCGAGTGCGGGGTCAACTTCAACTGGGCGCCGGCCGCCGACGTCAACTCCAACCCGGGCAACCCGATCATCGGGGTGCGCTCGTTCGGCGCCGACCCCGAGCTCTGCGCCCGGCACACCGCCGCCTGGGTGGAGGGCCTGCAGGAGGCCGGCGTCGCCGCCTGCGCCAAGCACTTCCCGGGCCACGGCGACACCAACGTGGACTCGCACCACGGCCTGCCGCTGATCGACGTGGACGAGGAGCTGGTCCGCGCCCGCGACCTGCCGCCGTTCCGGGCCGCGGTGGCGGCCGGCGTCAAGGCACTGATGAGCGCGCACATCATGATCCCGGCGCTCGACCCGCAGTTCCCGGCCACGCTGAGCGCGGCGGTGCTGGGCGGTCTGCTGCGGGCGCCGGAGAGCGCGGGCGGTCTCGGCTACCAGGGCCTGATCGTCACCGACGCGATCGAGATGGGCGCCATCGCCGACACCTACGGCATCGCCCGGGGCACCGTGCTGGCGCTGGCCGCCGGCGCCGACGCGATCTGCGTGGGCGGCGGGCTGTGCGACGAGGAGACCGTGCTGGAGCTGCGGGACGCCATCGTGGCGGCGGTCCGGGAGGGCCGGCTGGCCCCGGAGCGGCTGGCCGACGCGGCCGCCCGGGTCCGGGAGCTGGGCTCCTGGGCGCGGCAGGGCCGGCTGAAGGCCCCGGTCGAGCCGGACCTGTCGATCGGCCTGCGGGCCGCCCGCCGGGCGCTCAAGGTGACCGCCGATCCGGCGCGGCCGTTCGTGCCGGTGACCGACCGGCCGTTCGTCGCCTCCTTCTCGCCGGAGTCCAACATCGCGGTCGGCGACGACACCCCGTGGGGCGTGGCCGGCATGCTGGCCGAGCGCTTCCCGGGCACCCGCAGCCGCGGCATCGGCCCGGAGCAGGCCGGCGAGGCCGAGCTGGACGCGCTGGTGACCGACCTGCTGGCCGCGGCCGAGGGCCGCCGGCTGGTGCTGGTGGTGCGCGACGTGCACCGCCACGACTGGATGTCAGCGGCACTGCGCCTGCTGCTGAACGCCCGCCCGGACTCGCTGGTGGTGGAGATGGGGGTGCCGCAGGCCCGCCCGGCCGGCGCGCTGCACATCGCCACCCACGGCGCGGCGCGGGTCTGCGGGCTGGCCGCCGTGGAGGTGCTCACGGGCCAGCCCACGGTCAGCCGCTGAAAGCTTTCTGACCGCCGCTCAGTACCGGGGCCCCGGTGGAGGAGAAATCCTCCGCCGGGGCCCCGGTGCATTTCCTGGGAATTCCCTGAATGCCCGTCACAACGGCTTTCCGTAATGTCCTGCCGCAATGCCTTGCCCCAATGGTTCGTGGCGGACTTGTCATGCCTTAAGCAGGCATTAAGGCAACCTCGGGTAGTGAAACCGTCTCACACTGCTTACTGTGCACAACGGGTGTGCAACGGCGGGGGTTTGACGGCCGTTCCGCGTTGACATCGGGTTTGGTCTAGGCCAGGCTCCAGAAATCTGGTCTGGACCACCCCCGACCTCGGTTGCCCCGGCCGACGTTCGTCCCGGGCGTCCCTCAAACCGTTTTCCCGGGAGGATTGCGTGAAGCGTCGTCAGCTCTTTGCCGCGACCGTCGGCACCGCGCTCGCCGTGAGCCTGAGCGCCTGCGGGGGCGGCGGCGGTGGCCCCGCCGCCGGGAAGTCGACCGATCCCAGGGCGATGACCGGCACGCTCACCGTCTGGCTGATGAACGACGCCCAGACCAGCTGGCCCGACCTGGTGCAGCAGGTCAACGACGAGTTCGCCCAGCAGTACCCGAACGTCACGCTCAAGCTGAGCTACCAGAACTGGACCGACAAGGTCGCCAACCTGGACACCGCGCTCGGCCAGGACAAGGCGCCGGACGTGGTGGAACTCGGCAACACCGAGACCATGAAGTACATCCTGAACGGCTCGCTGGCCCAGCTCGACCGCACCGACTACGACAACTCCGACAGCTGGATCCGCGGCCTGGAGGACACCTGCACGTACAACGGCAAGCTGTTCTGCGTGCCCTACTACGCCGGTGCGAGAGTCGGCATCTACAACAGCGCGATGCTCCAGCAGGCCACCGGCAGCGCCGACTTCCCGAAGACCGAGGACGACCTGAAGGCCGCGATGGACAAGGTGGCCGCCGCGCACAAGGACGACAAGTCGTTCTCCGCCCTCTACCTGCCCGGGCCCTACTGGTACGCGGCGATGTCCTACGTGGCGGCGTACGGCGGCACCATCGCCAAGTTCGACAGCGCCGGCAACTGGCACGGCACGCTGGAGGACCCGAAGGCGGAGCAGGGCATCCAGCACTTCGTCGACCTGGTCAAGCGCTACAACCACGGCGACCTGACGGTCAACGAGCTGCACCAGTCGGACGTGCTGGGCCAGCAGAAGGCCGCGGTGCTCTACGGCAACAGCTGGGAGGCGGCCAACGCCGCCGGCACGGCCGGTGCCGACCCCTCGCTGAAGGACAGCCTCAAGGTGGCCGCCTTCCCCGGCCCGAACGGCCAGCCGCTGCCCTCCTTCATCGGCGGCTCCGACCTGGCGATCACCGCGAAGTCCCAGGTCACCGCGGCCGCCACGGCCTGGGTCAAGCTCTTCACCAGCGCCAAGTCGGAGGCGCTGCTGGCGAGCAAGAACATCCTGCCGAACAACCTCACCCAGCTCGACCCGCTCAAGTACAAGCCGGACACCGCCGCGGCCGCCAACTCCGTCCCCGATGCCTGGTTCACCCCGCTGGCCCCCGGCTGGGCGCAGGTGGAGAAGCAGAACGTGCTGGTCAACATGCTGAACTCGATCCTGGCCGGCAAGTCCGTCGACCAGGCGGCGAAGGCGGCCGACGCGCAGATCAACCAGCTGATCAACAATCAGTCCTGACCGACGACCGGTCCTGACCGGCAATCAGTCCTGCGCGGCGGCCGGTCCGAGGCGACCGGCCGCCGCGCGCTGATCCGGCCCGCCGGGCCGGTCCGGCCATACGATCAACACCGGCACAACGGGCTCGATGTGACGGAGGCTCAGACCATGACCAGTGACCACCAGGCGGGCGCGCCCGGCCGGATCATGGCGGCGGAGATCGCCGAGCAGCCGGCGGTGCTGCGGCGGATCCTGGAGCAGGGGGCCGAGCCGATCCGGGCGGTCGCGGGGCAGATCGCGGCCCGGCGGCCGCGGTTCGTGCTGCTGACCGCGCGCGGCACCTCCGACAACGCGGCGCTGTACGCCAAGTACCTGGTCGAGGTGGTGCTCGGCAAGCCCGCCGGGCTCGCCTCGATGTCGACCACCACCGCGTACGGCGCGCGGCCCGACCTCACCGACGTGCTGGTGGTCACCGTCAGCCAGTCCGGCGGCTCGCCCGACCTGTTCGCCTCCACCCGGGCGGCCCGGGAGGCGGGGGCGGTCACCCTGGCGGTCACCAACAACCCGGCCTCCCCGCTGGCCGAGGCCTCCGAGTTCCACATCGACGTGCTGGCCGGCCTGGAGCGCGCGCTGCCGGCCACCAAGACCTACACGGCCGAGCTGCTCGCGCTCTACCTGTTCGTGCGGGGGATGCGCGGCGAGGGCGGGGCCGCGGCGCGCGAGCTGCCGGAGCTCGCCGAGGCCGTGCTGGCCCGCCAGGGCGAGGTGCGCGCGCTGGCCGAGCGCTACCGGTTCGCCCAGCGGCTGGTCATCACCTCGCGCGGCTACGGCTACCCGACCGCCCGGGAGGCGGCGCTGAAGCTGATGGAGACCACCTACATCCCGGCCACCCCGTTCTCCGGCGCCGACCTGCTGCACGGGCCGCTGGCGATGGTGGACAACGTCTCGCCGGTGATCGCGATCGTGCCCGACGGCAAGGGCGGCGAGGCGCTGCAGCCGGTGCTGGACCGGCTGCGCGGGCGCGGGGCGGACCTGATGGTGGTGGGCCAGCGCGAGCAGGTGGCGGCGGCCTCGGCGGGGTTCGTGCTGCCGGCCGGGGTGCCGGAGGAGGTCCAGCCGGTGCTGGAGATCCTGCCGCTCCAGCAGCTCGCCCACGAGATCACCATCGCCCGCGGCCAGGACCCGGACGCCCCCCGCGCCCTCGCCAAGGTGACCGAAACGCACTGAGGGGCCCCCACAGGAGCCTCCGGAAAAGCACTACGGGCCACGGCGCGACGCGGGACCCTCAACCCTCCCTCCTTGCCCGCCAGCGGGCGGGGGGTCCCCCCGGCCGGAGGCTGGGGGAGAGGGGCCCATAGCGCCGTAGCCCGGAGCTCTCGCTTCGGAGGCGGAGCCGGAAAAGCACTACGGGCCACGGCGCGACGCGGGACCCTCAACCCTCCCTCCTTGCCCGCCAGCGGGCAGGAGGGGCCCATAGCGCCGTAGCCCGGAGCTCTCGCTTCGGAGGCGGAGCCGGAAAAGCACTACGGGCCACGGCGCGACGCGGGACCCTCAACCCTCCCTCCTTGCCCGCCAGCGGGCAGGAGGGGCCCATAGCGCCGTAGCCCGGAGCTCTCGCTTCGGAGGCGGAGCCGGAAAAGCACTACGGGCCACGGCGCGACGCGGGACCCTCAACCCGCGCAGCGCCGTAGCCCGGAGCTCTCGTCGGTCCGTGTGGACGGTGCTGGGATTGTGCGGGACCCCGGCGCCGAACGGGCCGACCGCGGAGAGGCCGCGCGTGGTCAGGGCAGTTGCGCGGTGGTCTCTCCTTGGTGCATCACCATTGTGGACTAGACCAATCTGGGTTGTCCAGGAGAGCCCTGAAATTGGTCTGGACAACCTTGGGGCAGCCGTGCGGCCACCGGTTGGCTACGCTCGCGTTGTGCCCTCGTTGAACGAACTCGTCCGCCGCCACACCACCCTCACCGGTGCCGACGTGGAGTGGCTCCACCTGCTGGTCTCGGAGTGGCAGCTGCTATCCGACCTGTCCTTCGCCGACCTGGTGCTCTGGATCCCCACCTGGGACGGCATCCGGTACGTCTCGGTGGCCCAGATGCGCCCGAACACCGGCCCGACCTCGTACCAGGACGACATGGTCGGCCACCTGGTCCCGCGCGGTCGCCGCCCGCTGCTGGACGCCGCCTTCGACGAGGGGCGGATCGTCCGCGAGGGCGACCCGGAGTGGCGCGAGGAGGTGCCGGTCCGGGTGGAGTCGATCCCGGTCCGCCGGGAGGGCCGGGTGCTCGGGGTGATCGCCCGCAACACCAACCTGCTCACCGTGCGCACGCCGAGCCGGCTGGAGCTCAGCTACCTGCAGAGCGCCTCCGACCTGGCCCAGATGATCGCCGCAGGAACGTTTCCCTACCCGGGCGAGCAGGTGGACATGGACGCCGCCCCCCGGGTCGGCGACGGCCTGATCCGGCTGGACGCCGACGGCATCGTCACCTACGCCAGCCCCAACGCGCTCTCCGCCTACCACCGCCTGGGCCTGACCACCGACCTGGTCGGTGGTCACCTCGGGCGCACCACGGCCGAGTTGGTGCCCCCGTCGCGCGCCGCGGTGCACGAGGCGCTGGTCAAGCTGGCCAGCGGCTGGGCGCCCCGGCAGGCCGAGGTGGAGGCGCAGGACGGGGTGGTCACGCTGCGCGCGATCCCGCTCAAGCCCAAGGGCGTGCCCACCGGTTCGCTGGTGCTCTGCCGGGACGTCACCGAGCTGCGCCGCCGCGACCGGGAGTTGATGACCAAGGACGCCACCATCCGGGAGATCCACCACCGGGTGAAGAACAACCTGCAGACGGTGGCCGCGCTGCTGCGGCTGCAGTCCCGCCGGATGGGCGACGACTCGGCCCGGGCCGCGCTGGACGAGGCGGTCCGCCGGGTCGGCTCGATCGCCATCGTGCACGAGACGCTGTCGCAGACCCTGGACGAGCAGGTGGCCTTCGACGAGATCGCCGACCGGGTGCTGGCGATGGTGATGGAGCTCTCCCAGGACGGTGCGGTGACCACCCGGCGCAGCGGCTCCTTCGGCATCCTCTCCGCCGAGGTGGCCACCCCGCTGGCGATGGTGCTCACCGAGCTGCTGCAGAACGCGCTGGAGCACGCCTTCGGCGGCCGCAGCTCGGGCACCCTCTCGGTGAGCGCGCTGCGCGGCCGCGCGCCGGCCGGCGGCAAGGGCTGGTCGGACAGCTGGACCGGCGGCGCCCGGCCGGAGGAGTACCTGATGATCACCGTGCAGGACGACGGCCGCGGCATGCCGGAGGGGTTCGACCCGCAGCAGGGCGGCAACCTCGGCTTGCAGATCGTCAGGACCCTGGCCACCAACGAGCTGGGCGGCACCTTCGACATGGTCGACGCGCCCGGCGGCGGCACCCGGGTGGTGCTGGAGATCCCGGTCAGGTGAGCGGCTGACGGCCCGTCAACCGGCGGGCCGTGGTAGGCCGGTGACCGGGGGAGGGGAGCCGGGGGAAGAAGAAACGAGGCCCTGTCGACCGGGGGGGGAGGGTCGACAGGGCCTCTCAACCCGTTCCGGCCGTCGGGGGGAGTCGGTCGGAACGGGGGCTCTGTGGGCGAGACGCGGTCCCCGTCCTTGCGTACGGTGAGCGTCTCAGGTCCACGATATTGCTCTGCGTGAACAGTGGCAAGTATCCGGACCCGGGTGAGTCGCAGCGTCGGTTGGCCGCGCCGGCCGTTGTGCCAGGGCGCGGCGGCTCCTGCGGAAGGCTTCGACGGAGTGGCGGTCGAAGCCTGTGATCATGTGTTGATCGATACTGCTGACTAACGGAGAGCGATCGGAACTCGATCGACCGCTCAGGCGGTGCGGGCGCGGTTGCGGGCGGCGCGGCGCTTCATCGCACGACGCTCGTCCTCGCTCATGCCGCCCCAGACGCCGGCGTCCTGACCGGTCTCGAGCGCCCACTGCAGGCACTGCTCCATGACCGGGCAACGGCGGCACACGGCCTTGGCTTCCTCGATCTGCAGCAGAGCAGGGCCGGTGTTCCCGATCGGGAAGAACAGCTCCGGGTCCTCTTCGCGACAGACAGCGCGGTGGCGCCAGTCCATGGTCGTCCAACTCCTCCCGCCGGAGGCGGTGGCCTCCAGCGCTATCGATGGCTTGTGAATGTGAACGCTTTCACGAATCCCACAACGGCAAACAGCGACCAGCGGCCTCTACGGCCTGGAGGTCTGTGCTGAGTGGGGTTCGGGCGAAATCCTGTGGGATCCCCAGCCGGAGGCTGAGTGGGATGCAACAGTGGGGCCGCCTCGCTGTCCCGCTGCGACGCGTCCCGTTCGCCATGTAGAGGTTCGCAAACCTCAGGCTCGGATACAACCCCCTTCGAGGAGGAATTTTTGATTCATCGGTGTCGCCTACCTCACAGGCGGTACTTCTATGGGGTGAAGGGGGCTCGCACGTTCGAGAAGAAGGGCAGGACCCCCTTCTGGTCACACAATCACACGCAGTGCCCGGCGTACGCCTGTGAAACTGACGCGGCTCCTGTCTCCAAGGTGGTCCCCATCGACCTGAAATGGGGCCGGTTCCTGTGAAACCAAGGTGAAGTGCCTGACGTCGTGATAGGACACGACGTGCTTGCCGGTCACCGCGGCGGCCTGGCCCGGCTGCTCCGAAGGCGTGTGCGGGCGCAGAATCTGACGGATCGTGCGAGCGGTTCCGAACGCGGTCATTCGAGTGATGCCGAAGATGTCCAGATCGGTTTCGAAGGACGCGGAAGGGGAGGGAAGCACCGGGCGGCTGCCCAGGAATGTCCACGGCGAGGTGTTCGACACTATTGACATCACGAGGCCCGACTGCGGTGCCCGGCCGGGGATTTCCAGCGTGACGGGCCCGTTCTTGCGCCGCTCACGCTCGGTCACCCAGTGCCGCAGCGCTTCGCGCACGTACAGCGCGTGGGTGGACCGCCGGCCGGACCGGCGCTGCTCCTCCACCCGGCCGACCACCGCGGCGTCGAAGCCCAGCCCGGCCGTGAAGGTGAACCAGCGGTCGGGCAGCCCGGGGCTCATCGCCTTGCCCAGCGAGATCGCCCGCTCCCGCCCGGAGTCCAACGCGTCCAGCAGCACGCCGGTCGCCTCCACCGGGTGGTTCGGCAGGCCGAGCGCCCGGGCGAAGACGTTGGTCGAGCCGCCCGGCACCACCGCCAGCCGCGGCACCTTCTCGCCCGGCCCGTGCGCCAGCAGGCCGTTCACCACCTCGTTGACCGTGCCGTCGCCGCCCAGGGCCACCACCAGGTCGACCGAGCCGTCCGCCACCGCCGCCCGGGCCAGGTCACGGGCGTGTCCGCGGTACTCGGTGACCGCGACGTCCAGCTTGAGGTCGCTGCGCAGGGCGTGGGTCAGTACGTCCCTGGTCCGGCCACTGGTGGTGGTGGCCTTCGGGTTGACGACCAGGAGCGCGCGCATGAGGTTCAGCCTACGGCTCGGTGCCCGGGAGGCGGCGGCTACCCTGCTGGAGTGACCGCCGAATCCGCTCCCGCTCCCGCCGCGCGTCCCGCGCGCCCCACCCCGCTGCTGGCCGGGGTGGCCCTGACCGTCGCCGAGGGCTCCGCGCTCGTGGTCTGGGGCGGCTACATCATCGTGGCCGCCCTGGTCGAGAGCACCCGCAACCAGGGCTTGGCCGAGTACGGCGGCGTGGTGATCCTGCTGCTCGGCCTGCTGCCGCTGGTGGCCGCCCGGGGGCTGCTGAAGCTGCGCCGCTGGGGGCGCACCCCGGCGGTGCTGATCCACACCCTGGCGCTGCCGGTGGCCTGGTTCATGTGGGGGGCCGGCGACGTGATGGCCGGGCTCGGCGCGCTGGTCGGCGTGGCCGGGCTGGCCGGGCTGGTGCTGCTGCTCAACCCGAAGGTGACCGCGGCGCTCTACCAGCCGGAGAGCTGATTCACCGGGAGTGCCGAGCGCACTGAAGTGCCAACGGGGCGCGCGCCTTTCGGCGCGCGCCCCGGCGCATGCTTCCGCTGGTCACTCCTCGACGAGCAGCTTGTCCCGCAGTTGGGCGAGCGTGCGGGCCAGCAGGCGCGACACGTGCATCTGCGAGATCCCCACCTCGGCGGCGATCTGAGACTGCGTCATGTTCCGGAAGAACCGCAGCACCAGGATCTTCTGCTCGCGCTGCGGCAGTTGGGCCAGCAGCGGCTTCAGCGACTCGCGGTACTCGACCCCCTCCAGCGCCTCGTCGGTGGCGCCCAGGGTGTCGGCGACGGCCGGCGACTCGTCGTCGCTGTCCGGCACGTCCAGCGAGAGGGTGGAGTAGGCGTTCGCCGACTCCAGGCCCTCCAGCACGTCCTCCTCGGAGATCCCCAGGTGCTCGGCCAGCTCGTGCACCGTGGGGGAGCGGCCGTGCCGCTGGGAGAGCTCGCTGGTCGCGGTGGTCAGCGAGAGCCGCAGCTCCTGCAGCCGGCGCGGCACCCGGACCGCCCAGCCCTTGTCCCGGAAGTGCCGCTTGATCTCGCCCACGATGGTCGGGGTGGCGTAGGTGGAGAACTCCACCCCGCGCTCGTGGTCGAACCGGTCCACCGACTTGATCAGGCCGATGGTCGCCACCTGGGTCAGGTCGTCCAGCGGCTCGCCGCGGTTGCGGAACCGCCGGGCCAGGTGCTCGACCAGCGGGATGTGCATCCGGACCAGCTGGTTGCGCAGCTCGACCCGCTCCGGCGAACCGTCCGGCAGCGCCGAGAGCTGCACGAACAGCGCCCGGGCGGCCTCCCGGTCCGGGGCCGCCGTGCGGTGCCGCTCGGCGGCCTGGGCGGGCACCGCGGCCCGCACCGTGTCGGCCGCCGGACCCAGTTCCCCGTCGCCCAGCTGGTCATCGGCCGCAGCCTCGGCCCGCCGCTCGCGCGGGTCGGGCTCGTCGGACGGCGGCGGCACGGCCGCCGTCCCATCCGGCGTCGGGTCGGTCGGCTGGCTCATCCGCTGGGCGTCCTTCGGGTGCGCGTCGGGGGAGGGGGCGGGTCCGGCGGACCCGCCGGGCTGCGCCGGCACGGTACGGCGCCGGGCGGCCGTGCCCGCGGCCGGACCGCCGGCGGACGCGGGCGCGTCCGTCGACCGGTCCCGCGCGGGCCGCGGCCCGACGGTGGAGTTGCGATCCAGATCACTCACGGTGATCCCCCGTTCCGTTCCGGGAGCGCCCGGACCGCCGCAGCGGCCGGGCCATCACATTGATTGTTCCGCGACCGGACCGTCCGGCGGGAGTGCCGGTCGCGGGACGGTCCGGCCGTCGTCGGAACTAGGGCTGCAGCAGCGTCCCGCCGCGCTTCTTGTGCAGGCTGATGCTGACCGTGCGGTCCTCGGCCACCGAGGACTCCACCTCGCCGGCCAGTGCGGAGAGCACCGTCCAGGCGAAGGTGTCCCGCTCGGGGGCCCGGCCGTCGGTGGTCGGGGCGGCCACGGTCACCCGCAGCGCGTCCCCGACCAGCCGGAACTCGCAGGACAGCACCGATCCGGGGACCGCCTGCTGGAGCAGGATCGCGCAGGCCTCGTCGACCGCGATCCGCAGGTCCTCGATCTCGTCCAGAGTGAAGTCCAGCCGCGCCGCGAGACCGGCCGTGGCCGTCCGCAGCACCGAGAGGTAGGCCCCCTGGGCCGGCAGCCGGACCTCCACGAAGTCGTTCGCCGCCTGCTCCTCGGGAGCACCGTCGATCTGGGACACCCTCACCTCCTGGGTGACGTGCTGTGCTTCGGCCCCGTGGGCCCCAGCACGTTCTGTTGCTTGGCTCAACTGCTTCGCCCCAACTGTCTTGAGGGGTGGTGCGGTACGTTCCGACTCCTACCCAGCCGGGCGGCACCGGACGCGGGCCGTCCGCCGAGACGTTACCGCGATCGGCCGAGAGATGTCGCGACCTGCGACCGGATTCCCCCTGCGGGGTGGCCGGCCGACGCCGCGTCAGCTCCGGCCGAGGGCCTCCAGCGCCTCGCCGGAGAGCCGGTGGACCGTCCACTCGTCCATCGGCACCGCGCCCAGCGACTTGTAGAAGCCGATCGACGGCTCGTTCCAGTCCAGCACGCTCCACTCGAAGCGCTGGTAGCCGCGCTCCACCGCGGTCCTGGCCAGCGCGGTCAGCAGGGCCCGGCCGTGGCCGCCGCCGCGGTGCTCCGGGCGCACGTACAGGTCCTCCAGGTAGATCCCGTGGGTGCCCTTCCAGGTGGAGAAGTTGCGGAACCACAGGGCGAAGCCGACCGTCTCCAGGCTCGCGTCGTCCTCGGCGATCAGCGCGAACACCGCCGGCTGCTCGCCGAACAGCGCCTCGCGCAGCTGTTCCTCGGTCGCCCGCGCCTCGGGCAGCGCCCGTTCGTACTCGGCGAGCTCGCGGATCATTTCGACGATGCTGGGGACGTCCTCGACGACGGCGTTTCGGATCATGCCGTCGAGCCTACTGGGCGGGCGCCGGAGCCGGGAGACGCGACGGCGCCGCGCCCCCGGTGCGGGGGCGCGGCGCCGTCGGGCGAGGCGGGTGCCTCAGGCCTTCTTGGTCTCCCAGAAGATCGCGTCGATCTCGGCGATCAGGTCGAGCAGGGCCTGGCCGGTGGCCGGGTCGTTCGACGCCTTGGTGGCCGAGGCGGCCTTCAGGGCGCGGTTGAACAGGTCGTGCAGGCCCGGGTAGGTCTCGAAGTGCGGGGCCTTGAAGTAGTCGCTCCACAGGACCGACAGGTGGTGCTTGACGGCCTCGGCGCGCTGCTCCTTGATGATGATGGCGCGGGCGCGGAAGCTGGCGTCCTCGTTGGCCTGGTACTTCTCCTGAGTGGCCTTCACCGACTCGGCCTCGATCCGGGCCTGGGCCGGGTCGTAGACACCGCAGGGCAGGTCGCAGTGGGCGTGGGCGGTGACACGAGGCGCAAACAGACGAGAGAACATGGGAGTCCTTCCTTAGATCGTCTTCCCGCGCCGAGATTACCCCGAGCGATCCGCGATCTCATGGCCGGGACGACGGCCTAGGGCAAAAGGTTGAGTCGGAACCGGGCGATATCGGGCACGCGTTGGGCATGCGGGATGCTGGACCCGGAGCGGGTCACCGCTCCACGGACCGCAACGGCATGACGAGGAGGTGGGCAGCATGGCGGCACTGCGGCGGCGGGACACTGACGCAGGCCCAGAACCCGTGGTCCGCACGGGGGGCGGGCTGGTGCCGATCGGAGTGGTGGACGTGGACGGGCCCTCGATGGTCCCGACCCTCTACCCGGGGGACAGGGTGGTGGTCCGGTACGGCGCCAGGGTCCGGCCCGGCGCGGTGCTGCTGGTCCGTCACCCGATGCGGCAGGACCTGCTGGTGGTGAAGCGCGCCGCCGAACTGCGGAGCAAGGGCTGGTGGCTGCTCTCCGACAACCAGTTCCTGGGCAACGACAGCCGGGACTTCGGCGCGGTGCCGCCCGAGCTGGTGCTCGGCCGGGTGCTGGCGCGGGTCAGCCCCAGCGTGGGCTGGCTGGCCCCGGCGGGCTGGCTGGAGCGGGCGCTGTGCCGCTGGCCGCTCGGGCGGGTGCCGGGGCTGGCGGCCCGCTTCGGGGTGTTCCGCCGGCTCAGCCCCGAGCTGTAGCGGCGTCCGGGGCGGCCTGCTGGGCCGCCTCGGCCCGCTTGCGGGCCCGGTAGGCCGCCACGTTGGCCCGGGTCGCGCAGCGGTCCGAGCAGTAGCGCCGGGAGCGGTTGGTCGAGGTGTCCAGGTAGGCGTTGCGGCAGGGCGCCGCCTGGCAGATGCCCAGCCGGTCGGCGCCCAGCTCGGTCAGCTGGATCGCCAGGCCCATGCAGGCCAGCGCGGCGAAGTTGGCGGTGGCGGTGGCCGCGTGGTCGGCCAGGTGCAGGTGCCAGCGCGGCCGTCCGCTCTCGTCCAGGTAGTCGTGGCCGGAGA
This sequence comes from Kitasatospora viridis, assembly GCF_007829815.1. NCBI lineage: Bacteria > Bacillati > Actinomycetota > Actinomycetes > Kitasatosporales > Streptomycetaceae > Kitasatospora > Kitasatospora viridis. The sequence continues at coordinate 1,989,250 of NZ_VIWT01000001.1, read as the reverse complement.
CCTGCGGGCTCACCGGGTACTCGGCGAGCAGGCCGTTCAGCAGGTCCACCCCGGTGGTCTCGCGGCCGTCGGCGGCGGCCTCGAAGACCGCCCGCAGCCGGGACCGCAGCTCCCGCATCGGGGCCAGGTCGTCCGGGCCGGCCAGCTGGGCGGCGACCGACAGCGGGTTGGCGAACAGCGCGCGCACCGCCTCGGGGCCGGTCAGTGCGTCGGTGCCGCGGTCCGGCTCCTCGCTGTTGACCAACCGGACGGCGTAGTCGGCGTAGAGGGCGAGCTCCACGGGATCCTCCGAGGGAGCGGTAACTGGTGTCTCGCCTTAAGCCTATTACGCCGCCCGGTGCGGCCGCACGGACCAGCGCGCCGGTACCGGCGCGCCCCGGGATCGGCGCTCCTCAGGGTCAGAGCACCTTGGAGAGGAACGCCCTGGTGCGCTCGTGCTTCGGGTCGGTCAGCACCTCGCGCGGGTGGCCGGACTCCACCACCACGCCGCCGTCCATGAAGACCAGCGCGTCGCCGACCTCGCGGGCGAAGCCCATCTCGTGGGTCACCACGACCATGGTCATGCCCTCCTCGGCCAGGCCGCGCATCACGTCCAGCACGTCGCCGACCAGTTCCGGGTCGAGCGCCGAGGTGGGCTCGTCGAACAGCATCAGCTTGGGCTCCATGGCCAGCGCCCGGGCGATCGCCACCCGCTGCTGCTGCCCGCCGGAGAGCTGGGCGGGGTAGCTGTCCGCCTTGTCGGCCAGCCCCACCCGCTCCAGCAGCGCCCGGGCCCGCTCCCGGGCGGCCGCCCGGGGCTCGCCCTTCACCTGCACCGGCGCCTCCATCACGTTCTGCGCGGCGGTCATGTGCGGGAAGAGGTTGAAGTGCTGGAAGACCATGCCGATGTCGCGCCGGCGGTGGGCCACCTCACGGTCCTTCAGCTCGTACAGCCGGCCGCCCCGGCCCTCCCGGTAGCCGACCAGCTCGCCGTCCACCCAGAGCCGGCCGCCGTCGACCTTCTCCAGGTGGTTGACGCAGCGCAGGAAGGTGGACTTGCCCGAGCCGGACGGCCCGACCAGCACGAACACCTGGCCGGCCCGGACCTCCAGGTCGATCCCGCGCAGCACCTGCAGCGGGCCGTAGGACTTGTGCACCGCCTCGGCCCGCACCATCGGCACCACCCGGTCGGCGGGCTGCGCCTTGCTCAGGTCGGTCACCGCGGGCCCCCCGTCCGTCGGTCGGCCCCGCGCAGCAGCCGGTACAGCCGTTGCGGCGGGGTGGGCGGCAGCGCCCGGTTGGCGCCGCGCGCGTAATACCGCTCGACGTAGTACTGAGCCACCGTCAGGACCGAGGTGAGGAACAGGTACCAGATGCTCACCACGACCAGCAGCGGGATGGTCTGGAAGGTCCGCGAGTAGATGTTCTCGCCGGCCCGCAGCAGCTCCTCCAGGGAGATCGCGGAGACCAGCGAGGTGGTCTTGAGCATCGAGATGGTCTCGTTGCCGGTCGGCGGGATGATCACCCGCATCGCCTGCGGCAGCACGATCCGGCGCATCGTGGTGGACTGCCGCATGCCCAGCGCGAGCGCGGCCTCGGTCTGGCCGGACGACACCGACTGGATGCCGCCGCGGATGATCTCGGCCATGTAGGCGGCCTCGTTGAGGCCCAGGCCCAGCAGCGCGGCGACGAACAGCGGGATCAGCTTGTTGGTGTCCGCGGACCAGAACGCGCCGCCGTCGGACAGCCCGAGCGCGCCGCCGAACGGCACGCCGATCGACAGCCGGTTCCACAGCGCGCCGAGGAAGTTCCAGAACAGCAGCTGGACCAGCAGCGGGGTGCCGCGGAAGACCCAGACGTAGAACCAGGCGGTGCCGGAGAGCACCGGGTTGGGGGACAGCCGCATGATCGCCAGCACGGTGCCGCCGGCCACGCCGATCAGCATCGCCAGTGCGGTCAGCTCCAGCGTCACGCCCAGCCCGTGCAGGATCGAGGGGTCGAACAGGTACTGCCGGATCACCGGCCAGTGGAACTGCGGGTTGGCGACCAGGGCGTGCAGCAGCATCGCCGCGAGGACCGCGACGACGACCGCGCCCGCCCAGCGCCCGGGGTGCCGGACCGGGACGGCCGGGGCGAGCGCCGGCCGTCCCCCTTCCGGCACGCCCTGGGGAGGTGGTTTCACGGTGTGACCTCAGGGGTTCGAGTGGACCGGACGGTGGGTCAGCTGGTGGCGCCGTCGATCGTCGAGGTGGTGACGGCGCCGGCCTGGACGCCCCACTTGGTGAGGATCGCCTGGTAGGTGCCGTCGGCCATCAGCGCCTGGACCGCGCCCTGCACGGCCTTGGTCAGGTCGGTGCCCTTGGGCAGCACCACGCCGTACGGGGCGGTGTCGGTCACGTCGCCCAGGGTCTGCAGCTGGCCGCCGGTCTGCTGCACCGCGTAGTCGACCACCGGGGAGTCGGCGAGCATCGCGTCGTCGCGGCCGGAGACCAGGGCGGTGGTCACGTCGGTCTGCAGGTCGAACTTGTCGCCGTCGTTCGGGATGGTCGGCTTGCCGGCCTTCTGGCAGGCCGGGTTGAGGGTGTTCTTGATCTCGTCGGCCTGGGTGGTTCCGGTCTGCACGGCTACCTTCTTGCCGCACAGGTCGGTCGGGTCGACCTTGCTCGGGTTGCCCTTCTTCACCGCCGTCCCGGTGCCGGCCGAGAAGTAGGTGACCATGTCGACGCTGGCCTCGCGGTCCTTGGTGTCCGTGAACGAACTGAGGCTCATCTGGTACTTCTTGGCGGTCATGCCGGGGATGATCGAGTCGAAGGTGGCGTTCTGCACGTCCGCGGTCAGCCCGAGGGTCTGGGCGATCGCCTTGGCCAGGTCGACGTCCATGCCGACGATGTTGCCGCCGGCGTCCTTGAACTCGTTGGGCGCGTACGAGGCGTCGGTGGCGACCACCAGTTTCCCGCCGGCCTTCACGTCGGCCGGGACCAGCGCCGCCAGCGAGGCGACGGCGCTGGGGGCGGGTATCGCGGACGCTCCCGGCTTGGCGCCGGTGCCACCGCTGCTGCCGGAACTGCCGCAGCCGGCGGTCAGCGCGGCGGTGGCGGTCAGGGCCGCGGCTAAGGCGGCGAGTCGGATGCGGCGAGTGCTCATGGGGGCCTCCAGTGAGAGGGTGAGACGGTTCAGGCCGCGGTGACGGAGCGTGTGCGGGTGGATCACCCTCCGCCCTGTGGTGCCAGAGATCTTGCCATCCGCCGACTGCCCGGCGGACCCACCGAGCGATCAAAAATGTGTAACGGATCAAGGCAGTTGGGCCGCCCGTGCCCCGCCCGGGGGGCGGGGCACGGGCACCGCTCAGAAGCTCCCGTCCACCTCCGAGGCGGCCAGTCGGCCGCCCTGGGCACCCCACTTGTCGATGATCGTGTCGTACTGGCCGCCGATGATCAGGTGGTCCAGCGCCTTGGACAGCGCGTCCCGCAGGCCGGTGTCGGCCTTGTTGACGGTGATGCCGTAGAGGCTGGTCTGCAGCAGCGCGCCGGTCACCTGGAAGCGGCCCGCGCTGTTGTCCGGCCGGGTGTTCCAGGCGGCCACCGGGTAGTCGTTGAGGTCGGCGGCGGCCTTGCCGGAGGCCACCTCGGCGAGCGCCTGGTCGTCGGTGTCGAACAGGTCCACGGTGAGCGTCTTGCCCGCCTGCCGGCAGACGTTGACCTGGCCGGCCGCGATGTCGGCCTGCACGGTGCCGCGCTGCAGCGCCACCGTGTGCCCGCACAGGTCGTCCAGGGTGACCACGGACAGCGGGTTGCCGGCCCGGACCAGGATCGCGGTGCCGGTGAGGAAGTAGTCCACGAAGTCGGCGCCCGGGTCGACCTGGGTGCCGTTGGCGTCCACCCCCGTCTCGCGCTGCTGGGTGTCGATCACGGCGGACATCGCCAGGTCGAGCTGGTGGTGCTGGACGGCCGGGATCAGGGTGGCGAACTGCTGGTCGACGAACTCGGCGCGCAGGCCCAGCTGGGCGGCCAGCGCGTTGCCGAGGTCGATGTCCAGGCCGGTGGGCGAGCCGTCCTGGCCCCGGAAGTCCACCGGGGTGTAGTTGAGGTCGCTGCCGATCCGCAGCACGCCGCTGCTCAGGATCGCCTTGGGCAGCCGGGCGCGCAGCGCCGCGGTGGTGTCGGCCGGGGCGGGGGTGCTCGCGCAGCCGGCCAGCAGCAGCGCGGCTGCGGCGACCAGGGCCGCCGCCGGTGCGGTTCTTCGGGGAGCGGTGTTTTCGGGCAGGGCAAAGCCGTTGGACATGGCGGGACTTCCTGAGGGAGGGAAGAACGAAGGGTGGAGCCCGCCGCGGGCCGGCTGCCTGGGGTGGCGCAGCGAGACCTCGGGTCTGCCCTGTCGGCCGCGGGCTGAGGGGTGCGCGGCCGGTGTCCTGCGAGGTCCGGTGAAGGGGGCGGGAAGGGGATCCTCCCATCCCGCTCTGCCGTGCCGGTCAGCGGGTGTGTCAGAATCTGCTATCGGGTGATCCCCGATAACCGAACCGAGGACTCGCCGGTCCGGACAGGACCGGGGCGCCGAGGACCGGAAGTCGATCGACACCGACTCCGTAACCGCGTCGCAACCTCCCCTCCGGGTCCGTGGTTCACACACCCTTCGGGTGTGCGTGAACAGTGCGTGACGAGGAATCAAGGCGCCGGTGCGACGCCTCCTCCTCGATCTAGGCTCCTGATGGGTGCCCCGTGCGACTCACGCACCCCACAACCCTCAATTCGAGGGCGACAGCCGCCCGAGAGCTTTCGCACGCTGGTCGGGCAGCGCGCCCTCGCTGATCAATGACGAAGAGGTCATCGTGGCAGCGGAGATCATTCACCCCCGTTCCGAGGACACCGCGGACCCGGTCGACGCCGTGTTCGCGCTGCACCGCGGCGGCAAGATGCAGGTCGCGGCCACCGTGCCGGTCCGGGACGCGGACGACCTGTCCCTCGCCTACACCCCGGGCGTCGCCCGGGTCTGCACCGCCATCGCCGAGCAGCCCGACCTGGTGCACGAGTACACCTGGGTCGCCAACACCGTCGCGGTGGTCACCGACGGCACCGCCGTGCTGGGCCTGGGCGACATCGGCCCGGCCGCCTCGCTCCCGGTGATGGAGGGCAAGGCGATCCTGTTCAAGCAGTTCGGCGGCGTGGACGCCGTGCCGGTCGCGCTCGCCTGCACCGAGGTGGACGAGATCGTCGAGACCGTGGTCCGGCTGGCCCCGTCCTTCGGCGGCGTCAACCTGGAGGACATCTCCGCCCCGCGCTGCTTCGAGATCGAGCGCCGGCTGCAGGAGGCGCTGGACATCCCGGTCTTCCACGACGACCAGCACGGCACCGCGATCGTCACCACGGCGGCGCTGTGGAACGCGGCCAAGCTGACCGGCCGGGAGATCGGCTCGCTGCGCGCGGTCATCTCCGGCGCGGGCGCGGCCGGCATCGCGATCGCCAAGATGCTGGTCGCGGCCGGCATCGGCGACGTGGCGGTCTGCGACCGGCGCGGCGTGGTCCACGAGGGCCGCGGCGACCTCACCGACGTCAAGGCCGAGATCGCCGGGCTCACCAACAAGGCCGGCCTGAAGGGCTCGCTGGCCGACGCGCTGGCCGGCGCCGACGTGTTCATCGGCGTCTCCGGCGGCACCGTGCCGGAGGAGGCCGTGGCCACCATGGCCGAGGGCTGCTTCGTCTTCGCGATGGCCAACCCGAACCCGGAGATCCACCCCGAGGTCGCGCACAAGTACGCCGCGGTGGTCGCCACCGGCCGCTCCGACTTCCCGAACCAGATCAACAACGTGCTGGCCTTCCCCGGCATCTTCGCGGGCGCCCTGTCGGTGCGGGCCTCCCGGATCACCGAGGGCATGAAGCTGGCCGCCGCCGAGGCGCTGGCCGGTGTGGTGGCCGACGAGCTGTCGGCGCAGAAGGTCATCCCGTCGCCGTTCGACCCGCGGGTCGCGCCGGCGGTCACCAAGGCGGTCGCCGAGGCGGCCCGCCGCGAGGGTGTCGCGCGCCGCTGACACCCCGCCAGACGGGAACTGCCGTTCGGGGGCCCGGGACACGCGGCGGAGGTCACACTCCGGCGTGGTTCCGGGCCCCGGCCGTCGGCGGCTAGTGTCCGGTCCATGTTCGCTGCCTACGCCGCCCGCATCAGTCCCGACGACCCCCTGGCCGGACTCGAACTCGGCGAACTGCCCGAGCCGCGGGCCCGCGAGGGCTGGAGCACGGTCACCGTCAAGGCCGCCTCGCTCAACCACCACGACCTGTGGTCGCTGCGCGGCGTGGGCCTGGGCACCGACCGCCTGCCGATGATCCTGGGCTGCGACGCGGCCGGGGTGGACGAGCACGGCAACGAGGTCGTGGTCCACTCGGTGGTCGGCCAGACCGGCCACGGTGTCGGGCCCGACGAGCCGCGCTCCATCCTGACCGAGCGCTACCAGGGCACCTTCGCCCAGCAGGTGTCGGTGCCGACCTGGAACCTGCTGCCCAAGCCGGCCGAACTCTCCTTCGAGGAGGCCGCCTGCCTGCCCACCGCCTGGCTGACGGCCTACCGGATGCTCTTCACCAAGGCCGGGGTGACGCCGGGTCAGACCGTGCTGGTCCAGGGCGCCGGCGGCGGCGTGGCCACCGCGCTGATCGTCCTCGGCAAGGCGGCCGGCCTGCGGGTCTGGGTCACCGGCCGGGACGAGGCCAAGCGGGCCCGGGCGCTCTCGCTCGGCGCGGACGCCGTCTTCGAGAGCGGGGCGCGCCTGCCGGAGCGGGTGCACGCGGTGATGGAGACGGTCGGCGCGGCCACCTGGTCGCACTCGGTCAAGGCGCTGCGGCCCGGCGGCGCCATCGTGATCTCCGGCGCCACCTCGGGCCCGAGCCCCAAGGCCGCCGAGCTGAACCGGATCTTCTTCCTGGAGCTGAAGGTGGTCGGCTCCACCATGGGCACCAAGGAGGAGCTGGAGGCACTGCTCGCGCTGTGCGCCACCACCGGCGTGCGCCCGGTGATCGACTCCGTCCACCCGCTCACCGAGGCCCGGGACGCCTTCGAGCGCCTTGAGAAGGGCGACGTCTTCGGCAAGCTGGTGCTGCGCCCGTAGGCGCCCAGCAAGCGCCGCGTCCCCGGCACGGGTGGACCCGCGCCGGGGACGGCCGCTCGGCCGGCTCAGCCGAGCAGGCGGCGCAGCTGCTCGCCGGTGCCGCCCAACAGGGCGCGCGCCTCGGCCAGTTGCGCCGCGGTCACGCCCTTGCCGTCGCGGGCCGCGTCCCGCACCTGGTCGCGGAAGCGGTCGAGCAGGCGGTCGAGCTCGCGAGCCGGGTCGCCCGCCGGGTCGGTCCGGGTCCAGGAGGGCAGGTCCTCGGGCGCGGCGGCGGTGCCGGCCGAGGACGAGGTCCAGCGGGACGGGTCGGCCAGGCCGGCCAGGCCCTTGGTGAGCTCGGACAGGCCCTCGGACAGGCCGGTCGGCCAGTCGCCGTTGCCGACGTGCTCGCGGAACTGCTGCTCGACCCGCTTCTTGATCCGCAGCGCCTCCTGCTGGGCCGCCTGGCGGACCGCCTGGGACTGCTCGCGGGCCTTGCGGGCCTCCTCCTTGGCCCGCTTCGCCTGCTCCTTGGCGGCCTTCTCCTGCTCCTTGGCCTTCTTCGCCTGGGCCTTGAAGCCGGCGTACTCCTCGCGGGTGCGCTGCCAGGCGGCGGCGCCGGCCGGGCCGGGGTCCTCCGGCTGGCGGGCGGTGCGAGCCGCGTTGCGCAGCTCCTCGCGCAGGTCCTTGGCCGAGTCCCGGACGTCGGCCCGGATCGCGCCGGCGAGCTGCGAGACCGAGGCGCTGATCTCCAGCTCCAGCTCCGCCAGGTCGGCCTGACGGTCGGTCAGTTCGGCCCGGCCGGCCTCGGTGATCCGGTAGACCTTGCGCCCGCCCTCGGTGGAGTGCTCCACCAGGCCCTCCTGCTCCAGCTTGGCCAGCCGGGGGTAGACGGTGCCCGCGGAGGGCGCGTAGAGGCCCTGGAAGCGCTCCTCCAGCAGGCGGATCACCTCGTAGCCGTGCCGGGGGGACTCGTCCAGCAGCTTCAGCAGGTAGAGCCGGAGCCGGCCGTGCGCGAAGACGCCGCTCATTCGCCCGCCTCCGCGTCGCTCGGCACCGCGTCGCTCGGGGCGGCGGCCGGCAGCTCCTTGACCAGGCTGGGGCCCTCGTCCTCCGGCTCCGGCCGGCCGAGCACCGAGATGGCGCCGGAGACGGTGGAGACCTGCAGCTTGCCGCTGCCGGTGCCCAGGGTGCCGCTGAGCTTCTTCGCGCCCCAGGACCCGCTGACCGTCAACTCGTCGAAGGCGGTGGAGAACTGACCGTTGGTCGAGCCGGCCTCCACGGTGGTGTCGGCGGGGCGGGGCAGCCGCACCGCGACGTCGCCGTTGACCGTGTTGACCTTGATGTCGGCCGGCGCCGCGCCGGCCAGGTCCAGGGTGACCGCGCCGCCGACCGTGCCGGCCCGCACGGTGGTGGCGGTGCCGGCCAGCACCGTCAGGTCGCCGGAGACCGACTTCAGCCGCAGCTCGCCGCCGACCGACTCGGCGGCCACGTCGCCGGAGACCGTGCCGGCCTCGGTGCGGCCGGCCAGGCCGACCAGGGTGGTGCCGCCGGAGACGTTGTAGGCCGTGGTCTCGCCCTTCAGGCCGGTCAGGGTGGACTCGGCGGTGACCGCGCCGACCTGGACCTTCGCGTCGGCGGGCACGGTCAGCGAGACCACCACCCGGTCCTCGCGCTTGCGCTTCCAGGAGCTGAACAGGTCCTTGACCGCGTCCACCGACTTGAGGTTCGGGCCGAAGTCGCTCCAGGACAGGTTGGGGTAGCTGACCAGCAGCACGCCGTCCTCCAGGCTGACCTGGAGCGGTTCACCGCTGAGCTCGCTCACCTCCAGGCGGCTCGGGCCCTCGGCCGCGACCACGTTGACCGCCCCGCCGATGATCCGCACCTGCACCGAGCGCACCGGCTCGTTCAGGGTGATCTGCTCGGGCTCGCTGACCGTCCACTGGCTCATCTCTGCTCCTCCCGTTCGGGGCCGCCGTCGTACCCTGGAGTGGCGACGATCCGGCAAATCGCGATGTATCGCGTTTCCCTCGTAAGACACGATATATCGCGTGGCGGCACAGTCAAGCGCTGCGCCGTGCCGAATTGCGAAGGGCCCGGGAGGCGATCGCCTCCCGGGCCCTTCGTGCGGCCGGCCGTGCCGGCCGGATCAGTCCTCGTCCTCGTCCTCGTCGTCCAACCGGGCCAGCCAGGTGGCCAGTCGCTCGACGGGGACCTCGAAGTCCGGGTTCAGGTCGACGAATTCGCGCAGGCGCTCGGCCAGCCACTCGAAGGTGACCTCCTCCTCGCCACGCCGGCTCTCCAGCTCCTCGATGCCGCGGTCGGTGAAGTACACGGTTCTGCTCCGAAATCTCAAGCTCTGGGGTACCGGGCCAGGATAGACGGGCTCAGCTGCTGCCCTGCCAGGTGCTCACCGAGAGCTTGACCTCACCGGTCTGCGCGTCGGCCACCTCGATCGCGGCGATCGCCACGGCGTGCGTGGAACGGTCCCGGATGCAGAGCAGCCGGCCGGCACTGGCGTGCGTGAAGCTCAGGTCGGAGTCCGGGTGGGTGTCGATGGCGGTGTTGCACTGACCGGGCGTCACCGAGGGGTCGGTGATCACCGCGAAGTCCGAGGAGTCGTCGCCGTCGCCGGTGAAGGCGCCGGCCTGGCTGCCGTTGGCCCCCTGCTGCAGCGCGAGCACCCACTTGGCGCTGGTGCCCGAGGCGATCAGCTTGCCCGCCGTCAGGTCCACCCGGTAGGCATCGCTGACGTACGTGCTGGCGGGGATGTCCAGCTCGACCTTGCTCACCACCGGGGTCCAGGCGCTCGGGCCGCCGGAGGCCGAGACGCCGCTGCCGGGCGAGTCGGTGGCGGTGGAGGGGGCGGCCACCGGCGAGTCGCCGCCGTCGCCGGCGGCCTGGGTGGTCGGGGCCTCGACCACCGGTTGCTGAGGCTGCTGCGCGGTGGTCGGCGCCGAGGTCGTCGCGCGGTCGTTGCTCGCGCTGTTCGACTTGCCGTCACCCTGGCTGAGCAGCACGCCTGCCAGCGTGCCGCCGAGCGCCATCACCACGGCGACCGCGAGCAGGGTCTTCCAGGACACCGACCCGCGCCGCCCGCCGGCAGCCGGCGGGGTGGTCGGCGCGGCGGCCGGCGCGACGGCCTGGTGGGGCGGCAGCACGGTGGTCGGCTGCGGCGCCGGCAGCGGCGCGGTGACCGCCCCGGTGGCGAAGGCCGGTCCGCCCGACGTGCCGTCAACCGCGTTCGGTGCCAAGCCCGTCGGTGCCAGGCCCGTCGGCACCGGGCCCGTCGGCACCGGCGGCAGCGTCGCCACGGGCGGCGCGCTGGGCATCGGCGGCGCCACCGGCACCGTCGGCACGACCGGCACCGGCCGCGGCGGCGTGCGCGGCAGGTCGGAGCGCCGGGTGATCTCGGTGTTCACCGGCGCGGGCAGCCAGTCGTCGGCGAACCGCAACTGCCCGCCCACCGCCGGGTGGTTGCGGGCGGTCTCGATGATCTCGGCGGGCGCCGGCCGGTCCCCGGGCGCCTTGGCGAGGCAGCGCAGCACCAGCTCGCGCAGATCGGCCGGCACCGCGCCGAGGTCGGGCTCCTCGTGCACCACCCGGTAGAGCACGGCCGTCTCCGGCCCCTCGCCGAACGGCTGGACGCCGCTCGCCACGTAGGCGGCCAGCGCGCCGAGCGCGAACACGTCGGTGGCCGGGGTGACCGCACCGCCCTGGGCCTGCTCGGGGGCCATGAAGGCGGGCGAGCCGATCCGGTAGCCGGTGCCGGTCAGCGCGGTCGCGTCGGCGGCCCGGGCGATGCCGAAGTCGATCACCCGCGGGCCGTCGGCGGCCACCAGCACGTTGGCCGGCTTCAGGTCGCGGTGCACCACCGCCACGCTGTGGATCGCCTGCAGCGCCTCGGCGATGCCGCCGAGCAGCAGCAGCACGGTGCGCACCGGCAGCGGGCCGTGCTCGCGCACCACCTGCTGAAGGGAGGGGCCGGGCACGTAGGCGGTGACCAGCCACGGCGCGTCGGCGGTGGTCCCGGCGTCGATCACCTGGGCGGTGTACAGCCCGTGGATCCGCTGCGCGTTGGCCACCTCCTGGCCGAACCGGCGGCGGAACTCGGCGTCCTCGGCGAACTCCGGCCGGACCACCTTGAGCGCCACCGGACGTCCGCCGGGGGTGTAGGAGAGGTAGACCCGGCCCATGCCGCCGGACCCGAGCCGCGCGAACAGCCGGTAGCTGGCCACCTCGGCCGGATCGTCCGGCAGCAGCGGCTGGAAGGCCGGGGGCGGGGGCGGGACGGGGAGCGACTCTTCGGCAGGCATGGCGCAGAGATTAGCGCGGGGCCCGGCCTGTGATCAGGCCGGGCCCCGCACCGTTACTGACGTGATGTCAGGCTGTGCCTCGTCAGATCGCGAAGACCTCGTCCAGCACCGCGTGCTGCTCCACCGCGTGCCGCTTGGCGGAGCCGACCGCCGGGGCGGAGGCGGCCGGGCGGGCCACCCGGCGCAGCCGCGCCGCGCCGGCCTTGCGGCCGACCACCACGTCCAGGTGGTCGATCAGGTTCAGCGCGATGAACGGCCAGGCACCCTGGTTGGCCGGCTCCTCCTGCGCCCAGACGAACTGGACGTCCTCGCCGTAGCGGGCCAGCTCCTCCTGGAGCTCCGCGATCGGCAGCGGGTAGAGCCGCTCGACCCGGACGATCGCCGTGTCGGTGATGCCGCGCTCGGCGCGGGCCGCCTCCAGGTCGTAGTAGAACTTGCCGGCGGTGATCACCACCTTGCGGACCTGCTTCGGGTCGACCGAGTTGTCGCCGATCACCGGGCGGAACGAGCCCGCGGTGAACTCCTCCGCCGCACTCGCCGCGGCCTTGAGCCGGAGCATCGACTTCGGGGTGAAGACGACCAGCGGCTTGTGGTGCGGGTTGTGCACCTGCCAGCGCAGCAGGTGGAAGTAGTTCGACGGCAGGGTCGGCATGGCGACCGTCATGTTGTTGTCCGCGCACAGCTGCAGGAAGCGCTCCGGGCGGGCGGACGAGTGGTCCGGGCCCTGGCCCTCCATGCCGTGCGGCAGCAGCAGGGTGACGCCGGAGTGCTGGCCCCACTTCTGCTCGGCCGAGGCGATGTACTCGTCGACCACGGTCTGCGCGCCGTTGACGAAGTCGCCGAACTGCGCCTCCCACATGACCAGCGCGTTCGGGCGGGTCAGCGAGTAGCCGTACTCGAAGCCCATCGCCGCGTACTCGGAGAGCAGGCTGTCGTAGACGGTGAACCGGGCCTGGTCCTCGGTCAGGTACAGCAGCGGGGTGTAGTCCTCGCCGGTGGCCCGGTCGATCAGCACCGCGTGGCGCTGGCCGAAGGTGCCGCGGCGGCTGTCCTGGCCGGCCAGCCGGACCGGGTGACCCTCCATCAGCAGCGAGCCGATGGCGAGCATCTCGCCGGTGGCCCAGTCGATGGTGTTGTCCTCGATCGAGGCGGCCCGGCGCACCAGCTGCGGCAGCAGGCGCGGGTGCACCGTCAGCCACTCCGGCAGGTTGGTCTGCGAGGCGGCGATCCGCTTCACCATCTCCTGCGAGATGCCGGTCTGGATGCTGACCGGGAAGTCGGCGACCGGGCGGCCGGCCGGAGCCGCGGCCTGGGCGCCGGCCGCGTCGCGGACCTCGGCGAAGACCTTCTCCAGCTGGCCCTGGAAGTCCTGGAGCGCCTGCTCCGCCTCTTCCATGGTGATGTCGCCGCGACCGATCAGGCCCTCGGTGTAGAGCTTGCGCACCGAGCGCTTCTTGTCGATCAGGTCGTACATCAGCGGCTGGGTGAACGACGGGTTGTCGGCCTCGTTGTGCCCGCGGCGGCGGTAGCAGATGAGGTCGATCACCACGTCCTTGTGGAAGGCCTGGCGGAACTCGAAGGCCAGGCGCGCGACGCGGACCACGGCCTCCGGGTCGTCGCCGTTCACGTGGAAGATCGGGGCCTCGATCATCCGGGCCACGTCGGTGCAGTACATCGACGAGCGCGAGGACGCCGGGGCGGCGGTGAAGCCGACCTGGTTGTTGACCACCAGGTGGATCGTGCCGCCGGTGCGGTAGCCGCGCAGCTGCGACATGTTCAGGGTCTCCGCGACCACGCCCTGGCCGGCGAAGGCCGCGTCGCCGTGGATCTGGATCGGCAGCACCGGGAAGGTGGTGCCGCCCTGGTCCAGGATGTCCTGCTTGGCCCGCACGATGCCCTCGACCACCGGGTCGACCGTCTCCAGGTGGGACGGGTTGGCGGCCAGCGACACCTTGATGGTCTCGCCGTCCAGGCCGGTGAAGGTGCCCTCGGAGCCCAGGTGGTACTTCACGTCGCCGGAGCCGTGCATCGACTTCGGGTCCAGGTTGCCCTCGAACTCGCCGAAGATCTTGCCGTACGGCTTGCCGACGATGTTCGCCAGCACGTTGAGCCGGCCGCGGTGGGCCATGCCGATCACGGCCTCGTCCAGGCGGTGCTCGGCGGCCGCGTCGATGGTCGCGTCCAGCAGCGGGATCAGCGACTCGCCGCCCTCCAGCGAGAACCGCTTCTGGCCGACGTACTTGGTCTGCAGGAAGGTCTCGAAGGCCTCTGCCGAGTTCAGCCGGCGCAGGATCCGCAGCTGCTCCTCGCGCTCCGGCTTCGTGTACGGCTTCTCCAGGCGCTCCTGCAGCCACTTGCGCTGCTTCGGGTCCTGGATGTGCATGTACTCGATGCCGACGGTGCGGCAGTAGGTGTTGCGCAGCAGGCCGAGGATGTCGCGCAGCTTCATCATCTTCTGGCCGCCGAAGCCGCCGACCGCGAACTCGCGCTCCAGGTCCCACAGGGTGAGGCCGTGGGTGGTGACGTCGAGGTCGGGGTGCTTGCGCTGCTTGTACTCCAGCGGGTCGGTGTCGGCCATCAGGTGGCCGCGGACCCGGTAGGAGTGGATGAGCTCCATCACGCGGGCGGTCTTGTTGACCTCGTCCTCGTGCGTGGTGGCGACGTCGGTGGCCCAGCGGACCGGCTCGTACGGGATCCGCAGCGACTCGAAGACCTCGTCGTAGAAGCCGTGCTCGCCCAGCAGCAGCTGGTGGATCGCGCGCAGGAACTCGCCGGAGGCGGCGCCCTGGATGACCCGGTGGTCGTAGGTCGAGGTCAGCGTCATGATCTTGGAGACGCCGAGCCGGGACAGGGTCTCCTGCGAGGTGCCCTGGAACTCGGCCGGGTACTCCATCGCGCCGACGCCGAGGATGGTGCCCTGACCCTGCATCAGGCGCGGCACCGAGTGCACGGTGCCGATGCCGCCCGGGTTGGTCAGCGAGACCGTGACGCCGGTGAAGTCGTCCATGGTCAGCTTGTTGGCGCGGGCCCGGCGGACGATGTCCTCGTAGGCCTGCCAGAAGCCGAAGAAGTCGAGGGTCTCGGCCTTCTTGATCGCCGCGACGACCAGCTGGCGGTCGCCGTTCGGCTTCACCAGGTCGATCGCCAGGCCCAGGTTCACGTGGTCCGGCTTGACCAGGAAGGGCTTGCCGTCCTTCACCTGGTAGCTGTGGTTCATGCCCGGGGTCGCCTTCAGGGCCTGCACCATGGCGTAGCCGATCAGGTGCGTGAAGGAGACCTTGCCGCCGCGGGCGCGCTGCAGGTGGTTGTTGATGACGATGCGGTTGTCGATCAGCAACTTCGCCGGGACGGCGCGCACCGAGGTCGCGGTCGGCACCTCCAGGGAGGCGTCCATGTTCGTCGCGACGGCCTTGGCCGGGCCGCGCAGCGCGACCAGCTCGGGCCCGTCGGCGAGCGCGGCCGGGGCGGCGGGGGCAGCGGCTGCCTTCGGCGCCGGCGGTGCGGCCGGCGGGGCTGCCAGCGGCGCGGCCGCGACAGGGGCGGCCACCACGGGGGCGGGCGCAGCTGCCGGGGCGGCGGCGGGGGCAGCCGGCGCCGGAGCGGCAGCGGCAGCAGGGGCAGGGGCGGCGACGGGGGCCGGCGCGGAGCCGACCGGGGTCACGGCCTGGGTCACTGAGGTCACCTCGGTACCGGGCTTGTAGTCGGCGAAAAAGTCCCACCAGGCTCGGTCGACCGAGTTGGGGTCCTGGAGGTACTGCTGGTAGATCTCGTCGACGAGCCACTCATTGGGACCGAAGCCAGTGGGCTTCTCCGCACTGCGTGGGGCCGAGCTGTTGGGGGTTTCAGGGGACTGTGGCGACACGGCGGCAACCGCCCTCTTCCGCTTCCTTTTGGGATGTTTGGACAGCGGGGATTAAGGCTACGCCCCTGACCAGTGATCGCGCAGTCCCCGGGGGGTCTGCGTCGTCCAGATCACAGTCCGTTGAGCGAGATTGGCCGGATTTTTGCGTTAGAAGTGCGGCTTCGTGGGGAAACGCGCAGCGCTTCGTGGGGGATGAATCGTCATCAAACCGGACAGAACACCACGGTATTGGCCGGGTGCGATCAGTCATTGGCTGTCGATCACCGAGATGTCGCAATTGTGTGACAAGCCTGGCCGGGGTGGACAGTGCGTGTCCCGGATGTGTCGGACCCCACAGTGGACAGGCCCCCGGGAGGCGTTCCCGGGGGCCCGTGCGCGGGTCGTCGCGGTGCGCTCAGAGCGGGCGCGGCACCGGCGCGGCGTCGCCCGGCAGCGCCACCTGGATCAGACAGCCCTGGGTGCCGTCCGCCACCGCGATCCGACCGCCGTGCAGGTCCACCGCCCAGCGCGCGATCGCCAGGCCGAGCCCGGTGCCGCCGTCGCTGCCGGGACCGGAGGCGGTCGCGGTGCCGGAGCGGCTGAACCGGTCGAAGACCCGGGTGCGGTCCTGGGCCGGGATCCCCGGCCCCTGGTCCTCCACCTCCAGCAGCAGCGCCCGCAGCCCCTCGCCCGCCCGGGCCCGGACGGTGACCAGCCCGTCGGCGGGGGAGTGCTTGCAGGCGTTGTCCACCAGGTTCGCCACCACCTGGTGCAGCCGCTCCGGGTCGGCCACCGCGGTCAGCGCGGCCGGCTGCACGTCCAGGCTCAGCCGCACGTCGCCCCGGCGGCTCCAGGCGCCGCCGGCCGTCGCGCCGTCCACGGTCAGGCCGCGCAGCACGCCGGCCAGGAACGGCTCCACCTCGAACTCGCGGGCGTCCAGGGGCACCACGCCGTCGTCCAGCTTGGACAGGTCGAGCAGGTGGGTGACCAGCCGGCCGAGCCGCTCGGTCTGCTCCAGCGCGGCGCCCAGGGTGGCGGAGTCCGGGGGCACCACCCCGTCCACCATGTTCTCCAGCACCGCCTGCAGCGCCGCGATCGGCGTGCGCAGTTCGTGCGAGACGTTGGCCACCAGCTCGCGGCGGTGCCGGTCGGCGGCCTCCAGGTCGGCGGCCATCCGGTTGAAGGTGGCCGCCAGCTCGCCGATCTCGTCCCGCGAGGGGGCCTTGACCCGGCGGCTGTAGTCGCCGCCGGCCATCGCCCGGGCGGCCGCCGTCATCTCGCGCAGCGGCGCCGTCAGGGTGTGCGCCAGGATCTGCATGAAGAGCAGCGAGGCGATCATCGAGAAGACCAGGATCACCCGCACCTGGGTCTCGGACCGGATCGCGATCACCATCAGGCCGGTGGCGATCGCCACCGCGATGATGACCAGCAGACCCAGCTTGCCCTTGATGGAGCGGACCGGGTCCAGCGGTCTGACCGCGGCCCACACCCGCGCGGCGAACCGGCCGGTGCGGCCGAGCCGCGCGGGCGGGTCGACCTCGGTGTTGCTGCTCGTCATCTGTGCCCGGCTCCCGTGCCGGCGGCCACGGCCTGCGGGCCGGTCCGGCCCGCTCGTGCCGCCGTCACCCGACCGGGGCTTCCAGCGCGTAGCCCACACCGTGCACCGTGCGGATCCAGGTCGCGCCGATCTTGCGCCGCAGCGCCTTCACGTGGCTGTCCACCGTCCGGGTGCCGGAGGCGTCGGTCCAGTCCCAGACCTCGGCCAGCAGCTGCTCGCGGGTGAGCACCGCGCGCGGCTGGGCGGCCAGGCAGGCCAGCAGGTCGAACTCGGTCGGGGTCAGGTGCACGTCGCCCGAGCCGAGCCGGACGCGGCGCTGCACGTGGTCGATCTCCAGTTCGCCGAACCGCAGGCTGCCCAGCGCGGGAGTGCGGGCCGCCTGCTGGGCCCGCTCGACCCGGCGCAGCAGCACGTTGACCCGGGCCGCCAGCTCGCGCATCGAGAACGGCTTCGTCATGTAGTCGTCGGCGCCCACGCCGAGGCCGACCAGCAGGTCGGTCTCGTCGTCCCGGGCGGTGAGCATCAGCACCGGCACCGGGCGCTGCGCCTGGATCCGGCGGCACACTTCGAGGCCGTCGAAGCCGGGCAGCATGATGTCGAGCACCACCAGGTCGGGCTGCCAGGTGTGGAACCCGTCCACCGCGCCGGGGCCGTCGTGCGCGACGGCCACCTTGAAGCCCTCCGCGCCCAACCGGGCCGCGATCGACTCGGCGATGGTGGGCTCGTCCTCCACCACCAGGACGCGTCGTTGTGCGATCACACCGCTCGTACCGGTGTCCTGTTGAATTTCTGTCACGGTCACGCCACCGCCCCCAGGGCCTGCGGGCCGCCATCTGTGGGAGTGGCGGGCACCGCTCGTAGTCTTGTTCCGTCGTTTACATCCGTGCCGGTCGAGATCGCCCCGGGCTCCGCCGACCCGGTCGGACGGCGGCTGCTGGGCCGCCTTCCGACATGCACTCACACCGCAGCGTACGGACCTCGGGCGAACCCCGACAGGCGGACCCGAGGAATTTCGGGTCAGCCGGTCGTGCGCACGCCCCGGGACCGGCACGGGGCGCTACCTTACCCGTCCATGTCGCACCACCGTAACGGTGTGTATGCGCTGACGTGCGGCCGCCCCCAGCAGCCAGGATGGATCGGGCGTTGGTCTGGACCAACTGCTGAACTGCCGTAACGGGCAAGACGGGTGCTTCCTCAGACGGCTCTCAGACCCGACGCCTACCGTGGACGAAACCGGTCAGTGATGGCACGGTGTGCACGCGGAGCGAGCGTGCCGCCGAGACGGACCCACCGGGTCCGGCGGGGGCGGTACGGGACGGAGGCGGAATGGCTGAGGCATCCGGAGCCCCCGGGTCGCACGGCCCGCGGGCGCCCTACGCCGGGCTGCGGCACGGCCTGCGCTCGGGCCCGCTGGAGTGGGTGCTGGACCGGGTGCCCACGCCCCGGCGCAACCCCTTCGCGCTGCTCTACCTCGCACTGCTCGCGGGCACCACGCTGTTCGCCCGGTTCGGCGACCCGGCGCTGGTCAGGCAGCTGCAGACGATGTCCAGCACCGACGGCCACCACCTGCTGCACACGCCCCTGCGCTCGCTGGTGATGAGCGGCATGTGGGTGGCCGGGCCGGTCTGGATGCCCTACCTGTGGGGCTTCGCCTTCACCGTCGCGCCACTGGAGCGCAAGGTCGGCTGGCGCCGGGCGGTGCTCGTCTTCTGGTCCGGCCACGTGATCGGCACGCTGCTCTCGCAGGGCGTGGTGGCGATCGCGGTGGCCACCGGCCACGAGCCGGTGAGCATGCTGGACGAGCTCGACATCGGGGTCAGCTACGGCGTGCTGGCCAGCCTCGGCGCGCTGGCCGGGCTGTTCCGCTGGCCCGGGCGGCTGCTCGTGCTGGCCGGCGGGGTGCTGCTGATCGTGCACCAGATCCAGACCGACCAGGACCTGGTCACCGCGGTCGGGCACCCGACCGCGCTGCTGGTCGGGGTGGCGCTCTGGGGAGTGGTGCGGCGGCCGCCGCGCAGCCGGTCGGGCGACCGGCTGCGGGTGCCCCGGTTCAGCAAGGCGGCACCCAAGCCGGCGGCCCAGCAGGCGACCGGGTCGGCCGCCGCCGGGTGATCGCCCAGTCCGGCTGATCGCTCATGGCAGCTGATCGCTCAGGGCGAACAGGGCGGGGGGAACATCCCGCCTCCGCCAAGCCTTAGTCAGTGCGACTCAAGTTCACTGACTGGGGAGAGATCATGGCATCGACGTCCGCTTCGCTCACCCTGCCCGTGCTGCCCCTCGACGACGAGGTGGTGCTGCCCGGCATGGTGGTGCCGCTGGACCTCAAGGACACCGAGGTGCGGGCCGCCGTCGAGGCCGCCCGGGCCGCCGCGCGGGCCTCGGTGGACGGCGGCAAGCCGCAGGTGCTGCTGGTGCCGCGGCTCGACGGTTCGTACGCGGCGGCCGGCACCCTGGCCACCGTCGAGCAGGTCGGCCGGCTGGCCGACGGGGAGCCGGCCGCGCTGGTCCGGGCCGTCCGCCGGGTGCGGATCGGCGCCGGCACCACCGGACCGGGCGCCGCGCTCTGGGTGGAGACCACGCCGTTCAAGGAGTCCTCGGTCGGCGTGCCGGTGGCCGGCCGGGCCGCCGAGCTGGTCAAGGAGTACAAGGCGGTCTCCACCGAGTGGCTGCGCAAGCGCGGCGCCTGGCAGATCGTCGACCGGGTGGCCCAGATCGAGGGCGTCGGCGAGCTCGCCGACAACATCGGCTACGCGCCCTTCGCCACCGCCGAGCAGAAGCTCAAGGTGCTGCTGGAGGCCGACCAGGTGGCCCGGCTGGAGTTCGCCCTGCAGCTGCTCAGGGACCACCTCGCCGAGGAGGAGGTCAACGACACCATCCGCAAGGACGTCGAGGAGGGCGTCGCCAAGCAGCAGAAGGAGTTCCTGCTCCGCCGCCAGCTGGAGGCGGTGCGCAAGGAGCTGGCCGAGCTGAACGGCGAGGCCGTCGACGAGGAGGGCGACTACCGCGCCCGGGTGGAGGCCGCCGACCTGCCCGAGAAGGTCCGCGAGGCCGCGCTCAAGGAGGTCGACAAGCTGGAGCGCAGCTCCGACCAGTCGCCCGAGGGCTCGTGGATCCGCACCTGGCTGGACACCGTGCTGGAACTGCCCTGGAACACCCGCAGCGAGGACGCCTACGACGTCGCCGGCGCCCGCGCCGTGCTGGACGCCGACCACGCCGGCCTCGCCGACGTGAAGGACCGGATCGTCGAGTACCTGGCCGTGCGCAAGCGGCGGGCCGACCAGGGGCTGAGCCTGGTCGGCGGGCGCCGGGGAGGCGCGGTGCTGGCGCTGGTCGGCCCGCCCGGGGTGGGCAAGACCTCGCTCGGCGAGAGCGTGGCCCGCGCGATGGGCCGCGACTTCGTGCGGGTCGCGCTCGGCGGCGTCCGGGACGAGGCGGAGATCCGCGGCCACCGGCGCACCTACGTCGGCGCGCTGCCCGGCCGGATCGTGCGGGCCGTCAAGGAGGCCGGCTCGATGAACCCGGTCGTGCTGCTGGACGAGATCGACAAGGTCGGCTCGGACTACCGCGGCGACCCGGCGGCGGCCCTGCTGGAGGTGCTGGACCCGGCGCAGAACCACACCTTCCGGGACCACTACCTGGAGGTCGAGCTGGACCTGTCCGACGTGGTCTTCCTGGCCACCGCCAACGTGCTGGAGGCCATCCCGGAGCCGCTGCTCGACCGGATGGAGCTGGTGCGCCTCGACGGCTACACCGAGGACGAGAAGGTCGTCATCGCCCGCGACCACCTGCTGCCCCGGCAGCTGGAGCGGTCCGGGCTGACCGCGGCGGACGTGGTGGTCGGCGAGGACGCGCTGCGCAAGCTGGCCGCCGAGTACACCCGGGAGGCCGGCGTGCGGAACCTGGAGCGCTCGGTGGCCCGGATCCTGCGCAAGGTGGCCGCGCAGAGCGAGCTCGGCGAGCGCGAGCTGCCCGCCGCGATCGGCGCGGCGGACCTGCGCGGCCTGATCGGCCGGCCGCACCACACCCCGGAGGCGGCCCAGGAGCCCACCGAGCGCCGCACCGCGGTGCCCGGCGTGGCCACCGGGCTGGCGGTCACCGGCGCGGGCGGCGACGTCCTCTACATCGAGGCCTCGCTGGCCGACGCGGAGACCGGCTCCACCGGGCTGACCCTGACCGGCCAGCTGGGCGACGTGATGAAGGAGTCCGCGCACATCGCGCTCTCCTACCTGCGCTCGCGCGGCGCCGAGCTGGAGCTGCCGGTGACCGGGCTGCGGGAGCGCGGGATCCACCTGCACGTCCCGGCGGGCGCGGTGCCCAAGGACGGTCCGAGCGCCGGCATCACCATGACCACGGCGCTGGCCTCGCTGCTCTCCGGCCGCAAGGTGCGCACCGACGTGGCGATGACCGGCGAGGTCTCGCTGACCGGCCGGGTGCTGCCGATCGGCGGGGTCAAGCAGAAGCTGCTCGCCGCCGACCGGGCCGGGATCACCACGGTGGTCATCCCCAAGCGGAACGAGGCCGACCTGGACGACGTCCCGGCCGAGGTGCTGGAGCGCCTGACCGTCCACCCGGTCGCCGACGTCCGCGAGGTGCTGGCGCTGGCCCTGGAGCCGGCGGCGGTGCTGGTGGGCGCGGCGGCCTGACGAGCGGTCCGGTCCCGGGGTGCCGACCGGCGCCCCGGGACCCGGGTCGACCGGGCCGCCGCACTACCACATTCAGACCCCTACCACCCGTACCGCCGCGGCGCGGCGGGGCGGGGAGTCGGGTCACGGTGCCCCGGGTTCCTGTGCGACACTGCGCCAATGCCATCGCGTACACAGAAAGCCCTGGCCAAGGTGCCGGGGCCGCTGCGACCCATCCTCGTGCAGCACCGCAGCCTGGTGAAGTTCCTCGTGGTCGGTGGCACGTGTTTCGTGCTGACCATGATCATCAACTATGCGCTCAAGTACACCGTCTGCCAGAACAAGCCGGTGGTCGCGCTGACCATCGGCACCGCCGCCGCGACGGTGGTGTCCTACCTGTGGAACCGCGCGTGGTCGTTCCGCTCCGAGGGCAGCCACAAGGAGGCGATCCCGTTCATCGTGGTCAGCGCGATCGCGGTGGGCGTGAACGACCTCCCGCTGATGGTCAGCCGCTACGTCTTCAACCTGCGCGAGCCCAGCGTGACCCACTTCACCCAGGAGGTCGCCGACTTCGTCAGCGGCATGATCCTGGGCACCCTGGTCGCGATGGCCTTCCGCTACTGGGCGATGAAGAAGTGGGTCTTCACCAACACCCGCTCCACCGACGCCGAGGGCGACCGGAGCGAGCCGCCGGCCCGGGTGGGCTGACGGTTCACCCGGCGCTGTCCGCCGGAGCGGCCGGCACCGGCATCCGGCCGCTCCGCGGGCGCAGGCTCACCGCGAGCAGGGCCACGGCCACCCCGGCCACCGCCCAGGCGGAGAGCACCAGCAGCGGCGCGGTGAGGTTCGTGCCGCCGAAGTAGGCGATCGAGCGGGCCGCGTCGGTGCCCGCGCCGTTCGGCAGCCAGCCGCCGATCGCCCGCCAGAACGGCGGCAGCAGCGGCGGCGGGTAGACGCCGCCCGCGCTCGGGTTGCCGAGCACCACGAAGAGCAGCACCGCGAGTCCGATGCCGACGATGTCGAAGAGGCACTGCAGCGCCATGGTCACCGCGCCGACCGCGAAGACGACCAGGCTGCCCACGCCCCAGAGCCCGGCGGTGCTGCCGGGCAGCGCGCCCAGCACCGGCCCGACGATCACCGCCCCGCCGAGTCCGGCGGCGAGCGAGTAGAGCGCCAGCACCCCGGTGCGGATCACCGCCCGGTCGCGGTTGGCGGGCCGCGAGCCGGCGCTGATGCCGAGGATCGAGGCGACCAGGTAGCCGCCGACGCACCAGCCGATCACCAGGTAGAAGGCGGACAGCCCCTTGGCGTCCCCGGCGGCCAGCGGCACCACGTCGCGCACCTGCACGGTGCGGCCCTGGCTCTGCTCCAGCGCGGTCACGATGGTCTGGGCGGCGACCGAGGCGGCGGGCCCGCGGGCGTCGGCGACCAGCAGCACGTCCTGGGTGCCGGCCGGGTCGAAGAGCAGCGCCGCGTAGATCTTCTGGTCCTTGATCCGGGCCTCGGCGTCGGCTGCGGAGGCGACCGGCACGGGCTCGACCGCGTCGTTCGGCACCTGCCGCAGCGCGCCGATCAGCTGTGGCTGCACCTGGGCCGGCGCGGCCACCCCGATGGAGAGCCGGTGCGGCGTCGGGTGGTGCAGCGCGCCGACGTACGAGACGACGAAGCCGAGTTGGAGCAGCAGGGTGGCGATCACCATGGCGGCGGCCCGTCCGGTGACCGCGTCCTTCAGTTCGCCGACGAATCCTGGCATCTGATGCCCCCTTGGACGGATGAGTGGAAAACGGGAGTAACCGGACACTTCATAACATGAATGGTTTCCGGATCGGCTCTCCCGCGCCGAGCGGGGTCCGTGGCGGCCTGGTGGATACTGTTCGCGCGCCGGGGGCCGGCGCCTTGGCGGCGAACCGGACGGTGGGCGTGGACGATCGGCTGACGCAGCGGCAGGAGGCGGCTTTCCGCGAGGTCGAGCGCGAGGTGGCGGTGATGTTCCGGCGCGGCCGGGCCCGGTCGGCGGAGATGTCCCGGCTGGTCCACCCGCAGCTGGAGGGCATGGCCTACTCGCTGCTGGCCCACCTGGCCGAGGCCGGCCAGGTCCGGGTGACCGACGTGGGCTGCCACTTCGGCGTCGGGAAGGCCACCATCAGCCGCCAGATCAAGGCGCTGGAGGAGCTCGGCCTGGTCTCCCGCGAGCCGGACCCGCTGGACGGCCGGGCCTCGCTGGTCTCGCTCACCGAGGACGGTGCGAGCCGCTACGCCCGTGCGCACGAGGCCCGGCTGGCCTCCTTCCGGGAGATGCTGTGCAGCTGGGACCCGGCGGACCTGAGCCGGTTCGGCCGGCTGCTGGCCCGGTTCAACGAGTCGGTCGCGGCGGCGCCTGCTCCGGTGGCCCCCGAGGGCTGACGCCCGTTCCGGAGCCAGGTGGTCGCGGGGGTGTGACGGGAAGAAGGTTGCCTAGGTCAACTAATCTTCATATAGTTGCCTAAGGCAACGATTCTCTTCCCGTCGACCACCGGAGGGCCGCCCCCATGACACCCGCAGCAGGTGTGCGCCGAGCCGCGCACGAGGACCGCCCGATGACCCACCGGGAGGTGCTCGAAGCCCTCTCCGGGCTGCTCATCGGCCTGTTCGTGGCGGTCCTCTCCTCGACCATCGTCTCCAACGCGCTGCCGACGATCCTCAACGACCTGCACGGCGGCGAGTCCGCCTACACCTGGGTGATCACCGCCGCGCTGCTCTCGCTCACCGCCACCACCCCGATCTGGGGCAAGCTCTCCGACCTGGTGAGCAAGAAGCTGCTGGTGCAGATCGCCCTGGTGATGTACATCGTCTCCTCGGGCCTGGCCGGCCTCTCGCAGAACACCGGCGAGCTGATCGCCTGCCGGGTGCTCCAAGGCGTCGGCGCCGGCGGCGTGGTGGCGCTGGGTCAGATCTGCCTGGCGGCGATGGTCCCGCCGCGCGAGCGCGGCCGGTACAGCGGGTACTTCGGCGCGGTCTTCGCGCTCGCCACCATCGGCGGACCGCTGATCGGCGGGGTCATCGTGGACACCTCCTGGCTGGGCTGGCGCTGGTGCTTCTACGTCGGCATCCCGTTCTCGCTGATCGCCATCGTGGTGCTGCAGCGCACCCTGCACCTGCCGGTGGTCAAGCGCGCCGCGAAGATCGACTACCGTGGCGCGGTCCTGGTCGCCGCCTCGGTCAGCCTGCTGATGGTCTGGGTCACGCTGGCCGGCAAGGACTACGCCTGGGCCTCCTGGCAGACCGCGGCGATGGTCGGCGGCGGGCTGCTGCTCGCGGTGCTCTTCGTGCTGGCCGAGCGCCGGGCCGCCGAGCCGGTGATCCCGCTCTCCTTGTTCCGGTACCGCACGGTGAGCCTGGCGGCGGTGGCCAGCGCCCTGGTCGGCATCGGGATGTACGGCACCACCACCTTCCTCGGCCAGTACTTCCAGCTGGCCAAGGGCAAGACCCCGACGATGGCCGGCGTGCTCACCCTGCCGATGATCCTGGGTCTGGCCGTCTCCTCCGCGGTGGCCGGCCGGCTGATCACCCGCTACGGCAAGTGGAAGCGCTTCCTGGTGGCCGGCACCTTCCTGCTCGCGGTCGGCCTCGCGCTGCTCGGCACGGCCCGGGCCGACACCGGCTACGGCCCGCTGGCGGTCTACATGGCCCTCACCGGCATCGGCCTCGGCCTGACCTCGCAGAACCTGGTGCTCGCGGTGCAGAACACGGTCTCCGCCAAGGAGCTGGGCACTGCCAGCTCGGCGGTCACCTTCTTCCGCACCATGGGCGGCGCGATGGGCGTCTCGGCGCTCGGTGCGCTGCTCGGCAACCGGGTCAGCCACTTCCTGGCGCAGAACCTGGCGCACGCCCACCTGCCGGTGCCGGCCGGGGCGCTGGGCGGCGGCGAGCTGCCCGATCTGCACACCCTGCCCGCGCCGCTGGTGCCGCTGGTCACCGACGCGTTCGGGCACGGCGTCGGCACCGTCTTCCTGGTCGCCGCGCCGGCCGCCGCGGTGGCCTTCCTGGTGGTGCTGTTCATCCGCGAGGTGCCGCTGCGGGCCCGGGCGGCGGCCGAGCCGCAGCCCCAGCCGCAGGCGCAGGCGGCCGCCGAGCGGGTCTGAGCCCCCTCGGGCGGACGCGGAAGGGCCGCGTGGTGGATGGTCCACCACGCGGCCCTTCCGCGTCCGCTGAGCGTCGGTCAGCCGGCGAGCATGCTGATCCCGTAGCCGACCGCCGCCGCGCAGGCGGCGAAGCAGAGGCCGGCGCCGGCCAGTGCCGCGGTGGCCTTGGCGCCGCCCGGGGCGCCGCCGGCCGTGGCGGCCTCCCGGCGGGCGAGGGCCAGGACGCCCAGCGAGAAGGCGGCGACCACGCCGACGGTGACCAGGAAGCTGAACGCAGCGGTGCTGCCCAGCGCGTTCCAGTTGATGTGCACGGCGGTCCTCCTCAGGCGGCGACGGTGGTGGTGGCGGGGGACGGTGCGGCCTGGCCGGGCGTCGGGGCGACCTCGACCTCGACCGGGGTGACCTCGGTGACGTTGTCCGCGGTGACCGGGGAGCGGCGGGAGATCAGCCACATCGCGCCGGAGCCGAGCACCAGCGCGGCACCGACCAGCGCCACGCCCCAGGTGCCCTGGTCGGCGACGAAGGCGGCGGCACCGGAGACCACCGCGGCGGCCGGCAGGGTCAGCGCCCAGGAGGCGACCATCCGGCGGGCCATGCTCCAGCGCACGTTGCCGTTCGGGCCGCCGAGGCCGGCGCCCATCACGCCGCCGCCGACCACCTGGGTGGTGGACAGGCCGTAGCCCATGTGCGAGGAGGTCAGGATGACGGCCGCGGTGGCGGTCTCGGAGGCCAGGCCCTGCGGCGGGCGGACCTCGGTCAGGCCCTTGCCCAGGCTGCGGATGATCCGCCAGCCGCCCATGTAGGTGCCCAGCGCCATGGCGGCGCCGGCGCTGACGATCACCCAGGTGGGGGGCATCGCGTGCTTGGGCAGTGCGCCGGCCGAGATCAGGGCCAGGGTGATGATGCCCATGGTCTTCTGGCCGTCGCTGGTGCCGTGGGCGAGCGAGACGAGCGAGGAGGAGGCGATCTGGCCCTTGCGGAAGACCTTCTCGCTGTTCTTCTCGCCGGCCTTGCGGGTGATCAGGTAGGCGGCCTTGGTGGCGCCCCAGGCGGCCAGGCCGGCCACCAGGGGGGAGGCGACCGCCGGGATCAGGATCTTGGTGACCACGGTGCTGAAGTTCACCGCGTGCAGTCCGGCGCCGACCACGGTGGCGCCGATCAGGCCGCCGTACAGCGCGTGCGAGGAGCTGGAGGGCAGGCCGCGCAGCCAGGTGAGCAGGTTCCAGAGGATCGCTCCGGCCAGTGCCGCGAAGATCACCGACGGGTGCAGGCCGGCCTTCTCGTTGACGATGCCGCCGGAGATGGTGCTCGCGACCTTCACGGAGAGGAAGGCGCCGGCGAAGTTGAGGACTGCGGAGATGGTGACGGCGACCTTGGGTCGCAGCGCGCCGGTGGCGATGGACGTGGCCATCGCGTTGGCGGTGTCGTGGAAGCCGTTGGTGAAGTCGAAGGCGAGCGCCGTGACGATCACCACCGCCACCAGGAACGTGATGTGTTCCATGAACCAAACAATCGTCGTAGGTGTCGGGCTGACGTGGGTTGTTCAGCTGTCGTCAGCCGCGACCGTAGGGAGGCCGGGTGAACGGAAGGTTAACTAGTGCGGGCTTCACAGGGCTGTTCGTGTCCGATATCTTGCCTCCTGGCATACAGCTCATGACGAAGACCCTCCTGACCTGGCCGAATGTCGGGAAAATTCCGATTGACGGCAGTTTGCTGAGATCTGCGTCACGGGGTGAGGAGTGCCTGAGAATTCATCAGGTCTTCCGATGCGCCCTGCCGCTACCGGACACCCGCATGGCAGGATCTGGCGGGGGGTTCGCAGCCGGCGGGCCACCGGAAAACGGGGCCGAGGGGGGCCGATGCGCGCCGTGACACATGAGCATCTGACGGGATCGAAGCCGTGGCTGAGAGCCGCGCTGCGCTGCGGAGCAGTGCTCGCGGTCGCCGCGCTGGCGCTGCCGGCCGCCGGGGGAGCGGCCTTCGCCGCGCCGACGCCCGGCGCCGACCCGTCGGCCACCGCCACGGCCGTGCCCGGTGCGCCCGGTGCGCCGGGCGATCCGCTGGCCGCCGCCGAGGCCACCCTGGGCCCGCTGCTGGACCGGATCCACCAGCTCTACCAGAACGCCGAGGCGGCCACCGAGCAGTACAACACCACGGCCCAGCAGCTCTCGGACAAGCAGAACGCGGTCAACGCGGCCGACGCCAAGCTCGCCCAGCAGCAGCAACTGGTGGACGCCGGCCTGGACGTGGCCGCCGAGCTGGCCGCCGACCAGTACCAGAACGGCAACCTGTCCGCCTACGGCCAGCTGCTGCTCACCAACGACCCCTACCAGGCCGTCCACATGGGCGAGCTGCTGGCCGCCGCCGGCCGCTCGCAGGCCGCCTTCATCGCCCAGCTGAAGACCGAGCAGAGCCAGCTCCAGCAGCTCAAGTCGCAGTCCGCGGGAGCGCTCTCCGACACCCAGGCGCTGCTCGCCCAGCAGGACCAGAACAAGACCGAGATCGCCCGCCAGCTGGCCACCGTGGAGCAGCTGGTCTCCGGTCTGACCGGGGCTCAGCAGACCGAGCTGGCCCAGCTGGAGCAGCAGCAGGCCGACGACGCGCAGAAGGCCCTGCTGGCCTCCGGCGTGCTCGGCCAGGGCGAGCGCACCCCGTCCGCGGCCGGGCGGCAGGCGGTGGCCTTCGCGCTGGCCCAGCTCGGCAAGCCGTACGTCTGGGGCGCGATCGGCCCGGACTCCTACGACTGCTCCGGCCTGACCTCGCAGGCCTGGCTGCACGCCGGGGTGCAGATCCCGCGGACCAGCCAGGACCAGTGGGCCGGGCTGCAGCACATTCCGCTGAACCAGCTGCGCCCCGGCGACCTGGTGCTCTACTACGCCACCGCCGAGCACGTCGCGATGTACATCGGCGGCGGCTTCGTGGTGCAGGCCCCGCACACCGGCGCGGTGGTCCGGGTCTCGCCGATCGGCATGGCGCCGATCCTCGGCGCGGTCCGGCCGGACCCGCAGGCCGCGGCCGACGACGCGGGCGGCGCCTGGAAGGTGCCGGACGCGGTGAAGAACGCCGACGTGCTCACCCCGGTCGCGCCGGGCCTGGCCGCCCAGCCGGGCCTGCCCGCGGCGCCCCCGCTGCCGGCGGTCGGCCCGATCGTGCCGGTCACCCCGCCGGCGCCGACGGTGGGTCCGCCGACCCCGTCGGGTCCGCCCACGACCAACCCCTCGGGCTCGGGCTCGCCGAGCGGCTCGCCGTCCGGCACCGGCTCGCCGTCCGCGACCGGCAGTCCGTCGGCCAGCTCCACGGGTTCGCCGAGCGGCTCGCCGTCCGGTACGGGCTCGCCGTCGGCCACCGGCAGTCCGTCGGCGAGCGGCACCGGGTCGCCGACGGCCGGTTGACCGCCCGCCGGCCGTCGGTCCGTCAGTCCACGGCTCGTCAGCTTTCGGTCCGTCAGTCCCGCTCGGGGCCGGCTCCGATCCCGGAGTCGGCCTCGAAGCGCACCACCACGGCCTTGGAGGTCGGGGTGTTGCTGATGTCGGCGGTGGAGTCCAGCGGCACCAGCACGTTGGTCTCCGGGTAGTAGGCCGCCGCCCCGCCGCGGGCCACCGGGTAGTGCACCACCCGGAAGTGCGGGGCGCGCCGCTCCACCCCGTCGGTCCACTCGCTCACCAGGTCCACGTACCCGCCCTCGGTCAGGCCGAGCTCGGCCGCGTCGGCCGGGTTCACCAGCACCACCCGGCGGCCGCCCTTGATGCCGCGGTAGCGGTCGTCGAGGCCGTAGACGGTGGTGTTGTACTGGTCGTGCGAGCGCAGGGTCTGCAGCAGCAGCCGGCCGGGCGGCACCTCGGGCGCGGTCTGCGGGTTGACGGTGAAGTTGGCCTTGCCGGTCGCGGTGGGGAAGGTGCGGCTGTCCCGCGGGCCGTGCGGCAGGGCGAAGCCGCCGGGGGCGCGGACCCGGGCGTTGAAGTCGGCGAAGCCCGGCACCACCCGGGCGATCCGGTCCCGGATCAGGTCGTAGTCGGCCGCGAACTCCTCCCAGGGCAGCGGGTCGGCCTCGCCGAGCACGGCCCGGGCCAGCCGGCAGACGATCGCCGTCTCGGAGAGCAGCCCGGGCGCGGGCGGGCGCAGCCGGCCCTGCGAGGAGTGCACCAGGCCCATCGAGTCCTCGACGGTGACGAACTGGTCGCCGCGCTCGGTGCGGTCGCGGTCGGTGCGTCCCAGGGTGGGCAGGATCAGCGCCCGGGCGCCGGTCACCACGTGCGAGCGGTTGAGCTTGGTGGAGACGTGCACGGTGAGCGCGCAGCGGCGCATCGCGGCCTCGGTGACCAGGGTGTCCGGGGTGGCGGCGACGAAGTTGCCGCCCATCGCGAAGAACACCTTGACCCGGCCGTCCCGCATCGCCCGGATGGTGTCCACCGCGTCGAAGCCGTGGTGGCGCGGCGGCTCGAAGGCGAACTCCCCGGCCAGCGCGTCGAGGAAGGACTCGGCGGGCCGCTCGAAGATGCCCATGGTGCGGTCGCCCTGCACGTTGCTGTGCCCGCGCACCGGGCAGACGCCGGCCCCGGGGCGGCCCACGTTGCCGCGCAGCAGCAGGAAGTTGACCACCTCGCGGATGGTCGGCACCGAGTGCTTGTGCTGGGTCAGGCCCATCGCCCAGCAGACGATCACCTTGCGGGAGCGCAGTACCAGTTCGGCCAGCTGCTCGATCTGCTCCCAGGGCAGGCCGGTGGCGGCCAGCACCTCCTGACGGTCGGTCAGTTCGGCCTCGGCGGCGAACTCGGCGAAGCCGTGGCAGTGCTCGGCGACGAACGCCTCGTCGACCCCGCCCTCGGCGCGCAGGATCAGCTGGTTGAGCGCCCGGAACAGCGCCAGGTCGCCGCCGAGCCGGATCTGCAGGAACAGGTCGGTCAGCTTGGTGCCGTTGCCGACCAGCCCGCGCGCGTTCTGCGGGTTCTTGAACCGCTCCAGGCCGGCCTCCGGCAGCGGGTTGACGCTGACGACGGTGGCGCCCGCCCGCTTGGCCCGCTCCAGCGCGGAGAGCATCCGGGGGTGGTTGGTGCCCGGGTTCTGGCCGGCCACGATGATCAGGTCGGCCTGGTAGAGGTCCTTCAGGCTGACGCTGCCCTTGCCCACGCCCAGGGTCTCCACCAGGGCCGAGCCCGAGGACTCGTGGCACATGTTGGAGCAGTCCGGCAGGTTGTTGGTGCCGAGCTTGCGGGCGAACAACTGGTAGGCGAAGGCGGCCTCGTTGCTGGTGCGGCCGGAGGTGTAGAAGGCGGCGCCGTCCGGGGTGTCCAGGGCCCGCAGCTCCTCGGCGACGATCTCGAAGGCCCGTTCCCAGGACACCGGGGCGTAGTGGGTGGCGCCCTCCGCCAGCAGCATCGGCTCGGTGAGCCGGCCCTGCTGGCCCAGCCAGTAGCCGGACCGCTCGGCCAGCTCGGCCACCGGGTGGGCGGCGAAGAACTCGGCGGTGATCCGGCGCTCGGTGGCCTCCTCGGCCACCGCCTTGGCGCCGTTCTCGCAGAACTCGGCGGTGTGCGGCTTGTCCGGCTCGGGCCAGGCGCAGCCCGGGCAGTCGAAGCCGCCCTGCTGGTTCACCTTGAGCAGGGTGGAGACGGCCCGGGCGGTGCCCATCTGCTCCCTGGCCATCCGCAGGCTGTGCCCGATCGCGGGCAGCCCGGCCGCCGCGTGCTTGGGGGCGCCGACCGCCGGGGCGTCCTGCGCCGGATCGGTCGACGGGGCCTGCTTGGCCATGGCTGTACTCCTCGTCGTGGACTCAGGGCCGCGCCGTCGACAACCCTGCCCGCCATCCTTTCACCCGCCCCCGCGGGGCGGCAGCCCTGCTCAGCGGGCGTCCACCCGGGTCCGCAGGCCGGCCAGCGCCGTCCGGGCGCGCTGCACCGGGGTGGGCGGCAGCGCGCCCCGGCCGGCGCCCCGGGCGAACCGCCGCTCCAGGTAGTACTGGCCGATCGAGAGCAGCGTGGTGAGCACCAGGTACCAGAGCGTGGCGACCAGCAGCAGCGGGATCACCTGGTAGGTCTGGTTGTAGATCAACTGGACCGAGTAGAGCAGGTCCTGGACGGCCAGCACGCTGACGATCGAGGTGGAGCGGAGCAGCCCGATCAGCATGTTCCCGGCGGTCGGCACGATCGAGCGCATCGCCTGCGGCAGCACGATCCGGCGCAGCACCCGCCACCGGCCCAGCCCGAGCGACTGGGCGGCCTCCAACTGCCCCTGGTCCACCGAGAGCAGCCCGCCGCGCACCACCTCGGCGGCGAACGCGGCCTCCAGCAGCGTCAGTCCGACCACCGAGGTGAGCAGCGGCCCGAACAGGTTGACGGTGCGGACGCTGAACGGGCCGAAGCCGAGCTCGGGGTAGAGCGCGCCGATGTTGAACCAGAGCAGCAGCTGGACCAGCGGCGGGATCGACCGGAACAGCCAGACGTAGCCCCAACTGAGGCTGCGCAGCAGCAGGTTGCCCCAGATCCGGGCGGCCGCCAGCAGGGTGCCGAGGGCGAAGCCGAGGGCGGTGGTGGCGGCGGTGAGCCACAGGGTCAGGGTCAGTCCGTGCAGCACCGCGTCGGTGGTGAAGTAGTCGCCGACCACGCCCCACTGGAAGCGCGGGTTGCGCAGCACCGAGGCGGCGAGCGCGCCGAGCAGCAGCAGGACCAGCGCGGAGCCGATCCACTGGCCGGGGCGGCGGCGCCGGACGATCGGCAGGTCGGCCGGGGAGGGGCGGGCGGCGGGCGGACCGGTGGCGGTGAGGACCTCGGGCGGGGTGGCCATGGGGCGGGCTCCAGTGGCAGGTGGGATGGCGGACCCACGGGCCGGACCTCACGCGGCCGCGTCCCTCAACGCGGCGGCACTGCTCTCGCTCCGTCGGCGATCGAATCAGCCGGGGTCGGCGGATGTCAAGGGTGGGTGGGTGGTTGACGGATTCCCTTGTTCGCTGCTCAACTTGACGCCATGAACGCCGTGCAGCCCCTGGTCACCCGCGACCACATCGACTTCGGTCGAGTGTGGTCGGCGGCCTGTCCGGGCTGATCCGGCAGCGGGCCGTCCGATCGGCCCCCCTCCACTCGGAGACTCCTCCCTCGGTGCCCCGTCGCGGGCCGAGGCCTGCTGTCGCCCCCGCATGAGCCCTGCCGGCCCCTGTGCCGCCGCCCGCCTGCCGGCCGACCCGCCGCCTCGCCTCCGCCTGCTCCAACTCTCCCCGCCCGCACGGTAGTCGCCCTGCCCCGCCGTCGTCCCCGCGCCCCCGGCGCCGGGGCCGGCCGGGCTGCGCCGCCGTAGAGAAGGAAGCCACCGCCATGCCCGTCGAGTTCCTCGGCATCGCCGCCACCAATGACGGCTCGGAGACCACCAGCCGTTCCACCGCCGCCTTCGACCGCGACTACACCCTGCGGCTCGGCCGGGCGCACGAGGACCACGGCTGGGACCGGGTGCTCTTCGCCTACGGCGCGGGCGCCCCCGATCCGGCGCCCGCCGCCGCCTTCCTCGCCTCGCACCTGACGCGGCTGCAGATCCTGCTGGCGCACCGGCCCAACGTCTCCTACCCGACCTACGCGGCGAAGACCTTCGCCACCCTGGACCGGATCAGCCAGGGCCGCCTGACGGTGCACTTCATCACCGGCGGCAACGACCACGAGCAGCAGCGCGAGGGCGACTTCCTGACCAAGGACCAGCGCTACGACCGCACCCGGGAGTACATCGGGATCGTCAAGCGGGCCTGGACCAGCAAGGAGCCGTTCGACCACGAGGGCGAGTACTACCGGTTCAACGACTTCGTCTCCGACGTCTTCCCGGTGCAACAGCCGCGCCCCGGGGTCTCGTTCGGCGGCTCCTCGGAGGCGGCGTACGCGGCCGGCGGGGCGCAGGCGGACGTCTACTGCCTGTGGGGCGAACCGCTGGCCGAGACCGCCGCGCAGATCGAGCGGGTCCGGCAGGCCGCGCTGGCCGCCGGCCGGACCACCGCGCCGCGGATCCAGGTGGCGTTCCGGCCGATCATCGCGCCGACCGAGGAACTCGCCTGGGAGAAGGCCCGCGCCACCGTGGGCCTGATCAACGCCCGCAAGGCGGCCGGCGAGTCGATCGGCCGCCGGGGGAGCGACGCCGAGGCGCCGCAGAACGCCGGCTCGCAGCGCCTGCTGCGGATCGCCGAGGCCGGCGAGCGCTACGACCGGGCGCTGTGGACCCCGACCGCCGCCGCCACCGGCGGCGCGGGCAACTCCAACGCCCTGGTCGGCACCCCGGAGACGGTGGCCGAGGCGCTGCTCGACTACTACGACCTGGGCGTGGACATCCTCTCCGCCCGCGGCTACCACCTGCTGGACGACGCCATCGACTTCGGCCGCCAGGTGATCCCGCTGGTCCGCGCGGAGGTGGCCCGGCGGGACGCCGAGCGGGCCCGCTCGCAGGAGGCCGAGCGGCTGCGCCGGGAGCGCGACCGGCAGCAGCTGATCGCGTTCCAGTCGTGAGCGTCCTGACGTTCCGTCAAGTCGCCATCGACGACGCCCTGGCCGAGCCGCTGGTCCGCGAGCTGACCGCGGAGTACGTCAGCAGGTACGGGCCCGACGGGCACCGGGAGATGAGCCGCTTCCCGTCCGTCGACTTCGCCCCGCCCACCGGCCTGCTGATCCTGCTGCTGGCCGACGGCGCCCCGGTGGCCGGCGGTGCCTACCGCCGGTACGACCCGGACACCGCCGAGATCAAGCGCATGTGGACGCACTCCGCGCACCGCCGCCGGGGCCACGCCCGGCTGGTGCTGGCCGAGTTGGAGCGCCGCGCGGGCGCGGCCGGCTACTGGCGGATCCACCTGACCACCGGCCCCCGCCAGCCCGAGGCCCAGGCGCTCTACCTGGCGGCCGGCTACACCCCGCAGTTCGACCCCGAGCAGCCGCCGAACGGCCCGCTGGCCTTCGCGAAGCGGCTGACCACCGACCCCGGAGAGGCACGAACCCCGTGAGACCCCTCAAGACCCTGGCCGCAGCCCTGCTCCCGGTGCTGGCCCTGACCGCCTGCGGGTCCCAGGCCTCCCCGGTGAAGCCGGCCCAGGGCGTGGACCCCGGCCGCGACGTGGTCTCCCAGGAGAAGAAGGTGGACGCGATCGCCGCGCTGCTGCCGCCGCAGGTGCGGGCCGCCGGCAGCATCAAGGTGGGGGCGAGCTTCGGCACCCCGCCGAGCGCCTACTACCCGGACCCGGGCAGCAAGAAGCCGGCCGGCCTGGACATCGACCTCACCGACGCGGTGGCCAAGGTGCTGGGCCTGACGGTGCAGCGCGAGGACGCCGCCTTCGACACCATCCTGCCCGCCCTGGGCAGCGGCAAGTACGACGTCGGCACCGGCAACTTCGGCGTCACCACCGCCCGGCTGCAGACCATCGACTTCGTCACCTACATCGACGACGGCCAGGGCTTCGCGGTGAAGAAGGACGACACGGCGCTGTCCGCCGTCACCGACCTCACCCAGCTCTGCGGCCTGACCATCGGCACCGGCAGCGGCACCACCTTCGAGGCCACCCTGAACGCGAAGAAGCAGGTCTGCGCGGCGGCCGGCAAGAAGCCGTACACGGTGCAGTCCTACTCGGACAACGGCGCCGTGCTCACCGGCCTCCAGCAGGGCCGGATCGACGTGGAGATGTCCACCATCAACGGCCTGCGCTTCCAGGCCGCCCAGCCCGGCTCCGGCACCAAGTTCCTCGGCGAGTACCACCGGCTCGACGTCGGCTTCGCGTTCAAGAAGGGCACCCCGCTGGCGCCCGCCTTCCAGGCCGCCGTCAACCAGCTGATCAAGGACGGCACCTACCAGCGGATCCTGGACAAGTGGGGCACGGCCGGCTCGGCGATCGCGCAGTCCGAGGTCTCCCCGCCGGAACACGCCTGATGGCCACCGCGGAGAAGACGGCCGTCCTGGCGCCCGAGGACCCGGCCGGGCTGCGGGTGGTGCCCGCCCGGCACCCCTGGCGCTGGCTGGCCGGGGCCGCCGCGCTGCTGGTCAGCGCGCAGTTCCTGCACGGGCTGGTGGTCAACCCCGGCTGGGACTGGGGCACCTTCGCCCGCTACCTGACCGCCCCGACCATCCTGCGGGCGGTCGGCACCACCCTCGAACTCACCGCCTGGGGAACGGTGCTGGGCTTCGCGCTCGGCGCGCTGGTGGCGCTGCTGCGGCTCAGCGGCAGCCGGATCCTGGCCGGGCTGGCGTGGACCTACACCTGGGTCTTCCGGTCGATCCCGCTGATCGTCCAGCTGGTGTTCTGGTTCAACCTCTCCTACCTCTACCAACACCTGGCGCTGGGCGTGCCGTTCGGGCCCGAGCTGTGGAGCCTGCGGACCATCGACCTGCTCAGCGCGCAGGGCGCCGCGGTGCTGGGCCTGGCGCTCTACCAGAGCGCCTACGCCGCCGAGGTGGTGCGGGCCGGGGTGATCGCCGTCGACCCCGGCCAGCTCCAGGCCGCGGCCGCGCTGGGCATCCCGAGGGTCCGTCAGATCCGCCGGATCGTGCTGCCGCAGGCGATGCGCTCGATCCTGCCGAACGCCGCCAACCAGGTGATCGCACTGCTCAAGAGCACCTCGGTGGTCTACGTGATGGCGATCGGCGAACTCTTCTACCAGGTGCAGGTGGTCTACGGGCGCACCGGCCGGGTGGTGCCGCTGCTGATGGTGGCCACCGTCTGGTACGTGCTGCTCACCACCGTGCTCTCGGTCCTGCAGTACTACGTGGAACGGCACTTCAGCCGAAGGGGCAAGGCATGAGCGGGGCGACGATCGAAGTCCGGGGCCTGCACAAGAGCTTCGGCGACCACGAGGTGCTGCGCGGGGTGGACCTGACCGTGCCGGCCGGCACGGTGACCGTGGTGCTCGGCCCGTCCGGGTCCGGCAAGTCCACCCTGCTGCGCCTGATCAACCACCTGGAGAAGCCGGCCCGCGGCGTGGTCAGCATCGACGGCGAGCTGATCGGCTACCGCCGGTCCGGCGACAGGCTGCACGAGCTGCGCGAGCGCGAGGTGCTGCGCCAGCGCACCCGGATCGGCTTCGTCTTCCAGAACTTCAACCTCTTCCCGCACCTCACCGTGCTGGAGAACCTGGTCGAGGCGCCGGTCAGCGCGCTCGGCCGGCCCCGGGCGGCGGTGCGCGAACTGGCCCTGGAGCTGCTCGGCCGGGTCGGCCTGGCGGACAAGGCCGACGAGTACCCGCGCCGGCTCTCGGGCGGCCAGCAGCAGCGGGTGGCGATCGCCCGGGCGCTCGCGCTGGAGCCGAAGGTGCTGCTCTTCGACGAGCCGACCTCGGCGCTCGACCCCGAACTGGTCGGCGAAGTGCTGGACGTGATCAAGGACTTGGCCCGCGCCGGCAGCACCATGGTGGTGGTCACCCACGAGATCGGCTTCGCCCGCGAGGTGGCCGACACGGTGGTCTTCATGGACGGCGGCGTGGTGGTCGAACAGGGCCCGCCCGAGCAGGTGCTGGACCGCCCCGAACACCCGCGCACCCGCGCCTTCCTGGCCAAAGTGCTGTGAGAGGAGACCTCATGAGTCGTCGTCTGCTGGCAACCGCCCTGACCGTCACGGTGCTGGCGGGCTGCGCCAGTGCCACCGCCGAGCCCGGTGCCGACAAGTCGTCGACCAGCGCCCAGGGCTTCAACCTGACGCCCGATCAGCACCGGGTCACCACCCCGGAGGTGGCCGCGATCGCGGCCCTGCTGCCGAAGGAGGTGCGCGACCGGGGCACCCTGGAGGTGGTCGACTCGCTCGGCACCGTCCCGCCGCTGGTCTTCGCCGCCACCGACGACAAGACGGTCATCGGCGTCGAGCCGGACATCGCCTACCTGGTCGCCGACGTGCTCGGCCTCAAGCCCGAGTTCCACCCGGAGAGCTGGGAGAACGTCTTCGTCGGCCTGGACAGCGGCAAGTACGACGTCGGGTTCACCAACATCACGGTGACCGAGGCCCGCAAGCAGAAGTACGACTTCGCCACCTACCGGCTGGACAACCTCGCCTTCGAGGCGAAGAAGGGCGCCGGCTGGCGGGTCACCGGCCCCGCGGACGTGGCCGGGCGCACCATCGGCGTCTCCTCCGGCACCAACCAGGAGAAGCTGCTGCTGGACTGGAGCGAACAGGACGTCAAGGCCGGCCGCAAGCCGGTGGACGTGAAGTACTACCAGAACTCCTCCGACTACTACCTGGCGCTCGGCTCGGGCCGGATCGACGCCTGGCTCGGCCCCAACCCGACCAGCGCCTTCCACGCCGCGCAGAGCGGGCAGACCGAGGTGGTCGGCACCGTCTCGGGCGCCGGCGAGCAGCTCCAGGGCAAGATCGCCGCCACCGTGAAGAAGGGCAACCCGCTGATCACCGCCGTCCAGGCGGCGCTGAACGAGGTGATCCACAACGGCAGTTACCGCCAGGTGCTGGACCGCTGGGGGCTCGGGAACGAGGCGGTGGCCGCCTCCGAGCTCGACCCGCCGGGGCTGCCCGACACCCCGTGACACCGGGTGCCGAAACCTGCCTTGCCAAGTGGCCCGCGATGACTGACGATATCGCTGGCGCGGCAGGCCCACGGGACGGCTCCGCGCGCCGGGCGGGGCACGGCACTGGGGGAGTTCATGAGAGCCGGCGAAGTGCTGGGTGACCGCTACCGCCTGTTCGGGGAGCTGGGGCGGGGCGGCTTCGGCATCGTCTGGGAGGCCTACGACCTGCGGCTGCAGCGCCAGGTCGCGGTCAAGACGCTGCGCCACCACGGCGGTCGGGACGCGGCCACCGACCTGGCCCGGCTGCGGCGCGAGACCACGGTGCTGGCCCGGCTGAGCCACCCCAACATCGTGCAGGTCTTCGACCTGGGCGAACTGGAGTCGGACGGCGAGCAGTTCAGCTACCTGGTGATGGAACTGCTGAACGGGCAGACCCTCAAGCACGTGCTGGCCGGCGGCCGCCCCGAGCTGCCGGTGGCGCTGGACTGGGCCCGGCAGCTCTGCGCGGCGCTGGCGGTGGCGCACGCCGCCCAGGTGATCCACCGGGACGTCAAGCCGGAGAACATCATGTTCACCGCGCCGGACCGGCAGGTGCTCAAGGTGCTGGACTTCGGCATCGCCCAGATCGGCGACAACCTCGACGGGCTGACCACGGCCGGCGCGGTGATCGGCTCCGCGCCCTACCTGGCCCCCGAGCGCTGGCGCGGCGAGCCCGGCACGGTCCGCTCCGACCTCTACGCGGTCGGCTGCGTGCTGTACGAACTGCTCACCGGCGAGCGGCCGTTCAACGCGGGCAACACCGTCGCGCTGATGGCCCAGCACCTGGAGGAGCCGCCGCCGCGCCCGCTCGCGCTGCCGGCCGGCCCGGCCGACCTGGTGCTGGAGCTGCTGGCCAAGGACCCGGCCGACCGCCCCGCCGACGCCACCGGGGTGGCCGAGCGGCTGGCCCTGGCCCTGGAGGAGGTGCGCGACCTGCGGCGCCGGGCGGACGCCGCCTTCCAGGCCGCCGGGGACGGCCGGCCCGCCGACGCGGTGGAGCAACTGCGCCCGCTGGTCGAGCAGTTCGCGCTGGCCTTCGGACCGGCCGACGGGCGCACGCTGCGCACCTGCCACGACCTGGCGGTGGCCCTGGTGCGGCTGGGGCGCTCGGAGGAGGCGTACTGCCTGCTGGCCGAGCTGCTGCCGGCCGCCAGCGCCGCGCTGGGCGACGGCGATCCGCAGGTGGAGGCGATCCAGCGCCGGCTGGCCCGGATCCCGGTGCCCGGGCAGCCCTGCCGGCCCGGCATCTTGGCGGCCCTGCTGGGGACTGTCAACCGTACGGGCACCTAGTCGCGCAAGGTGCCGGATTGGATGAATTGATAGGAACTGGCCGACGGTGACCCCCTGGCTGGCCCGGCCCGCTCGTTGATATACCTCGGGTTTCCAGTTGTCCCTCAATGTGCGATGAGGTGATGGGCAGATGAAGTTCCTCCGAGTGGGACCGCCGGGCGCCGAGCGTCCGGCCGTGCTCGGCCCCGACGGCACCGCGTACGACCTCACCGGCCTCACCCCCGAGCTGGACGGCGCCTTCCTGGCCCGGCTGGACCGGGCGGAGCTGGCGGCCGCGGTGGCCGGCGGCACCCTGCCGGTGCTCGACCTGGCCGGCCAGCGGATCGGGTCCCCGGTGGCCCGGCCCGGCAAGGTCGTCTGCGTCGGCCTGAACTACCGCGACCACGCGGCCGAGGCCGGCGCCGCGATCCCGGCCGAGCCGGTGCTCTTCCTGAAGGCCAGCAACACCGTGGTCGGCCCGGACGACGAGGTGCTGGTGCCGCGCGGCGCGACCAAGACCGACTACGAGGTCGAGCTGGCCGTGGTGATCGGCCGCACCGCCCGCTACCTGGAGAACGAGCAGCAGGCGGCCGAGTGCATCGCCGGCTACACCGTCTCCAACGACGTCACCGAGCGCGCCTTCCAGCTGGAGCGCGGCGGCCAGTGGGACAAGGGCAAGTGCTGCGAGACCTTCAACCCGCTCGGCCCCTACCTGGTCACCCCGGACGAGGTCGGCGACCCGCAGGGGCTGGAGCTCAAGCTCTGGGTCAACGGCGAGCTGCGCCAGCACGGCAGCACCGCCGAGATGATCTTCCCGGTGCTCACCGTGGTCAGCTACATCAGCCAGTTCATGGTGCTGGAGCCCGGTGACGTGATCAGCACCGGCACTCCGGCCGGCGTCACCATGGGGCGCCCCGGCACCCCGTTCCTGCAGCCCGGCGACGTCATGGAGCTGGAGATCGGCGGGCTCGGCCGGCAGCGGCAGGTGCTCGGCAAGGCCTGAGCGCCCGTCGCTCGGACCCCGTCGCTTCAGGCCCGCTTCAGGCCCCGGCGCGGGCGCCCAACCGGGCCAGCAGCCGTCCGGCCCGTCCGTCCGGCCCGTCCAGGGCCAGCAGACCGGTCAGCACCTCGGCCGTCTGCGGATCGTGCCCGGCGGTGGTGGCGGTCATCGCCACGAACTCGTCCACCAACCAGTCGCACAGCTCGGCCGGCGGAATCTGCCGTCCCTCGTCCAGCCAGCTGAGTGACGCGGCCTCGACCACCGAGATCCACGACCGGACCAGCAGGGTCAGCCGAGGTCCGGCCTCCCGCACCCCCATGTAGCGCAGGGTGCGGCGCAACGCCGTGCGCCGCACTTCGTCCACGATCGCCGAGGTCCGCGCGGTCTCCACCACCGAGCCGCCGCGCAGCAGCGCGCCGTAGCCCGCGTCGTGCTCGGCGACGAAGGAGAAGTAGCCGTCCAGCACGGCTCCCAGCTGCTCGGTCGGAGTGCCCTGCGAGCTGATCACGAACCGGTTGGTCAGCTCCTCGGCCGCGCTGCGCAGCGCGGCCTCGTACAACTGCTGCTTGCCGCCGGCGAAGTACCGGTAGACCAGTGGCCGGGAGGCGCCGGAGGCCTCCGCCACGTCGTCCAGGCTGACCTCCTCCGGCGGGCGGCTGGCGAACAGCGACAGCGCCACGGCGATCAGCTGCTCGCGGCGCTGCTGCACCGGCAGCCGGCGGTAGCCGGAACGCTTCTTCGCCGCCGGGGCGGCCTGGGCGCCGGGCTCCGTGTCGTTCATGGCGGTCAGCGTAGTGGGCGCCGCGGGCGCGTCCCAGCCCGGTGAAGCACCGGGAACCGCGCATCCTTGGTGCATGCCCAGCGACAGCCCGATCGTTCGGACCCGACGCGCCCTGTGGCGGTACGTCAGGTCGGCACCCGGCACCTACACCTGGCTGGTGGTGCTCGCGCTGACCAGTTTCGCGGTGAGCCGGATCGACCCGGCGAACCTGGACTGGTTCCTGGCCGGCCGCAGCACCAACCTGGACCAGCTGAAGCACCATCCGGTGCACGCCCTGGTGGCCAGCGCGCTGTGGACCGAGTCCTCGTCCTTCCTCTTCTACTTCGTGGTCTTCAACGTCTTCCACGTCCCCGCGGAGCGCTGGCTCGGCACCGCCCGGTGGTTCGCCGTGGCCGCCACCGCGCACGTGCTGGCCACCCTGGTCAGCGAGGGGGTGGTGGCGGTCGGCATCCACCACGCCCGGCTGCCGGCCAGCATGGCCGACACCGTGGACGTCGGGGTGTCCTACGCGCTGGCCGGGGTGGAGGGGGTGCTGACCTACCGGTTCGCCGGATCCTGGCGCCTGCTCTACGGCGGCGGACTGCTCGTCTTCTACCTCGTGCCACTGGTCAGCTCACACACCTTCACCGACCTCGGGCACTTCTGTGCCGTTCTGATCGGTCTGGCCTTCTACCCGATCACCCGCGGCCGGCCGTCCTGGGACCCGGTGGCTGCGTGGCGTGCCCGGCGGGCGCACGGTCCGTCAACACGCCCCTGAACAGCGAGACTCGGTTCCGGAAAGGGGCTTGCAAAGCGCCCCTGCTGCGAAAAGATGTCCGAATGGCTTCCGAACCGAATCCCTCCACCGCCACCGTGGCGACCCCGCGCACCATCGCGGACGAGTACGTCCAGGCGCTCGCCGATCTCGACCCGCTGACCGCGGTCTACCTCGGTCTCAACCCGGAGGACGACCGCCTCCCCGACCTCTCCCCGGCCGGCCTGGAGGCCGTCGCCGAGCTGGCCCGCCGCGCCCTCGCCCGGCTCGACGCCGCCGAGGCCGCCGGCCTGGTGGACGGCGCCGACGACCCGGCCGCCGAGCGCCGCTGCGCCCGCCTGCTGCGCGAGCGGCTGACCGCCGAACTCGCCGTGCACGACGCCGGCGACACCCTGCGCGCCGTGCGCAACCTCGGCTCGCCGCTGCACAACACCCGCGAGATGTTCACCCTGCTCGCGACCGAGACCGAGGAGGACTGGGCCAGGCTCGGCCGCCGGGTGGCCCGGATGCCGCAGGCCCTCCGGGGGTACCGGCAGACCCTGGCCGCCGGCATCGAGGCCGGCCTGCTCTCCGGCCCGCGCCAGGTGGAGACGGTGATCGGCCAGCTCGGCGAGTGGGTGGCGGACGCCCCGGAGGCGATCGAGCAGGCCCGCTCGGCCGGCTGGTTCGGCGTGCTGGTCAGCCCGGCCCCGGAGAGCCTGCGCGAGGAGCTGATCGGCCACGCCCGGGCCGCCACCGCCGCCATCGCCGACCTGCGCGACTGGCTCGGCGAGGTCTACCGGCCGGCCGCCGCCGGCGCCCCCGACGCGGTGGGCCGCGAGCGCTACGCGCGTTGGGTGCGCTTCTGGACCGGCGCCGAGCTGGACCTGGACGAGGGCTACGCCTGGGCCTGGACCGAGTTCCACGACCTGGCCGCCCAGATGCGCACCGAGGCCGGCAAGGTCCGCCCCGGCAGCACCCCGATGCAGGCGATGCGGTGGCTGGACACCGACGGCGAGTCGGTCGAGGGCGCCGAGCAGGCCCGCGAGTACCTGCAGGCCCTGATGGACCAGGCGGTCAACGACCTGCAGGGCGTGCACTTCGACCTGGCCGAGCCGATCACCCGGGTGGAGTCCCGGATCGCCCCGGCCGGCAGCGCCGCCGCGCCGTACTACACCGCCCCCTCGCTGGACTTCACCCGCCCCGGCCGCACCTGGCTGCCGCTGCTGGGCCGAGAGCGCTTCCCGGTCTGGGACCTGGTCAGCACCTGGTACCACGAGGGCGTCCCCGGCCACCACCTGCAGCTCGCGCAGTGGAACTACGTGGCCGGCGACCTCTCCACCTACCAGGTCAGCCTGGGCGGGGTGAGCGCCAACCTGGAGGGCTGGGCGCTCTACGCCGAGCGGCTGATGGACGAGCTCGGCTACCTCACCGACCCGGGCCACCGCCTCGGCTACCTGAACGCCCAGATGATGCGGGCGCTGCGGGTGATCGTGGACATCGGCATGCACCTCGGCCTGGAGTTCCCGGCCGACTCGCCGTTCCACCCGGGCGAGACCATGACCCCGGAGCTGGCCCGGGAGTTCTTCGGCGAGTACTGCGGGCTCTCCCCGGACTTCCTGGACAGCGAGCTGGTCCGCTACCTGGGCATGCCCGGGCAGGCGATCGGCTACAAGCTCGGCGAGCGGGCCTGGCTGACCGGCCGGTCCGCGGCCCGGGCGGCGCACGAGGCGCGGGGCGAGGAGTTCGACCTCAAGGCCTGGCACATGGCGGCCCTCTCCCAGGGCTCGCTGGGGCTGGACGACCTGGTGGCGGAGCTCTCGGCGCTCTGACGCGCCCGCGGTCGTCGCGGAGGGGACCCCGCTCGGGCGGCGGGGTCCCCTCGCGCGTCGGCGCCCAGAGCCGGTGCCGGTGACCGGTGCCGGTGACCGGCGCCGCGCCGTCGCCTAAAGCCTTGCTAAAAACATCCCGGTATTCCCGATTTGAACCGTTATCTCCTTGATCTGTCAGGGCCTGCGAGTTCTGCTGGAGAGCAGTGCCGTTCGCGCACGCCGACGGCACCCCCGTCCGGAAGGCTCTCCCGTGTCCGCGCAACACGCGACGAGCGACCCGGTGCCGGACCCGCGCCGCTGGCGCGCACTGGCCGTGATCGCCGTCGCTCAACTGATGATCGTGCTCGACATCACGATCGTGAACATCGCCCTGCCGTCCGCCCAGCGCGACCTGGGCATCTCCACCGGAGACCGGCAGTGGGTGGTGACCGCCTACACCCTGGCCTTCGGCGGGCTGCTGCTGCTCGGCGGCCGGCTCGGCGACCTCTTCGGCCGCAAACGCACCTTCATGATCGGGCTGCTCGGCTTCGCCGCCGCCTCGGCGCTCGGCGGCGCCGCGGCCACCCCGGGGATGCTGTTCTTCGCCCGCGCCCTGCAGGGCGCGTTCGGCGCACTGCTCGCGCCCTCGGCGCTCGGGCTGCTCTCCACCACCTTCACCGACCCGCGTGAGCGGGCCACCGCCTTCGGCATCTTCGGTGCCATCGCGGGCGGCGGCAGCGCGATCGGGTTCATCGCCGGCGGGCTGCTCACCGAGTACCTGAACTGGCGCTGGTGCCTGTTCGTGAACGTGCCGATCGCGCTGGCCGCGGCGGCCGGCGCCTACC
Organism: Kitasatospora viridis; assembly: GCF_007829815.1. Taxonomy (NCBI): domain Bacteria; kingdom Bacillati; phylum Actinomycetota; class Actinomycetes; order Kitasatosporales; family Streptomycetaceae; genus Kitasatospora; species Kitasatospora viridis. Next base: position 1,944,813 of record NZ_VIWT01000001.1, on the reverse strand, counting down.
TGCTGCTGCACCGCGACCACATCGGCAAGGGCCGGCGGATCCCGCTCGACCTGCCCGGCGCGGCGCTCGGCTGCGGCGGGCTGCTGGCCATCGTCTACGGCACCTCGGAGGCCGAGTCGCGCGGCTGGAGCGACTGGCTGGTGCTCGGCTGCCTGGTGCTGGGGGTGCTGCTGGAGGTCGGCTTCGTGCTGGTCGAGCGCACCTCCTCGCACCCGCTGCTGCCGCTGCACATCGTCCGCGACCGCAACCGCGGCGGCGCCGCGCTCTCGGTGGGGCTGGCCGTGATGGGGCTGTTCGGCCTCTTCCTCTTCCTCACCTTCTACCTGCAGTCGGTCAAGGGGTACTCGCCACTGCTCACCGGCGTGGCCTTCCTGCCGATGACCGGCGCGATCATCTTCGCCTCCACCGGCGTGGCGGCCCGGCTGATGACCCGGGTGCCGTCCCGGAACCTGATCGTGCCCGGGTTGCTGCTCGGCGGTGCCGGGATGGCCTGGCTGGCCCAGATGCGGGTGGACAGCGCGTACGCGGCCATGGTGCTGCCCGGCATGCTGCTGCTCGGGTTCGGCATGGGCCTGGTCTTCATGCCCGCGATGAGCCTGGCCACGCTGGGCGTCGCGCCGCGCGAGACCGGCGCGGCGGCGGCCACCATCAACACCGCCCAGCAGGTCGGCGGCTCGATCGGCACCGCGCTGCTGAACACCATCGCGGCCAGCGCCACCACCGCCTACCTGGTCGGCAAGAACGCGGGCAGCACGGCGGTCCGCAACGCCGGCGCGGTGCACGGCTACAGCGTGGCCGCCTGGGTGGCGTTCGGGATCTTCCTGGTCGCCGCGGTGGTCGCCCTGGTGATGGTCGATCACCGACCCGGCGAGGGGGAGCGCGCGGGGGCGGGGAGCGAGGCCCAGGTGCGGGCGACCGCGGCCTGACCCGCACCGTCCGCCCCCGGACGACCCCTTCTCCTCCCACGTACCGTCAGCGATGATGTGATCGGAAGATCCGCCGACGCCCTCCCGTCGCCGAACCGTGCCCACGTGTTTTACCCCGGTCGGTGGATTTCTCAGGCGGCTCTCAGCCGAGCATCATCCGGTATCCAGTGCGCCGGGTGATAGTCGGATTGAGGCCGAGGCGCCGCACCCAGGGCGCCGCACCGTCGGCCGACCGAGGCCACCGAGCACGAGTTCCTTCGTGGGCAGGAGTCACCGTCTGATGATCAGTCAGCGCCGTCGCCGGGAACCTCGCCGCCCCGCCTACCGTCCGGCCGTCGCACTGGCCACCCTGGCCGTGGTGCTGCTCGGCGCGGTCGCCGGGGTCAGTCTCTTCTCCTCCGACGCCTGGGCCTTCACCGGCCTGACCAGCCACCGTGCGGCCGCCAAGGCGACGCGCCAGGCGGCGCCGGCCCCGGCCTCCCAGGTGCCGTCCAGTGCCCCGGCCTCCTCCGCGGCCGCGGCGGCCGCCGCCGGCGCCGCCGGCCAGGCGGTCGAGCCGGCGCCCACCAGCGACTCGCCGCAGGCCCAGCTGCCGCCGGTGAACACCCCCTCGCCGTCGGCCCCCGCCACCTCGGACTCGCCCACCCCGACGCCCACGCCGGACCCCTCGACTCCTGCGCCCGACCCGTCCACCCCGGACACCCGCTCGGCGCCGACCACCGCGGTGGCGCCCGCCGGTCCGGAGTCCAACCGGGTCGGCGCGCTGTTCAGCGGCTCGGCCGGCCCCGGCAACCACTTCTGCACCGCCAGCGTGGTGAACAGCCCGGGCCACAACCTGATCCTCACCGCCGCGCACTGCGTCAGCAGCGCCAACGGCGTGACCTTCGTCCCCGCCTACCGGGACGGCCAGACCCCCTACGGCACCTGGCAGGTCACCAAGATCTTCACCACCAACGGCTGGTCGCAGAACGGCGACGTGGACCAGGACTTCGCCCTCCTCCAGGTCGCCCCGAACAACGGCAAGCAGATCCAGGACGTGGTCGGCGGCTTCGACCTGGGCCTGAACGAGTCCTTCACCGCCACCGTTCGCCTCTACGGCTACCCGGACAACACCGACGAGCCGATCCTGTGCAGCAACGCCACCACCCAGCAGTCCGCCTACCAGCGCCGGATCGACTGCCCGTCCTACCCCTCGGGCACCAGCGGCGGCCCCTGGGTCTCCACCGCCACCGGCCGGGTGATCGGCGTGATCGGCGGCTACCAGCAGGGCGGCAACACCGACGACACCTCGTACAGCGCGTACTTCGACTCGACGATCGGGAACCTGTACCAGCTGGCCGGCTCGTCCTAGCGGGCACCTGAGTGGTCGTCGGGTGACGTCACGTGGGCGGCGGTCTACCATCCTGGGAGGTCGCCGCCCGCCTCCTTCGCCGAGCACCGGATTCGGCCGCCGGGCGGACCGGGGAGGACCGCCATGACCACCACCGGGCCGATACCGGGCCCCGGGGCCACCGGGCCCGTGCCGCCGCCGCTGCCCAGGCTGGTCTTCGCGCCCGCCCGCCCGGTGCGCAACGAGGACCGCACCGAGCTGCTGTACGAGGTCCGGCGGCTGCCGGACGGCACGGGGGTGCTGCCGGTCTTCACCACCCGGGAACGCTTGGTCGAGGCCCTCGGCCCGGCCCAGCCCTGGGCCCAGGCTCCGCTGCGGGCGGTGCGGGCGATCATGGCGGCGGCCGGGGTCGAGCGGGTCGAGCTGGACCCGGAGCTCGGTGAGCAGGAGTGGCGCTGGACCCCGCAGGGGCTGGCCGATTTCGAGGGGGAGTGGCGATGAGCCAGTACACGGTGGTCCTGGACGACCTGAAGGGAGCGGCCGACACCTTCCACCAGGAGTCGAAGACCTTCGCCGGGATCATGCCGGACGACGGACCGGCACAGGTCGACGGCGGCGACGGCGCGGTCAATGCCATGATGCAGACCGTCTTCGAGGCGCTCGGCGGCCTGCACCTCGCGGTCGCGGGCAGCATCTCCAACCACGGCGACAACCTGCAGAAGGCGCACGACAACTACCAGAACTGCGAGGTCTCGGTGCGCGAGCTGTACGACGACATCAGCGAACCGAGCAGCGTCAACTAGCCGAGCAACGGGGGATCAGCAGACATGGGTGCCAAGAGCCCGTCAGTACTCGCATCATTCGCGCACAACTGGGTCGGCGGCGACATCCACGGGCTCTCCGCGCTCGCCGGCACGCTCTACGGCTACCAGCCGAAGATCGACGAGGTCGTCAACTTCCTCAACACCAGCGTCGGCAAGGTCGCCCACGACGCCGGCTGGTCGGGTGACGCGGCGTCGTCCTTCGAGGCGGCCTGGGAGACCGACTCGCTGGCGGCCCAGACGCTGGAGAGCGTGATCGGCTCGATCGGCGACGTCATCGACACGCTGGCCGTCAACCTGGCCGAGGCCGAATCGGCCCTGGAGGACGCGGCCGGCAAGGCCCAGCAGGCTGGGGTGGCCATCGGTGACGGAGGTGCGCCCCCGACCGCACCCGCCGGGCCTCCCGGGCCCGCCCCGGCCGCCGGCACCCCGGCCGCGGCGACGGCGCAGACCGCGGGCGAGTACGCCACCATGTACGCGCAGACCTTGCAGATCGCGGAACAGGCCCGGGTCGACGCGGCCACCCAGCTGCAGCAGCTCTACTTCCAGATCGCCCCGCCCGGCGCCCCAGGGGCCCCGACGCTCGGCACGGGCGACAACATCACCGTCGGGGACTACCTGCGCGGGCTGTGGACGATCCCCTCCGCCTACAGCAAGGTGGTCAAGGAGAAGGCCGAGCAGGCGGAGAAGGACGCGGTCGCCGCGAAGGACGCCTGGACGAAGGCGAAGAACGCCCGCCCCAACCCGCGGGTGCCGATCCCCCAGGACGTCAAGGACTCGCTGCACGACGCCAACAGCCGGTTGAAGAACCTGGAGGACAAGCTCACCGGCGCGGAGGGGACGGAGAGCAAGTTCCTCGGGTCCAAGGCGCTGGACGTGCGCCTCTCCACCGCCCTGGAGGCCATCGGGGTGGAGGCGAAGGGCGCCTTCGAACTCGACTTCCTGAAGAAGGCCACGAAGTTCGCCGGGGACGTTCCCGGGCTGGACATCCTGGCCGCCGGCTTCGGCACCTACTTCGGCGCCAAGGACGACATCGAGAAGGGCATGCCCTGGTACGAGGCCGTGCCCGAGAACGCCCTCTCCAACGTCGGGAGCCTGGCGATCGGTGCCGCGGCCGGCGCCGCCGTCTACGGCGCGATCGAGGGTGGCAGCGTGGTCCTGGCGGTCGGGGCCGGCGCGGTGGTGGGCGGCGTCGTCTGCGTGGGCGTCGGCGACTTCGCCAGCAACCTCTTCCACGAGCACTGGGACGAGGACATGAAGAAGGACGGTCCCATCGGCGGCATCGCCGTCGGGATCGGCAACAGCGCGGTCAACACCGGCAAGGACATGGTCAAGCTGGGGGAGAAGACCGCCAACAGCGTCGCCGGTCTGGGGAAGAAGATCTGGCACAGCATCTTCTGACCCGCACCACCACCCACCGCACCACTGAGGAACCGTCAGCATGACTGCACCGACCGACCCCGTACCGCCCAGCTGGGAACGCGTCTCCCTCCCCGGGCTCCCGCCGGGCGTGCGGGCGCTGTCGATCCCGCGGTTCGGCACCAGCTGGCACCGGCGCGACGGCCGCTACTGGGCGGTGCGCGCGATCGGTCTGCTGGTGTGGGCGGGCGTGGCGGTGGTCCAGTGCATGCTGTACGAGCTGATCCTGGCCGATGACCCGCACGCCGCCCGGTTCGGCGCCGAGTGGTGGGGGGTCGTGGCGTTCGGGACCCTCGCGACCGCCGCGGGCCTGTGGTCCGCCTTCGTCACCCACCGGCTCCCGCTCCACCGGATCTTGAACCATCCGAACAAGGCCGTCGTCCGCCTGCTCGGTGTTCCGGCACTGCTCTGGTACTTCTGCGTCGCGTTCCTGGCACCGGGCTACGCCCTCGCCTTCTGCTTCGACGCGCTGCGCCCGGTCTCCCGCAACGAGCGGATCGCCCGGGCTGACCTCGACGCACAGCTCCGGGCCCGCTGACACCTCGTCAGCGGGCCCGGAGCGAAGGGGTGCAGTCGCGAAATCAGTTGCCCGAGACGCCGCCCTCGGAGCCGCCCTCGTTGTCGTGGGTCTCGGAGACCTGGCCCTTGCCGGCCATCACGGAGCCGGTGTGGTGGTAGCCCTTCGCGAACCAGGCGTCGTGGCCGTGCGCACTGGCACTGCCCGCGGCGCCGACCACAGCCATGGACGCGAGGGCGAAGCCGATCACGGCGGTACGAATTCGCATATGCATTCCATTTCATCGGCGGGCCGGTCATTTCGGCCCGTTCTGGACAACAGAATGCACCAGCAGTGGGCGAATTCTCGGTCGCATGCACACCGATTCACCCTGATGGCTACAAGAGCATATTTTCAACCGCATTGCCCCAACCCGACCGCCCGGGGCTGCTTCTGACTGGCCGTCCGCTCGCCCTCGGGGGTCGTCAGGGCGCCGTGCGGGCGCGGAACATGAAGAAGGCTCAGATCCAGTCTGCATCTGAGCCTCACTCACGGCACTTGCGCTGAAGTGCCCCCGGCAGGATTCGAACCTGCGCACCCGCCTCCGGAGGGCGGTGCTCTATCCCCTGAGCTACGGGGGCCTGCTCCGTCGTCACCGCTTCGGTGTGTCCCGGCGACGAAGAGAACACTACCAGCTCCGTGGAGCTCTCCGTGCACGGGTTTTCGCAGGCGGCCCGGGGCAAGGTGGGCAAAGGCCGGACGGGAGGGCGGGGGCGGGCCTAGGCTCGGTCGGGTGGTCGGTGAGTCCGGGCGGGTCCTCGTGGTGGACGACAGCGAGGCGATCCGCCAGTTGATCAGGGTCAACCTGGAGCTGGAGGGCTTCGAGGTGGTGACCGCGGCCGACGGTGCCGAGTGCCTGGAGGTGGTCCGCCGGGTGCGGCCGGACGCGGTGACGCTCGACGTGATGATGCCCCGGCTGGACGGGTTGCGGACGGCGGCCCGGTTGCGGGCGGACGCCGGCACGGCGGAGCTGCCGATCGCGATCGTCAGCGCCTGCACTCCGGCGGACCTGGAGAAGGGCGAGTCGGTCGGGGTGGACGGCTACCTCGCCAAGCCCTTCGATCCGGAGGATCTGGTGGCGCTGGTGCGGCGGTTGGTGGGGTTGAAGCGGGGCGAGGGGAGCGGGATCACCTTCGGCGGCCGGGCCCCCCACTGAACAGTTGTCCGCTGACAGCGAACAACATCTCGACGGGTGGCCTCCGCGCGGTCGGCGGACGGCTCTCGCCTAGGCTTGGGCCCGTGACACCCGCAGAGCTCTCCCAGGCAGTCCAGGTCGCCGTGCGCGCCGCCGTCGAGGCGGGCGAGCTGTCCGTCGACGTTCCCGAGTCGGTGACGGTCGAGCGACCGAAGAACCGCGACCACGGCGACTACGCCACCAACGTGGCGCTCCAGCTGGCCAAGCCGGCCGGCAAGCCGCCGCGCGCGGTGGCCGAGCTGGTCGCCGCCCGCCTGCGCGAGCTGCCCGGCGTCGCGAAGGTCGACATCGCCGGCCCGGGCTTCCTGAACATCACCCTGGACGCCGCCAGCCAGGGCGAGCTGGCCCGCAGCATCGTCGAGGCCGGCGAGGCCTACGGCCGCAACGAGGCGCTCAAGGGCCTGCGGATCAACCTGGAGTTCGTCTCCGCCAACCCGACCGGCCCGATCCACATCGGCGGCGTGCGCTGGGCCGCGGTCGGCGACTCGCTGGCCCGGATCCTCAAGGCCACCGGCGCCGAGGTCGCCACCGAGTACTACCTGAACGACGCCGGCGTGCAGATCTCCAAGTTCGCCGCCTCGCTCAAGGCCGCCGCCAACGGCGAGCCGGTCCCGGCGGACGGCTACGTCGGCGAGTACATCACCGACATCGCCAAGGCGATCACCGACGGCGTGCCGGGCATCCTCGAACTGCCCGCGGACGAGCAGCTGCAGGCCTTCCGCACCCACGGGCTGAAGCTCATGGTGGCCGAGATCCAGCGCTCGATGGACGAGTTCGGCACCCACTTCGACACCTGGTTCTCCGAGCAGACGCTGCACGACTCCGGCGCCGTGACCAAGGCGATCGAGCGGCTGCGCGAGCAGGGCCACGTCTTCGACGAGGACGGTGCGATCTGGCTGCGCACCACGGACTTCGGCGACGACAAGGACCGGGTGCTGATCAAGGCCGACGGCGAGACCACCTACTTCGCCGCCGACGCCGCCTACTACCTCTCCAAGCGGGACCGCGGTTCCGAGGTCAGCGTCTACATGCTGGGCGCCGACCACCACGGCTACGTCAACCGCCTGAAGGCCATCGCGGCCTGCGCGGGCGACGACATGGACCGCAACATCGAGGTCAAGATCGGCCAGTTCGTCAAGATGCTGCGCGATGGTGAGGAGGTCCGCATGTCCAAGCGGGCCGGCAACATCATCACCATCGACGACGTGGTCGAGTGGATCGGCGTGGACGCCGCGCGCTACACGCTGAGCCGCTCCTCCACCGACTCGACGATCACCCTCGACATCAACGTGCTGACCAGCCAGACCAACGAGAACCCGGTCTACTACGTCCAGTACGCGCACGCCCGGATGTGCTCGGTCGCGCGCAAGGCCGCCGGCCTCGGCATCGACAAGGGCGCCGACTTCGAGCCGGGCCTGCTGGCCACCGAGTGGGAGTCCGCCCTGCTCGGCCAGCTCGCCGCGTTCCCGGGCGAGGTGGCCAAGGCCGGCCGGTTCCGCGAGCCGCACCACGTGGCGCGCTACCTGGAGAAGCTGGCCGGGGAGTACCACCGGTTCTGGGAGAACTGCCAGATCCTGCCCAAGGCCGGCGAGGAGCTGACGGACACCCACCGCGCCCGCCTCTGGCTGGTCGAGGCGACGCGCACGGTGCTCGCCAACGGCCTCACGCTCCTCGGGGTGAGCGCCCCCGAGCGGATGTAACAGCAGACAGCATCCGTTGGCCAACGGGGGCGGTGACGGTCCATCGGGACGGTCACCGCCCCTACGCACAGCAGGAGGAACCACCCATGAGCCGCTCCGCGCACCCGGCCGGCCCCCGGCACGGCGACGTGCTGCCCGAGGGCCACTACTCGGCGCCCCCGCAGGACCTCAACGCGCTGGACCCCAAGGTCTGGTCGCGCACCGCCGCGCGCACCGCCGACGGTGTGCTCAGCATCGGCGGGATCCCGGTCACCGACCTGGCCGAGCAGTTCGGCACCCCGGCCTACCTGCTGGACGAGGCCGACTTCCGGGTCCGGGCCCGGGCCTGGCGGGACGCCTTCGGCCCGGACGCCGACGTGTACTACGCCGGCAAGGCCTTCCTCTCCAAGGCGGTGGTCCGCTGGCTGCACGAGGAGGGGCTCAACCTCGACGTCTGCAGCGCCGGCGAGCTGGCCGTCGCACTGGCCGGCGGGATGCCGCCGCAGCGGCTCGCGCTGCACGGCAACAACAAGTCGGTCGAGGAGCTGGAGGAGGCGGTGAAGGCCGGGGTCGGCCACATCGTGCTGGACTCCTTCCAGGAGATCGAGCGCCTCGCCGCGGTGGCCCGGGCGCAGGGCGTGCGGCAGCCGGTGCTGATCCGGATCACGGTCGGTGTCGAGGCGCACACCCACGAGTTCATCGCGACGGCGCACGAGGACCAGAAGTTCGGCCTCTCGCTGGCGGGCGGCCTGGCCGCCGAGGCGGTCCGCCGCACGCTGGCCGAGGACGCCCTGGAACTGCGCGGCCTGCACTCGCACATCGGCTCGCAGATCTTCGACACGGCCGGCTTCGAGGTGGCCGCCCGCCGGGTGGTCGGCCTGCTCGCCGAGGTCCGCGACGAGCACGGCGTCGAGCTGCCCGAGATCGACCTGGGCGGTGGCCTGGGCATCGCCTACACCAGCGAGGACGACCCGCGCGAGCCCGCCGAGATCGCCGCCTCGCTGGCCGGCATCGTCCGCCGGGAGTGCGCGGCCGCGGGGCTGGCGGTGCCGCGGCTCAGCGTGGAGCCGGGCCGGGCGATCGTCGGGCCCACCACCTGCACGCTCTACCGGGTCGGCACCGTCAAGCCGCTGGCGGGCCTGCGCAGTTACGTGAGCGTGGACGGCGGGATGTCGGACAACATCCGCACCGCGCTGTACGACGCGGTCTACTCGGTGACGCTCGCCTCCCGCACCAGCGAGGCCGAGCCGATGCTGGTGCGGGTGGTCGGGAAGCACTGCGAATCAGGTGACATCGTGGTGAAGGACGCCTTCCTGCCGGCCGACCTGGCACCCGGCGACCTGATCGCGGTGCCGGCCACCGGCGCCTACTGCCGCTCGATGGCCAGCAACTACAACCACGCGCTGCGCCCACCGGTGGTGGCGGTCGCCGAGGGCGCTGCCCGGGCGGTCGTGCGGCGCGAGACGGCGGAGGATCTCCTGCGCCTGGATATCGGATAGCGAAAATTCCGTCTCAGATTCTGGAATGCCGGTAGATCTTTTCCCGTCGTCCCCGAGACTTGACCCCAAGACCGAGAATTCACGAACGGAATGAGCGGAGTCGGATGATGCGTACGCGGCCGCTGAAGGTGGCGCTGCTGGGCTGTGGTGTGGTGGGCACCGAGGTGGCGCGCATCATGACGACGGACGCCGCCGACCTCGCCGCGCGCATCGGCGCGCCGGTGGAGCTGGCCGGCATCGCGGTCCGCCGGGCCGGCCGGCCGCGCCCGGGAGTGCCCGAGCACCTGCTCACCACCGACGCCGAGGCGTTGGTCAACCGTGGCGACATCGACGTGGTGATCGAGGTGGTCGGCGGCATCGAGCCGTCCAAGCACCTGATCCTGTCGGCCTTCAAGCAGGGCGCCTCGGTGGTCAGCGCGAACAAGGCGCTGCTCGCCAAGGACGGCGCCGAGCTGCACCGGGCGGCCGCCGAGGCCGGGGTGGACCTGTACTACGAGGCCGCGGTGGCCGGCGCGATCCCGCTGATCCGCCCGCTGCGCGAGTCGCTGGCCGGCGACCGGGTCAACCGGGTGCTGGGCATCGTCAACGGCACCACCAACTTCATCATGGACAAGATGGACTCCACCGGCGCCGGCTACTCGGAGGCGCTGGAGGAGGCCACCGCGCTCGGCTACGCCGAGGCCGACCCGACCGCCGACGTGGAGGGCTTCGACGCAGCCGCCAAGGCCGCGATCCTGGCCGGCATCGCCTTCCACACCCAGGTCACCGCCGCGGACGTCTACCGCGAGGGCATCACCGAGGTGACCGCGGCCGACATCGCCTCGGCCAAGCAGATGGGCTGCGTGGTCAAGCTGCTGGCGATCTGCGAGCGGGCCGCCGACGGCGCCTCGGTCACCGCCCGGGTGCACCCGGCGATGATCCCGCTCAGCCACCCGCTGGCCAGCGTCCGGGAGGCCTACAACGCGGTCTTCGTCGAGGCCGAGGCGGCCGGCCGGCTGATGTTCTACGGGCCGGGCGCGGGCGGCGCGCCGACCGCCTCCGCGGTCCTCGGCGACCTGGTCGCGGTCTGCCGCAACAAGCTCGGCGGTGCGACCGGCCCCGGCCACTCGGTCTACACCCAGCTGCCGGCCAAACCGATGGACGAGGTCATCACCCGCTACCACGTCAGCCTGGACGTGGACGACCGGGCGGGCGTGCTGGCCCAGGTGGCCTCGGTCTTCGCCGACCACGGGGTCTCCATCGACACCGTGCGCCAGCAGGGCCGCGACGGCGACGCCTCGCTCGTCGTGGTCACCCACCGCGCCACCGACGCCGCCCTCTCGGCGACGGTCGACAAGCTCCGCGCGCTCGACAGCGTGCGGGATGTGGCCAGCATCATGCGGGTTGAAGGGGAATGAGACGACCATGAACGCCGTGATCGACCGGGTCAGCGGGCACACCCACCAGTGGCGCGGACTCATCGAGGAGTACCGCGACCGCCTCCCGGTGACCGAGGCCACGCCAGTGGTCACCCTGCTGGAGGGCGGCACGCCGCTGGTTCCCGCCCAGGTGCTCTCCGAGCGCACCGGCTGCGAGGTGTACCTCAAGGTCGAGGGCGCCAACCCGACCGGCTCCTTCAAGGACCGGGGCATGACGATGGCCATCTCCAAGGCCAAGGAGGCCGGCGCCCAGGCGGTGATCTGCGCCTCCACCGGCAACACCTCGGCCTCCGCCGCGGCCTACGCGGTGCGGGCCGGCATGGTCTGCGCCGTGCTGGTGCCGCAGGGCAAGATCGCGCTCGGCAAGATGGGCCAGGCGCTGGTGCACGGCTCGAAGATCCTCCAGGTGGACGGCAACTTCGACGACTGCCTCACGTTGGCGCGCGAACTGTCCGAGAACTACCCGGTGGCCCTGGTGAACTCGGTCAACCCGGTGCGGATCGAGGGTCAGAAGACCGCCGCCTTCGAGATCGTGGACATGCTGGGCGACGCCCCCGACATCCACGTGCTGCCGGTCGGCAACGCGGGCAACATCACCGCCTACTGGAAGGGCTACCGGGAGTACGCGAAGGACGGGCTCGCCACCCGCACCCCGCGGATGTGGGGCTTCCAGGCCTCCGGCTCGGCCCCGATCGTGGACGGCGCCCCGGTGCTCAAGCCGCAGACCATCGCCACCGCGATCCGGATCGGCAACCCGGCCTCCTGGGCCTTCGCCGAGGCCGCCCGGGACGAGTCCGGCGGGCTCATCGACAAGGTGACCGACCGTCAGATCCTGTCCGCCTACCGGCTGTTGGCCGCGCAGGAGGGCGTCTTCGTGGAGCCCGCCTCGGCCGCCAGCGTGGCCGGCCTGCTGGCCAAGGCCGAGGCCGGCCTGGTCGACCCGGGCCAGCGGATCGTCTGCACCGTCACCGGCAACGGCCTGAAGGACCCGGACTGGGCGGTGGCCGGCGCGCCGCAGCCGCAGGTGGTCCCGATCTCCGCCGCCGCGGCCGCCGAGCGGCTCGGCCTGCTGGGCTGAACTCTGTTGGACCGGTAAGACGTGACGACGTGTCGGGCCGACACCGAGGTGTGATCTCCGGGATCGGGGGTAACGCCTCGGTGTCGCTTTCGTTGTTCCTGTCGATGCCAATTCCGCGCGAATTCCGGCCATAACCTGCAACACGGTGGATCGAAGAGGAGCGGGGTGTACCGCTGTGGAACCTCTCTTCGATACGCTGAGCCTTGGCGATGTGGCACATGCCAAGAGCTCGGTGTCCTGACACCCACCCCATCCCATCGCCCCCATCACCGATCACCAGTACCGCCGGCCCCCGACGACGGGCCGCCCTCAGTTCCCCAGGAGAGCCACCGCATGGCCGGTCCCGCGTTCCGTGCCGCCGCCGTCCGGGTGCGGGTCCCCGCGACCAGCGCCAACCTGGGCCCCGGGTTCGACTCCTTCGGACTCGCGCTCGGGCTCTACGACGACATCGTGGTCCGGGTCGCCGACTCCGGACTCTCGGTGGACATCGCCGGCGAGGGCGCCGACACGCTGGCCCGGGACGAGCGCCACCTGGTGGTCCGCGCCATGCGGGCCGCCTTCGACCGGCTCGGCGGACAGCCGCGCGGCCTCGAAGTGGTCTGCGCCAACCGGATACCGCACGGGCGCGGCATGGGTTCCTCCTCGGCCGCGATCTGCGCCGGCATCGTGGCCGCCCGGGCGGTCACCATCGGCGGCGCGGCCGCCCTCGACGACACCGCACTGCTGGCCCTCGCCGCCGAGTTGGAGGGCCACCCGGACAACGTCGCCGCCTGCCTGCTGGGCGGGTTCACCGTCGCCTGGACCGACGAGGAGTCGGCCAAGGCGATCCGGCTGGAGCCGGCCGCCGAGGTGGTTCCGGTGGTCTTCGTGCCGGCCACCGAGGTGCTCACCGAGACCGCCCGCGGCCTGCTGCCGAAGACCGTGCCGCTGGCCGACGCCGCGGCCAACGCGGGCCGCTCCGCACTGCTCGTGGAGGCGCTGTCCCGGCGCCCCGAGCTGCTGCTGGCCGCCACCGAGGACCGGCTGCACCAGGACTACCGGGCCTCCGCGATGCCCGACAGCGCCGCCCTGGTGGCCGCGCTGCGCTCCGAGGGCATCCCCGCGGTGATCTCCGGCGCCGGTCCCACCGTGCTCGCGCTGACCGACGAGGTGGGCGCCGACAAGCTGTCGCAGTTCGCGGGCGAGCGGTTCGCCGCCCACCGGCTGCGGCTCGACCGTGACGGAGCGGGCGTCCGCCCGTTGGACGGTTGACCGTTCCCGACCGGATCCGACCGCGCAGCCCGCGCGGTCGACTTCCGCACGGCCGTGCGCACAACGCCCGGCCGGGCAACCGTGCCGACGACCGCCCGCCGGGCGGAAGGGACGGACACGATTGGCAAGCACGAGGCTGGGGAATGTGTGAGGGGGTCGGTAGTGTTAACCTCAATGCTGCATCAGGCGCCCCGCGGGGCCCGGTGCACCGCGTCCCCCTCCCCAGGACCCGACTCCACGGGCCCGAGGCGTTGTCGGGGACCACGATTCTCCGGGAGCCCGCCCCAGCGCGTACGCAGCCTGCCTGCGCGACTTGAGCCGCATCCCGAAGCCGTGCCGCATCCTGACCCACACCCGCCGCAACCGGTTCAGTACCGGCCGGGCGGGAGCGCGGGGGAGCGGCCCGCGACGGGGGCCCGGGTTTCGCAAGCAGCGCGGTCGGCATGAGATCGCCTGCCGTGCCCTTTTCGCACCACGGTGCCCCGTGCACCGCAGTTCGCACCTCTTCCGCCACTTAGCACCGCAGCGGTGGCGGACCACCGCATCGGACCTGCGCACCGCAGAGCGCAGGTCAGACAGCACAACCGGTCGCCGAGCCAGACAGGCCGACGTCCGCTCCAGGGAAGGACCCTTAGTGAGCGACACCACCGATCTGATGGGCGCGCGCCAGGACGCCGACGCGACGGACGCGCCCGCCGCCCCCGCGGCGCCGGCCAAGCGCCGCCGTACCGCTGCCGCAGGCCTTGACGGTCTGGTCCTGGCCGAGCTGCAGAAGCTCGCCTCGACGCTCGGCATCAGCGGCACCGGGCGGATGCGCAAGAGCCAGCTGATCGAGGCGATCAAGGAGAAGAGCGGCGGCGACCCGCTGCTCGCCTCCGCTCCGGCCGCGACGTCGCCCGCCCGGGCCGCCGCCAAGGAGACCGCCCCGGCGGCCGAGAAGGCGCCGCGCCGCACGCGGGCCGCCGCTGCCGCGGCCGAGCCGGCCGAGGCCCCCGCCCAGACCCAGATCGAGATCCCGGGTCAGGCCGCCCCCGAGGCCGCCGCCCCCGCCCGGGCCGAGCGCAGCCGCCGCCGCGCCACCTCCGCCGCCGGCGCCCCGACCGCCGTCGAGGCCCCCGCCGCCACCGCGGTGGAGACCGCCGAGGCGCCCGCCGAGGCCAAGGCCGAGCCGAAGGCGGAGGGCCAGGCCCGCACCGCCGAGCCGCGCGAGGACCAGCGCGACGGCCGTCGGGAGCGTCGCGACCGTCGCGACCGCACGGACCGTGCCGACCGCACGGACCGTGCCGACCGCACCGAGCGCACCGAGCGCACGGACCGCGCCGAGCAGCGCACCGAGACCGCCGACGGTGCGGACGGCGACGGCCGCGAGTCCCGCCGCGAGCGCCGCAGCCGCCGTGAGCGCTCCGACCGCCGCGGCGAGCAGGGCAGCACCCAGCAGCAGCCGGCCCAGCAGCCGGCCGCCCAGCCCGCTGCCGCCGCCGCGCAGCAGGGCGGTTACGACGACGACGAGTTCGGCGACGGCCGGCGCGGCCGCCGCGGCCGCTACCGCGACCGCAACCGCCGGGGCCGCCGCGACGGTTTCGAGGGCAGCGTGGCCGAGCCGCAGGTCGGCGACGACGACGTGCTGATCCCGGTCGCGGGCATCCTCGACATCCTGGACAATTACGCGTTCGTCCGGACCTCCGGCTACCTGCCGGGCCAGAACGACGTCTACGTCTCGCTCGCCCAGGTCCGCAAGAACGGGCTGCGCAAGGGTGACGCGATCACCGGCGCGGTGCGCCAGCCGCGCGACGGCGAGCGCCGCGAGAAGTTCAACGCCATGGTGCGGCTGGACTCGGTGAACGGCATGGACCCGGAGAGCGGCCGCGGCCGCCCGGAGTTCGGCAAGCTCACCCCGCTGTACCCGCAGGAGCGGCTGCGCCTGGAGACCGACCCGGGCGTGCTGACCACCCGGATCATCGACCTGGTGTCGCCGATCGGCAAGGGCCAGCGCGGTCTGATCGTCGCCCCGCCGAAGACCGGCAAGACGATGATCATGCAGGCGATCGCCAACGCGATCACCCGCAACAACCCCGAGTGCCACCTGATGGTCGTCCTGGTCGACGAGCGTCCGGAAGAGGTCACCGACATGCAGCGGTCGGTCAAGGGCGAGGTCATCTCCTCGACCTTCGACCGCCCGGCCGAGGACCACACCGTGGTCGCCGAGCTGGCGATCGAGCGGGCCAAGCGCCTGGTGGAGCTGGGCCACGACGTGGTGATCCTGCTGGACTCGATCACCCGCCTGGGCCGCGCCTACAACCTGGCCGCGCCGGCCTCCGGCCGCATCCTGTCCGGTGGTGTCGACTCGACCGCGCTCTACCCGCCGAAGAAGTTCTTCGGCGCCGCGCGCAACATCGAGAACGGCGGCTCGCTGACCATCCTGGCCACCGCGCTGGTGGAGACCGGCTCGCGGGCCGACGAGGTGGTCTTCGAGGAGTTCAAGGGCACCGGCAACATGGAGCTGCGCCTGGACCGCAAGCTGGCGGACAAGCGCATCTTCCCGGCCGTCGACGTGGACGCCTCCAGCACCCGCAAGGAGGAGATCCTGCTCGGCAGCGAGGAGCTGGCGATCACCTGGAAGCTGCGCCGGGTGCTGCACGCGCTCGACTCGCAGCAGGCGATCGAGCTGCTGCTGGACAAGATGAAGCAGACCAAGTCGAACGCCGAGTTCCTGATGCAGATCGCCAAGACCACTCCGGGGTCCAACGACTGACGCGGCGTCGCCCACCGCAGGGCCGCGGGCTCCCTGGACTCCAGGGAGCCCGCGGCCCTGCGGCGTTCCGGGGGCCCGCAGGGCCGTTACGCGAAGCGGACATACGCTCGCATATCCTCAAAATATGTCCGACGCGCAGCAGCAGAACGAGGCCCCCGGAGCGGGCGGGCCGCGCCACCGCCGGGTGCGCACCCGGCGGCAGAAGGCACTGCGGGCCGGCGCGTTCACCGTGGCCGGCCTGGTGCTGGCCGGCGCCGGCACGGCCGGCTACCTGTACTGGCGGCTGAACGCCAACATCAAGAGCGTCGACATCGACGCCCAACTGGGCACCGCCCGGCCCTCGGCGCCCACCGACGGCTCGTTCAACGTGCTGGTGCTCGGCTCCGACTCGCGCTCCGGCGCCAACGGCAGCCTGGCCGGCGGCGACACCGGCGACACCGCCCGCTCGGACACCGCGATGGTGGTGCACGTGGCGCAGGACCACCGCAGCGCCACCGTGGTCTCGATCCCGCGCGACACCCTGGTGGCCCGCCCGGCCTGCACCGGTCCGAGCGGCAAGGCGGTGCCCGCGGTGAAGAGCGCGATGTTCAACTCCGCCTTCGAGGTCGGCGGCGCGGCCTGCGCCGTGAAGACCACCGAGCAGCTCACCGGCCTGCGGATGAACCACTACGTGGAGATCGACTTCGCCGGCTTCGCGGGCTTCATCAACGCGATCGGCGGCGCCACCGTGACCACGTCGGTGAACATCCACGACAAGGACAGCGGCCTCGACCTGCCGGCCGGCACCAGCCACCTGAACGGCGACCAGGCGCTGGCCTTCGTGCGCACCCGGCACGGCGTCGGGGACGGCAGCGACCTGGGCCGGATCGAGCTGCAGAAGCAGATGGTGAAGTCGATCACCAAGCAGGTCTCCTCGGTCGGGCTGTTCACCAACCCGGCCAAGCTCTACTCGGTCGCCTCCACCCTGACCAGCTCGATCACCACCGACTCGGCGCTGGCCTCGGTCTCCGCGCTGACCGGGCTGGCCGAGGAGCTCAAGGGGATCGGCCCGGACCAACTGACCATGGTGACCCTGCCGGTGGCGCCCGCGCCGACCGACCCCAACCGGGTGGTGGCCAAGGCGCCGGAGGCCGGCCAGCTCTGGGACGCGCTGCGGGCCGACCAGCCGGCCCCGGCCGCGGTCACCGCCGGCCAGCCGGTCAACCCGGCCGCCCCGACGACCCCGGCGAGCCCCGCGCCGAGCACCACCGCGCGCCGCTGACCGGTCCGGAATATCCGGCTCGCCGGTCCGGTTTGGGAAGAAGCGGCCAGAGCTGGCAGACTGGTCCGTCGGTCCCGGTTCACGTGCGGCTTCCCGCCGCCGACCCGGTGCCCTCCCGAAACCTAGGAGATCCCTTGAAGCGCGACGTCCACCCCACGTACGTGGTCACCTCGGTGACCTGCACCTGTGGCAACGAGTTCACCACCCGCTCGACCGAGCCGTCCGGCGTCATCCGCGCCGAGGTCTGCTCGCAGTGCCACCCCTTCTACACCGGCAAGCAGAAGATCCTCGACACCGGTGGCCGCGTGGCCCGCTTCGAGGCCCGCTTCGGCAAGCAGCACAGCGCGAAGGCCTAGCGCTCCCGCGGCGCCGGTCCACGGTGCCCCCGCACGCACGGGGGCACCGGGACCGGCGCCGTTCGCGTCTGTCCCCGCCGCCCGGCACCCCCCTCCAGTCAGTCCTCCCGGGAAAGTAGGCCCACCGAGATGTTCGAGGCAGTCGAAGAGCTCCTCGTCGAGCACGCCGCCCTCGAAGAGCGGCTGGCCGATCCGTCGGTCCACGCCGACCAGGCCAACGCCCGCAAGCTCGCCAAGCGCTACGCCGAGCTGACCCCGATCACCCGGGTCTACCGGGCCTGGCGGCAGGCCGGCGAGGACATCGCCACCGCCCGCGAGCTGGCCGTGGAGGACTCGGACTTCATCGCCGAGGCGAAGGCCGCCGAGCGCCGCCAGGCCGAGCTCACCGAAGAGCTGCGCCTGCTGCTGGTGCCGCGAGACCCGAGCGACGACAAGGACGTGATCCTGGAGATCAAGGCCGGCGAGGGCGGCGAGGAGTCCGCGCTGTTCGCCGGGGACCTGCTCCGGATGTACCTGCGCTTCGCCGAGCGGATGGGCTGGAAGACCGAGCTGATCGACTCCAACGAGTCGGACCTCGGCGGCTACAAGGACGTCTCGGTGGCCGTGAAGACCCGGGGCACGATCGAGCCCGGCCACGGCGTCTGGGCGCGGCTGAAGTACGAGGGCGGCGTGCACCGGGTGCAGCGGGTGCCGGCCACCGAGTCGCAGGGCCGGATCCACACCTCGGCGGCGGGCGTGCTGGTCACCCCGGAGGCCGAGGAGGTCGAGGTCGAGGTCAACATGAACGACCTGCGGATCGACGTCTACCGTTCGTCCGGCCCGGGCGGCCAGTCGGTCAACACCACCGACTCCGCGGTCCGGATCACCCACCTGCCGACCGGTATCGTGGCCTCCTGCCAGAACGAGAAGAGCCAGCTGCAGAACAAGGAGCAGGCGATGCGGATCCTGCGCTCGCGGCTGCTGGCCGCCGCGCAGGAGGCGGCCGAGCAGGAGGCCTCGGACGCCCGCCGCAGCCAGGTCCGCACGGTGGACCGTTCCGAGCGGATCCGGACCTACAACTACCCGGAGAACCGCATCTCGGACCACCGCACCGGCTTCAAGGCGTACAACCTGGACCAGGTGCTGGACGGTGAGCTCGCCGCGGTCATCCAGTCGGCGGTCGACGCCGACGCGGCGGCCAAGCTGGCCGCCGCGCAGGAGAACTGAGACTGAGGGGTCGGGTCGGATGAACCTGCTGCTCGCCGAGGTGGCCCAGGCCACCCAGCGGTTGGCCGCGGCCGGGGTGCCGTCGCCGCGCTTCGACGCGGAGGAGCTGGCGGCGCACATCCACCACGTCAAGCGCAGCCAGCTGCACACCGTGCAGGACGCCGACTTCGACGCCCGGTACTGGGAGGCCGTCTCCCGCCGGGAGGCCCGCGAGCCGCTCCAGCACATCACCGGGCGGGCGTTCTTCCGCTACCTGGAACTGGAGGTCGGCCCCGGGGTGTTCGTGCCCCGGCCGGAGACCGAGACCGTGGTGGAGTGGGCCATAGAGGCCGTCCGCGAGATGGACGTGGCCGAGCCGCTGGTGGTGGACCTGTGCTCGGGCTCCGGCGCGATCGCGCTGGCGCTGGCCCAGGAGCTGCCGCGTTCCACCGTGCACGCCTTCGAGCTGGACGAGGGGGCGCTGAAGTACACCCGGCGCAACATCGAGGCCAGCCCCGACCGGGACCGGATCACCCTGCACGCCGGGGACGCCACCAAGGCCTTCGCCGAGGAGCGCTCCTGGGACGGCCGGTTCGACCTGGTGATCAGCAACCCCCCGTACATCCCGCTCACCGAGTGGGAGTACGTGGCGCCGGAGGCCCGCGACCACGATCCGCAGATGTCGCTGTTCTCCGGTGAGGACGGACTGGACACCATCCGCGGCATCGAGCGGGTGGCCGCCCGCCTGCTGCGCCCCGGCGGCGCCGTGGTGATCGAGCACGCCGACACCCAGGGCGGCCAGGTGCCGTGGATCTTCAACGAGGAGGGCGGCTGGACGGACACGGCCGACCACCGTGACCTCAACGGGCGGCCGCGCTTCACCACTGCCCGCAAAATCCAGCTGTGACTGCCACGAGGAGAGTGCACCGATGAGCCGCCGCTACGACTGCTCCGACGCCGGCGACCGGGCGACCGGGCTGCGCGAGGCCGCCTCGGCGATCCGCCGGGGTGAACTGGTCGTGCTCCCGACCGACACGGTCTACGGGATCGCCGCGGACGCCTTCAGCGCCGAGGCGGTGGCCGGCCTGTTCGCCGCCAAGGGCCGCGGCCGGCACATGCCCTCCCCGGTGCTGGTCGGCTCGCCCACCACGCTGCACGGCCTGGTCACCGACTTCTCGGAAAAGGCCTGGGAGCTCGTCGACGCGTTCTGGCCGGGCGGGCTGACCCTGGTGGCCCGTCACCAGCCGTCGCTGCGCTGGGACCTGGGGGAGACCCGGGGCACCGTCGCGGTCCGGATGCCGCTGCACCCGGTCGCCATCGAGCTGCTCAACACCACCGGCCCGCTCGCCGTCTCCAGCGCCAACAAGAGCGGCCAGCCGGCCCCCGCCGACTGCGAGGACGCCGAGTACCAGCTGGGCGACTCGGTCGCGGTCTACCTGGACGGCGGCAAGACCGAGCACGGCCAGGCCTCCTCGATCGTCGACGTCACCGGCAAGACCCCGGTGCTGCTTCGCGCCGGCGCGGTCACCCTGGAGCAGCTGAGGGAGGTCGTCCCCGACCTGGAGGCCGGCAGTTGAGGACCTCGCTCCACCCCGGCCCGGCGCCGGCGCACCCGGCGGTGCTGTACCGCCCGGTGCCGCCGCGCCACGCCGACAACTTCAAGATCCTCTTCGTCTGCACCGGCAACGTCTGCCGCTCGCCGATCGCCGAGCGGCTGACCCGGCACGCGCTGGACACCCGCCTCCCGGTGCGGGCGGCCGGCCGGATCAGCGTGGAGAGCGCCGGCACCTGGGGCCACGAGGGCGCCCCGATGGAGGCGCACGCCGCCACCGTGCTGGACGAGTACGGGGTGGACAGCGGCAACTTCGCCGGCCGGGAACTGCTCGACGAGCACGTGGTGGACGCCGACCTGGTGCTCACCGCGACCCTGGACCACCGGGCCCAGGTGATCTCCATGGGCCACGCGGCCGGCCTGCGCACCTTCACGCTCAAGGAGTTCACCCGCCTGGTGCGGCTGATAGACCCGGCCACCCTGCCGGCCGTCGGGCAGGGCGCCGAGGTGACCGAGCGGGCCCGCGCCCTGGTCCGCGCGGCCGCCGCGCTGCGCGGCTGGCGGCCCTCGGTGAGCCCCGACAGCGACGAGGTCGACGACCCCTACGGCGCGCCGATCGGCATGTTCCGGCACTGCGGCGAGGAGATATTCGACGCGCTCGACCCGGTGCTCACCGCCCTGACGGGCGTACCGGGCCCGCGTCCCCAGGACAGCGCCCCCACCCGGTCCTAGGCTGGGCTCCACCGCCCACAGCCCCGGAGCGCCGCCATGACCGTCATCGATGCCGCGCAGACCGGCTGGGTGCCCGCCGAGGCCCTGCGCACCGCCGATCCCGAACTGGCCGACCTGCTCTCGGCGGAGGCCGAACGACGGGCCGGCGGACTGCAGCTGCTGGCGGGCGAGAACATCGCGACCGCCGCGGTGCGGGAGGCCCTGGCCGGCCCGCTGGTGGACAAGTACGCCGAGGGGTACCCGGGCCACCGGCACCACACCGGCTGCGCCGTGGCCGACGCCACCGAGCTGCTGGCGATCTCCCGGGCCCGCGCACTGTTCGCCGCCGAGCACGCCAACGTCCAACCCCGGTCCGGCACTTCGGCGATGCTGGCGGCCTACGCGGCGCTGCTGCGGCCGGGCGACACGGTGCTGGCGATGTCGCTGGAGCACGGCGGCCACCTGTCCTGCGGCTCCCGGGCCAACTTCTCCGGCCGCTGGTTCGACGTGATCGGCTACGGCGTGCGCGAGGAGGACGGGCTGATCGACCTCGACCAGGTGCGCGAACTGGCCCGCCGGCACCGGCCGAAGGCGATCGTGGCCGGCTCGATCTCCTACCCGCGGCACCCCGACTGGGCCGCCTTCCGGCAGATCGCCGACGAGGTGGACGCCTGCCTGATCGCCACCGCCGGACAGGTCACCGGCCTGGTCGCGGCCGGCGCGGCGCCCTCCCCGGTGCCCTACGCGGACGTGGTGGTGGCCGCCACCCACAAGCTGCTGCGCGGGCCGCGCGGCGGGCTGCTGCTGTGCACCGAGGAGTTGGCCGAGCGGGTGGACCGTGCGGTCTTCCCGTTCTCCCAGGGCGGGGCGGCGATGAACGAGGTGGCGGCCAAGGCGGTCGCCTTCGCGCAGGCGGCCACGCCGGAGTTCGGCGCGTACGTCCGGCGTGCGGTGGACGGCGCGCGCGCCCTGGCCGCGAGCCTGGAGCGGGCCGGCGCCCGCCCGCTGACCGGCGGCACCGACACCCACCTGGTCACCGCCGACGTCGGCCCGCTCGGGCTGACCGGCGCGCAGGCCGAACGCCGGTGCGCCGCGGTCGGGCTGATGCTCGGCAAGTGCGCGGTGCCGTTCGACCCGGCGCCGGCCGCCGAGACCTCCGGGATCCGGCTCGGCACCGGTGCGGCCGCCGCGCTCGGCCTCGGGCCGGCGGAGCTCGGCGAGGTCGGCGAGCTGATCGGTGCGCTGCTCAGCGGGGGTGAACCGGGGCCGGTGGCGGCCCGGGTGCGGGTGCTGGCCCGTGGGGAGTCGGTGAAAGGCGCCCGGTAGAGCGAACCGCGATGCACGTCCCGCTCGTCCGACTCAATAAGGTGGGGTCCGTGGCGACGCACCTCGAACCCCTTGCCCGTGCGGGCGCAGCTCCCGCACGCCCCCGGACGCGCGCGCGGAAGGAGCACGGCGGTGCGTGAGTACCTGCTCGTCATGTTCAGCACCGCCGCGGTCACCTACCTGCTGACCGGGCCGGTGCGGAAGTTCGCGATCAGGGCCGGGGCCATGCCGCCGGTCCGGGCCCGCGACGTGCACCGCGAGCCGACCCCGCGGCTCGGCGGCATCGCGATGTTCGGCGGGCTCTGCGCCGGGCTGCTGGTGGCCTCCAGGCTCACCAACCTGGGGCGGGTGTTCAACGAGGGCTCGTCCTCGGACATCAAGGCGCTGCTGTCCGGTGTCGGCATCATGTGGGTGCTCGGCGTGCTGGACGACAAGTGGGGCGTGGACGCGCTGGTGAAGCTCGGCGGCCAGATGATCGCCGCCGGTGTGATGGTCTACCAGGGCATCACGGTGATCTCGATCCCGGTTCCCGGCGTCGGCCCGGTCGCGCTCAGCCCGACCCTGGGCATGGTGATCACCGTCGCGCTGGTGGTGGTGATGGTCAACGCGGTGAACTTCATCGACGGCCTGGACGGCCTGGCCGGCGGCATGGTCTGCATCGCCGGCATCGCGTTCTTCCTCTATTCGTACCGGCTCTGGTACGTCTACCAGATCAGCGACGCGGCGCCCTCGGTGCTGTTCAGCGCGCTGCTGATCGGCATGTGCCTGGGCTTCCTGCCGCACAACCTGCACCCGGCCCGGATCTTCATGGGCGACTCCGGCTCGATGATGCTCGGCCTGATGCTCGCCGTCTCCGCCGTCTCGATCACCGGGCGCGTCGACCCCGACCTGATCACCGCGCAGGCCGGCTCGCAGACCGCCACCACCCACATCCTGGTGCCGATCTACATCCCGCTGCTGCTGCCGCTCGCGGTGGTCGCGCTGCCGCTGGCCGACCTGGTGCTCGCCGTGGTCCGGCGCAGCTGGGCCGGCCGCTCGCCGTTCGCCGCGGACAAGAAGCACCTGCACCACCGGCTGCTGGAGATCGGCCACTCGCACAGCCGGGCCGTGCTGATCATGTACTTCTGGGCCGCGCTGATCGCCTTCGGCACCGTCGGCATCTCGGTCACCAACACCGGCCGCACCGTGGTGCTGGCCTGCGCCGGGCTCTGCCTGGTCGGCCTGGTGGTGCTGCTGCTGCCGTGGTTCCGGCCGAAGGCGCCGAGCGCCGTGCAGGCCTTCGTGCCGCCGCGCTACCGCAAGGGCGCGCGGGCCGCCCGCGGCACCGCCGCCGCGCCGGTCGAGGCCCACGCGGTGCTGGCGGGGGAGGAGCAGCCGACCGTGCGGCTGCGCACCGCGCGCGCCGCCGCGGACGCCCCGATGGCCGAGCTGTCGGCGGGTGACCAGGAGCTGCTGGACCGGATGGGCACCGGCGCGCACGCCGTCGGCGAGCACCGCCGCAACTGACCCGCGGCACGTGCTGAGGGAGCGTCAACTCCCTTGCTCCGATTGCTTCACCCGTTCGGCGGCACGCTTGCTCCTTCGGTGTGACAGGTACCACACGTTCATGGTAAAGCTCTCATCAAATAGTTTGTGATACCGTTCACGAGTACCGAGAGCACGCCGAAAGACCCAGTGGTGAAGGACTTCCGTCCCCATCGGGTCTTGTTCGACGAGCCCGGCCCGTGCGACGGCCGGTATCGTGGCCAACCCGCTCGGGCCGGTGTCCCCGCACCGGTGCCCTACCCTCGTTCCCCGTGCTCCCCCGTCCTCGACATGCCGCCGGAGATGCCGACATGCCGTCCCACGACGCCCGGACCATCCGCGGCGCCGCAATTCCCACCGCGGTCGCCGGCGTTGTCGCCACCGCGATCGCCGCAGCGGTGGCAGGTAGCAAGGGGGCCATCGGTGCCGCCTTCGCTGCCGCTCTGGTGATGGTCTTCTTCGCCTCCGGTCAGATCGCGCTCGACCGCCTGACCAGGAACAACCCGCAGCTCATGATGGCTGTCGCGCTGCTGGTGTACACGACCCAGATCCTGCTCGTCGGCATCGTCCTCGCGGTCTTCAAGGACACCTCGCTCTTCAACACCAAGGTGTTCGCCTTCACCCTGCTCGGCTGCGTCTTCATCTGGAGCGGCGGGCAGGTGCGCACCCACCTGAAGGCCAAGCAGTTCTACGTGCAGAACGACGACAAGCCCGACGAACAGGTGAAGCCGGGGCGTCAACAGTGAGTCGCCCTGGCTGTCCCCCTCGCGAGGGGGGCGGTGTTTATGCGCTCCTGACAGGCTGCTATCGTCCGTCGCAACAACGGAGTACGGGAAGCGGCCTGGTCCCGCCGGACGGTGAGTGCTCACCGACCGGACGGATCGCCCCCCGAACCCGCGCAGTCTTGACAGATCCCGCGCCGACACGACGTGGCGGCGCGCCGGGTCCCCGAGAAACCCAACTAGTTCCAGTGCCGCTACGTGGCTCCGCGCCGCGCCGACACACCGAGGTTGCCGTAACCATGCGTCACGACGAAGGAGTCCGTGGTGAGTGCTAGCCAGCTCACGCAGCTTGCCTCCGGGGGCTGCCACCTGTTCTCCGGCTGCGGCTTCCCGGCGCCGGGCCTGAACGAGTTCCAGTTCGACCCGATCTTCAAGATCGGCAGCTTCGGTTTCAACAAGCCCATGCTGCTGTCGTTCATCTGCGCGCTGCTGGTGATCGTCTTCTTCTGGGCCGCCTTCGCCAAGCCGAAGATCGTGCCCGGCAAGCTGCAGCTGGTCGGCGAGATCGGCTACGACTTCGTCAAGCGGGCGATCGTCTTCGAGAACATCGGCAAAAAGGGCGAGAAGTACACGCCCATGATGGTCTCGATCTTCTTCTTCGTGTGGATCATGAACATGATGTCCGTGATCCCGCTCGCCCAGTACCCGGTCATGGCGACCATCGGCTGGCCTGCCGGCCTGGCGCTGGTCTGCTGGCTCACCTACATGACGCTGACCTTCAAGAAGCACGGCTTCGTCGGCGGCCTGCGCAACCTCTGCTGGCCGTCCGGGGTGCCCGGCTGGGTCATGTTCATCCTGGTGCCGATCGAGTTCTTCTCGAACATCTTCGTCCGGCCGTTCACGCTCGCGGTCCGTGCCTTCGCCAACATGTTCGCCGGTCACCTGCTGATCGTGATGTTCTCCGTGGCGACCTGGTACCTGCTGAGCCCGAGCCTCGGTGCGCTGTACGGCACCACGTCCTTCGTGGTGACCCTCGGCCTGACCGCCTTCGAGCTGCTGGTGCAGTTCCTGCAGGCCTACATCTTCGTGACGCTGGCCAGCAGCTACATCGCCGGCGCGCTCGAAGAGGCGCACTGATCCCCGCAGCTCCGGCTGCCCACGAACCCCCGGTGGCCAACCACCACCGGTATCTCTACCCCGTAAAGGACTAGCTGAGATGTCCGCTCTCCTCGCCGACACCGCCGGTGTTCACGGTTCCGTCGCGTCCATCGGCTACGGTCTCGCCGCCATCGGCCCCGGCATCGGCGTCGGTCTGATCTTCGGCAACGGCGTCCAGGCGATGGCCCGCCAGCCCGAGGCCACCAACCTGATCCGCTCCAACATGTTCATCGGCTTCGCGCTGACCGAGGCGCTCGCGCTCATCGGCATCGTCATGCCGTTCGTCTTCGGCAAGTAAGTCCGACAGACTCGACGGAAGGTCCAGATATGTCGCTCGCGATGCACCTGGTGGCTTCTGAGGACTTCAATCCTCTGATCCCCAAGGGCCCTGAGCTCGTCATCGGCCTGATCTGCTTCTTCATCGTCTTCGGTCTGCTCGGCAAGAAGCTCCTCCCCAGCATCGAGAAGACGCTGGCGGAGCGCCGGGACCTGATTGAGGGCGGCATCGAGCGCGCCGACGCCGCACAGGCCGAGGCTCAGGCCCTCCTTGAGCAGTACCGCGCCGAGCTGGCCGAGGCGCGTCACGAGGCGGCTCGGATCACCGAGCAGGCGCGTGAGCAGGGCGCTGCCCTGATCGGTGAGATGCGCGAGGAGGGCCAGCGTCAGCGCGAGGCCATCGTCGCCGCCGGCCACGCCCAGATCGAGGCCGACAAGAAGCAGGCGACCGCCGCCCTGCGCCAGGACGTGGGTTCGCTCGCTTCGCAGCTGGCCTCCCGCATCGTCGGCGAGTCCCTTGAGGACCACGCCCGGCAGAGCGGTGTGATCGACCGCTTCCTGGACGACCTGGAGGCCAAGGCCGCCGCGAACACGGCGGTCGCCAAGTGATCGGCGCCAGCCGCGAGGCCCTGGCCGCCGGCCGCGAGAACCTCGACAGCCTGACCGACAACACCTCGGTGGACACGGCCAAGCTGGCTGAGGAGCTGAGCGCCGTCACCGCGCTGCTGGACCGCGAGGTCTCGCTGCGCCGGGTGCTCACCGACCCCTCGCGGTCCGGCCAGGACAAGGCTTCGCTGGTCACCTCGCTGCTGGCCGGTCAGGTCTCCGGCGAGACCGCCGACTTGGTCGCCGGTCTGGTCCGGGCCCGCTGGTCGGGCGCGCGCGACCTGGTCGACGCGATCGAGCAGCTGTCCGCCTACGCCGAGGTGATCGCCGCCGACAAGGCCGGCCGCCTCGACGACCTGGAGGACGAGCTCTTCCGGTTCGGCCGGATCGTCGGCGGCTCGCACGAGCTGCGGGCGGCGCTGACCGAGCCGAAGGCCTCCGGCACCGCCAAGGCGGAGCTGGTCACCAAGCTGCTCGGCGGCCGTGCCCTGGCGGGCACCGTCCGTCTGGTCACCTCGCTGGTCACCAACCCCCGCGGCCGTAGCCTGGAACAGGGCCTGGAGTCCTACGCCCGGCTCGCCGCCGACCGCCGTGACCGCGTGGTCGCGCTGGTCACCACCGCGGTCCCGCTCAGCGACGGTCAGAAGCAGCGCCTCTCCGGCGCGCTGGCCAAGCTGTACGGCCGCGCGGTGCTCCTGAACATCGACGTCGACCCCGAGGTCGTCGGCGGTGTCCGGGTGTCGATCGGCGACGAGATCATCGACGGCACCGTGTCGAGCCGCCTCGAAGGCGCTCGCCAGGCCCTCGAAGGCTGAGCCAACCGCACAGCACATCCGACCCTCGGTCGGGCGCCGGTCCCATCCCACGGGGCAGCCGGCACATACGTACGGCCGGTCCAACAGCACCGGCCGAGGATCGAATACTTGCGGCCCTCCTTGGGCGGGCCGAGGATCGCAACCTAGGAGAGCAGGGAAGCCTGATGGCGGAGCTTACGATCCGGCCGGAGGAGATCCGGGACGCGCTGGCCGACTTCGTCCAGTCGTACCAGCCGGACGCCGCCTCGCGTGAAGAGGTCGGCACGGTCACCGAGGCCATGGACGGTATTGCCAAGGTCGAGGGCCTGCCCTCGGTCATGGCCAACGAGCTGCTGAAGTTCGAGGACGGCACCCTCGGCCTCGCCCAGAACCTCGACACCCGTGAGATCGGTGTCGTCATCCTCGGTGAGTTCGGCGGCATCGAGGAGGGCCAGACGGTCCACCGCACCGGCGAGGTCCTCTCGGTTCCGGTCGGCGAGGGCTACCTCGGCCGCGTGGTGGACCCGCTGGGCAACCCGATCGACGGCCTGGGCGAGATCGCCGCCGAGGGCCGCCGCGCCCTGGAGCTGCAGGCCCCCGGCGTCATGGTCCGCAAGTCGGTGCACGAGCCGATGCAGACCGGCATCAAGGCCATCGACGCGATGACCCCGATCGGCCGCGGCCAGCGCCAGCTGATCATCGGCGACCGCCAGACCGGCAAGACCGCGGTGGCGATCGACACGATCATCAACCAGAAGGACAACTGGCGCTCCGGCGACCCGCAGAAGCAGGTCCGCTGCATCTACGTCGCCGTTGGTCAGAAGGGCTCCACCATCGCCGCCGTCCGCGGCGCCCTGGAGGAGGCCGGCGCGCTGGAGTACACCACCATCGTGGCTGCTCCCGCCTCCGACCCCGCGGGCTTCAAGTTCCTCGCCCCGTACACCGGTTCGGCCATCGGCCAGCACTGGATGTACGCCGGCAAGCACGTCCTGATCATCTTCGACGACCTGTCGAAGCAGGCCGAGGCCTACCGTTCCGTCTCCCTGCTGCTGCGCCGTCCGCCGGGCCGCGAGGCCTACCCGGGCGACGTCTTCTACCTGCACTCCCGCCTGCTGGAGCGCTGCGCCAAGCTCTCCGACGAGCTGGGCGCCGGCTCGATGACCGGTCTGCCGATCATCGAGACCAAGGCCAACGACGTCTCGGCGTACATCCCGACCAACGTCATCTCGATCACCGACGGCCAGTGCTTCCTGGAGTCCGACCTGTTCAACGCCGGCATCCGCCCGGCCGTGAACGTCGGCATCTCGGTCTCCCGCGTCGGTGGCTCCGCCCAGATCAAGGCCATGAAGTCGGTCGCCGGCCGGCTGCGCCTGGACCTCGCCCAGTACCGCGAGCTGGAGGCCTTCGCCGCCTTCGGTTCCGACCTGGACGCGGCCTCGAAGTCGCAGCTGGAGCGCGGTGCCCGCATGGTCGAGCTGCTGAAGCAGGGTCAGTACCAGCCGTTCCCGGTCGAGGAGCAGGTCGTCTCGATCTGGGCCGGCACCACCGGCAAGCTGGACGACGTCCCGGTCGCCGACATCCGCCGCTTCGAGCGCGAGTTCCTCGACAACCTGCGGATCGAGCACAAGAACCTGCTCGCCGCCATCGTCGAGACCTCGAAGCTGGAGGACGGCACGATCGACGCGCTGACCGCCGCGATCGAGTCCTTCAAGCTGGGCTTCACCACGGCCGACGGCAAGCTGCTCTCCGAGCAGGCCTGAGTCCGGTAGCGAGGGAAAGGACGTAACGACCCATGGGAGCACAGCTTCGGGTCTACAAGCGCCGGATCCGCTCTGTCACCGCGACGAAGAAGATCACCAAGGCGATGGAGATGATCTCCGCGTCGCGCATCGTCAAGGCGCAGCGCGCGGTGGCCGCCTCCACTCCGTACGCCGATGAGCTGACCCGGGCGGTGACGGCGGTGGCCACCCGGTCCAACGCCAAGCACCCGCTCACCCACGAGAACCCGAACGCCAAGCGGGCCGCGGTCCTGCTGGTGACGGCGGACCGCGGTCTGGCCGGCGGCTACTCCACCAACGCCATCAGGCAGGCGCTCGTGCTGACGGAGCGTCTGAAGGCGGAGGGCAAGGAGGTCGTCGCGTACATCACGGGCCGCAAGGGCGTGCAGTACTACGGCTTCCGCAACCTCGCGGTGGCCGACTCGTGGACCGGCTTCTCGGACAAGCCGACCTACCAGGACGCCAAGACGGTCTCGGCCACGCTGATCGAGGCCTTCACGGCCGAGACGGTGGACGAGCTGCACATCGTGTCGACCAAGTTCGTCTCGATGCTGACGCAGACCGCCGCGGACGCGCGCCTGCTGCCGCTCAAGCTGGACGAGGTCGAGCTGAGCGACAACAGCCCGGCTAAGGCGGAGATCTTCCCGCTGTACGACTTCGAGCCGTCGGCGGAGGGCGTCCTGGACGCGCTGCTGCCGCGGTACGTCGAGAGCCGGATCTACAACGCGCTGCTGCAGGCGGCCGCCTCCGAGCACGCGGCTCGCCGCCGTGCGATGAAGAGCGCGACCGACAACGCCGGCGAGCTCATCAAGTCGCTGACGCGGCTTGCCAACTCGGCCCGTCAGGCCGAGATCACCCAGGAAATCAGCGAGATCGTCGGTGGCGCCAACGCGCTGGCCGACGCTAGCGCGGGGAGCGAATGAGAATGACCACCACTGTTGAGCCGACCACGGCGACGGGCCGCGTCGCGCGGGTCATCGGCCCGGTCGTCGACGTGGAGTTCCCCGTCGACGCCATTCCTGACATGTTCAACGCCCTGCACGTCGAGGCCGAGAACCCCGACGGTTCGGGCAAGAAGACCCTGACCCTGGAGGTCGCCCAGCACCTGGGTGACGGCCTGGTCAAGACCATCTCGATGCAGCCGACCGACGGCCTGGTCCGCGGCGCGCAGGTCACCGACACCGGTGCGGCGATCTCCGTGCCGGTCGGCGACATCACCAAGGGCAAGGTCTTCAACGCCCTCGGCGACGTGCTGAACACCGACCCGGTGGCGTTCAACGCCGAGGTCACCGAGCGCTGGCCGATCCACCGCAAGGCGCCGAACTTCTCCGAGCTCGAGTCCAAGACCGAGATGTTCGAGACCGGCATCAAGGTCATCGACCTGCTCACCCCGTACGTCCGCGGTGGCAAGATCGGTCTGTTCGGCGGCGCCGGCGTCGGCAAGACCGTTCTGATCCAGGAGATGATCTACCGCGTCGCCGCCAACTTCGGTGGTGTCTCGGTGTTCGCCGGTGTCGGCGAGCGCACCCGTGAGGGCAACGACCTCATCCAGGAAATGATCGACTCCAACGTCCTGGACAAGACCGCGCTGGTCTTCGGCCAGATGGACGAGCCGCCGGGCACCCGCCTGCGCGTCGCCCTGTCCGCGCTGACCATGGCGGAGTACTTCCGCGATGTGATGAGCCAGGACGTGCTGCTCTTCATCGACAACATCTTCCGGTTCACCCAGGCCGGTTCCGAGGTGTCGACCCTGCTCGGCCGCATGCCCTCCGCGGTGGGCTACCAGCCGAACCTGGCCGACGAGATGGGCCTCCTGCAGGAGCGCATCACCTCGACCCGCGGTCACTCGATCACCTCGATGCAGGCGATCTACGTCCCCGCGGACGACCTGACCGACCCGGCGCCGGCCACCACCTTCGCCCACCTGGACGCGACCACCGTTCTGTCGCGCCCGATCTCGGAGAAGGGCATCTACCCGGCCGTCGACCCGCTGGACTCCACGTCCCGCATCCTGGACCCGCGCTACATCGCGCAGGACCACTACGACACGGCCATGCGCGTCAAGGGGATCCTGCAGAAGTACAAGGACCTCCAGGACATCATCGCGATCCTCGGCATCGACGAGCTCTCCGAGGAAGACAAGATCACGGTGCAGCGGGCCCGCCGCATCGAGCGCTTCCTGTCCCAGAACACCTACGTGGCGAAGCAGTTCACCGGTGTCGAGGGCTCGACCGTGCCGCTGTCGGAGACCATCGAGGCCTTCAACCGCATCGCTGACGGCAAGTACGACTCCGTTCCGGAGCAGGCCTTCTTCATGTGCGGTGGCATCGAGGACCTCGAGAAGAACGCTGCCGAGCTGGCCAAGAAGTAAGCACCGGCTGACGGCGCTGTGACCATGAGGGGTGGTCCCCACGGGATGGGGGCCACCCCTCACGGCACGGTGGCTGTGATTCCGGTCATCTGTGCGCCGTGCGTTTCATGTCGGCGCCGCGAGCCCGTTATTCTTACCGAAACTCCCGAGTAATCGGGCGTTGCAAGAGCCTAGGAGCCCACGTTGGCTGAGCTGCACGTCGAGCTGGTCGCAGCCGACCGCAAGGTCTGGTCCGGTGCGGCCACCCTGGTTGTCGCCCGCACGGCCTCCGGTGACACCGGCATCATGCCGAACCACACCCC
The DNA here is from genome assembly GCF_007829815.1 of Kitasatospora viridis. Classification (NCBI taxonomy): domain Bacteria; kingdom Bacillati; phylum Actinomycetota; class Actinomycetes; order Kitasatosporales; family Streptomycetaceae; genus Kitasatospora; species Kitasatospora viridis. The sequence continues at coordinate 1,912,967 of NZ_VIWT01000001.1, read as the reverse complement.
GGTGCTGAGCGTGCTGGAGTCCGGTCCGGTCACCATCCGCACGACCGACGGCGGCACCGTCGTCGCGGCCGTGCACGGTGGCTTCATCTCGTTCGCCGACAACAAGCTGTCGCTGCTGGCAGAGGTCGCCGAGCTGGCGGACGAGATCGACGTCACCCGCGCCGAGCGCGCCCTGGAGGTCGCCAAGGCCGACAGTGACGCGCACGCCGAGCGCCGCGCCGAGGTCCGCCTCGTCGCCGCGGGTCGCCGCAAGGCTGCCTGAAACTGAGCTTGACCGACGGTCCCGGGGAACGCGCGAGCGTGACCCCGGGACTGTCGTATCGGTTGGAGAGTCAACCCGGTGGTCCGACGGGCCGCCCGGGAACGGGGGATGCCCGGCCGCCACGGCGCGGAGCGGCATCGGCGAGTGAGCGAGGAGGTCGGTGAGCGTGGTCCTCGCCCTTGTGGTGTGCGCGGCGGTGGTGGTTCTCGGAGTGGCGGGACTCCTCGCCTTCGCGGTACGCAGGCGCCTGATCCAGCGGGTCGGCGGCACGTTCGACTGCAGCTTCCGGCTGAAAATGCCCGCGGACGCCTCCACGACTCCCGATCTCGACGAGAACGGACAGCCCACCTCGGCCCCGGTCCCCGCGACCGACGGCAAGGGGTGGGTTTTCGGTATCGGGCGCTACAGCGGCGACCACATCGAGTGGTTCCGGGTGTTCTCCTACGCCCCGCGCCCGCGGCGGGTGCTGCCGCGCCGGGAGATCGAGGTGCTGGGCCGGCGCTACCCCGAGGGCCAGGAGGAACTCGCCCTGCTCTCCGGCTCGGTGGTGCTGCGCTGCCTGCTCGGCGGCGCCCCGCTGGAGCTGGCGATGAGCGAGGACGCGCTGACCGGGTTCCTGGCCTGGCTGGAGGCCGCGCCGCCGGGACAGAGGGTCAACGTCGCGTAGTGGGTAGGCTGCCCGCATGGTCAATCTGACGCGTATTTACACCCGGACCGGTGACGACGGAACCACCGCGCTCGGCGACATGAGCCGGACCAGCAAGACCGACCCGCGGCTGATCGCCTACGCCGACGCCAACGAGGCGAACGCGGCGCTCGGCGTGGCCATCGCCACCGGCGGGCTGGCCGAGGACCTGGTCGGCGTGCTGACGCGGATCCAGAACGACCTGTTCGACGTGGGCGCCGACCTGGCCACCCCGGTGGTGCCGGACCCGAAGTACCCGCCGCTGCGGGTGGAGCAGGGCTACGTCGACTGGCTGGAGGGCCGGTGCGACGAGTACCTGGGGCAGTTGGAGAAGCTGCGCAGCTTCATCCTGCCCGGCGGCACCCCCGGCGCCGCCCACCTGCACCTGGCCTGCACCGTGGTGCGCCGGGCCGAGCGGTCCACCTGGGCGGCGATCGAGGAGCACGGGGACACCGTGAACCCGCTCACCGCCAAGTACCTGAACCGGCTCTCCGACCTGCTCTTCATCCTGGCCCGGGTGGCCAACAAGGAGAACGGCGACGTGCTGTGGGTGCCGGGCGAGAACCGCTGACCGGCCCGACGCAGATCACATCCGGGAGTCGTTTCATCACCCGCGCGCGGGCACTACAGTCCCAGCCGTGAGCGGCGCTGCTCCCCGGGGAGGACCCCGCCGTGGGAGCGCGCCCCGACGGACTTCGGGAGAGGCAGAGCCATGAGCAACGTTTCCACGCGGGACCAGCGGATCGCCGTGATCGGTGCCGGTCTGATGGGCGCGGGCATCGCCCAGGTGTCCGCCCAGGCCGGCCACCCGGTGGTGCTGCGGGACGTGACCGAGCAGGCCCTGCAGCGCGGCCTGGACGGCATCAAGGCGTCCTACGAGAAGTTCGTCTCCAAGGGCCGGATGACCGCCGACGAGGCCACCGACGCGCTGGCCCGGATCACCACCACCACGGACCTGGGCGGCGCGGCCGAGGCCGACATCGTGATCGAGGCGGTGTTCGAGAAGCTGGAGGTCAAGGAGGGCGTCTTCCGCGAGCTCGACAAGATCGCCAAGGACGGCGCGGTGCTCGGCAGCAACACCTCGGCGATCCCGATCACCCGGATCGCGGCGGTCACCGAGCGCCCGGAGTCGGTGGTGGGCGTGCACTTCTTCTCGCCGGTGCCGCTGATGCGCCTGGTCGAGCTGGTCCGCGGCTACAAGACCAGCGACGCCGCGCTGGCCACCGCGCGGGCCTACGCCGAGGGCGTCGGCAAGGAGGTCGTGGTGGTCAACCGCGACGTGGCCGGCTTCATCACCACCCGGCTGATCACCGCCCTGGTGGTCGAGGCCGCGAAGCTCTACGAGTCCGGGGTGGCCACCGCCGAGGACATCGACACCGCCTGCCGGCTGGGCTTCGGCCACCCGATGGGCCCGCTGCAGACCGCCGACCTGACCGGCGTGGACATCCTGCTGCACGCCGCGCGGAACATCTACGCCGAGACCCAGGACGAGAAGTTCGCGGCCCCGGAGATCATGGCCCGGATGGTGACCGCCGGAGACCTCGGCCGCAAGACCGGCCAGGGCTTCTACGGCTACCAGGGCTGACCCCGGCGCCGGACCCGTGAGTTTGCTCACGAGGGGTGGCTCGGACGGGTGATTTGCACCGCAATCGAGCGTGAGTGCCAGGTGGTACTGCGTATATTCCCTCGGACGAGTGAAGTTGCTTCAGATCCTGCGGGGAAGCAGCAACCTGGACCACTGGTCCGGCGTCAGATGGTTCAACGGGCGGGGGCCTCGGAACTGAAGGAGGACAGCGTGCGCATCGTGGAACACCCGGCGGCCCAGGGCCAGGCTGTCCTCAGCCTGGACGGGGCGCTGGACGTGCGCAGCGCCGCCGACGCCCGGGCGGTCCTGCACCAGGCGGTCGACCGGGGCACCGGCGACCTGGTGCTGGACCTGGCCGCACTGCGGGCCTGGGACGCCACCGGGCTCGGCGTGATCATGGGAACCCACCGGCGGGCCGGCCGGCTCGGCCGGCGGCTGGTGCTGCGGGCCGTGCCGGCCCAGCTGCAGCGGCTGCTGGTGGCCACCCGGCTGCACCGGATCCTGGCCGTCGAGGGTGCCGAGGCCGACCAGTCCGCGGACTTCGTCCGCGGGCACGGCCACGGCACCACCCTGCCCGGCCTGGCCGGTCTGCCCGGCGCGGCCGCGCTGCCCTCGCTCTCCGGGCCGGCCTGACCCGGGACCCGGCTGAAGGCGCGTCAGGTCGGGCCGCAGCAGGTGACGATTGCGGCACAATCCGTTCCGGAACGCTCCAGCAGGGGGACCTGCGCTGCATCCGGCGGAGCCGATGTGCGAGAGTCTGCGCTCGACAGGACTGTCGATTTCCCCGCGGGCCGGTGACGGCGGTGCCCGCCGCGCGGGGTGACGGTCGGTCTCCCGTGGACGCCCCCGGCGTCCGTGCGGCATTCGGTCCCTCACAGCAGCCGGCGGTCGGTGGCCGTCCGGCCGAAGCACAGGCGGAGCGCATCGTGGCACAGCCATCCGGTGAATTCGGGCAGGAGAACCTGCGCGTGCGGTCGGGCGAAGTCGTCGCCGGACAGTACCTGGTGACCGTGGCCGGCGTGGACGGCAGCGACGTCCAGCCGTGCCCGGTGTACCGCCGCCCCGCGGTGCCGTCCCGCCCGGTCGCCGTCGCCGCCCCGCCGGCCGCCGGCCCCGGCCCGGACCAGGCGGTCGGCCCGCTGGCGCTCGGCGCTGGCCCCGGCGACCTGCCGCTGCTGGACCGCGAGGCCGAAGTCGCCCACCTGCTCGGCATGCTGGCCGAGGGCCGCTCGATCCGGCTGCTCGGTGAGCCGGGCTCGGGCCGCAGCGCGCTGCTGGCGGCCGTCGCCGGGGGCGCGGGGGAGCTGGCCCCGCACGGCGTGGTGAAGCTCTGCGGGCACCGGCGCAGCGCCGACGACCTGCTGCAGGACCTGTTCGCCGCCGCCTACCGGACCGACGGCTACCGCCCCGACCGGGCCCAGCTGGCCGAACTGCTGGCCGGGCTCGGCGCGGTGGTGGTGATCGACGAGGTGGTGCCGGACGGCGCCGAGCTGGAGGAGCTGCTGGCGACCGCGCCGGAGTGCGCCTTCCTGATCACCGTGGCGCCCGGCTCGGGCGGCGCGCTGCCGGTCGGCTCCCGGCTGGAGGACCACGTGCTCGGCGGGCTGACCCGGCCCGCCTGCCTGACCCTGGTGGCCCGGCTGGCCGGCCGTCCGCTGGACGAGGCCGAGCGGGCCTGGGTGGTCGACCTCTGGTTCGAGTCCCAGGGCCTGCCGCTGCGCTTCGTCCAGGCGGCCGCGCTGCTGCGCCGCCGGGACGCCGAGGTGGACGCGCTGCTGGCCGCCGAGGAGGAGCGCGGCTCGCTCTTCGGCCGCTCCGAGCCGGCGGCGGAGCACGCCGATCCCGCCGTCCGGGAGGCCGAGCTGCGCCAGGCCGTGCCGCTGCCCACGGTGGCCGAGACGGCCGCGCCGGCCCTGCGGCTGACGGAGGGGCTGGGCGAGGAGGCGCTGGTGGTGCTGCGGCTCGCGGTGGCGCTCGGCGGCGAGTTCCCGACCGCGCCGCACCTGCCCGCGCTGATCGATGTGGACCACGGCGAGAGCGCGCTGCGCGAGCTGACCGAGTGCGGCCTGGCCGAGCCGCTGGGCGGCCACCACCGGCTCACCAGCGGGGTGCTGGCCGCCCTGGCCGCGCACTGGGGGACCGACCCGGAGGTGACCGAGGGCGCGGCCGAGCACTTCGGCTGGTGGGTCGGCCACGGTTCGGTGAGCACCGCGCAGATCGCCGCCGAGGCCGAGGTGGTGCTGGGCGCGCTGCACGCGGAGCGCGCGGCCGACCGGCCGGTGGCGGTGCTCGGCCTGGCCCGGGCGGCGGCTCCGGCACTGGCCCTGACGCTGCGTTGGGGCGCCTGGCGGGAGGTGCTGGAGCTGGGCGCCGCGGTGGCCGAGGAGACCGGCAGCACCCGGGACGAGGCCTGGTTCCGGCACGAGCTCGGGGTGCACTGGCTCTGCCTGGGGGAGGCGGAGCGGGCCAGGGCGGCCCTGGAGGCGGCCGGACGGCTGCGCTCGGCGGCCGGCGACTCCCGGGGCTCGGTGGCCTCCCGGCGGCTGCTGACGATGGTTCAGCGGGCCGTGCCGGCGCCGGTGGTGACCGAGGCCGAGACCCAGGTGATCCGACGGCCCGTCATCCGGGCGCTGGCGGACCGGCCTTGGCCGTCCGCCTCGGTGCTGCGCGGCTGGTCGCGGCGGAACGTGCTGCTGGCGGCCGGCGGGCTGGTGGCGCTGGCGGCGGTCGGCACCGCGGTCGGGCTGATGGGCGGCTCCTCCACCGGCGGCTCGGCGCCGGCCGGTGGGACCGGGGGCGGCGGCGGGGTGTCGGGGAGCCTGCTGACCGGCGCCACCGGGTCGCCGGCCGGTTCCTCGGCCGCGCCGAGCGGCTCGGGCAGTGCCTCGGCCTCGCCGAGCGCGACGGTCTCGGCGAGCGCGAGCGCGACCGGCGGCGCCAGTGCGCCGGCGAGTGCGAGCGCGAGCAGGAGCCGGTCGGCCGGTGCGAGTGCGAGCGCGACGGCGAACTCGCCCGGCTCGCCGAACCAGCCGGTGCCGCCGGTCACCGCGCCGGCGACGTCGAGCGCTCCGCAGCCGACCACGAAGGCGCCCAGCCCGCAGCCCTCGGACCCGTCGACGGTCCCGGTGGCGTCGAGCAGCAGCAGCGCCCCGGTCACCACCTCACCGTCCACGGGCACCCCGAGCAGCAGCACGGGGACACCGAAGACCTGACACCCCGACACACGGTGGCCCTCCCCCGGCAGTGCGGGGGAGGGCCACCGCCGCTCAGAACAGCTTCAGCTTGTCGTCGTCGATCCCGCGCAGGCCGTCGTAGTCCAGCACCACGCAGTCGATGCCGCGGTCGTTGGCCAGCACCCGGGCCTGCGGCTTGATCTCCTGGGCCGCGAAGACGCCCTTGACCGGGGCCAGCAGCGGGTCGCGGTTGAGCAGTTCCAGGTAGCGGGTGAGCTGCTCGACGCCGTCGATCTCGCCGCGGCGCTTGATCTCCACGGCGACGGTGCCGCCGTCCGCGTCCCGGCAGAGGATGTCGACCGGGCCGATCGCGGTCGGGTACTCACGGCGGACCAGCGACCAGCCGGTGCCGAGCACCTCCATCCGGTCGGCCAGCAGCTCCTGCAGGTGGGCCTCGACGCCGTCCTTGATCAGCCCGGGGTCCACGCCCAGCTCGTGCGAGGAGTCGTGCTGGACCTCCTCCAGGGTGATGATCAGCTTCTCGCCGGCCTTGTTCTCCACCGTCCACACCCCGTCGGCCTCCTTGAGGCTGCACGGCGGGGACATCCAGTTGAGCGGCTTGTAGGCGCGGTCGTCGGCGTGGATGCTCACGCTCCCGTCGGCCTTGACCAGGATCAACCGGGTGGCGGAGGGCAGGTGGGCGGAGAGCCGGCCGGCGTAGTCGACCGAGCAGCGGGCGATGACAAGACGCATGGCCGTAAGCCTAGGCGTTCCGGCGGACGTGCTTGACCCGATCACCGGAAGTCACCAAGGTGGGACTGTCCGTACGTCAATACGTCCGGCGCTCGTTCGATCGCGGAGGTGATGTCCGGCCTTGGCCGGGGGTCGTCGGTGAACGGTCGGCCCGGGGGCCGGGCGGCGCAGAGCCAAATGAAGCCACTCGATCCGAAGGGTGTACCAGGGAGTAGAAGGGGGCGAACCATGGGAACCCGGTAGTCCGTGGCGCCCGGAGTCTGGCGTCTGCGCGCACGGACCGCTACGTTGGGTGACGCCTTCGGACGCCCGCGTAGCCAACGGGGATGGAGTGGGAGATGAACAGCTGGACGGATTCCGGCCATACTGCTCGCGGCACCGGCGTTTTCGACGGTAATCACGGCATTCGCCAGATTTGCCGGGCCCGGGCTGCCAACCTGGACTGAGCCCGCGTCCGCCGGCCCGACGGACCCCGCGGGGTCCCGTTCGGGGTGTGACGCGCGCCCTACGACATCGCACCACTCGGTACGACCGCATTCGCGCTAACCGCACCACGCACGATTCGCACCACTCGCACCACGGCACGACCCGCACGGCGGGGAAGCACCGAACCGAATCGAACGAGGCACGACCACCGGCGCGAGGTGCGCGCGGTGGACCGCGAGAGGAGAACCCATGTCGCTCGACGTCTCACCGGCTCTTCTGGAGAAGGCCGAGCGAGGCGAGGTCGACGAGCGGGAGTTCGTCGACTGCGTCCGCACGTCCCTGCCCTACGCCTGGGACCTGATCAGCTCGCTCGTCGCCCAGATGGAGGTCGACGGCACCGGCTTCGCGGACAACCACGTCCCCCCGCCCAGCGAGCAGGACCGGGGCCAGCTGCTCCGCGCGATGGCGAGCGACGCCATCCGGGGCGCCCTGCAGCGGCACTTCGGGGTCAAGCTGGCCTTCCAGAACTGCCACCGGGTGGCGGTCTTCGCCCCCGCTCCGGAGTCCGAGGAGCGGTACGGCGTGTTCACCTCGGTCCGCTCCCAGCTGCTCAACCAGTCGCCGCTGCTGCGCGACTGCTGAACCGCCCGCTGACGGTCCGTCGGTCCCGGCGGACCGTCAGCGAACGAGCCGGGCCGACGGGCCGTCAGGACAGCTGCGGCAGCACCTCGGCGCCGAGCCGGGCGATGTTGTCCAGCGTGGCCTGCTGGTCGCCGGAGCCCTCGGCGAGCAGCGCGAACCGCCTGATCCCGGTCCGCTCGGCGGTGGCCAGCAGCCGGTCGGCGCACTGCCGGGGGGTGCCGACGGCGTGCAGGTCGCAGAGCAGCTCCGTGTAGGCGTGCGGGTCGCGCATCCGGCGCTCCCGGCCGTCCACCGTGCGGTGCGCGCCGAGCCCGTACTCGAACCAGCCCGGCATCGCCCTGAGCAGGGTGGCCCGGGCGGCCGGCGTGCGATCGGCCACCTGGGCCACCCCCGCGGCCACGTGTTCGCGCTCCACCCGGGCGAGTTGGTCCTCGCCGCGCCCGGCGGCCCGCCAGGCGGCCCGGTAGGCGGCGAGCATGGCCTCCTTGTCCTCGTCGCCGGAGTGCATGCCGAGCAGCATCGGCAGACCGCGCTCGGCGGCCAGCCGGACGCTGGCCGGCGAGGTGCAGGCGACCACCACCCCCGGCCCGGCCGAGCCCGGCTCGACCCCGGCCGGCCCGGTCTCGGTCCGCTGGCGCGGGAACCGCAGGGCCGGCTCGCCGGCCAGGCCGAGCCAGTCGGCCAGCTCGGTGCCGCGCAGCCTGGCCGGCTCGGCGGCCCGCGGCACGACGGCGACCTCGGGGAAGGTGAACTGCGGCCCGTCGGCCCGCAGTCGGGAGCCGCGCAGGAAGCCCAGCAGCAGGTCGAGCCGCTCGGCGAAGCCCTCCTCGTAGGCGGCCACCCCGGTGCCGAAGACCGCCAGGTCGATCCACGGCCCGCCGCGCCCGACCCCGAGGGTGAACCGGCCGCCGGAGGTCAGGTGGAGCAGCGCGGCCTGCTCGCCGAGCGCCACCGGGTGGGTGGTGGAGAGCACGCTGACCGCGGTGCCGAGCTGGATCCGGCTGGTCCGGCCGAGCAGCAGCGCGGCCAGCGTCGCGGCGTTGGGGCAGACCCCGTACGGCACGAAGTGGTGCTCCGCGAGCCAGACCGCGTCCAGCCCGGCCCGCTCGGCGGCCAGCGTGGCGGTCACCGTGCGGTCCAGCGCCTGGGCGTGGCTCTGGCCGGGGAACTGGGCGGAGAGCAGGAAGGCGCCGACCCGCAGCGCGTCCCGCCCGGCCGGCTGCGGGCCGCGCTCGGTGGCCGGGGCCGGCGGGACCTCGGCGGCCGGTCGCGAACCGGCCGGCGGGCGCTGGGCCGTGGGAACGTCGGCGCGGATCTGGGTCACGGATAGCCCTCCTCGGGTGCGCGCAGGCTGTGCGCCCCGCTCTTCCCCATGTGAGTAACCCATGTCATGTGCCATTGGCACTCGGAACCACCGATTTCCCCGGGGAACGAGTGGATTCCCGGGAAAACGGAGTGGGGCGGACGAGATCCGTGATAATGCTCGCGCCGGGACCACTCGGTACCAGTGGTGGCCGGCCGGTCGCGCTGGGTGGCCCCGTACCCTGGAAGCCCTGCCGAACGCGCCGCTGCCGTGCGCGTCCCCGACAAGCGTGCCCCTGAGAGGTGAACAGGTGTCTCCCCGCCGCAACCGGACCGGTGGCTCCGACGACCGTCGGAGCGAGGCCCCCACCCCCTTCGGGGGATCGCTCCGCCGGGTGGAGAGTTACGGGGGCGAGGACTGGGTCGTGCAGACCGTGGCGGGGCAGGCCGGGCGGTTCTACCGCTGCCCGGGCTGCGACCAGGAGATCCCGCCCGGGGTGGGCCACGTGGTGGCCTGGCCGGACCACGGGGCCGGGGTGGAGGACCGGCGGCACTGGCACCGGGCCTGCTGGGGGGCGCGCGAGCGGCGCACGACCGCGGTGCAGCGCGGCCGCAACGCGCCCCGGTACTGACCCGCCGTCAGGCGTCCCGGCGCTTGAGCACCAGCGCGCCGCCGAGCAGCGCGGCCAGCGTCCAGGCCGCGCAGATGAAGAAGCCGGCCAGCCAGCCGTACGGCACGCTCGGGTCCTGGTAGACGGTCAGCATCTGGCGCCCGGCGAAGTCCGGGAAGTAGTGCGCCACGTTCTTCACCTTGGGCACCGCCGAGAGGATCGGCGAGAGCAGGAAGAAGAACGGCACCAGCACGCCGAGCGCCAGCGTCTGGTTGTGCAGCATCGCGGTGACCCCGGCCGAGAAGAGGCAGATCAGGGTCAGGTAGACGGCCGCGCCGAGCACCGCGCGCAGCACGTTGTCCGCGCCCAGCGTGGTGCGGTGGTCGCCGAGCAGCGCCTGGCCGAGGAAGAAGGTGACGAACGCGGTCACCAGGGAGACCAGCAGGGAGAGCGCGCCGATCACCACCGCCTTGCCGGTGAGCAGGGTGCCGCGCTGCGGCACCGCGGCCAGCGAGACCCGGATCATCCCGCTGCTGTACTCGTTGCCGATCGCCAGCACGCCGAAGACGATCATCGCGATCTCGCCGAGCATGATCCCGGAGAAGCTGGTCGCGGTGGCGTCGAACGGGGTGGTGGCGCCCTTGCGGAAGTCGGCGAAGTTGTTCTTGGTGAGCAGCGAGAGCAGGGCGCCCAGCGCGGCGGTCACCAGGAAGGAGAGCAGCAGGGTCCAGACGGTGGACCGGACGCTGCGGATCTTGGTCCACTCGGAGCGCAGGATCGCGGGGAAGGAGCCCATGGTCAGTTCCGGCCTTTCTGCTCGCCCTGCCAGCTCGCGCCCCAGGCGCCCGGCGCGCCGGCCGCGTCGTGGGGGCCGTCGGTCTGCGCACCCGCGTGGTACTCCACCGCGTCCGCGGTCATCCGCATGAAGGCCTCCTCCAGCGAGGCGCGCTGCTGGCTCAGCTCGTGCAGGGTGATGCCGTGGCCGGCGGCCAGTTCGCCGAGCGCGGCCGGGTCGCCGCCCACCACCTCGTAGGAGCCGTCGGGTCCGGGCTCGACGGCGATCGACTGCCGGGCCAGCGCGTCCAGCAGCTGCTCGGGGTGCGGGGTGCGCAGGCGCACGGCGGAGCGCGAGTTGCGCTCGATGAACTGGGCCATCGGCAGGTCGGCCAGCAGCCGGCCCTTGCCGATCACCACCAGGTGGTCGGCGGTCAGCGCCATCTCGCTCATCAGGTGGGAGGAGACGAAGACCGTGCGGCCCTCGGCGGCCAGACGCTTCATCAGGTTGCGGATCCACAGGATGCCCTCGGGGTCGAGCCCGTTGACCGGCTCGTCGAACATCAGGATCTCCGGGTCGCCGAGCAGCGCGGAGGCGATGCCGAGCCGCTGGCGCATGCCGAGCGAGAAGCCGCGGGCCCGCTTGCCGGCCACCTCGGTCAGGCCGACCAGGGCCAGCACCTCGTCCACCCGGCGCTCCGGGACCCGGTTGCTCTGGGCCTGCCAGAGCAGGTGGTGGTAGGCGGTCCGGCCGGGGTGCACGGCGGTGGCCTCCAGCAGCGCGCCGATGTACTTGAGCGGCTCGCTGAGGTGGCCGTAGCCCTTTCCGTCGATGGTGACCCGGCCGCTGGTGGGGCGGTCGAGGTCGAGGATCAGGCGCATGGTGGTGGACTTGCCGGCACCGTTCGGCCCGAGGAAGCCGGTGATCACACCCGGACGCACCTGGAAGCTCAGCCCGTTGACCGCCGTCTTGTCCCCGTAACGTTTCGTCAGATCGTGCAGCTCGATCATGTGCTCTCCCTCATTTGCGAAAACACTATGACAATTCGGACTCCAAGGCCCGTGGGCTCGCGTGTGTCACGGGGGTCGGCACCCTACGGTGGCTGCATGACGCTCCCCACCGCACCGGCCGCCCACGAGAACGGCACCGGCATCCCGCTGGTCCTGCTCCATGCCTACCCGCTTTCGGCCCGGATGTGGACCACCCAGTTGGAGCGGCTGCCCGGCCCGGCCGGCGACCGGGCCCGGGTGATCGCGCCGGACCAGCGCGGCTTCGGCACCGCCGAACTGGGCACCGAGGCGCCCTCGCTGGACCTGGTCGCGGACGACCTGGCCCGGCTGCTGGACGCGCTGGGGATCGACCGCGCGGTGGTCGGCGGCCTCTCCATGGGCGGCTACGCCACCATGGCCTTCGCCCGCCGCCACCCGGACCGGCTGCGCGGCCTGCTGCTCGCCGACACCAAGGCCACCCTGGACGACGAGCCGGCCCGCGCCAACCGGGAGCGGATCGCCGCCGCCGTGCAGGCCAGGGGCAGCGTGCAACTGCTGGTGGACGAGCGGATCGAGGACGGGCTGCTCGGCCCCGCCGCGGCGCCCGCACTGGTCGCCCAGGTGCGCTCGATGATCGCCAAGGCCGCGCCCGGCGCGGTGGCCTGGGCGCAGCGGGCGATGGCGGCCCGTCAGGAGTCGCTGGAGGTGCTGGCCGGGCTGCGGGTGCCGGCCGCCGTGGTGGTGGGGGAGCACGACGTGCTCGCGCCGGTGGCGCAGGCGCAGCTGATGGCCGATCTGCTGCCGGACGCCGAACTGACGGTGATCCCCTCGGTCGGCCACCTCAGCTCGCTGGAGGCCCCGGAGACCTTCGACGCGGCGGTGCGGGCACTGCTGCGGCGGGTCGGCCCGTAACGGGCCGTCAGACCCCCGCCGGGGCCGCCGCGGTGCCGGGGAAGCCGGAAGGCCCCGACCCACCGAGTGGGTCGGGGCCTTCCGGACGCCGGGTCAGCGGGACTGCTGGGCCGGCACGCCGAGCGAGTCGTCGGTCGGCAGGGTGGCCGCGGCGACGGCGGCACCGGTCAGCGTGGCCAGCATCTCGCGGACGTTGGTCAGCTGGGCGTTGATCGAGTCGCGGCGGTTGGTCAGCGCCGCCAGCTCGCGCTCGGATTCGCTGCGGATCCGGTCGGCCTTGGCGTTCGCGTCGGCCACGATGTCCTCGGCCTGGCGCTGCGCGGTCTCCACCGTCTGGCGGGCCCGGCGCTCGGCGTCGGTGCGCAGCTTCTCGGCCTCCAGGCGCAGCTGCTCGGCCCGGTGCTCGATCTCGGCCAGCCGCTTCTCGGCCTTGGCCTGACGGGCGGCCAGGTCGCGCTCGGACTGCTCGCGGCGCTTGGCCAGGTTGGTCTCGAACTCCAGCGCGGCCTGGGCGGCCTTGGTGCGGGTCTCCTCGAAGAGGGCGTCCGCCTCCTCGCGCTTGTTCTGCGCGTCCTTGTTGGCCTCGGCGCGCAGCTGGGCGCTGTCGCTCTTGGCCTTCTCGACGATCCGCAGGCCCTCGTCCTCGGCCTTCGCCTTGCGGTCCTTGGCGTAGTTCTCGGCCTCGGTGCGGACCTGCTGGGCGGCCGCCTCGGCCAGCTCACGGTGCTGCTCGGCGGCGCGGTGCGCCTCCTCGCGCAGGTCCTTGGCCTCCTCCTCGGCCAGACGCAGGATCTTCTCGACCCGGGCGCCGAGACCCGCGTACGAGGGCTCGGCCTCGACGACCGCGGCCTGGGCGGTCTGGGTCTCCAGGTGGAGCTCCTCGATCCGCTTCTCCAGGGCGGAGATCCGAGCCAACGCGCTGTCACGATCGGCCACCAGCTTGGTGATCCGCTCGTCGACCTGCGCGCGCTCGTACCCACGGCGCACCAGGTCGAAGCCGTGAGGGGAGTGACTGTCGCTCATGGGGTTGGGCTTCCTGTCGTCAAACCAATGAGGTGGTTGAGGGAATCCTGACACGGTACCGGAGTGTCGTAGGCGAGAAGCCTATGGCTGACGGACAATGTCCGCTCAATCGGGTGGTGTCCTCTCGGACCTGCCACCACCCGATCGGGGGGCGCCCACTCCCGCGCCCGCCTTCGAACCCCCGTTGGTCGAACCACCGCCCTTGCGTCCCCCCGGATTCTCCTTGCCGGCGGCCGCCTCCCGGGCCGCGGCCTGCTGCACCGGCGAGGGGGCCTCGAAGGCCTCCAGCGCCGAGAGCACGTCCTGCACCCGGGAGATCTCGGTGTTGATGTCCTTGCGCCGGCGGATCAGCTCGTCGAGCTCGCGCCGGCCCTCGTCGGTGACCCGCTTGGCCTCGGCCCGGGCCGCCGACTGCACCCGTTCGGCCTCCTCCTCGGCCAGCCGCAGCTGCTCCGCCGCGGTGTCCTCGGCCGCCCGCAGCCGCTTGCCGGCCTCCTCGGCGGCGGCCTCCAGCTGCTCCTCCGCGCCGTCCCGGGCCTCGGCCAGCTTCTGCTCGGCCTCGGCCACCCGCTGCTCGGCCTTGGTGGTGGAGTCGGCCAGCTTCTGCTCGGCCTCCTTCAACAGGCCCTCGGCCTTGCGGACCGCGGCGATCCGCACCTTGGAGGCCTCGGCGGAAGCCTCCGAGGTCAGCTCGGCGGCCCGCTCCTCGGCCGCGGCGACCAGGCCGGCGGCCCGCTCCTCGGCCTCCGCGACCGCCGCCACCGCCTGCTCCTCGGCCTCGGTGAGCTGCTCCTGAGCAGCCGTCACCAGGGCGTCCACCCGCTCCCCGGCCGACTTCATCGCCTGCGCGTTCTCCTTGCGGGAACGCTCGTGCAGCGCCTCGATCTCGGTCTCGGTGCGCTCGCGCAGCTCCTCGGCCCGCTCGCGGACCGCGGTGGCGTCCCGGCGTGCCTCGGAGAGCAGCGCGTCCGCGTCGGAGCGGGCCCGCTCCACCTCGGACTGACCGGCCGCCTCGCCGGCCGCGACCAGCCGGTCGGCCTCCTTGCGGGCGGCGGCCACCATGGCGTCCGCCTGCTCCTCGGCGGCGGCGGTGGTGGCCAGCGCGGTCGCCTGGGCCTCCTCGCCGAGCGACTCGGCGTCCGCGAAGGCCTTCTCCAGCACCGAGGTGGCCTGCGCCCGGGTCGCCGAGTCGTACTGCTCGGCCTGCTCCCGGACGTTGCGGTCGTAGGCCTCCGCGTTGGCCCGGGTGGTGCCGTCGTACTCCTCGGCCAGCGCGCGGGTGGCGCCGGCGAACTCGTCCGCCTCGGTGCGCAGCCGCGCCGCGTACTGCTCGGCCTCGGCGACCAGGCCGGCCGAACGCTCCTCCGCCTCGGCCACGGTGCGCTGGGCCAGCGCCTCCGCCTCGGCGAGGGTCTGCTGCGCCAGCGCGTCGGCCTCGGCCAGGGTCTGCTGCGCCAGGGCGTCCGCCTCCGCCCGCTGCTGGGCGGCGTACTGCTCGGACTCGGCCCGCAGCGTGTCCGCCTCGGCACGCACCTGCTCGCTGTAGACCTCGGCCTCGGTGGCGATCCGGGCCGCCTCGCGCTCGGCGGCGGCCCGCTCGGCGGTGGTCTCGGCGGCGGTGCGCTCGCGCAGTTCGTTGGCTTCGGCGGCGGTGCGCTCGCGCAGCTCGGTGGTCTCGGCCTGTGCGGTGGCGCGCTGCTCGGCGGTCTCCCGCTCGGCCGCGGCCCGCAGCTCGGTGAGCTCCGCGGCGGTGCGCTCGCGCAGCTCGGCCGCGGCCGCCTCGGCCTGCGCGGTGAGCTCGGCGGCAGCCTGCTCGGCCTGCTCGGCGAGCTCGGCCACCTGCTGGGCGGCCCGCTCGTGCAGCCCGGCCACCGACTGGCGGACCTCGGCGGCCTCGTCCTCGGCGGTCGAGACCAGCTCGGCGGCCCGGGCGGTCGCGGCGGCGGTCGCCCCGGCGGCCTCCTGCCGGGCCTGCTCCAGCACCTCGGCGGCGTCGGCGCGCAGCGCGGCGGCCTGCTCGGCGGCCTGGGCGCGCTCCTGCTCGGCGGCGGCGCCGGCCTGCTCCAGGGTCTCCGCGGCCTGGGTGCGCAGGGCCTCGGCGGCGGCCTCGGCCTCGGCGCGCAGCAGCGCGGCGTCGCGCTCGGCGGCGGCCCGCTCGGCGGTGGTCTCGGCGGCGGTGCGCTCGCGCAGTTCGTTGGCTTCGGCGGCGGTGCGCTCGCGCAGTTCGGTGGTCTCGGCCTGTGCGGTGGCGCGCTGCTCGGCGGTCTCCCGCTCGGCCGCGGCCCGCTGCTCGGCGGTCTCGTGGTCGGCGGCGGCGCGCAGCTCCGCCGTCTGCGCGGCGGTGCGCTCGCGCAGCTCCGCCGTCTGCGCGGCGGTGCGCTCGCGCAGCTCGGCGGCGGCCAGCTCGGCCTGCTCGTGGGTCTGCCGGGCCGCCGTGTCGGCCTGCTCCCGGGTCTGCCGGGCGGCGGCCTCGGCCTCCTGCCGGGCCAGCTCGGCGGCCGCCTCGGTGGTCTCCCGCAGCTGCTCGGCGGCGGCCTGCGCCTCCAGCCGGACCTGCTGCGCCTCGGCCAGCTCCTGGCGGACCGTCGCCTCGGTCTGCTCGCGCAGCTGCTGAGCGGCCGTCAGCTGGGCCGCCGTCTCCTCGCGCTCGCGGCCGAGCGCCACGGCCGCCTCGTCGGCCTCCCGGCGGCTCTCCTCGCGCACCGCGTTGGCGGTCGCCTCGGCCTCGGCCACCAGGCGCTCGGCCTCGGCGCGGGCCTGCGCCTCGCGCTCCTCGGCGGCCTGCTGGGCGCCCTGCTGCACGGCGGCGGCCTGCGCCTCGCCCTCGGCCCGCACCCGCTGGTCGTACTCGGCGGCGGCGCGGCGCAGCTCGGCGGTCTCCCGCTCGGCGGCGGCCCGGTTCTCGGCGGCGGCGGCCTTGGCGGCGGCCAGCGCGTCCTTGCCCTGCTGGGCGGCGGCGGCCGTGGCCTTCTCCGCCTCGGCCCGGGCCCGGTCCAGCATCTGCTGCGCCCGGGCCTGCTTCTGGCCGACCTGGTCGGTGGCCTCGGCGCGCATCCGGTTCACCTCGGCGGCCGCGCCCTCGCGCAGCTCGTCCGAGTCGGCCTTGGCCTTGGTGAGCAGCTCCTCGGCGGTGCGGGCGGAGTCCTCGATCTGCGCCACGGCCTGCCGGCGGGCCTCGCCGCGGGTGCGCTCGGCCTCGGTGGCGGCCTGCGCGCGCAGCTCCTCGGCCTCGGCGCGCAGCTGGGCGGCCTCGTCCTGCATCCGCTCCACCCGGGCGCGGATGTCGGCGGCGTCGTCCAGCGCGGCGTTCTGCGCCTGCTCCACGGCGGCCTGCGCCTGCTCGCGCAGCCGCTCAGCCTCGGCGGCGGCCTCGGTGCGGACCCGCTCGGCCTCGGCGGCGGCCTCGGCGCGGGTGGACTCGGCGTCCTGGGCGGCCCGGGCCAGCGCCTCCTCGGCGCTCTTGGCGGCCTTGGCCAGGTGCACGGTGGCGTCCTTGGCGCCCTCCGCCCGGCCCTGCTCGCGGGCGTCGGTGCGGATCGCCTCGGCGGCGGCCTCGGCCTGCCCGCGCAGCTCGGCGGCCTCGGCCTGGGCGGCGGCCCGCTGCTCGGCGATCGCCTCCCCGGCCTCGGAGCGCAGCTGCTGGGCGACGGTCTCGGCGGCGGAGCGCAGTCGGGCGTTCTCGTCGTCGGCGGCGGCCTTGGCGGCGTCCGCCTCGGCCTGCGCGGTCCGGGCCCGGGACAGCACCTCGGCGGCCTCGGCCTTGATCCGGTCGGCCTCCTCGGTGGCGCGGGCGACCATCCGGGCCACCTCGGCCCGGGCGGTCTGCGAGCGCTGCTCGTTGGCGGCCTCGCCGTCGGCGGCGCGCTGCTCGGCGGCGTACTCGGCCTCGGCGCGCAGCTGCTCGGCCGCGCGGGTGGCCTGCTCGCGCAGCTCGGCGGCCTCCTGGCGGGCCCGCTCGGCCTCGGCCGTGGCCTGCTCGCGCAGCCGCTCGATCTCGGCGGCGGCCCGGGCGGCGGCCTCCTCGGCCTGCCGGCGGTCGCGCTCCGCCTCCAGCTTGAGCTGGCTGATCTGGGCCTCGGCGGTGGCCAGCTTGGCCTCGATCGCGGCCTGCGCGCCGGCCAGCTGCTGCTGGGCCTCGGTGGCGGCGGCCTCGCGCTGCTCGGCGGCCTCGGCGCTGGTCTGCTGGGCCTGCTCGCTGGCGGCCCGAAGCAGCCGCTCGGCGTCGCTCTGGGCGCGCAGCAGGGCGGCCTCGGCGGCGGCCTGGGCCTCGCCGCGGGCGGCGTCCAGGTCGGCGGCGGTGCGGGCGCGGGTCTGGTCGGAGACGGCGGCGGCCTCGGCGCGGGCCGCGGCGACCATCCGGTCGGCCTCGGCGCGGGCCTCCTGGAGCAGGCGCTGGGCCTCCTGCTCGGTGCCGGCGCGGGTCTGCTCGGCCCAGTTGACGTTCTCGTTGACGTGCTGCTCGGCGGCCCGGCGGAGCTCGACGAGCTCCTCCTCCAGCTGGCGGCGGCGGGCGACCAGCTCGGCCTCCAGCCGGGCGGTGCGCTCGGCGGCCTCGGCCATGATCCGCTGGGTGGCGGCCTGGGACTCGCGCAGCTGGCGCTCGGCGTCGGCGCGCAGCGCCTCCGCCTGCATCTCGGCGGTGCGCAGCAGCTGCTCGGCCTGACCGGAGACGGAGTCGAAGGCGCGCGGCTGGGCGAGCTGGCGACGGACCTCGTGCAGCTTGGCCCGCAGCACCTCCACCTGGTAGGCGAGGTCCTCGGCGTGCTCGACGGTCTTGTCCCGCTCCTTGCGAAGCCGGTCCATCTCGGCCTCGAACTGGGAGAGGTGATCATCAACCTCGTAGCGGTCGTTGCCCCGCACTGCGCGGTCCCATCCATCTCCTGGTCGCGTCCTCGACCGCCGCGGCCCGCCACCGTCCCCGGCGGGGCCGGCTGCGCCGGTCCTTGCATCCGCGACCGGTCCGGACGACCGCCACGGGTCGGAGCCGAAGACGGACGGGGCGCACGGTGGACCGCGCTCCGCCGACCGGGTGGACTCCTGGCGAACTCTTGCCTCGTGGAGAATGGTGACAGATCCGACGTGCGACTGTGCCAGCCGTGCCCTGGTTACGGACTCCCCTGTGACCCTGGGCAGTGTAGTGGGCC
Source organism: Kitasatospora viridis (assembly GCF_007829815.1). Taxonomy (NCBI): domain Bacteria; kingdom Bacillati; phylum Actinomycetota; class Actinomycetes; order Kitasatosporales; family Streptomycetaceae; genus Kitasatospora; species Kitasatospora viridis. The sequence continues at coordinate 1,894,685 of NZ_VIWT01000001.1, read as the reverse complement.
GCAGCGGTGCTGTAACCGTCGAGGGTCCGGCTGGGACAGGTTACCCGCCGGTCAGTGCTCGGTCGGCTGCGCCGAGGTGACCAGCTCGGTCAGCACGCCGCCGCAGTCCTTGGGGTGCAGGAAGGTGATCCGGGAGCCCATCGAGCCGATCCGGGGCTGCTCGTAGAGCACCCGGACGCCCTTGTCGCGGATCGCCTCGGAGTCGCCGTCGACGTCTGCGGTGCCGAAGGCGATGTGGTGCACGCCCTCGCCGTTCTTGGCCAGCCACTTGGCGACGGTGGAGTCCTCGCGGATCGGCTCCAGCAGCTGGAGGTAGGAGGCGCCGCCGTCCGAGGTCTCGTTGATCTTGAGCATCGCCTCGCGGACGCCCTGCTCCTCGTTCACCTCGGTGTGGAAGACCTCGAAGCCGTAGGTGGCGCGGTAGAACTCGACCGTGCGGTCGAGGTCGAAGCAGGCGATGCCGATGTGGTCGATCCGGGTCAACACGGGAGTCCTCCTGGTCGGGTTCCGGGGGTGCCGGTCCTGCGCAGTGTCCCATTCCGCCGGGCCCGTGCCGCGTGCGAGCCTGATCACACCGAGGCGTCGGTGACGGCCGGGTTACAGGTCAGTAGATTGAGCTGCATCCCTCTCCCCGGGCTCGTCGCCGTGCTCCGGCACAGACGGACTCGATGGCCAACGTGCGAAGGGGCTCGTGCCATGCCTACCGCTTCCGCAACTACGTCCGTGATCGTCGCGGGCGCCCGCACTCCGATGGGCCGGCTGCTCGGCTCGCTCAAGAACTTCTCCGGCGCCCAGCTCGGCGGCCTGGCGATCAAGGCCGCACTGGAGCGGGCCGGCGTGACCGGCGAGCAGGTGCAGTACGTGATCATGGGCCAGGTGCTGCAGGCCGGCGCCGGTCAGATCCCGGCCCGCCAGGCCGCGGTGGCCGCCGGCATCCCGATGACGGTGCCGGCGCTGACCATCAACAAGGTCTGCCTCTCCGGCCTGGACGCCATCGCGCTGGCCGACCAGCTGATCCGGGCCGGCGAGTTCGACATCGTCGTGGCCGGCGGCCAGGAGTCGATGACCAACGCCCCGCACCTGCTGCCGAAGTCCCGCGAGGGCTTCAAGTACGGCGCGATCGGGATGCTCGACTCGATGGCCCACGACGGGCTGACCGACCCGTGGGAGAACATCCCGATGGGCGAGTCCACCGAGAAGCACAACACCCGCCTGGGCATCCCGCGCGAGGCGCAGGACGAGATCGCCGCCCGCTCGCACCAGCGGGCCGCCGCCGCGCAGAAGAACGGCGTCTTCGAGGCCGAGATCACCCCGGTGGAGATCCCGCAGCGCAAGGGCGACCCGGTGCTGTTCAGCCTGGACGAGGGCATCCGCGCCGACACCACCGCCGAGAGCCTGGCCAAGCTGCGCCCCGCCTTCACCAAGGACGGCACGATCACCGCCGGCACCTCCTCGCAGATCTCCGACGGCGCCGCCGCGGTGGTCGTGATGAGCAAGGCCAAGGCCGAGGAGCTGGGCCTGAGCTGGATCGCCGAGATCGGCGCGCACGGCAACGTGGCCGGCCCGGACAACTCGCTGCAGTCCCAGCCGTCCAACGCGATCAAGCACGCGGTGGCCAAGGAGGGCATCGCGGTCGAGGACCTGGACCTGATCGAGATCAACGAGGCCTTCGCCGCGGTCGCCCACCAGTCGGTCAAGGACCTGGGCGTCAGCCACGACATCGTCAACGTCAACGGCGGCGCGATCGCCCTCGGCCACCCGATCGGCATGTCCGGCGCCCGCGTGGTGCTGCACCTGGCGCTGGAGCTCGGCCGCCGCGGCGGCGGGATCGGCGCGGCCGCGCTGTGCGGCGGCGGCGGTCAGGGCGACGCCCTGATCATCCGGGTGCCCAAGGCCTGACGGCGCGGCGAGGAGACCGACCGATGAGCGATGTGTCCACCCTGGTCGAGCAGGCCCGCGCCGGGCGTCCGCGCGCGGTGGCGCGGCTGATCTCGCTGGTCGAGAACGCGGCCCCGCAGCTGCGCGAGGCGATGGCCGCGCTGGCGCCGTACACCGGCCGGGCCTACACGATCGGCCTGACCGGCTCGCCCGGGGTGGGCAAGTCCACCTCCACCTCCGCCCTGGTGTCGGCCTACCGCAGGCTCGGCAAGCGGGTCGGGGTGCTGGCGGTGGACCCCTCCTCGCCGTTCTCCGGCGGGGCGCTGCTCGGCGACCGGGTGCGGATGCAGGACCACGCCACCGACCCGGAGGTGTTCATCCGCTCGATGGCCACCCGGGGCCACCTGGGCGGGCTCTCCTGGGCCGCCCCGCAGGCGCTGCGGGTGCTGGACGGGGCCGGCTGCGACGTGATCCTGGTGGAGACCGTCGGGGTCGGGCAGTCCGAGGTCGAGGTGGCCGCCCAGGCGGACACCACGGTGGTGCTGCTCGCGCCCGGGATGGGCGACGGGATCCAGGCCGCCAAGGCCGGGATCCTGGAGATCGGCGACGTCTTCGTGGTGAACAAGGCGGACCGGGACGGCGCCGACGCGACCGTCCGCGAGCTCGGCCACATGCTCGGCCTGGGCGAGGCCCGGCAGCCGGGGGACTGGCGGCCGCCGGTCGTGAAGACCGTGGCGGCCCGCGGCGAGGGCGTGGACGAGGTGGTCGAGGCGCTGGAGAAGCACCACGCCTGGCTGGAGGAGGGCGGGCAGCTGGCGGCCCGTCGGCGGCGCCGGGCGGCCCAGGAGGTCGAGGCGATCGCGCTGGCCCGGCTGCGGGCCCGGATCGGCGACCTGCGCGGCGACCGGCACCTGGACGCGCTGGCCGAGCAGGTGGCGGACGGTCGGCTGGACCCGTACGGCGCGGCCGACGAGCTGGTGGCGGGGCTGACCGGCACTCAGGCCTGAGCGGGCGGCGGTGCCCTGACCGTCCGTCGGTCGGGGCGCCGCCGCGGCTACGGCTTGCCGCGCAGTCCGCGCAGGTGCTCGGCGATCGGCGCCAGCGCCTCGTACATGGCGTCCAGCTGGTCGCCGTCGAAGCGGTCGATGAAGTGCGCGCGGACGCTGCGCACGTGGTCCGGGGCGACCTTGCGGAGCAGTTGCCAGCCGTCCTCGGTGAGGTGGGCGAAGAGCCCGCGCCGGTCGCCGGGGCACTCCTGGCGGAGCACCAGGCCGGCCGACTCCATCCTGGTGATCTGGTGGCTGAGCCGGCTCTTCGACTGGAGGGTGGCGGCGGCCAGGTCGGTCATCCGCATCCGCCGGTCGGGGGATTCGGAGAGCACGACCAGGATCTCGTAGTCGTTGATCGCCAGGTCGTGCTGCTGGAGTTCCCGGCTCAGCTGGTACTCCAGCAGCTTGCTGACCTCCAGGTGGGCACGCCAGAGGCGCTGTTCCCGGGCGGTGAGCCAGGGAGTGCCGTCCGCTGCGGGAGCGGCCGGGAGTGCTGCCGGCTCGGTGGCGTGCGTGTCCATGGGGAAATGATACCTGTGGTTGTTCAACTTTCTACTACTGTGTGACCCCTGCGTGTGCCGGCGCGGCCATCGTCTCGACCTCCAGCAGCGAGGCCGAGTGCCGCTCCGCCTCGAAGGCCGCGAAACCGCCGCGCAGCCCGAAGAGCCGCTTGGAGAGCAGGATCCAGAGCACCGCCAGCACGTTGATCGCGGTGGTGACGATCTTCACCGCGGTGGCGTGGTGGCTCAGCTCGTACCCCTCGGGGGCCAGGAAGACACCCGTGGCGACCACCGCGAGGTACTCGGCCCAGCGCTTGTTCAGCCACAGGCCCACGCCCTCGACGCCCTCGATCGCCGAGTAGAGCGCCACCCCGAGGGCGACGAAGCCCAGGGTGCTCTTCTTGTAGTCGAAGGTCTTGCGGATGGTGTCGACCACGGAGGCGTGCTCCAGGTCGTAGTGGAAGTGGTCCGCCACCGGCTTGAGCACCGTCAGGTCGTGCTCGAAGAGGTCGCGCATGGCGTCCTGGCTGTTGGCGAACTTCCACACCGCCCAGGCGGCGAGCAGGCCGATCAGCGCACGGAACAGCCGCTCGGCGGCCAGGAAGCGCAGCACGAAGAGCTCGCGCAGCGCCTTGCCGCGCGGCACCAGCGGCGCCTGCGCGGCCGGCCCGTCGCCGTGCGGGGCGCCGAGCGCGAAGTCGCCGCAGCGCAGGCAGCGCCAGGCGTCGCCCATCGCGGTGGCGGCGTGCAGCCGGGCCCGGAACTCGGGCTCGGTGGGTGCGTAGGTGGTGTGGCCGCGCTTGGCGCAGGTGCGCCGGTTCCAGTCGCGCTTGAACATGCCGGTGTGTCTCCCCCGTCGAACCGCGCCGGCCGTCGTGCCGGCTGTCGTGCCGCAGCAGGATAGCGAGGGGGCGCGACCTCGGGCGACGGGTGTGACCTTGCCCACCGAACGCCCATCGGGCCACCCCCGGAGGCCAGTTGGCACACCCCTTCGGCACATAATGGGCGACGGCTTGTGCCCCCGTTCACAAGCGCTCCGCCCGAACCGTGAGGTGCCCCTCCCATGCAGAACTCTCCCGCGCAGAACAGCGCCGCCCACCGCCTGCGCCTGGTCTCCGGCCCCGAAGGCCTGTCCTTCATACTCCTGCTGGTCGGGGTGGTGCTGAAGTCGACCACCAGCTTCAACCCGGTCCCGGTGCTCGGCTGGGTCCACGGGATGCTGTTCATCGCCTACGTGGCCTTCCTCTACCTGGCCTGGCAGAAGCAGCGCTGGGACCTCAAGAAGGTCGCGCTGCTGTTCGTCCTCTCGGTGCTGCCGACCGGCGGCTTCTTCGCCGAGCGGATGCTCGCCAAGGAGGAGAAGGGGCAGCTCGCCGTCGGGACCGCCTGACCGGTCCACCATGCGGTCGCCGGGCGGGGGCCGTTCGGGGCGCCGGTACGGTGTGGGACGTGGCCAAACCCCTAGCCCTCGACTTCGACCCGATCGCCCGCGCCGATGAGCTCTGGACCCGTCGCTGGGGTCAGGTGCCGGCGATGGCGGCGATCACCTCGGTGATGCGCGCCCACCAGATCCTGCTGGCCCGGGTCGACGCGGTGGTCAAGCCGTACGGGCTGACCTTCGCCCGGTACGAGGCGCTGGTGCTGCTCACCTTCAGCCGCACCGGCGAGCTCTCGCTCTCCAAGATCGGCGAGCGGCTGATGGTCCACCCGACCAGCGTGACCAACACGGTGGACCGGCTGGAGAAGGCCGGCCTGGTCTCCCGGCGGCCCAACCCGCTGGACGGCCGGGGCGTGCTGGCCGCGATCACCCCGCGCGGGCGCGAGGTGGTGGAGCAGGCCACCCGGGAGCTGATGGCGATCGAGTTCGGCCTGGAGTCCTACGACGACGAGCAGTGCCGACAGGTGTTCGACCTGCTCAGGCCGCTGCGGGTGACGGCCGGGGACTTCTCCGAGGCCCCCGCCGGGACCGTCCCGTAAAGGCGGTTACCCTCTATCGAAGCCCCCGCCCAGTGAAAGCTGTCGAACGATGAAGCAGAGTGTGTTGACCCGCTACCGGGTGATGGCCTACGTCACGGGCGTTCTGCTGATCCTGCTGACCATCGGTGTGATCGCCAAGTACCTGCTGAAGGTGAACGGCGCGGACGGCTTCGTCACCGCCGTCGGCATCGCGCACGGCTGGCTCTACGTGGTCTACCTGGTCTTCGCCTTCGACATGGGCAGCAAGGCCAAGATGCCGCTGGGCCGGCTGGCCTGGATCCTGCTGGCGGGCACCGTGCCGACGGCGGCCTTCTTCGTGGAGCGCAAGGTCTCCCGCGAGCTGGCGCCGCGGTTCGCCCCGGCCGAGGCGAAGCAGCCGGTCGGCGCCTGACCCGAGCCACCGCCTGGAGCCCCCCGTCCGCGCCGGACGGGGGGCTCCAGGCGTTGCGGAGGGTCGGGCATCGACAAGTAGTAGGACGTCCGAGTAAATTTCTAGGACGTCCTACTATCGTCTGGCCCGCCCACGGACGGGTCGCCACCCGAGCGGAGCGGAGCCCATGGACGCCGAGGAGATCGAGCGCGGCAGGCAGCGCTGGCAGGAGCGCTACGACCGGGCTCGCAAGCGCGACGCCGACTTCACCACCCTCTCGGGCGACGAGGTGCAGCCGGTCTACGGCCCGCCCGCCGGCGAGGCCCGGGAGGGCTTCGAGCGGATCGGCTGGCCGGGGGAGTACCCGTTCACCCGCGGCCTGCACCCGACCGGCTACCGCGGCCGGACCTGGACCATCCGCCAGTTCGCCGGCTTCGGCAACGCCCAGCAGACCAACGAGCGCTACAAGATGATCCTGGGCGCCGGCGGCGGCGGCCTCTCGGTCGCCTTCGACATGCCGACCCTGATGGGCTACGACTCCGACGACGCCAAGTCGCTCGGCGAGGTCGGCCACTGCGGGGTGGCGATCGACTCGGCCGCCGACATGGAGGTGCTCTTCGACTCCATCCCGCTGGGCGACGTCACCACCTCGATGACGATCAGCGGCCCGGCGGTGCCGATCTTCTGCATGTACCTGGTGGCCGCCGAGCGCCAGGGCGTCGATCCGGGCGTGCTCAACGGCACCCTGCAGACCGACATCTTCAAGGAGTACATCGCGCAGAAGGAGTGGCTCTTCGCGCCCGAGCCGCACCTGCGCCTGATCGGCGACCTGATGGAGTACTGCGCCGAGGGCATCCCCGCCTACAAGCCGCTCTCGGTCTCCGGCTACCACATCCGCGAGGCGGGTGCGACGGCCGCCCAGGAGCTCGCCTACACGCTGGCCGACGGCTTCGCCTACGTCGAGCTGGGCCTGTCCCGCGGCCTGGACGTGGACGTCTTCGCCCCCGGCCTGTCCTTCTTCTTCGACGCCCACCTGGACTTCTTCGAGGAGATCGCCAAGTTCCGCGCGGCCCGCCGGATCTGGGCCCGCTGGCTGCGCGAGCGGTACGGCGCGAAGACCGACAAGGCGCAGTGGCTGCGCTTCCACACCCAGACCGCCGGCGTCTCGCTGACCGCCCAGCAGCCCTACAACAACGTGGTGCGCACCGCCGTGGAGGCGCTCTCCGCGGTGCTCGGCGGCACCAACTCGCTGCACACCAACGCGCTGGACGAGACCCTCGCGCTGCCCAGCGAGCAGGCCGCCGAGATCGCCCTGCGCACCCAGCAGGTGCTGATGGAGGAGACCGGGGTCGCCAACGTGGCCGACCCGCTGGGCGGTTCCTGGTACGTGGAGGCGCTGACCGACCGGATCGAGGCCCAGGCGGAGGAGATCTTCCAGCGCATCCTCGACAAGGGGACGGCGGACCACCCGATCGGTCCGATGACCGCCGGCATCCTGCGCGGGATCGAGGAGGGCTTCTTCACCGGCGAGATCGCCGAGGCCGCCTTCCAGTACCAGCAGCAGCTGGAGAAGGGCGAGAAGCGGGTGGTGGGCGTGAACTGCTACCCGGGCTCGGTCACCAAGGAGCTGGAGATCCTGCGGGTCAGCCACGAGGTCGAGCGCGAGCAGGTGCGGGTGCTCGCCGACCGCAAGGCCGCGCGCGACGAGGCGGCGGTGCGGGACGGGCTGGATGCGATGCTGGCCGCCGCCCGGGACGGCTCCAACATGATCCCGGCGATGCTCCAGGCGGTCCGGGCCGAGGCCACCCTGGGCGAGATCTGCGACGTGCTGCGCAAGGAGTGGGGCGTCTACCGGGAGCCGGCCGGCTTCTGATCCGCCGTCCGCTCCGAGGGGCCGTCACAGCGCCGCTGTGACGGCCCTTCAGCACTCCTGGGACAGCCCCGGCGAGAGCAGCAGGGTGGTGAACCGGCGGATCCACTCCGGGTCGCACGGCTCGCCGATCACCAGCATCCGGTGCTCGACCGCGCCGGCGATGGTGTCGAAGATGATGTCGATCTCGACCGCCCGCTGCGCCGGGTCACCGTCGGCCGTGATCTCGCCGCGGGCGACCGCGTTGGCCAGCCCCTCGTGCACCAGCCGCTTCTGCGGGTCGACGATGTGCTCGCGGATCCGGCGGCGCAGCTGCGGGTCGCGGCTGCCCTCGGCGAACAGCGCGAGCAGGGCCGCCTGGCTCTCCGGGCGGGCCAGCAGTGCGGCGAACTGCACCACGACGTCCTCGATGTCGGCCTGCAGGCTGCCCCGGTCGGTGATCGCCAGCTGGTCGAAGAGGCTCGCCACCGCGTCGACCACCAGCTCGTTCTTGGACGGCCAGCGCCGGTAGAGGGTGGTCTTGGCGACACCGGCGCGCACCGCCACGTCCCCCATGGTCAGCCCGCCCCAGCCCAGTTCGGCCAGCGCGGCGCGGGTGGCGTCGAGGATCGCCTGGTCGGCGGCGGCGCTGCGCGGGCGGCCCTTGGCGCGGGAGGGGGTGGCCACCGGGGGCCTCCTTGGGTGGGGGAGTGGGATGTACTGGTGAGTAGCTTGTGCGGGGACTGCCACGGTAGCGGTCCCGGGCCGAACGGTGGAAGCCGTCGCGGAAAGTGGGGCAGGTCACGTCGGAACGTGAGGGGTGGGGGCTTGCGCCGACCGGGTCGGGGGCAGATACGCTACGACCTGTAGCGAATAGAGCGGCAACCACGCGCCGGTCCTGTGGGAAGGACGGCGCGGAGCGCGGATGGGGATCCGCGCGGGACGCGGGGTTCGACTACCGGGGCATCTGCGGACTTTCCCCGTGGATGGCGCCCGGCACCGGCGCGGACGGGGGAGGATGGTGCCATGCAGCCACGGAACACGCATCTGAACAGCGCCGCCCTGCGCGGCGCGGTCGACCTCGCCGCGGTCAAGGCGGCCGGGGAGGCCGCACAGAAGGCCGAGCAGGCCCGCGCCGAGCGCGCCCGGCAGGCGGCCGACGGCGGGGTCGAGGCTCCCGCCCTCCAGCTGGTCATCGACGTCACCGAGGAGACCTTCGAGGAGGAGGTCGTCCAGCGCTCGGCCGAGGTGCCGGTGGTGATCGATTTCTGGGCCGAGTGGTGCGGCCCGTGCAAGCAGCTCAGCCCGATCCTGGAGCGCCTGGCCGAGGAGTACGCCGGCCGGATCGTGCTCGCCAAGATCGACGTCGACGCCAACCAGATGATCGCCCAGCAGTTCGGCATCCAGGGCATCCCGGCCGTGCTGGCCGTGGTGGCGGGCCAGTTGGTCCCGCTCTTCCAGGGCGCGGAGAACGAGGCGAACGTCCGCAAGGTGCTGGACCAGCTGATCTCGGTGGCCGAGCAGCGCTTCGGCATCACCGGCCTGGTGGGCGGCGTGCCGGGCGAGGCCCCGGAGTCGGCCCCGGTCGCCCCGGGCGACCCGGCGCTGAACGCGGCCCACGACGCGCTGGACCGCGGTGACCTGGCCGGTGCGGTGCGGGCCTACCAGAACGTGCTGGCCGAGAACCCCGCCAACACCGAGGCCAAGCTGGGCCTGGCCCAGGCCGAACTGCTGCGGCGGGTCGAGGGCTTCGACGCCCAGGCGGTGCGGTCCGCGGCGGCCGGGAGCCCGGCCGACGTGCAGGCCCAACTGGACGCCGCCGACCTGGACCTGGTGGGCGGTCACGTCGAGGACGCGTTCGGCCGGCTGGTCGACGTGGTGGGCCGCACGGCCGGCGCCGACCGGGACACCGCCCGGGTGCGCCTGCTGGAGCTCTTCGAGGTGATCGGCCCGGAGGACCCCCGGGTGGTCGCGGCCCGCACGGCGCTGGCCCGCGTGTTGTTCTGACGGTGCCGCCGCCGGGTGGCGGTGGCCCCGAGTGCCGTCCGTGGCACGGCTGATGAGCTGCGGTGTCGCTGGTCGGGCCCCATTGACAAGGCGACAATCGGGCAGCCCCACCGCGGGTTTATCAAATCTTGATGAGGCCCGCTCATGGTCACCCGAGGTGACCATGAGCGGGCCTTTCGCCAGTGTTTCCACCAGATTTCGCCGAGTTGGCGGCTGGATTTCGTGACGTTGAGTCAATGTCATGGGCTGATCATGATCATCGCCGCGAGGTGTTGGATTACCCGTCAGTAAGGAACCCCTTGTGCTTCGGCCGGGATTCCAGCAGCATCGGCCACGCCCGGTCCCTCACTTCACCCCCCGGCAGCTTGCCGGACACCCGGAGTGCGGGATCCCCACCGGGTAACCGTCGGCCCCCACCGTCGGTTAGGAGGGCAGGGGGGTGTCCGCGTCCCACCGCGGTTCCTGTCCTCATCCGGTCGCGCATCCCGCGCGGCCGTCTGGTTGTCGCTCGGGGGGTGATGGCCGGTCGTCGGCTCGCTGCTTGACACCGGCTCTCTTCGCCACACCGAGGACGTAGCTCTTCTCCCATCCCCGGCGGACCATGCGGCCGGCCGGAGATGTACGTCCGAGAAGGAGGACACGCATGTCCAAGACTTATGGCAAGACCCGCTGGAAGCGCTTCGCCCTCGTCATGGTGCCCAGCATCGCCGCCACCGCCGGCATCGGCGTCAGCATCGCGCAGAGCGCGCTGGCCGCCTCGTTCAGCGTCTCCGGCCAGAGCTTCAAGGTCACCACCGACCACCTGCGCGGCACCAACTTCGCGCAGTTCGGCAGCGTCGACATCGGTGCGGACAAGTCGCCGCACGTCATCGCGGTGTCGGCGTTCGACAAGGCCACCATCCACAACCTGTGCCAGTCCGTGGTCACCGACCTGCCGCTGGGCCTGGGCAAGTGGACCCTGCAGCTGCACGCCGGTACCGCCGCCGAGCAGAACCCGACGGACGACCAGAGCAGCTACGACCCGTCCACCGACCCGGGTCAGGTGCAGGCGACCAACCTGGTCATCGACCTGGACTCGCTGGGCGCCGACGCGACCTTCCACAACATCAACATCGGCCAGGACGCGTCCACCCTGCCGGGCTCCGCGGTGTCGGGCTTCCACGGCCCGACCGGTGGCGGCCTGCCGACCGGCAACCAGGGCTTCGCGCAGTCCGCCCCGAAGGCGGAGCTGCACAACGTCAAGCAGGAGGCCTGGGCGACCTCGGCCGGCACCTTCAAGCTGCCGAACCTGAACCTGAGCATCTCCCAGGGCGCCAACGAGTGCTACTGAGCCGTTCCTGACGGTCCGTCCGGCCCGGTCACAGTGCCGGACGGTCCGTCGACGGCGGTGCCGGGCCGTGCTGCACGGTCCGGCGGGGCAGGGGGCGGCCGGCAGGCCGTCCCCTGGCCCCACACCCCAGAGCCTTCACCTCGGACAGATCCGCGAGGAGTTCCATCGTGACCACCGCAACCGCCGACCTTCCGCCCGAGCACGCGGCGCCGTCCGTCTCGTTCGCCGGTCGGTTCCGCAACTGGCGTCGCTCCCGGCCGTTCTGGGGCGGGTTGCTGGCCGTCGTCGCGGGCCTGCCGATCCTCTACTTCCCCTACGCCCACCTGCACCTGGGCGACCTGACGATGGCGATGTCCACCACCGCCGGAGCCGGCTCGCTGGTGATCGGCATCCTGCTGATGGTGCTGGGCGTCTCGGCCTGGTTCCAGCCGGGCAGCCGGATCTTCTGCGGGGTCGGCGTCACCATCCTGACCCTGATCTCGATCCCGGTCTCCAACCTGGGCGGCTTCCTGATGGGCCTGATCCCGGGCCTGATCGCGGGCGGCCTGCTCTGCGCCTGGACCCCGCTGACGGCCGACCAGCTGGTCGCGGCGACCGAGAAGGCGGCCAAGCGGCGCCCGGCCGAGCAGCAGCTCGGCGAGAACTGGGCCGCCCGCACCGCTGACGTCCCGGCGCAGGCCGAGCCCGCGCCGGTCGAGCAGGCCGCGCCGGCCGCCACGGCCGAGGCGACGGGGGAGGACGAGTGAGCGCGGAGCCCGAGCGGAGCGAGCCGCAGGACGCCGCCCCGCGCACCGGCTCCGGCCGGCACGCCGCCCGGCGCACCCGCGGCCGCCACCGGGCCCGGCTGCTGGCCATGGCCGCCGTGCCGACCGCACTGCTGATGGGCACCACCATCGTGCCGGAGCTGGCGCACGCCGCCGTGGCCGGCAACACCAACTGCACGCCGGCCCCGACCACCGTCACCCCGGTGCCGAAGAGCCAGCTGACCCCGGTGCCCGGGCCCACCAAGGCCGCCGCGCAGGAGGCCGGCAAGGCCGTGCCCGCGACCTTCACCGCGCCCCAGCCGCCGGCCGGGGCGAGCCAGCAGCAGGCCGCCAGGGCGGTCACCAGCGGTGTGGTGCAGCAGGCCGCCGCGGTGCAGCCCGGCCAGGTGCAGAGCCAGGACCTGATCGGGACGATCCTGGGCGGCATCGCCGGGATCTTCGACCCGCACCACCAGAACCAGAGCACGCCGACGCCGAGCCCGTCGCCCAGCAGCGCCGCGCCGGGCAACGCCGCGCCCCGGGTGGGCGCGCCGGTGACCCCGAGCACTCCGGCGGAGGGGGGCGCGCCGGCCGCGCCCGCGCCGGGCGCCGCGACCCCGGGTACGCCCGGTCCGTCGGTGGCACCCAGTGCCAGTCCGTCTGGTTCGGCTTCGCCGTCGGCGTCCGCCGCCGCGTCCGGTTCGGCCTCCGCGTCGGCGTCGGCCCCGGCCTCGACCTCGGCCAGTCCGAGCATGCCGGTCTCCCCGTCGGCCGTGGCCTCCGCGCTGGCGAACGGCGACACCCGCCCGCTCTGCCCGGTCGACACCACCAACCTGTCGGCGGCCGGCACGCTCACCGGCAACGTGGTGCCCGACCAGAGCTGGACCCTGCACACCACCAAGCTCTCGCTCTACGGCGCGGTCTTCGGCGGCGTCTACGAGGTGCACAGCCCGACCCGCACCTACCGGGTGCTCAAGTTCACGGTCTCCTCGGTGGACATCGACAACCTCGACATGTCGACCATCGAGAACACCGCGATCGGCTCCAAGCCGGCCGAGACCTTCCACGTGAAGGGTGGGCCGAACACCACCTCGACCATGCGCAACGGCCCGATCGTGATGTACGTGGAGAGCCTGAGCGGCGAGCTGGCCTCGCTCTACGGCATCCCGCTGCCGCCGCTGGGCACCATCACGCTCACGCCGGACACCCTGCCGGAGTGGCTGTACAACCTGATCGGTGCGATCCCGATCCCGATCGACATGGCGCTCACCGGCGTGAAGGCGGTCCAGGCCGGCCAGTTCGGCGGCGACCTGCACATCCCGGGCATGCAGCTCTACAACGACACCCAGCCGTACGACGGGCTCTGACCGCCCGCGCACACCGGCTCAAGAAGCCCCGTCGAGCAGCCGCTCGGCGGGGCTTCCCCGTCCACCGCGGGGACGAGACCGACGCCCCGCCGAGCAGCTGCTCGACGGGGCGTCAGGTGAGCACGGGTCAGCTGTTGGCCCGCGAGCCCAGGTGGTGCACCTGGACCATGTTGGTGTTGCCGGGGACGCCGGGCGGCGAGCCGGCGGTGACGATCACCGTCTCGCCCTCGGCGAGCCGCTTCATGGAGAGCAGCTCGCGGTCGACCTGGCCGACCATCTCGTCGGTGGTGGCGACCTGCTCGGTCACGTACGCCTCGACGCCCCAGCTCAGCGAGAGCTGGTTGCGGGTGGCCGCGTCCGGGGTGAAGGCGATCACCGGGATCGGCGAGCGGTAGCGGGAGAGCCGCCGGGCGGTGTCGCCGGACTTGGTGAAGGCGACCAGGGCCTGGGCGTTCAGGAAGTCGCCCAGCTCGCAGGCGGCGCGGGCGACCGAGCCGCCCTGGGTGCGCGGCTTGCGGCCCGGGTTGAGCGGCTGCAGGCCCTGGGCGAGCAGTTCGAGCTCGGCCTCCTCGGCGATCCGGCTCATCGTGCGGACCGTCTCGACCGCGTACTTGCCGACGCTGGACTCGGCGGAGAGCATCACCGCGTCGGTGCCGTCCAGGATCGCGTTGGCGACGTCGGAGACCTCGGCGCGGGTCGGCCGCGAGGCGTGGATCATCGACTCCATCATCTGGGTGGCGACGATGACCGGCTTGGCGTTGCGGCGGGCCAGCGTGATCAGCTGCTTCTGGACCAGCGGGACCTTCTCCAGCGGGTACTCGACCGCGAGGTCGCCGCGGGCGACCATGATCGCGTCGAAGGCGAGGACGATCTCCTCCATCGCCTCGACGGCCTGCGGCTTCTCGATCTTGGCGATGACCGGCACCCGGATGCCGACCTCGTCCATCACCTTGTGCACGTCGTCGATGTCGGCGGCGTTGCGGACGAAGGAGAGCGCGACCATGTCGACGCCCAGACGCAGCGCGAAGCGCAGGTCGTCCTTGTCCTTCTCGGAGAGTGCGGGCACGTTGACGGCCGCGCCGGGCAGGTTGATGCCCTTGTTGTTGGAGAGCACACCGCCCTCGACCACCACGGTCTTCACCCGCGGGCCGTCGACGCTGACGACCTCCAGGGCGATGACGCCGTCGTTGATCAGGATCGGGTCGCCCGGCTTCACGTCGCCGGGCAGGCCCTTGTAGGTGGTGCCGCAGATGTGCTGGTCACCGGGGACGTCCTCGGTGGTGATGGTGAACGTGTCGCCGTTGTCAACGGTCACCGGGCCGTTGGCGAAGGTCGCCAGACGGATCTTGGGGCCCTGCAGGTCGGCCAGCACACCGATGGTGCGGCCGGTGTCCTCGGCCACCTGGCGGACCTTCAGGTACCGCTCCTCGTGCTCCGCGTGGGAGCCGTGGCTCATGTTGAGTCGGGCGACGTTCATGCCCGCCTCGACGATGGCCTTCAGCTGTTCGTAGGAGTCCGTGGCCGGACCCAGGGTGCAGACAATTTTCGCTCGGCGCATATCGATGATCCTATCCGTATGGCTTATTCCCGGAGGGCGGGACGATCCTCCGAAAGCGGCTGTTAACCCTGGTGGACCAGTGCGTACGCCTGCTGGGCGATTTCCAGTTCCTCGTCCGTCGGCACCACCGCGACGGTTACCCGTGAGTACTCCGGCGAGATCACCCGGGGTTCGCCCGAGCGGATCGAGTTGAGCTCCGGATCCACCGCGATGCCCAGCTCGGCGAGGCCCGCGCAGGCCGCGGCCCGCACCGGCGCGGCGTTCTCGCCGACCCCGGCGGTGAAGGCGATCGCGTCCACCCGGCCGAGCACCGCGTAGTAGCCGCCGACGTACTTGCGCAGCCGGTGCACGTAGGCGTCGAAGGCCAGCCGCGCGGCCGGGTCGCCCTCCTCGGTCCGGCGCAGCACCTCCCGCATGTCGTTCTCCCCGCAGAGCCCGAGCAGGCCGCTGCGGCGGTTCAGCAGGTCGTCGATCTCGTCGATGGACAGGCCGCCGACCCGGTGCAGGTGGAAGACCACGCCCGGGTCCAGGTCGCCCGAGCGGGTGCCCATCACCAGGCCCTCCAGCGGGGTCAGGCCCATCGAGGTCTCCACGCAGACCCCGCCGGCCACCGCCGAGGCGGAGGCGCCGTTGCCCAGGTGCAGCACGATCACGTTCAGCTCCGCCGGGTCGCGGCCGAGCAGCCGGGCGGTGGCCCGGGAGACGTACTGGTGCGAGGTGCCGTGGAAGCCGTAGCGGCGCACCCGGTGCTCGTCGGCCACCGCGGTGTCGATCGCGTACCGGGCCGCGTACTCCGGCACGGTGGTGTGGAAGGCGGTGTCGAAGACCGCCACCTGCGGCAGGTCGGGCCGCAGGGCGCGGGCCACCTCGATGCCGGTGATGTTGGCGGGGTTGTGCAGCGGGGCGACCGGGACCAGCCGGCGGATCTCGGTCAGCACCTCGTCGGTGACCACGGTCGGCGCGGTGAACCGCTTGCCGCCGTGCACCACCCGGTGGCCGATCGCGGCCAGTTCGGGGGAGTCCAGGCCGATCCCGTCGGCGGCCAGCTCCTCGGCCATCGCGCGCAGCGCCGCCGCGTGGTCCGGCACCGGCTCGGTGCGTTCGCGCCGCTCGCCGCCGTGCGGGGTGTGCGCCAGCCGGCCGGTCCGCTCGCCGATCCGCTCCACCAGGCCGACGGCCAACCGGGCGCCGTCCACCATGTCGATCAGCTGGTACTTCACCGAGGAGGAACCGGCGTTCAGCACCAGGATCCGGGTCGCCTCACTCATCGCCGGCCTCCTGCGGCAGCTGGGCCTGCACGGCGGTGATCGCCACCGTGGTCACGATGTCCTGCACCAGCGCGCCCCGGGACAGGTCGTTGACCGGCTTGCGCAGGCCCTGCAGCACCGGGCCGACCGCGACCGCGCCGGCCGAGCGCTGCACGGCCTTGTAGGTGTTGTTGCCGGTGTTCAGGTCCGGGAAGATCAGCACGGTCGCCCGGCCGGCCACCGGCGAGCCCGGCAGCTTGGTCGCCGCGACCTGCGGGTCCACCGCCGCGTCGTACTGGACCGGGCCCTCCACCAGCAGGTCCGGACGCCGCTCGCGGACCAGCTCGGTGGCCCTGCGCACCTTGTCCACGTCGGCGCCCGAGCCGGAGCTGCCGGTGGAGTAGGAGAGCAGCGCCACCCTGGGCTCGACGCCGAAGGCGGCGGCGGTCTCGGCCGAGCGGATCGCGATGTCGGCCAGCTGCTGGGCGTCCGGGTCGGGGTTGACCGCGCAGTCGCCGTAGACCAGCACCTTGTCGGCCAGGCACATGAAGAAGACCGAGGAGACGATCGAGGCGCCCGGCGAGGTGCGGATCACCTCGAAGGCCGGCCGGATGGTGGCGGCGGTGGAGTGCACCGCGCCGGAGACCATGCCGTCGGCGATGCCTTCCTGGACCATCAGGGTGCCGAAGTAGGAGACGTCGGTGACCACGTCCAGCGCCAGCTCGACGGTCATCCCCTTGTGCGCCCGCAGCTCGGCGTAGAGCTCGGCGAACCGGCGGCGCAGCGGGGAGGCGGCCGGGTCGACGATCCGCAGCCGGGCCCGGTCGCCGGCCGGGGCCGGGTCGTCCGGCTCGGGCAGGGTGAGGCTGAGCGCGGCGGCCTTGCGGCGCACCGCCGCCGGCTCGCCGAGCAGGGTGAGGTCGCAGATGTTGCGGCGCAGCAGGATCTCGGCGGCCCGCAGCACCCGCTCCTCGGCGCCCTCCGGCAGCACGATGTGCTTCCTGGCGGAGCGGGCCCGCTCCAGCAGCGCGTGCTCGAACATCATCGGGGTGACCCGGTCGGAGCGGCCCAGCTCGATCCGGTCGGTCAGCTCGGTGGAGTCCACGTGCAGCTCGAAGAGGCCGAGCGCGATCTCCGCCTTGCGCGGGTTGGCCGGGCTGAGCCGGCTCTCCAGCTGGGTGAGCGCGGCGGCGGTCGGCCAGCTGCCCTCGTGCACCACGGCCACCGGGGTGCCGGGGGCCAGCCGGTCGGCCAGCGCCAGCACGTCCGGGCCGGGGTGCTGAGCGAGCGTCAGCAGCACGCCGGCGATCGGCGGGGCGCCGGCCGCGTGCGCGGCCAGCGAGCCGATCAGCAGGTCGGCCCGGTCCCCGGGGGTGACCACCAGGGCGCCCTCGGTCAGCGCGGGCAGGAAGGTAGGCAGCATCGCGCCGCCGAAGACGAAGCCGCGGACGTCCCGGGCCAGCCCGGCGGCGTCGCCCAGCAGCACCTCGGCGCCGGTGGCCTCGACCAGTTGACCCACCGTCGGGGCGGCCAGGGCGGGTTCCTCGGGAACCGCGTAGGCCGGCACCGGCAGCTTGCCGGCCAGCCCGCGCAGCACCGGCTGCTTGGCCGCCGGCGCGACCCGGTTGGCCACCATCGCCAGGATCGAGCAGCCGAGGTCGGCGTAGGCCCGGTGGGCGTTCAGCACCTCGGTGACCACGCTCTGCCGGTCCTTCTGCCGGCCGCCGACCACGGGCAGCACCTGGGCGCCGAACTCGTTGGCCAGCCGGGCGTTGAAGGCGAGCTCGTCGGGGATGGTGGTGGCGGTGTAGTCGGTGCCGAGCACCAGCACCGCCTCGCAGCGCCGCTCCAGCGCCCGGAACCGGTCGACCAGGGTGGAGACCAGCTCGTCCTGGCCGCGGGCGGCGCCGAGTTCGGCCGCCTCCTCGTAGCTCAGCCCGTACAGCTCGGTGACCGGCAGGTCCAGCCGGTAGCGGGTGCGCAGCAGCTCGACCACGTGGTCGGCGGCCGGCTGCCCGTCGGCCGCGTGCACCAGGGGGCGGAAGACGCCGACCCGGTCCACCCGGCGGGTGAGCAGTTCCATGACGCC
Source organism: Kitasatospora viridis (assembly GCF_007829815.1). Lineage (NCBI taxonomy): Bacteria > Bacillati > Actinomycetota > Actinomycetes > Kitasatosporales > Streptomycetaceae > Kitasatospora > Kitasatospora viridis. The sequence continues at coordinate 1,876,721 of NZ_VIWT01000001.1, read as the reverse complement.
GAGTTCGACGGCCTGCCGGCCGTCCCCCCGGTCGATCCCGGTCACGTACACACTGCGCGCCACCCGCGGTACCCCGTTCCGTCCGAACTCGGTCCGCCCCGACTCGGGCCGGATCGCTTCGACCATACATTCGCAGTCCGGGTGGGCATTCGCATGCCCAAGGGGCCGCGTGGGGCAAGGGACGAAAGTCATCTGCCGTCAGGTCGACCGGCCGTCAGGTCGACCGGCCGTCAGGCCCGTCGGCCGTCAAATCACTTGGGCGCCGGGATGATCGTGCTCAGCCACTTGAAGGTCGGGACGACCAGCGGCTCCCAGGTGGAGGTCAGGTGCGGCCCGGTGGTCTCGAACGGGGTGACCGTGGTGGGCGCCTTGGCGGCCTGCTGGAGCGCGGTGGCGTCCTCCAGGCCGTCGCCCTTGCGGCCGCTCATCCAGAGCGCGACGTTGGGCGGGGTGGTGGCGTGGGTCAGCAGGTAGAGCGGGTTGGAGGTCTGGCGGAGCTTGGGGTCCTTGGCGGTCAGCGAGTCCGCCTCCTGGATCGGGTCGTTGTAGCCCGACATGGCGATCGCGGCGCGGTAGCGGTCGGGGTGGCCCAGCACCAGCCGGGCGGCGCAGTGCGCGCCGGCCGAGTAGCCGGCCACCGCCCACTGGTCGGCGGAGGCGGTGGTGCGGAAGTTGTCCAGGATCATCTGCGGGACGTCCCGGTCGAGCCAGGTCTCGGCGTTGACCTTGCCCGGGACGTCGGCGCAGCCCGTGTCGGTGTTCTGGCCGAGCAGCGTGACCCGCGGCGAGACCAGGATGAACGGGGTCACCTCGCCGCTCTTCATCAGCGGCGCGAGCTGCTTGGACACGTTCATGGTGCCGAACCAGGCGGCCGAGCTGCCGGGGAAGCCGGCCAGCAGTTCGACGACCGGGAAGTTCTTGTCCTTGTAGGCCGGGTCGTCGTACTGCGGCGGCGTCCAGACCAGCACCTCGCCGTCCACGCCGGAGAGCTTGCCCTTGAGCTCGGTCTCCTTGACGTCGCGCGGCACCGCGTCCGAGGACGGGGCGTGGAAGGAGGCCACCACCTTGGCGCCCGGGTTCGCCGAGGCCGCCGCGGCGTCCCCGGCCAGCCCGTTGTCCTTCGGCGGCGGCGGCACGGCCCGCACGTGGCTGCCGGTGCCGAGCAGGTCGCTCCAGTTGTCGTAGAGCTGGGTCGAGTTGTTGACCATCACGAAGACCATGGCGACCGCTGTGAACTGGCAGAGCAGGATCGTCCCCAGGTAGCCGGCGGCGGCGAGCGGGCCGCGCTGCCGCGACGGCTGGGCCCGCCGGCCCGAGCCGCGCCGGCCGGCGGCCCGGCCGGGGGCCAGCCCGCTGCGGGCCCACTGCGCCATGGCCAGCGCGATCGAGCCCACGAACAGCAGGATCGTGAGGATGAAGAACGGTATGCCGGTCAGTGCCATCGTGCTCGGGTACCCAGCTCCAGGTCGCTCCCCGGGTCCGTTCGCCCGGCGCGAGCTGAGACTACTGGGAACGGGCGTTCGGTTGCGCCAAGCTGGGAGATCCCTGGACGTGCGGCGGGTCGGTCAGGCCGGGGCCAGCCAGACGGTGGCGAGCGGGGGCAGCACCAGTTCGGCGCTGCGCGGCTGGTCGTTCCAGGCGATCGCCTCGGACTCCAGGTGGGCCGGGTTGGACACTCCGCTGCCGCCGTACCGCTGGTCGTCGGTGTTCAGCACCTCGCGCCAGAGCTGCCCTGGTCCGCCGAGCTCCGGCAGCCCGACCCGGTGCCCGCGGCGGACCACGGGCGAGAAGTTGCAGACCGCCACCAGCGGGCTGCCGTCGGCCGCGTACCGGACGAAGGAGAGCAGGTTGTCCTCGGCCGCGCCGCCGTCCAGCCAGCGGAAGCCGGCCGGGCTGGTGTCCTGCTCCCAGAGCTGCGGCCGCTCCCGGTAGACCCGGTTCAGCTCGGCGACCAGCCGCCGCACCCCGCGGTGGTCCTGGTGCGCCGGCCAGTCCTCCTCCAGCACCCACCACTGCGGCCCGTGCTCGTGGTGGAACTCCGCGCCCTGGGCGAACTCCTGTCCCATGAAGAGCAGTTGCTTGCCCGGGTGGGCCCACATGAAGCCCAGGTAGGCGCGCTCGTTGGCCCGCTGCTGCCACCAGTCGCCGGGCATCTTGGAGACCAGTGCGCCCTTGCCGTGCACCACCTCGTCGTGCGAGATCGGCAGCACGTAGTTCTCCGAGTAGGCGTACACCATGGAGAAGGTGATCTCGTTGTGGTGGTACTTGCGGTGCACCGGCTCCTTGCCGATGTAGACCAGCGAGTCGTGCATCCAGCCCATGTTCCACTTGAAGCCGAAGCCGAGGCCGCCGGTCTCGGTGGTGCGGGTGACGCCGTCCCAGGCGGTGGACTCCTCGGCGATGGTCACCACGCCCGGGCAGCGCTTGTAGACGGTGGCGTTCATCTCCTGCAGGAAGCCGACCGCGTCCAGGTTCTCCCGGCCGCCGAACTGGTTGGGCGCCCACTGGCCGTACTCGCGGGAGTAGTCGAGGTAGAGCATCGAGGCGACCGCGTCCACCCGCAGCCCGTCGATGTGGAACTCCTCGCACCAGTAGACCGCGTTCGCCACCAGGAAGTTGCGGACCTCGGTGCGGCCGTAGTCGAAGGTCAGGGTGCCCCAGTCGGGGTGCTCGGCGCGCCGCGGGTCGGCCGGCTCGTAGAGCGGCTCGCCGTCGAACCGGGCCAGCGCGAAGTCGTCCTTGGGGAAGTGGGCGGGCACCCAGTCCATGATCACGCCGATCCCGGCCCGGTGCAGCGAGTCCACCAGGTAGCGGAAGTCGTCGGGGCTGCCCAGGCGCGCGGTGGGCGCGTAGAAGCCGGAGACCTGGTAGCCCCAGGAGCCGCCGAACGGGTGCTCCATCAGCGGCATGAACTCCACGTGGGTGAAGTGCAGTTCGCGCAGGTAGGCGGGCAGTTCGGCGGCCAGTTGGCGGTAGTTCAGGCCGGCCCGCCAGGAGGGCAGGTGGACCTCGTAGACGGACATCGGCTCGCGGTGGTGGCCGGCCCGGGCCCGCCGCTCCAGCCACTCCCGGTCGCCCCACTCGTAGGTTGACTCGGTGACCACCGAGGCGGTCTCCGGCGGGAGTTGGGCCGCCCGGGCGAGCGGGTCGGCCTTCTGGCGCAGCACGCCGTCGCGGCCCCGGATCTCGAACTTGTACCGGGTGCCCATCGGCAGCCGCGGCACGAAGAGCTCCCAGACCCCGCTGGCCCCGAGCGAGCGCATCGGGAACCCGGTGCCGTCCCAGTGGTTGAAGTCGCCGGCCAGCCGCACCCCGACCGCGTTCGGCGCCCAGACCGCGAAGCCGATCCCGGGGATCCCGTCGACCACCCGGCGGTGCGCGCCCAGCGCCTCCCAGAGCCGCTCGTGCCGGCCCTCCCGGATCAGGTGCAGGTCCAGTTCGCCGAGGGTGGGCGGCAGCCGGTAGGCGTCCTCCTGCAGAACCGGTTCCGCGCCGGGGTAGCCGACCCGCAGCCGGTAGGCCGGGGTGGTGGAGCCGGGCAGCAGGCCGGTGAACAGGCCGCTCTGCTGGTGGGTCAGCTCGGCCGGTCCGTACGGGGTCTCCACGGTGACCCGCTCGGCCAGCGGGCGCAGCACCCGGATCGCGGTGCCGCCGGTGGCGCGGTGGGCGCCGAGCAGCGAGTGCGGGTCGTGGTGCGCGCCGCTGACGAGCCGTTCGATCTCGGCGGGCGGCAGCGGCGCCTCGGCCAGCCGCAGGACGGGGCCGTCGGGCGCGGGCCCGGCCGGGGGCAGTTCGTCCAGCGGCACGTGGGCCAGTGGCAGTGCGTCCGCCGTCGGTCCGTTCGTCGCCGGTCCGTCCGCCGTCGGTTCGTCCGTCGTGCGGGCGGCCGCGTCCGGCGGCTCCGGCCGGCCCCGCTCCGGCCCCCGGGGGTGGCCGCCGCGGGCTGGCAGGAAGGTCGCGGGCACGGTCGGGGCGGGGCGGTCGAGCGGGGCCACGGCGGACTCCTCCACGGATCTGCGGAACGGTCGGGGCAATATTTCTGACGGTGCGTCAGGCGGTGGTGGCGAGCCGGTGGATGGCGGTCAGCGGGATCGGCAGCCAGCCGGGCCGGTGCCGTGCCTCGTAGACCACCTCGTAGACCGCCTTGTCGATCTCCAGCGCCCGCAGCAGTTCGGGGGCGCCGGCCGGATCGGTGCCGCCGGCGGCCGTGTAGCCGGCGCAGTAGGCGGTCCGGTTGCGGGCCGCCCAGGCCGCCGCCAGGTGGGCCAGCTCCGGGTCGGGCTCGGCGCCGGCCAGCAGGTGGGCGGCCGCGTAGTCGAAGGAGCGCAGCATCGCGGCCACGTCCTTCAGGGCCGGCTGGGGCAGCCGGCGCTCGGCCACCGACTTGGCCGGCTCGCCCTCGAAGTCCAGCAGCACCCAGCCGTGCGGGGTGCGCATCGCCTGCCCCAGGTGCAGGTCGCCGTGGATCCGCTGGACGGTGAGGCCGGTCAGGTGATCGGCCGTCAGCTGCCGGAAGGCGGCGTGCAGGGCGGACCGGTAGCGGCGCAGCGCCGGCACCGCGGCGGCCGCCGCGTCCAGCCGCTCGGCCATCGCGCCGGCCAGCCGGTCGGTCTGCTCGCGGTCCAGCCGGGCCACCGGCAGCGCCCGGGCCAGCACCCGGTGCACCTCGGCGGTGGCCCGGCCGAGCCGGTGCGCCTCGACCGCGAAGTTGCCGGGGCTGGGGTCGCCCTTGAGCCGGGCCACCTGGTCCAGGGCGAGCTCCCAGCCGTCCTCGGCGTCCGGCAGGAAGCGCTGCAGCAGGCCGAGGGTGGCCGGTTCGGCGCCGGCCAGCCGGCTCTCGAACCAGGCCGCCACCCGGGGGATCCGGGTGGAGCCGGCCCGCGAGAGGGCGAGCGAGAGCTCCAGGTCGGGGTTGGTGCCGGGGCTGATCCGGCGGAACAGCTTGAGGATGAAGGAGGTGCCGTAGATGACCGAGGTGTTGGACTGCTCGGCGGTGCCGGCCCGGCCGAGCAGGTCGGCGGGCAGGCCGGGGCCTGGGGTGCGGCGGAAGGACAGCGGGCCGAACCGGTCGGCGCCGGCCAGGTGGGCCAGCAGCCGGCCGGTCAGCTCGGGGTCGTGCACCGCGTCGTAGAGCGCGGCGCCGTCGTACGGTCCGTGGGTCAGCGCGCCGAGCGAGGCCTCCGGCAGCAGGCCGGACGGCGGCTCGGTGCGCAGGCCGAGCAGCAGTTGGTAGAGGTCGGCCTGGTCGCCGTGCTCGACCCGCAGCAGCAGGTGCACCATCGCCGGGTCGCCGGTGATCAGCGGGGTCGCGGTGACCGGGTGCAGGCCGGTGATCGCCTGGCCCTTGCCGGCGTACCAGCGCTGGCCGGGCAGCCAGCCGGCGATCAGCGGCAGGGCGGCCTCGACCAGTTCGCCCACCGCCAGCGAGCCGCCGGTCCGCGGCCGGCCGGAGTGTCCGCCCGTCTGGTGCCCGCCGGCCCGACCGGCGGTGGGGTGCGGGGTGCCCGGGCCGCCGGGGCCACGGGGCGCGGCACCGGCGTCGCGGTGGGTGTGGGCTTGAGAACGGGAGGTTTCCGACATGACTCCCTTTCCCCGGAAGCGCAGGCTGACGGCCCGACAGATCAGGCCGGGCGTGCCAGTCTTCCGGATTTCGGCGGCGCGGCGGCGACGGCACGCGAGACGGACTCGGGTGTCACGCCTGAGGGGGTGTTCGGGTTGGGCTGTTCTCCGTACCGGGTGGCGCGCGGATCGCTGGGGGCGCAGGGCACTCGGCCCGTGCGCCCCCCGGTGCTGCTGGATCGTTACTGCGCTCCGGGCTTGCGCAGCTGGAACCAGTAGAAGCCGTGTCCGGCCAGGGTGAGCAGGTACGGCCACTCACCGATCGACGGGAACCGCACCCCGCCGATCAGCTCGACCGGGTAGCGCCCCCCGTACCGCCGCAGGTCCAGCTCGGTGGGCTGGGGGAAGCGGGAGAAGTTGTTCACACACATCACCAGGTCGCCCTGGTGCTCGCGGACGAAGGCCAGGACGGCCGGGTTGCTCGACGGAAGTTCGGTGTAACTGCCCAGTCCGAACGCCGGGTTGAGCTTGCGGATCTCGATCATGCGCCGGGTCCAGTGCAGCAGCGAGGAGGAACTGCTCTGCTGCGCCTCGACGTTGGTCACCTGGAAGCCGTAGACCGGATCCATGATGGGCGGCAGACTGAGCCTGCCCGGGTCGGCGGAGGAGAAACCCGCGTTGCGGTCCGGCGTCCACTGCATCGGGGTGCGCACGCCGTCCCGGTCGCCGAGCCAGATGTTGTCGCCCATGCCGATCTCGTCGCCGTAGTAGAGCACCGGGGAGCCGGGCAGCGAGAGCAGCAGGGCGGTGAACAGCTCGATCTGGTTGCGGTCGTTCTCCAGCAGCGGGGCGAGCCGGCGGCGGATGCCCACGTTGGCCCGCATCCGCGGGTCCTTCGCGTACTCCGCGTACATGTAGTCGCGCTCCTCGTCGGTGACCATCTCCAGGGTCAGCTCGTCGTGGTTGCGCAGGAAGATGCCCCACTGGCAGCCGCCCGGGATGGTCGGCGTCTTGGCCAGGATCTCCGAGACCGGGTAGCGGGACTCCCGGCGCACGGCCATGAAGATCCGCGGCATCACCGGGAAGTGGAAGGCCATGTGGCACTCGTCGCCGCCGGAGCCGAAGTCGCCGAAGTAGTCGACCACGTCCTCCGGCCACTGGTTGGCCTCGGCCAGCAGCACGGTGTCCGGGTAGTCGGCGTCGATCTCCTTGCGGACCCGCTTGAGGAACTCGTGGGTCTCGGGGAGGTTCTCGCAGTTCGTGCCCTCGCGGGCGAACAGGTACGGCACCGCGTCCAGCCGGTACCCGTCGATGCCCAGGTCCAGCCAGAACCGCAGGGCCGCGATGATCTCCTCCTGGACCCGCGGGTTGTCGTAGTTCAGGTCCGGCTGGTGGGAGAAGAACCGGTGCCAGAAGTACTGCTTGCGGACCGGGTCGTAGGTCCAGTTGGAGGTCTCGGTGTCGACGAAGATGATCCGGGCGTCCGGGTACTGCTTGTCGTCGTCGGCCCACACGTAGAAGTCGCCGTACGGACCGTCGGGGTCGTTGCGGGAGGCCTGGAACCACGGGTGCTGGTCGCTGGTGTGGTTCATCACGAAGTCGATGACCACCCGCATGCCGCGCTTGTGCGCGGCGTCCACGAACTCCACGAAGTCCGCCAGGTCGCCGAACTCCGGCAGCACCGCGGTGTAGTCGGCCACGTCGTACCCGCCGTCGCGCAGCGGGGAGGCGAAGAACGGCGGCAGCCAGAGGCAGTCCACGCCCAGCCACTGGAGGTAGTCGAGCTTTGCGGTGAGCCCCTTGAGGTCGCCCACACCGTCGCCGTTGCTGTCCTGGAAGGACCGCACCAGCACCTCGTAGAAGACCGCACGCTTGAACCACTCCGGGTCCAGGTTCTTCTTCTCGGTGTCCGCGAAGGTGTCGGGGACGGGCTCGTTCACAATCACAGGGAGGTCCTCCGAACGGTGAGGAGGTGGGCCGGCGTCGACGAGGGCTCTAGCCGGACGTAGTTGTGGCGGTGCCAGGTGTACTGCTCGCCGCTCAGTTCGTCGGTGACGGCGAGCTCCTCGTCACTCGGAAGGGTGACGGTGGCCTGCTGCGCCTGCCACGGGTCGAGGTTGACCACGACGATGACCTCGTCCTCGCCGGTCCGCTTGGTGTAGGCGATGATCCGGTCGTTGTCGGTGGGCAGGAAGACCAGGTTGCGCAGCTCCTGCAGCGCGGGGTGGGCCCGGCGCAGCCGGTTGAGGGCGGTCAGCAGCGGGGCCAGGGTGTCGGTGCGGTTCCAGTCGCGCGGGCGCAGCTGGTACTTCTCCGAGTCCAGGTACTCCTCGGTGTCCGGGCCCGCCGGGACGCACTCGGCGAGCTCGAAACCGGCGTAGACGCCCCAGCTGGGGGAGAGCGTGGCGGCCAGCACCGCGCGCACCGCGAACGCGGCGGGGCCGGTGCGCTGGAGGTGGCGGGGCAGGATGTCGGGGGTGTTGGCGAAGAAGTTCGGCCGCATGTAGGCGGCGGCCTCGCCGCTCAGCTCGGTCAGGTACTCGGTGAGCTCCTGCTTGGAGTTGCGCCAGGTGAAGTAGGTGTACGACTGCTGGAAGCCGATCTTCCCCAGGGTGTGCATCATGGCCGGCCGGGTGAAGGCCTCGGCCAGGAAGATCACGTCCGGGTCGGTGCGGTTGACCTCGCCCAGCACCTTCTCCCAGAAGTGCACCGGCTTGGTGTGCGGGTTGTCGACCCGGAAGATCCGCACGCCGTGCGCCATCCAGTGGCGCAGCAGCCGGATGGTCTCGATCACCAGGCCATCGAAGTCCTGGTCGAAGTTGATCGGGTAGATGTCCTGGTACTTCTTCGGCGGGTTCTCGGCGAAGGCGATGCTGCCGTCGAGCCGGTGGCCGAACCACTCGGGGTGCTTGTTCACCCACGGGTGGTCGGGGGAGGCCTGCAGGGCGAAGTCGAGGGCGATCTCCAGGCCGAGCTCGGCCGCCCGGGCGACGAAGGCGTCGAAGTCCTCGATGGTGCCGAGGTCCGGGTGGACGGCGTCGTGCCCGCCCTCCGGCGAGCCGATCGCCCAGGGCGAGCCGACGTCGTCCGGACCGGCCGTCAGGCTGTTGTTGGGGCCCTTGCGGTAGGCCAGGCCGATCGGGTGGATCGGCGGCAGGTAGACCACGTCGAAGCCCATCGCGGCGACCGCGGGCAGGCGCTCGGCGGCGGTCCGGAAGGTGCCCGAGCGCGGAGGGTCCAGGGTGGCGCCCTCGGAGCGCGGGAAGAACTCGTACCAGGAGCCGTACAGCGCCCGCCGGCGCTCCACCCGCAGCGGCAGCGCCTGGGCGGCGGTGACCAGCTCGCGCAGCGGGTGGCGCTCCAGCGGGCCGGTCACCTCCGGGGTGAAGGCGGCGGCCAGCCGGGTGAGCGGCGGGCGGGTGGCGTCCCGCAGTGCGGCCACCGCGCGCAGCACCTGGGTGCGGCCCTCGCGCTTGGGCACCCCGTTGGCGGCGCGCTCCAGCAGCACCGCGCCCTCCTCCAGCACCAGGTCGACGTCCTGACCGGCCGGCACCTTGATCGCGGCGGCGTGCCGCCAGGTGGCCACCGGGTCGCTCCAGGCCTCCACCGTGTAGCTCCACCGGCCCTCGGCCGTCGGGGTGACCTCGGCGCCCCAGCGGTCGGTGCCCGGGGCCAGTTCGCGCATCGGCAGCCAGCCGGCGCCGCGGCCCTTGGGGTCGCGCAGCACCACGTTGGCGCCGACCGCGTCGTGGCCCTCGCGGAAGACGGTGGCGCTCACCCGGAAGGTCTCGCCGACCACCGCCCGGGCCGGTCGGCGGCCGCCGTCCACCGCGGGGGCGACGTCCAGCACGGGGATCCGGCCGATCATCGGGGTGCTCTCCTTGGGCTTCGTCCGGGCGGTGCTGCGGGTGCCGCCGCCGGACTTCGACGGTGTCTCACGGGGGTGTGACGGTGCTTCAGCCGATCGGGTGGCCGTGCTCCGGGTGGCGGTGCTCCGGGGGGTGGTGGTGCGGGGGGTGGTGGTGCGGCGCCGGGCGGGCGGCGCGGCCGGCTCCGCCGCGGGCGGCGCGACCGGTTCCGCTATGGCCGGGATCGGCAGCGCAGGTTCGCCGAAAGGCTCCAATCCCTCGGACACCAGTGCGGACTGACTCCGTGTGTCGCCGTGCATGCCGAACTCCTGCCCGCGATCGGCGGCAGTCCCGGGGGCGGCTGGGCCGGGGAGTGCCGGAGGACTACTGGGTGGGGGGAACTGACGAGCGACCGGAGCCTGCCCGTACCGCCGGGTCCGGCCATGCCGGACCGGCGCCCACGTGGCCCGGAACGGCGAGACGGCGCACGTCCCGGCGCGCGGCCTCGCGGCACGCCCGGGGGCGATTCCGATCCATCCCGGGAACGACCGGAACGGGGACGAGGACACGCGTTGACCCACCACGGAGGACGCCCGGTGGGCCGAGTGGACTAACGGAGGGTCGGGGGGAGGATTCGGACTGCAGAAGGACCGGCCGAAGACGCGCGGGAAACGCCACCCAGGTCGCCCCGTGCGATTGCGGCCTGTGCCCATCCTCGCACTGTTCGTAGCTCTTACCACTCGGTCGAAGGCCAGCGTGGGTGGTGCGGGGGAGCAGACGACCCCTCAGTTCCGCCCCCTCGGCGGGGACTCTGCGCGCTCGGCGTGCGCTGTTCGAACTAAGTGCGCCCCCTGCGCCCCCCAAGGCCCCGACTGCGCCGGAAGTGATCTCTCGATACGCCCGAATGGAGCTGTGCTACGAGAGTTGACGCCCCATCAGCGACCTGTGGCGGTCTAGGCTTCGAAGTGTGAAGGCCATCCGCAGATTCACCGTCCGCACCGTCCTGCCCGAGCAACTCCAGCCGCTGCACGAGCTCGCGCTCAACCTGCGCTGGTCCTGGCACCCGGAGACCCGGGAGCTGTTCCGCTCGGTCGACCCGGGGGTCTGGGAGGCCGTCGGCGAGGACCCGGTCCGGCTGCTCGGCGAGGTGCCGGCACCGCGGCTGGCCGCGCTCGCCGCCGACCGGCGGTTCCTGCGCCGGCTGGGCGACCTGACCGACGACCTGGCCGACTACCTGGGCGCGCCGCGCTGGTACCAGTCCGCCCCGGCCGCCGCCGAGCTGCCCGCCGCGATCGCCTACTTCTCGCCCGAGTACGGCATCGCCGCCGCGCTGCCCCAGTACTCCGGCGGCCTCGGCATCCTGGCCGGCGACCACCTCAAGGCCGCCAGCGACCTGGGCGTGCCGCTGATCGGCGTCGGCCTCTTCTACCGGCACGGCTACTTCCGCCAGTCGCTCAGCCGGGACGGCTGGCAGCAGGAGCGCTACCCGCTGCTCGACCCGGACGAGCTGGCCGTCACCCTGCTGCGCGAGCCGGACGGCACGCCCGGCAAGGTGGAGCTGGCCCTGCCCGCCGGCCGGACGCTGACCGCGCGGATCTGGAAGGCCCAGGTCGGCCGGGTCCCGCTGCTGCTGCTCGACTCCGACGTGGAGGCCAACGCCGCCACCGAACGGGACGTCACCGACCGCCTGTACGGCGGCGGCAGCGAGCACCGGCTGCTCCAGGAGATGCTGCTCGGCATCGGCGGGGTGCGCGCGGTGCGGACCTTCTGCCGGCTCACCGGCCACCCGGCCCCCGAGGTCTTCCACACCAACGAGGGGCACGCCGGCTTCCTCGGCATCGAGCGGATCCGCGAGCTGGTGGCCGGGGACGCCGCCGAGGCGGGTCACGACTTCGGCGCCGCGCTGGAGGCGGTCCGGGCCGGCACCCTGTTCACCACCCACACCCCGGTGCCGGCCGGCATCGACCGGTTCGAGGCCGAGCTGGTGGCCCGGCACTTCAGCGGGGACGCGGCGCTGCGCGGGGTGCCGGTCGACCGGGTGCTCGCGCTCGGCGTGGAGGACTGGCCGGGCGGCGACCCCAAGCTCTTCAACATGGCCGCGATGGGCCTGCGGCTGGCCCAGCGGGCGAACGGCGTCTCCACCCTGCACGGCGAGGTCAGCCGCACCATGTTCGGCGCGCTCTGGCCCGGCTTCGACACCGGCGAGGTGCCGATCGCCTCGATCACCAACGGCGTGCACGCGCCGACCTGGATCGACCCCGCGGTGGTCCGCCTGGGCGCGGCCCGGATCGGCGCCGAGCAGGCCGAGACGGCGATGACGGTCGGCGGCGCGGAGCGCTGGCACGGCGTCGAGCAGATCAGCGACGAGGAGATCTGGGAGGTCCGCGGGCAACTGCGCACCCAGCTGGTCGAGGAGGCCCGGCGGCGGCTGCGCGCCGCCTGGCGGGACCGCGGCGCCGGCGACGCCGAACTGGGCTGGACCGCCGCGGCGCTCGACCCGGAGGTGCTCACCATCGGCTTCGCCCGCCGGGTGCCCTCCTACAAGCGGCTCACCCTGATGCTGCGCGACCAGGAGCGGCTGCGGACGCTGCTGCTGAACCCGACCCGGCCGGTGCAGATCGTGGTCGCCGGCAAGGCGCACCCGGCGGACGACGGCGGCAAGCGGCTGATCCAGCAGCTGGTCGCGTTCGCCGACGACCCGGCGGTGCGTCACCGGATCGTCTTCCTGCCCGACTACGACATGGCGATGGCCAAGCACCTCTACCCCGGGTGCGACGTCTGGCTGAACAACCCGCTGCGCCCGCTGGAGGCCTGCGGCACCTCGGGCATGAAGGCGGCGCTCAACGGCTGCCTCAACCTCTCGGTGCTCGACGGCTGGTGGGACGAGTGGTACGACGGGCGCAACGGCTGGGCGATCCCCACCGCCGACGGCCCCGGCTTCGACGAGGACCAGCGCGACGACATCGAGGCCGCCGCGCTCTACGACCTGATCGAGCACCAGGTGGCGGCCCGCTACTACGAGCGCGGGCCCGGCGGGCTGCCGCACCGCTGGATCGCCATGGTCCGGCACACGCTGGCCACCCTGGGCCCCAAGGTGCTGGCCGGGCGGATGGTCCGCGAGTACGTGGAGCAGCTCTACGCCCCCGCCGCCCGGGCCCACCGCCGCCTCGACGCCCCCGGCGCCCGCGAGCTGGCCCACTGGAAGGCCCGGGTCCGGCAGGCCTGGAGCGGGGTCGCGGTCGGCCATGTGGAGGCCGCCGTCGCCGAGGCCGCCGAACTGGGCACCTCGCTGGCCCTGCGGGTCCAGGTCACCCTGGGCACGCTCGCGCCGGAGGACGTCGAGGTCCAGGTGGTCTCCGGCACGGTGGACGAGCGCGACCGGATCCGCGAGGCCGAACTCCAGACCCTCAAGCCGGTCGGCGGCCCCGACCTGGCCGGCTGCCACCGCTACGAGGGCACCCTGCAGCTGAGCCGCACCGGCCCGTTCGGCTACACCGTGCGGGTGCTCCCGACCCACCCGCTGCTGGCCTCGCCGGCGGAGCTGGGCTTGGTCGCACTGCCACCGGAGTCGGCGGGGATGGACGCGGGGGTGCTGCGGTAGCGGCGCCCTCCTTGAGCTGGTGCGCAGGAAGTCGGGTGGGTCGACTTCCTGCGCACCTTTATGTGGCTGACGGGGCGACAGGTCCGGAGTCGAGGCTCAGATGAACGGTCCGTCCAGCACCTCGTACGTGCACGAGGTCCCGATGGCGTACTGCTTCGAGTACTCGCCCGGCTGACCCACCTGGGCGGGCGTCCAGGGATCCGGGCCCGGGTCGAGGTCGAGGAGGCAGCGTTCGGCCGTGCAGTCCAGGTTCAGCCCGTCGGAGAGCACGAAGTACGAGTACTGCCGGCTGAGCGGGAACTCGTACTCGTAGAGCCCGGACAGGGTGATCCGGACCAGCCGCCACTCGTCGCCGTCGGCCCCGTCCACCGCCTGGACGTCGAACTCCGCGGTCCACCCGCTGCCGCCGGTCCGGGGGAGCTGGAGGCGGATCCCGGTGATCACGCCGTCCTCGAAGTGCGAGAACCGGTCCAGGAACTCGCCCTGGTCGTCGGCGGAGAGGGTGGTTCCGGTCATGGCGGTGGTCCCTTCGCTCCTACGGCTTCAGGTTCCAGCCGCGTGGCAGCAGCGGTTCGTCGATGTGCGGTGCTCCCGGCCCGTGGCCCGCGATGACCCCGGGCGTGTCGAAGACGTGGCCGTGCGGTCCGTTGGTGCCGGGGTGCTTCTTGAAGTCGAAGTGCCCGACAGCGGTGCCGTTCTGATCATAGATCGTGTTCTGGACCGGTACGCCGTTGCTGCCGGTGCGGGTGTGCACGGAGTTCGGTTTCGCTCCGGTCAGCGGCGGACGCTCCGTCCCCCAGGTGTGGCCGCCGGTCGGCATGCCCTTGTCGTCCAGCGGCAGTTCGTACGGGGTGCCGCTCTGGTGGGTCGAGAGCCCGAGCGGGTCGCTCGCGCTGTGCGGATTGCGGACGTAGGCGTCGGGGTTGGGACCCGGGACGAGCCCGAGCGGGTCCGGGCTCGTGTACCGGGCGGTCTCGGGGTCGTAGAAGCGGTAGAGGTTGTAGTGCAGCCGGGTCTCGGGGTCGAAGTACTGGCCGGGGAAACGCAGCGGCGTGTAGGTGGTGCTGTCGGCGGGCCAGGTGGTGCGGCCCCAGAGGGTGCCGGTGGCCCGCCAGGCGATGGCGCCGCTGGACACGTCGACCAGTTCGGTGGGTGTCCCCACCAGGTCGGTGACGATGGCGAAGAAGCGCCGGTCGACCTGCTCCTGGTCGTCCGCCGCACTCGCGCCGCGCGGCGTGGTGATGGTCTCGGTCTGGGCCAGGGGCTGCAGGCCGTTGTGGTCCCAGCTGAGGGTGTGCGGACCGGGGAGGTAGGGGGCGCGGGTGGTCTGCTCGGCCAGGACCGGGCCGTCCCAGCTGAAGTCGGTCCGCTCCTCGACGGCGCCGCCGGCGCCGGCCAGCCGCAGCTTGGCGATGCGGCGGCCGAGCGGGTCGTAGAGGTAGCGCCACCGGGTTCCGTCGGGAGTGGTGACCTCGGTGAGGTGGTCCTCGGCGTCCCAGTGGTAGCGCCAGGTGTCGGGCTTGGCGGAGAGGCGGGTCTTCTGGCGCAGTGTGGTGCGGCCGGCCGGGTCGTGCTCGTAGCGCACCCGTCCGGCCGCCGTCAGGCGGCTGCCGTCGTACTCGCGGGCGCCGAGCGAGGCCTCGGCCGCGCCCTTGGCCGGCCACTCGGCGTGGGTGAGGTTGCCCGCGGGGTCGTAGGCGTAGGTCTCGGTCCAGCGCTCGGCCCGGACCTTGACGACCCGGCCGGCCGGATCGAGGTCGAACGCCCGGTGGCCGCCGACCAGTTCGTCGACGCCGCTGAGGCTGCCGTCGGCCCGGTAGCTGTAGTGGCGTTCCTGCAGGGCCGCGGAGTCGGTGCGGACGGCCAGACCGGTCAGGCGGTGCAACTCGTCCCAGGTGCTGCCGATCGCCAACCGGTCGCCGGCGGTGCGCAGCCGTTCGCGTCCGGCGGGGTCGTAGGCGAAGTCGAGCCGGCCGCCGTCGGTGCTGACCACGCTCGGCCGGCCGGCCGTGTCGTAGTCCCAACCGGTGCGGTGGCCGCTGGGCGTGGTCCGGGTGGTCACCCGACCGAGGACGTCCCGGGCGTAGCCGAGGGTCCGTCCGTTCACGGTCTCGGTCAGCACCCGGCCGAGGGGATCGAGCGTGCGGACCAGGTCGGCATCGGGGTTGGTGGCTCGCACCAGCCGTCCGGCGAGGTCATACTGATAGGTCGTCACCCGGCCGTCGGCGTCCTTCTCCACCGGTAGCCCCAGGGCGTCGTAGCCGAACCGGACCTGCTGCCCGAGCGGGTTGGTGAGCACCGAGACCCGGCCCGCCGGATCCAGCAGGTAGGAGACACGGCGCTGCTGGAAGTCGGTCTCGCCGATCAGCCGTCCTGCCGCGTCGTACTCGTAACTCCAGTTCTGCCCCAGCGCGTTGGTGACCGTGACGAGCTGCATGTGGGCGTCGTAGGCGAACGACAGACGGGCGCCGTCGGGGCCGGTGCGGGCGGCCAACGACTCGAAGTGGGTGTACTCGAAGGTGCTGACCTGCCCGAGCTGGTCGGTATGGGTCAGCAGGTTGCCCTCGCCGTCGTACGTCCAGTGCTCGCTGCTGCCGTCGGCGGCCGTGCGGGAGGCGGGACGTCCTTCGGTGGTCCAGCTGAACCGGGTGGTGCCGCCGAGCGGGTCGGTGGCGACGGCGATCCGGCCGAGGGCGTCCCGTTGGACCCGGGTGGTGGCACCGGTGGGATCGGTGACCTCCACCGGCAGGCCCGCGTCGTCGCAGCGGATCAGCGTCACGTTCCCCAGGGCGTCGGCCGCCGAGGTGACGTGCCCCCGGTCGTCGTAGCCGTAGACCGTGGTGGCGCCGACCGGGTCGGTGACCGCGGTGCACAGCCCGGCCTCGTCGTAGGACTGCCGCCAGACGGCGCCGCTCGGCTCGGTGATCGTCGTTGGCAGGCCGCCGAACGCGGCGTAGGACAGTTCGGTCCGTTCACCGTCGGGGCGGGTGACGGTGACGAGGTCGCCGGCGCCGTCGTATTCGTAGCGGGTGGTGCGGCCGAGGGGGTCGGTTTCGGTGAGGAGGCGGTGGTACTCGTCGCGTTCGTAGTGGGTGGTGTTGCCGAGGGGGTCGGTCTGGGTGACCACCTGGCAGCGTTCGTTGATGTGGTAACTGGTGGTGTGGCCCAGGGCGTTGGTCTCGGTGTGGACCTTGAGGCCGGTGGTGGGGTCGGGTTCGCCGTAGGTGAAGTGGAAGCGCAGTGAGCCGTCGGCGCCGCCTTCGTCGGTGACGCGGTTGAACTCGTCGTACTGGTAGAGGTATTGGGAGTTGGTGCGGTCGGTCCAGGAGAGGATGCGGCCGGTGGGGTCGTTGGCGAAGCGCATGGGCTTGCCGCTGGAGTTGTAGACGCTGGTGAGGTGTCCGTCGGTGTAGCCGTAGCGCGTGATCAGTGCGTCGCCGCCGGTGTCGGTGGCGCCTGCGAGGCGCAGGGCGGTGATGCGGCCGCTGTCGGTGGTGACGAGGAGGTGGTAGCCGCCGGAGTGGGTGATGGACTGCGGGGTGCCGTGCTCGTCGTAGGCGAGGGTGTAGTGGTGGCCTTGGCGGTTGCGGACCTTGGTGAGGAGGGCTTCGGTGCCGCCGGGGGCGGTGGTGAACTCGCGGGTGAGGCCGGTGGTTCGGTCGTGCAGGTGGTAGCCGCCCTTGGCCAGGCGCAGGTGGCGGCGTTCGCCGGTGGTGGCTTCGACGGTCTCGCCGGGGTCGGGGTGGGGGTAGGCCTGGGTGCGGCGGTCGGCGCGGATGTGGACGAGGCCTTCGGTGTCGATTTCGAGGCGTTCGTCGAAGGTGCAGACCCAGCGGGGGCCCATCCAGCGGCCGGCGCGGTAGCCGGATTCGTGGTTGCGGGTGAAGAGCAGGGGCAGGGAGCCGGGCAGGGTGGTGTCGACCTGGTCGATGAACATGCGTCCGGTGGCCATGTCGACGGGTTCGCCGCCGGGGCAGATGGCGTCGTCGGCGCGGGCGGCTTCGTCGGGGTTCTGGACCTGGACGCGGCCGGGGCCGGGCTCGCCGGGGTGCTCACCGCCGGGGAGCTTGGGGTCGTGCGGCAGGTCCTTGCCGGCGTCCTTCTCCGCGCCGTTGAGGATGTCGTCGAGCGCGCCCTTGTGCTTGGCGTCGGCCTCGGCGGTGTTCTTGGCGACGGTCTTCAACTTGCCGCTGGCCGAGTGGTAGAAGTCGTGCACCGCCTTGCCGGCGTCCTGGGCCAGCGACTTGCCGATCTTCTTCGCCGCGTCTTCGAGCGCTTGGACGATCCGGTTGCTCATGTGAAGTCCACTCCCGCGACTTTGCCGCCCAGCGCCTTGGCGTGGTCGGAGACTTCCTGGGCATGGCCGGCCATCGTCGTCGCGTGGTCCTCCAGGGCCTTGGGGTCGATCAGGAACGAGTCGCCGGGCCCGGCGGTGCCGTTCACGCCGAGGATCCCGGCTACCTCTTCGAAGGCCAGGCCGCCGACGGCCTTCTCCACCACCGCGACCAGCGGGCCGATCGCGGCCTCGATCACCTGCCCGATGATGTACTGCTCAAGCTGCTGTTCCAGGTAGTCGGTGATGTGTTCGGCGCCGTCCACGATCGCCGCCATGCCGACCTCGGCCAGGCCGAGGGTGGCCACCGAGGCGGCCTGGTCGGCCGCGAACGTGACTGCCAGGCCGCCCAGTTCGCCGATCGCCTGCCACTTCATGGCGACGATGGTGTCGGCGGCGGCGTCCAGCGCGGTGGCCACCGTGTGGCAGGTGTTGACCAGGTCGGTCATGTGACTGGACGACAGGTGCGCCCAGCTGTCCACCAGCGCGTCGTAGGAGCCGCCCTGGTAGTGGTCGGCCATGTTGTTGACCGTGGTGGTGGCCTTCTTGTGGGTGCCGTCCACGTTGTCCGCGAACTCGCGCACGTGCGTGGCGAGCTCGCGGACCTTGTCCTCGTTCACGTTCGGCCAGTTGACCCCGATGAATTGGAGCATCGAGACCACTGGGCCGGGTAACTCGATCGCCATCCTGCACCCCCGTGCGTCCGTGGCCGTGACGATAGCCCAGACGCATGGGTCGTGAGTATGGTTCGCGCGCCAGGAGGAACGCCGTCGTGGCAGCGCGCCGCATCCGTTCCGCGCATCTGTCGCATCTGGCGCATCAGCAACTCACGTACCACGGTTGGTCGTGCGCTCAGTCGCGCTGCAGCCGCCGCACGACGAGGTAGACCAGCGCCAGCACCGGGACGCTGATCAGCGCGACCCACGCGTAGAGGCCGGCCGAGCTGCCGTCATCGATCGAGGCGCCGGACGCGTGCTCGACGATGTACGGAAGTGCGAAGAACAGAACCGCGGCTCCGGTGGCCGCCGCCCGGTAGGAGACCGGGCGCCCCTTGCCCGCGGCGCTCACGGCTGCCGCCAGAACAGCGGCGGCGTTGAGTACCCCGATCGCGATCAGCAGAACCGTCATGGATTGCCTCACTCTCGAAAGCTTCGCGGATGCCACCGTGGCGGCACGGCCGCTCGGGGAATTTCCCGTCCCTGCGGATTACTACTTGCAGTAGCCGTTGCCTTCGTTGCCACTGTAGAAGCCCACGTCGCCAGTGCTCTTGATCTTGATGCACTGCCCGTGATTGATCGCGATGTTCGCGGTGGCGGTCACTGCGATCCCGGAGACGGTCACGGGCATCACCTTCGTGATCGCGCCGAGGATCGCGATGGCCGCGCCGCCTCCGTACGCGAGGTCCCGCGTCTCGGTCTTGTTGAAGTAGACGGTGCCGGTGATGATGCCCCAGGTGTAGTGGGGGTCGGCGACGACGGGGAAGCTGGTGCCGCCGTCGAAGGCGACGGTCTGGACGAGGGTGTCACCGTCGATCCGGTAGCTGGTCGGGATCGGCTTGCCGGCCGCGTCCTTGGCCCACGGGGCGGCGAACGCGCCGAGGCGGTCGCCGTTCATGACGACGGCTATGCTCCCGTCGGCCTGGGGCTCCGCCGTGGCGCCCTGCGGCAGTGCGAGCGGGAACCGGTACTCCTTGGGCGCGTGCGCGTCCTTGATCGTGACCAGGGCGCGGATGCCGTTCTCGGTCGACTGGACGGCCAGGTCGGCGCCGTCGGCCGCCGCGTTCGGGTAGCTGACGGTCCCCTGCCCGCCCGCCACGCCGCTGACGGCCTCGGTGGCCGGGAGCGTGAAGCCGACCTGGTCGCTGGTGCCCGCTGCGGCGACGACCTGGCCCGCGGCCGTGCTCGGCGCCGTGGCCCGCGCCGCCCCCGGAACGAGGTCCGCGGTGCCGGTGGCCTTCTCGACCACGCTGATCGCCTGCTCGGCCGGCGACTGACCCGCATCCGCGTGCGCGGGCACCGTGCCCAGCAGCAGCGCGCCTCCGAGCACAGCGGCAAAAGCGGAACCGGCGGGCTTCCGGTGACGAACCATCATGCAATCCTCCCCTGTATGGCAAATGGCCGTACGCGCCGCGTCTCGCGCGGGTTCCTCGAACGCTCCAGGAACTGGGAGTTGTTCGGGAATTGCGGCGAATTCTGCGGCGACAAGAGGAAGCTATCGCAGCCCGCTGCCGAATGCATGGGTTGTATGAGAACTCTGAGCTGGATTTGATCTTACGTGGACTTTGCCCAACCATTGCCGACCGATGGCGGATTGACGAAGGGTCGGGTACCCGCCGATCGGCGGGTACCCGACCCCTGTTTGGCGATCGCCGCGTCGGTCAGTCAGTCAGTCGGGCCCGGCTTCGGGCGCAGGGCGTACACGAGGACGGCCGCGTAGGCGGCGGAGCCGCCGACCAGGATGGCGTCGGCGGAGACGATGGTGTCCGGGGAGAGGGCGAAGAGGACGGCGCCCGCTGCCAGGGTGGCGGACAGCAGGGCGGCGGCCCGGCGCAGTTGGGGGCGGGGGAGGGAGCGGCGGGCGAGGACGGGGATGGCGACCGTCCACAGCAGGGTGGTGATCAGGAAGGCCGGGACGAGGAGGCCGTGGTGGCGGGCGTGGCCCAGCCAGATCTGGAGGCTGGCGAGGAGGTCGATCAGCATCAGGGTCGGCAGCAGCCCCCGGGCGGGGCTGGACCGGTTGGCGTCGGCCCTCACACCAGGCTCTCCCGCCAGGCCGAGTGCAGCTGCGCGAACCGCCCCGTGCCCGCGATGAGTTCGGCGGGCGTGCCGTCCTCGACCACCCGGCCCGCCTCCATCACCAGCACGCGGTCGGCGATCTCGACGGTGGAGAGGCGGTGCGCGATGATCACGGCGGTGCGTCCGGCGAGGACGGTGTGCATGGCGTGTTGGACGGCCTGCTCGCCGGGGATGTCCAGGGAGCTGGTCGCCTCGTCGAGGATGAGGACGGCCGGGTCGGCCAGCAAGGCGCGCGCGAACGCGACCAGCTGCCGCTGTCCGGCGGAGATGCGGCCGCCGCGCTTGCGGACGTCGGTGTCGTAGCCGTCCGGCAGGGCGGTGATGAAGGAGTGGGCGCCGATGGCCTTCGCGGCCGCCTCGATCTCCTCACGGTCGGCGTCCGGTCGGCCGATGGCGATGTTCTCGGCGACGGTGCCGGAGAAGAGGAAGGACTCCTGGGTCACCATCACCACGCCGCGCCGCAGTTCGGCGCCGTCCAGGTCGCGCAGGTCCACGCCGTCCAGGGCGATCCGGCCGGCTGACGGGTCGTAGAACCGGGCGAGCAGCTTGGCCAGGGTGGACTTGCCCGCGCCGGTGGCGCCGACCACGGCGGTGGTGGAGCCGGGGGCCAGCACCAGGTCGAAGGGCGGCAGGATCTCGATGCCGTTGCGGTAGCCGAAGGAGACCTGGGAGAAGGCGACTTCGCGGCCCTTGGCGTCGGTGGCGGGCAGCGCGACCGGCGTCTGCGGCGGGGCGACCGAGGCCTCCTGCGCCAGCAGTCCCGAGATCTTCTCCAGTGCCGCGGCCGCCGCCTGGTAGCTGTTCAGGAACATCGCCAGCTGGTCGATCGGGTCGTAGAGCCGGCGCAGGTAGAGCACGAAGCCGGTGAGCACGCCGACCTCCATGTTGCCCGTGGTGACCAGGTAGGCGCCGGCCAGCACCACCATGGTGATCCACAGGTTGGCGGTGCCCCGGGAGAAGCCGACGTAGCGGGCCATCTCCAGCAGTCCGCCCGCGTTGGAGCGGGTGAACTCCCGGTTGGACTCCTCGAAGGCGGCCAGGTTGGCCGGCTCGCGGCGGAAGGCCTGGACCGGGCGGATGCCGTTCATGGTCTCGGTGAACCGGACGATCACCCCGGCGACCGCGGTGCGGCCGTTGCGGTAGACCCGGCCGCTGCGCCGCTGGAACATCCGCACCAGCAGCGCCATCGGCAGCACCGAGGAGAGGGCCAGGAGCCCCAGCCGCCAGTCCATCACCAGCAGCAGCACCGCGATGTAGCAGACCGAGATGGCGACCGAGAGCAGTTCCTGCAGGCCCTCGTTGAGCAGTTCGCGCAGCGCGTCCACGTCGCTGGTGGCCCGGGAGATGACCCGGCCGGAGGTGTAGCGCTCGTGGAAGTCGATGCCGAGCCGCTGGGCGTGCCGGAAGATCCGGGTGCGCAGCTCCAGCAGGATGTCCTGGTTGAGCAGTCCGGAGAGCCGGATGAACGCCCGTTGCAGCAGGGTGCTGAGCAGCGCGCAGCCCAGGTAGGCGGCGGTGACCGCGACCAGCGGGCCCGAGGAGTGCCGGCGCAGCGCCGGGATGCCCTGGTCGATCGCGACCGAGACCAGCAGCGGGCCGGACTGGAGCGCCGCCTGCTGTACGAGGATCAGCACCGCGGCCAGCACCACCCGGCGCCTGTGCGGCGCGAGCAGCGAGCGCAGCAGCCGTCGGGGCGCGCCGGGCGGGACGGGTATCTCCTCCTCGACCGCCGCGGGGGCTTCGAGCAGCGCCATCAGGCCACACTCCTTTCCAGTGCGCCGCTCATCAGCGCCCGGTACTCGGTACAGCGTTCGAGCAGTTCGGCGTGGGTGCCGACGTCGGCGATCCGCCCGTCGGAGAGCAGCGCGACCCGGTCGGCGAGCAGCACGGTGCTCGGCCGGTGCGCCACCACCAGGGCGGTGGAGTCGGCGAGCACCTCGCGCAGCGCGGCCTCGACCAGCGCCTCGGTGCGCACGTCCAGCGCGGAGAGCGGGTCGTCGAGGACCAGGAACGGCGGGTTGCCGACCACCGCGCGGGCCAGCGCGAGCCGTTGGCGCTGGCCGCCGGACAGGCTCAGGCCCTGTTCGCCGACCTCGGTGTCCACCCCGTCCGGCAGGTCGGCGACGAAGCCGGCCTGGGCGGTGGCGAGCGCCTTCTCCAACGCCGCGTCAGCGGCGTCCGGTGCGCCCATCAGTACGTTCTCCCGGACGGTGGCGGAGAACAGGGTCGGGTCCTCGAAGGCGACCGCGACCAGCGAGCGCAGTTCGCCGGGCGGCAGGGCGGCGATGTCCCGGCCGTCCAGCGTGATGCGGCCGGCGGTGGCCTCGTAGAGCCGGGGGAGCAGGGCGGTGAGGGTGGTCTTGCCGCAGCCGGTGGCGCCGACCAGGGCCATGGTCTCGCCCCTGCGCACGTGCAGGTCGATCCCGCCCAGCAGGTCGGGGCTGTCGGCGGGCGCGTCGGGGTAGCGGAACCGCACGCCGGTGAACCGGATGCCGCTGCCGTCGGGTTCGCCGGCGGTGCCGCGCAC
Organism: Kitasatospora viridis; assembly: GCF_007829815.1. Classification (NCBI taxonomy): domain Bacteria; kingdom Bacillati; phylum Actinomycetota; class Actinomycetes; order Kitasatosporales; family Streptomycetaceae; genus Kitasatospora; species Kitasatospora viridis. The sequence continues at coordinate 1,854,058 of NZ_VIWT01000001.1, read as the reverse complement.
GGGTTCCGGCTCGGGGGTGTCCAGCACCTCGAAGAACCGGTCGGTGGCGGTGCCGGCCTCGTTGCTGTAGGCCAGCAGCCAGCCCATCGACTCGACCGGCCAGCGCAGCGCGAGCGCGGTGGAGAGGAAGGCGACCAGGCTGCCGGTGCTCAGTTCGTCGTGCGCGACCAGCACCACGCCGACCGCCAGCGAGCTGCCCAGGGCCAGTTCGGGCAGGCCGACGATGACCGACCACAGGTCGGCCAGCATCCAGGTCTTGCGCAGCTCGGTGGCGCGCAGCAGCTGGGCCCGCTCGCGGAACTGACGGGCCATGGTGCGCTGGCGGCCGAAGGACTTGAGGATCCGGATGCCGAGCACCGACTCCTCCAGCACGGTGGCCAGGTCGCCGTTCTGGTCCTGGGCGGTCCTGGAGGCCTTGGAGTAGCGGGTCTCGAACCAGGCGCAGAACAGGATCAGCGGGATGGAGGGGGCCAGCGCGATCAGTCCGAGCCGCCAGTCCAGCGCCAGCATCAGCACCGAGCCGGTGAGGAAGGTGACCGAGTTGACGATCAGGAAGATCAGCGCGAAGGCCAGGAAGAGCCGCAGGGTGTACATGTCCGAGGTGGCCCGGGAGAGCAGCTGCCCGGAGGCCCAGCGGTCGTGGAAGGCGACCGGGAGGCGCTGCAGCTTGGCGTAGAGGTCGCGCCGCATGGCCGCCTCGACCTTGGCCAGCGGACGGGCGATCAGCACCCGGCGCAGGCCGAACAGGCCGGCCTCGGCCACTCCGAGGAGCAGCAGCAGTCCGATCAGCGGCCAGAGCGCGGCCCGGTCGTGGTGGCCGATCGGGCCGTCCACGATCCGGCCGAGCACCAGCGGGGTGACCAGCACGGCGCCGGAGGCGAGCAGGGCGGCCAGCACCGCCCCGGCCAGGTACCAGCGGATCGGGTACGCGTAGGTCCGGAGCCTGAGCAGCGAGCGCACCGTGGACCTGGTGGGTCGTTCGGCGGGCGGCTGCGACGTGGGTTCAGCGTTCTCGGCCATCCTTCGGAGGGTAGGCCGCCGACCCCGGTGATCTCATCAGGTTTTCGGTCCCGAGGGGGGCGCCCGGCTGGGGCATCCGGAGCAGTCGCAGCGTGCGCGGGCCCAGCGGTCCGCCGCTCGCGCCCCCGGTGTCCAGCAGCAACTCGTACGGACCGCCGGGCGGCAGGGCGAACTCCACCGCCGTCGGGCCCGCGTTGAGCAGCAGCAGGAAGCCGTCGTCGGTCAGCGGGCGGCCCTGCCGGTCGCGCTCCGACATCGCCCCGCCGTTCAGCCGCATCCCCAGCACGGTGGACTGGCCGGACCAGTCGACCCCGGTCATCTCGGTGCCGTCGGCGGTGTACCAGGTGAGGTCGGGCAGCTGGCCGGGCCGCGCGGCCAGGCCGGAGAAGAAGGCCCGCTGGCGCAGCACCGGGTGCCGCCGGCGCAGCGAGACCAGCGCGGCGGTGAAGTCCCGCAGCGCCCGCCAGCGCGGCTGCTCCAGCAGCGACCAGTCCACCCAGCCGATCTCGTTGTCCTGGCAGTAGGCGTTGTTGTTGCCGCCCTGGGTGCGGCCGAACTCGTCGCCGGCGGTGAGCATCGGCACGCCGGTGGAGAGCAGCAGCGTGGCCAGCAGGTTGCGCAGCTGGCGGTCCCTCAGCTCCAGCACCGCCGGGTCCGCGCTCTCGCCCTCGGCGCCGCAGTTCCAGGACCGGTTGTCGTCGGTGCCGTCCCGGTTCTGCTCGCCGTTGGCCTCGTTGTGCTTGCCGTTGTAGGAGACCAGGTCGCGCAGGGTGAAGCCGTCGTGCGCGGTGACGTAGTTGACCGAGGCGTAGGGGCGCCGGCCGCCCAGCTGGTAGAGGTCGGAGGAGCCGGAGAGCCGGTAGGCCAGCCCGCCCACCCCGTCGGCCTGCCCGCGCCAGAAGTCCCGCACGGTGTCGCGGTACTTGTCGTTCCACTCGGCCCACAGCGGCGGGAAGTTGCCGACCTGGTAGCCGCCCGCCCCGACGTCCCAGGGCTCGGCGATCAGCTTGACCCGGCTGAGCAGCGGGTCCTGGGAGATCGCGGCCAGCAGCGGGTGGTGCATGTCCACCGCGTCGCTGCCCCGGGCCAGCGCGGCGGCCAGGTCGAACCGGAAGCCGTCCACGCCCATCTCGGCGGCCCAGTACCGCAGCGAGTCGGTGACCAGCCGGACGGTGTGCGGCTGCCGGGTGTCCAGGGTGTTGCCGCAGCCGGTGTAGTCGGTGTAGCCCCGGTTGCCCCGGCCCAGCCGGTAGTAGCCGGCGTTGTCGATGCCGCGCAGCGACAGGGTCGGGCCGAGCTCGCCGCCCTCGGCGGTGTGGTTGTAGACCACGTCGAGGATCACCTCGATGCCGGCCGCGTGCAGCGCCCGGACCATCCGCTTGAACTCGCCGACCTGCTGGCCCCGGGTGCCGGAGGAGGAGTAGCCGCCGTGCGGGGCGAACCAGCCGATCGAGTTGTAGCCCCAGTAGTTGCTCAGCCCCCGGCCGCGCAGGAAGTCCTCGCTGGCGAACTGGTGCACCGGCAGCAGCTCGACGGCGGTGACGCCGAGCGAGACCAGGTGCTCGATCGCCGCCGGGTGGGCCAGCCCGGCGTAGGTGCCGCGCAGTTCCGGCGGCACCCCGGGGTGGCGGCGGGTGAAGCCGCGCACGTGCAGCTCGTAGAGCACGGTCTCGGCCCACGGGGTCTTCGGGCGGCGGTCCTGTGACCAGTCGTCATCGTCGTGCACCACCACCGAGCGGGCGGTGTACGGCGCGGAGTCCCGGTCGTCCCGCACGGTGTCGGCGGTCTGCGGGTCGGGCCAGTCGCGCACCGAGCCGCAGCAGGCCGGATCGCCGGTGAAGCCGCCGTCGACGGCCCGGGCGTAGGGGTCGATCAGCAGCTTGGCCGGGTTCCACCGGGCGCCGGTCCACGGGTCCCAGCGGCCGTGAACCCGGTAGCCGTAGCGGGTGCCGGGGCCGACCCCGGGCAGGTAGCCGTGCCAGGTCTGGAAGGTCTGCTCGGTCAGCCGGTGCCGGCTCTCGGCGCCGCCCTCGTCGAACAGGCAGAGCTCGACCGCCTCGGCGCCGGGGGCCCAGAGCGCGAAGTTGGTGCCGTGCCCGCCGTCCGCGCCGTGCCGGTAGCGGGCGCCGAGCGGCTGCCAGCTGCCCGGCCAGGGCGTGGCGGGGCGCGGGTGCCGAGCGGGTGCCGAGCGTCCCAGCTCCGGGGGCTCCAGCCTTCGGGGTGCCGTCATAGCCGTGCCCTTCCCAGCCGGGCCCGCTGCCCTGCGGCACGACGCCGTCTGGCACGGCGTCTGTTACGGGCGTGTGTCCGCCGAGTGGAATCGTTCCCTCGTGTCCCTTGGGGAATCCGATCGTTGAACGGTGGACCGGATCCGGGACCGCCGCCGGCGGTCCCGGCGAGCACGCGGGAGGGCGGGATGCGCGCCGAGGGACGGCGGGGGCGCACGGGACGGGCGGTGCCGGCCGCGCTGGCCCTGCTGCTCCCGGTGCTGGCGGCCTGCGGCGGCGGTTCACCCGCCCGGCCCAGTGCGGAGGTCGCGGCGCCCGACGCCCCCGCCGCGAGCCCGGCCGCGACCGGCAGCGGCCCGGCCGACGGCGCCACCGGGACCCCGGCGCGCACCGTCACCGCCGTCACGACCCCCGCGGACGGCGCCACCGTCGGGATCGGCATGCCGGTCTCGCTGCGCTTCGGCCGGGCGGTCGCCGACCGGGCGGCGGTGGAGCGGGCGGTCACGGTGACCGCCGACCCGCCGGTGCCGGTGGTCGGCCACTGGTTCGGCGACCAGCGGCTGGACTTGCGCCCGCAGCACTACTGGGCACCCGGTACCCGGGTGACGGTGCGCCTCGCCTTCCCGGGCCAGGCCGGCGGCCGGCCGCGCACGCTGGCCTTCAGGATCGGCCGGGCCCAGCTCGACACGGCCGACCTGGACGCGCACACCCTGACGGTCCGCCAGGGCGCGACGGTGCTGCGCACCCTGCCGATCTCGGCCGGCAACCCGGAGCACCCGACCTACACCGGGCTGCTGGTGGTCTCCGAGAAGGACCCGGTGACCAGGATGAACTCGGCCACCGTCGGGATGGGTGACGAGTACGACATCAAGGACGTGCCGCACGCGATGCGGCTGACCGCCTCCGGCACCTTCGTCCACGGGAACTACTGGAGCCCCCGTGGCGTCTTCGGCACCGCGAACACCAGTCACGGCTGCATCGGCCTGGCCGACGAGAAGGGCGGATCCGCCGACTCGCCGGCCGGCTGGTTCTTCGACCACACCCTGGTCGGGGACGTGATCGAGGTGGTCTCGCAGCTGAAGGGGGGTCAGGTGCCGCCGCAGAACGGGCTGAACGGGTGGAACCTGACCTGGGACCAGTGGGTGGCCGGGAGTGCCCTCTCCGTCAGGTGATCTTTCACCTGGCGGACACGGGCCTCCCGCCGAAGATTCACTCATCCGGCCCAGTTATTCTTGCGCTCGCGCGCGCCCGGAGCGGCGCGCGGTCAGGGACTTTTCAATGGGAGGGGCCACTCCAGTGGAGCCGGTTCAGGCGGCGGATGCCGCGAGAGGGAGCAGCACGGTCAGGTCCGTCCTGCGACGGACCACCGCAGCGCTGCTGGCGGGCGGGGTGCTGGTGCTGGCCACCGCCTGCGGGCCGGACGACACCAAGGCGAGCGGTTCCGGGTCGAGCGGCGGCGGTAGCGGGAGTTCCTCCGCCCCGGGCACGCCCGGTTCGGCGGCCTCGCCGAAGGTCTCGGCGGCGCAGCTGAGCGTCGACCCGAAGGACGGCGCCACCGATGTCGCGCCCAACGGCGCCCTCAAGGTGTCGGTGGCCGACGGCAAGCTGACCCAGGTCACGGTGGCCGACAAGAACGGCACCGCGGTGCAGGGCTCGATAGCCGCCGACGGCTCCAGCTGGAGCCCGTCCGGCCCGCTCTCGGTCGGCACGGTCTACCAGGTGACCGCCCAGGCGGTGGACGCCAGCGGCCAGCAGGCCGCGCTGAACAGCAGCTTCACCACGCTGACCCCGGGCAAGACGGTCGCGATCAACGACAACATCACCACCGGCTCCACCTACGGCGTCGGCATGATCGTCTCGGTGAACTTCACCAAGGACATCACCAACAAGGCCGACGTCCTCAAGGGCATCACCTTCGAGGCCTCGGACGGCAGCCAGCTGAAGGGCCACTGGTTCGGCAACCGCCGGGTCGACTTCCGGCCGCAGGCCTTCTGGAAGTCGGGCACCACGGTCAAGGTCCACTACAAGCTGAAGAGCACCGAGGTCGCCTCGGGCGTCTACGGCCTGGACCGGGACGAGTCCTTCACCATCGGCCGCTCGCAGATCTCCACCGCGGACGCGTCCACCGACAAGATGACCGTGGTCCGGGACGGCCAGACGATCGAGACCCTGCCGATCACGGCCGGCAACGACCAGAACCCGTCCTACAACGGCACCATGGTGATCAAGGAGAAGGACCCGACCACCCGGATGAACTCCGCCACCGTGGCCAACGTGGTGGGCGGCGAGTACGACGTGCCGGACGTCCCGCACGCGATGCGCCTCACCGACTCGGGCACCTACGTGCACGGCAACTACTGGAGCAGCGCGTTCGGCGTCTCCAACGCCAGCCACGGGTGCATCGGCCTGCAGGACGCCAAGGGCGGCGACAACAACTCGGTGGCCGGGAAGTTCTACAACTCCTCGCTGATCGGCGACGTGGTGATCATCAAGGGCGCCAAGGGCAAGACGGTCTCCGGCGACAACGGCTGGAGCGGCTGGACGATCCCGTGGGCCAGCTGGTGATCCGCTGACAGTTCAGCACCGAAGTGCAACGCGGGGCCCGCACCGGACGTCTTCTGGTGCGGGCCCCGCGGTCGTTTTCCGGGCGGCCGTCCGGATCCGGCGTTCGACCGGGGTCCGTGCGACAAGAATCCGGTGTAACAATCGGGCGATCGCCCGGCCACCAGGAACCGGGCGGTGGTCCGCGGCGTGTGGGCAGTAGGGGACGAACAAGGAGAGCAGAGAATGCGTTCGATACGGGTGGGCGCGGCGCTGGCGGTCGGTGGCACGCTGCTGCTGGCCACCACGGCCTGCGGCGGCGGCACGGGACACAGCGCGGACGCCAAGCCGGCCGCCGGCGGCGGGGGCCAGAGCGCCCCGGCACAGGGCGGCAGCGGCGGCAGCAGCGCCCCGGCGGCCTCGCCGAGCGCCTCGGCCGCGGTGGTGGACATCGAGCCCAAGGACGGCACCCAGGGCGCCGCGCCGAACGCGCTCAAGGTCGGGGTGAACGACGGCAAGCTGACCCAGGTCTCGGTCACCGACAAGAACGGCACCACCGTCCAGGGCAGCATCTCCGCCGACGGCACCAGCTGGGTGCCCGCCGGCGGCCTCTCGGTCGCCGACTCCTACCAGGTGAAGGCCCAGGCCACCGACGCCAAGGGCGTCTCCACCACGGCCACCAGCGCCTTCACCACGCTGACCCCGAACAAGACCTCGCGCAGCCAGGACAACGTGGTCACCGGCTCCACCTACGGCGTCGGCATGATCGTCTCCTTCGACTTCGGCATGTCGGTCCAGAACAAGCAGGCGGTCCAGTCCGGCATCACCTTCGACGCCTCGGACGGCACCCAGGTCAAGGGCCACTGGATGGGCAGCCAGCGGCTCGACATCCGCCCGCAGAACTTCTGGAAGCCGGGCACCAAGGTCACCGTGCACGTGCGGCTGAAGAGCGTCGAGGTCGCCCCGGGCGTCTACGGCAACTCGGACCGCGACGAGTCCTTCACCATCGGCCGCTCGCAGATCTCCACGGTGGACGCCGGCGCGCACACCATGACCGTGCAGACCGACGGCCAGCCGAACCAGACCATCCCGATCAGCTCCGGCTCGGACGAGCACCCGACCTACAACGGCACCATGGTGATCGAGGCCAAGGAGGGCACCGCCCACATGACCTCGGCCTCCGTGCCGGGCCTCAAGCCGGGCGAGTACGACCTGGAGGTGCCGCACTCGATGCGGCTGACCGACTCGGGCACCTACGTGCACGGCAACAACTGGTCCTCGCACGGCACCTTCGGGACGGCGAACGTCAGCCACGGCTGCGTCGGCCTGGAGGACGCGCCGGGCGACCAGGGCGGCACGGACACCCCCGCGGCGAAGTTCTACGCCGCCTCGCTGGTGGGAGATGTGGTGAAGGTCGTCAACTCCAAGGGCGCCCAGGTGGCCCCGGACAACGGCCTGAGCGGCTGGAACATGGACTGGAGCACCTGGTAGGGCGACCCAATCCGGTCGGGTCATATGCCAGTTGAATAGTGATCGTTTCGTCATTGTCAGTACGCGGGCGGGTGCGAACCGCGATGATGGTGCGCATGGCGGGATGGGGCGAAGTCGATCAGTCATCACCTCTCGGGCTCGGCCTGGCGGCTGACGCCCCCTCAGGACCGGTCAGGTCCGCGTTGGCGGACCTGGAGCGGCTCTCCGCGTGGGAGCTGGAACGGGTCGTGCTGCCCCGGCTGCGCGACCCGGCCGGGGACGAGGAGGTGCGGCTGCCGGCCCGGGGCGAGTCCGGGCCGCTGGCCCGCCGCCTGGTGCTCTCCGTCATGCAGTCCTGGGGCCTGCAGCCGCTGCTGGAGATCGGCGAGTTACTCACCGCCGAGCTGGTCGCCAACGCCGTCCGGCACACCGGCGGGCGCACCTTCGGCCTCAAGCTGCACCGCCGCCCCGGCTGGCTCCGGGTCGAGGTGCGCGACTCCTCCCGCGCCCTGCCCTGCCTGATCGTCGCCGAACCGGGCCTGACCGAGTACGGCCGCGGCCTGCTCGTCGTCGACACCCTGGCCGACCGCTGGGGGGCCGACCTGCTGCCGCGCGGCAAGGCCGTCTGGTTCGAACTGAAGGTGCGCGAGCGCTCCTGACCTCCCCCGAACGCGTGAGGGCCCCGCGGCGGTTGCCGCGGGGCCCTTCACACGTCCAGGGGATCAGCACTCGATGACGTTGACGGCCAGGCCGCCGCGGCTGGTCTCCTTGTACTTGACCTTCATGTCGGCGCCGGTCTCCTTCATCGTCTTGATCGCCTTGTCCAGCGAGACGTGGTGGCGGCCGTCGCCGCGCAGCGCCATCCGGGCGGCGGTGACGGCCTTGACCGAGGCCATGCCGTTGCGCTCGATGCACGGGATCTGGACCAGGCCGCCGACCGGGTCGCAGGTCAGGCCGAGGTTGTGCTCGATGCCGATCTCGGCGGCGTTCTCCACCTGCTCGGGGGAGCCGCCGAGCACCTCGGCCAGGCCGCCGGCCGCCATCGAGCAGGCCGAGCCGACCTCGCCCTGGCAGCCGACCTCGGCGCCGGAGATCGAGGCGTTCTCCTTGAAGAGCATGCCGATCGCACCGGCCGCCAGCAGGAACCGGACGATGCCGTCCTCGTCCGCGCCCTGCACGAAGTTCTGGAAGTAGTGCAGCACCGCGGGGATGATCCCGGCCGCGCCGTTGGTCGGCGCGGTGACCACCCGCTGGCCGGAGGCGTTCTCCTCGTTCACCGCCATCGCGTAGAGGGTGACCCACTCCATCGCGTTGGCCGGGCCGATGCCCTCCGCGCGCAGCGCCCGGGCGCCGGAGGCGGCCCGGCGGCGCACCTTCAGGCCGCCCGGCAGGATGCCCTCGCGGGACATGCCGGCCGAGACGCACTCCTTCATGACCGCCCAGATCTCCAGCAGCCCGGTCCGGATCTCCTCCTCGGTGCGCCAGGCCTTCTCGTTCTCCAGCATCAGGCCGGAGATCGACAGCCCGGTCTCCCGGGTCTGCCGCAGCAGCTCCTCGCCGGTGCGGAAGGGGTAGCGCAGCTGGGTGTCGTCCGGCACCACGCGGTCGGCGCCGATCGCGTCCTCGTCCACCACGAAGCCGCCGCCGACCGAGTAGTAGGTCTTGGCGAGCAGCTCGGTGCCGGCCGCGTCGTGCGCGGCCAGGGTCATCCCGTTGGCGTGGTACGGCAGCGACTTGCGCCGGTGCAGCACCAGCTGGAGGTCGGGGTCGAAGTCGATCGTGTGGGTGCCGAGCAGTGCGATCCGGCGGTCCGCCCGGATCCGCTCGACGTCCAGGTCGGCCTTGGCGACGTCCACCGTGCGCGGCGACTTGCCCTCCAGGCCGAGCAGCACCGCCTTCGGGGTGCCGTGGCCGTGGCCGGTGGCGCCGAGCGAGCCGAACAGCTCGGCCTTGACCGAGGCCACCTGCTCCAGCAGGCCCTCGGAGCGCAGCCGGCGGGCGAACATCCGGGCGGCCCGCATCGGTCCGACGGTGTGCGAGCTGGAGGGGCCGATGCCGATGGAGAAGAGGTCGAAGACGCTGATGGCCACGGGGGACGTCCTTGTCTGGTCTCGTGGACCGGAAAAAGTGCGGGAGGACACGGCACGGGGCACCGGCTCACGTTCCAGTGTGCGCGGTGCCCCGGTGGATCGGGCCGGGCCGACGGGGGTGACGTCGGCCACGGCCCGAGGAGGCTCAGAGCCCCGGGTAGAGCGGGTACTTCTCGGCGAGCGCGGTGACCCGGGCGGCCAGCGCGGTCTTCTTGGCCTCGTCGAAGCCCGGCAGCAGGGCCTCGGCGATGACGTCGGCGACCTCGGTGAAGTCCTCGGCCCGGAAGCCGCGGGTGGCCAGCGCCGGGGTGCCGATCCGCAGGCCGGAGGTGACCATCGGCGGGCGCGGGTCGTTCGGCACGGCGTTGCGGTTGACCGTGATGCCGACCTCGTGCAGGCGGTCCTCGGCGTCCTGGCCGTTCAGCTCGCTGTTGCGCAGGTCGACCAGGACCAGGTGCACGTCGGTGCCGCCGGACAGCACCGAGACGCCGGCCGCCTTGGCGTCGTCCTGGAGCAGGCGGGCGGCCAGGATCTTGGCGCCCTCCAGGGTGCGCGCCTGGCGCTCCTTGAAGTCCTCGGAGGCCGCGACCTTGAAGGCGACCGCCTTGGCGGCGATCACGTGCTCCAGCGGGCCGCCCTGCTGGCCGGGGAAGACCGCGGAGTTGATCTTCTTGGCCAGCTCGGCCTTGGAGAGGATCACGCCACCGCGCGGACCGCCCAGGGTCTTGTGGGTGGTGGTGGTGACCACGTCGGCGTACGGCACCGGCGAGGGGTGCAGGCCGGCCGCGACCAGGCCGGCGAAGTGCGCCATGTCCACCATCAGGTAGGCGCCGACCTCGTCGGCGATCCGGCGGAACTCGGCGAAGTCGAGCTGGCGCGGGTAGGCGGACCAGCCGGCCACGATCAGCTTGGGCTGGTTCTCCTTGGCGAGGCGCTCGACCTCCTCCATGTCGACCAGGCCGGTCTGCTCGTCCACGTGGTACGCGACCACGTTGTAGAGCTTGCCGGAGAAGTTGATCTTCATGCCGTGGGTCAGGTGGCCGCCGTGCGCCAGGTTCAGGCCCAGGATGGTGTCGCCCGGCTGGATCAGCGCGAACATCGCGGCGGCGTTGGCCTGCGCGCCGGAGTGCGGCTGCACGTTGGCGGCCTCGGCGCCGAACAGCGCCTTGATCCGGTCGATGGCCAGCTGCTCGACCACGTCGACGTGCTCGCAGCCGCCGTAGTAGCGCTTGCCGGGGTAGCCCTCGGCGTACTTGTTGGTCAGCACCGAGCCCTGGGCCTCCATGACCGCCACCGGGGCGAAGTTCTCGGAGGCGATCATCTCCAGGGTGCTCTGCTGGCGGCGCAGCTCGGCGTCGACCGCGGCGGCGATCTCCGGGTCGAGGTCGTGCAGGGATTCGTTCAGAACCGTCATGGGGGCGTCTTCCCATCGGAGCGGTCGCGCGTGGCACGCCTGGGCGGGCGACGGGCGAGGGTGAGAGCAAGGCTTGCGGGCGGCCGCCGCGCTGCGGCCGCCCGGCGCTCGGTCAGGAGCCGGTGAACGCGCTGTACTCGTCGGCGCTCATCAGGTCGGCCTGGGCCTCGGTGACCTTGAGCTTGAAGAGCCAGCCGCCCTCGAAGGCGGCCGCGTTGACCAGGGCCGGCTCGTCGGTGAGGGTCTCGTTGACCTCGACGACCTCGCCGGAGGCGGGGGAGTAGAGGTCGCTGACCGACTTGGTGGATTCGAGCTCGCCGCAGGTCTCGCCGGCGGTGACGGTGTCCCCGACGGCGGGCAGCTGCACGTAGACGATGTCGCCGAGGGCGGTGGCCGCGTGCTCGGTGATGCCGACGGTCGAGACCCCGTCAGCGTCGGCGGCGGTCAGCCACTCGTGCTCCTTGCTGTACTGCAGGTTCTGCGGGTTGCTCATGATGCTCATTCTCCAGGATGGGAAGCGGGTACGAGGGAGCTGTCCGCACGCCGGACGACGGGGTCCGGCGGGCGGGACGGCGACTGCGCTGCGGGGTGGCGGAGGGTCAGCGGGCGCGCTTGTAGAACGGCAGCGCGACGACCTCGACCGGCTCGTGCTTGCCGCGCACGTCCACCGCGACGGCGCTGCCGGGGGCCGCGTGGGCGGCGTCCAGGTAGGCGATGGCGATCGGCTTGCCCAGCGTGGGGGAGGGCGCGCCGGAGGTGATCCGGCCGATCGGGGTGCCCTCGGCGTCGACCACGGCGTACTCGGCGCGCGGCACCCGCTTGCCCTCGGAGACCAGGCCGACCAGCTTGCGCGGAGGGTTGGCCTCGGCCTGGGCGGCGGCCGCCTCCAGCGCCTTGCGGCCGACGAACTCGCCGCCGTTGGTGGTCTTGTCGAACCGGACCACCCGGCCCAGGCCGGCGTCGAACGGGGTCAGCGAGGTGTCCAGCTCGTGCCCGTAGAGCGGCATGCCGGCCTCCAGGCGCAGCGTGTCGCGGCAGGACAGGCCGGCCGGCACCAGGCCGTGCGGCGCGCCGGCCTCGGTGAGCGCCTGCCACAGGTGCTCGGCGTCGGCGGGGGCGCAGAAGATCTCGAAGCCGTCCTCGCCGGTGTACCCGGTGCGGGCCAGCCAGACCTGCTTGTCCGCGACGGTGGCGGGCAGCAGCGCGTAGTACTTGAGGCCGGGCAGGTCGGCGTCGGTGACCGAGGAGAGGATCGCGTTGGCCGCCGGGCCCTGCACCGCGAGCAGCGCGTAGGCGTCCCGGTCGTCGCGGACCACGGCGTCGAAGCCGGCCGCGCGCTCGGTCAGCGCGTCGAGCACCACCTGGGCGTTGGAGGCGTTGGCGACCACCATGTACTCGTGCTCGGCGGTCCGGTAGACGATCAGGTCGTCCAGGATGCCGCCGTCCTCGCGGCAGATCATGGTGTAGCGGGCGCGCAGCACGCCGAGCGCGGAGATGAAGCCGACCAGCGCGTGGTCCAGCAGCTCGCCGGCCTGCGGGCCGGAGACGGTGATCTCGCCCATGTGGGAGAGGTCGAAGAGACCGGCCTTGGTGCGGACGGCGAGGTGCTCCTCGCGCTCGCTGCCGTAGCGCAGCGGCATGTCCCAGCCGGCGAAGTCGGTCATGGTGGCGCCGAGGGCGCGGTGCAGCGCGTCGAGCGCGGTCAGGCGCACGGACATGGCGGGACTCCCGAATCTGGAAACAGGCAGGCTGGGGTGGAGTCTCCCCGTCTGTCGTCACAACCTGAGAGCTTCACCGCCACCAGGATGGCGCGGCTTGCACCGTGGGTGGGCGCACGGCACGGCCGTGTTCCACTTTCCAGATTCGCCTCGCCCGTGCGGTATCGGGTGCCTGAGAGATTCCGGGGAGGACTTGCTCCTTCGGCGCCGGTCCGTGCCTGACGGCACCTCCGGACTCTCCCGCGCGGGTTCGAGCGGCCAGTATGTCGACGTGCGGGCACGTCGTCTTTGTTGAGCGCGCACATCATCGCACGCCTGTCCGCCTGATGGGAGAGGGGGCGGGCGGTGAGGGGCCGACCGGTACCCTGCTGCGGTGGAGACTCAGGGGTTGGCGGGGGCGGAGCAGCAGCAGCTCGTCGGGGGCGGCTGGCCGGCGAACGAGCTGGAGCAGGTGCTGTCCGCGGCGATCGGCGACCCGGGCGCGACGCCGCGGGTGGTCGAGGTGCTGGCGCGCAGTCAGATCTGGATCCCGCTGCCGGCCGGTGTCGACCCCTCGGGTCTGGGCCTGGACCTGCCGACCGTGGAGCTGGCCGGCGCGCCCTACGTGCCGGTGTTCTCCTCCGAGGAGCAGTTCGTCAAGCACGCGCCCGGGCTGAGCTGCGCGGTCGCGCCGGCCTGGGAGTTCGCCCGGGGCCTGCCGCTGGGGATCGGGATCGCGGTGAACCCGCAGGCGCCGGTGGGCATCCCGATCCCGCCGGAGGGGGTCGGCGAGCTGCGCCGCGGGCCGCGCGAGCACCGCGCGGAGGCGGTCGGCGGCGGGCCGGTCGGCCAGGGCGCCCGGGTGGCGCTGCGCGAGCCGGAGCCGCACGAGGAGCCGGTCGCCTTCCTGGCGGCGGTGCGGGCGGAGCTGGCCGCGCTGCCGGGGGTGCTGACGGCGCGTCGGGCGCTGGCCTCGGTGGAGGGCGAGGCGACCGTGATGTTCGTCGGCGTCCAGTTGGACCAGGGCGCCCCGGCGGACCCGGCGCAGGCGAACGCCGCGATCGGCCGGGCGCTGGGCGCGGCCCCGCTGCCGGGGGAGGTGCACATCGTGCTGCTGGACCTGGCGGCGGACCCGGTGGTGGACTGGATGCTGCACCGGGTCGCGCCGTTCTACCAGCGGGGTTGAGCGGGCGCGGGCATGCCGCGATGACGGGCGTCACCCGGGCGCCGTAGGGTGCTGGCGAGAGCGCGGCAGCAGGTGCGGGCGGCAGTGGGCACAAGGAGAGAAGGACAGCGGTGACGACGGGACCGGTGGGCGGCGCGGGGCCGTGGGGCACGGCCCCGGGCGCGGACCCCGCGGCCCTGGAGCGGGCGCTGGGCGAGGTCGCCCCGGAGCGGTACGAGGCCTACGAGCAGTTGCTCCGGGAGCTGGCCGCGGGCCGGGTCTGGATGCTGCTCTGGCAGGGCAGTCCGGGCAGCCCGGACGCGCAGTACGGGAACATGGAGATCGGCGGCCTGGGTTACGCGCCGGCCGTCACCTCGCCCGAGCAGTTGGCCGCCAGCGGCTGGACCAGGGCGCACGAGGTGATCACCGGCAAGGAGATCGCCACCTCGCTGTACCGCTCCCGCTGGGGCCTGTGGCTGAACCCGCACGCGCCGGGCGGCGGGGTCGGCGTGCCCTGGGCCGACCTGCGCCGGGTGGCCGCCGGGCTGGAGCGGCTGCCGGCCGGCCCGCTGCGCCTGAGCGATCCGCAGCTGGCCGGTACCGAGGCGTTCTTCGGGCTGCTGGCGCACCAGGCGCCGTCGGTGCGGCCGGTCCGGGCGCTGCGCCGGGCCTGGGTGCAGCCGGTCCTCGGCGAGCCGTACCTGGCGATCGGGCTGGAGCTGTACGACACCTCGCCGCCGGCGGTGGAGGCGGTGCGGGCGCTGATGCAGCGGGCGATCGGTCAGGCGCCGCACGGGCTGGCCGTCTCGACGGTGGCGATGAGCGACGACTTCGACCCGGTGGCGCTGTGGATGCGGGCCAACTCCCGGCCGTTCTACCACCGTGAGGCGACTCCGCCGCCGGCCGTGCCGTCGTACCCGACGGGTTACGGCTACCCGGGGCAGGGCTGGCCGCAGCAGCCGTGGCCGGGGCGTTGACCTGAGCGAGAGTTGAGCGTGCGTTGAGCGTACGTCGAGATTTCGGCGCCCGGACCGCAGGACGGTCCGGGCGCTTCGCGTTCCCGCTGAAGATCGATCTGACGGATCGTCAATCAAGGCGCGGGGCAAGTGGATCAAGAGTTTCCAGAGGGAAAATTCTGGACGAGTGGGTTTAGTGATCTTCGATTTCGGTAGATCACAGTTGGGCATCCTTCACCAACCAGGGGTGGCGCCGTGCTGGCGGGTGCGTGAAGAGTTCAGCGCACCGCACCAGTCGAGCAGACCGCACGAGCTTGGTTCCCGGGTCCTGACCAGGACCTGACAGTGCCATGTCCTCCTGCGGGCTGCCATGGGCCGACAACCGTCGGCGAGGGGACGCCAACTGCCCATGAGCACACCGACCGACACCACACCAGCCGCTCCCGGAGCGGCTGCCCCCGGGGGGACCCCGATCGAGGGCCGATCGCTCGGCCGGATCGCCTGGCAGCGCTTCAAGCGCGACAAGGCCGCCGTGGCCGGCGGCATCGTGGTCATCTTGCTGGTGCTGCTGGCCGTGCTGGCCAAGCCGATCGAGTCCGCCTTCGGCCTCGACCCGAACGCCCAGAACACCGACCTGCTCAACGCCGACCTCGGCGGCATCCCGAACGGCTCGTTCGGCGGCATGAGCACCAGTCACCTGCTCGGCGTGGATCCCGAGTTGGGCCGTGACCTGCTCTCCCGGATCATCGAGGGGTCCTGGGTCTCGCTGCTGGTCGCCTTCGGCGCCACCGTGCTCTCCAACACCATCGGCACCGTGCTGGGCGTCGTCGCCGGCTACTACGGCGGCTGGGTGGACACCGCGATCAGCAGGGTGATGGACACCTTCCTGGCCTTCCCGCTGCTGCTCTTCGCGATCTCCATCTCGGCCTCGCTGCAGGGCGGCGCGTTCGGGATGCACGGACTGCCGCTGCACATCTCGGTGCTGATCTTCGTCATCGGCTTCTTCAACTGGCCCTACATGGGCCGGATCGTGCGCGGGCAGACGCTCTCGCTGCGCGAGCGGGAGTTCGTCTTCGCGGCCCGCTCGCTGGGCGCCCGCGGCCCGTTCATCCTGTTCAAGGAGCTGCTGCCGAACCTGGTCGGCCCGATCCTGGTCTACTCGACCCTGCTGATCCCGACCAACATCCTGTTCGAGGCCGGCCTGAGCTTCCTCGGCGTCGGCATCCAGCCGCCGCAGGCCTCCTGGGGCGGGATGATGAACGACGCGATCCACTACTACCAGGTCGACCCGGAGTACCTCGTCGTCCCGGGCCTGGCGATCTTCGTCACCGTGCTGGCGTTCAACCTGCTCGGCGACGGACTGCGCGACGCGCTCGACCCGCGCAGCAACTGACCTTTCGTCAAGTCCCTCAGCTCACACCACACTCCAAGGGGTTGATCCTGCTATGCGCCGATCCCGTACCCTCGCGCTGGCCGCGGCGGCCGTCACCGCCGCCCTGGCAGTGAGCGGCTGCTCCAGTAGTGCCAAGGGGGGTTCCACGAGCCCGTCCAACAGCGCCTCCGGGGCGAACGCCGCCACCACGGGGATCGTCAACGCGTCCGACCACAAGGGCGGCACGGTGACCTACGAGATGAAGGGCACCCCGGACTCCCTCGACCCGGGGAACACGTACTACGCCTACATCTACAACTTCTCCCGGCTGTACGCCCGCCCGCTGACCACCTTCGCGCCCGGCCCGGGCAAGGACGGCGACAAGCTGGTGCCCGATCTGGCCTCCGGCATGGGCCAGGCGAGCGACGGCGGCAAGACCTGGACCTACCACCTGCGCAGCGGCCTGAAGTACGACGACGGCACCCCGATCACCTCGAAGGACGTCAAGTACGCGGTCGAGCGCAGCAACTTCGCGCCCGCGGTGAACTCCAACGGGCCGACCTACTTCCAGGAACTGCTGGTCGACAACCCCACGCCGTACCAGGGCCCGTACACCGACAAGAGCCCCGACGGCCTGAAGTCGATCGAGACCCCGGACGACACCACCATCGTCTTCCACCTCAAGCAGCCGTTCGCCGAGTTCGACTACCTGGTGAGCGCGCCGCAGACCGCCCCGGTCCCGCAGTCCAAGGACGACGGCGCCAACTACGTCAAGCACATCGTCTCCAGCGGCTCCTACAAGTTCCAGTCCTACGACGACGGCAAGGGCGCCACCCTGGTGCCCAACACGAACTGGGACCCGAGCACCGACCCGATCCGCAAGCAGCTCGCGGACAAGATCGTGCTCAAGGAGAACATCGACCAGGCCACCGTCGACAACGACCTGATGTCCGGCAACGCCCAGGTCGACCTGGTGGGCGGCGGCGTCGACCCGCAGACCCAGGCGAAGATCCTGCTCGACCCCTCCCTCAAGGCGCAGACCGACAACTCCTACGGCGGCCGGCTGACCTACCTGGCGCTCAACACCCACCAGGCGCCGCTGGACAACGTGGACTGCCGCAAGGCCGTCGAGTACGCGATCGACAAGGTCGCGGTGCAGACCGCCCAGGGCGGCCCGATCCGCGGCGCCATCGCCTCCACCGTGCTGCCGCCGGACATCCCGGGCCAGCAGCCCTTCAACGACTACGCGACCCCCGGTGACAAGGGCGACGACGCCAAGGCGAAGCAGGAGCTGGCGGCCTGCGGCCACCCGAACGGCTTCCACACCGTGATCACCGCGCGCACCGAGCGCACCCAGGAGGTCAACGGCGCCCAGGCGATCCAGGCCGCGCTGGCCAAGGTCGGCATCCAGCTGGACATCCAGCAGTACCCGCAGGGCAAGTACTTCACCGACTACGCGGGCGTGCCGAACTTCATCAACGGCAACGGCGTCGGCATGATGATGATGCAGTGGGGCGCCGACTGGCCGAGCGGCTACGGCTTCCTGCAGCAGATCACCGACGGCCGGGCGATCAAGCAGTCCGGCAACAGCAACATCGCCCAGCTGAGCGACCCGGCGATCGACAAGCTGCTGGACGACGCGGGCTCGAACACCGACCCGAACGCCCGCAACGCCGACTACGCCCAGATCGACAAGCTGACCATGGGCGACGCCGCCTACGTGCCGCTGACCGACTTCAAGGTCTTCCTGTACCGGCCGAAGAACGCCACCAACCTGGTCTCCACCTCGGCCTTCAACGGCGAGTACGACTACCTCAACATCGGTACCACCAACAACAGCTGAGCGCCCGGCTCACCATCCCCTGAAGGCAGGTGAAGGCGACCGGAGCCCCGTCCCCGGCAGCGGCCCCACGAAGGCCGCGGCCGGGGCCGGGACGCCCCAAGCCGTACAACTGTGTTGGCCTACATCATCCGCAGGACGTTCGCCGCCGTGGTGCTGCTGCTGGTCGTCAGCGCGGTCACCTTCGGCATCTTCTTCCTGCTCCCGCGCCTGGCGGGCGAGACCACCGACCAGCTCGCCGCCCAGTACATCGGCAAGAACCCGAGCCCCGACGCGCTGCTCGCGGTGAAGAAGAACCTCGGGTTCGACCAGCCGCTGTACGTCCAGTTCGGACGGTTCATCAAGCAGATCTTCGCCGGGGCCCAGTACAAGTACGGCCCGGACGCGACCACCTGCCACGTGCCGTGCTTCGGCTACTCGTTCAAGAACCACATCGAGGTCTGGCCGGAGATCGAGAGCCGGATCCCGGTGACCTTCTCGCTGGCGATCGGCGCCGCGGTGATCTGGCTGCTCTCGGGCGTGGCGACCGGCGTGGTCTCGGCGCTGAAGCCGAAGTCCATCTTCGACCGGTTCTCGATGGGCGTCGCGCTGGCCGGCGTCTCGCTGCCGATCTTCTTCACCGGGGCGCTGCTGCACTACCTGTTCAGCTACAAGTGGAACGTCTTCGGCGACCTGCACTACGTCAACTTCACGGATGACCCGATCAGTTGGGCGACCAACCTGATCCTGCCGTGGATCTCGCTGGCCTTCCTCTACTCCGCGCTCTACGCCCGGCTCACCCGGGCCGGGATGCTGGAGACGATGAGCGAGGACTACATCCGCACCGCCCGGGCCAAGGGCCTGCCGGAGCGCCAAGTGGTGGTCCGGCACGGGCTGCGGGCCGCGCTCACCCCGATCCTGACCATCTTCGGCATGGACCTGGGCCTGCTGCTCGGCGGCGCGGTGATCACCGAGCAGGTCTTCTCGATGCAGGGCATCGGCTTCTTCGCGGTCTCCGCGATCTCCGACAACGACCTGCCGAAGATCCTCGGCGTCACCATGATCGCCGCCTTCTTCATCGTGCTGTGCAACCTGCTGGTGGACCTCCTGTACGCCGTCATCGACCCCCGGGTGAGGCTCTCGTGATCGTCGAACCCGTGACCGACCGCCGCGACACCGCCGGCGACGCCTTCCTGTCGGTGCGCGACCTGCGGATCCACTTCGACACCGACGACGGCCTGGTGAAGTCCGTCGACGGGGTCAGCTTCGACCTGGCCCGCGGCCGCACCCTGGGCATCGTCGGCGAGTCCGGCTCCGGGAAGTCCGTCACCTCCCTGGGCATCATGGGCCTGCACCGCTCCAAGCGGGCCCGGATCAGCGGGGAGATCTGGCTGGACGGCCAGGAGCTGGTGTCGGCCGAGTCGGAAGCGGTGCGCAAGCTGCGCGGACGCTCGATGGCGATGATCTTCCAGGACCCGCTGACCGCGATGCACCCCTACTACACGGTGGGTGCGCAGATCGTCGAGGCCTTCCGGGTGCACCACCCCGACGCCTCCAAGAAAATCGCCCGGAAGCGGGCGGTCGAGATGCTCGACCGGGTCGGCATCCCGCAGCCGGACCGCCGGGTGGACGACTACCCGCACCAGTTCTCCGGCGGCATGCGCCAGCGCGCGATGATCGCGATGGCGCTGGTCAACGACCCCGCGCTGCTGATCGCCGACGAGCCGACCACCGCGCTCGACGTCACCGTGCAGGCGCAGATCCTCGACCTGATCCGCGACCTCCAGCAGGAGTTCCACTCGGCGGTGATCATCATCACCCACGACCTCGGCGTGGTGGCCGAGCTGGCCGACGACATCATGGTGATGTACGGCGGGCGGTGCGTGGAGCGCGGGCCGGCCGAAACCCTCTTCGACGCGCCCGAACACCCCTACACCTGGGGCCTGCTGGGATCCATGCCGCGGCTCGACCGGGCACTGCAGGACCGCCTGGTGCCGGTCCGCGGCACCCCGCCGAGCCTGATCAACGTGCCCAGCGGGTGCGCCTTCCACCCGCGCTGCCCGTACGCCGACCGGACCGGCGGACGCTCGCAGGCCGACCTGCCGGTGCTCGCCGAGGCGGCCCCGGGCCACTTCGCGGCCTGCCACCTGCCGGCCTCCGACCGCCACCGGATCTTCGCCGAAGAGATCGCCCCGCGGCTCTGAACTACCTTGGGACTGACTGAACATGACGGACACTCAGAGCGACAAGCAGAGCGTTGTGCTGGACAAGTCCAAGCCGGTCGGCGAGCCGCTGCTGCGGGTCACCGACCTCCAGCGGCACTTCCCGATCAAGGGCGGCCTGCTGCGCGGCGGCAAGGGCGCGGTGCGCGCGGTGGACGGGATCAGCTTCTCGGTCAACGCCGGTGAGACGCTCGGCGTGGTCGGGGAGTCCGGCTGCGGCAAGTCCACCATGGGGCGCCTCGTCACCCGGCTCGACGAACCGACCGGCGGCAAGGTCGAGTTCGAGGGCCGGGACATCACCCACCTGTCCACCGGAGCGATGCGGCCGCTGCGCAAGGACATCCAGATCATCTTCCAGGACCCGTACTCCTCGCTAAACCCCCGGCACACCGTCGGCACCATCGTCGGCGCGCCGTTCAAGCTGCAGAAGGTGGCCACCGAGCACGGCGTGAAGCGCGCGGTCCAGGACCTGCTGGAGCTGTGCGGCCTCAACCCCGAGCACTACAACCGCTACCCGCACGAGTTCTCCGGCGGCCAGCGGCAACGCATCGGCATCGCCCGGGCGTTGGCGCTCAAGCCGAAGATGGTGGTGGCCGACGAGCCGGTCTCCGCACTGGACGTGTCGATCCAGGCCCAGGTGGTCAACCTGCTGGACGACCTGCAGCGCGAACTCGGCCTGACCTACCTGATCATCGCCCACGACCTCTCGGTGGTCCGGCACGTCTCGGACCGGGTGGCCGTGATGTACCTCGGCAAGATCGTCGAGATCGCCGACCGCGAATCCCTCTACGCCGGCCCCGCGCACCCGTACACCAAGGCCCTGATGTCGGCGGTCCCCGTGCCGGACCCGCGGCGCAAGGAGCGCCGCGAGCGCATCCTGCTGACCGGAGACGTGCCCTCGCCGATCAACCCGCCGAGCGGGTGCCGCTTCCGCACCCGGTGCTGGAAGGCGCAGGACATCTGCGCGAGCGAGGAGCCGCAGCTCGTCGAGCAGCGGCCGGGGCACCAGGCGGCGTGCCACTTCCCGGAGGACGCGCCGGTGGGCGTGCCGGAGGCCGTCTAGCGTTCGCGCTCCGGCTCGGTCCGGGCGGGCCCCGCGGCCCGCAGGCCGAGCCGGAGGGCCCGCCAGACCGCCAGCTCGAACAGGGCCACCGAGACGCCGACGACGCCGAGGTCCACCGGGATGTCGCCGAAGTCGGTGTCGGCGGCCCCCGGGGCCAGCCAGCCGCTCGGGTCCACCAGCAGTTCCAGGGTGGTGCCCTGGGACTGCGGGCCCTCGCACCCCAGGCCGACGATGTCGGTGTGGTCCATCGCCCGGCCGTCGGTGCGCCGGACCTTGCAGTGGTAGACCGGGCCGCCCTTGCCCTGCTCCTTCGACACCGAGGTGACCAGCACCTCGGTGCGCTGCCCCTGACTGTGCATCAGCTCAGCCTGGAACAGCATCCCGCCGCCGAACATGATCGCCACCGAGGTGACCAGCCCGGCGAAGAACAGCCAGACCTTCTGGGCGATGACGATCAGCAGCGAGATCGCCACGGCCATGGTCAGCGCGCCGAGGAAGAGCGCCGGCACGAACCCGTACGGGCCGGTGCCGAGCAGCCCGATGGCCAGCATCAGCAGCGGGGAGAGCGCGGCGTACACGGTGAGCCGCTTCACCGTGCGGGGTGGGAAGCCGGCGCTCTTGCGCTTGGCCGCCTTGTCCGCCTTGGCCGCCATCAGCAACCCGCGCCCTCGGCGGTGGTCCGCCGCAGCCCCTTGACCCGGGCCCGCCAGACCAGCAGCTCGAACAGCACCAGCACCACCGGGATCGCGCCGGCGGCGACGTCGATCCCGCTGTAGTCGGTGTCGGCCGGCTGCGGAGAGGACCAGCCGTACGGGTCGACCAGCACCGTCTCGGTGTCCCCGACCGAGCCGGGCCCGTCGCAGAAGTCGCCGCCCATCTGGTTGTGCTTCAGCGGCTTGCCGTCCACCCGCTCCAGGTAGCAGGTGTACACCGGGTTCCCGTTCTTGTCGTGGCCCGTCTTCACCGAGGTGACCCGCACGTCCACCTGCTGCCCCTGGTGCGCCAGCACCTCGCCCTGCAGGATCAGCCCGGGCCCCGCGATCGAGGCGATGCCCAGCACCACCCCGCCGACCATCAGCCAACCGCTGGGCGCGGCGTACATGACCATCACCATGGTCGCGATCAGGGCGACCGTCCCGCCGATGATCCCGAGCCCGCTCCAGTCCGGGTTCGCGATCAGCAGGGAGAGGCCGATGATCAACGGCGGCCCGAAGAAGGCCATGGCGGTGAGCCGGCGGACCTGCCGGGGTGTCGTGGCGTTCGCGGTTCTGGGCACGGCCGACAGTGTGACGAACGGCGGCGCCGGGTGGAAGGGCAGGGTCCGAATTACCCCGAGGGCTGTGCGGTGGCGGTGGCGGGTCCGGGCGATTTCGACAGGTCCGTCCGCCATCCGGTCGACCCGGTCGCGCGATTCGGAGGATTTCCGTCCGAACGGTGACACTAGGGCGGTGACCTCGCAGATCTTCAGCCACGACGTCCAGCAGACGCTGGACCTGATCGGCATCTTCGTCTTCGCCCTGTCCGGTGGGCTGCTCGCCGTCCGCAAGAACATGGACATCTTCGGGATCTGCGTGCTGGCCGAGGTCACCGCGCTGGGCGGCGGGGTGTTGCGGGACGTGTTGATCGGGGCGGTGCCGCCGGCCGCGTTCACCAATACCGGGTACTTCGTGACGCCGCTGGCCGCCGGGCTCGTGGTGTTCTTCCTGCATCCCGAGGTGGAGCGGATCAACCGGAGCATCCAGACCCTGGACGCGCTGGGGCTCGGGCTGTTCTGCGTGACCGGGACGGCCAAGGCGCACGACTACGGGCTGGGCACGGTGCCCTCGATCGCGCTCGGCATGCTGACGGCGGCCGGGGGCGGGGTGGTGCGCGACGTGCTGGCGCAGGAGACGCCCGCGCTGCTGCGCTGGGACCGGGAGATCTACGCGGTGCCGGCGCTGGTCGGCGCCACGATCGTGGCGCTGCTGATCGCGCACGGCCACTTGACCACGATCACCGCGACCAGTGCGGCGATGGTCGCCTTCGTGCTGCGGATGCTGGCGCTGAAGTACGGTTGGCGGGCCCCGCGGGCCTGGCACCGCAACGGCTCGCGGGTGAGCGAGGACTGAGGGGTGCTCTAGGGATCAGCTGACGGTGCGGGCCGCGTGCTTGTCGCCGCAGCGGTTCTCGCACCAGCGCGGAGTGGGGGAGCCGCCGTAGGCGAGCGAGACCGCTTCGACGGTGCAGAGCAGTTCGGGCAGCAGGCGGTTCAGCTCGGAGACCGGGCCGACCGCGGTGGGCACCGCGATGGTGCAGGCGGCGATCGCCTTGCCGTCGTTGCCGCGGATCGGGGCGGCCAGGCAGTTGACCGCGGGGGAGTACTCGGCGTGGTCCAGCGACCAGCCCTGGCGGCGCACCGCGGCCAGCTCGGCGTGCAGCTCCACCGCCGACCGCAGGCTGCGCGGGGTGCGGGCCGGGAAGTCGGCCCGCTCGACCAGGCCGGCGAGTTGATCCTCCGCCAGGTCCGCGAGCAGCACCCGGCCGGCCGCGGTGGCCACGGCTGGGGCCCGGCGGCCGATCCGGGACTGCTCGCCCAACCAGCTGTCGTCCGGCGCGGGGTAGCGGGCCTCCACCTTGTCGATGAAGAGCACCTCGTCGCCGTCCAGGATCGCCAGGTGCACGGTGTGGCCGTAGCGTTCGCTCAGCGAGGCCAGGTAGGGCGCGGTCACCTGCCGCACGTCGATGCCCTCCAGCGCGCTGTGCGCCAGCGAGAGCAACCGCCCGCCGAGCCGGTAGCGGTGGTCGGCCTGGCGCTGCACGAAGCCGTGCTCCTCCAGGGTGCGCAGCAGCCGCAGCGCGGTGGACTTGTGCACGCCGATCCGGTTCGCGGCCTGTTCCAGCGAGGCCGGGCCGTCGCCGAGCGAGGCGAGCACGGTCAGCGCCCGGTCCACGGTCTGAGACATCGTGGATCCCACCCCTTCAACGAGCCCTGGTTCCCCGTGGAGCAGGAGGCTAACTGCGCGTTGCAGCCCGTGCAATGGCCAAACCGTGACGTGCGGTCGGGCGGCCGATCCCCGGCCGCGCCGGGGCGGCCCTACACTGGTCCAGCCATGCCATACCTCGACCATGCGGCCACCACCCCGATGCTCCCCGAGGCGATCGCCGCGATGACGGCGCACCTCGGTGCCACCGGCAACGCCTCCTCCCTGCACGCGGCCGGCCGCCGGGCCCGCCGGGTGATCGAGGAGTCCCGCGAATCGCTGGCGGCCGCGCTCGGCGCCCGCCCCAGCGAGATCGTGCTGACCGGCGGGGGTACCGAATCGGACAACCTGGCCGTCAAGGGCCTCTACTGGGCCCGCCGGGCCGCCGACCCGGCCCGGACCCGGGTGCTCTGCAGCCCGGTCGAGCACCACGCGGTGCTGGACGCGGTGGAGTGGCTGGCCGAGCACGAGGCCGCCCGGGTCGAGTACCTGCCGGTGGACGGCCACGGACGGGTGCACCCCGAGGCGCTGCGCGAGGCGATCGAGCGGGACCCGGCCTCGGTCGCCCTGGTCACCGTGATGTGGGCCAACAACGAGGTCGGCACCATCCAGCCGATCCCCGAACTCGCCGCCGTGGCGCGCGAGTTCGGCATCCCGATGCACTCCGACGCGGTGCAGGCGGTCGGCCAGGTGCCGGTCTCCTTCGCCGAGGCCGGGGTGGACGCACTGACCGTCACCAGCCACAAGCTCGGCGGGCCCTACGGGATCGGCGCGCTGCTGCTCTCCCGCGCCGCCGCCCCGGTGCCGCTGCTGCACGGCGGCGGCCAGGAGCGGGACGTGCGCTCCGGCACCCTGGACGTGCCCGCCGCCGCCGGCTTCGCGGTGGCCGCCGAACTGGCCGTCGAGCGCCGGGCCGGGTCCGCCGCCCGGATCGGCGCGCTGCGCGACGAACTGATCGCCCGGGTCCGCGCGGCGGTGCCGGACGCGGTGCTCAACGGCGACCCGTCGCCGGCCGGCCGGCTGCCCGCGAACGCGCACTTCTCCTTCCCCGGCTGCGAGGGCGACGCGCTGCTGATGCTGCTGGACGCGGCCGGCATCGAGGTGTCCACCGGCTCGGCCTGCTCGGCCGGGGTGCCGCAGCCCAGCCACGTGCTGCTGGCGATCGGCGCCGAGCCCCGGCAGGCCCGCTCCTCGCTGCGGTTCTCGCTCGGCCACACCTCCACCGGCGAGGACGTGGCCGCGCTGGCCGCGGCGATCGGCCCGGTGGTGGAGCGGGCCCGGAACGCGGGACAGCGCTAGGGCCCGTCGCGGGATTGCGTAGGCTGGAGGGCACTATGACTGAGTTCCCCGGTGCCCCCAGCGGTCCCTCCTCCGCCCCCTCCGGTTCGGGGCGCCTGCGCGTGCTCGCCGCGATGTCCGGCGGGGTCGACTCCGCCGTCGCCGCCGCCCGCGCCGCGCAAGCCGGGCACGAGGTGACCGGGGTGCACCTGGCGCTCTCCTCGAACCCGCAGTCCTTCCGCACCGGCGCCCGGGGCTGCTGCACCCTGGAGGACTCCCGGGACGCCCGCCGGGCGGCCGACGTGATCGGCATCCCGTTCTACGTCTGGGACCTGGCCGAGCGGTTCCGCGAGGACGTGATCGACGACTTCGTCGCCGAGTACGCGGCCGGCCGGACCCCCAACCCGTGCCTGCGCTGCAACGAGAAGATCAAGTTCGCCGCGCTGCTGGACAAGGCGCTGGCGCTCGGCTTCGACGCGGTCTGCACCGGCCACTACGCGCGGGTGGTCGAGCTGCCCGGCGGCGGCCGGGAGCTGCACCGCGCGGTGGACGCGGCCAAGGACCAGTCCTACGTGCTCGGCGTGCTGGACGCCGAGCAGTTGGCGCACTCGCTCTTCCCGCTCGGCGACACCACCAAGGAGCTGATCCGGGCCGAGGCCGAGCAGCGCGGGCTGGCCGTGGCCAAGAAGCCGGACAGCCACGACATCTGCTTCATCGCCGACGGCGACACCCAGGGCTTCCTGGCCGAGCGCCTGGGCGCCGCGACCGGCGACATCGTGGACGCCGACGGCACCAAGCTGGGCGAGCACGACGGCGCGTTCGGCTTCACCATCGGCCAGCGCAAGGGCCTGCGGATCGGCCGTCCGGCCGCCGACGGCAAGCCGCGCTACGTGCTGGACATCTCCCCGGTGACCAACACCGTCACGGTCGGCCCGGCCGAGGGCCTGGACGTGCTGGGGCTCACCGCGATCCGGCCGCGCTGGTGCGGCCCGGCCCCCGAGGGCGCCGGCCGGTACACCGCGCAGCTGCGGGCGCACGGCGAGGAGGTGCCGGTCACCGCCGAGGCGGTGGGCGAGGAGCTGCGGGTGCGGCTGGACCGGCCGGTGCGCGGCATTGCGCCGGGTCAGGCGGTGGTGCTCTACGACGGCACCCGGGTGGTGGGTTCGGCGACCATCGCGGAAACGGAGCGGCGGGCCGTCGCGGGCATCTGATAGTTCTTTTCCCATCATGAACATCACCGTCTTCTGCTCCGCGTACTCACTGGACGACCGCTACTCCGTCCCCGCCGCCGAGTTCGCCCGGCTGCTCGGCTCGGGCGGCCACACCCTGGTCTGGGGCGGCTCCAACGCCGGCCTGATGGGCCTGCTCGCCGACGAGGTCAAGGCGGCCGGCGGCCGCCTGGTCGGCGTGCTGGTCGAACTGCTCGCGCACAAGGGCTACCAGGGCGCCGACGAGCTGGTGATGACCGCCGACCTCGCGGCCCGCAAGGCGGAGCTGCTGGCCCGGGCCGACGCCGTGGTGGTGCTGGCCGGCGGGCTCGGCACGCTGGACGAGGTCACCGAGGTGGTGGAGCTCAGGAAGCACGGCCTGCACGACAAGCCGATCGTCCTGCTGGACACCGAGGGCTTCTACGCGGGCCTGCGCACCCAGCTGGAGCGGATGGAGGCCGAGGGCTTCCTGCCGCGTCCGCTGGCCGAGCTGGTCTCCTTCGCCGGCACCCCGGCCGAGGTCTTCGAGCTGCTCGCCGCCGCTTCCTGAAAAATCGCAGCCTGAGAAGACCGCAGCCTGAGAAACCTCGCCTGAGAAACATTGCCTGAGAGGCCGTCATGTCCACCCATCTGCTCACCGGTGCCGGTTCCGGCATCGGCGCCACCGTCG
Source organism: Kitasatospora viridis (assembly GCF_007829815.1). Taxonomy (NCBI): domain Bacteria; kingdom Bacillati; phylum Actinomycetota; class Actinomycetes; order Kitasatosporales; family Streptomycetaceae; genus Kitasatospora; species Kitasatospora viridis. The sequence goes on along the minus strand of NZ_VIWT01000001.1, from coordinate 1,826,885 downwards.
CTCAGCGCCTGCTCGACCGGGGGGACGAGGTCTGGCTGCTGGCCCGCAACGCCGGCCGGGCCGCCGAGCTGCGCGAGCGGTTCCCCGGCGCGCACACCCTGGTCGGCGACCTGGCCGACCCGGCCAAGCTCTCCTGGGCGCTGGGCCACCAGAGCCCGCCGCAGGAGCTGGACTCGCTGCTGCACATCGCCGGCGTGGTCGAGCTGGGCCCGATCGGCGACACCCCGGTCAAGGTCTGGAACGACACCCTGGCGGCCAACCTGGTGGCGCCGGCCGAGCTGACCCGGCTGCTGCTGCCGCAGCTGCGCCAGTCCCGCGGCCACGTGGTCTTCGTCAACTCCGGTGCGGGCCTGCGGGCGAACGCCGAGTGGGGCTCCTACGCGGCCAGCAAGTTCGGCCTGCGCGCGCTGGCCGACGCGCTGCGCGAGGAGGAGCACGGCAACGGCGTCCGGGTCACCACGGTCTACCCGGGCCGCACCGCGACCCCGATGCAGGCCAAGGTGCACCGGCAGGAGGGCAAGGAGTACGACGCCGACGCGTGGATCTCCCCGGAGTCGGTGGCCACCGCCCTGCTGACCGCGATCGACCTGCCGCGGGACGCCGAACTGACCGAACTGACGGTGCGTCCGGGCCGCTAGGGCCGGCAACTGCCGGGCCGCCGTCGGCGGCCCGGCCGGCACTGTGCATACTCATCCTTCTGCCTGACAAATATTAATTTTCGGCTCAAGGATTCTCATGTTCTCCAACCGGCTCGTGCCCTCCGCTGCCGTGCTCTGTGTCACCCTCGCCGTGGGCGCCACCGCGTGCGGGTCGAGCGGATCCACCAAGGCGTCCTCGCCGGCCTCCGCCGCGGCCCCGGCCTCCGCCGCCGCCCCCGCCAGCCCCTCGGCGTCCCCCAGCCCCTCCGGGCTGGACGTCAGCACCCTTTCCGCCGACGACATCCTCGACAAGGCGCACACCGCCATGAGCTCGATCACCTCGATGCGGATGGCCGGCAACATCACCACCGACGGGCAGAAGACCGTCATGGACCTGCGCGCCGACAAGGACAAGAACTGCGCCGGCACCGTGACCGTCGGCGCGACCGGCAGCGTGGAGATCATCCACAACGCCTCCGGCACCTGGATGAAGCCGGACGCCGCCTTCTGGCAGAACGTCAGTGCGCAGGAGGGCCACGCCTCCGCCGGCCCCGCCGTCGCCAAGATGTTCAGCGGCAAGTACCTGACGGGTGCGCAGGACGACCAGAACTTCAAGGACATGGCGAGCATGTGCGACATGATCTCCGGCATCGCGGGTGACAACTCCAAGCCGGACAGTGCCACCAAGGCCGCCCCCACCACGATCAACGGCCAGGGTGCGATCGAGATCGACACCAAGGATCAGGACGGTCCGGGCAGCGTCTACATCGCCACCCAGGGCGCCCCGTACCTGCTGCGGATGACCAGCACCGGTTCGGAGCCGGGCCAGTTCGACCTCAGCGAGTTCAACAAGCCGCTGAGCATCCAGGCCCCGCCGGCCGACCAGGTGATCAACTACAGCGACTTCCAGAAGAAGGTCCAGTCGGTCTGATCAGGGCTTGAGGGTGTCCCCCGGCGGTGTGTCCGCCGGGGGATATTCCGTTTCGGCGGCGACCGGTCCGATGGATAATGATCACCTCATCTCCATGATGTGACGGTCGGGTTGAAGGATGGTCATGTTCTCCAGTCGGGCCCTCGCCGCCTCCACTACCTGACGGGAGCGCAGGACGACCCGAAGCTGACGGACGTGGCCCGCATGTGCGACCTGATCGACCAGATGTCCGGTGCCGGTGACAGCGCCGGCGAGGACGGCAACGACGCCGAGGAGGCCAGCGGCGGCGACTACGGCCAGTTCGACTTCCTCGACTACAACAAGCCGCTCGACCTCCAGGCCGCGCCGGCCGACCTGGTGATCGACCGGTCGACGGTCCAGCAGCAGGCCCAGTCCGTCTGAACCGGCACCCGCCGACCGAGTCGAAGGAACCGCATGCCCGCCAACCGCCTCCTCCCCGCCGCCCTGCTCTGCGCCGCCCTCGCGGTGGGCGCCACCGGGTGCGGTGACCCGAAGGACACCAGCAACGACGGCAAGGCGAAGGCTCCCGCCTCGCCGTCGGCCTCCGCTAGCCCGAGCGACGGGTCGGCCTCCGCGAGCCCGAGCGGCGGGTCGGCCTTCGACGGCATGACGGCCGATCAGATCGAGCAGGCCGCGAAGAAGGCGCTGGCCTCGGCCACCACGGTCAAGGTGGGCGGCTCCATCGGCGCCAAGGGCGGGCCGGTGACCGTCGACCTCTCCTTCGACAACCAGCAGCACTGCCAGGGGACGATCAGCTCGGAACAGTTCGGCACCCTGGAGATCATCCACAACGCCGACGGCACCTGGATGAAGCCGGACGCCACGTTCTGGCAGTACGCCGCCACCAAGGCGGGCAAGCCGGGCGCCGGACCGCAGGCCGCCGAGCTGTTCAAGGGGCGCTACCTCACCGGAGCGCAGGACGATCCGGCGCTGGCCCCGATGGCGCAGCTGTGCAGCCTGGTCGCCAAGGAGACCTCCGACGAGCCGGCCGGGGCCGCCTACACCAAGGGTGCCGAGAGCGGCGCCAACGGCGTACCCGCCCTCAAGATCTACGGCAAGGACGACCAAGGGCAGGACACCATCCTCTACGTGGCCTCCCAGGGCACTCCCTACCTGCTGAAGGTCGACGACGGGGGTGGGGCCGCGGTGATCGACTTCTCCGACTTCAACCAGCCCGTCAGCATCCAGGCCCCGCCCGCCGACCAGGTGGTCGACTACGACGCCTTCGAGAAGCAGCTGCAGTCGGTCTGACCGGCCCGCTCCTCTAGGCTTCCGGTGTGAGCGATGACTACCCCTTCCCCGAGCTGACCGGCGCCGCGACCGGGATCGGGTCGATGCCCGGGACGGACGCGCGGGAGGCCGCCCGGACCTCGGTCGGCGCGCTGGAGCAGCTGCCCTTCCTGCCCGAGCTGCCCGCCCGCGGGCCGGGGGCCGACATGATCGGGCGCTCGGCCGGGCTGCTGGTGGAGCTCTTCGCCGAGGTGCAGCCCAGCGGCTGGCGGTTCGCCGACCGTCCGGGCCGGGACACCCGGCGGGCCCACTCGTGGATGGGCGAGGACCTGGACGCGCTGGAGGAGTTCACCCAGGGGTACGAGGGTGCGCTCAAGCTCCAGGCGGTCGGGCCGTGGACACTCGCCGCTTCCGTCGAACTGCGCCACGGCGAGAAGGCGCTGGCCGACCCGGGCGCCTGCCGGGACATCGCCGGCTCGCTGGCCGAGGGCCTGCGCCGCCACCTCGCGGACGTCCGCAAGCGGGTACCGGGCGCGCAGGTGGTGCTGCAGCTCGACGAGCCCTCGCTGCCGGCCGTGCTGGCGGGGTCGGTGAAGACGGCCAGCGGGTTCCAGCGCCTGCGCGCGGTGGACCGGCAGGTCGCGGAGGAGGCACTGCGCGAGCTGATCCGGTCGCTGGACGTCCCGGTGCTGGTGCACTGCTGCGCGCCGGGGGTGCCGATCCCGCTGCTGCGCCGGGCGGGGGTGGCGGGGATCTCGCTGGACTTCGGGCTCCTGACGGATCGTCAGGACGACGCCATCGGCGAGGCGGTGGAGGCGGGCACGGTGCTGCTGGCGGGCGTGGTGCCGTCGGTGGACGCGGAGAAGTCCGACCCGGCCGGCGCCGTCGGCGGCATCCGCACGCTGTGGCGCAAGCTGGGCCTGGACCCCCAACTCCTGGGCCGCCGCGTCCTGGTCACCCCTACGTGCGGCCTGGCGGGGGCGAGCCCGGCGTACGCGAGGAGGGCACTGGTGGACAGCGCGAAGGGTGCGCAGAGCTTGGTGGACAACCCGGAGTAGAGACGGACCAGGAGGTCTCGACCTGACGGTCCGTTGATGGGTGACGGGATGGCCGAAGGGTGGGCGCCCCGCGTTCATCCGACGGTATTCGTCACTCTGACGCGAATTGGCTTGGGCATGCCCATAGACCTGATGGGTCTGACATGCTGAAGGTCCGTCGAGAGGGGCCGCAGCGATGCAGTGGAAGATCCACGGGGAACGTCCGATCTACGAGAACCCTTGGGTGAACGTGTGGCTGGTCGACGTCGAGCAGCCGGACGGGCATCGGTGGGAGCACCACGTGCTGAAGCTGCGGCACCTGGCGGTGGCGGCGGTGGTGAACGAGCATAAGCAGGTGCTGATGATGTGGCGGCACCGGTTCATCACGGACTCGTGGGCGTGGGAGTTGCCCATGGGTCTGATCGAGGCGGACGAGTCACCGGCCGAGGCTGCCGCTCGTGAGGTGCTGGAGGAGACCGGTTGGCGGGTCGCGGAGGTCAAGCCGCTGATCTACGCCCAGCCGGCGAACGGGATCACCGACTCGGAGCACTTCGTCTTCCGGGCCAATGCTGTCGAGTACGCCGGGCCGCCGACCGAGCGCAACGAGTCGGACCGGATCGAGTGGATCCCGCTCTCCGAGCTGCGCGGCATGATCGACCGCCGAGAGATCGTCAGTAGCGGCTCGCTGGTTGGTGTGCTGTACCTGCTGCTCGATGAGGCTGGCCTGTAGCTCAGGAGCGCATCTCCTGGATTCGTGCCGACAGTTCGGCGGCTGGCCGGGTGCTGCGGTAGGGCGTCAGTTGGTGGCGGAACTCCTGAAGGTGCGCGACCACTCGCGCAGACCCCACCTCGGTTGCCAGGCTGAGCGCTTCACCGGCCGTGCTGCACGCCAACTCCACTGCGCCGCGTTGGAGCTGGGTACGCGCCAGCCAGTAGGAGTGGAACGCTCGGCCACGCTGATTCGCGTTCGCTTCGGCTCGCAGGGCTTCCTTGATGAGCGGTTCGGCGGCTGCGGCGTCGCCGAGCTGGCCCAGCGCGATGCCTGTATCGACGGTGAGCTTGGTGCGGTCGAAGTACTGGACCCATGCCGGGTCGTCGTCCGCTGGATCGATGCGCTCGAAGTATCGCCCCGCGTCCTTGATCGCGCGGTGGGCGGCCTCCTGGTCGTGCGCGCTCGCATGGCCGAAGGCCTCCCGCATGGACAGCATCGCCATCAGCCTCGGCGTGCCGCCGTCGAGTCGTGCGCTGTCCTGGGCGGCCCTGGCCAGGGTGATCGCTTCGCGTGCCCTGTCCTCGTAGGTGGCCTGAAGGCTGAGGCAGGAGAGCACGTTGGCGGTGAACGGCCGGTCGTCGATCTCTCGCGCCAGGCGTAGCGCCTCGGTGAAGTAGCTCCGGGCCATGCCGTACTGCCGGGCGTCGAAGTACGTCCACCCGGTGAGGCGCGCGAGTTCGGCCGCGATCCCGTGCAGGCTGCGCTGGTAGTTCGGATCGGCTGTGTCGTGCAGAACGCCGAGCACGTAACGGAGTTGGCCCATGACGGCGGGGCGGAGAGCCTCACCGCCGTGCTCGTCGTCGCGTCGCCAGTAGTCCTCGATCGAGGCTTGGAGGGAGCGGAGAACCGTTGGCGTGACCCTGCTACTGGCCGCTATGGCGAGGATGTCGTCGAGCTCTCGGCTCGGCAGCACTGAATCCGCAGGTAAGGTCGCCGGCTGCCGCACCAGTGCCACGGGGCGGACCACAGCCTCCGGGTGTTCCCAAATGCGGGGAGCAAGTCCAACCATGTGCCCCGGGATTCGGAGGCCGTCCGCGATGCGCTCGATGACGGTCATGTTGGCGATTTCCCGGCGCCCCGCGATGACTTCGCCGACGCGGCTGGGGGTCAACTCGCAGGCCCGGGCGATACGGGACGGGTGGAAGCCGCCTCTGCTCTTGGCCAGGCGGAAGATCTGGCTGAAGTTTCGTTCCTGACAGGCGGCCACCATCTCGGGGTCGGCCAGCAGTCGCCTCGGCAGGCCGGTTGGTGGTGTCGATTCGGTCATGTCCGGTACCCCCACACCGGGAGGATCATCACTCGGTGTCACGTGGCATAACAGACCGCGAGTCTACCCATGGTGGGTAATCAGCTGGCTCTTATCGCGGAACTGCCCGACCGGAAATCCTGGGAGTCGCCGGGGGAAGCCCGGGGAACCCGATCGAGACGGAGGGCGGCCCGTGCTGAAGAGCTCGACGAACGCCACCACACTGCAGCCTTCGCAAGCGTGGGAAGTTGAGCCCGATTTGGCCGCCGCTCCGTCAATACGCCGGTTGATCACGGGGATTGCCAAGGGCTGGCGTGTTCCGCTGTCCGATGACGCGCTGCGAGACGTCGAGCTTTGCGCCGGTGAGGTGCTTGCCAACGCCGTTGAGCACACCGGTGCCCGGTTCCGGGTCACCGTGGGGTGGACGGGCGAGCGCCTCCGTGTCGAGGTCGCGGACAACAGCCTCCGGCCGCCCGACCGTGGTGCCGCCGAGGACATGCTCACCGGGGGTCGGGGGCTCCTGTTGGTCGAGGGACTCGCCCACTCGTGGGGCTGGAGGCCCGAAGGCGCGGGCAAAGTCGTCTGGTTCGAGTGCGCGGCCGACCAGTTGGTGACCGGGGACAGACGACTCGCCGTCCTCGTCAACGCCGCGCAGGCAAGGGGTCACGAGCTCTCGGACTCGGCCTGACGCCACATCAAGCTCCAGTCGGCTCGTTGGGGAGCTCACGGGCTGGCTGGTCCCGGTGTCGGTCGTCACTCCTCCTTGGTGGCTGATCGGCGCCGCCCCAAGTCTTCCTGCCGGAATCCCGGTAGGAGTACCCAACTAGAAGGGAAGAAGCACATGGTGCAGGACACCCCGGCGGCCCCGGCCGCTGAGGGCGGCCTCCTGGTCGCCGCGCGGAAGATCACCGCTGCTCGGGCTCGGACCGAGCAGCCGTCCGACGTCACCAGCGGCCGCTCCGACGGCAACGACTGATAAGGCCGCCCACGATGCTTGACGCTGCTTCGTGGGCGGCGCGTCTGGGCGGGGAGTCCTTCCTCGCCCAGACGCTGCACCGCTCCTACGCCGTCTTCCCCGGAGAGGCCGCCGATCTCGCCGGCCTCCTGTCATGGGACGACATGAACACCATCCTCTCGACCCAGCGTCTGGAGCCCCCGCGGCTCCGCCTGTCGCTGGACGGCGAGATGGTGCCCCAGCACCGGTACACGTTGCCGATCACGACTCGCCGATCCGTGACCTGGCAGCGCATCCAGCCGGCCGACCTGCACGCTCAGCTGGCGGAGGGCGCCTCGATGGTCCTGGATTCGATCGAGAAGATCCACCCGCCGATCGGGGCCGCCGCCGAGGCCCTGGAGCGCTTCCTCGGGACGCTGGTCGAGGTCAACGCCTACGCCTCGTGGACCGAGCGGGAGGGCTTCGGGACGCACTGGGACGACCACGACGTGGTGGTGGTCCAGGTGCACGGGTCCAAGCGCTGGAAGCTGTACGGGCCCACCCGGCCGGACCCGACCTTTCGGGACGTCGAGTCGCCGGAGGAGCCGCAGGGTGATCCGGTGGCCGACCTGGTCCTGACCGCCGGTGACGTGCTCTACGTGCCGCGCGGCTGGTGGCACGGCGTCACGGCCGACCAGGGCACCGAATCGCTGCACCTGTCGTTCGGCCTGGTGACGCACACCGGCGCCGACCTCCTGATCTGGCTGGTCGATCAGCTCCGCTCGCACCGGACCCTCCGACAGGATGTTCCCCGGTTCGGCTCACCACGTGAACAGGCCGCGTTCGTGCGGGAGCTGCGCGAAGCCATGGCGGTCGAGCTGGCGGATCCGGACCTGGTCAGCCGCTGGGCTGACTCCGTGGACACGACCCACTACGGTCGCGCGGTGCCCTCGCTGCCCTACGTCACCGGTCTGCCCGCTCGGGCGGAGGTATCGGTGCGCCTGACCACTCCCCGGGCACGCCTGACGGAGAACCAGGCGGACGGAACGGTGACCCTCGCGGCGGCGGGAACCGAGTGGGAGTTCAGCGGACAAGCCGCTCCCATGCTCCGGGTCCTCCTCACAGGCCAGCCGGCCACGCTCGGCTCGCTGGCCGCGACCGCCGGGCTTGAGGTCAAGGAGGTGGCCTCGGCACTCTCGTTGCTCATCGAGGGCCAAGCCGCCTCCGTCGTCGGGACGGCGCTGTGACAGCCGTCCTGGGGCTGGGAACGTACCGGGTGCGCGCCGTCCAGGAGGCGGCGCGCACCGCCCTCGCCTCCGGTGCGCGCTGGGTGGACACCGCCCCCAACTACGCGCACGGCCTGGCCCACCACGAACTCGCCCCCGTCCTGGGGGAGTACCCGCACGCTCAGGTGACCACCAAGACCGGGTTCCACACCCGCGCCCAAGGACAGGCTGCCGTCGTGGCTGGTGTGCTCACCGCCGAACACGCGGCTGTCGGGCACAGTCTGGAACCGGCGTTCATCCGCTGGCAGACCGAACGGTCCCTGCACGCCCTCGGCCGGGAAGCCGACCTCGTCTTCGTCCACAACCCCGAACACGTCCACCACCACGATGGACGAGACGAATGCCACGCCCAACTACGTTCGGCCTTCGCTGAATTGGAGAGCTTGGTGCAGGAACGCCGGATCCGGGGCTACGGGGTCGCCACCTGGTCCGGGTTCACCTCCGGTGCGTTCACCGTGCCGGACCTGTTGCGCCTGGCCACGGAGGCCGCCGGATCGGAGCGCCACCACTTCAGGGGCCTGCAACTCCCGGTGAGCCTGGTGATGGCCGCCCCCATCGATCAGGCGCTGGACGGTGGCGGTCCGCTCATCCAGGCACGCGATGCCGGGATCGCCACCTTTGGCTCGGCGCCGCTGCATGGTGGCGAGTTGCCCGGTCTGATGACACCCGAACTGGTGGAGTTGATCCGGCCCGGCTTATCGGTCCCGGCTGCCGCACTGCTGGTGGCGGGCTCGTGCCCCGGCCTGGACGTGGTGCTCGTCTCGGCCAGCGGCCAGCAGCACTGGGACGATGCTGCCAAGGTGCTGGCCGAACCGCTGGCCGTCGACCGACTCAGGAAGGTGATCAATGCACTCGCCGCCGGATGACGACACCAGGGGCCGCATGGAAGCCGCGCACCAGACGGCGGCTTGCCGACTCGGGGTTCACAGCGACGGTCCCCCGGTCTGGGGAGACCTTGGGAGCACGCTGAGCCGACGCGCCGGCGACCGGTGGCTGCGCGTCTTCTCGACCAGACGGATCGACGCCGCCCGCAACAGCGGGGAGGGCATCGTGGGCGCGTCGGTGCTCATCTCTGACGACGTGCCGCGTCCCCGGCTGCACGGCTCGCTGGATTGGGTCGCGGACGGGTTCGGCTACGGGGCCGACCTCCTCGACTTCGTGCCGCACCCGGTGATCTCCCCGCACCGCCCCGACCTGGACCACGACCCCGGTCTGCCTGACGAGTGGTGGAGCGGCCTGCGGCGTGCGCTAACTCACCTCGGGCAGGCCCAGGGTGTGCGGACCACGGTGCGGGACAGCTGGTTCGAGAAGGCGTTCCCCCAGTTCCTCGGCATCCCGGCACCGGAGCGGGTGGAGCGTGTCACCGGTCACGGTGACCTGCACTGGGGCAACCTCACCGCACCGCTGGTGATCCTCGACTGGGAGCGCTGGGGACTCGTCCCCGTCGGTTACGACCTCGGCATCCTGCACGTGAACAGCCTCCTCGCCCCCGAGGTGGCCGCACGCATCCGCACCGAGTTCGCCGACGTGCTCGACACCCCTGCCGGGCGGATCGGCGAGCTCGCCGCGCTGGCCGAGATGCTGCAAGCCGTGGCACGCGGCTACTACTCCGAGCTTGTGCACCTCCTGGCTGTGCGAGCTGCTGAGCTCACCGGAGTCCAACCTCCCATCCCGGTCAGCTCAGAGTTCCTGGCTTAGCGCCGCATCAGGCTTTGTCCTCAGGGGCGGAGCGGGTCGGGCCTCGTCGGTGGCGTCCGGCCTTTGCAGTGAAGGGGGTTGTGCTCCCACCGGAGCTGCCGCTCGCCCGGGCCGCGGTGGTGTCGGGGCGAGCGGTGGCGTCGGCTGTCCGGTCGCTTCTGACGGTCGACCAGCGGCGGGACTGGCCCTAGGGTGCGAGGGTGCGCAAACCGTTAGCAGCGACAGCCACCGCCGTCCTCCTCCTCGTTCTCACGACCGGCTGCGGACACGCCGCCGGCCACGACACGAGTCCTGCCCCGCCGGCCCCCACGCCCAGCTACGTGCCGCCGTTGCGGAACCCGACCGCTACGGAGACCGCCGCTTTCCTGGCGTCCCTGCGGGCTCTCGCCACACAGCCGGGCCTCGATCAGTTCTCGCCCCAGAACCACACCGACGATCAACTCATCCGAGTGGCCAGGGCGACCTGCCTGTCGCTGGCCTCCGATGGTCCGACGGGCGGCATGTCGACGTTGACGACCCTCGGCTGGACGAAGCCGATGTCGTACGCGATGCTGCGGGCGGTCGTCGCGCCGGGGAGTTTCTGCCCGCAGGATGCGGTGGTGGTGAACCCGTGGCTGAGCAGCGCGGGGGCCGCTTGAGCCAAGGGCGATCCAGTGGAGGCCGGGCCGGCCGGCCGGTCGTCGCGCACCTCTGCTGAGGCAGCGGCGCGAGGGGGGCGCACGTGGGGTTGCGTAACGTGGTCGCGCGATAGCGGAGTGTGGTTTGCGGGGTCGTTGGCCATGTAGCGTGCGCGGTGAAACGGGTTGCCCCTGTGCCGAAAAGGGGCGAGCCCGGAGGGTGTTCCACCACCCGGCCGGGCTCTTCAACGCCAAGTGACAGGACCACTGACGATGCTCCGCAATGTTATCGCGCCCCCGCGCGACTTCACCCAGATCGCCAACGCCCACATCTGGAATGACGATCTCTCAGACTCCGCCTTCCGCCTGCTGGTTCGGGCCCTGGCGCTCTCCGAGCCCGCCGCCCGCCGGACCACCGTCACGGAGCTCGCCGCCGGCCTGACGGGCGGTCGGATCACCGCCGACCGGGCGCGCCGTCAGCTCGCCAAGGCCGGGTTGCTGCACAGTACGAAGCGGCGCGATGCGAGTGGGCAGGTGCGGTCGGAGTCCCTCATGTCCAGCGTGTCGCTGGACGCAGGGGAGGCGGAGCAGCTCTTCGTCGGCCGACCGGGTGCCGGAGAACGGAAGGTCGGCCGGGCCGACGCCCCGTCACCCGGCACCGTCCTCCCCGCGGGAGGAACACTGCGGGACGACACGCCTTCCCCCCTCCCGGTCCCGCTCGATCCTGCCCTCGATCCCGCCCCCGACCCCGACGGCCGCCTCACAGCGGCCGAACAACTCCTCCGCTCCCTCCGCAAGACCGACCCCCGCCTCCTCCTCGGCTCCGCCGAGGTGGCCCGCCTCGCCCCGCTCGCCGCCGAGTGGCTGGCCCGGGGCGTCAGCCCGGCCGGGCTGCGGCACGCGCTGACCGCCGGGCTGCCCGTCCCCCTGAAGTGCCCGGCGGGACTGCTCCGCACCCGGCTGCGCGACAAGATGCCCGCCCACGAGTCGGACGACCAGCCGGTGACCCTGGCGATCTGCACAGACTGCGAGCGGCCGTTCCGCGTGGTCTCCGGCGAGAACCGCTGCGCACGGTGCCGCACCGCCGCAGCCGCACAACCCCAGCAGCCCGAGCCGACGCGCCCGGGATGGCGGGAGCGGCTGCGGCTCGCCGACGCCGGGTGCCCTTCGCACACTGGCTGACCTGCCCGCACACCAATCCGGGGCGGCGTCCGACCTGCCCGGTAGGGTCACCGCTGTCAGGTAGGGACGCGAGGAGGCACAGGGTGGCGGCGGTCGAGGGCTGGGAGGACGTCCCGGCGCAGGCGCGCAGGCGGCACGCGGAGCTGGCGGCGGAGGTCGAGGAGCACCGGGTCCGCTACTACGAGCAGGACGCGCCGACCGTCAGCGACGCCGAGTTCGACGGGCTGATGCGCGAGCTGGAGGCGCTGGAGGCCGAGCACCCGGCGCTGGTCACCCCGGACTCGCCGACCCAGAAGGTGGGTGGCGGCACCGCCGAGGGCTTCGCCAAGGTCGAGCACCGGGAGCGGCTGCTCAGCCTGGACAACGCGATGGACGACGAGGAGTTGGCCGCCTGGGCCGACCGGGTGGCCCGCGAGCTGGACGGCGTCGACTACCACTACCTGTGCGAGCTCAAGGTGGACGGCCTGGCCGTCAACCTCACCTACATCGACGGCGACCTCGTGCTGGCCGCCACCCGTGGCACCGGCCGGGTCGGCGAGGACATCACGGCCAACGTCCGCACCATCAAGGACATCCCGCACCGGCTGCACGGCGCGGACCTCCCCCCGCTGGTGGAGATCCGCGGCGAGATCTACCTGCCCACCGAGGCGTTCGCCGAGCTCAACGCTTCCCTCGCCGCCGAGAACGAGCGCCGCAAGGCGGAGAACGAGGAGCGGGCCAAGGAGGGCAAGCGCCCGCAGGCGCTGCTCAAGCTGTTCGCCAACCCGCGCAACGCGGCCGCTGGTTCGCTGCGCCAGAAGGACCCGCACGTCACCGCCTCGCGCCCGCTGCACATGGTGGTGCACGGGATCGGCGCGCGCGAGGGCTTCGACATCGACTGCCAGTCGCACGCCTACCAGCTGCTGCGCGACTGGGGCCTGCCGACCGCCAAGCACAACAAGGTGGTCGCCACCCTCGCCGAGGTCCGGGCCTTCATCAAGCTGTACGGCGAGCAGCGCCACTCGGTCGAGCACGAGATCGACGGCGTCGTGGTCAAGGTGGACGAGATCGCCCTGCAGGGCCGGCTCGGCTCCACCTCCAAGTCGCCGCGCTGGGCGATCGCCTGGAAGTACCCGCCGGAGGAGGTCACCGCCAAGCTGGCCTCGATCAAGGTGGGCATCGGGCGGACCGGCCGGGCCACCCCGTACGCGGTGCTGGCCGAGCCGGTGAAGGTGGCCGGCTCGATGGTGCAGTACGCGACCCTGCACAACCAGCAGGTGGTGAAGGCCAAGGGCGTGCTGCTGGGCGACACCGTGGTGCTGCGCAAGGCGGGCGACGTGATCCCGGAGATCCTCGGCCCGGTGGAGGACCTGCGGGACGGCTCCGAGCGGGAGTTCGTGATGCCCTCGCACTGCCACGAGTGCGGTAGCGAGCTGCGCCCGATGTCCGAGGGCGACATCGACCTGCGCTGCCCGAACGCCGAGCACTGCCCGGCGCAGATCCGCGAGCGGATCGCCTACCTGGGCGGACGCTCCTCGCTGGACGTCGAGGGCCTGGGCTACGTGGCGGCGACCGCGCTGACCCAGCCGCTGGAGCCTGCTGACGCTCCCGTCAAGAACGAGGGGGACATCTTCGGTCTTACCGTGGAGCAGCTGCTGCCGATCCGGGTGCTGGTGCGCGACCAGAAGACCGGCATGCCCAAACTCGACGACGCGACCGGTGAGGAGAAGGAGGTCTCCTTCTTCGCCAACCTCAGCGGGGAGCCCAAGAAGACCGCCACGGTGCTGCTGGAGAACCTGGCCGCGGCCCGGGAGAAGGAACTCTGGCGCTACCTCAACGGCCTGTCGATCCGTCATGTCGGCCCGGTGGCCGCACAGGCGCTGGCGAGGGAGTTCCGTGACCTGGACGCGGTCTTCGAGGCCGACGAGGAGCGGCTGGCGGGGGTCGAGGGGGTCGGCCCGAAGATCGCCCGGTCGATCCAGGAGTGGTTCCAGGAGGACTGGCACCGCGAGATCCTGCGCAAGTGGCGCGAGGCGGGCGTGAAGTTCACCGAGGAGGCGCCCGCGGAGGAGGCCGAGCGCCCGCTGGAGGGGCTGACCGTGGTGGTGACCGGCACGCTGGCCGGGCACACCCGGGACGGCGCCAAGGAGGCGCTGGTCAGCCGCGGAGCGAAGGTGACCGGTTCGGTTTCGAAGAAGACCCACTTCGTGGTGGTGGGTGACAACCCCGGGTCGAAGTACGACAAGGCGGTCCAGCTCGGCCTCCCGGTGCTGGATGACGCCGGGTTCGAGGTGCTGCTCGCCGACGGCCCGGCGGCGGCGCGCGCCCACCTGGGCCTGCCGCCTGCTGACGAACCGTCGGTTGCCGACAAGGCGTCGCCCACTGACGAGCCGCCCGCCCCCGCCGACCCGCCGGCGGAGCCCTCCGCCACCGAGGGGGCTGACCAGGGCTGACGATTCCGTCTTGTTATCGTGCTGATGCCCCGTCACCAGGGTGCTGGGCGCGTAAAGGGGGCATCGTGTCACTGTGCGGCGCCGCGATCCGGCTGGCGTGCTCCCGGATGACCGAAAGTCCGCCCTCGCCATGGGGGCGGACTTACCCTGGAGCGCAACGGAGTGTCAGCAGGAGCGGGGGCCACCCGTCGGTGGGATCGGCGAGTGGTGGCGCCGACGGGGGCGCTTCCGGGCCGAGACCGACCGGCACTCGATCAGGAGTGGCCAGTCCGACCGCTCTTCGGGTCGGTTCCAGCCGCGAGGCGGCCTGGCGGGGGCGGGCCTGACGGAGGACAGGGCGTATGGATCGTTCGACCGGCGGTGCGCCGACGCGCCCGCCGCAGGGGGTGGCGGGCGCCGTCCTGCTGCTCGGCGTGCTGCTCGCCGGCGCCGCGCCGCTGATTCCGCTGGCCGTCCTGGTCAGCCGTCACGAGCCCGAGCTGCTACCGCTGTTCGCGGTTCCGATGGCGGTCCTGGTGGCGGCCTGGCGGATGGCCCGGGACCGGGCCAGGGACCAGCTGACCGATCCGCTGACCGGGCTGCCCAACCGGCACGCGCTGCTGCTGGCGGCCCAGGAGACCATCGCCGAACACCAGGATCAGAACGACTACTCGGTCGGTCTGATCCTGTTCGATCTCGACCGCTTCCGATCGCTCAATGACACGCTCGGCCACGCGGCCGGCGACCGGCTGCTGGTGCACATCGGCCGCCGCCTCCAGCGGGTGCTCCGCGGCGGCGCGGTGGACGCCGCGCCCGCCGCGCCCAGCCGGACCAGCCTGCCGCTGCTGCCCCCGGAGCCGCAGCCCTTCGGCCCCTGCCAGGCCGTCGGCTCCGCCGCCGCCCCGGTCACCGTCCCCGAGCTCACCCCGCTGCTGGCCGCCGAGCGCCGCCGGGAGACCGGCCGGCTGCTGGCCGGGCTGGAGCCGGGCGCCGCGGACGGCCGCCGGGCCGTGGTGGCCCGGATGGGCGGCGACGAGTTCGCGGTGCTGCTGCCCGGGGTCGGCCGCCCCGAGCTGCTGGAGCGCCTCGCCAAGGCGCTGATCGCCGAACTCGCCGCACCGATCCGCCTGGACGGCCTGCTGCTGGTGCTGGAGGCCACCGCCGGCGTCTGCGTCTACCCGCTGCACGCAGACGACGCAGAATCGTTGCTTCGCCGGGCCGACGTGGCGATGGCGCACGCCCAGCGGGCCCGCACCGGCGTCGAGCAGTACGACAAGTCCCAGGACGTGGACACCCCGTACCGGATCGGCCTGCTCGGCGACCTGCGCCGGGCGCTGGAGACCGGCGAGGTGCAGCTGCACTACCAGCCCAAGGTGGCCTTCGACGGCCGGGTGGTCGGCCTGGAGGCGCTGCTGCGCTGGGAGCGGCCGGGCCGCGGCCGGGTCTCCCCGGACGAGTTCGTGGGCCTGGCCGAGTCCAGCGGCCTGATGCCCCGGCTCACCGACTACGTGCTGGAGGCGGCGATCGGCCAACTCGCCGCCTGGCGCTCGCAGGGCCTGCAGGTGCAGGTCGCGGTGAACGTCTCGCCGCGCGACGTGCTCAACCCCGGCTTCGCCCAGCGGGTGGCCGGCCACCTGAGCCGCCATCAGGTGCCCGCCCACGCGCTCCAGCTGGAGATCACCGAGCGGCTGCTGCTGGACGACTCCCGGCTGGCCGCCGACACGCTCGCCGAACTGCGCGGGCACGGGGTCGGCATGTCGCTGGACGACTTCGGCACCGGCCACTCCTCGCTGGTGCGGCTGCGCAGCCTGCCGGTCGGCGAGCTGAAGATCGACCGCTCCTTCGTCTCCCGGATGGTCGCCGACCACCACGACGCGGCCGTGGTGCGCTGCTCGGTCGAGCTGGCCCACTCGCTCGGCCTGACCGTGGTGGCCGAGGGCGTGGAGGACGACGAGACCTGGGAGCGGTTGCACCACCTGGGCGTGGACGCGGTGCAGGGCTGGCTGGTCTCCGCCGCGCTGCCCGCCGACCAGGCCACCGCCTGGCTCCAGGTGCACCGCACCGGCCCCTCCCCGGCCGAGCGGCTGCCGGGTCTGCGGCGCTGGACCGGCCAGGCCGAACTGGTCCGCCCGGTGCTGCCCCGACAGCCCCTGGTGCCGCCGGCCGAGGCCCCGACGACCCCTCAGTAACACCGGTGACGTGCCGCGCCCCCTAGGATGGACGTCAAGTAAGAGAGGACGGGGCGCTCCCGCACGCGGAGCCCAGGTGCCGTCCTCGCCCGAACTCACCCTGAGGATCGCTGCATGCCTGGCATCACGCGCGAGGAGGTCGCCCACCTCGCCCGGCTGTCGCGTCTGGAGTTGCAGGCGGAGGAGCTGGACCACTTCGCCGAGCAGCTCGACGTGATCATCGGCGCGGTCGCCCGCGTTTCGGAGGTGGCCGGACAGGACGTCCCGCCGACCTCCCACCCGCTGCCGCTGACCAACGTCATGCGCCCGGACGAGGTCCGTCCCTCGCTCACGCCCGAGCAGGCGCTCTCCGGGGCCCCCGCGGCCGAGGAGCAGCGTTTCCGCGTCCCGCAGATCCTCGGGGAGGACTGACCTGATGACCGAACTCATCAAGACGCCAATCATTAAGTGGGCGGCGGCGAAGACCGCCGAGGCGATCAAGTCCGGCGAGGTCAGCGCGGTCGAGGTGGCGCAGGCGCACCTGGACCGGATCGACGCCGTCGACAAGAAGGTCAACGCCTTCCTGCACGTGGACACCGAGGGCGCGCTGGCCGCGGCCAAGGCGGTCGACGAGAAGCGCGCCAAGGGCGAGGAGCTCGGCCCGCTGGCCGGCGTCCCGCTGGCGCTCAAGGACGTCTTCACCACCAAGGGCGTCCCGACCACCTGCGGCTCGAAGATCCTCGAAGGCTGGATCCCGCCCTACGACGCCACCCTGACGGCGCGTCTGAAGGACGCGGGCGTGGTGATCCTCGGCAAGACCAACATGGACGAGTTCGCCATGGGGTCCTCCACCGAGAACTCCGCCTACGGCGCCACCGGCAACCCCTGGGACCTGTCCCGGATCCCCGGCGGTTCCGGCGGCGGCTCGGCGGCCGCGCTGGCCGCCTTCGAGGCCCCGCTGGCGATCGGCACCGACACCGGCGGCTCGATCCGCCAGCCCGGCGCGGTCACCGGCACGGTCGGCGTCAAGCCCACCTACGGCTCGGTCTCCCGCTACGGCCTGGTCGCCTTCTCCTCCTCGCTGGACCAGGGCGGCCCGTGCGCCCGCACCGTGCTGGACGCGGCGCTGCTGCACGAGGCGATCGCCGGCCACGACCCGCTGGACTCCACCTCGATCGACGCCCCGGTGCCGCCGGTGGTCGCGGCCGCCAAGATGCGCGACATCCGCGGCATGCGGATCGGCGTGGTCAAGGAGTTCGCCGGCGAGGGCTACCAGGCCGGCGTGATGCAGCGCTTCCACGAGTCCGTGGAGCTGCTGCGCGAGCTCGGCGCCGAGGTGGTCGAGGTCTCCTGCCCGTCCTTCACCCTGGCGCTGCCCGCCTACTACCTGATCGCGCCCAGCGAGGCCTCCTCCAACCTGGCCCGCTTCGACGCCATGCGCTACGGCCTGCGGGTCGGCGACAACGGCAACCGGTCGGCCGAGGAGGTCACCGCGCTGACCCGCGAGGCCGGCTTCGGCCCCGAGGTCAAGCGCCGGATCATCCTGGGCACCTACGCCCTCTCCTCGGGCTACTACGACGCCTACTACGGCTCGGCCCAGAAGGTCCGCACGCTGATCTCACGCGACTTCGACGCCGCCTTCGCCGGCGTGGACGTGCTGGTCTCCCCGACCACCCCGACCACCGCCTTCCCGATCGGCGAGCGCGCCGACGACCCGATGGCGATGTACCTGGCGGACCTGTGCACCATCCCGTCCAACCTGGCGGGCAACGCGGCCATGTCGCTGCCGGTCGGCCTGGCGCCGGAGGACAATCTTCCGGTCGGCCTGCAGATCATCGCACCCGCGATGGCGGACGACCGCCTGTACCGCGTGGGCGGCGCCGTGGAGGCCGCACTCGACGACAAGTGGGGGCACCCCCTGCTGGAGGAGGCACCGGCACTGTGAGCACCGTCGCGAAGGCCAAGGGCTGGAAGCACACCAAGCCCGGCCTGCTGCTGTCCATCGCCACCAGCGCCTTCGGCGTCCTGAGCATCGTCAAGGACGTCAAGAAGGCCCGCTCGGAGGACGACACCCTGCTGCTGGCCAACGCCGTGGTCGGCGGCCTGGCACTGGCCACCGGCACCGCCCTGCTGGTCCGCGAGCTGCGCCGGCTGGGCATCGAGGACGTCCTCGCCGACTGACGTTCCGTCGGGTCCGGCCGCGGCACGCGCCCGGCGGCCGGACCCACCTTTCGAAGACTTACGAATGAAGGGGACGCTGTGAGCGTCATGAACCTGGTCTCCTACGAGGACGCTCTCGCGTCGTACGACCCGGTGATGGGCCTGGAGGTCCACGTCGAGCTGGGCACCAAGACCAAGATGTTCTGCGGCTGCTCGACCGAGCTGGGCGCCGAGCCGAACAGCCAGGTCTGCCCGACCTGCCTGGGCCTGCCGGGCTCGCTGCCGGTGGTCAACGCGATCGGCGTGGAGTCGGCGATCCGGATCGGGCTGGCGCTCAACTGCGAGATCGCCGAGTGGTGCCGGTTCGCCCGGAAGAACTACTTCTACCCGGACATGCCGAAGAACTTCCAGACCTCGCAGTACGACGAGCCGATCGCCTTCAACGGCTACCTCGACGTGCAGCTGGAGGACGGCTCGACCTTCCGGGTGGAGATCGAGCGCGCCCACATGGAGGAGGACACCGGCAAGTCCAGCCACGTCGGCGGGGCCACCGGCCGGATCCACGGCGCCACCCACTCGCTGCTCGACTACAACCGGGCCGGCATCCCGCTGATCGAGATCGTCACCAAGCCGATCGAGGGCGCCGGCGAGCGGGCCCCCGAGGTCGCCAAGGCGTACGTCGCCGAGCTGCGCGAGCTGATCCGCGCCCTGGGCGTCTCCGAGGCCCGGATGGACAAGGGCCAGATGCGCTGCGACGTCAACCTGTCGCTGCGCCCGAACGGCACCGAGAAGTTCGGCACCCGCTCGGAGACCAAGAACGTCAACTCGCTGCGCAGCGTGGAGCGGGCCGCCCGGTTCGAGATCCAGCGGCACGCCACCGTGCTCGGCCGCGGCGACAGCATCGTGCAGGAGACCCGGCACTTCCACGAGGACGACGGCAGCACCACGGCCGGCCGGATCAAGGACAACGCCGAGGACTACCGGTACTTCCCGGAGCCCGACCTGGTGCCGATCGCCCCGGCCCGTGACTGGGTCGAGCAGCTGCGCTCCGAGCTGCCCGAGCTGCCCCGGGTCCGCCGGGCCCGGCTGCAGGCCGAGTGGGGCCTGTCCGACAAGGACATGCAGTCGGTGCTCAACGCCGGTGCGGTCGAGCCGATCCTGGAGACCATCGCGGCCGGCGCGCCGGCCGACCAGGCCCGCAAGTGGTGGCTGGGCGAGCTGGCCCGCCGGGCCAACGAGACCGGCACCGAGCTGGCCGAGCAGCCGATCACCTCGGCCCAGGTGGCCCGGGTCTGCGCGCTGGTCGCCGAGGGCAAGCTGAACGACAAGCTGGCCCGCCAGGTGATCGAGGGCGTGCTGGCCGGCGAGGGCGGGCCGGACGAGGTGGTGGCCGCCCGCGGGCTGGCCGTCGTCTCCGACGACTCCGCGCTCGGCGCGGCCGTGGACCAGGTCATCGCCGAGAACCCGGACGTCGCGGACAAGATCCGCGGCGGCAAGGTGCAGGCGGTCGGCGCGCTGGTCGGCGCGGTGATGAAGGCGACCCGCGGCCAGGCCGACGCGGCGAAGGTGAAGGACCTCATCCTGGAGCGCCTCGGCGCCGCCTAAGCACCCGTCAGTACCTGTGGCCACCCCTCCTTAGGGGTGGCCACAGGCGTTTCCGGGGTCCGTCTAAGGCCCCCTGGGCGTCCGAGATCGGGCAAGCTGCCGATGTGCCCCACCCCCCTTGGAGAGGAACCTTTAGGTATCGCCAGAGGGACGGGAACCGAGGGGACACCGTGAACGAGTACGAGATCTACCTGCAGCGCAGCGCCGAGCTCCGGGCCGCCGCCGCCCACGAGCGGCTGGCCGACGAGGCCCGCCGGGCCAACCGGGCCGCCCGCACCGAACGGGGCAGCCGGCTCGGCCGCCTGACGGCCGGTCTGCGCCGGGCCGCCCGCCCGGTGCACACCGAGCGCGCCGCCGCGCTCGGGGAATGCTGACCGGAGCGCCGGGAACCGGCGCCGCTGCCACGAGGGGAGCAGCGGAGCCGGGAACCGGAGCAGCAACACGGGGGAGGGTCGCCGACGGCGCCCTCCCCTCGCCCGTTCCGGGATCCCGGATAACCCGTGGGCAGCTGTCGGGGGCATATGGCATGCTCAGCGCCGTGGAGCAGATGTCGGTCAGCCCTGTCTTCGTCGGCCGCGGCAGTGAACTGGCGGCGCTCGACTCGGCGTTGCGCCGGGTCGGGAACGGGCAGCCGCAGGCGCTGCTGATCGGCGGCGACGCCGGAGTGGGCAAGACCCGCTTGCTGGAGGAGTTCCTCTGCAAGGCCGATGCCGAGGGCACCGTCGCCATGCTCGGCCACTGCCTGGAGGTGGGGGCCGAGGGCCTGCCGTACGCGCCGCTGGCCACCGCACTGCGCCGGCTGCACCGCGCCCGCAGGTCCGAACTGGCCTGCGCCGCCGACGGCCTGGAGGGCCACCTGGCCCGGGTGCTGCCGGAGTTCGGCGAGACCGACCAGGAGCCCAACGACGAGTACAGCCGGGCCCGGCTGTTCGAGAACCTGGCCCGGCTCTTCGAGCGGCTGAGCGCGGACCGCCCGCTGGTGCTGGCGATCGAGGACCTGCACTGGTCCGACCGCTCCACCCGGGAGCTGCTCGGCTACCTGATCTCCACCCTGCACCGGGCCCGGGTGCTGATCATCGCCACCTACCGCACCGACGACCTGCACCGCCGCCACCCGCTCCGCCCGTTCCTGGCCGAGCTGGAGCGCCAGCGCACCGTGCACCGGCTGGAGCTGGACCGGTTCGGCCGCCCCGAGGTGGCCGCCCAGCTGGCCGGCATCCTGGGCACCGACACCCCCGACCCGCAGCTGGTGGACCGGATCCTGCGCCGCTCCGAGGGCAACCCGTTCTTCGTCGAGGAGCTGGCCGCCTCCTGCACCGACGGCTGCTACGCGGGCCTGAGCGACTCGCTGCGCGACATCCTGCTGGTCCGGGTGGAGGCGCTGCCCGAGGAGACCCAACGGGTCGTCAGGATCGCCGCCGAGGGCGGCTCCAGGGTCGAGCACGAGCTGCTCGCCGCCGTGCTGGACGACTCCGAGGACGAGCTGCTGGACGCGCTGCGCACCGCCGTCGGCGCCAACGTGCTGCAGCCGGACAAGGACGGCGAGGGCTACCGGTTCCGGCACGCGCTGGCCCGCGAGGCGGTCTCCGACGACCTGCTGCCCGGCGAGCGGACCCGGATCAACCGCCGCTACGCCGCCGCCCTGGAGGCCGACCCCACGCTGGTCCGCGGCGACGAGCGACCGGCCCGGCTGGCCAACTACTGGTACCACGCGCACGCCCCGGCCCGGGCCCTGCCCACCGCCCTGGACGCCGCCCGGGCGGCCCGCCGGCGCAACGCCTTCGCCGAGCAGCTCAGCCTGCTGGAGCGGGCGATCGAGCTCTGGGACGAGGTGGACGCCGAGGTGCTGGCCACCACCCTGCGCCCGCACGACTGGGCCGAGACCTACCCGCCCTGCTGCTGTGACCCGGGCGCCTGCGACCCGGCCTGCGAGCGGCTGCGGCTGGTCGACGTGCTGGCCGAGGCGCTGGTCGCGGCCCGCCGCTCCGGCGACCGGGAGCGCGGCCTGAGCCTGGCCAAGCGGGCCCTGAAGCTGACCGACGAGGCGGAGAACCCGCTGCGCGCCGCCTGGTTCCGGATGAACCGGGCCCGGATGCTCGGCCACCTCAACCGCAACGGCACCACCGAGGAGCTGGGCCACGCGCTGCGGCTGGTCGAGGGCCGCCCGCCGTCCGCCGTGCAGGCCGACGTGTTCGCGCTGGCCGCCGGCCAGGCGATGCTCTACACCCCGACCGGGGACGACCTGGCGCGCGCCGAGCGCGCCGTGGCGATCGCCCGCCAGGTCGGCGCGACCGGGGTCGAACTGCACGCCCGGATGACCCTCGGCTCGCTCTACGCCGAGTTCGGCGAACCCGAGCGCGGCATCGCCGAGCTGCGCGCCGCCGTCGAGGCGGCCCGCGGGATGCCGGTGCCGGACCTGCTCACCCGCGGCCTGAACAACCTGGCCAGCATGCTCGCCAACGAGGGCCGGCTGGCGGAGGCGGTGACGCTGGCCCGGGAGGGCCTGGCGGTCGCCGGCGACCTGGGGATGCTGCGCAACACCGGCGCGATCCTGGCCGGCAACCTGGCCGAGTCGCTGCTGCTGCTCGGCCGGGTCGAGGAGGCCGCCGAGGTGCTGGCCGGCTGGGAGAGCGACCTGCGGACCGAGGCCTTCGACCCCTTCCTGAACCGGCTGCGCGGCGAACTCGCGCTGCGCCGCGGCGACCTGGCGGCGGCCCGGGAGCTGCTGAGGGTCTGTCAGGCCACCACCGACCGCCGGGACCAGCCGCAGCACCTGATCCCCACCGCCAAGCTGGCGGTGGACCTGGCCGGCCGCGGCGGGCAGCCGCTGCTGGCCCGGGAGGCGCTGTTCGCGGTGCTGGACGGCGAGATCGGGCGGCGGGACTTCCGGCTGCTGCCGCTGCTGGCCCGTGGCGCCGCCGTGGAGGCGGACTCCCGGGGGCTGCCGGCCGCCGACCGGGAGCGGCCGGCCGTGCTGGCCCGGATCGCCGAGCGGCTCGCCGCGCAGCGGCCCGTGGCGCCGCTGCACGAGGGCTGGGCGCTGCTCGCCGAGGCCGAGCTGGCCCGCGCCGGGGCGCGGGACACCCCGGCGCACTGGGCGGCGGCCGTCGAGCGGCTGCGGAGCACCGGGCTGCCCTACCCGCTGGTGCTCGCGCTGCACGGCGCGGGCGGGGCCGCGGCAGCGACCGGCGAGCGCGAGGCGGCGGCCGAACTGCTGCGCGAGGCCGCCGAGCTGGCCGAACGGCTGGGGGACCGGTGGCTGCGCGGGGAGCTCGACCGGCTGCTGCACCGGCTCGGGGCGAACCGGGGAGCGCCGGAGGGGGCGCGCGCCGAACCGAGTGAGCCCGAAGGTCCGGCCGCCTTCCACCTCACGCCGCGGGAGACCGATGTGCTGCGGCTGCTGACCGAGGGGCGGACCAATCGGCAGATCGCCGAGGAGCTCTTCATCTCGCCCAAGACGGCGAGCGTCCACGTCTCCAACATCCTCGCCAAGCTGGAGGTTTCCGGTCGCGGGGAGGCCGCCGCGCTGGCCCACCGGCTGCGCCTGTTCCCCCCGTCGGCACCGGCGCGCGCCGCCGTCGTGGGCGCGTAGCCGGGCGCACCGACGCACGCGCCCCGGCGCGCGTGCTCCCGTGCGTGCGCTACGGCCAACCGGGCCGATCTGGTGGAAGCGGGTGCATATCCCTACTCTCGGACCATTACTCTAAGTTGAGTGTGCGTGTCATTGAGTGACCGAAGTGGTGTAGGGTCCCGGCTGGGACCTCGGCTCCTGCCCGTCCGGCGGGTCACTGCGTCAGATCCCCGCTCCGGTGGGGTGGTTACGGGGGGAGGTGCGGGGTGAGTTCGAGGTCCGACGGCGGACCGGCGGACCGGCTCACGGCCGCGGCCCGCCCGCCGCTGCTGGTCGGCCGACGCCTCGCCCTGCTGCTCGCGTTGCTCTGCCTCTCCTACGCGGTCGGCGCCGGCTTCGGCTGGGGCTCCCGCTCGCTGGCGCTCTTCATGGGCGACTTCGGCCTGGCCGGTGCCGCGCTGGCCGCCGCCCTCTCCTGCCTGGCGCACGGCTGCATGGTGCCCGGCCAGACCCGCGGCGCCTGGCTGCTCTTCGGCCTCTCCTCGGCCACCCTGGCGGTCGGCAACGGCACCTGGGGCTGGTACGAGGTGGTGCTGCGCACCTCGCTGCCGCAGGACTCGATCGCCGACTACGCCTTCCTGCCGTTCGCCCCGCTGGCCGTGCTCGGCCTGCTGGTGCTGGCCCAGCGCCCGCGCGGCACCGCCGGCTGGGTCTGCCTGCTGCTGGACGGCTGGATGGTGGCCGGCTCGCTGTTCACGCTCAGCTGGAGCCTGGCGCTCGGCCGGGCCGCCGAGGGCGAGGTGGGCAACCCGCTGCGGCTCGCCCTGGGCCTGGCCTACCCGGTGCTGGACATCCTGATGGTCTCGCTGGTGGTCGGCCTGCGGTTCCGCTGCCGGGACGGCAACCGGGCGCCGGTGCACACCGCGATGCTGGGCCTGGCGGTCACCGTGGTCTGCGACGCGCTGTTCACCTCGCCCGCGCTGCGCGGCACCTACCACTCCGGGGAGATCCTGGACGCCGGCTGGTTCGCCGGCAGCCTGCTGCTCGCCTACGCGCCCTGGTCCTCGCGCTGGCGGCGCGGCCGGCCGAGCCGCGAGCACCCCTCGGCCGGCGGCACCCCGCGCCGCCGGGTGGCCTCCACCTTCAGCGCGCTGACCCCGTACGCCGCCGCCTCGGTCTGCACCGCCGGCATCCTCTACAACGCCCTCGGAGGCAGACCGATGGACCGGGTGGTGATCGTGATCGCCTGCACCGTCGGGCTCGCGCTGATCGTCCGTCAGGGCATCATGCTGCTCGACAACCTGTCGCTGGCCCAGGAGCTGGCCCAGAAGGAGGCGCACTTCCGCTCGCTGGTGCAGGGCTCCAGCGACGTGATCATGATCACCGGGGCGGACGGGGTGCTCTCCTACGTCTCGCCGGCCGCGCTCGGCGTCTACAGCCGCGACCCGGAGGAGCTGGTCGGCGGCCGGCTGCTCGACCTGGTGCACCCGCAGGACACCGACCGGGTGGTCCGCGAGGTGCACCGGTTCCTGGCCCGCAGCCAGCTGCTGGCCCGCCGGCCGGGCCACCTGCCCCCGGCCGGCCGGCTGACCCCGGCCGCGCCGCGCCAGCCGGAGCCGAGCGCCCGGGTGGAGTGCCGGATCCGGGCCGGCGGCGGGGAGTGGCTGCACGTGGAGTCCACCGTCAACCGGTACCGCGACGGCCTGATCCTGAACAGCCGTGACGTCACCGAGCGGGTCAGGCTGCAGGCCCAGCTCCAGCACAACGCCTTCCACGACCCGCTCACCGACCTGCCCAACCGGGCCCTGTTCACCGAGCGGCTGCGCGCCGCGCTGGGCGGCCAGGGCGACGACGGGCCGCGCGAACACCCGTACCAGGACGGGTCGGCGGTGGCCGTGCTCTTCCTCGACCTGGACGGCTTCAAGGCGGTCAACGACAGCGTCGGCCACCAGGTCGGCGACCAGCTGCTGGTGCAGGCGGCCCGCCGGCTGCAGGCCACCGTGCGCTCCGGCGACACCGTGGCGCGGTTCGGCGGCGACGAGTTCGCGGTGCTGGTCAGCGGCCGGCTCGGCCGGCTGCGGGTGCAGGAGCTGGCCGAGCGGCTGCGGCACGCGCTCTCCGAGCCGTACTGGATCGGCGGCGCCGAGTTGGGCGTGGCGGCCAGCATCGGGATCGCCTTCGGCCCCCGGCCGGCCGAGCCGGACGCCCAGCCGGGCGAGGTGGGCGCGCTGGCCGACGAGCTGATGCGCGACGCCGACCTGGCGATGTACCGGGCCAAGTCGCAGGGCAAGGGCCGGGTGGTGCTCTACACGCCGGGGATGCGGGCCGACCTGGACCAGCGCAAGGAGCTGGACGAGCGGCTGCGCGCCGCGGTCAAGGAGGGCGGCTTCGCGCTGCTGCACCAGCCGGTGGTGGACCTGCGCACCGGCGCGGTCACCGGGCTGGAGGCGCTGGCCCGCTGGCGCTCGGCGCAGGGCCTGCTGCTCACCCCGGCCGAGTTCCTGCGCGGGGCGGAGCAGGGCGACGCGGCGACCAGGTTCGCCCGCTGGCTGCTCGAACAGGCGGTCCGGCAGGCCGCGGTGCGCGGCGCCGACGCGCGCGGCGGGCTGCGGCCGGGCTCCGCCGCCGTGCCGGTCTCGGTCCGCCTCAGCGCCGAGCGGCTCTGCGCGCCCGGGGTCTACGAGACGATCGCAGCGGTGCTGCGGGAGACCGGCCTGCCGCCCGGCCGACTGGTGGTCGAGCTGGCCCGGATGGGGCCGGACAGCACGGCGGACGAGCTGGGCCGCCGGCTGGCCGCGCTGCGCCGGCTCGGGGTGGGCACCGCGCTGGCCGGATTCGGCGCCGGCAGCGGCTCGCTCGGCGCGCTGGCCCAGCTGCCGTTCGACGGGCTCAAGCTCGACCGTACGCTGGTGCAGGAAGTGGTGGACTCGCCGCGCGGGCGGGCGCTGGCCGGCAACGCGCTGCGACTGGGCCGCGAGCTCGGCCTGGTCACCGCCGCCGAGGGGGTGGACCAGCCCCGGCAGGTGACGGTGCTTCAGGAGCTGGGCTGCCGCAACGGGCAGGGGCTGGCCTTCGCGCAGCCGCTGGACGAGTTCCGGCTGCGCCGGGCGCTGGCCCGCCGGCTCTACCCGCTGCCGCGCCCGCTGGGCTCGGTGTCGGCCCGGCACGCGTACCTGTCGGCCGACCGCCGGCCGACCGGCAGACCGTCCATCCTCGGTCCGCATGGTGAGACGGCCGTCCCACCTGCTTGACATCAAATGCCGCGCAGGAGGAAGGTCGGTGCCATGAGCACCCGAATTCTCGTACTTGGCGGGCGCGTCGGCTGAGCGGGCCAGAGTTGCCCTCGACCTCGGAGACCGACGCGCCACCCCTCGCATGCCTTTGGGCACGAGGGGTTTTTTGTTGCGGTCGCACCGCTGAACCCCTCGTGAGACACCGTTGTCCCCCTCGCTCGTTCCATCCGAATATGGGATGAAGCGGACAGCCGAACCGGCGAAAGAAGACAGGCAGATGACTGAGCACACGGCAACTCCCCGCCGCGGGGACCACCCGGCCGCGCCGTCCCAAGGCACCCCCGCGGTCGTCGAGACGATGACCGGGGCCCAGTCGCTCATCCGCTCGCTCGAAGCCGTAGGCGCGGAAACCATCTTCGGCATCCCCGGCGGCGCGATCCTGCCCGCCTACGACCCGCTGATGGACTCCGTCAAGGTCCGCCACGTCCTGGTCCGGCACGAGCAGGGCGCGGGCCACGCGGCCACCGGCTACGCGCAGGCCACCGGCAAGGTCGGCGTCTGCATGGCCACCTCCGGCCCGGGCGCCACCAACCTGGTCACCCCGATCGCCGACGCGTACATGGACTCGGTGCCGATCGTGGCGATCACCGGCCAGGTCTCCTCCGCGGCGATCGGCACCGACGCCTTCCAGGAAGCCGACATCTGCGGCATCACCATGCCGATCACCAAGCACAACTTCCTGGTCACCGACCCGGCGGAGATCCCCCAGGTGATCGCCGAGGCCTTCCACATCGCCGCCACCGGCCGCCCCGGCCCGGTGCTGGTGGACATCGCCAAGGACGCGATGCAGGCCACCACCACCTTCCGCTGGCCGGTCGAGCTGGCGCTGCCCGGCTACCGTCCGGTGACCAAGCCGCACGCCAAGCAGATCCGCGAGGCCGCCAAGCTGCTGGTCGGCTCGAAGCGGCCGGTGCTCTACGTCGGCGGCGGCGTGCTCAAGGCGAACGCCACCGCCGAGCTGCGGATCCTGGCCGAGCTGACCGGCGCGCCGGTGGTCACCACCCTGATGGCACTGGGTGCCTTCCCGGACAGCCATCCGCAGCACCTGGGCATGCCGGGCATGCACGGCAGCGTCCCCGCCGTCACCGCGCTGCAGAAGTCGGACCTGCTGTTCACCCTGGGCGCCCGCTTCGACGACCGGGTCACCGGCAAGCTCGACTCCTTCGCGCCGAACGCCAAGGTCGTGCACGCCGACATCGACCCGGCCGAGATCGGCAAGAACCGCCCGGCCGACGTGCCGATCGTCGGCGACGCCCGCGAGGTGCTGGCCGACCTGATCGTCGCCGTGCAGGCCGAGCACGAGGCCGGCCGCAAGGGCGACTACGCGGACTGGTGGACCAAGCTCAACGAGTGGAAGAAGACCTACCCGCTGGGCTACGAGCCCGCCCCCGCGGGCGAGTTGTCGCCGCAGCAGGTGATCGAGCGGATCGGCCAGCTGGTCGGCCCGGAGGCCATCTACGCGGCCGGCGTCGGCCAGCACCAGATGTGGGCCTCGCAGTTCATCGGCTTCGAGAAGCCGGCCACCTGGCTCAACTCCGGCGGCGCCGGGACCATGGGCTACGCGGTGCCGGCGGCGATGGGCGCCAAGGCGGGCGTGCCGGACGCCACGGTCTGGGCGATCGACGGCGACGGCTGCTTCCAGATGACCAATCAGGAACTCGCCACCTGCGCGCTGAACAACATCCCGATCAAGGTCGCGGTGATCAACAACGGTTCGCTGGGCATGGTCCGCCAGTGGCAGACCCTGTTCTACAACCAGCGCTACTCCAACACGGTGCTGCACTCCGGCCCCGGCCACGACGGGGTCGCCCCGCCGCCGCAGGGCACCCGGATCCCCGACTTCGTGCTGCTCTCCGAGGCGATGGGCTGCGTCGGCCTGCGCTGCGAGCGGCCGGAGGACCTGGACG
This sequence comes from Kitasatospora viridis, assembly GCF_007829815.1. Taxonomy (NCBI): domain Bacteria; kingdom Bacillati; phylum Actinomycetota; class Actinomycetes; order Kitasatosporales; family Streptomycetaceae; genus Kitasatospora; species Kitasatospora viridis. The sequence goes on along the minus strand of NZ_VIWT01000001.1, from coordinate 1,798,178 downwards.
CCGTGATCAAGCAGGCGATGGAGATCAACGACCGCCCGGTGGTCATCGACTTCATCGTGCACCAGGACGCCATGGTCTGGCCGATGGTCGCGGCCGGCGCGAGCAACGACGAGATCCAGTTCGCCCGCGACGTGCGCCCCGACTTCAGCGACGACCTCGACTGACGCCCCATCGGACCTAGGGAACCAGAGCCATGTCCTCCAAGCACACCCTCTCCGTCCTGGTCGAGAACAAGCCCGGCGTGCTGGCCCGCATCGCCGCACTGTTCTCCCGGCGGGGCTTCAACATCGACTCCCTCGCCGTCGGCCCGACCGAGCACCCGGACATCTCCCGGATGACGATCGTGGTCAACGTCGAGGACCTGCCGCTTGAGCAGGTCACCAAGCAGCTCAACAAGCTGGTCAACGTGATAAAGATCGTCGAGCTCGACCAGTCCGCTGCGATCCAGCGGGAACTGGTCCTGGTCAAGGTCCGGGCGGACAACGAGTCCCGGTCCCAGGTCGTCGAAATCGTGCAGCTCTTCCGCGCCAAGACCGTGGACGTGTCGCCGGACGCCGTGACCATCGAGGCGACCGGCAGCTCCGACAAGCTGGAGGCGATGCTGCGGATGCTGGAACCGTTCGGCATCAAGGAGCTGGTGCAGTCCGGCCTGGTGGCGATCGGCCGCGGTGCGCGCTCGATCACCGACCGGTCGCTGCGCGCGCTCGACCGCAGCGCCTGACGCCGCCTCACCACCTACTGAATTCCATCCCCGCGCGGTGGTTCACAGCACCGCGAACACGCAAGGAGAAGTCCCACCGTGGCCGAGCTGTTCTACGAAGACGACGCCGACCTGTCCATCATCCAGGGCCGCAAGGTCGCGGTCATCGGCTACGGCAGCCAGGGCCACGCCCACGCGCTGTCGCTGCGCGACTCGGGCGTGGACGTGCGGGTCGGCCTGAAGCCGGAGTCCAAGTCGCGGGCCGCCGCCGAGGAGGCCGGTCTGCGCGTGGTCACCCCCGCCGAGGCCGCGGCCGAGGCCGACGTCATCATGATCCTGGTGCCGGACCCGATCCAGTCCGACGTCTACGAGGCGGACATCGCGCCCAACCTGAAGGCGGGCGACGCCCTGTTCTTCGGCCACGGCCTGAACATCCGCTTCGGCTTCATCAAGCCCCCGGCGGACGTCGACGTCTGCATGGTCGCCCCGAAGGGCCCGGGCCACCTGGTCCGCCGCCAGTACGAGGAGGGCCGCGGCGTCCCGTGCATCGTGGCGGTCGAGCAGGACGCCACCGGCGGCGCCTTCGCGCTGGCGCTGTCCTACTCCAAGGGCATCGGCGGCACCAAGGCCGGCGTCATCAAGACCACCTTCACCGAGGAGACCGAGACCGACCTGTTCGGCGAGCAGGCCGTGCTCTGCGGCGGCACCGCCGCCCTGGTCAAGGCCGGTTTCGAGACCCTGGTCGAGGCCGGCTACCAGCCGGAGATCGCCTACTTCGAGTGCCTGCACGAGCTCAAGCTGATCGTCGACCTGATGTACGAGGGTGGCCTGGAGAAGATGCGCTGGTCGGTCTCCGAGACCGCCGAGTGGGGCGACTACGTCACCGGCCCGCGGATCATCACCGCCGACACCAAGGCCGAGATGAAGAAGGTCCTGGCCGAGATCCAGGACGGCACCTTCGCCAACACCTGGATCGCCGAGTACAAGGCGGGCCTGCCGAAGTACAACGAGTACAAGCAGGCGGACTCCGACCACCTGCTGGAGACCACCGGCCGCGAGCTGCGCAAGCTGATGAGCTGGGTCAAGAACGCCTGATCAGGCGCGTTCGTACCAGCGGGGGCGGGACCGCCGAGCGGTCCCGCCCCCGCTGTACAACCCGTCGGGTCCCGTGCGGGTGATTTCGCCGCACGGGCACAGGCAACGGCCCGGTCCGTCGATACACTTCCGAGTGCGCGTCAGGCCCACAGCGTCGTGCGTCTATCTACGCGGCATGCCACCAAACTCCCCGCTGCCCTGCCGGCCTGCGTTCCGGCCGCGCCCACCCTCGTGCGTGCGGTGGGGGAGAACCGGACAGTAAGGACAACTGTCGTGAGCACTGTCACTTCCAAGAACGCCGTGGTACTGATCGCCGAAGAGCTGTCCCCGGCCACGGTCGACGCCCTGGGCCCGGACTTCGAGATCCGGCACTGCGACGGCGCGAACCGCACCGAGCTGCTGACCGCGATCGCCGACGTCGACGCGATCCTGATCCGCTCCGCCACCAAGATCGACGCCGAGGCGCTGGCCGCCGCCAGGAGCCTCAAGGTGGTCGCCCGGGCCGGCGTGGGCCTGGACAACGTGGACGTCGCCGCCGCCACCAAGGCCGGCGTGATGGTGGTCAACGCGCCCACCTCCAACATCGTCACCGCCGCCGAACTCGCCTGCGGCCTGCTGATCTCGGTGGCCCGCAACATCGCCCCGGCCAACGCCGCGCTCAAGAACGGCGAGTGGAAGCGGAACAAGTACACCGGCGTCGAGCTCTCCGAGAAGACCCTCGGCGTGGTGGGCCTGGGCCGGATCGGCGTGCTGGTCGCCCAGCGGATGTCGGCCTTCGGCATGAAGATCGTCGCCTACGACCCCTACATCCAGGCCGCCCGCGCGGCTCAGATGGGCGTCAAGCTGCTCACCCTGGACGAGCTGCTGGAGGTCTCCGACTTCATCACCGTGCACCTGCCGAAGACCCCGGAGACCATCGGCCTGATCGGCGACGAGGCCCTGCACAAGGTCAAGCCGAGCGTGCGGATCGTCAACGCCGCGCGCGGCGGCATCATCGACGAGACCGCCCTGGCCAGCGCCCTCAAGGAGGGCCGGGTGGCCGGCGCCGGCCTCGACGTCTACGCCAAGGAGCCGTGCACCGACTCCCCGCTCTTCACCTTCGACAACGTGGTCGCCACCCCGCACCTGGGCGCCTCCACCGACGAGGCGCAGGAGAAGGCCGGCATCGCGGTGGCCAGGTCGGTGCGCCTCGCGCTGGCCGGCGAGCTGGTGCCGGACGCGGTCAACGTGCAGGGCGGCGTGATCGCCGAGGACGTGCGCCCCGGCCTGCCGCTGGCCGAGAAGCTCGGCCGGATCTTCACCGCGCTGGCCGGCGAGGTGGCCGTGCGCCTCGACGTCGAGGTGCGCGGCGAGATCACCCAGCACGACGTCAAGGTGCTGGAGCTCTCGGCGCTCAAGGGCGTCTTCGAGGACGTGGTGGCGGAGACCGTCTCCTACGTCAACGCCCCGCTCTTCGCCCAGGAGCGCGGGGTCGAGGTGCGGCTGACCACCAGCAGCGAGGCGGTCGAGCACCGCAACGTGATCACCGTGCGCGGCACCCTGGCCAACGGCGCCGAGATCGCCATCTCCGGCACCCTGTCCGGCCCGAAGCAGCAGCAGAAGATCGTCGGCGTGGACGCCTTCGAGGTCGACGTGGCGCTCACCGACCACATGGCCTTCTTCAAGTACGAGGACCGCCCCGGCGTGGTCGGCACGCTCGGCCGGATCCTCGGCGACGCCGAGATCAACATCGCCGGCATGCAGGTGGCCCGGGAAGCCGAGAGCAAGGACGCGCTCGCCTCGATCACCGTGGACTCGGAGATCCCGCAGGAGGTGCTGGCGGAGATCGCCGCCGAGATCGGCGCCAAGTTCGCCCGTTCGGTGGACCTCGGCTGACCGTTCGTCAGCCCGCCGGGGCCCGGACCGCGTTGCGCGGACCGGGCCCCGGCGGCGTTCCTGGACCGTCCGGGTGAGGCCCGTCTCAGATACTAGGAAATCCAACTAAATCTAGAGACAGCCACTGGACGGCGGCGTACCGTGAAATGGCACCCGGTGCCCCTGCAGCCCTGGACCCACCGATCGTCCGGTTGCCCCTGGGGCCGTGCGTGCGCGTACGCAGTGTGGCGGGCGATCCCCGCCAGGCGTACCACCCCTCCTCCCTCGCGTCCGACGCCGCCCCGGCGTCCCCTGCCCAAGGAGCCCGGTATGCCCCCGACCGTGACTCAGTTCGTCCGCGACGACTCCACCGCCACCGCCCCGGCCGCCACCCCCGTGGCCCGCCGCCGCCGGCGCGGCCTCCCGCACCGCGGCGCCGACGCCCAGGCCCACGCCGCCCTGCAGCGCGCCCTGGACCGCCGCGACAACGGCGGCGCGACCGGCCACTGAGCGGCCCCGGCTAGCCCGGCAACCCGGGCCGGGCGCGGCGGCGCCACCAGGTCCAGGCCGCGACCAGCAGCCAGACCGCACCCGCGCCCGCCGCGACCCGCAGCCCCGGAGCCAGCCCGGGCTGCCGGAAGGCACACTCCAGCCGGTCCGCCCCGGTGCCCAGCGGCACCGCGAGCAGGCCGGCCGGGGTCTGCCCGGCGGAGCGCGGCGCACCCCCGTCCACCCCGCACCGCCACCCCGGCACGGCCGGCACCGACAGCCCGGCAGTACCCGAACTCCCGTGCGGCAGAACGGCACTGACGGTGTGTCCGGAGACGGTCGGCCGACTCGACCCGCTCGCCCGCCCCGCCGCCACGGCCGCCGCCAGCGCGCCCTGGTCCAGGCAGCCGAACGGGCGGGCCGGCACCTGGGTGGCCAGCCCCACCCGCACCGTCACCCGCACCACCCCGTCGGCCGGCACCGGACCCAGCGCCAGCACCGGCAGCGCGGTGGCGTTCTGCTGCCCGTCCGCCGCCAGCGAGCCGCCCGGCCAACTCACCGCGCCCGCCAGGTAGGGCGCGTAGAGGAAGGCCGCGCGGCCCGGCGTGCAGCGCCCGGTCAGCTCGGTGCCCGGCCCGCCGTCCGGCGTGGTCGGCAGCGACCAGCCGCTGCTGCCGTGGTCGGTCGGCGCCGGTCCACCGCCCGGCACCAGCGGCGGCACCTGGTACACGGTCGCGCCCAACACCGCCTGCTGCCGGGCCCACAGCGAGGACTGGTCGGCCGGCGCCGCCGACCGCTGCACCGTCACCAACGGCAGCGCCGGCGCCCGGCGCACCGTCAGGTCCCCGCCCAGCGAGGCGGTCACCCCGAACAGCGCCTGGCCCACGGGATCGGCGAAGCTCGACGTCTGCCGGCCCTGCAACAGCCAGCCCGCGCCCAGCGCGTGCAGGGCCTGCGCGGTCCGCGCCGGCAGGTAGTCGCTGCGGTAGCCGCCGCCCTGTGCGCCGAACAGCATCGGGTCGTTGCCGGTGAAGACGTGCGGCCCCGGATCGGCCCGCCCGGCCGGCCACCGCGGCCCGGCCGCCAGCAGCGCCGCCCGGGCCGCCCGCAAGGCCCCGGCCGAGGGCACCGGCCCGCTGCCCGCCCGCCGGTCCCGCTGCACCAGCACCGAGCCGGCCGCCCAGCCCGAGCCGACCAGCACCACGCCCCCCAGCACCGCGAGCGCCACCCGCCGCTGCCGCGCCGCCCCGGCCAGCGCCGGCACCGCGAGCACGGCCAACGGCACCCCGGCGCCCAGCAGCCCCCAGCTGATCGGCCGGGTCGAGCCGCGCGCGTCCACCAGCGCGGCCAGCAGCGCCACCAGCAGGGCCCCGCCGGCCAGCGCCGGGAGCCGCGGCCGGCGCGCCAGGCAGACCCAGGCTGCCATGGTCAGCAGCCCGCTGAGCACGAAGGTCGAGCGGTACGGATTGCCCTCCGGCGCGGTCGACACGTGCCAGAGCAGGATGCTCGGCCGCCACACGAAGGAGGCCGCCACCAGCGCCAGGGCGAGCGGCCAGGCCACCCGCTCGCGCAGCCGGACCCGCCGGTTGAACGGCAGCGCGGCCACCAGCAGCAGGGCCGGCACGCCCACGAAGACGTCCGGCAGCGCCCGGGCCGCCAGCCCGCCGGGCAGCAGCTGGCCCAGGTAGTCGGTCAGCCCGGGCGCCACCGGGTGCACCACGGCGGCCGGCTGCCCGGCCCGGCCCGCCTCGAAGGTCACCCAGAGCAGCGGCGCCGCCGCCGCGATGCCGACCGCCGCCATCGCGAGCGCCCGCAGCAGCGCGCGCAGCCGCTCCCGCCACCGGGAGCGGGCCACCAGCAGCCGCAGCACCAGCACCAGGCCGGCGCCGAGCGAGGCGGTGGCGGCGGTGTAGAAGTCGCCCAGCCAGCACACCGCCACCGCGAGCGCGCCGAGCGGCCACCCGGTGCGCCGCAGGCAGCGGTCGAAGGCCAGCCCGAGCAGCGGCAGCGCGACCAGCCCCCAGAGCCAGGCCGGCCGCCCCACCCCGGCCACCAGCACCCAGGCGCACAGCCCGTAGCCCACCGCCAGCAGCCCGCGGACCGCCACCGGCCCGGCGGCCAGCCGTCCGAGGAAGTGCGCCATCAGCCCGGTGCCCAGCCCCAGCGCGAGCAGCACGCCGAGGAACAGTCCGAGCGCCTGCTGGTCGCGGGGGAGCAGCAGGCCGGGCCAGTCGCACGGGTTGAGCAGGTCGGTCGCGAGGTCCGGCAGGAACGGCACGCCGTAGCCGCTGTCCCAGTTCACCAGCAGGTCGCCGCCCTGCCCGCGCAGCACGTCCCACAGGTGCGTCTGCAACGGCACCACCTGCTCGGCCAGCACCGTCCCGCCCCGCATCGGCGCCCCGAACGGCCACGTCCGGTGCCAGGCGAGCGCCCCGCAGTACACGCCGACCGCCGCCGCCCCGGCCCCGGCACTGCCCGTGAGTTCACGCATGCGGCCATCCTGGACACGTTCGGGTGATTCCCCGTCAGGACCCGCCGAAGTGATCTGCTCCGGGCGGCCCGGCCGTTCCCGGTCGGAGCGATCCGACGATCTGCCTGCCGTCCGAATGGTGGACGTCAGGTGTCACTCCCCGAGACCCGGAGTAGCGTTCCCCCCATGTCCCGCAGCCTTCGTCTCGCAGTCATTCCCGGTGACGGCATCGGCCAGGAGGTCGTTGCCGAGGGCCTCAAGGTGCTCACCGCCGTCCTCCCCGCCGATGTGAAGCTGGAGACCACCGAGTACGACCTCGGTGCCCGCCGCTACCACGCCACCGGCGAGACCCTGCCGGACGAGGTGCTGGCCGAGCTCAAGCAGCACGACGCGATCCTGCTCGGCGCGATCGGCGACCCGTCGGTCCCGTCCGGCGTGCTGGAGCGCGGGCTGCTGCTGAAGCTGCGGTTCGCCTTCGAGCACTTCCTCAACCTGCGCCCGGGCAAGCTCTTCCCCGGCGTCGACTCCCCGCTGGCCGGCAACCCGGCGATCGACTTCGTGGTGGTCCGCGAGGGCACCGAGGGCCCGTACGTCGGCAACGGCGGCACGCTGCGCACCGGCACCCCGCAGGAGGTGGCCACCGAGGTCAGCCTCAACACCGCCTTCGGCATCGAGCGGGTGGTCCGGGACGCGTTCCGCCGCGCCGCCGCCCGGCCGCGCCGGAAGCTCACCCTGGTGCACAAGAACAACGTGCTGGTGCACGCCGGCCACCTGTGGACCCGGATCTTCCAGCAGGTCGCCTCCGAGTACCCCGAGGTGACCACCGAGTACCTGCACGTGGACGCGGCGACGATCTTCTTCGTCACCCAGCCCGAGCGGTTCGACGTGATCGTCACCGACAACCTGTTCGGCGACATCCTCACCGACCTGGCCGCCGCCGTCACCGGCGGGATCGGCCTGGCCGCCAGCGGCAACATCAACCCGACCGGCGAGTTCCCGTCGATGTTCGAGCCGGTGCACGGCTCGGCCCCGGACATCGCCGGCCAGGGCAAGGCCGACCCGACCGCCACCGTGCTCTCGGTCGCCATGCTGCTGGAGCACCTCGGCTTCACCGCCGAGTCCGCCGCGGTCGAGGCCGCAGTCGCCGCCGACCTGGCCGAACGCGGCGACGCGGTCCGCTCCACCCACCAGGTCGGCGACGCGATCGCCGCCCGAGTATCCGGCTGAGGGCCGGCTGAGGAGTACTGAGGCGCACTCACAACCCCCACAGCTGTTCGGCACGGCCCCTGAGATGCGAGTATCGACAGTGGGCCGTGCCGTGCTGTGCCTGTGCACCGTGGCGGTCCGGCCCTGACCAACCCCACGGTGAAGGACTGAAGCCATGACCACGCCCACCCAGGCGCCCATCACGTTCGAGCTCAAGCCCTCCGCGCACCCGCTGTCGGCGGTCGAGCGCCAGGCGCGGCTGACGGACCCCGGTTTCGGCCGGATCTTCACCGACCACATGGTCACCATCCGTTGGACCGAGGGCCGGGGCTGGCACGACGCCCAGCTCACCCCGTACGCGCCGATCGAGATGGATCCGGCGAACATGACGCTGCACTACGGGCAGGCGATCTTCGAGGGCCTGAAGGCCTACCGCCAGCCCGACGGCTCGATCGCCACCTTCCGCCCGGAGGCCAACGCGGCCCGCTTCCAGTCCTCGGCCCGCCGGCTGGCGATGCCCGAGCTGCCGGCCGAGACCTTCGTCGAGGCGGTCGAGCTCCTGGTCCAGCAGGACCAGGACTGGGTGCCGAACGAGCCGGAGCAGACCCTCTACCTGCGCCCGTTCATGTTCGCCACCGAGGTCGGCCTGGGCGTGCGCCCGGCCAACGAGTACCTCTTCATCCTGATCGCCTCCCCGGCCGGCGCCTACTTCCCGGGCGGCGTCAAGCCGGTCTCGGTCTGGCTCTCCGAGGAGTACGTGCGGGCGGCGCCGGGCGGCACCGGCGCGGCCAAGTGCGCGGGCAACTACGCGGCTTCGCTGGTCGCCCAGGCCCAGGCCGCCGCCCAGGGCTGCGACCAGGTGGTCTGGCTGGACGCGGCCGAGCACAAGTGGATCGAGGAGATGGGGGGCATGAACCTCTACTTCGTCTTCGGCGAGGGCCAGGACGCCCGGATCGTCACCCCGGCGCTGTCCGGCGCGCTGCTGCCCGGCATCACCCGCGACTCGCTGCTCACCGTCGCCGCCGACCTCGGCTACCCGGTCGAGGAGCGGAAGATCTCCACCGACGAGTGGAAGCAGGGCAACGCCGACGGCACCCTGACCGAGGTCTTCGCCTGCGGCACCGCCGCCGCCATCACCCCGGTCGGCTCGGTCAAGTCGGCCCGCGCCGACTGGACCGTCGGCGCCGGCACCCCCGGCCCGGTCACCATGCGCCTGCGCGAGACCCTGCTCGGCATCCAGGCCGGCAAGGTCGCCGACACTCACGGCTGGCTGCACCCCCTCGTCTGACCCCCCGTCAGGGCGCCCCGCGAGGGTGGGGCGCCCGGGGTGGGTAACCTCGAACTGTCCCGCTCGTTGAGCTCTGTGGATTGGGAGGAGGGGGCGTGAGTGCTCTGACGCACGACGTGGCCGCATTCCCCGGTGACGGCGAACTGCTCGACGCCTTCCTGGCATTGAAGACCCCTCCGGGGTTCAAGGCCGAGCTCATCGAGGGGAAGATCATCGTGACACCACCGCCGGACGGCGAGCACGAGACGGTGATCGGGCGGGTCGCCAAACAGGTCTTCCGGAAGTGCACCGAGGATCTGGATTTCGCTCCGACCAAGGGCCTGGTCGTGCCTGACGGGCGGTACATCCCGGACGGGACTTTCGCGCGGCGTGGGGCGTTCTCCGCTGCCGAGTCCTGGTGGCGACCCGAAGGGGCCCTGCTGGTCCTCGAAGTCACGTCGAGCCGCCCCGGCAAGGACCGTGAGGAGAAGCGCACCGGCTACGCCGCTGCAGGCATCCCGCTCTACCTGCTGGTCGATCGCGAGGCGGACCAGGTGGTCCTGCACAGCGACCCCAAGGACGGCCAGTACCGCGGCACGGTCACGGTCAAGCTCGGCGACCCCCTCGACCTCCCCGCCCCCTTCTCCTTCGCCCTGGACACCGGCGACCTGCTCTGAGCACGCACGTCCCGCATCCCGAGACGTCCCCGCCGGGGCCCCGATCATGTGCCAGACTGCAAGCGTGTCCTCGCTCGCGCTGATTATTGGCAGCAGGCGCGCCGGTCCGCAGTGACCGTTTTCGCGGTGAACCCCGCGGGACGACCACCGTGTCCACGACCCGCGCGCAGACCTCTCGCACCCGCGAGGGGTCTTTTGTTTTGCCCGGCCGGGCCCACCCCACGCCGACCGGGCAGGACTCGGGACTCCGAGCCCGCCGACCCGGCGGCGAGGGTTCCCGGGTGGCGCGCGGGAGGGTGGACAGTGGAGCCGGGTACTCGATACCGGCAGCAGCCCTCCCCGGCCCTCGGCCGGGAGGTGCCCCACGAATGGAGAATCCAGGGCCATGACCGACGGCAGTGCAGATCGCCTTGACGACGCTTTCCACGTCTTCGACACCACCCTGCGCGACGGCGCGCAGCGCGAGGGCATCAACCTCACGGTGGCCGACAAGCTGACCATCGCCCGCCACCTGGACGACTTCGGCGTCGGCTTCATCGAGGGCGGTTGGCCGGGCGCCAACCCCCGGGACACCGAGTTCTTCGCCCGCGCCGCCACCGAGCTGGACCTGAGGCACGCTCAGCTGGTCGCCTTCGGCGCCACCCGCCGGGCCGGCGGCCGCGCGGCGGACGACCCGCAGCTGGCCGCCCTGGTGGACTCGGGCGCGCCGGTGGTCACCCTGGTGGCCAAGTCGCACGACCGGCACGTGGAACTGGCGCTGCGCACCACGCTGGAGGAGAACCTGGAGATGGTCCGGGACAGCGTCTCCTTCCTGCGGTCCCGGGACCGCCGGGTCTTCGTCGACTGCGAGCACTTCTTCGACGGCTACCGGGCCAACCGCGAGTACGCCCTCGCGGTGGTGCGGGCCGCGCACGAGGCGGGCGCCGACGTGGTGGTGCTCTGCGACACCAACGGCGGGATGCTGCCGTCCGGGGTCCGCGAGATCACCGCGGACGTGCTGGCGAGCACCGGTGCCCGGCTCGGGGTGCACGCGCAGGACGACACCGGCTGCGCGGTCGCCAACACCCTGGCCGCGGTCGACGCGGGGGCGACCCACGTGCAGTGCACCGCGAACGGCTACGGCGAGCGGGTCGGCAACGCCAACCTGTTCCCGGTGGTCGGCGCGCTGGAGACCAAGTACGACCGCCGGGTGCTGCCGGCGGGCCGGCTGCCCGAGATGACCCGGATCTCGCACGCCATCGCCGAGGTGGTCAACCTGACCCCCTCCACCCACCAGCCGTACGTCGGGGTCTCGGCCTTCGCGCACAAGGCCGGCCTGCACGCCTCCGCGATCAAGGTGGACCCCGACCTCTACCAGCACATCGATCCGGAGCGGGTCGGCAACACCATGCGGATGCTGGTCTCCGACATGGCGGGCCGGGCCTCGATCGAGCTGAAGGGCCGGGAGCTCGGCTACGACCTGTCCACCGACCGCGACCTGGCCGGCCGGGTGGTGGCCCGGGTGAAGGAGCGGGAGCTGGCCGGCTACACCTACGAGGCGGCCGACGCCTCCTTCGAGCTGCTGCTGCGCGACGAGGTGCACGGCCGGCCGGCCCGGTTCTTCAGCCTGGAGTCCTGGCGGACCATCAGCGAGCAGGGCCCGGGGACGACCGCGGGCAACGAGGCCACCGTGAAGGTCTGGGCGCACGGCGAGCGGATGATCGCCACCGGTGAGGGGAACGGCCCGGTGGACGCGCTCGACCGGGCGCTGCGCACCGCCCTGGAGCGGATCTACCCGCAGTTGGTGAAGCTGGAGCTGACGGACTACAAGGTCCGCATCCTGGAGGGCCAGCACGGCACCGGTTCGAAGACCCGGGTGCTGATCGAGAGCACCGACGGGACGGCCAGCTGGTCCACCGTCGGGGTGGCCGACAACGTGGTGGCCGCCTCCTGGGTGGCGCTGCAGGACGCCTACACCTACGGCCTGCTGAGGGCCGGCCTGCAGCCCGAGGACTGAGCCCGGTTCCTGGTCGGGGCCCCGCCCGCGCGGGGCCCCGGACCGTTCCCGGACCAGCGGGGCCGGCTCAGCGCAGCCGAGCCAGCAGGGCGTGTTCGACCAGGGTGATGAGGGCGCTCTTGGCGCTGTCCCGGCGGCGGGCGTCGAGCGTGATGATGGGGGTGTCGGGGCCGAGTTGGAGTGCTTCGCGGACTTCGTCGGGGGTGTGGGCCTGGTGTCCGTCGAAGCCGTTGAGGGCGACGACGAAGGGCAGGCCGCTGTTCTCGAAGTAGTCGAGGGCGGGGAAGCAGTCGGCGAGTCGGCGGGTGTCGACGAGGACGACGGCGCCGATGGCGCCGCGGACGAGGTCGTCCCACATGAACCAGAAGCGGTCCTGGCCGGGGGTGCCGAAGAGGTAGAGGATGAGGTCTTCGTCGAGGGTGATGCGGCCGAAGTCCATGGCGACGGTGGTGGTGGTCTTGCCGCCGGTGTGGGTGAGGTCGTCGATGCCGGCGGAGGCGCTGGTCATGACGGCTTCGGTGCGCAGGGGGTTGATCTCGGAGACGGCGCCGACCAGCGTGGTCTTGCCGACGCCGAAGCCGCCCGCGATGACGATCTTCGCGGAGGTGGTGGCCCGGGTGGCGGCGGGGCTAGAGCTTGCGAAGTCCACTGAGGACCCTTTCGAGCAGCGTGACGTCGGGCTGGTTGCCGGATTCGCCCCCGGCGGCGGGCTGGTGGATGGCGACCAGGCCGGCTTCGGCCAGGTCGGCGACGAGGATCCGGGCGACGCCGAGCGGCAGCGAGAGCAGCGCGGAGACCTCGGCGACCGACTTGACCTCGCCGGTGCACAGCATGCAGATCCGCTGGTGCTCCGGCAGCAGGGTGGCCAGGCGCGCCTCGTCGACGCTGGCGGAGACCAGTGCCTCCAGGGCCAGTTCGTACCGCGGGCGGGTGCGGCCGCCGGTCATCGCGAAGGGCCGGATCAGCGGTCCGGCGTCCTCCTCCTCCGGCTCGGGCGGCACGGGGGCGGAGTAGTACGCCGGTGCCTGCGGGGGGAACGGCTGGGCGGCCCCGCCGAACTGCGGGTGGGGCGTGCGGTACTGGCCGGCGGCTTGGGGGCCGGGGGGCGTCGCCTGCTGGCCGTAGCCGAGGCCGTGGCCGGGCGTTCCGAACGCGTCATGACCGGTGCCGGGGTACGGAACGCCGTACTGGCCCTGGCCTTCGTCGGGCGGTGTCACGGTTCCTCTCCTCACAGGGTGCTGCGGTGCGGTGCAAGGGTGCTGGCAACGGCCGCGGCCGCATCGGTGTGCGGGCCGGGCCGGTGGTGCGAGGGGCCGTACAACGCCCGACGCCGGGCCCGGTGGAACGGGCCCGGAGTGGGCGGCTGGATACTACAAGTACTACGGAGCTGACGGCATGTCGGAAGCGGGGTGGTGTCTGACACACCGTCAACACGCGTAGCTCGCTCGGCTGTGCGGATCAGTGCAGGAGGCTGCCCTGGAGCTCGGCGCGCAGGGCGGGGGTGAGGACGGCTCCGGCGCGGTCCACCAGGAGGGCCATCTCGTAGCCGACGAGGCCGATGTCGGAGTCGGGGGAGGCGAGCACCGCGAGCGAGGAACCGTCGCTGACCGCCATCAGGAACAGGAAGCCCCGCTCCATCTCGACGACGGTCTGGTTGACCTCGCCGCCCTCGAAGATCCGGCTGGCGCCGGAGGTGAGCGAGGTGAGGCCGGAGGCGACGGCGGCGAGCTGGTCGGCGCGGTCGCGCGGGAACCCCTCGGACATGGCGAGCAGGAGCCCGTCGGCGGAGACCACCACCGTGTGCGACACCCCGGGGGTGTTGTCCACGAAATTGGTGATCAGCCAGTTCAGGTTCTGTGCGGCCTGGCTCATCTGAGTCAACTCAACGCTCCTGGTGGTTCGAGCCGCCGAAGAGATCGGTGCTGTGGTTCTGCTGTCCCGGCCCGGGGCGGCCCGGCCGTGACATGTCCTGGGGGTCGATCCGGAAGTTTCCGGTGGTGCCCGGATCGCCGCCGGCACTGCGGCCCTGCTCCACGCCGCGGCGCAGGTTGGTCAGCCGGCCGCGCACCTCCTCGGGCGCGCGGGAGACCTGCGGGCCGTCGGTCGGCGCGGGCGTGGCGTTGCCGGGGACCAGGTTCTGCTTGGGCACCCGGCGCGGCAGGCCGGCACCGGTGGTCCCACCGGCAGCGGGCTCGCGGACCTGTTCGGCCCGCTGCCAGCTGTCGTCGTTGGCCGAGCGCCAGGCCGCGGCGGTCGGGCCGGTCGGGCCCGAGGCGCCGAGGCCGGACACCTGGTGGGCCTGCGGGTACTCGTCCGCCGGACCGGAGCTGTCCCGGGCGCCGGTGAACCAGTTCGGCTGCTCACCGGTCTCCGGGGTCCCGATCGCCCGGGAGCCCAGCTGACCGCCGGCCAGCTGCTCGCCGGGGCGGCGCAGCGGCAGGCCGGAGCCGAGGGTCTGCTGGCCCGCGTCGCGCGCCGGGGCCGACGGCTCGGGAGCCGCGGCCGGCAGCGCGGCCGGCTCGCCGTACGGGTGACCGGCCGGCCGCTCGGAGCGCGGCGCGAAGCCGTCGAACCGGCCCGGCTGCTGGGGCTGCTGCGGCTGCTGGTACTGGGCGTACTGGTCGCTGCCGTACTGCTCCTGCTGCCCGTACTGCTGGTCGTAGCCGGGCTGGGCGTAGAAGCCCTCGGCGTACTGGCCGGTGGCGTACGGCTGCTGCTGGTACTCCTGGCGGTAGTCCGGCTCGGCCTCGACGAACTCGGCCTCGACGTACTCGGTGTACTCGCCCTGCCGGCCGTACTCGGACTGCCGGGAGAACTCGGAGAACTCCTGGTACTCCGACTCCTGGTAGGCCGACTGCCGGGTGTCCTGCGGGAAGCCGGTCTGCTGCGGGAAGGAGCCCGGCTGCTGGAAGACGTCCTGCCGGACGCCCTCGGGCGCGAAGCCCTGGTGCTGGTGCGGTTCCCGGGTCGGGTCGCCCGGCAGCTCCGGCTCCAGCTCCTCGCCGGGGCCGCCCTCGATGGCGGTCCGGCGGCGCTGCTCCAGGCGGAGCGAGCGCTGCATCGAGTCCAGCGCGGGGCTGAACCCGCCGGAGCTGCCGCCCGCGGCCAGGTTGTCGTCGAAGCCCAGCTCGGCGGCGGTGCGTTGCGGGGCGACCTGCTCCCACTCGTCGGCCCCGCCCTGCTCGGCGAAGATCCGGGAGACCGTGAACTCCTGCTCCGGCTCCGGCGCCACCCGCAGGTGGGTGAGACCGGCCGGGAGCATGACCAGCGAGGTGGTGCCGGCGGACTCACCGGACGGGCGCAGCTGCACCCGGATGTCGTGCCGGTCGGACAGCCGGCCGACCACGAACAGGCCCATGCGGCGCGAGATCGAGGCGTCGACGGTGGGCGGCTCGGCCAGCTTCTCGTTGATCTCGGCGAAGTCCTCGGCGGTCAGGCCGATGCCCTTGTCGTGGATCTCGACCAGCACCCGGCCGTCCGGCAGCCCGGTCGCGGTGACGGTGACCCGGGTCTGCGGGCTGGAGAACGAGGTGGCGTTCTCCAGCAGCTCGGCCAGCAGGTGGACGAGGTCGGTCACGGCGGCGCCGACCACCTCGGCCTCGGGTATGCCGGCCAGCTCGATGCGCTCGTACTGCTCCACCTCGGAGGCGGCGGCGCGGAGCACGTCGACCAGCGGCACCGGGGTGTTCCAGCGGCGGCCCGGCTCCTCGCCGGCGAGGACCAGCAGGTTCTCGCCGTTGCGGCGCATGCGGGTGGCCAGGTGATCCAGCTTGAAGAGGTTCTCCAGCTGGTCCGGGTCGGCCTCGTTGTTCTCCAGGTCGGTGATCAGCGCCAGCTGACGCTGGATCAGGCCCTGGCTGCGGCGCGACAGGTTGGAGAAGATCGCGTTCAGGTTGCCGCGGAGCAGGGCCTGCTCGGCGGCGAGCGCGACCGCCTGCCGGTGCACCTGGTCGAAGGCGCGGGCGACCTCGCCGATCTCGTCCTTGCCCCAGAGCGGGATCGGGTCGACGTTGGTGTCCACCCGGTCCGGGTCGGTCTTGGAGAGCTTCTCGACCAGGTCGGGCAGGCGGTGGTTGGCGATCTGCAGCGCGCTGGCGTTCAGGGTGCGCATGCCGAGGATCATCGAGCGGGCGATGAACCCGGTCAGCAGACCGGCCAGCGCGAGGGCGCCGATCACGATCGCCGAGTTGAGGATGGCGTCGGTCTGCGCGTTGTCCTTGGTGCTGGTGGCGTCGCCGACGACGCTGTTCAGCAGCTGGGTCTCGGTGTCGCGCAGCGGCTTCATGTGGCTCTGGGTGGCCTGCAGCCAGTTGGCCGGCACCAGGCCCGCCGCCTGCGAGGCGGCCAGCTCGGCCTTCGCCTGCGCACTGCCGGCCTGGTAGCCGATCTGGGCCGCGTCCGAGTAGCCCATGGCCAGGTTCATCATGCCGGACATGGTCGGGATGGTGGTGCCGTCCGGCATCCGCAGCGGAGCGCGGCTGTCGGCATCCGACTGGGCCACCAGGTTGTTCGCGTAGACGCGGGCGTCCGTCGGGCTGCTGCCGTTGGTGAACTCGGTCATCGAGACGCCTTCGAGCTTCGCCCCGACGAGCAGGTCCTGGATCAGGTCGGAGTTCTCGAACCGGCTGTTGCGGTCGATGCCCGAGCCGACCATGACCATCAGCATCAGGTCGCGCTGGTCGGAGGCGGCGGCCTTGGCCAGCGAGATGGCGTAGATCGCGCGGCCGCGGGCCACGCCCTCGGAGCTGCCGGTGCCGACGGAGTTGTCGAAGGCCAGCATCGGGTCGATCATCGCCGAGTACGCGGCCTCGGTGGCGCTGGCGTACAGCTCCGGCTTGTAGGCGTTGTCCCGCAGGTGCTGCAGGTCGCTCAGCACCAGCTGCACCGAGGAGTTGCGCCGGGCGAGCTCCGCGTCCTTGTCGCCGGCGACGTTGGCGTAGGAGGCGTTGTAGTTCTTGACCGCCTGGTCGGTGGCGGCGCGGTACTTGCTCACCAGGCCCTGCGGGTCGGACCCGGTCATCAGGGGCGTCAGGGTGAGGTCGCGCTCGTTCTCCAGGGCGTCGGCCAGCGCGGTGGCGGTTCGGGCCAGCTCGGCCGTCTTCTCCTGGTGCGCGGCCTTGACGTAGCTGCTGTACGAGGTGTTGACGCGCATGCCGCCGAAGACCAGGCCGATGACGACCGGGATCAGCAGGATCGCTATCAGTCGGGTCGGCACCCGCCAGTTGCGGAAGGCCAGGAACTCGTACCGGCCACCGGGCGTTGGGCGGGCGTCGCCGCCGCTCTCCGGGGCATCGGTGGTCCGGGTCCCGCCGGGGACGCCCGGCCGGCCGGGTCGTTCGCGTTCGCTGCCCGCCGCGTTCGCCGTGAAGGGGGAGAACCCGGTGGAGCCCTGGCCGTTGTGGTCCGGGTCGCGGGGCTCTGGGCGCCGCTGCGGGGTGGCTGGCTGCTTACGCCTCACTCGACAACAACCTCTCGGCCGACTGGGCGGCCATGGATCAATCCAGCGGCTTACCCCTGGCCGCAGCCCGCTGCTGGGTGGAACTGCCGTTCGTGACTTCGGGGTAGCTGGAATTTCAGCACGTGCGGGGGGACGGGACAAACAGCCCAGGCTGAAAGCCCCTTGAGGAACATTTCGGACATTCGCCGACAGGAGCCGCCAATCCCCCAATGGTTCTCAACGGAGTGAACCCGAACCATTACGCTCTGTCGGCAAAACGTCCGAAATGCCTACCGAACCGTTATGCGATGCACAGCCGGGAGCATCGAACCCGATGCTCCCGGTTCGCGTTACCGCAATCTCGCCAGCAGGGCGTGTTCGACCAGGGTGATGAGGGCGCTCTTGGCGCTGTCCCGGCGGCGCGCGTCCAGGGCGATGATGGGGGTGTCGGGGCCGAGCTGGAGTGCTTCGCGGACCTCGTCGGGGGTGTGGGCCTGGTGTCCGTCGAAGCCGTTGAGGGCGACGACGAAGGGCAGGCCGCTGTTCTCGAAGTAGTCGAGGGCGGGGAAGCAGTCGGCGAGTCGGCGGGTGTCGACGAGGACGACGGCGCCGATGGCGCCGCGGACGAGGTCGTCCCACATGAACCAGAAGCGGTCCTGGCCGGGGGTGCCGAAGAGGTAGAGGATGAGGTCTTCGTCGAGGGTGATGCGGCCGAAGTCCATGGCGACGGTGGTGGTGGTCTTGCCGCCGGTGTGGGTGAGGTCGTCGATGCCGGCGGAGGCGCTGGTCATGACGGCTTCGGTGCGCAGGGGGTTGATCTCGGAGACGGCGCCGACCAGCGTGGTCTTGCCGACGCCGAACCCACCGGCGACGACGATCTTCGCGGAGGTGGTGGCCCGGGTGGCGGCGGGGCTAGAGCTTGCGAAGTCCACTGAGGACCCTTTCGAGCAGCGTGACGTCCGGCGTTCCGCCCGACTCGCCGGCGGCGGCGGGCTGGTGGATGGCGACCAGGCCGGCTTCGGCCAGGTCGGCCACGAGGATCCGGGCGACCCCGAGCGGGACCCCGGCCAGGGCCGAGATCTCGGCGACCGACTTGACCTCCTGGCAGAGGTGGACGATCCGCTGGTGCTCCGGCAGCAGGCCGCCGGTGCGGGCCGCGTGGCCGTTGGTCGAGATCAGCGCCTCGATCGCGAGCTGGTAGCGGGGACGGGTACGGCCGCCGGTCATGGCGTACGGCCGGACCAGCGGCTGCTGCTCGTAGCCGCCCTGGTCGCCGTAGCCGGAGCCGTACCCGTTGCCGTATGAACCGGCCGGTGTCGGGGGCGGGGTCATCTGGATCCTCCTTGCGCTGCGGCTGAGTTCGCGTCAGCTGTGGGGTGTGACGTCGGGCCCGGTATGCGCTGCCGGGCCCGACGGAGGGTGGTCTGACTCCCGGTCAGTGCAGGAGGCTGCCCTGGAGCTCGGCGCGCAGGGCGGGGGTGAGCACGGTTCCGGCGCGGTCCACCAGGAGGGCCATCTCGTAGCCGACGAGGCCGATGTCGGAGTCGGGGGAGGCGAGCACCGCGAGCGAGGAACCGTCGCTGACCGCCATCAGGAACAGGAAGCCCCGCTCCATCTCGACGACGGTCTGGTTGACCTCGCCGCCCTCGAAGATCCGGCTGGCGCCGGAGGTGAGCGAGGTGAGGCCGGAGGCGACGGCGGCGAGCTGGTCGGCGCGGTCGCGCGGAAAGCCTTCGGACATGGCGAGCAGGAGCCCGTCGGCGGAGACCACCACCGTGTGCGACACCCCGGGGGTGTTCACCACGAAGTTGGTGATCAGCCAGTTCAGGTTGCTGGCTGCCTGACTCATCTGACTCAACTCAACGCTCCTGGTTCTGAGTACCGAAGCCGTATCCGCCGTCCGGACCGGGGCCGTCGGCGCCCGGTGCGGGAGAACGGTAGCCGCCCTGCGCTTCTTCCGCACCGGCGGGGTTGCCGAAGCCGTCGAACGGGCGCTCCATCGCGGGGAACTGCTGGGTGTCCCCGGCCCCGGCGCGGCGGCCCTGCTGGATGCCGCGGCGCAGGTTGGTCAACCGGCCGCGCACCTCCTCCGGCGCGCGGGAGACCTGCGGCCCGGAGAGCGGGGCGGCCTCGGCGGTGCCGGCCACCAGGTTGGCCTGCGGGGTGCGGCGGGGCAGGCCCGAGAGCGTGACGCCGTCCGAGGTCGGCTGGCGCAACTGCTCGGCCCGGCGCCAGCGCTCGTCGTTGGCCGAGGAACGCCAGGGCGCCTCGCCCGGCCCGCGCTGCGGGGCCTGGCCGGACTCACCCGGAGCCGGCTGACCGGGCATCGGCTGACCCGGCATCGACTGACGCTCGGTCGGACGGCCCGCCACCGGCTGGTCGGCCGGCACCGGGTGGCCCGGCGCCGTGGTGCCGGGGCGCTGCGGCTGGTAGGACCGGCGGCCCTGCTGCTGCGAGCGGTCCTGGTTCACCTGCACCGAGGCCATCCGGCTGGCGCCGCCGCTGCGGAACGCCTGGTCCTCGCCCTGGCCGTGCTCCGGGGTCCGGCGCGGCGGCAGGGCCGGCTGGCCCTGGGCGGGCTGGCCCTGGGCGGGCTGGCCGTGCTGACCGGGCTGACCGGGCTGGCCCTGCGGCGCGGGCGGCCGCGGGGCGAACTGCTGCTGCGGCTCGGCCGGCTGGAACGGGGCCTGCGGGCCACGGGCCTCACCGGCGCGCGGCGCACCGACGGTCGGCGAGCCGACACTCGGCAGCACCGGCTCCACCAGGCCGAGGCCCAGCGGGTCGCGCGGATCGATGTCGCTGGCCTCGAACCGCGGCCGGGCGAACGACGCGGTGGTCTCGACCGGTGCGGGCGCGGGTGCCGGAGCCGGCACGGGCGCCGGCGCGGCACTCCGCTCGGCGAAGCCGCCGGAGCCGAGCACCGGCTGCTGCAGGGTCGGCGGACCCTGCAGGTCCTCGCCCTGCGGCAACTGGCCGTGCTGCTGCGCGGCGGCGGCGTTCGGCACGCCGGGACGCTGCGGCAGACCGGCCGGCCGGCCGGCGGGGCCCACGTCGGTGCGCGGACCGCGCCGGACCTGGCCGCGCTCCTCGGGCCGGTTCGGCTGGGCGGGCCGGTTCGGCTCGGCCGGGCGCTCGTGGCCCTGCGGACCGGGAGCGCCGGCCGGGGCCGGCTGGCCGGCCCCGCGACGGGGCAGACCGGGACCGCCCGGGGCGGGAGGGCCGGCAGGGGCAGCGGGGCGGCGGCCCTGCTGCGGCTGCTGCGGAGGCTGGGGCTGCTGGGGCCGACCGGTCGGCGGGGTCTCGCGCAGCGACTGGCCGACCGCGCGGGTCGGCAGGCCGCCGGTGGACGGCTGGGCGGGCGCGGCCGGACCGCTCGGGCCCTTGCTCAGCTGCGGTCGGCCGGCCGGCGCACCGGGACCGCTCGGCCCCTGGCCGAGCGCCGGGGCCGGACGCTGCGGCAGGCCGGGGGCCTCGCCGCCGGGCAGCGGGGCGCGCTGCTGACGCGGCGTCGGGCCGGCGCCGCGCTGGCCCGGGCCGTTCGGACGCGGGGCGCGCCGGTCGCCGGCGTTGGTGACGTCCACCGGGAGCATGACCAGCGCGGTGGTGCCGCCGGAGTCGCTGGGGCGCAGCTGGATCCGGATGCCGTGGCGCAGCGACAGGCGACCGACCACGAAGAGGCCCATGCGGCGGGAGACCGAGACGTCCACCGTCGGCGGGTTGGCCAGCCGCTCGTTGATCTCGGCCAGGTCGTCGGGGCTCAGGCCGATGCCGGTGTCGTGGATCTCGATCAGCACCCGGCCGTCGGGCAGGGCGTGACCGGTGACCCGGACCCGGGTCTGCGGGCTGGAGAACGAGGTGGCGTTCTCCAGCAGCTCGGCGAGCAGGTGGACGAGGTCGTTGACCACGCGGCCGGCGACCTCGGTCGAGGGCACCGAGGCGAGCTCGATGCGCTCGTACTGCTCCACCTCGGAGGCGGCGGCGCGGAGCACGTCGACCAGCGGGACCGGGCGGGTCCACCGGCGGCCCGGGTCCTCGCCCGCGAGGACCAGCAGGTTCTCGCCGTTGCGGCGCATGCGGGTGGCCAGGTGGTCCAGCTTGAAGAGGCTGGCCAGCTGGTCCGGGTCGGCCTCGCGGCTCTCCAGCTCGGAGATCAGCGACAGCTGACGCTGGATCAGGCCCTGGCTGCGGCGCGAGAGGTTGGTGAACATCGAGTTGATGTTGCCGCGGAGCAGCGCCTGCTCGGCGGCGAGGCGGACCGCCTCGTTGTGCACCATGTCGAAGGCGTGCGCCACGTGGCCGATCTCGTCGGCCGAGTCGATGCCGACCGGGTCGACGGTGAGGTCGACCTCGTGCGGGTCGTTCTCCGAGAGCGTCTTGACCAGCTCGGGCAGCCGGCGCTCGGCGACGTCCTCGGCGGAGGTCTGCAGCCGGGTCAGCGAGCGGGTCAGCGAACGGGCCATCAGGGCCGCGCCACCGACCGCGACCAGCAGCACCAGGGCGATCAGCACGCCGTTGAGGATCACGTCGTTGTCGGCCGCCGACTGGAGCGACTGGGCCTTGCCCTTGAGCTCCTCAAGCAGCTGGTTCTCGATCGCGCGCTCGGCGTCGATCTTCACCGTGGCCTGGTCGTACCAGTCCTGGTAGGTGCGGAAGTCGGCCTGCTTGATGCCGTTGGCCTGGAGCACCTGGCCGGCGTACCGGTCGGCCTGGTTGATCTCGGTGTTGTACGTCAGCCGCTCGCGCAGCTTCTGCGCCGCGGTGGTGCCGTAGATCGAGTTGAAGTTGGCGGCCGCGCTCTGGTCGGCGGTGATCAGACGGAAGCCGAAGCTCTGGTCCGAGGTCGACATGTCGGCGCCACCGGGACGGGCCAGCGCGGCGCTGATCAGCGCGCGCTGCATGGAGGTGCTCTCCTTCTCCAGGGAGAACTGCTCCAGCGCCCGGGTGGACTTGACCAGGTCGGGGGAGTCGGAGCCGAGGGCGATCTCCTGGCTGATCGACAGCAGGTCCTTGATGATCGTGTCGTAGGACGCGACCGTCGCCTCGATGTTGTTGACCTGGGTGTAGGCGTTGTTGCGGAAGTTCGACAGCAGCGTCATGTCCTTGCGGACCTGCATGAGCAGCGAGTTGCCGCCGGCCAGGTCCAGGTTGTCGAAGCTGTCGGCGCGCGCGTTGTACGCCTTGGTGAGGTCGTCGGTGGTGCGGCGGGCGTTGGTGACCCGGTCGTCCTGGACCGTCGGGTCCTTGGTCAGCGGACCGGCGCTGATGTCGCGCTCGGTCTCCAGCGCGTCGGCCAGCTGGGTGGCCTTGACCGCCAGGTCGCTCAGGTTGGCCATCTGGGCCAGCTGCTGGGAGCTCTGCAGCGAGGTGTTGATGCGCAGGCCACCGAGGACCAGCGCGACCACCACGGGGAGCAGCAGCAGAGCGCTCAGCCGGGTCCGGATGCGCCAGTTGCGCATCCGCACCCGGCCGAAACCGGTGGCCCGGCGGCGGTTCAGCGTGCCGCGCAGCCGGGCTCGCGAAAGCCGACCGGCCTCGTCCTGTTCGTCCGGGCCGGCGTCGTTCTCCGGACCCTCGGGTTCACCGTTGACCAGCCGATCGCCCGGGACGGCGTCCGGCTCCGACTGGTGGGGGGCAGCGAGGGGCTCGGGCGACTCGGCCTGGCCAGCGGCGCCGCTACCCCTTTTGAAACGTCCCTGCACTGGCGTCGCAACCTCTGGACCTGGCGCCCCGGGACGAGGCCGGGGCGGTGTCGAGTTCTCGGAGTCGGCAATCCCGCGAGCCGGGAATGCGCTGGGGCCGCCGTGGGTAGACCTAGGGCGGTTCGTGGCATTCCAGCACAGCGCCGGGAGTCCAACAAGGGGCGGGGTGGGGCCCGGGGCCGTACTACCGACCGCGCGCAGGACTTCACTGACGGTGCGATTCGGGTCGTTATTCCGGCCTTTTTCGGACACAGAGTGACGGTCGGGCCGGTGGGCAGCGTTCGAACGGTCTTCCGGTATGCCGGGTACTTCGGGATTGTCGGAATTTACTTCTTGGGTGAAATATACAATATGCGGGCCTTGTCGGGGAAATTGTGAGCAAACTCACAGGCCAATGTGTAGCTTTGGTCACGGCCGCTGTGGAAAGAGGTCCCTACCCTGGCTCCTTGTGCCCCGGCGCCCGCCACCCGATGGGGCATTCCATCCGGTGGCAGCCCTCCCCGAACCGAAGGTGTGAAGCGATGTCCCAGACGCCGGCCAAGTCGGCCACCAAGTCGACTCTCGGCTCCCGTTCGACGGCGAACCCGCGCCGGACGACCCTGGCCTCGCTGGAGGACTTCAGCCAGCTGCCCGGTGCCCGTACCAGCAGCGAGCCGGTCGAGTACGCCCGCGAGCTGCCGACCAGCACCGCCAACCCGCGCCGCACCAAGCTGATGACGCTGCCCAAGCAGGAGCGGCGCGACTGACGCCCGCAGCTGCCCACCGGGGGCGCCGTCACCGCTGGTGGCGGCGCCCCCGGCCGTTTCCCGGGCGATAGCCTGGAGCGGAACCGGCCCAGCACCCCGAAAGGTCGCCCAGCGTGCGTATCGCGAGATTCTCAGTTCGTGAAGGAGCGGCCGCGGGCAGCGTCTCCTTCGGCGTGGTCGAGGGCGACGCCGACCAACCCGACTCGCTGGTGGTGCACACGCTCGCCGGGCACCCGTTCGGCGCGGCCGAGCCGACCGGTGAGAGCCACCCGCTCTCCCGGGTCCGGCTGCTCAGCCCGATGCTGCCCAGCAAGGTGGTGGCGGTCGGCCGCAACTACGCCGCGCACGCGGCCGAGCTCGGCAACCAGGTCCCGGACGTGCCGCTGACCTTCTTCAAGCCCTCCACCTCGGTGATCGGCCCGACCGAGGCGATCGCCTACCCGCCGTTCACCAGCGACCTGCAGCACGAGGCCGAACTGGCCGTGGTGATCGGCCGGATGTGCCGCGAGGTGCCGGTGGACCGGGTGCCCGAGGTGGTCTTCGGCTACACCTGCGCCAACGACGTCACCGCCCGCGACGTGCAGCAGCGCGAGGGCCAGTGGGCCCGGGCGAAGGGCTTCGACACGGCCTGCCCGCTGGGCCCGTGGATCGAGACCGACCTCGACCCGGCGGACCTGGCCATCACCTGCACGGTCAACGGCGAGCTGCGCCAGGCCGGGCGCACCTCGTTGATGGTCCGCGGCATCCCCGAGCTCATCGCGCACATCTCCGAGGCCATGACGCTGCTCCCGGGCGACGTCATCCTCACCGGCACCCCCGCGGGTGTCGGACCCCTCAACGTCGGCGACGAGGTCGCCGTCTCCGTCGAAGGCATCGGCACTCTCGCCAACAAGGTGATCAAGCGTGGCTGAAGTAAGCACCGGCTCCACCGCGGCCAACCCGGACGTCCGGGTCCGCTTCTGTCCCTCCCCGACCGGGAACCCGCACGTCGGCCTGGTCCGCACCGCGTTGTTCAACTGGGCCTTCGCCCGGCACAACGGCGGCACCCTGGTGTTCCGGATCGAGGACACCGACGCGGCCCGCGACTCCGAGGAGTCGTACGGCCAACTGCTGGACGCGATGCGCTGGCTCGGCTTCGACTGGGACGAGGGTCCCGAGGTCGGCGGCCCGCACGAGCCCTACCGGCAGTCCCAGCGGATGGACATCTACGCCGACGTGGCCTGCCGGCTGCACGAGGCCGGCCACGCCTACGAGTGCTTCTGCACCACCGAGGAGCTGGACGCCCGCCGCGAGGCGGCCCGCGCCGCCGGCCGGCCCTCCGGCTACGACGGCCTGTGCCGCACCCTGACCGACGAGCAGAAGGCGATCTACCGGGCCGAGGGCCGCCAGCCGATCCTGCGGTTCCGGATGCCCGACCACGCGCTCACCTTCGAGGACCTGGTCCGCGGCACCGTCACCTTCGAGGCCAAGGACGTGCCGGACTACGGCATCGTCCGGGCCAACGGCGCCCCGCTCTACACCCTGGTCAACCCGGTGGACGACGCCCTGATGGGCATCACCCACGTGCTGCGCGGCGAGGACCTGCTCTCCTCGACGCCGCGTCAGATCGCGCTCTACGCCGCGCTGGCCGAGATCGGCGTGGGCAACGGCACCACCCCGCGGTTCGGCCACCTGCCGTACGTGATGGGCGAGGGCAACAAGAAGCTCTCCAAGCGCGACCCGCAGGCCAACCTCAACCTCTACCGGGAGCGCGGCTTCCTGCCCGAGGGCCTGCTCAACTACCTGGCCCTGCTGGGCTGGTCGCTGTCCGAGGACCGCGACCGGTTCTCCATGGCGGAGCTGGTCGAGGCCTTCGACATCGCCAAGGTGAACGCCAACCCGGCCCGGTTCGACCTGAAGAAGGCCGAGTCGATCAACGCGGACCACCTGCGGCTGCTGGAGCCGGAGGACTTCGTGCAGCGCCTGGTCCCGTACCTGCAGGCCCCCGGCCTGCTGCCGGCCGAGCCGAGCGCCGCCCAGCTCGACCTGCTGCGCAAGGCCGCCCCGCTCACCCAGGAGCGGATGGTGGTGCTCTCCGAGGTCACCGACATGCTCGGCTTCCTCTTCGTCGACCCGGCCGCCTTCGCGGTCGACCCGGCCGACGCCGCCAAGGCGCTCACCGCCGACTCCCGCCCGGTGCTGGAGGCCAGCGTGAAGGCGCTGGAGGAGCTGGCGGACTTCACCCCGGAGCCGATCCAGGCGGCGCTGCGCGAGGCGCTGGTGGACGGCCTGGGCATCAAGCCCAAGTTCGCCTTCACCCCGCTGCGGGTGGCGGTCACCGGCCGCCGCATCTCCCCGCCGCTCTTCGAGTCGATGGAGCTGCTCGGCCGGTCCGAGACGCTGCGCCGTCTGCGCTCCGCCCTGGACGCCCTGCCGGCCGCCTGAGCCGCACGGATCCACCCCGCGGGCCCGCCCCCGGCACCTCGCCGGGAGCGGGCCCGCGGCCTTCCCCGGCCTGCCTGCGGTTATCGATTTTGGAGCCGGGCCAGGCGTCGGGTAATGTTCTTTCTGCGCCGCCCGGGAGGGCAACGGAGAGGGACCAGAGACCTCGCCAGTAACCGCCCCACGGACCAGCGGTGCGAAACATCCGAGCAAGACCCCGTCAGGGGTTGCGTTCTGATGGGGTATGGTGTAATTGGCAGCACGAGTGATTCTGGTTCATTTAGTCTAGGTTCGAGTCCTGGTACCCCAGCGCAGTAACCCGCAGCGATGCGGGAATCAGCAAGCCCCCGTTGTGTAGCGGCCTAGCACGCTGCCCTCTCACGGCAGTAGCGCCGGTTCGAATCCGGTCGGGGGTACGCAGTACCAGCAGTACCACGCAATGCAAGTTGCACGATCAATTGCATAGCAGGAGCCCCCGTTGTGTAGCGGCCTAGCACGCTGCCCTCTCACGGCAGTAGCGCCGGTTCGAATCCGGTCGGGGGTACGCAGTACCAGCAGTACAACGCAGTGCGGGACTCGTCCCGCATCGCAGGGAAGCCCCCGTTGTGTAGCGGCCTAGCACGCTGCCCTCTCACGGCAGTAGCGCCGGTTCGAATCCGGTCGGGGGTACGAGCGGATCAGCCGATGGTGACAGCCATCGGCTGATTGCTATGGGGTATGGTGTAATTGGCAGCACGAGTGATTCTGGTTCATTTAGTCTAGGTTCGAGTCCTGGTACCCCAGCCAGTTGTTGAGAAGCCTCCGGAGATCCGGGGGCTTTCGTGTTTTCCAGGCCCTTTTCCGTTCCGCCGGAAAGGTCTTTCCGCTGGAATTGGAAGGGGCCGCGCACCGGGGTGTTTCGGTGCGCGGCCCGGAGACGGGGTCAGGCGCGGCGCAGGGCCTCGCTGAGTCGGTTGGCGGCCTCGACGATGGCCTGGGCGTGCAGCCGGCCCGGGTGGCGGGTGAGGCGCTCGATCGGGCCGGAGACCGAGACGGCGGCCACCACGCGGTTGGAGGGCCCGCGGACCGGCGCGGAGACGGAGGCCACGCCCGGCTCCCGCTCGCCGATCGACTGGGCCCAGCCGCGGCGGCGCACGCCGCTCAGCGCGGTGGCGGTGAACCGGGCG
The DNA here is from genome assembly GCF_007829815.1 of Kitasatospora viridis. Lineage (NCBI taxonomy): Bacteria > Bacillati > Actinomycetota > Actinomycetes > Kitasatosporales > Streptomycetaceae > Kitasatospora > Kitasatospora viridis. Next base: position 1,770,955 of record NZ_VIWT01000001.1, on the reverse strand, counting down.
CCCTGCAGGCCGCGGTGCAGCCGTTCCGGCTCCTCCCAGGCGAGCAGGACCTGGGCGGCCGAGCCGGCCTTCATCGGCAGGGTGCTGCCGACCGGGACGGTGTCCCGCAGGCCGGAGAGCCGCTCGGCGGCGGCGACGCAGATCCGCATCTCGCCCTGCCGGCGGTAGAGCTGTGCGCTCTCGCCGGTGACGTCGCGCAGGTGGGTCAGGACCGGGCCCGCGGTGGCGAGCAGCCGGTCCTCGCCCGCCGCGGCGGAGAGTTCGGCAAGTCGGGGGCCGAGGATGAACCGGCCCTGCATGTCCCTGGTGACCAGGCGGTGGTGTTCGAGTGCGACGGCGAGTCGGTGGGCCGTGGGCCGCGCCAGACCGGTGGCGGCGACCAGCCCCGCCAACGTGGCGGGGCCCGACTCCAGTGCGCTGAGCACCAGAGCGGCCTTGTCGAGAACGCCGACGCCGCTAGTGTTGTCCATACGCCGATACTGCAGTCTCAGTGGGCGAGACGCAAGTTCAATCTCGCCAGAAAACCGCCACCCTGGATGGAGAGCCCCGGACAAACCCCCGGGGAACGGGCACCCCACGACCACAATCAGGCCGGCAGAGCGGCCGGCTGGAGGGAACGCGATGGGACGGACACTGGCAGAGAAGGTCTGGGACGACCACGTCGTCCGGCGCGCCGAGGGCGAGCCCGACCTGCTCTACATCGACCTGCACCTGCTGCACGAGGTGACCAGCCCGCAGGCCTTCGACGGGCTCCGGCTGGCCGGTCGCAAGGTTCGCCGGACCGACCTCACGATCGCGACCGAGGACCACAACACCCCGACCCTGGACATCGACAAGCCGATCGCGGACCCGGTCTCCAAGGTGCAGCTGGAGACCCTGCGCCGCAATGCGGCCGAGTTCGGCGTCCGGATCCACTCGCTGGGCGACGTCGAGCAGGGCGTGGTCCACGTGGTGGGACCGCAGCTGGGACTGACCCAGCCCGGCACCACCGTGGTCTGTGGCGACTCCCACACCTCCACCCACGGCGCGTTCGGCGCGCTGGCCTTCGGCATCGGCACCAGCCAGGTCGAGCACGTGCTGGCCACCCAGACGCTGCCGCTGGCGCCGTTCAAGACCATGGCGATCACCGTCGAGGGCGAACTGCCCGAGGGCGTCACCGCGAAGGACCTGATCCTGGCGATCATCGCCAGGATCGGCACCGGCGGCGGCCAGGGCTACGTCCTGGAGTACCGCGGCTCGGCGATCCGGAACCTCTCCATGGAGGCCCGGATGACCATTTGCAACATGTCCATCGAGGCGGGCGCCCGGGCCGGCATGATCGCCCCGGACCAGACCACCTTCGACTACCTGGAGGGGCGCCCGCACGCCCCGCAGGGCGCGGACTGGGACGCCGCCGTCGAGTACTGGAGCACCCTGGCCACCGACGAGGACGCGGTCTTCGACGCCGAGGTGTTCATCGACGCCACCGAGCTGACCCCGTTCGTCACCTGGGGCACCAACCCGGGCCAGGGCGCGCCGCTCGGCGCCTCGGTGCCGGACCCGGCGGACTACGCGGACCCGCAGGAGCGCACCGCCGCCGAGAACGCGCTGGCCTACATGGGCCTGACCCCGGGCACCCCCCTGCGCGAGGTCGCCGTGGACGCGGTCTTCGTCGGCTCCTGCACCAACGGCCGGATCGAGGACCTGCGGGCCGCCGCGGCGATCCTGGAGGGTCGTCAGGTCGCCGAGGGCGTCCGGATGCTGGTCGTGCCGGGCTCGGTGCGGGTCGCCCTGCAGGCGGTCGAGGAGGGCCTGGACAAGGTCTTCACCGCCGCCGGCGCCGAGTGGCGGCACGCCGGCTGCTCGATGTGCCTGGGCATGAACCCGGACCAGCTGGCCCCGGGCGAGCGTTGCGCCTCCACCTCGAACCGCAACTTCGAGGGCCGGCAGGGCAAGGGCGGCCGCACCCACCTGGTCTCGCCGCAGGTGGCCGCGGCCACCGCGGTGCTCGGCCACCTGGCAGCACCGGCCGATCTGTCGAACAACGTTCCCGCGGAGGTCTGACCCGATGGAGAAGTTCACCACCCACACCGGCCGGGCCGTTCCGCTGCGCCGCAGCAATGTGGACACCGACCAGATCATCCCCGCCCATTGGCTCAAGAAGGTCACCCGCTCGGGTTTCGAGGACGGCCTGTTCGAAGCCTGGCGCAAGGACGAGTCGTTCATCCTGAACCGGCCCGAGCGGCGGGGGGCGACCGTGCTGGTCGCCGGACCGGAGTTCGGCACCGGATCGTCCCGCGAGCACGCCGTCTGGGCGCTGCAGAACTACGGCTTCCAGGCCGTGATCTCCTCGCGATTCGCCGATATCTTCCGCGGCAACTCGCTGAAGAACGGCCTGCTGACCGTGGTGCTCCCGCAGGAGACGGTGGATCAGCTGTGGGCGCTCACCGAGGCCGACCCGACCGCCGAGATCACCGTCGACCTCCAAGCGCGCGAGGTGCGCGCGGAGGGTGTGAACGCGCCGTTCGAACTGGACGAGAACCTGCGTTGGCGACTGCTCAACGGACTGGACGACATCAGCATCACGCTGCAGAACGCTGATGACATCGACGCGTTCGAGTCGGCCCGGCCGAGCTTCAAGCCCCGCACCCAGCCGGTCGCCTGACCGAGCGCAATCCGATGGCCCGTCCCCTTCCCGGGGGACGGGCCATCGGTCGTAGCGGGGGGGAGTTCACTCCTCACACGGGGTCAGGAGTGGCCCCCGGATACCGCGTCGATTTGCCGGAAGACGGGGTCCGCGCGTCGCAACTCCGAGTTGATGGCACAATCAGAGCATGCACCGGCACCATGAACCTCCGTACGCGGGCGGCGATCCCGCGTCATCGGAGTTCGTGGCCCGGGATCCCGAGAGTCGAATTGACGATCGGCTGGACAACGAGGCCTCGGTCGACCCCGTCGACGAGGTGCCGGACGACCCGGAAGTCGCAGCGCTCTACGCGCTTGTGGCAGAGCGGTTGAAGCAGGCTCACGCCCGCGTGCACGCGCTCCACGTGTCCGCTGAAGCAAAGACCGCTCTCGCCCGGCAACTGCTGATCGTCACCGAGACCGCCAAGCGCGATCTCCCGGAGGCGGCACGGCGGTTGACCCGCTTTGTGCAGGACCTCGACGAGGGGCGACCGCCCCTCGGCTGAGGTCACGGACGCGCAAATCCATTGCGACACTAGGGTGATTCGCGCGTTTGGTAATTGAAAGTCCGCAAATACATGCCTAACGTGCGAATTGAACGGATGGAATCATCCGGCGCCCGTTTCTGAAGGGGAAGACGTGAACAAGGCTCAGCTTGTCGAAGCGGTGGCCGAGCAGCTGGGTGGTCGCAAGGCTGCCGCAGAGGCCGTCGACGCAGTGCTCGACACCATGGTGCGTGCCGTCGTGGCCGGGGACCGTGTCTCGGTCACCGGTTTCGGCACCTTCGAGAAGGTGGAGCGCTCCGCGCGCTTCGCCCGCAACCCGCAGACCGGTGAGCGCGTCAAGGTCAAGAAGACCTCGGTGCCGCGCTTCCGCCCCGGCCAGGGCTTCAAGGACCTGGTCAGCGGCAGCAAGAAGCTCCCGAAGGACGGCCCGTCGGTCAAGAAGGCCCCCAAGGGCTCGCTGACCCCGGGCAAGAGCGGTGTGACCGCTGCCACCAAGCGCGCTGCCACCAAGCGCGCCGCCGCGGCCGCCGAGGCCGCCCCGGCGAAGAAGGCCGCTGCCAAGAAGGCCACCGCGGTCAAGGCCACCGCCGCCAAGACCACGGCTGCCAAGAAGGCCACCACCGCGAAGACCACCGCGGCGAAGAAGGCCACCACGGCCACCAAGAAGGCCACCACCGCGAAGACCACCGCGGCGAAGAAGACCACCACCGCCAAGGCGGCGGCCGCCAAGACCACGGCTGCCAAGAAGACCGCCCCGGCGAAGAAGACCACCACGCGCAAGACCACCGCGCGCAAGACCGCCGCGAAGTAACGCACGGTCAGGTGCCCCGCAGGGGGCGCCTGGTGGCAGGTCAGAGCAGAACCGCCGCGGCGGCCCGTCCCCGATCCAGGGGAGGGCCGCCGCGGCGCTGTCGTCTCCGGGTGGTGCCGTGCGGGGACTGACGCGACGTCAGCCGTCAGGCCGGCGGGGCGTCCTGCTGCGGGTCGGGGAAGGTCTGCAGCGTGACGAAGACCACCCGGCGCGCCTCGCCGCTGCCCTCGGTGCGGATCCGCACCCGCTGGCCGGGCCGGAGCAGCCGCAGGCCGCCCGCGTCGAAGGCGGCGGCGTCGAACGGCACCGGAGTGCCGTCGTCGAGCAGCACGGAGCCCGCCCGGGTGTCGGGGTCGAAGGTGAACGCGGTGGCCTGCATGCCCAGAAGCTTAGACCGGTCGGTCCTGGAGGAGCTCAGCGCGCCATCGCGGCGGCCACCGCCCGGGTGTGCGGGCCCACGCCGAGTGCCAGCGCCTCGGCCAGGTCGTCCGCCGTGTCCACGTCCCGGCGCACCGACGGCACGTCGGGCAGGGCCAGTTCGGTCGCGCCGCCGGCCGCGTGCCGCTGCCGGGAGGCGCCGCCGAAGGCCGGGGCCAGCGGCCGGCCGGGGGAGCAGGCCAGCAGCGTGGTGCCGATCCCCGGAGCGTCCGCCAGGAACGCGCGCCCCGCGGCCGGCACCGCGCCCAGCACCCGGGCGAGTTCGGCCGGACGCAGGGCCGGCAGGTCCGCCGAGAGCACGGCCAGGGGCGCGTCGGGGTGCAGCCGTCGCGCGTGGGCGGCGCCGTGCGACAGCGCGTCGTTGAGCCCGCCGCCCGGTTCGTCGGCCAGCACCAGGGCGCCCAGCGAGGCCAGCGCCGCGCCGGCCCGGGCGTCCTGGCACACCACCAGCACCCGGGCCACCGCCGGGCAGTCCAGTGCGGCCGACACGGTGTCCAGCGCGAACGCCAGCGCCAGCCGCGGGCGGTGCGCCCCGGCGAACGGGGCCAGCCGGGTCTTGGCCCGCTGCAACTGTTTCACCGGCAGGACCAGGCTCCAGGACGGGGACCTGGGGCTGAGGGGGCGTACGGTGTGCTGGGTCATCGGCGTCATCAGCGTCATTGTCGCGTCGGCCCGTCGGCGGTCGCCAGGGCACCCCCGTGCGAGGATGACCGGCGGTAGTGACCAATTCAGCCCGCACACGCGGCACCCGGAAGTGCCGCAGCACACGAGGAGGACCTGGGGTGGCCCGCCGCTCGTACGGATTCGGCAACGCGGACTACGGAGTCTGGTACCGCTTCGCCGCGGTCCTCGTGAAGCCGGTGCTGACAGTGCTGGTCAAGCCCGAGTGGCACGGCTGGGAGAACTTCCCCGAGGAGGGCGGGTTCATCACCGCGGTGAACCACAACTCGGCGATCGACCCGCTGGTGTACGCCCACTTCCAGTACAACAGCGGTCGCCCGCCGCGGATCCTGGCGAAGTCCTCGCTCTTCAAGGTGCCGTTCATCGGATTCATGCTCGGCAAGACCGGCCAGATTCCGGTCTACCGCGACTCGGCCGACGCCGCGCAGGCCTTCCGGGCCGCCATCGCCGCGATCGACGGCGGCCAGGTGGTCCAGTTCTACCCGGAAGGAACGATCACTCGGGACCCGCAGCTGTGGCCGATGACGGGCAAGAGCGGCGTCGCCCGGGTGGCGCTGATGACCGGCAAGCCGGTCATCCCGGTGGCCCACTGGGGCGCGCACGAGATCGTGCCGCCGTACGGCCGGGGCCTGGGCGGGGTCAAGGCGAAGGTGAGCCTGCGCCCGCGCCGCCGGGTGGTGGTGCAGGCCGGCCCGCCGGTGGACCTGAGCCGGTTCGAGGGCAAGGAGCTGACCAGCCAGGTGCTGCGCGAGGCGACCGACGAGATCACCGCCGCGATCACCGCCCAGCTGGCGCTGATCCGCGGTGAGGAGGCCCCCGCCGAGCGCTACGACCTGCGCAAGGCCCGGGCCGGCAAGAAGAAGACCGGCGAGGAGGCCGAGTAGAGATGACCACCCGCTGCGCCGTTTTCGGAACCGGCTCCTGGGGCACCCCGTTCGCGATGATCCTGGCCGACGCCGGCTGCGAGGTCGCGCTCTGGGGCCGCCGCAAGGAACTGGTGGACACCATCGCCGCCACCCGCACCAACCCCGAGTACCTGCCCGGGATCGAGCTGCCGGAGGCGATCACCCCGACCACCGACCCGGCCGAGGCGCTGGCCGGCGCCGACTTCGCGGTGCTCGCCGTGCCGTCCCAGACGCTCCGTCAGAACCTGGCCGCCTGGGCCCCGCTGCTCGGCGGGAACACCGTGCTGGTCTCGCTGATGAAGGGCATCGAACTCGGCACCGCCAAGCGGATGACCGAGGTGATCCGGGAGGTCGCCGGAGTCGGCGAGGAGCGGGTCGCGGTGGTCTCCGGACCCAACCTGGCCCCGGAGATCGCCAAGCGGCAGCCCGCCGCCAGCGTGGTCGCCTGCGCCGACGAGGAGGTCGCGCGCCGGCTCCAGCAGGCCTGCCACACACCGTACTTCCGCCCGTACACCAACACCGACGTGATCGGTTGCGAGCTCGGCGGCGCGGTCAAGAACGTGATCGGCCTGGCCGTCGGGATGGCCGACGGGATGGGCCTGGGCGACAACACCAAGGCCACCCTGATGACCCGCGGGCTGGCCGAGATCACCCGGCTCGGCGTGGCGCTCGGCGCCGACCCGCTGACCTTCGCCGGGCTGGCCGGGATGGGCGACCTGATCGCCACCTGCTCCTCGCCGCTCAGCCGCAACCACACCTTCGGCGTCAACCTGGGCCGGGGGATGACCCTGGAGCAGACCATCGCGGCCACCAAGCAGACCGCGGAGGGCGTGAAGTCCTGCGAGTCGGTGCTGGACCTGGCCCGGCGCAACGGGGTGGACATGCCGATCGTCGAGGCGGTGGTCGACGTGGTGCACAACGGCAAGCCGACCCAGGCCGTGCTGAAGGACCTGATGGGCCGCTCCGCCAAGCCCGAACGACGGTGACGGCCAGGCGGCGGTAGCGCCCGCGGCGACGGGGAGCGCGGCGGCATCCGTGGAACCGGAGAACCCGCACGGTAGTCTCAACCCCGATATGAGCATCGAATCGCACTCCCCGGGTCAGGCGGCCAAGCCGCGCGTCGCGATCGTCTTCGGCGGCCGCTCCTCCGAGCACGGGGTCTCCGTGGTGACCGCGGCCAGCGTGCTGCGGGCGATCGACCGTGACCGCTACGAGGTGCTGCCGGTCGGCATCACCAGCGAGGGCCGCTGGGCCCTGGTCAGTGACGAGCCCGACCGGATGGCCATCGCCGGCGGCCGGATGCCCCAGGTGGAGCAGGTCGCCGAGTCGACCGAGGGTCAGCTCGCGCTGCCGGCCAGCCCGGTCAGCCGCGAGGTGGTCTGGACCGAGCCGGGCGCCGCGCCCAAGGTGCTCGGCGAGGTCGACGTGGTGCTGCCGCTGCTGCACGGACCGTGGGGCGAGGACGGCACCCTGCAGGGCCTGCTGGAGCTCTCCGGGGTGCCGTACGTCGGCTCCGGCGTACTGGCCAGCGCGGTCGGCATGGACAAGGAGTACACCAAGCGGGTGCTGGAGTCCTTCGGCATCGGCATCGGCCCCTACACCGTGGTGCGGCCGCGGGACTGGGAGAGCGAGCAGGGCCGCGAGGCCGCCCGGGCGCGGATCGCGGAGCTCGGCCTGCCGGTCTTCGTCAAGCCCTGCCGGGCCGGCTCCAGCATCGGCATCACCAAGGTCAAGGACCTGGCCGAGCTGGACGGCGCGATCGCCGAGGCCCGCCGGCACGACCCCAAGGTGATCGTCGAGGCGATGCTCTCCGGCCGCGAGATCGAGTGCGGCGTACTGGAGTTCGAGGACGGGCCGCGGGCCAGCCTGCCGGCCGAGGTGCTGGTCGGCGAGGGCTACGAGTTCTACGACTTCGAGGCCAAGTACATCGACTCCTCCGAGGTGCGGATCCCGGCCGAGCTGGGCGAGGAGCACACCGCCGAGATCCGCCGCCAGGCGGTCGCCGCCTTCGAGGCGCTCGGCTGCGAGGGCCTGGCCCGGGTGGACTTCTTCCTGCTGGACGACGGCCGCTGGGTGGTCAACGAGGTCAACACGCTGCCCGGCTTCACCCCGATCTCGGCCTACCCGAAGATGTGGGAGGCCACCGGCGTGCCCTACGCCGAGCTGATCGACCGTCTGCTGCAGGCCGCGCTGCGCCGCTCGACCGGGCTGCGCTGACCCCTCGCCAACTGACGAAGCGCCGCACCCGGCATCGGGTGCGGCGCTTCGTCAGTTGCGCCTAGATGTGGACCACTGGGCAGGTCAGGGTCCGGGTGATGCCATCGACGGCCTGGATCCGGGCCACCACGAGCTTGCCGAGCTCGTCGACGCTCTGCGCCTCGGCCCGCACGATCACGTCGTAGGGGCCGGTCACGTCCTCGGCCGTGACCACGCCGTCGATCTCGGCGATGGTCTCGGCCACGGCGGTGGCCTTGCCCACTTCGGTCTGGATCAGGATGTATGCCTGTACCACGGAGGACCTCCCTGCGGCTGGGGGTGGTGCTGCACGACTGCCGGGTGAACACGTGCGGCGCGCCCGGGCGGGGGGTGGGATCGGGGCCCGGGGCGCGGTTGGGGGGAAGACTGGATCACCACGCTACCGCGCCCCGGCCCCGGGAGGGGAGACCCACCGCCCCGGCGGGGGCGTACGCTTCGCGCGGGATGCGCGTTGCGCGACCTGACCGCGAGGGCGAGAGGACGGCAGATGCAGGGGACCGTGGGCGAGCTGGGCGAGTTCGGCCTCATCCGGGAACTCACCGCCCGGCTCCCGCTCACCCCGGCGGTGGAGCTCGGCCCCGGCGACGACGCCGCCGTGGTGCGGGCCCCCGACAGCCGGGTGGTGGCCACCACCGACGTGCTGATCGAGGGCCGCCACTTCCGGCGGGACTGGTCCACCGCCTACGACGTGGGCCGCAAGTCCGCCGCGCAGAACCTCGCCGACATCGCCGCGATGGGCGCCGTGCCGACCGCGATACTGCTCGGCCTGGTCGTCCCGGCCGACCTGCCCACCACCTGGGCCACCGAACTGATGGACGGTCTGCGGGACGAGTGCCAGGTGGCCGGCGCCGCGGTGGTCGGCGGCGACGTGGTGCGCGGCGACACCATCACGCTGGCCATCACCGCGCTCGGCGACCTCCAGGGCCGCGCCCCGGTCACCCGCTCCGGCGCGCAGCCGGGCGACGTGGTCGCGGTCACCGGCTGGCTCGGCTGGTCGGCCGCCGGCCTGACCGTGCTGGCCCGGGGCTTCCGCTCGCCGCGGGCCTTCGTCGAGGCGCACCGCCGCCCCGAACCGCCGTACCACGCTGGCCCGGCCGCCAGCGAGCTCGGCGCCACCGCGATGGTGGACGTCAGCGACGGGCTGGTCGCCGACCTCGGCCACGTCGCCGCCGCCAGCGGGGTCGACATCGACCTGCGGGCCGCCGACTTCGACGTGCCGGCGCAGATGGCCGACATCGGGCAGGCGGTCGGGGTCGACCCGCTGGTCTGGGTGCTCTCCGGCGGCGAGGACCACGCGATCGCGGCCACCTTCCCGGCCAGCGCGCAGCTGCCGGCCCGCTGGCGGGTGGTCGGCAACGTGGTCGGACCGGCCCGCGCCGGCGCCCGCGGCCGGGTCACCGTGGACGGCGCGCCCTGGGATCGGACGGCCGGCTGGGACCACTTCGCCGAGTAGCCTTGGTGACCATGCGAATCGGTGTGCTGACCAGCGGTGGCGACTGTCCCGGGCTCAACGCCGTGATCAGATCGGTCGTGCACCGCGGTCAGGACGTGCACGGGGACGAGATCCTCGGCATCGAGGACGGCTTCCTCGGCCTGATCGAGGGCCGGGCCCGGGTGGTCGGCCACGACGACGTCACCGGCCTGCTCACCCTCGGCGGCACCATCCTGGGCTCGGCCCGGGTGCACCGGGAGAAGATCCAGTGGGCCGTGGACCACGCCGGTGAACTCGCCGGCCGGCTCGGCCTGGACGCGCTGATCGCCATCGGCGGCGAGGGCACCCTGGCCGCCGCGCAGCGGTTCAGCACCGCCGGCCTGCCGGTGGTCGGCGTGCCCAAGACCATCGACAACGACATCGACGCGACCGACGTCACCTTCGGCTTCGACACCGCGGTGCACGTGGCCACCGAGGCGATCGACCGGCTGAAGACCACCGCCGAGTCGCACCAGCGGGTGATGGTGGTCGAGCTGATGGGCCGCCACACCGGCTGGATCACCCTGACCGCCGGGATGGCCGGCGGCGCGCACGGCATCCTGATCCCGGAGAAGCCCTTCGACATCGAGGCGGTGGCCCGGATGATCGAGGAACGGTTCGCCCGGGGCAAGAAGTTCGCCATCATCGCGGTGGCCGAGGGCGCCGAGCCGATGCCCGGCACGCTGCGCTTCGACCACGGCGGGGTGGACCAGTTCGGCCACCGCACCTTCGGCGGGATCGGCACCCGGCTGGCCGCCGAACTGGAGGACCTGCTCGGCAAGGAGGCCCGCCCGGTGATCCTCGGCCACGTCCAGCGCGGCGGCACCCCGACCGCCCGCGACCGGGTGCTGGCCAGCCGGTTCGGCTGGCACGCCGTGGAGGCCGTGCACAAGGGCGCGTTCGGGCACTTCACCGCGCTGCGCGGGACCGAGATCGTGCTCGCCCCGATCGCCGACGCGGTCACCCGGCTGAAGACCGTGCCGGCCGCCCAGTGGGCCGAGTCCGAGGCCGTGCTCTGAGACCGGACCGATAGGTTTGGCCCATGTCCGCAGAAGCACCCCCTCGCGTCCTCACCATCGCCGGCTCCGACTCCGGCGGCGGGGCCGGCATCCAGGCCGACCTCAAGACCATGCTGGCCCTCGGCACGCACGGGATGAGCGTGATCACCGCCGTCACCGCGCAGAACTCGCTGGGCGTCCAGGGCTACTGGGAGCTGCCCGCCGAGGCGGTCCGGGCGCAGTACCGCAGCGTGGTGGACGACATCGGGGTGCAGGCGGTGAAGACCGGCATGCTCGCCTCGGTCGAGCTGGTCGCCACGGTGGCCGAACTGCTCGCCGACTGCCCGGCCCCGGTCGTGGTCGACCCGGTCGGCGTCTCCAAGCACGGCGACGCGCTGCTCGCCGCCGAGGCCGTCGCCACCGTGCGCGAGCTGCTGCTGCCGCACGCCACCCTGGCCACCCCCAACCTGCACGAGGTGGCGCAACTCACCGGCATCACCGTGCTGGAGGAGGGCGAGATGCGCCCGGCCGCCGACGCGCTGCTGGAGTTCGGCCCGCGCTGGGTGCTGGTCAAGGGCGGCCACCTGGCCGGGGAGCCGGCCGACCTGCTGGTCGGGCGGGACGGCGAGGAGCACTGGTTCCGGGCGCCCCGGCACGACAACCGGCACACCCACGGCACCGGCTGCACGCTGGCCAGCGCGATCGCCGCCGAGCTGGCCAAGGGCCTGCCGATGCCGCAGGCGGTGGCGGCGGCCAAGGACTACGTGACCGGCGCGATCGCGGCCGGCTTCGCGCTCGGCGGCGGCATCGGCCCGGTGGACCACGCCTGGCGGCTGCGCCCGTAGCACCGGGGCGGGAAAAGCGACAGGGCGGCCGCTCCGTGAGGAGGGGCCGCCCTGTCGAAAGAGGACCGGCGTACCGGTCTGCGCGTCAGCGCGAGACCTTACCGGCCTTGATGCACGAGGTGCACACGTTGAGCCGCTTCGGCGTACGCCCGATCACAGCGCGCACCGTCTGAATGTTGGGGTTCCAACGACGACGGGTACGGCGGTGCGAGTGGGAGATGTTGTTGCCGAAGCCCGGCCCCTTGCCGCAGACGTCGCAGTTGGCAGCCACAGGAGTCACTCCAAGACTTCAGATCATTTACGTTCGAATAACCCCGGCTGAGCCACCCGGACCACTCGGCGTGGACCTGATCGGTTCAAGGGGGAAGCCCGGGTTGTTCCAGGCAACCGGAGCAGCATACAACGACTGCTCCGCCACCACGAAACTACCATGACCGGCTGCTTGATCCCTCCGGTGGTCGGGCGCCCCCGCCCGGGCGTCCGCGCCGGTGCACCCACCCCGTTGCGGGGGCCCGGGCCCGGATAACCTGCCCGAAAGGCCCGTAAACCGTTCCCGCCGCGTTCACCTGGAGGAGAGCCGGTGCTCGACACCCTCGACGGCCCCGCCGTCCGCACCTGGTGCCGCCTCGCGCTCGCCGCCCTCGGCGAGGCCCGGGAGGAGATCGACGCGCTCAACGTGTACCCGGTGCCGGACGGGGACACCGGGACCAACCTCTACCTCACCGTCGAGTCGGCCACCGAGGCGGTCGAGCACTGCTTCGCCGACGGGGCCGCGCCCGGCCTGGCGCAGGTCGTCCGGGCGATGGCCCGCGGCGCCCAGCTCGGCGCCCGGGGCAACTCCGGGGTGATCCTGGCCCAGCTGCTGCGCGGGGTGGCCGAGGTGCTGGCCGAGCGCGGCGGCGACCACCGGGCCCTGCGGGCCGCGCTGACCAGGGGTGCCGAGTCTGCCTACCGGGCGGTGGCCGAGCCGGTCGAGGGCACCCTGCTGACGGTGGCCGCGGCGGCCGCCGAGCAGGCCGCCGAGATCCCGGGCGGGCTGGCCGAGGTGGCGGACGCGGCGCACCGGACCGCGCGTGGCGCCCTGCTGCGCACCCCCGAGCAGCTCGCCGTGCTGGCCCGGGCCGGCGTGGTGGACGCCGGCGGGCGCGGCCTGGTCGCGGTGCTCGGCGCGCTGGCCGACGCGGTGTCCGGGCAGGAGCCGATGGGCCCGGTGGCGCTCGGCGAGGACCTGCCGGCCGGCCACCCGGACTCCTGCGAGGAGCCGCCCCGGCTGCCCGGCCACCCCGCCTTCGAGGTGATCTACCTGCTGGACGCGCCGGACGGTGCGCTGCCCGCACTGCGCGCCCGGCTGGCCGGACTCGGCGACTCGCTGGTGATCGGCGGCGGCGACGGACTGTGGAACGTGCACGTGCACGTGGACGACGCGGGCGCCGCCGTGGAGGCCGGCGTCGAGGCCGGCCGGCCGCACCGGATCCGGATCACCCACTTCGCCGAGGCCGCCGCCCGGGCCGGCGCCGCCCCCGCGGCCGAGCCGGCCCTGGAGCGCGCGGTGCTCAGCGTGGTCACCGGCGCCGGGCTGGCCGAGCTCTGCCGGGAGGCCGGCTCCGCGGTGCTGCCGGCCGACCCGGACTCCCCGCCGTCCAGCGCCGAACTGGCCGCGGCGGTGCGCCGCTGCGCGGCCCGCGAGGTGATCGTGCTGCTCAACGACCCGGAGCTGCGGGCCGGCGCCGGGGCGGCCGCCGACCAGCTGCGCGAGGAGGGCCTGCGGATCGCCGTGCTGCCCACCCGCTCGCCGGTGCAGGGCCTGGCCGCGCTCGCCGTGCACGAGGCCGGCCGGCGGTTCGACGAGGACGTGGTGGCGATGACCTCCGCGGCCGGCGCCACCCGGTACGCCGAGCTGGCGGTCGCCGAGGGCCAGTCCTGGACCATGGCCGGGGTCTGCCAGGCCGGTGACGTGCTCGGCCTGATCGACGGCGACGTGGCGGTGATCGGCCCGGGCATCGCCGAGACCGGCGCCGAGGTGCTCGCCCGGATGCTGGCGGCCGGCGGCGAGCTGGTCACCCTGGTGCTCGGCGAGGAGGCGCCGGCGGACCTGGCCGACCGGCTGGTGGCGCACGTGCGGCGCCAGCGCCCGGAGGTGGACCTGGCGGTCTTCGCGGGCGGCCCGGGCAGCGCGCCGCTGCTCATCGGGGTGGAGTGACGCCGCGCTGTCCCCGCGGTGGTGTTCCATAGGGCGTGATGGCTGCTCTCGACGAACCCCTGACGAAGCTGGTCGGCCCGCGCACCGCCAAGGCGCTCGCGGACGGCCTGAAGCTGCACACCGTGGCCGACCTGCTGCACCACTACCCGCGCCGGTACGCCGAGCGCGGGCAGCTGACCAGCCTGGACGAGCTGGAGATCGACGAGCACGTCACCGTGCTGGCCCGGATCGAGAAGGTCACGCTGATCCCGTTCCGGGGCCGCAAGGGCGACCGGCTCGAAGTGATCGTCACCGACGGGCGCGGCCGGCTCACCCTGGTCTTCTTCAACCAGGGCTGGCGGCAGAAGGAGCTGCGCCCGGGCGCCCAGGGCCTGTTCGCGGGCAAGGTCGGGGTCTTCAACCGCAGCCGTCAGCTGGCCTCGCCGGACTACCAGCTGCTCGACCAGGAGGACTCGGACTCCGGGGACCAGGGCGCCACCGCCGCGCAGTTCGCCGGCCGGCTCATCCCGGTCTACCCGGCCAGCTCCCAACTGCCCAGCTGGAAGCTGGCGCTGGCGGTGCAGACGGCGCTGGACAAGCACCTGTCGGACGTCGGTGAGCCGCTGCCGCCCGAGCTGCGGGCCGAGCGCGGGCTGATCGGGCTGGCCGAGGCCCTGGAGCTGATCCACCGTCCGCGCAACCAGGCCGAGTTGGAGCAGGCCCGGGAGCGGCTGCGGTGGGACGAGGCGTTCGTGCTGCAGATCGCGCTGGCCCAGCGCCGGCTGGCCGCCGCCGCGCTGCCCGCCAAGCCCCGGCCGGTGCGCGGCGGCGGCCTGTTGGAGGCCTTCGACGCCAAGCTGCCGTTCACCCTGACGGAGGGTCAGCAGAAGGTGGGTCAGGACGTCTTCGCCGACCTGGCGGGCGAGCACCCGATGCACCGGCTGCTGCAGGGCGAGGTCGGTTCCGGCAAGACCCTGGTGGCGCTGCGCGCGATGCTCGCCGTGGTGGACGCGGGCGGGCAGGCGGTGCTGCTCGCGCCGACCGAGGTGCTGGCCCAGCAGCACCACCGCTCGATCGTCGAGATGATGGGGGACTTGGCGCTCGGCGGGATGCTGGGCGGCACCAAGGTGGTGCTGCTGACCGGCTCGATGGGGGTGCCGGCCCGCCGCCAGGTGATGCTCGACATGGCCAGCGGGGACGCCGGGATCGCCATCGGCACCCACGCGCTGATCGAGGACAAGGTGCAGTTCCAGGACCTCGGCCTGGTGGTGGTGGACGAGCAGCACCGGTTCGGCGTGGAGCAGCGGGACGCGCTGCGGGCCAAGGGCGGGCAGCCGCCGCACCTGCTGGTGATGACGGCCACGCCGATCCCGCGCACCGTCGCCATGACGGTCTTCGGCGACCTGGAGACCTCGGTGCTGGACCAGCTGCCGGCCGGCCGCTCGCCGATCTCCAGCCACGTGGTGCCGGCCCTGGAGAAGCCCAACTTCCTGGCCCGGGCCTGGGAGCGGGTCCGCGAGGAGGTGGCCAAGGGCCACCAGGCCTACGTGGTCTGCCCGCGGATCGGCGACGAGGAGGAGGACCCGAAGAAGAAGCGCAAGCCGGCCGAGGAGGAGGTCGCGGACGCCGGCGCCGACAGCGACGAGCGCCGCCCGCCGCTGGCCGTGGTGGCGACCGCCGAGATGCTGGCCAAGGGTCCGCTGGCCGGCCTGCGGGTGGAGATCCTGCACGGCCGGCTGGCCCCGGAGGCCAAGGACGAGGTGATGCGCCGGTTCGCGGCCGGCCAGGTGGACGTGCTGGTCGCCACCACGGTGATCGAGGTCGGCGTCAACGTGCCCAACTCCACCGCCATGGTGATCATGGACGCCGACCGGTTCGGCGTCTCCCAGCTGCACCAGCTGCGCGGCCGGGTCGGCCGGGGCACCGCCCCGGGGCTGTGCCTGCTGGTCAGCGAGATGCCGGCCGGCTCGGCCGCCCGGGCCCGGCTGGACGCGGTGGCCGGCACGCTGGACGGCTTCGCGCTCTCCCGGATCGACCTGGAGCAGCGCCGGGAGGGCGACGTGCTCGGCCAGGCCCAGTCCGGGGTGCGCTCCTCGCTGAAGGTGCTCTCGGTGCTGGACGACGAGGAGGTGATCGCCGAGGCCCGCGAGGCGGCGGCCCGGCTGGTCGCCGACGACCCGGAGCTGACGCACCACCAGGACCTGCGCGCCGAGCTGGCCGGCCTGGTCGACGAGGAGCGCGCGGCGTACCTGGAGAAGGGCTGACTGTCAGACCTCCAGGAGAGAATGAAGGTGTTCAGGGCGCACCTCAAGGTGCGTTCCTGGCACGACACTTGGGGGTTTCGGCAATGGCTTTCCGGCATCTCAACGAGCTTCCGCTGGGCGACAAGGTCTTCCGCATCGAACTCGCCAGCGACGACGACCGAGAGGTCACCCTCACCCTGTCCGGCTGGCGCGAGGGCCACGCGGCCGAGCCGCTGGCCGGCGGCAAGCTGCGCCTTCCGGTGGAGGACGTGGCGAGTCTGCGGATCGCGCTCAACCGCGCGCTGCGCGCCCTGGCGATCGTCGCCGACGTCTCCGAGCCCATCCCCGACCGCGACGTGCTGCGCGAGCTCTACCCCGGGCACGGCGCCCCCTGGGTGCCGCAGCACGAGGAGGAGCTGACCCGGCGGTTCCACGCGGGCGAGACCATCGCCCGGATCGCCGCCCGGTTCGGCCGCACGCCCGACTCCGTCCGCACCAAGCTGCGCGAGCTCGGGCACGACCCGCGCCGCCCCGAGTACGAGCCGGCCGACGGCTGCCTGTCCTGGTCCCGCTACGCCTCGCCGTCGCTGCTCGGCGCGGCACCGGGCGCGACACCGCAGGAGTAGCCCCTCCACCGGGCCGCCGGTCGCCCCGTATAGCGTGGTCGTGCCGAACCCTCGGCATCCGTTGAGCTCGAAGGATGGGTATGACCCGCGTCATCGCCGGGGCGGCCGGCGGCCGTCGGCTGGCCGTCCCGCCCGGCCGGGGTACCCGGCCGACCTCCGACAAGGCCCGCGAGGCGATGTTCTCCACCCTGGAGTCGCTGCGCGGCACGCTGGCCGGGGCCCGGCTGCTGGACCTGTACGCCGGGTCCGGGGCGGTCGGCCTGGAGGCGCTCTCCCGCGGCGCGGCCGGCGTGCTGCTGGTGGAGGCGGACGGCGCGGCGGCCCGGGTGGTGCGGGCCAACGTGAAGACGGTCGGGCTGGCCGGCGCCGAGGTGCGGGCCGACCGGGCCGAGCGGGTGGCCGCCGGCCCGGCTCCGGAGCAGCCCTTCGACCTGGTCTTCCTGGACCCGCCGTACGCGGTCACCGACGAGGAACTGCGCGAGATGCTGATCACACTACGGGCTGGGGGCTGGATCACCGACGACGCACTCGTCACCGTGGAACGGAGCACCCGCGGCGGCGAGTTCGGCTGGCCCGGGGGCTTCGAACCGCTCCGCTCCCGCCGCTACGGCGAGGGCACGCTCTGGTACGGACAGGCCGTCTGAGCCCGGCCCGCCGGGACTAGTCGAAAGGGACACCACCGAAATGCGCCGCGCAGTCTGTCCGGGATCGTTCGACCCCATCACCAACGGCCACCTCGACATCATCGAGCGGGCCTCCAAGCTCTACGACGTGGTGCACGTCGCGGTGCTGGTCAACAAGAACAAGCAGGGCCTGTTCAGCATCGACGAGCGGATCTCGATGATCGAGGAGACCACCGCGGCGTACGGCAACGTCAAGGTCGAGTCGCACCAGGGCCTGCTGGTGGACTTCTGCCGGGAGCGCGGGATTCCGGCCATCGTGAAGGGCCTGCGGGCGGTCAGCGACTTCGACTACGAGCTGCAGATGGCCCAGATGAACCGCGGCCTGACCGGCGTCGAGACGCTGTTCGTGCCGACCTCGCCGACCTGGAGCTTCCTCTCCTCGACCCTGGTCAAGGAGGTGGCGAGCTACGGCGGCGACGTCTCCCACCTGATCCCGCCGAGCGTGCACCAGCGCCTGGTCGACCGGATCGCCGAACGCGCCGCCCGGTAGCGCACCGAGGGGTCGCGCCGCGGGGTGCGGAAACTGACGTACAGTCTGTGTTCCGCCCTGCGGTTACTCACGGAAAGACGACAGGCCCGTGGACGTGCAGAACAGAGTCGACGAGATCATCGCCGTGGTCGAGAACGCCCGGGCGATGCCCATGTCGGCCTCCTGCGTGGTGAACCGGGCCGAACTCGTGGCCATGCTGCGCGACCTCGTCGACACGCTGCCGGCGGAGCTGGCGCACGCCCAGTCGGTGATGGCCGACCACGAGCAGGTGGTGGCCGACGCCCGCGGCGAGGCCGACCGGATCATCCAGGGCGCGCACGCCGAGCGCGGCTCGCTGATCTCCGACACCGAGGTGGTCCGCCGGGCCCAGGCCGAGGCGGACAAGCTCCTCGCCGAGGCCCGCGAGGAGGTCGCGGTCAAGCGCCAGGAGGCCGACGACTACGTCGACTCCAAGCTGGCCAACTTCGAGGTCGTGCTCACCAAGACCCTCGGAGCGGTCGGCCGGGGCCGGGACAAGCTGCGCGGCGGGGGCGGCTACGAGCCGGAGGACGGCGAGGAGTTCCAGCCCGCGGTGAGCCCCAGCCCGGAGGTCGACGAGTACGTCGACCTCAAGCTGGCCACCCTGCAGACGGTGCTCAGCGGCACCCTGGAGGCGGTCGGCCGGGGCCGGGACAAGCTGCTCGGCAAGGCCCCGATCGACGAGCTCGGCGCCTACCTGGCCGCCGCCGACGAGGCGCAGCAGCTCAAGGACCGGGCCGAGGCGGTGGCCGCCGGCTTCGCCGACGGCGAGGACGAGCAGCCCTGGTACCGCGACCCGGAGCCGGCCGCCGTGCCGGTGGCCCAGACCTGGCCGGAGCAGAGCCCGGCCGAGGCCGGCTGGCAGCAGCAGGGCGGCTACCCCGGCCAGGAGTACCCGGCCCAGCCCGCCCACCAGCCCTACGCCCCGGCCGCCGAGCAGGGCGGCTACGCCCAGGACGGCTACGGCACGGCCTACGACCCGGCGGCCGCCGCCTACGGGCACGGCCAGTACGGCTACCAGCAGCCCGAGCACGCCGACCCGTACGCGGCCGGCTACACCGGCTACCCGGAGCAGGCCGCCTACCAGCAGCAGATCCCGCCGCAGCCCGGCTACCAGCCGCAGGCGCCGTACGAGTACCAGCAGGGCGGTCAGCCGGCCCTGGACGAGACAAGCTTCTTCGACACCAGCATGATCGACATGACCAGGCTGCGTGAGCTGGGCGGCCGCTGAGCAGGGACCGAAGTTGGGCCTGGGCGGACTCTCGGGTACGCTGACCACTCCGGCCCATTCGTTGTCGGACCGTTCGGCTGCCCGCGCATCGCGCGGGGCCCGGACCACCCAGTCGCCACCCGCGCCGTGCAGTGATGCGCCCGCCGTCAGGAAGTCAGGAACCGTGAACCGCCTCGACCACCGCGACCCGCTCGTGTTCGACACGCATGAGCTCGGCCGTCGCCCCGGGTCGATGCGCACGGTCTCCCGGACCCTCCCGGCGCCCGAGGCGCTCGGCATCGAGGACGTCATCGGCGTCCCGGTCGGCAGCGAGATCGAGCTGGAGCTCCGCCTGGAGTCCGTGGTCGAGGGGGTGCTCGTGACGGGCACCGCCGAGGCGCACGTGACCGGCGAGTGCGTCCGCTGCCTGGAGCCCGTCGAGGACGACATCGACGTCGAGTTCCAGGAGCTGTACTACTACCCGGAGACCGACGAGCGCGGCCGGGTGTCCTCGCAGGACGGCGAGTCCGACGAGGACGAGGAAGAGACTTACCGGTTGGAGGGCGATTTCTTCGACCTCCAGCCGGTGCTGCGTGACGCGGTGGTGCTCGAACTGCCGCTGCAGCCGGTGTGCCGGGAAGACTGCCTGGGCCTGTGCTCCGAGTGCGGGGCACTGCTCAACGACGACCCGGACCACCACCACGATGCCGCCGACCCCCGGTGGGCGGCTTTGCAGGGACTCTCCGCCGGCCACGGCGACGAGGGTGACAACACCAGCGACACCCGTGAGGGTCTCGCGGAGAACCAGGAGAAGTAGCCGTGGCTGTTCCGAAGCGGAAGATGTCGCGCAGCAACACGCGCCACCGCCGTAGCAACTGGAAGGCCGTCGTCCCGGCCCTCGTGGCGTGCGACCGCTGCCACGAGCCGAAGCTCGGCCACATCGCGTGCCCGAGCTGCGGCACGTACAACCGTCGCCAGGTCCTCTCGGTCTGATCGGCGGGGTGGACGGATCGATGTCGGACGCTCACTCCTCCCGCAAGTCGGGCCCCCGCAAAAGCGGTGGTGAACCGGGCAGCGGGCCGGCCTCGACCGCATACGACGTCCTGGAAGGGCGCCTCGGGTACACGCTCGAGCGCGCCCTTCTGGTACGTGCCCTGACCCACCGGTCGTTCGCCTACGAGAACGGCGGCCTGCCCACCAACGAGCGCCTGGAGTTCCTCGGCGACTCGGTGCTGGGACTGGTGGTCACCGACACCCTCTACCGCATCCACCCGGATGTGCCGGAGGGCACCCTCGCCAAGCTGCGCGCCGCGGTGGTGAACTCGCGCGCGCTCGCCGAGGTCGGCCGCGGTCTCGAACTGGGGACCTTCATCCGGCTCGGCAAGGGCGAGGAGGGCACCGGCGGCCGGGACAAGTCCTCGATCCTCGCGGACACCGTCGAGGCCGTGATCGGCGCCGTCTACCTCGACCAGGGGCTGGACGCCGCCACCGAGTTCGTGCACCGCCTCTTCGACCCGCTGATCGCGGAGTCCTCGCAGCTGGGCGCCGGCCTGGACTGGAAGACCAGCCTGCAGGAGCTGACCGCCTCGGTCGGCATCGGCGTGCCCGAGTACGTGGTCGAGGAGTCCGGTCCGGACCACGAGAAGACCTTCAACGCGGCGGCCCGGGTGGCCGGCGAGGCCTTCGGCAGCGGCACCGGCCGCTCCAAGAAGGAGGCCGAGCAGAAGGCCGCCGAGAGCGCCTGGCGCGCGATCAAGGCCAAGTACGGCGACAACGCCGCACCCGCCGCCTGACCCGCTGAACCGGAGGGACCGGCCGTGCCCGAACTGCCCGAGGTCGAGGTGGTCCGGCGCGGCCTGGCCCGCTGGGTCACCGGCCGCACCGTCGCCGAGGCGCAGGTGCTGCACCCGCGCGCGGTCCGCCGACAGGTCGGCGGCGCCGCCGACTTCGCCGCCCAGCTGGTCGGCCGCACCCTCGGCGCGGCCGAGCGGCGCGGCAAGTACCTGTGGTTGCCGGCCGGCGACGGCCTGGCCATGCTCGGCCACCTCGGGATGAGCGGCCAGCTGCTGGTGCAGGAGCCGGAGCAGCCGGACGAGACCCACCTGCGGGTCCGGCTGCGGTTCACCGACGGCAGGCGCGAGCTGCGCTTCGTGGACCAGCGCACCTTCGGCCACCTCGCGGTGGAGGAGGCGGACCCGGACGGCCTGCCGGCCTCGCTCGCCCACATCGCCCGCGACCCGCTGGACCCGCTCTTCGACGAGCAGCGGTTCTTCACCGAGCTGCGCGCCAAGCGCACCACCGTCAAGCGGGCGCTGCTGGACCAGACCCTGGTCAGCGGGGTCGGCAACATCTACGCCGACGAGGCGCTCTGGCGCTCCAAGCTGCACTACGAGCGCCCGACCGCGACCCTGACCCGCCCGCTGGCCGCCACCCTGCTGGGCAACGCCCGCGAGGTGATGACGGCCGCGCTGGCGGTCGGCGGCACCAGCTTCGACAGCCTCTACGTCAACGTGAACGGCGAGAGCGGCTACTTCTCCCGCTCGCTGGACGCCTACGGGCGGGAGGGCGAGCCCTGCTACCGCTGCGCCACGCCGATCCGGCGGGCCGCCTGGATGAACCGCTCCAGCTACTTCTGCCCGCGCTGCCAGCGCCTGCCGCGCCAGCGCGCCGCCTGACGGCGGGTCAGCCCGGCGAGACGGTCGGTCAGCGGGCCGGCTCCGGGGCCCTGGAGTCCGCGTGGAGGGCGCCCTCGCCCTCGCCGTAGTGGGCCACTGCGACCGCGCCGGCGACCGCCAGCACGAAGCCGATCAGGCCGAGCCAGCCCAGCCCGGCCCGGGTCGCGTCGCCCAGCCAGACCACGCCGACGATGCCGGGCACCACCGTCTCGCCGACCACCAGGGCCGCGGTCGCGCCGTTCACCGAGCCGATCTGCAGCGCCACCGTGTGCAGGTACATCCCGCCCAGGCCGCCGACCAGGATCGCGTAGAGAGCCGGGTCGGAGAGCAGGTCGGCGAGCGAGAACGGGTCCACCCCGTTGAGCACCCGGACGCCGATGCCGAGCGCGCCGAAGCCCAGCCCGGAGAGCAGGCCGGCCACCACCGCGCCGCTGGTGCCCAGTCGGCGGACCAGCAGGGAGCCGCCGGCGATCACCACCACCGAGATCAGCAGCAGCCACCAGTGGGTGCTGATCGGGGTGGTGCCGGTGCCCTCCTTGCCGGCGGCCAGCGCGAGCAGCACCAGCGCACCGCAGACCACCCCGATCGAGGCCCACTCCGGTCGGCGCAGCCGCACCCCGAGCAGCTTGATGCTGCACAGCGCGGTGATCACCAGGTTGGCGCTGATCACGGTCTGCGAGAGGAAGAGCGGCAGCAGCCGGGCGGAGAGCGCACCGAGCAGGAAGCCGACGAAGTCCAGCACCGTGCCGACCATGAACTCCCAGGTGACCACGGCCTTGGCGGTGGAGCTCAGGCTCGGTCCGCCGTGCTCGGTGACCTGGGCGCGCTCGGACTCCCGGGCGGCCTCCTCGCGCGCGGAGCGACGGGAGCCGACCGCCTGCAGCACCGAACCGAGGCCGTAGCAGGTGGAGGCCGCGACGGCGGTCACCAAGCCGATGATCACAAGTTCTCCTGACGGGGGATTCGATCCCCACTATGCCCTGTCCGCGTGACCGCGCGGAAACCCCGGCCAGGTCAGCAGGCGGCCCGCCCGCCCCGGCCGCCGCGCTCCAGCCAGAGCCGCAGTCCGACCGCCGCCGCGGCCGCCAGCAGGGCCGAGACCATCACCGGGAAGCCGTGCACCGCCCACTTCGCGGCCGCGGCGGCCAGCGCCTTGACGTCGCCGTAGTCCTCCCGGCCGGCCAGTAGTTCGGCGCCGGCGGTGCTGGCGAGCACCACCGGGGCGATCGCGGTGAGCACCCACCACCAGCCGGCCCGGGTGGCCAGCCAGGCCGCCCCGACCGCGCCCAGCACGGTCAGCACCGCGAAGACGCCGCCGGGCGCGGCTCCGCGCAGCTCGTCCAGCAGGGCGCCCAGCACCGGCAGCACCAGCGAGCCGGTGAGCACCGCGCGCGGTGCGGGGCGGCGCGTCCTGGTGCGGGTGCGACCGGGCGGCCGGCCGCGCCGCCGGTCCGGCGCCGGACCGTCCGGACCGCGCCGCGGGGCGGGCAGGGCGGCCCGGGCGCGGGCGCGCCTGGGGGAGTCGTCGGTCAGCGAGGACGAGCGTTGCCCGGCCATGGCGCCTCCTCGGGAGTGTGGCGTACGTAACTGTTGCGTAAGGGAAAGAGTCTTGGTGGTGGCTTGGCCTGTTCTTGGCCAGCGCCACAACCATGGTGCCTGCCTGCGGAATTGACGATTCCGCAGGTGTTCCGGCGGGATTTCCGGCGGTGCGGGATCCGGTGGGGTCGGTTTGGCGGCCCGGTAGCGTCTGGGATATGACAATCGCTCTTCGCCGATCCCGGGCGGGCGGGCCGGTCGCGCTGCTGGCCGTCCTGGTCGGACTGCTGCTCCTGCTCATACCCGGCACCGCCGTCGCGTCCGGCGGGCTGGACGACGCCTCCGCATCCCTCAAGCAAGGCAAGGTCTACGTCGACCCGGCGATGACCAGCCGGTTCTCCCAGGCCCAGGCCGACGCGCTGACCAAGACGATCAAGGACGCGGACAAGGCGATCTTCGTCGCCGTCGTCCCGGACAGCCCGCAGTACCCGGCGAAGAGCGTCTTCCAGGACCTGCGCACCAAGGTCGGCTTCGCCGGGGCCTACGCGGTCTGGCGCGGCAACCAGTTCGACGTCCGGGCCGACCGGGGCGCGCTGAACGCGCAGACCGCGCACAACTACGCCCAGGCCGCCTTCGACTCGCACCACGGTGACATCAACGGCACACTCACCGATTTCGTCACCAATGCGGCGCCCAAGGTCTCCGGTCACGCCCCCGGCGGCGACAGCAAGTTCAGCGCCGCGCTGATCATCGTCCCGCTGGTGCTGCTGGCCCTGGTCGGCGTCGGGATATTCCTGCTGGTCCGCCGCTCCCGCAAGCGCAAGGCCGAGCAGCGGGCCGCCGAACTGCGCGCGCTGCGCACCGTGGTGGACGAGGACATCACCGCCTTCGGCGAGGAACTGGAGCGGCTCGACTTCAACCCGGGCGCCCCGGGCGCCGACGACGCCCAGCGGGCCGACTACACCCGCGCGCTGGACGCCTACGAGACCGCCAAGCGCAGCATGGACGCGGCCACCAAGCCGGAGGACGTCACCGCGGTGACCACCGCGCTGGAGGACGGCCGGTTCTCGCTCGCCACCCTGGCCGCCCGGCGCGACGGCCGGCCGCTGCCGGACCGCCGTCCGCCGTGCTTCTTCGACCCCCGGCACGGACCCTCCACCCAGGACGCGCGCTGGGCGCCGGCCGGCGGCGCGGCCCGCGAGGTGCCGGTCTGCGCGGCCGACGCGCAGCGCCTGGCCAGTGGCCTGGACCCGGCGATCCGCACCGTGCAGACCGACCAGGGCCCGCAGCCCTACTGGGACGCCGGCCCGGCCTACGGCCCCTGGGCGGGCGGCTACTTCGGCGGCTACGGCTCCGGCCTGCTGCCCGGCCTGCTGGTCGGCACCATGCTCGGCTCGGTCTTCTCCGGCCCGTCGGCCTACGGCTACGGGGGCGGCGGCTTCGACGGCGGCGGTTACGACGGCGGTGGCTTCGGCGGCGGCCACGAGCGCGCCGAGGGCGGTGACTTCACCGGCGGCGACTTCAACAGCAACGACTTCGGCGGCTTCGACGGCGGCGGGGGCGACTTCGGCGGTGGCGGCGACTTCGGCGGGGACTTCGGCGGTGGCGGCGGGGACTGGTGACCCGCGCCGCGCGCTGACCCGCGCGCCCGACGGACCGGGCCCGCTCCCCACCGGGGGCGGGCCCGGTCCGTTCCCGGACCTTTGACGGCCGGACCCGTCGTGGCACGCTGGCGCCGTGACCACCGACCCCGCAGCCAAGCAGCCCGGCCGCCCCTGCTCGATCGCCGCCGCCCTCCAGGTGCTGGGCGAGAAGTGGGCCCTGCTCGCGGTCCGCGAGCTGTTCTACGGCAATCACCGGTTCGAACGGATCGTCCGCAACACCGGCGCCCCGCGCGACCGCCTCACCGCCCGGCTGCGGGCGCTGGAGGAGGCCGGAGTGGTGGAGCGCCGGCAGTACCAGGAGCGGCCGGCGCGGTTCGAGTACCACCTCACCGAGGCCGGCCAGGAGCTCGCCCCGGTCGCCCACGCGCTGCGGGTCTGGGGCGACCGCTGGGCGGTGGACGAGCCCCCGGTCACCCTGCACCACCACGGCCACCCGGTGGACGCGGTCTGGACCTGCCGCAGCTGCGGCGAGGAACTCGCCCGGGACGGCCTGGAGCTGGAGATCCACTCGCCGGGCTGGCGGCGCGAGGGTCCGGTGGAGGACTGAGAGAATCGGGGGATGAGCGAGCACGTCCGAGCCACCGTCTGGGTGCGCGGCCGGGTCCAGCAGGTCGGCTTCCGCTGGTGGACCCGGGCCCGCGCACTGGAGATCGGCCTGACCGGCTACGCCTCCAACCTGGGTGACGGCCGGGTCCAGGTGGTGGCCGAGGGCAGCCACGCCGACTGCGAACGGCTGCTCGCCCTGCTCCGCGGCCCCGACACCCCGGGCCGGGTCACCGGGGTCACCGAGATCTGGAGCGCCACCGGCGCGGGGTACCCGGGATTCGAGATCCGCTGAGACCGCCGGGCGCGCGGCGCCGCAGGTCACGCGCCGTTCGGGCCGCTGTCAACCCGTGTTGTCCAACGGTTGCCATTTGGCCCCGTCCGTGGTTGACTCCGCTTCGTGCAGTGATCCACCGCCATCAGCGCGGTGTGACCGCCGGTACCCGTGGCGTGAGGTGGCCGCCATGCAGGTGACAGCGGCGTTGTAGCGCGCGGTGATCGTGTTGACCCGTACGGTCTTTGGTGAGACGCTGGAAGCCCGCGCACGTGACGGCGATTTTCGAGCAAGGCCATGCCCTGTGGGCGCACAACCACAGTGTCTGACCTGTTGTGCTCAGCCGGCACTGCTCACGGTCGTGCAGCGCGTGCGTCACCCCTTCCCCTCGACCTATACCGTTCTGGTTCGGTCACTCAGCGTGGAGGACCATTCATCATGGCAAAGGCGCTTCTCGGGTACGTCGGCGGCCCCGACCCGCGAATGCTCTCCGAGATGCGGCGGCTTCAGCAGCGCGTCCTGGACCTGGAAGCCGAGCTCGTTCGGATGCAGGCCGAGAACAACGCGCTCGTCGCGGTCGCTGCCGAGCACTCCCTGCTCGACAGCGTCGAGCTCAGCCGGGAGCCCGCACTCACCTGATACGTCAGGACCTGCCCGATCCGTCGGGCAGCCGACCCGCTGATCGACCGGCCTCGACCGGCCGCATCCGCCGCGCACACCGACGCACAACCTCGGGTCGCGATCTCAGGGACGCCCTCACCGGCGTCCCTTCGTGGTCTGGTGCCCCTTCCCCCGTGTTTTCCTGAGACTGCCCACGGCCCGGCCGAGCGAAACCGCCGGGGGCGCCGGATACAGTCACCAAGGTGCACCTGAAGAGCCTGACCCTGCGCGGATTCAAGTCCTTCGCCTCGGCCACCACGCTGCGCTTCGAGCCCGGCATCACCTGCGTGGTCGGGCCGAACGGCTCGGGCAAGTCCAACGTGGTGGACGCGCTGAGCTGGGTGATGGGCGAGCAGGGCGCCAAGACGCTGCGCGGCGGCAAGATGGAGGACGTCATCTTCGCCGGCACCAGCGGGCGCGCCCCGCTCGGCCGGGCCGAGGTCAGCCTCACCATCGACAACACCGACGGCGCCCTGCCGATCGACTACGCCGAGGTGACCATCACCCGGACCATGTTCCGCAACGGCGGCAGCGAGTACGCGCTGAACGGCGAGACCTGCCGGCTGCTGGACATCCAGGAACTGCTCTCCGACTCCGGCATCGGCCGGGAGATGCACGTGATCGTCGGTCAGGGCCGGCTGGACTCGGTGCTGCACGCCGACCCGCAGGGCCGCCGCGCCTTCATCGAGGAGGCGGCCGGCGTCCTCAAGCACCGCAAGCGCAAGGAGAAGGCGCTGCGGAAGCTGGACTCGATGGCCGCCAACCTCAACCGGGTCCAGGACCTGGTCGGCGAACTGCGCCGCCAGCTCGGCCCGCTCGGCCGGCAGGCCCGGATCGCCCGGCGGGCCGCCGGCATCCAGGCCGAACTGCGCGACGCCCGGCTGCGGCTGCTCGCCGACGACGTGCTGACCCTGCGTCAGGCCATAGCGGCCGAGGTGGCCGACGAGCTCGCGCTGCGGCTGCGCCGCTCCACCGTCGAGCAGGAACTGCAGGCCGCCCAGCAGCGCGAGGCGGTGCTGGAGGCCCAGGTCGAACAGCTCGGCCCGCGGCTGGAGGAGGCCCGACAGGCCTGGTACCGGCTCTCCGCGCTGGGGGAGCGGACCCGGGGCACCATTGGGCTGGCCGAGGCCAAGCTGCGGCACGCCACCAGCGGCGGCGAGCCGGAGCGGCGCGGGCGCGACCCGGAGGAGCTGGCGGCCGAGGCCGAGCGGATCCGCGAGCAGGAGGCCGCGCTCAGTGAGGCGCTGGAGTCCGCCGAACAGGCCCTCGACCAGGCCGTCACCGAACGCGGCGCACTGGAGCGCGAGCTGGCCGCCGAGGAGCAGCGGCTGCGGGCCGCCGCCCGGGCCGCCGCCGACCGGCGCGAGGGCCTGGTCCGGTTGCAGGGCCAGGCCGCGGCCGCGGCCTCCCGGGCGGCCGGCGCCGAGGCCGAGATCGAACGGCTCACCGCCGCCCGCGACGAGGCCGCAGAGCGGGCCGAGGCCGCCGGCGCCGAGTACGAGCTGCTGAACGAGCGGGTCGCCGCGCTGGAGAGCGGCGACCAGCAGCTGGAGGCCGAGCACGAACAGGCGCGCGAAGAGCTGGCCGGCGCCGACCGGGCGGTGAGCGCCGCCCGCGAGGCCGCGGCCGGCGCCGACCGCGAGCGGGCCGCACTGACGGCCCGTCACGAGGCGCTGGCGCTCGGCCTGCGGCGCAAGGACGGCACCGGAGCCCTGCTCGCCGCCGGCGACCGGCTGCCCGGCCTGCTCGGACCCGCCGCCGGACTGCTCACCGTCACACCCGGCGAGGAGACCGCGCTCGCCGCGGCGCTCGGCGCCGCCGCCGACGCGGTGGCGGTGGCCGACCTGCCCGCCGCCGCCGAGGCGCTGCGGCTGCTCCGGGCCGAGGACGCCGGCCGGGCCGCGCTGCTGGTCGCCGGCGCCCCCGCGGAGCCCGCCGGGGAGCCCGGGCCGCTGCTGGCCGGGGCCCGCTGGGCCGTCGCGCTGGTCGACGGGCCGGCCGAACTGCTGCCCGCGGTGCGCACCCTGCTCGCCCGCACCGCCGTGGTGGCCGACCTGGACGCCGCCCGGCAGCTGCTCGCGGCCCACCCCGGACTCACCGCCGTCACCGCCGACGGAGACCTGCTCACCGCCGGCCTGGCCCAGGGCGGCGCGGCCGGCGCACCCAGCCAACTGGAGACCCAGGCGGCCGTGGACGCGGCCGCCCGCCGGCTCGACGAACTCGCCGGGCACTGCGCCGAACTGACCGAGCGCCTGGCGCAGGTCCAGGAGCAGCGCCGGGAGCGGGCGGCCGAGCTGGACCGGCTGGCCGCCGAGCGGCGCGGCGCCGAGAAGCAGCGCGCCGAGACCGCCGGCGCGCTCGGCCGGCTCGGCGGCCAGGCCCGGGCGGCGGCCGGCGAGGCCGAACGCGCCCAGGCCGCGCTGGCCAAGGCCGAGCAGGGCCGGCAGGCCGCGCTGACCGCCGCCGAGGAACTGGCCGAACGGCTCGCCGTCGCCGAGGAACTGGCCGAGCAGGACGAGGACGAGCCCGACCAGGGCGAGCGCGACCGGCTCGCCGAGGCCGGCACCCGGGCCCGCCAGCAGGAGCTGGAGGCCCGGCTCGCCGTGCGCACCCACGAGGAGCGGGTCCGCTCGCTGGCCGGCCGGGCCGAGAGCCTGGACCGGGCCGCCAGGGCCGAGCGGGAGGCCCGGGCCAAGGCCGCCGAACGGGCCCGCCGGGCCGCGCTGGAGGCCGGGGTGGCCGGCGCGGTGCTGGCCGGCGCCCGCCAACTGCTCGCCTGCCTGGAGGTGTCCACCGCCCGGGCGGAGGCCGAGCGGGCCCGGGTCGAACAGGCCAGGGCGGAGCGCGAGACCGCCCTGCGGGCCGCCCGCGAACAGGGCCGCGGCCTCAAGGAGGAGCTGGACAAGCTGGTCGACGCGGGCCACCGGGACGAGGTGCTGCGGGCCGAGAAGCGGCTGCGGATCGAGCAGTTGGAGGCCAAGGCGCTGGAGGAGTTCGGCATCGAGGCCGAGGCGCTGCTGGCCGAGTACGGGCCGGAGCAGCTCGTGCCGCCGCGGGCGCCGGAGGAGGGGGAGCCGGCCGGCGAACCGGTTCCGTTCGTGCGGGCCGAGCAGGAGCGCCGGCTGCGCGCCGCCGAGAAGGCCTACCAGCAGCTCGGCAAGGTGAACCCGCTGGCGCTGGAGGAGTTCGCCGCGTTGGAGGAGCGGCACAAGTTCCTCGGCGAGCAGCTGGAGGACCTCAAGCGCAGCCGCCGGGACCTGCTGGAGATCGTCAAGGACGTGGACCAGCGGGTGGAGCAGCTCTTCACCGCGGCCTTCCACGACACCGCAGCCCAGTTCGAGGGCGTGTTCTCCCGGCTCTTCCCGGGCGGCGAGGGCCGGCTGGTGCTCACCGACCCGGACGACATGCTGGCCACCGGGGTGGAGGTGGAGGCCCGCCCGCCGGGCAAGAAGGTCAAGCGGCTCTCGCTGCTCTCCGGCGGCGAGCGCTCGCTCACCGCGGTGGCCATGCTGGTGGCCATCTTCAAGGCCCGGCCGAGCCCGTTCTACGTGATGGACGAGGTGGAGGCGGCGCTGGACGAGACCAACCTGCGCCGGCTGATCGCGATCATGGAGGAGCTGCGGGACAGCTCCCAGCTGATCGTGATCACCCACCAGAAGCTGACCATGGAGTGTGCCGACGCCCTGTACGGCGTGACCATGAAGGGCGACGGCATCTCCCAGGTGATCAGCCAGCGGCTGCGCGAAGAACACCGGGAACGGAAGGTTCCGATGCGGCAACGGGTGCAGGAGGTGCAGCCCGCCTAGCCCCGGTTCGGGCCGTCTTAACGGATACTGGCTGGGTTATGGAATACGTGATCCTTGCCGTAGTCATCGCCGTGATCGCCGTTGGTGCGGTCGCCGGCCTCGTCGTCAGCGGCAGACGACGTAAGGAACTGCCCCCGAAGTCGACGGCGACCATCACGCCGCCGGCGGCCCCGGCCGAGCCGCAGGTCGGTGAGGAGGCCGCGCCGCCGCGCGAGGAGCCGGTCAAGACCGTCGAGGAGGTCGAGCTTCCGGCCGAGCGGGCCGGGACGGTCGAGGCCGAGCCGGAGATCACCCCCGAGCAGGTCGCCGAGGCGCCCGCCGTCGAGGTGCCGGAGCCGACCGCCGGCCGGCTGGTGCGGCTGCGCTCGCGGCTGTCCCGCTCGCAGAACGCGCTCGGCAAGGGCCTGCTGACCCTGCTCTCCCGCGACCGGCTGGACGAGGACACCTGGGAGGAGATCGAGGACACCCTGATCACCGCCGACATCGGTGTCGCCCCCACCCAGGAGCTGGTCGACCGGCTGCGCACCCGGGTCAAGGTGCTCGGCACCCGCACCCCGGACGAGCTGCGCGCCCTGCTGCACGAGGAGCTGGTCGCGCTGATCGGCACCGACAGCGACCGCTCGCTGCGCACCGCCAAGCACGAGGACGGCCGCCCGGCGGTGGTCCTGGTGGTCGGCGTCAACGGCGTCGGCAAGACCACCACCTCGGGCAAGCTCGGCCGGGTGCTGGTGGCCGACGGCCGCAAGGTGGTGCTGGGCGCGGCCGACACCTTCCGCGCCGCCGCCGCCGACCAGCTGCAGACCTGGGGCGAGCGGGTGGGCGCCCGCACGGTGCGCGGCCCGGAGGGCGGCGACCCGGCCTCGGTGGCCTTCGACGCCGTCAAGGAGGGCATCGCCGAGGGTGCGGACACCGTGCTGGTCGACACCGCCGGCCGGCTGCACACCAAGACCGGCCTGATGGACGAGCTCGGCAAGGTCAAGCGGGTGGTGGAGAAGCACGGCCCGGTCGACGAGGTGCTGCTGGTGCTGGACGCCACCACCGGCCAGAACGGCCTGGTGCAGGCCCGGGTCTTCGCCGAGGTCGTGGAGATCACCGGCATCGTGCTGACCAAGCTGGACGGCACCGCCAAGGGCGGCATCGTGGTCCAGGTGCAGCGCGAGCTGGGCGTGCCGGTCAAGCTGATCGGCCTGGGCGAGGGCGCCGACGACCTGGCGCCGTTCGAGCCCGCCGCCTTCGTGGACGCGCTGATCGGCGACTGATCCGCCGTCAGTTCGACGGGCGGCCACCCCGTGCCGGGGTGGCCGCCCGTTCGCGTGTCAGGAGGCCAGCCAGGCCGGCTCGGCGGCCACCGCGCGCTCCCGGCCGCGGTGGCAGGCGTAGGCCAGGGTGCCGAGCAGCAGCCGGGCCTGCGGCGGCCGGGCCGCGCTCTCCCGGCAGGGGTGGCGCAGCCAGCGCAGCGGGCCCAGCCCGGGCAGCACGGTCGGCGGCGCGGCCAGGTAGCCGCCCTCGCCGTGGCCGACCAGGTCCAGCGCGGCGTCGTCCCAGCCCATCCGGTAGAGCAGGTCGGGCAGCAGCTCGGCGGTGCCCCGGGCGACGAAGAAGAACAGCCGCCCGGTGGGCGCGGCCAGCACCGGGCCGACCTGGGTGCCCATCCGCTCCAGCCGGACCAGGGCGCGCAGGCCGGCCTGCTCCGGCACGTCCAGCACGTCGAAGCGGCGGCCGACCGGCAGCAGCACCGAGCCGTCCGGTCCGCCGTCCCACAGGGCGCGGACCTCGTGCGGGGTGGCGCCGGGCGGCAGCTCGCGGGCCGGTTCGCCGGGCAGCGGGTGCAGCCCGGGGGCGGCGCAGTGCGGCCGGCCGCACCGGCACGGCCCGCCGGAGGACCGGGCCGGTCCGCCGAGGGTCACCGTCCAGCCCCAGCGGCCGGCGTACTCGGCCGCGGCCTGGCACGCGGTGGCGCGGCTGCGGCGGCGGGCGCCGAACCTCAGATCGCCGAACAGGTTGTCCATGCCTCCCCCAACAGGTTTAGGTTGCCGGCGGTTACGGGACCGTGACGCTTTGTCAAATTCTGCTCCCCGGCGCGACCGAGTGCGGGACGGCGCGCGCAAGGTGCCGCACGCGGTCGGCGCGGGCATGCGGGACATGCGGTCCGGGGCGGTGGACCGGCTTCCAGTGAAGCGCTGTTGACGGTCCGTCGGCTTCACTCGTGGGGGTGGCGAATGGTGGCGTTTCCCGGCGAACCATCCCCCGGACGGCTCACGGCACGTTACGTTCGGCTCACGCACCGGGAGGGTGCGGCCGAGCGGGAACGGCAGTGGGACCCCGGGAACGGGGCCGGGCGGGACAGGTGGACCCTCAATGGCAGAGAAGCAGCCCAACGAGAAACTCACCGCGTGGTTCACGCGCAGCGGGTGGTCCAAGGGCGAATTCGCCCGGCAGGTCAACCGGCAGGCCCGCCAGCTCGGCGCGCACCACGTGAGCACCGACACCTCGCGGGTGCGCCGCTGGCTGGACGGCGAGCAGCCGCGCGAGCCGATCCCGAAGATCATGGCCGACCTGTTCTCCGAGCGGTTCGGCTCGGTGGTCTCCGAGGAGGACCTCGGCCTGCGGGTCGCCGTGCCGGTCTCCACGGTGGCCGGCGGCGGCGTGGACCTGCCCTGGAGCGGCCCGCAGACCGTCCAGTTGATCAGCGAGTACTCGCGCAGCGACCTGATGCTCAACCGGCGCGGCTTCCTCGGCACCTCGCTGGCGCTGACCGCCGGCGCGGCGCTGATCGAGCCGATGCAGCGCTGGCTCACCCCGGGCCCGAGCGGCGCGCCGACCCCGGTGCTGGCCGCCGCCAACGGCGGCGAGCCGTACACCGGCCGGCTCTCCGAGCCCGAGCTGCAACTGCTGGAGCAGACCACGGTGATGTTCCGCCAGTGGGACGCGCAGAACGGCGGCGGGCTGCGCCGCAAGGCGGTGGTCGGCCAGTTGCACGAGGTCACCGACCTGCTCCAGGAGACCTACCCGCCGGGCGTGACCAAGCGGCTGTTCCGGCTGACCGCCGAACTCGCCCACCTGGCCGGCTGGATGTCCTACGACGTGGGCATGCACCCGAGCGCGCAGAAGTACTACGTGTTGGCGCTGCACGCGGCCAAGGAGGCCGGCGACCGTCCGTTCGGCGCGCTGATCCTCACCGACATGAGCCGCCAGATGATCCACCTCAACCGCGGCGAGGACGCCCTGGAGCTGATCCACCTGGCCCAGTACGGCAGCCGGGACACCGCCACCCCGCGCCAGCAGGCGCTGCTCTACGCGATGGAGGCGCGGGCCTACTCCAACATCGGCGAGGTCAACCGCTGCGCCCGCGCCGTCCGGCTGGCCGAGGACACCTACACCGACGCCGGCCCGATCGAGCGCGACCCCGACTGGCTGCGGTTCTTCTCCAAGGCCGAGCTGTACGCGGAGAACGCGCACTCCTTCCGCGACCTGGCCTACCACTCCAGCCGCAGCCCGCGGTACGCCTCGCTGGCCGCCCCGCACATGGAGACCGCGGTCGACCTGTTCCGCCAGGACATGGAGAACCACACCCGCTCCTACGCCTTCAACCTGGTCGGCATGGCCAGCGTGCACCTGCTCCAGGGCGAGCCCGAGCAGGCCGCGCTGATCGTCGAGGAGGCGGTGGACATCGCCGGAAAGGTGCGCTCGGAGCGGCTGAACACCCGGGTCCGCAAGACCACCGAGGCGGCCGGCCGGGACTACCGTTCGGTGCCCGCCGTCAACCGGCTGGCCGACCTGGTGGTGGAACAGATCCCCGAGTACGAGGCGGTGTAAGTGACGTGCACGCGTCCGTCAAGGCCTCCCCGACCGGCGCGGTTCACGTGCCCGTAACGCGTGCGTCAACCGTGTCACGGCGGCGAAACACCGAGCCGCACTGACCGAAACCCGGCTTCGGCACTCTCCTCTGCATCGCCGACACCTCGGGCCACGGGACAGGAGTCCCGAGGGTGGAGCGGCTGCTACACCGTCGAGGAGACGCCGATGCCGGACGGCTTCAGCGGGGGCGACACCGCCTTCGTACTCATCAGTGCGGCCCTGGTCATGTTGATGACCCCCGGGCTGGCCTTCTTCTACGGGGGCATGGTGAGGGTCAAGAGCACCCTCAACATGTTGGTCATGAGCTTCATCGCGCTGGGCATCGTCACAGTGCTGTGGGTGCTCTACGGCTACTCGCTCAGCTTCGGTACCGACGCCTTCCACGGCCTGATCGGCAACCTCGACCACGTGGGCATGCGCGGGATCGGGATGAACGACCTGAACGGGACGATCCCGGTCACCGTCTTCTCCGCCTTCCAGCTGATGTTCGCGGTGATCACCCCCGCGCTGATCAGCGGCGCGATCGCGGACCGGGCGAAGTTCTCCGCCTGGGCGCTGTTCATCGCCGTCTGGGTGACCGTGGTCTACTTCCCGGTCGCGCACTGGGTGTTCTTCTTCGACAACGGGCACGGCGGCTGGCTGGGCGACCGCCAGGGCGTGATCGACTTCGCCGGCGGCACCGCGGTGCACATCAACGCCGGTGTCGCGGGGCTGGCGCTCTGCCTGGTGCTGGGCAAGCGGATCGGCTTCAAGAAGGACCCGATGCGCCCGCACAGCCTGCCGCTGGTGATGCTCGGTTCGGGCCTGCTCTGGTTCGGCTGGTTCGGCTTCAACGCCGGTTCGGCGCTGGCCGCCAACGGCCTGGCCGGGATGGCCTTCATGAACACCCAGGTGGCCACCGCCGCGGCGATGATCGGCTGGCTGGCCTACGAGCGGATCAAGCACGGCGCCTTCACCTCGCTCGGCGCGGCCTCCGGCGCGGTCGCCGGCCTGGTCGCGATCACCCCGGCCTGCGGCTCGGTGTCGATGCTCGGCGCCCTCGCGATCGGCCTGATCGCCGGCGCGGTCTGCGCGGCGGCGATCAGCCTGAAGTACAAGCTCGGCTTCGACGACTCGCTCGACGTGGTGGGCGTGCACGCGGTCGGCGGGGCGATCGGCTCGGTGCTGATCGGCCTGTTCGCCACCGGCCACGTCGGCCAGACCGCCAAGGGCCTGTTCTACGGCGGCGGCTTCGGGCAACTCGGCAAGCAGGCGATGGGTGTCGCGGTGGTCGCGACCTACTCCTTCGTGATCTCCTGGCTGCTCGGCAAGGCGATCCACAAGACGATCGGGTTCCGGGTGCCGGAGGAGGTCGAGGTGGCCGGCATCGACCAGGCCGAACACGCCGAGACCGCCTACGACTTCAGCGCCGTCGGGGCGAGCCTGGCCCGGGCGCTGAGCAGCCCGGCCGAGTCCCACCAGAGCGCCGCGAAGAGCACCGCGCAGGACACCGCGAAGACTGGGGTCGATGCCCGATGAAGCTGATCACCGCCGTCGTGAAGCCGCACCAGCTGGAGGCGGTCAAGGCCGCCCTGCAGGCCTTCGGGGTGCACGGGCTGACCGTCACCGAGGCCAGCGGCTACGGCCGCCAGCGCGGTCACACCGAGGTCTACCGGGGTGCCGAGTACACCGTGGACCTGGTGCCGAAGGTGCGGATAGAGGTCGTGGTCGAGGACGCCGACGCCGAGGACGTGATCGAGGTCCTGGTGAAGGCGGCCCGGACCGGCCGGATCGGTGACGGCAAGGTCTGGGCGGTGCCGGTGGAGACCCTGGTCCGGGTCCGCACCGGCGAGCGCGGCCCCGACGCCCTCTGACCCCCGTTCCACCCAACCCGAGCGGACCCGCGAGCGATCGCGGGTCCGCTGACGGCATTTCCCCCAGCCAACGCTGCACCCCCCGGGAGCCCCAGTGAGCAGCACCGACTACCAGGAGGCCAGGGCCGCGCTGCTGGCCGACCCCGCGACGACCGGCCGGCCGCGGCGCACCGCGCTGGCCCGGCTCACCGACGACTGGCTGGCCGAACTCTTCGAGCAGGCCGCACCGCCGCCCGGCACCGCCCTGATCGCGGTCGGCGGCTACGGGCGGGGCGAGCTCTCCCCGCGCAGCGACCTCGACCTGCTGCTGCTCCACCAGGGCGGCGACGGCGTCGGCGAGTTGGCCGAGCGGATCTGGTACCCGGTCTGGGACAGCGGGGTGGCGCTGGACCACTCGGTGCGCCGCCCGGCCGAGGCCCGCACGGTGGCCGCCGCCGACCTGAAGGCCCAACTCGGCCTGCTGGACGCCCGCCACCTGGCCGGGGACGCCGAACTGACCGCCCGGCTGCGCTCCCAGGTGCTGGCCGACTGGCGGGCCGGCGCGGCCCAGCGGCTGCCCGAGCTGCGCGAACTGGGCCGGGAGCGGGCCGAGCGCCACGGCGAGCTGGCCTTCCTGCTGGAACCCGACCTCAAGGAGGCCAGGGGCGGCCTGCGCGACCTGGTCGAGCTGGACGCGATCGCCGCCTCCTGGCTGGCCGACGCGCCCCGGGAGGGCCTGGCCGACGCCCGGCTGCTGCTGGCCGACGTGCGGGACGCGCTGCACCTGGCCACCGGCCGGGCCACCGAGCGGCTCAGCCTGCAGGACCAGGACCAGGTGGCCGCCGCGCTCGGCCTGCTGGACGCCGACATCCTGCTGCGCGAGGTCTACCGGGCGGCCCGGACCGTCTCCTACGCCGGGGAGGTCACCTGGCGGACCGTCGACCGGCTGCTGGCGGCCCGCCGCGGCCGCGGCCGGCGCCCGTTCTTCTTCCCGTTCAACAGCGGCGGCCACCGGGTCGCCGGGCGCGGCGGGCCGGTCCGCGAACCGCTCGCGGAAGGCGTGGTGGAGCAGGACGGCGAGGCGGTGCTGGCGCAGGGCGCCCGCCCGGCCGCCGACCCGGTGCTGCCGCTGCGGGCCGCCGCCGCGGCCGCGCAGAACGGCCTGGCGCTCTCGCACGCCACCGCCCGCCGGCTGGCCGCCGAGACCAAGGCGCTGCCGGTGCCCTGGCCCACCGAGGCGCGCGACCGGCTGGTCACCCTGCTTGGCGCGGGCCGGACCTGCCTGCCGGTCTGGGAGGCGCTGGAGGCCGAGGGGCTGATCGGCCGGCTGCTGCCGGACTGGGAGCGGGTGCGCTGCCGGCCGCAGCGCAACGCGGTGCACACCTGGACGGTGGACCGGCACCTGGTGGAGACGGCGGTGCGGGCCGCCGCGCTGACCCGCCGGGTCGCCCGGCCCGACCTGCTGCTGGTGGCCGCGCTGCTGCACGACATCGGCAAGGGCTGGCCGGGGGACCACTCGGCGGCCGGCGAGGTGATCGTCCGGGACACGGCCGCCCGGATGGGCTTCGACCAGGACGACACCGAGAGCCTGGCGCTGCTGGTGCGCCACCACCTCACCCTGGTGGAGACCGCGACCCGGCGGGACCCGGACGACCCGGCAACCGTCGAGCTGGTGGCCAAGGCGGTCGGCACCGCCGGGAACCTGGAGCTGCTGCACGCGCTCACCGAGGCGGACGCGCTGGCCACCGGCCCGGCCGCGTGGAGCTCCTGGCGGGCCTCGCTGGTGGCGGGGCTGGTGCAGCGGGTGGCCGAGCTGCTGCGCGGCACCGGGACGGCCGGGGCCCCGGCGGCGAGCACGCGGGTGGAGGAGGAGCGGCTGGCGGTGGAGGCGGCCCGGACGGGCGAGCCCGCGCTGCTGCT
Organism: Kitasatospora viridis; assembly: GCF_007829815.1. Lineage (NCBI taxonomy): Bacteria > Bacillati > Actinomycetota > Actinomycetes > Kitasatosporales > Streptomycetaceae > Kitasatospora > Kitasatospora viridis. The sequence goes on along the minus strand of NZ_VIWT01000001.1, from coordinate 1,733,163 downwards.
GCGCGCGGAGACCGCGCAGGACGCGCCGGTCGGCGAGCCGATGGGCGTGGAGCTCTCGCTGGCCATCGCCGAGCGGCCCGGCCTGCTCGGCACGGTGGCCGGGGTGCTGGCGCTGAACCGGCTGACGGTCCGTTCGCTGACCCTGGGTGAGCTGGACCCGGTCGGGGCCGGCCCGGTGCTGCTGTTCAGCTGGCGGGTGGCGGCCGAGTTCGGCGAGCTGCCCGAGGCGGCCCGGCTGCGGGACGACCTGCGCCGGGCGCTGGACGGTTCGCTGGACACCTCGCGCCGGCTGGCCGAGCGGGACGCCGCCGCCCCGCGCCGGCGCGGCATCGCCTCGCCGCCCCCGGTGGTCACGGTGGCGCCGGGCGGGGCCTCGGCGAGCGCCACCGTGCTGGAGGTCCGGGCGCACGACGCCCCGGGCCTGCTGCACCGGATCGGGCGGGCGCTGGACGCGGCCGGGGTGCGGGTGCGCACGGCCCACGTCAGCACCCTGGGCGCGGACGCGGTGGACGCCTTCTACCTCACCGACCCGGCGGGCCTCCCGCTGGCCGAGGAGGCCGCGCAGCAGGTCGCGGCCCAGGTCCAACAGGCGCTGCGCTGACCGGGACGGGTCACCCCGGCGCCGGACGGTAGCCTGTGGGCCGACCACCTTCCCCGTGCGGACAGAGAGCCTGCCGAATCACGATGTCTGTCACCACCACGAGTCCGGTCCAGCCGGACGCGTCCCGGCCGGAGCCCAGCCCCGGCCAGGCGGCGCCCGCCGCTGCGGCGGCCAAGAAGCCCCGGCTGTACGTCCTCGACGGCTTGCGCCTGCTGGCCGCACTGCTGGTGATGACGTGGCACTACGCGGGCCTGGAGCTGTTCCCGCAGGTGTGGGACGGCAATCCGAAGCACAAGATGCCGAAGCTGCACGAGATAGGCCAGTACGGCTGGATCGGTGTGGAGATCTTCTTCATCATCAGCGGCTTCGTCATATGCATGTCCTGCTGGGGCAAGTCGGTCGGCGAGTTCGTCACCTCCCGGATCACCCGGCTCTTCCCGGCCTACTGGTTCTGCATGCTGGGCACCGCGCTGGTGCTCTACACGACGAACATGTCGTGGACCAAGGACATCACCAAGGGCGGTTACATCAACGTCCTGACCAACCTGACGATGATGCAGGCGGGGGCCGGCGAGGGCGACGTCGACGGCGTGTACTGGACCCTGTGGGTCGAGATGCGCTTCTACATCCTGTTCGGCCTGCTGGCGATCGGCGGCCTGACCTACCGCAAGGTGCTCGCCTTCTGCGGCCTGTGGATGATCGGCTCGCTGCTGATCGGCAGCGGTGACTCGAAGACCCTGCAGCTGATCGTCTTCCCCAACTACGCGCCGTTCTTCATCGCCGGCATCGCGCTCTACCTGCTCTACCGGTTCGGCTCGAACCTGATGATCTGGGGACTGATCGCGTTCAGCTGGATCATGTCGGTGCGTCAGTTGGACAGCATCACCGGCGGATACACCTTCCAGGTGATCAACCACTTCCCGCCGTTCCTGATCATCACCGCGACCTTCCTGCTGATGATCGCGATCGCGCTCGGCTGGTTCGACTGGATGCAGTGGAAGTGGCTCACCACGGCGGGCGCGATGACCTTCCCGTTCTACATGATCCACGAGGAGAACGGCTGGGTGATCATCCACGAGCTGCACAAGAAGGTGAACGCCTACGTGCTGGTCGTCTGCGTGGTCGCCTTCATGCTGCTGCTCTCCTACCTGATCCACCGCCTGGTGGAGCGGCCGCTGGCGAAGGCGCTGGGCCGCGGCCTGAAGTCGGCCCTCGCCGACATCCGGGCGAAGAGCGAGAGGCCGGCGCGCGGCTCGCACGCGGCCTGACCGGCAGGGCCCGACCGGCCCGCCGGATCCGGCCCGCCCGGGTGGGGGACCCCATCCCGGGCGGGCCGGATACCCTGGGGAGGAAACCCGTACCTCCACCGATGCCGCAAGGGACCCGCGACCGACGTGTTCGACACTCTTTCCGACCGCCTCGCAGCGACGTTCAAGAACCTGAGGGGCAAGGGCCGCCTCAGCGAGGCGGACATCGATGCCACCGCCCGCGAGATCCGGATCGCGCTGCTTGAGGCGGACGTCGCGCTGCCCGTGGTGCGGGCCTTCATCAAACAGGTCAAGGACCGCGCGATGGGCTCCGAGGTCTCGGGCGCGCTGAACCCGGCCCAGCAGATCATCAAGATCGTCAACGAGGAGCTCGTCAACATCCTCGGTGGCGAGACCCGCCGACTGCGGTTCGCCAAGACCGGCCCGACGGTGATCATGCTCGCCGGTCTGCAGGGTGCGGGCAAGACCACCCTGGCCGGCAAGCTCGGCCACTGGCTGAAGAAGCAGAAGCACACCCCGCTGCTGGTCGCCTGCGACCTGCAGCGCCCGAACGCGGTCAACCAGCTGAAGATCGTGGCCGAGCGGGCCGGCGTGGCCTTCTACGGCCCGCAGCCGGGCAACGGCGTCGGCGACCCGGTCGCGGTCGCCCGCGACTCGATCGAGTACGCCAAGCAGAAGCAGTACGACATCGTCATCGTCGACACCGCCGGCCGCCTCGGCATCGACGCCGAACTGATGCAGCAGGCCGCCGACATCCGGGCCGCGATCAGCCCGGACGAGGTGCTGTTCACCGTCGACGCGATGATCGGCCAGGACGCGGTGACCACCGCGCAGGCCTTCCTCGAAGGCGTCGACTTCACCGGCGTGGTGCTGTCCAAGCTCGACGGCGACGCCCGCGGCGGTGCCGCGCTCTCGGTGGCGCACGTCACCGGCCGGCAGATCATGTTCGCCTCCAACGGCGAGAAGGTCGACGACTTCGACGCCTTCCACCCGGACCGGATGGCCTCCCGGATCCTCGGCATGGGCGACGTGCTCTCGCTGATCGAGAAGGCCGAGCAGACCTTCTCGCAGGCCGAGGCCGAGAAGATGGCCGCCAAGCTGCGCGGCGGCCCGAAGGCCTTCACGCTGGACGACTTCCTGTCCCAGCTGGAGCAGGTCCAGAAGATGGGCTCGATCTCCAAGCTGCTCGGCATGCTGCCGGGCATGGGCCAGATCCGCGAGCAGATCAACAACATCGACGACAAGGACGTCAACCGGGTCGGCGCGATCATCAAGTCGATGACCCCGCTGGAGCGGGCCGAGCCGGAGCTGATCAACGGCTCCCGCCGGGCCCGCATCGCCAAGGGCTCCGGCGTCCAGGTCGGCGAGGTGAAGAACCTGGTCGAGCGGTTCTTCGACGCCCGCAAGATGATGTCCGCGATGGCCTCCGGCAAGGGCGTGCCCGGCATGCCGGGCATCCCCGGCATGGGCGGCGGCAAGAAGTCCGGCAAGAAGGCCCCGCAGGCCAAGGGCAAGCGCAAGAGCGGCAACCCGCTGAAGCGGGCCCAGGAGGAGGCGGCCGCCGCCGAGCGCAAGGCGCTCGGCCCGGGTGCCGGCGCCGAGACGGGCGGCGCCTTCGGCCTGGGTGCGGGCCAGGGCCCGGCCGACTTCGAGCTGCCCAAGGAGATCCGCGACCTGCTGTAGCGGTGGTGCGGTGGACGACGGCCCGTCAGCGTGCTGACGGGCCGTCGGCATGCTCCATGATGTTCGGATGAGCCGAGTGACCATCCGTCCCCCCAGGCCCGCCGACGTCCCCGCGTACAAGGAGGCGGTGAACCGGTCGGCCGCGCACATCGGGCTGTGGAACCCGGTCGAGCCGGACGGGCTGCCGGACCTGTTGCAGCGTCAGGGGCCGGGCCTGCGCAGCTACCTGATCGTGGACAAGGCCGACGGCGGCTTCGTCGGCAAGTGCAACGTCTCGAACATCGTGATGGGCCGGTTCTGCAACGCCGCGCTCGGCTACGACAGCTACCTGCCGTACGCCGGCACCGGCCGGATGACCGAGGGGATGCGGCAGGTGGTGGACCGCTGCTTCGCCGACCAGTCGGCCGGCGGGCTCGGCCTGCACCGGCTGGAGATCAACGTGCAGCCGGACAACGCCCGCTCCATCGCGCTGGCCCGGCGGCTGGGCTTCCGGCACGAGGGCTTCACCCCGCGGATGCTCTTCCTGGACGGCGCCTGGCGGGACCACGAGCGGTTCGCGCTGACCGCCGAGGAGTGGCAGCCGCTCGGGGCCCGGAACCAGTAGCCCGGCGGCGTTGCTGATGGATTGTCCGCTTTTCGGCCCGTATGGTCCGGTCTGTGACCGATCCCGTGCCGCCGCGCCAGAACCCGGACCAGCCCTGGCGCTCGGAGGGCGCGCCACCCCCGCCGCCCCCGGTCCCGCCGCGCCGCCGGATGCCCGGCGGCTGGGTCGGCCTGGTGCTCACCGCGCTCGCGGTCTTCCTGATCAGTGACGCGCTGCTCAGCTTCTTCGGCAACGGCGGCGGCACCACCGTCTCCTACACCGAGTTCACCAAGCAGCTGAACAACGGCAACGTCTCGAAGATCTACTCCAAGGGCGACGCGATCGAGGGCAGCCTGAAGTCGAGCGCCCCCAAGCCGGACGGCGCCAAGGGCAGCTACACCGACTTCACCACCCAGCGCCCCTCGTTCGCCGGCGACAACCTGTGGAACACCCTGCAGGCGCAGGGCGTCGAGGTGACCGCCCAGCCGGTGGTGCAGCAGCGCAGCTTCCTCGCCAACCTGCTGATCTCGCTGGCCCCGATGCTGCTGCTGGTCTTCGTCTGGCTGCTGCTGGCCCGGCGGATGGCCGGCGGCCTGGGCGGCGGACCGCTCGGCCGCAAGGCCCCGCCGAAACCGGTCGCGCCCGAGGAGGGCAAACGCACCACCTTCGCCGACGTGGCCGGGATCGACGAGGTCAAGGCCGAACTGACCGAGGTCGTCGACTTCCTGAAGAACCCCCAGGCCTACCGCAGGCTCGGCGCCCGGATGCCCGGCGGGGTGCTGCTGGCCGGCCCGCCCGGCACCGGCAAGACCCTGCTGGCCCGGGCGGTGGCCGGCGAGGCCGGGGTGCCGTTCTTCTCCGCCTCCGCCTCCGAGTTCATCGAGATGATCGTCGGCGTCGGCGCCAGCCGGGTCCGCGAACTGTTCGCCGAGGCCCGCAAGGTGGCGCCGTCGATCATCTTCATCGACGAGATCGACACCATCGGCCGCAAGCGCGGCGGCGGCAACACCATGGGCGGCCACGACGAGCGCGAGCAGACGCTCAACCAGATCCTCACCGAGATGGACGGCTTCACCGGCTCCGAGGGCGTGGTGGTGATCGCCGCGACCAACCGGGCCGACGTGCTGGACCCGGCGCTGCTGCGCCCCGGCCGGTTCGACCGGGTGGTCAACGTCAGCCCGCCGGACCGCGACGGGCGCACCGCGATCCTGGCCATCCACGCCCGCGACGTGCCGCTGGCCGAGGGCACCAGCCTGTCCGACGTGGCCAGGAGCACCCCCGGGATGACCGGTGCCGAGCTGGCCAACCTGGTCAACGAGGCGGCCCTGCTCGCGGTGCGCCGCAAGCAGGACTCGGTGGACCAGCGGGACCTCTCGGACGCCCTGGAGAAGGTGCAGCTCGGCGCCGTTCGCCCGCTGGTGATGCCGCAGGAGGAGCGCCGCCGGACCGCCTACCACGAGAGCGGCCACGCGCTGCTCGGCATGCTGCAGCCCGGCGCCGACCCGGTCCGCAAGGTCACCATCGTGCCGCGCGGCCGGGCGCTGGGCGTCACCATGTCCACCCCCGACGCGGACCGGTACTCCTACACCGAGGAGTACCTGCGCGGCCGGATCATCGGCGCGCTCGGCGGCATGGCCGCCGAGCAGGTGGTCTACGGGGTGATCACCACCGGCGCGGAGAGCGACCTGGAGCAGGTGACCAACCTGGCCCGGGGGATGGCCGGGCGGTGGGGGATGAGCGAGCGGGTCGGCCGGCTCACCGCGATCCCGGACGACGCCCAGGGCGCCTACGGGCTCTCGGCCGCCCCGAGCACGCTGGACCTGGTGGACCACGAGGCCCGCCGGATCGTCGCCGAGTGCTACGAGGACGCGCTGCGCCGGCTGCACACCCACCGCGCCCAGCTGGACGCGCTGGCCGAGGCGCTGCTGGCCGCCGAGACCCTGGACGAGGCCGAGGCCTACCGGGCGGCCGGCATCGCGCGGACCGGCCCGGGCGCCGAGGGCTCCTGAACGGGCGTCAGGCCCGCACCGCGAGCAGGTACTCGGCGCTGAACGGCAGCCAGACCGAGCCGTCCGGCCGGGCCAGCGGGTGCAGCGCCTCGGCCAGCTCCTTGGCCACCGGCTGCTCGCCCGCGAAGGCGGCCGCCGCGTCGAACCAGCCGGTGGCCAGCAGCCCGCGCACCGCGCCCGGCAGGTCCGGGTAGCCGAACGGGCAGTCGGCCCGCCCCCGGCCGAGCACCCGCAGCCCGGCACCGGCGGCCAGCCCGCCCGGCCCGCCGGCCGGGTCCAGCGGGTCGGCGGTGCGCCGGCCGCCGAACCGCGCCGCGACCCGCAGCGCCGCCCGGCCCGGGCCGTCCTCGGGCGCGGTCAGCCCGGCGAGCACCAGCACCCCGCCGGGCCGGGCCAGCCGCACCGCCGAGCGCACCGCGCGGCGCGGGTCCGGGCCGAGCCGCAGCGGCTCGAAGAGGGTGACCACGGCGTGCGCCGTCCGGGTGCCGGCGGCCACGGCGTCGGCGGGACCGGCCGCCACCGACAGCCCGCGGGCCCGGGCCAGTTCGCGCAGCTGCGGGTCGGTCTCCTGCCCCGCCACCCGGGCGCCGCGGCCGGCGGCCAGCAGCAGCGCCAGGCCGGAGCGGCAGCCCAGCCCGAACAGGCTGGTCGCCGGGCCGACCGCGAGCCGCTCGTGCACCGCCTCGTAGAGCGGCACCATGGTGCGCTCCTGGATCTCCGCCCAGTCCCTGGCCCGGCACGGCGGCCGGGGCGGGGTGTCCGAGGCGAACTGCGTGGCGGTGCCGTGAGCCGGAGCCATGTCTGGTCGGCCTCCCATCGGGTCCGTTCGGGTTCGGATGACGGTGTCCCCCCAGTGGTGCGCCCCCCGCTCCAGGGAACCGCCGCGCGGTCCCGGCGTCCAGAGGAGCGCGCCGGAGCGTCGGCCTCCACCGGCGTGCGCCCTGGGGTGATATCGATTCACGTTCCGGCCCGCCCACGCCGTACGATGCGGCCCATGGCAAAGGCTCCCGTTCTCACCCCCCAGGCGGACGACTTCCCGCGCTGGTACCAGGATCTGATCAACAAGGCCGAACTGGCCGACAACGGTCCGGTGCGCGGCACCATGGTCATCCGACCGTACGGCTACGGCCTGTGGGAGCGGATGCAGCAGGAGATGGACGCGCGGATCAAGAAGGCGGGCGCGCAGAACGCCTACTTCCCGATGTTCATCCCGCAGTCCTACCTGACCCGTGAGGCCGAGCACGTCGAGGGCTTCGCCCCCGAGCTCGCCGTGGTCACCCACGGCGGCGGCAAGGACCTCGAAGAGCCGGTGGTGGTCCGGCCCACCTCCGAGACCATCATCAACGAGTACTTCTCCAAGTGGGTGCAGAGCCACCGCGACCTGCCGCTGCTGATCAACCAGTGGGCCAACGTGGTCCGTTGGGAGCTGCGCCCGCGGGTCTTCCTGCGCACCACCGAGTTCCTCTGGCAGGAGGGCCACACCGCCCACGCCAGCTACGAGGACGCCCGCGACTACGCGTCGATGATCCACACCGACGTCTACGGCGACTTCATGACCAACGTGCTCGGCATCGACGTGGTGCTCGGCCGCAAGACGGTCAAGGAGCGGTTCGCCGGCGCCATCAACACCCTCACCCTGGAGGGCATGATGGGCGACGGCAAGGCGCTGCAGATGGGCACCAGCCACGAGCTGGGCCAGAACTTCGCCAAGGCCTTCAACACCACCTACCAGCTGCAGGGCGCCGAGCGCGAGTACGTCTGGCAGACCTCCTGGGGCGTCTCCACCCGCATGGTCGGCGGCCTGATCATGTCCCACGGCGACGACAACGGCCTGCGGGTGCCGCCGCGCCTCGCCGCCGTGCAGGCCGTGGTGCTGGCCATCAAGGGCGACGACGCGGTGATCGCCAAGGTCCGCGAGATCGGCGCCAAGCTGGAGGCCGCCGGCATCCGCACCGTGGTGGACGACCGCACCGACACCCCGTTCGGCCGCCGCGCCGTGGACTGGGAGCTCAAGGGCGTGCCGCTGCGCATCGAGGTCGGCCCGCGCGACCTGGAGGCCGGCACCGCGATGCTGGCCCGCCGGATCCCCGGCGGCAAGGAGCCGGTGCAGATCGACGCCCTGGCCGCGCTGCTGCCCGGCATCCTGGAGGAGGACCAGGCGCAGCTGCTGCGCGAGTCCCGGGAGCGCCGCGAGTCCCGCACGGTGGACGTCAAGACCATCGAGGAGTGCGTCGAGGCCGCCGCCACCGGCTGGGGCCGGATCTCCTGGGCCGACCTCGGCCCGGAGGGCGAGACCAAGCTGGCCCAGCAGGGCGTCTCGGTGCGCTGCCTGGTGGCCGCCGACGGTTCGGTGCCGACCTCGTACGACCAGGACGGCAATATCGCGATTGTCGCGCGCGCGTACTGAATAGGTGACGGTGTCCCGTCTACTGGTCAGTCAACTCCCAGTAGGCGCGAACTAGCGGTACGGTGTACGGCCCGTGGCCCTGTCATAAATGACGGCGGCCGCGGGCCGTGCAGGACTCAGCGAACGACTGGGTCGAGGATTCGGCGGCCCCGGCGAGCAATCGACGGGTGCAGACACCGGAGGGGGTTGGTCTTGCGTCAGATTTCGATTGCTCAACGCGGGCAGCAGCACGCCCAGCTGAGAGTTTCCCGGGAAATGCCCGGAAGCGCTCAGGAATGGAACGCCGGAACCGATTCCCTCGTTGGTATAGCGTGAGCACGACACAGCCTCTCGTCCTCGCGGCCGAACTGGCCGCCGCCTGGAGCGACATCCAGGCCTACCACCGGGACCTCCCCGACCTCGCCTCGCCCGAGGCGTTGATCGGCGAGTCCTCGTCGGCCTGCGGCACCACGCTCGGCTTCGAGCGGCTGCTGCACGAGGCCGCCCACGGTCTGGCCGCCGCCCGCGAGATCCGGGACACCTCCCGGGCCGGGCGGTACCACAACCGCCGATTCCTGCTGCTGGCCTCCGAGTTGGGCCTGGCCCACCCGGTCGAGCCGCACGCCAGCAGCGGCTTCTCCCAGGTCACCATGCTGGCCGAGACCCAGGAGCGGTACGCCGCGACCATCGAGCGGCTGGAGCGCGCCCTCGGCGCCCACCAGCAGGCGGTGGCCGGCTCGGCCGACGGCGGGGTGCTGCGCACCTTCCGCGGCCCGGCCGCCCGGCACGGCTCCTCGGGCGGCGGCGTCCGGGTCAAGGCGGTCTGCGGCTGCGGCCGCAACGTCCGGGTGGTGCCCTCGGTGCTGGCCCAGGCGTCGATCGTCTGCGGCGCCTGCCAGCAGCCCTTCAAGATCGCCTGACGACCGGCTCCCCCCGGCCGGGTCCCGTCCCGGTCGGGGGAGGCCCGGCCGTATGGCACAATCGATAGCTGATACCCGACAGCCAACAGGACCCTCTCTCCTACGGCTGGCGTGTCACCCGTACGACCGGCTCCCGCAACCCCACGCGGAGCGCGGTCGCGCACCCACGTCAACTTCAGGAGAATCCACTCCCGTGGCAGTCAAGATCAAGCTCAAGCGTCTCGGCAAGATCCGTTCCCCGCACTACCGCATCGTCGTCGCCGACTCGCGCACCAAGCGCGACGGCCGCGCGATCGAGGAGATCGGCATCTACCAGCCGACCTACAACCCCTCGAAGATCGAGGTCGACGGCGAGCGCGCCCAGTACTGGCTGTCCGTCGGCGCCCAGCCGACCGAGCCGGTCCTCGCCATCCTCAAGCTCACCGGTGACTGGCAGAAGTTCAAGGGCCTGCCGGCCCCGGCGCCGCTGCTGGTCGCCGAGCCGAAGACCGAGGACTTCTCGCACCTCTTCGCGAAGGCCGTCGCCGGCTTCGAGGACGCCACCACCGGTGTCGCCATCACCCCGAAGGCCAAGAAGTCGGACAAGGTCGAGGCTGACGCCGAGACCACCGAGGCCTGATCGTGATCGAGGACGCCCTCGACCACTTGGTGAAGGGCATCGTCGAGCACCCCGACGACGTGCAGGTGCGCTCGCGCAACCTGCGTCGCGGGAACACCATCGAGGTGCGGGTGCACCCCGATGACCTCGGCAAGGTGATCGGTCGCGGCGGTCGTACCGCCCGGGCGCTGCGCACCGTGGTGGGCGCGCTGGGCGGCCGCAACGTCCGGGTCGACCTGGTCGACGTGGACAACGTCCGCTGACGGTCACCGCCGTCTGCTCGGAACGGCCGGGACGCCTCGCGCGTCCCGGCCGTTCGGCTTTTCCGCAGTACGTTGAAGCACCTGAGTCCGTTGAATCACCTGAGTACGTTGAAGTACCTGTCCGTTCGCTCAGTACCAGTTCAGGAGTTGGAACCGTGCAGCTCGTCGTCGGCCGGATCGGTCGCGCCCACGGCATCCGGGGGGACGTCTTCGTCGAGGTCCGCACCGACGAACCCGAACTGCGGCTCGGACCGGGTGCGGTGCTGCTCACCGACCCGGCCAAGGTCGGCCCGCTCACCGTCGAGTCCGGCAAGGTGCACAGCGGCAAGCTGCTGATCCGGTTCGCCGGGGTCAAGGACCGCACCGACGCCGAGGCGCTGCGCAACACCATGCTGATCGCCGAGGTGGACCCGGACGAGCGGCCCGAGGAGGAGGACGAGTACTACGACCACCAGCTGATCGGCCTGGACGTGGTGCTGGCCGACGGCACCCTGGTCGGCGAGCTGACCGAGGTCGTCCACCTGCCCTACCAGGACCTGCTGACCGTGGTCAGGCCGGACGGCACCGAGGTGCTGATCCCCTTCGTCGAGCAGATCGTGCCGACCATCGACCTGGCCGAGCAGCGCTGCGTGATCACCCCGCCGCCCGGCCTGATCGACGAGGCCGAGGCCGAACTGGACGGCGGGCCGGAGCAGAACCGGTGAGCGACAGCATGCGGATCGACGTCGTCACGATCTTCCCCGAGTACCTTGAGCCGCTGAACGTCTCGCTGGTCGGCAAGGCCCGCGCCCGCGGCCAGCTCGACGTGCACCTGCACGACCTGCGCGGCTGGACCCACGACGTGCACCGCACCGTGGACGACAGCCCCTACGGCGGCGGCCCCGGCATGGTCATGAAGCCCGAGCCCTGGGGCGAGGCCCTGGACGCGGTGCTCGCCGCCGGGCCCGAGGGCGAGGTGCCGACCCTGGTGGTGCCCACCCCCAGCGGCGTGCCGTTCACCCAGGAACTGGCCCAGGAACTCGCCCAGCGCCCCTGGCTGGCCTTCGCCCCCGCGCGCTACGAGGGCATCGACCGCCGGGTGATCGAGGAGGCGGCGACCCGGATGCCGGTGGTCGAGGCCTCGATCGGCGACTACGTGCTGGCCGGCGGCGAGGTCGCGGTGCTGGTCATGGTGGAGGCCGTGGCCCGGCTGCTGCCCGGGGTGCTCGGCAACGCCGCCTCGCACCAGGACGACTCCTTCGCCCCCGGCGCGATGGCCGACCTGCTGGAGGGCCCGGTCTACACCAAGCCCGCCGAGTGGCGCGGCCGCGAGGTGCCCGAGGTGCTGCTCAGCGGCAACCACGGGAAGATCGCCCGCTGGCGCCGCGAGCAGGCCTTCGCCCGCACCCTGGCCAACCGCCCCGACCTGGTCGCCCGCTGGCGGCTGGAGGGCTTCGACAAGAAGGAGCGCGCGGCCCTCGACGTGCTCGGGCTGCGCTGGGACGCGGAACTCGGCCGATTTCACTCCGTGACCGGGGCTGTGGAAGAATAGGCGGCTGTTGTCTGTCGCCCGGCTCCCGCGAGGGGGTCAGTGGACCGGTGTCCCCGCCACGGGGGAGCCGCCGCCAGCCGAAGCGACCCGCAACAGACCCCATTGTTGACGAATTTCCGTGGGCGGCCCGTGGCGCCTGCGATGGAGAGCATCATGAGCAACAAGCTCGCTGCTGTCGACGCGGCCTCGCTGCGCACCGACATCCCGGCGTTCCGCGCCGGTGACACCCTGAAGGTCCACGTCCGGGTCATCGAGGGCAACCGCTCCCGTGTCCAGGTCTTCCAGGGCGTCGTCATCCGCCGCCACGGTGCGGGCATCGGTGAGACCTTCACCGTCCGCAAGGTGAGCTTCAACGTCGGCGTGGAGCGCACCTTCCCGGTGCACACCCCGATCGTCGAGAAGATCGAGGTCGTCACCCGCGGTGACGTCCGTCGCGCCAAGCTGTACTACCTCCGTGACCTGCGCGGCAAGGCCGCGAAGATCAAGGAGAAGCGCGACCGCTGAACCGTGGCCCCCGGCGCTGCCCGGGGGTTCAGCACGCTCAGAGTCGGCCGCTAAGCTTCGGCCCGATGAGCAGCCACGAACCGATCGCGGACCGCGACGGCACGCCCGCACCCTCCGGGGAGCGGGAGCCGTCGCGGTCCGCGGCTGTTTCCGGCGCCGTCGCCGAGGCGCCGCCGGCCGACGAGCCGTCAGCCGACGAGTCGTCAGCCGAGGGGGGCGCCGAGGACGGCCAGGGCTGGTTCGGCTGGGGACTACGCGACCTGGCCAAGCTGCTCGCCGTGGTCGTCGTGGTGCTGCTGCTGGTCAACGCCTTCGTGGCGCAGCCCTTCTCGGTGCCCTCCGCCTCGATGGAGAACACCCTGCGGCCCGGCGACCGGGTGCTGGTCAACAAGCTCGCCTACCAGTTCGGCGGCACCGTGCACCGCGGCGACGTGGTGGTCTTCGACGGCACCGACTCGTTCGTGCCGGGCGGCGACAACGACCCCGGGATCGGGGCCGACCTGCGCAAGCTGGGCGAGGCCGTGGGCATCGGCCCGTTCGACGGATCGATCTTCGTGAAGCGGGTGATCGGCGTCGGCGGCGACCGGGTGACCTACCGGGCCGGCGCCCGGGAGCTGACCGTCAACGGCGTCGCGCTCCCGGAGACCGACTACCTCTTCCCCGGCGACGCGCCCTCCAGCGTCGGCTTCGACGTCCAGGTGCCGCCCGGCGCGCTCTTCGTGCTCGGCGACCACCGCAGCGACTCCCGGGACTCCCGCGACCACCTCGGCGACCCCGGCGGCGGGTTCGTGCCCGTGCGCAAGGTGATCGGGCGGGCCGACCTGGTGCTCTTCCCGATCGGCCACTGGCGCACCCTGGACCGCCCCGCCGGCTTCGCCGCCATCCCCGCCGCAGGGGGGAGCGGTGCGCATGGGGAGCAGGGCTAGGGCCGCGACCGAACCACCCGCCCCCAGCGCCGGGCCGCCGGCCGGCCGCGGCCGGGCCGAACGCCGCCGCACCGCCCGCCGGGCGGGGCGCCGCGGGCGCAGGTCGATGCTGCGCGAGCTGCCGCTGATCGCCGTGGTGGCACTGGTCATCGCGCTCGTGCTCAAGACCTTCTTCGTCCAGGTGTTCGTCATCCCGTCCGGCTCGATGGAGCAGACCATCGCGATCGGCGACCGGGTGCTGGTGGACAAGCTCACCCCGTGGTTCGGCAGCACCCCGCAGCGCGGCGACGTGGTGGTCTTCAAGGACCCGGGCGGCTGGCTGGAGCAGGGCCACGCCCCGGACACCGACGGGCCGGTGGTGGACGGCGTGAAGACCGCCTTCAGCTGGGTCGGCCTGCTGCCCTCGGCCGACGAGCAGGACCTGATCAAGCGGGTCATCGGAGTGGCCGGTGACCGGGTCGCCTGCTGCGACCAGCAGGGCCGGATCACCGTCAACGGCACCCCGATCGACGAGCCCTACCTGGCCGCCGGCAACCCGCCCTCACGGCTCGCCTTCCAGGTGACCGTGCCGCCCGGGCGGCTGTGGGTGATGGGCGACCACCGGGACGTCTCGGCCGACTCGCGCTACCACATGTCGGGCCCGGACCAGGGCACGGTGCCGGTCGGCAACGTGATCGGCCGGGCGTTCATGATCGGCTGGCCGTTCGACCGGATCCACACGCTCGCACGGCCGAGCTACCCACGGGCCGCTGCCGGGGCACCGGCGAAAATCCCGCGGCCCGGGCCGGATCCCCTGCAATCCTCACTCGTTATGGGGATGTTGGGCGCAGCTGCGACCGTACGCCGACGGCGGCGCCGAGCAGGGCCGACGGCCCGCGGGCTCCGCCCGCCCGCCGTGTGGGATGCCGGGGACGGGCCGCCCGGAGTGATAGAGAAGTGCAGGAGAAGCAGGCGTGGTGCCCGCTGTGCGGCACTTTCGACCGCGGACGAGGGTCGTCCGCACAGCAGGGAGGAGAAGTCGTGGGGGATCTGGTGATCGGTACCCGCGGCGCCGGCGAGCCTGAGGGCTCCGGGCGCGCGGACCAGTCCGCCGGTTCGTCCGGCCCGGCCGGACCGGCCGACGGGCACGGCGGACCACAGGACGCGGCCGGACCGCACGGCGCGGACCTGCCCGAGGAGGACGGCGGCGCTCCGGAGCCGCAGCCCGGAGCCGTCGGCGCGGGCGGCGGGGACGAGCCGCCGGTCCGCGAGCTCGGCGAACCGCGGAAGGAGCGCAAGCCGCGGTCCTTCTGGAAGGAGCTGCCGATCCTGCTGGGCATCGCGCTGGTCCTGGCGCTGGTCATCAAGACCTTCTTCGTCCAGGCCTTCTCGATCCCCTCGGAGTCGATGCAGAACACCCTCCAGGTCGGCGACCGGGTGCTGGTGGACAAGCTGACGCCCTGGTTCGGCGCCAAGCCGGACCGCGGCGAGGTCGTGGTCTTCCACGACCCGGGCGGCTGGCTCAACGAGGTGCCCACCCAGCAGAGCTCCAACGCGGTGGTGCGCGGGCTGCAGGACGTGCTGAGCTTCATCGGCCTGATGCCCTCCGCCAACGAGAAGGACCTGATCAAGCGGGTGGTCGCGGTCGGCGGCGACACCGTCGAGTGCGACGGCAACGGCCCGCTCAAGGTCAACGGCGTGGCGCTGAACGAGCCGTACGTCTTCGACAGCAACCCGGAGTTCGGTGCCTGCGGCAACCGGCCGTTCGGCCCGGTCAAGGTGCCCGCCGACCACGTGTGGGTGATGGGCGACCACCGGGACGACTCGCTGGACTCCCGCTACCACATGGACCAGCCGGGCGGCGGCGCCGTGCCGGACGGCAACGTGGTGGGCCGGGCGTTCGTGGTGGCCTGGCCGCTGAACCACTGGTCGACGCTCTCCGTGCCGTCCACGTTCAGTCAGAAGGGCATCTCGGCGGCCGGGTTCGCCCCGCCGGCGCTCGGTGCGGCCGGTGCGCTGCCGGTGGCCTGGTGGCTGCGCCGGCGGCGCAAGGGCTAGCCGGGGCGGGAAGGGTCGACCGGGGCCGGACGGGCTGACCGGGGCCGGACGGGTCGAGGACCGCCGAACGCAGTGGCGGGCGACTCTTGCGCGGGCCGTGGTACCGACGAGTAATCTGCTCGGACGTGCCACGGCCCGCCGCCGTGTCCGCCCCTCGCACCCAGGACGGTGACCATGAGCAGCCTCGCCGAAGGAGCCACCGGCACCGGCGCGGCCGACCGGCCCGCCGTCGCCGCCCGCCGGCTGGGGGGCGTGCTGCAGGGCGTCGCGCTGGCCCTCGGCCTGCTGCTGCTGGTCGGCGGATTCGCCGGGATCGCCGTGCTGTACCGCCCCTACGCGGTGCCGACCGGCTCGATGGAGCCCGGCATCCTCGCCGGGGACACGGTGCTCGGCCGCACCGTCTCCGGCAGCACCGTCGGGCGCGGCGACGTGGTGGTCTTCCAGGACCCCGTCTGGGGCAACGAGACCCTGGTCAAGCGGGTGGTCGCGGTCGGCGGCGACACCGTGGCCGGCGACGTGCGGGGCGGGATCACCGTCAACGGCACCCGGATCGCCGAGCCCTACCTGGAACCCGCCGGGCCCGCGCCGGCCGGCGACGCGTTCAGCGTGACCGTGCCGGCCGGGCGGCTCTTCGTGCTCGGCGACAACCGCACAGGCTCGCTGGACTCCCGGGTGCACCTCGACCAGGACCTCGGCACCGTGCCGGACTCGGCGGTGAAGGCCCGGGTGGAGGCCACCGTCTGGCCGTTCGCCCGGTTCGGCCCGCACCACCCGACCGACGCCTTCGCCGCCCTCGGCCGTCCGACGGCGGGTCGGCCCGGACCGCTCGAACCGCTCTTCTGGGCGTGCGTCGGCGGAGCCGCGCTGATCGTGCTGACCTCGCTGACCGGGCCGGTGGCCGCGCTCGGCCGGCGGCTGCGCGGGAGCCGCTGAGATGGCGCACGAGGAGGACGCCGAGACGCCCGACGGGCTGCGCCGGCGCACCGCCGCCCGGGTGCTGCTGCTGGACGGGCAGGACCGGGTGCTGCTCTTCCACGGCTTCGACCCGGCCGAACCGGGGCGCACCTGGTGGTTCACCCCGGGCGGCGGGCTGAAGCCCGGCGAGCCGCCGCGCGAGGCGGCGCTGCGCGAGCTCGCCGAGGAGACCGGGCTGACCGGGGTCGAGCTCGGGCCCGAGGTCGCGGTCGACGTCGCCCGGTTCAGCTACGACGGGCGGCCCTACGAGCAGCGGCAGGTCTTCTACCTGGCCCGCACCGCGAGCGCGCGGGGTGCCCGGCCGGACAGTTCCGGCGCGGAGGACGAGGAACGCGCCCAACTCGCCGAGTCGCGCTGGTGGACGGTGGCCGAACTGCGCGCGACCGCCGAACAGGTCTATCCGGCGGCGCTCGCCGAGCTGCTCGCCGGGTTGCTGGAGGACGGGCCACCAGTCGCCCCGGTCGCCCTCTGACCGGGGGTTCGGTGGTTCACAATGGGGTGGGACCTGACGAGCTGAGGGGACGCCTGCATGAGTGCGGAAGATCTCGAGAAGTACGAGACCGAGATGGAGCTCAAGCTCTACCGGGAGTACAAGGACGTCGTCGGTCTGTTCAAGTACGTGATCGAGACCGAGCGCCGGTTCTACCTGACCAACGACTACGAGCTCCAGGTGCACTCGGTCCAGGGGGAGGTGTTCTTCGAGGTCTCGATGGCCGACGCCTGGGTCTGGGACATGTACCGGCCGGCCAGATTCGTCCGCAAGGTGCGGGTGCTGACCTTCAAGGACGTGAACATCGAGGAGCTCGCCAAGAGCGATCTTGAGCTGCCGTCGGACGAGGTCGGGTTCGGGAGCTGACCTCCGGGAGCCGACCTGCGGGGCTGACCTTCGCGAGCTGACCTCCGGGAGCTGACTTTTTGGGGCAGGTCTGCGGGCGCGGGTCCTCGGAAGTCGGTCCGGGTTGTCCACAGGGGCGGGGTTGTCCACAGGCCGACGGTTCGTGATGGACCGTCGGCCCGCCGCGCGGGAGCCTCCCAGCGGAGGTGATCGCCGTGCGGAACGCACTGCAGGCCCTCGGCCGGTACGGCGAGGAGGTGGCCGCCCGCCGACTGGAGCAGGACGGCCTGAGGATCCTGGAGCGCAACTGGCGCTGCGCCCAGGGTGAGCTGGACATCATCGCGCTGGAAGGCGACACGGTCGCCGTGTGCGAGGTCAAGACCCGGTCCGAGCAGGGCTTCCAGCAGCCCGAGCAGGCCCTCGGCGCGGTCCGGGTCGAGCGGCTGCGCACGCTCGCCGAGCGCTGGCTGAGCGAACGCTGGCCGGGGCACTTCGCCCGGTTGGCCGCGGTCGCGGTGCCCGGCCCCGCCCCGCTGCCGCCCGGCGGGGTGCGGATCGACCTGGTCTGCGTGATCAGCCGGGCGCGCGGCGCCGCCCGGGTGGAGCACCTGCGGGGGGTGGTCTGAGATGGCCTTCGCGCGGACCTGCTCGGTCGCCCTGGTCGGGGTGGACGGCGTGGTGGTCGAGGTGCAGGCCGACCTGGAACCCGGGATCGCCGCGTTCACCCTGGTCGGATTGCCGGACAAGGCACTCAGCGAGGCCCGCGACCGGGTGCGGGCCGCGGTCTCCAACAGCGGCGAGAGCTGGCCGCAGCGCAAACTCACCGTCGGGCTCAGCCCCGCCTCGGTGCCCAAGAGCGGCAGCGGCTTCGACCTGGCGGTCGCCTGCGCGGTGCTCGCGGCGGCCGAACGGCTGCCCCCGCCCGCCATCGCCGACCTGCTGATCATCGGTGAGCTGGGGTTGGACGGGCGCGTCCGGCCGGTGCGCGGGGTGCTGCCCTCGGTGCTGGCCGCGGCCGAGGCGGGCTACCGGCAGGTGGTGGTGGCCGAGCAGACCGCCGCCGAGGCCGCGCTGGTGCCGGGGATCTCGGTGCTCGGGGTGCGCAGCCTGCGGCAGCTGATCGCGGTGCTCACCGACGAACCCGTGCCCGAGGAGCCGCCCGACGCGGCGATCGGCGGGCCCGACCCGCTGATGGCCGGCCTGCTGCTGCCCGGCGCGGCGGTGCGGCGCGGCACCGCCGGCTTGGCCTACGGGCCCGACCTGGGCGACGTCGCCGGGCAGTACGAGGCCCGGCAGGCGCTGGAGATCGCCGCCGCCGGCGGCCACCACCTCTACCTCAAGGGGCCGCCCGGCGCCGGGAAGACCATGCTGGCCGAGCGGCTGCCCGGGCTGCTGCCGCCGCTCACCAGGGCGGAGGCGCTGGAGGTGACCGCCGTGCACTCGGTGGCCGGGCTGCTGCCGCCCGGGCGCCCGCTGGTCGACCTGCCGCCCTACTGCGCCCCGCACCACTCGACCACGATGCCCGCGATCGTCGGCGGGGGCAGCGGACTGCCCCGCCCCGGCGCGGTCTCGCTGGCCCACCGGGGCGTGCTCTTCCTGGACGAGGCGCCCGAGTTCCCGGTCCGGGTGCTGGACGCGCTGCGGCAGCCGCTGGAGGCCGGGGAGGTGGTGATCGCCCGGTCGGCCGGATCGCTGCGGCTGCCCGCCAACTTCCTGCTCTGCCTGGCCGCCAACCCGTGCCCGTGCGGGCGTTACTCGCGCCGCGGCGAGGGGTGCGACTGCACGCCGGCCATGGTGAACCGGTACCAGGCCCGGCTCTCCGGGCCGCTGCTGGACCGGGTCGACCTGCGGGTGCAGGTCGAGCCGGTGACCAAGGTCGAGCTGCTGGAGCGGGACCGGTTCGCCGAGCGGACCGAGGTGGTGGCGGCGCGGGTGCGGGAGGCTCGGGAGCGGGCGGCGCGGCGGTTCGACGGCACGCCCTGGCGGACCAACTCGCAGGTGCCGGGCCACGAGCTGCGCACCCGGTGGCGACCCGGACCGAGCGCGCTGGCCGAGGTGGAGCGGGAGATGGACCGGGGGATGCTCACCGCGCGGGGCCTGGACCGGGTGCTCCGGGTCTCCTGGACGGTGGCCGACCTGGCGGGCCGGGACGCGCCGGGGGCCGTCGAACTGCGCACCGCGCTCGCGCTGCGCCGGGGGTTCCCGGCTGGTGCCCGCTCCTTCGGGGGCGCGACGTGACCGAGCCGCAGATGACGGAGTTGCAGATGACGGGGCGACAGACGACGGCCGGTCAGCCCGATCGGGGCGGGCGCGAGCGCGCGTCCGCCGAGGAGCGGCTCGCCAGGGCCGCGCTCAGCCGGGTGGTGGAGCCCGGTGGCGCCGCGGTCGGGCGCTGGCTGCTGGAGCGGTCCGCCGTCGAACTGGTCCGGGTGCTGCGCGACGGCGCCGGGCACCCCCGGCTGCGGCTCGACCAGGCCCGCCGGGACACCCTGCGCCGCCGGCTCGCCACCGTCGACCCGGCGGCCGATGTGGCCGCAGTGGCGGAGCTGGGCGGCCGGTTCCTGGTACCGGGCGATCCGGAGTGGCCGGGCCAGCTGGCCGATCTCGCGGAGGGCGAGCCGATCGGGCTCTGGGTGCTGGGCACCGGGTCGCTGCGGCTGCTGGCGCTGCGCTCGGTGGCGGTGGTGGGCTCCCGGGCCTGCACCGAGTACGGCTCGCACGTGGCCGCCGAGCTCGCGGCCGAGCTGGCCGAGCGTGGCTGGGTGGTCTGCTCCGGCGCGGCCTACGGGATCGACGCGGCCGCCCACCGGGGCGCGCTGGCGGTCGGCGGGATGACGGTCGCGGTGCTGGCCAACGGGGTGGACGTGCGCTACCCGCGCGGCAACAGCGAGCTGATCGACCGGATCCGGGCGCAGGGGCAGCTGGTCAGCGAGCTGGCGCCGGGCGAGCACCCGAACCGGTTCCGGTTCGTGCTGCGCAACCGGGTGCTGGCCGCGCTCACCCGGGGCACCGTGGTGGTCGAGGCCGCCCGGCGCAGCGGCGCGCTCAGCACGGCGCACCGGGCGCTCGCGCTGAACCGGCACACCATGGGCGTCTGCGGGCCGGTCACCTCCGAGCTGTCCGCCGGGGTGCACGAGCTGCTGCGCGGCGGCGCGACCCTGGTGACCAGCGCGACCGAGGTGATCGAGCTGATCGGCGCGATCGGCGCCGACCTCGCCCCGCCGCACCACGAGCAGCCGCGCCCCCGGGACCTGCTGCACGGTCCGGCCGCCGACCTGCTGGAGGCGATGCCGGGAGGTCCGGCCGGGGCCGGGCCGGGCGAGCTGGCGGTGCGCACCGGACGGACCCCGGACCAGGTGCTCAAGCTGCTCTACGAGCTCTGCTCGCTGGGGTTCGTCCAGCGCGTGGGGTCGCACTGGAGGGTGATCCGCTGACTCCTGACGCACCGTCCGGGACGCGCGGTCGTTGGTGGTCGGTGGCGCGCGCGCCCGGCGTGGCGCGGCGCGCGCGTTCGGACGACGGAGTGAACACCACCGGAACGAGCGACGGCCAGGTGGTGGTAGCACAGCGCATCGACTCGATCACGCTACGCTCGCTATGGCTTCCCTATCAGCACATGACTCGGCAGAACGGCGCAGACCCACGTATGCCCACACACATTCCCGGACACAGGGGGACCAGTGCCGGCCGGCCCCCGGGGGCATCCGGCACCGAGGCGCGCACCGGCGGTGACGTGCAGCCGGTGCTGCCGGCGAAGGCCGACGGGGCGGGCGGCGCGGGCCAGCGGTCCGCCTCGACCGGCCTGGTCTCGGTCCCGCCGCCGAGCCGGGGCGCGCGCCGGCGCACCGAACCACCGGCGCCACCCCCGGCGAGACTCCCCGCGCCCGCGCCACCACCACCGCCCGCCGCACCACCCCCGACCGCTTCGACCGCCCCGGTCACCGAGTCCCACGCCGCGCCCGCGCCCGCTCCCACCCCCGTGCCCCCCGCCGCCGCGCCGCGCGCCGCCCCCGCCCCGCAGGCAGCCGAGCAGCGCAGTGCGCTGGAGCAGCTCTGGCGCTCCTACAAGGCCACCGCTGACCCGAGGCTGCGCGAG
This sequence comes from Kitasatospora viridis, assembly GCF_007829815.1. NCBI lineage: Bacteria > Bacillati > Actinomycetota > Actinomycetes > Kitasatosporales > Streptomycetaceae > Kitasatospora > Kitasatospora viridis. The sequence continues at coordinate 1,711,948 of NZ_VIWT01000001.1, read as the reverse complement.
CAGCTGATCCTCCACTACTCACCGCTGGTCAAGTACGTGGCCGGCCGGGTCGGAGTCGGCCTGCCCGCCAACGTCGAACAGGCCGACTTCGTCTCTTCCGGTGTGTTCGGTCTGATCGACGCGATCGAGAAGTTCGACCCGGATCGCGCGATCAAGTTCGAGACCTATGCGATCAGTCGGATCCGCGGAGCGATCATCGACGAGCTCCGCGCGCTCGACTGGATCCCGCGCTCGATCCGCCAGAAGGCGAAGGCGGTCGAACGGACCTACGCGGCCCTGGAGGCCCGACTGCGCCGCACGCCGTGCGAGCCCGAGGTGGCCGCCGAGATGGGCATCCCGGTCGAGGAGCTGCACGCGATCTTCAGCCAGCTCTCGCTGGCGAACGTGGTGGCGCTGGACGAACTGATGCACTCCGCGGGCGAGGGCGGTGAGCGGCTCAGCCTGATGGACACGCTGGAGGACACCGGGGCCGAGAACCCGGTCGAGGTGGCCGAGGACCGCGAGCTGCGCAAGCTGTTGGCCCGCGCGATCAACACCCTGCCGGACCGCGAGAAGACCGTCGTGACGCTCTACTACTACGAGGGCCTGACCCTGGCGGAGATCGGTCAGGTGCTCGGCGTGACGGAGAGCCGGGTCAGCCAGATCCACACCAAATCGGTGCTCCAGCTCCGGGCCAAGCTCTCCGACCTGCGCTGACTTCCGGAGGCCCGGTGGCGGTGGGCTGAGAACCTGAGCCGCCACCCCCGCCGAGCGCCGCGGCAGCAGGCTCGCCGCCCCGATGGGCGCGGCCCGCGCCCCGCCGTCCAGGGGGAGCAGCCGGGCCCGGCCGGCGCCGAGCAGGGCGAGCGGGTCCAGGTAGCGCCGTCCGCGCAGCAGCCCCCAGTGCAGGCAGGACGCCGGGCAGTGCCCGTCGGGCGCCGCCAGCACGCCGAGCTGTTGGCCCGCCGCGACGGCCGTGCCGACCGGCGGCGCCTCGGCCACCGGCAGGTAGGTGGTGCGCAGCGGCGGATCCCCGGTGCCCGGGTGCAGCACCGCCACCACCGGCCGCCCGGCCACCTCCCCGGCGAAGGCGACCACCCCGGCCATCGCCGCCCGCACCGGTTCGCCGGGCGCGGCCGCCAGGTCGACCCCGCGGTGCCCGGCGGCCCACGGCTGCGGCGGCGGGCTGAACCGGCGCAGCAGCGCTCCCGGTCCGCCCACCGGCCACACCCGCCCGGGCGGCCCGATCGCGGCGGCTGCCCCGGCGACGCCGACCGAAGCGGCGCGGTCGGCCGCCACCGACAGCACCGCCGTCACCAGCAGCACCAGGGGAATCACCACGACCCAGCGGCCGCCCCGCCGCCCCGCGACCGGCCGCCGCCCGGGCGCCCGGGACTCCTGAAGCTCCGTCATGCCCCGAGCCTGCGCCCGCCCGCCGCCGCCGGGAAGCACGCGCCCCGACCCTGTGGACAACCCCCGGGTTGTGGACGACCGGAGCCCCCGCACTCACTGAATCGCCGGTCACGCTGGGCATCCCGTACACTTCACACGCGACCCGGTGTCCCGGGTCGACTTCGCACGCCCCGCCACCGGCAGCCGCACGGCACAAGCCGTCGGTCGCGCCGGTGTGATTGCCGCTCGGTCCAACCGAGCCCGGCGCGGCTCTGCCGCCCAGGCCCGGTCGGCTCGGCATGCCGGGGCGTCAGGCGTGAGGGCCGCCCGGCCCTCACGGACAACCGAGCAGACCCGGTAGCCGCCGAGTGCCCGCAGGGCAGCAACGGTGTGCCGGGCGGAACACCAAGGAGTACGGCCATGGCCGTCGTCACGATGCGGGAGCTGCTGGAGAGCGGCGTCCACTTCGGTCACCAGACCCGTCGCTGGAACCCGAAGATGAAGCGCTTCATCCTCACGGAGCGCAACGGCATCTACATCATCGACCTGCTGCAGTCGCTGAACTACATCGACCGCGCGTTCGAGTTCGTCAAGGAGACCGTTGCCCACGGCGGCAGCATCCTCTTCGTCGGCACCAAGAAGCAGGCCCAGGAGGCCATCGCCGAGCAGGCCACCCGCGTGGGCATGCCCTACGTGAACCAGCGCTGGCTCGGCGGCATGCTGACCAACTTCTCCACCGTCTACAAGCGGCTGCAGCGCCTCAAGGAGCTCGGCGAGCTGGACTTCACGGACGTGGCCGGCTCCGGCCTGACCAAGAAGGAGCTCCTGGTCCTCCAGCGCGAGCACGACAAGCTGGAGAAGACCCTCGGCGGTATCCGCGACATGCAGCGCGTCCCGAGCGCGGTGTGGATCGTGGACACCAAGAAGGAGCACATCGCGGTCGGCGAGGCCCGGAAGCTCAACATCCCGGTCGTCGCCATCCTCGACACCAACTGCGACCCCGACGAGGTCGACTACAAGATCCCGGGCAACGACGACGCGATCCGCTCCGTCACCCGCCTGACCCGTGTGATCGCCGACGCCGTCGCCGAGGGCCTGAAGGCCCGTGCCGGTGTCGCCAAGGGCGACGTCAAGGCCGAGCCCGGTGCCGACCAGCCGCTGGCCGACTGGGAGCAGGACCTCCTGAAGACCGGCGAGCAGAAGGCCGAGGAGGCCCCGGCTGCCGAGGCCCCCGCCGCCGAGGAGGCCCCGGTCGCCGAGGCCCCCGCCGCTGAGGCGCCGGCCGCCGAGGCCGAGCAGGCCTGACGTACCGAGGGTGAGGGGCGCTCACCGGGCGGCGCAGCCGGCCGGAGTGCCCCTCTCTCCACGTGCCGGGGCCGAACCATCGGCCCCGGCGCACCCACCCCGCAGACACGCGAGACGTGAGAAGAGATTCACACCATGGCGAACTTCACCGCCGCGGACGTCAAGAAGCTCCGTGAGCTCACCGGCGCCGGCATGATGGACTGCAAGAAGGCGCTCGACGAGGCCGAGGGCGACGTCCAGAAGGCCGTCGAGCTCCTCCGCATCAAGGGCCTGAAGGGCGTTGCCAAGCGCGAGGGCCGCGACGCCTCCAACGGCGCCGTCTCCGCCGTCATCGCCGAGGACAAGAAGTCCGGCGTGCTGATCGAGCTGAACTGCGAGACCGACTTCGTCGCCAAGGGTGACAAGTTCGTCGCCGTCGCCGACGCGATCGCGCAGCACGTCGCCGTCACCGCCCCGGCCGACCTGGACGCCGCCCTGGCCTCCGAGATCGAGGCCGGCAAGACCGTCCAGGCGTTCGTGGACGAGGCCAACGCGAACCTGGGCGAGAAGATCGTCTTCCGTCGCTTCGCGCAGTTCTCCGGTGACGGCTTCGTCGCCGTCTACCTGCACAAGACCAGCCCCGACCTGCCGCCGACCGTCGGCGTCCTGGTCGAGCTGGACAAGGAGAACGCCGAGGTCGCCAAGGACGTCGCGCAGCACATCGCCGCCTTCGCGCCGAAGTACCTGTCCCGCGAGGAGATCCCGGCCGCGGACCTGGAGAACGAGCGCCGCGTCGCCGAGGCCACCGCTCGCGAGGAGGGCAAGCCGGAGGCCGCCCTGCCGAAGATCGTCGAGGGCCGCGTGACCGGCTTCGTCAAGGAGAACTCCGTCCTGGAGCAGGCCTTCGCGAAGGACAACAAGAAGACCGTCGCGAAGGTCCTCGAGGAGAACGGCGTCGCCCTCAAGCGCTTCGCCCGCTTCCGCGTCGGCGCCTGAGCCACGTTCACCCGGTTCCCGCCTAAGGTAGGAACCGCTGCCGCCACTGCGAACCAGTGAGTCGGCGCCATGAACGACGAGGAGGCCATTGCCGTGCAGGAGACCGTACCGGTTCCCGCGGCAGTGGCCTCCTCTCGCGTACGCGCGGGCCTCGGCGGAGCACACCCCGGCCCGTGAACCAGCAGGTGCAGAAGGAGAAGTCCATGCAGGAGACGCAGGAGACCGCGCCGGAGGGCACAGGCCGTCGGGTTCTGCTGAAGCTGTCCGGCGAGGCGTTCGCGGGCGGGGGCGGGCTCGGCGTCGACCCCGACGTCGTGCACGCGATCGCCCGGGAGATCGCCACGGTGGTCCGCCAGGGCACCGAGGTCGCGGTGGTGATCGGCGGCGGCAACTTCTTCCGCGGCGCCGAGCTGCAGGTGCGCGGCATGGACCGGGCCCGCTCCGACTACATGGGCATGCTCGGCACCGTGATGAACTGCCTGGCCCTGCAGGACTTCCTGATGAAGGAAGGCATCGAGACCCGGGTCCAGACCGCCATCACCATGGGCCAGGTCGCCGAGCCGTACCTGCCGCTGCGGGCCATCCGGCACCTGGAGAAGGGCCGGGTGGTGATCTTCGGTGCCGGTATGGGCATGCCCTACTTCTCCACCGACACCACCGCCGTGCAGCGCGCCCTGGAGATCCACGCCGAGGTGCTGCTGATGGGCAAGAACGGCGTGGACGGGGTCTACGACTCCGACCCCAAGACCAACCCCGACGCGGTGCGGTTCGACGCGCTGGAGTACGCCGAGGTGATCGCGCGCGACCTCAAGGTGGCCGACCTGACGGCGATCACCCTGTGCAAGGACAACGACCTGCCGATCCTGGTCTTCGAGCTGCTGACGGAGGGCAATATCGCTCGCGCCGTCAGGAATGAGAAGATCGGCACACTCATCAGCCAGGATTCCGTCCGGGCCTGAGCCGCCGTCAACCCCGCCCCGCCCCAACCGCGGGGCTCATCAGTAGGCCACGGGCGCCGAGCGCCACGGGCAACCGGACAGGGAGCAGACTGTGATCGAAGAGATCCTCCTCGAAGCCGACGAGAAGATGGAGAAGGCCGTCGCGGTCGCGAAGGACGACTTCGCCGCCATCCGCACCGGTCGGGCCCACCCGGCGATGTTCAACAAGATCGTCGCGATGTACTACGACGCGCCGACCCCGATCAACCAGCTGGCGTCGTTCTCCGTGCCGGAGCCCCGGATGGCGATCGTCACGCCGTTCGACAAGACCGCGCTGCGCAACATCGAGCAGGCGATCCGCGACTCCGACCTGGGCGTCAACCCCTCCAACGACGGTTCGGTCATCCGCGTGAACTTCCCGCAGCTGACCGAGGAGCGCCGCAAGGAGTACATCAAGCTGGCCCGCTCCAAGGGCGAGGACGCCAAGGTCTCGATGCGCTCGATCCGCCGCAAGGCCAAGGACGCCCTCGACAAGCTGGTCAAGGACAAGGAGTCCGGCGAGGACGAGGTGCGCCAGGCCCAGAAGGAGCTCGACGACATCACCGCGAAGTACGTCGCGACGATCGACGAGCTGCTCAAGCACAAGGAAGCCGAGCTCCTCGAAGTCTGATGAAGGACTCCCCGCACGCCCCGGGTTCCAGGGGCGCTTCCCCGCAGCACCCCGCCTCGCCGCAGGCCGCCCCCGGGCGGCTCGCGGCCGACCCGGGGGACCGACCCCGAGCGCAGGAGAGCCAGGTGGCCCAGGCCGAGCCGCAGCAGCCCCCCCGACAGCGGGGCGGCCGCAACCTGCCCGCGGCGATAGGGGTGGGGCTCGGCCTCGGCGCGGTGATCGTCGTCTCGCTGTTCGTGGTCAAGGTGCTCTTCCTGGTCGTCGTGGTGGCGGCGGCCTCGGTGGGCGTCTGGGAGCTGACCAGCCGGCTGGCCGAGCGCAAGGGGGTCGAGGCCGCGCTGCCGCCGCTGCTGCTGGGCGGCGTCGCGATGCTCACCTGCGCCTACTGGATCGGTCCGCAGGGGGCCGCCGCGGCCCTGGCGCTGACCGCGCTGGCGATGATGATCTGGCGGATGAGCCGACCGCCGGAGAACTACCTGCGGGACATAACGGCGGGCGTCTTCACGGCCTTCTACGTGCCGTTCCTGGCCTCCTTCGTGGCGCTGATGCTGTCCGCGCACGACGGGCCGCAGCGGATCGTGCTCTTCCTGGTGGTCACGGTGTGCAGCGACACCGGGGCCTACGCCGTCGGCTACAAGCTGGGCCGCACCAAGCTGGCGCCGACCATCAGCCCCGGCAAGACCCGCGAGGGCCTGGCCGGCGGGATCGCGCTGTCGATGCTGGCCGGCGCGCTGCTGATGCAGCTGATCATCAAGGACGGGCACTGGTGGCAGGGCCTGATCCTGGGCGGCTGCGCGGCGGTCATCGCGACCCTCGGCGACCTGGCCGAGTCGATGATCAAGCGCGACCTGGGCATCAAGGACATGGGCACCCTGCTGCCCGGCCACGGCGGCATCATGGACCGGCTCGACTCGCTGCTGCCGACCGCCCCGGTGGTCTGGCTGCTGCTGACGGCCTTCGTCGGGAGCTGAGACCGGCTCTCGCGCTGCGGGGCCCCGGACGACCCGTCCGGGGCTCTTCGCGCATCTGCGACACTGGACGGACCATGCCTAAGCCCGGAGAACTCACCTTTGTCGCGCCGCGCGGCGCCAAGCCCCCGCGACACCTGGCCGACCTCAGTCCCGCCGAGCGGAAGGCGGCCGTCGCCGAACTGGGCGAGCAGCCGTTCCGCGCCAAGCAGCTGTCCAACCACTACTTCGGGCGGCTCAGCGCCGATCCGGCGGGCTGGACCGACATCCCCGCCGCGAGCCGGGAGAAGCTGACGGCCGAGCTGCTGCCGGAGCTGATGTCGGTGGTCCGGCACGTCTCCTGCGACGACGACGCCACCCGCAAGACGCTCTGGAAGCTCTTCGACGGGACCCTGGTCGAGTCGGTGCTGATGCGCTACCCGGACCGGGTGACCATGTGCATCTCCTCGCAGGCCGGCTGCGGCATGAACTGCCCGTTCTGCGCGACCGGTCAGGCCGGTCTGACCCGCAACCTGTCGACCGCCGAGATCGTCGAGCAGATCGCCTCCGGCATGCGGGCGCTGAAGGACGGCGAGGTGGCGGGCGGCGAGGCGCGGCTGTCCAACGTGGTCTTCATGGGCATGGGCGAGCCGCTGGCCAACTACAACCGGGTGCTGGCCTCGATCCGCCGGCTGACCGACCCGGCGCCGGACGGCTTCGGCCTCTCCCAGCGCGGCATCACCGTCTCCACCGTCGGCCTGGTGCCGGCCATGCACCGGTTCGCCGACGAGGGCCTGAGCTGCCGGCTGGCGCTCTCGCTGCACGCCCCGGACGACGAGCTGCGCGACGAGCTGGTGCCGGTGAACACCCGGTGGAAGGTCGCCGAGGTGCTGGACGCGGCCTGGAACTACGCGGAGAAGTCCGGCCGCCGGGTCTCCATCGAGTACGCGCTGATCAAGGACATCAACGACCAGGCCTGGCGGGCCGACCTGCTCGGTCGGCTGATCCGGGGCCACCGGGTGCACGTCAACCTGATCCCGCTCAACCCGACGCCCGGCTCCAAGTGGACCGCCTCCCGCCCGGAGGACGAGCGCGAGTTCGTCCGCCGGCTGGAGGCGCACGGGGTGCCGGTCACGGTCCGGGATACCCGCGGCCAGGAGATCGACGGCGCCTGCGGTCAGCTCGCCGCGGCGGGCTGACCGGCAGGTGGTGCCAGGGCGCTAGGCGAGCATCGCGGCGCCGAGCACCGCGGTCAGGCCGCCGGTGGCGATCAGCACCAGGCCGGCCACCGCCCAGCGCAGCACGGCGGCGCTCGCCAGCAGCCGGGGCGAGCCGCCCAGCCGCAGCAGGGTGGTGACCGTCGGGCGGCGGGCCGCCCGGAGCTCGGTCAGCCGGGCCACGGCGGCGGCCACCGCGCAGCCGGTGACCAGCAGCGCCTCGGCGGCCGGCACCGGTCCGGTGCCGTCGGCGCCCGGTGCCACCCAGTGCCGCACCGAGGTGAGCACCACGGCCAGGGTCAGGCCCAGCGCGGCCAGCGGGGCGCCGAGCCGGTGGGCCGCGCCGGTCAGTCCGCGCCCGGCGAGCAGCCGCCGCACGCTCGGGCGGCCGAGCGCCAGCAGTCGGCCGGCGCCGGCCAGCAGCGGTCCGGTGAGCAGGGCGGCGCCGAGCGCGGCGGTGGCCCAGCCGCCGAGCAGCAGCGCGTCGGTGTGCCCGAGGTCGGCCGGCAGGGTGATCGGCTTGGCGTCGTAGGCGGCGGCCGGCCGCAGCCCGTAGAGCTCGGTGAAGGTGCCGCCGACGGTGAGCAGGGCGGCCGCGGTGATCAGCGGCCAGCCGAACCGCCGGGTGCGCAGCGGCTCCTGACGGCCCGGCAGGGCCTGGTCGACCGGTACCGCGCAGGCCGCCGAGATGCCGCCGACCAGCGGCAGCAGGGCGACCAGGGCGATCGGCGCGGCGGGCGGCAGCGGCACGCCCATGCCGAGTTCGGGGGCGAGCGCGGGGCCGGCCACGTAGTTGCGCAGCACCAGGAAGACCAGCAGGGTGACCACCGCACCGAGCGCGCAGGCGAGCGCGATCTCCGCGGCGATCAGCAGGCGCAGCCGGCCTGGCCCGGCGCCGGCGGCGGTCAGCCCGGTCATCCGTTCGGGCCGCTGGGCGGGCAGCGCCCGGGCCGCGTAGGCGGCGAACCAGCCGACCGCGAGCAGCGGCGGCAGGCACCAGAGCAGCCGGGACGCCGCGGCGTGCGCGCCCGGTGGGTCGCTGAGGGCTCGGCCGAGGGCGCGCAGCAGGAATCCGGCGACCACGGCGGCGGCCGTGGCGGTGAGCAGCCAGCGGCCCAGGTCCAGGACCCGGTAGCCCCTGGCCAGGCGGAGATAGAACACCTGCGTCCTTCGGGGTGATCTTCAGCGTGTGGCGGTGGTGGTGGCGGGGCGCCGCACCGGGGTGGGCGGGGCCGGGGTGCGGCCGTCGACCAGGGCCACCGTGCGGTCCGCGTACTTGTTGGCCAGCTCGGTGTCGTGGGTGGCCAGGACCAGGGTGAGCTGGTGGGAGCGGGCCGCGCTGGTGAGTATCCGCAGCACCTGGTCCTGGGCCTCGCGGTGCAGCGGGGCGGTGGGGTCGTCGGCGAAGACCACCCGGGGGAGCGGGGCCAGCGCGCGGGCGACCGCGATCCGCTGGCGCTGGCTCTGCAGCAGTTCGACCGGGCGGTGCTTGGCGCAGTCGGCCACGTCCAGCCGTTCCAGCCAGTCGTCGGCCGCGCCGTAGGCGGTCCGGTTGCCGGTGCCGGCCAGCAGCAGGGGCAGTGCGACGTTCTCCCGGGCCGTCAGTTCGGGCACCAGGTGCGGCTCGGAGCCGACGAAGCCGAACCGGTCGCGGCGCAGCTTCTCCCGGCCGGCCCGGCTGAGCGTGTGCACCGGGGAGCTGTTGAACCAGACCTCGCCGGAGTCCACGGGCAGCTGGGCGGAGAGGCAGCCGAGCAGGGTGGACTTGCCGGAGCCGCGGCCGCCGGTGACGGCGAGCACCTCGCCCTCCCGGATGCCGAGCGAGACCTCGCGCAGGGCGGGGGTGCCGTGGTGGGACTTGACGATCCCCCTGGCCCACAGCACGTCGTTGTCGGGCGGGGCCGCTGACATGAGTTCCTCCGCCGGTTCCGGATCGGCTCTCTGCGGGGTGCAGGGGAGTGACAGTCGTCAGATTAGAACGACAAGGCCGGGTCGTGGTTGCGGCACACCAGGAGCAACCTTGATAAACCCGGACGAACCATCAAATGATCGTCTGAGAAAAGCACTCGGGGGAGACGGGAGGAGGCGGGAGGAGGCGCACCGAAGGGCGGTCCCGTCGGCCCTGAGGAGGAGGCCGGCGGAACCGCCCTTCGGCGGAGGGTGCGTCAGGGAAGGATCGTCAGATCTTCGCCCACGCGTCGGTGAGGCTGGTCCGCAGGATCTGCTCGATCTCGTCGAAGGTCGACTGGTCGGAGATCAGCGGCGGGGCCAGCTGCACGACCGGGTCGCCACGGTCGTCGGCGCGGCAGTACAGGCCGTTCTCGAAGAGCGCCTTGGAGAGGAAGCCGTAGAGCACGCGCTCAACCTCGTCGTCGTTGAACGACTCCTTGGTGTGCTTGTCCTTGACCAGCTCGATGCCGTAGAAGTACCCGTTGCCGCGCACGTCGCCGACGATCGGCAGGTCACGCAGCTTGTTCAGGGTGCCGAGGAAGTTCGCCTCGTTGTCCAGCACGTGCTGGTTCAGGCCCTCGCGCTCGAAGATGTCGAGGTTGGCCAGCGCCACCGCGGAGGACACCGGGTGGCCGCCGAAGGTGTAGCCGTGCAGGAAGGTGTTGTCGCCCTGGTAGAACGGCTCGGCCAGGCGGTCCGAGATGATCGTGGCGCCGATCGGGGAGTAGCCCGAGGTCATGCCCTTGGCGCAGGTGATCATGTCGGGCTGGTAGCCGAACTTGTCGGCGCCGAACATGGTGCCGAGGCGGCCGAAGGCGCAGATGACCTCGTCCGAGACGAGCAGCACGTCGTGGCGGTCGCAGATCTCGCGCAGCCGCTGGAAGTACCCGGGCGGCGGCGGGAAGCAGCCGCCGGCGTTCTGCACCGGCTCGACGAAGACGGCGGCGACGGTGTCGGCGCCCTCGTTGAGGATCGCCACCTCGATCTCGTCGGCGCACCAGCGGCCGTAGGCCTCCGGGTCCACCGTGCCGTCGGGGCCGGTCAGGAAGGCCGGGGCGCGGTAGATGTTGGTGTTCGGGGCCTTGTGGGTGCCCGGCACCAGCGGCTCGAACGGGGCCTTCAGGCCCGGCAGGCCGGTGATCGACAGGGCGCCCTGCGGGGTGCCGTGGTAGGCGACCGCGCGGGAGATGACCTTGTACTTGGTCGGCTTGCCGGTCAGCTTGAAGTACTGCTTGGCCAGCTTCCAGGCGGTCTCGACCGCCTCGCCGCCACCGGTGGAGAAGAAGACCTTGTTCAGGTCGCCGGGCGCGTAGTGGGCCAGCCGCTCGGCCAGCTCGACCGCCTTGGGGTGGGCGTAGCTCCAGACCGGGAAGAAGGCGAGCTCCTTGGCCTGCTTGGCCGCGGCCTCGGCCAGCTCCTCGCGGCCGTGGCCGGCCTGCACCACGAACAGGCCGGCCAGGCCGTCGAGGTACTTGCGGCCCTTGTCGTCCCAGATGTAGGTGCCCTCGCCCCGCACGATGGTGGGGACGGGGGAGTTCTCGTACGACGACATGCGGGTGAAGTGCATCCACAGGTGGTCGTAGGCGGTCTTCGAAAGGTCCTTCTGTGCCGGGTCGGCGCTCATCGGGTGCCCCAGGTGTAGGTCTGTTTCCGGAGCTTCAGGTAAACGAAGCTCTCGGTCCTCCGCACGCCGGGAAGCGCGCGGATTCGCTTGTTGATCATTTCGAGCAGGTGTTCGTCGTCCTCGCACACGAGCTCGGCCAGCAGGTCGAACGAGCCGGCGGTGCAGACCACGTAGTCGACCTCGTCCATGGCGGCCAGGGCGTCGGCGATCGGCTCGATGTCGCCCTCGACGGTGATGCCGACCATCGCCTGCCTGGTGAAACCGACGGTGAGGGGGTCGGTCACGGCGACGATCTGCATCACGCCTTGGTCGAGCAGCTTCTGGACCCGCTGCCGGACCGCGGCCTCGGAGAGGCCGACGGCCTTGCCGATGGTCGCGTACGCCCGGCGGCCGTCCTCCTGCAGCTGCTCGATGATCGCCTTGGAGACGGAGTCGAGGGGAACGCTGCTGTTCCGGTCGCGGTTGGCCACGCGGCCACTGTGCCTGATCGATTCTGCTTCCGCAACCCGCTGCCCTGCTGATTTCGTCGGTCTTTCGAAGATCAGGCACGGATTGCGTTGTCACTCGCGAGGAGCTCTGCCGATAACGGCAGTCGACAGGGTAGCCTGGCTGCGTACACGCGCCGACGTGCACACGCCCGAAAGGGTCCCGCGCGCAACGCCCCCGCCGGGTGGCGGCCCGGCGGTACCCTGGCGCCGGAATCTGCAACGTCGCAGGCCCAGACCGTAGGAGAAACCCGTGAGCGACCTTCGTACGCTGCGCAACTACATCAACGGCGAGTTCGTCGATGCGGCCGACGGCCGCACGCTGCAGATCGTCGACCCGACCACCGGCCAGGCGTACGCGACCTCCCCGTTCTCCGGTGCGGCCGACGTGGACGCGGCGATGGCCTCGGCCGCCGCCGCCTTCGCGACCTACCGCGACGCCACCCCGTCGACCCGGCAGAAGCTGCTGCTGAAGATCGCCGACGGCGTCGAGGCCCGCGCCGACGAGCTGGTGGACGCCGAGTGCCGCAACACCGGCAAGCCGCGCGGACTGACCAAGTCCGAGGAGATCGGGCCGATGGTCGACCAGATCCGCTTCTTCGCCGGCGCCGCCCGCCTGCTGGAGGGCAAGGCCGCAGGCGAGTACATGGACGGCATGACCTCGATCATCCGGCGCGAGCCGGTCGGCGTCTGCGCCCAGGTCGCGCCGTGGAACTACCCGATGCTGATGGCGGTCTGGAAGTTCGCCCCGGCGATCGCCGCCGGCAACACCGTGGTGCTCAAGCCCTCCGACACCACCCCGGCCTCCACCGTGCTGCTGGCCGAGATCATCGGTGCCGCGCTGGCCGAGCTGGAGCTGCCGGCCGGCGTCTTCAACGTGCTCTGCGGCGACCGCGAGACCGGCCGGCTGATGGTCGAGCACAAGACCCCCGCGATGGCCTCGATCACCGGCTCGGTGCGGGCCGGCATCCAGGTCGCCGAGTCGGCGGCCAAGGACGTCAAGCGGGTCCACCTGGAGCTCGGCGGCAAGGCCCCCGTGGTGGTCTTCGAGGACGCGGACATCGCCGAGGCGGTCGAGGGCATCTCGGTGGCCGGCTTCTTCAACGCCGGCCAGGACTGCACCGCCGCCACCCGGGTGCTGGTGCACGAGTCGATCCACGACGCCTTCGTCACCGCGCTGGCCAAGGCCGCCAGCGAGACCAAGACCGGCGGCGTGGACGACGAGGACGTGCTCTACGGTCCGCTGAACAACGCCAACCAGCTCAAGCAGGTGAGCGGCTTCATCGAGCGGCTGCCCGCGCACGCCAAGGTCGAGGCCGGCGGCCACCGGGTCGGCGAGGTCGGCTACTTCTACGCCCCGACCGTGGTCTCCGGGCTGAACCAGGACGACGAGATCGTCCAGAACGAGGTCTTCGGCCCGGTCATCACCGTGCAGAAGTTCACCGACGAGGAGCAGGCCGTCGCCTACGCCAACGGCGTCGACTACGCGCTGGCCTCCTCGGTCTGGACCAAGGACCACGCCCGGGCGATGCGGATGTCACGCCGGCTGGACTTCGGCTGCGTCTGGATCAACACCCACATCCCGCTGGTCGCCGAGATGCCGCACGGCGGCTTCAAGCAGTCCGGCTACGGCAAGGACCTGTCGGCCTACGGGTTCGAGGACTACACCCGGGTCAAGCACGTCATGACCGCGATCTAGGGCGAAGAGAGCACGACGGCGGTCTGAAGGATCGTCCGATGTGACGAAGGGCCAAGGGGCATCCCCTTGGCCCTTTGCACAGTGTCAGCCAGCTGCACGGACCACCTGACAAGATGCCGCTGCACCCGAGCTGCGCGTTTACCTACGCTGGCTGCATGAGCATCCCCACTGCCGATCCCGCCGCCGGGCAGGCCGTCAAGGCCGCCGACCGCGCGCACGTCTTCCACTCGTGGTCCGCCCAGGCCCTGATCGACCCCCTCGCGGTGGCCGGCGCCGAGGGCTCGTACTTCTGGGACTACGAGGGCAACCGCTACCTCGACTTCTCCTCCCAGCTGGTGAACACCAACATCGGCCACCAGCACCCCAAGGTGGTCGCCGCGATCCAGGAGCAGGCCGGCAAGCTCTGCACCATGGCGCCCGGCTTCGCCGTCGAGGCGCGCAGCGAGGCCGCCCGGCTGATCGCCGAGCGCACCCCCGGCGACCTGGACAAGATCTTCTTCACCAACGGCGGTGCCGAGGCCGTCGAGAACGCCGTCCGGATGGCGCGGCTGCACACCGGCCGCCAGAAGGTGCTCTCCACCTACCGCTCGTACCACGGCGCCACCGCCAACGCGATCGCCCTGACCGGCGACCCGCGCCGCTGGCCCAGCGAGACCGGCACCTCCGGCGTCGTGCACTTCTGGGGCCCCCACCTGTACCGCTCGGCCTTCCACGCCGAGACCGAGGAGCAGGAGCGCGAGCGCGCGCTCGCGCACCTGGAGCAGGTGATCGCCTTCGAGGGCCCGCAGACCGTCGCCGCGATCATCCTGGAGACCGTCGTCGGCACCGCCGGCATCCTGGTGCCGCCGGCCGGCTACCTGGCCGGGGTGCGGGAGATCTGCGACCGCTACGGCATCGTCTTCATCCTCGACGAGGTGATGGCCGGCTTCGGCCGCACCGGCGAGTGGTTCGCCGCCGACCACTGGGGCGTCACCCCCGACCTGCTCACCTTCGCCAAGGGCGTCAACTCCGGCTACGTGCCGCTCGGCGGCGTGGCGATCAACGCCGAGATCGCCGCCACCTTCGCCGAGCGCCCGTTCCCCGGCGGCCTCACCTACTCCGGCCACCCGCTGGCCTGCGCCTCCGCCGTCGCGACCATCAACGCGATGGCCGAGGAGGGCATCGTGGCGAACGCCAAGCTGATCGGCGAGACCGTGCTCGGCCCCGGCCTGCGCGAGCTGGCCGAGCGCCACCCCTCGGTCGGCGAGGTGCGCGGGCTCGGCGTCTTCTGGGCGCTGGACCTGGTGCGCGACCGGGCCACCCGGGAGCCGCTGGTGCCGTACAACGCCGCCGGCGCCGCCAACGCGCCGATGGCCGAGCTGGCCGCGGCCTGCAAGAAGCGCGGCGTGTGGCCGTTCACCAACATGAACCGGTTCCACGTGGTGCCCCCGTGCACCGTCACCGCCGAGGAGGCGCGGGCCGGCCTGGCCGCGCTGGACGAGGCGCTCACCGTGGTGGACGCACACGTCGCCGGCTGACCAGCCGTCAGCTCACTGCCCGTCACCTCACTGCACGTCGGCTCACTGCACGTCGGCTCACTGCACGTCGGCTCACCGCCGCACGGCGTCCAGCGCGAGCAGGGCGACGTGCAGCGAGAGGCAGGACTCCACCTGGTCCAGGTCCACCGCGAGGATCCGCTCCACCTTGTGGAGCCGGTCGTAGAAGCTCGGCCGCGACAGATGCGCAGCGTCTGCCGCGGCCGACTTGTTGCGCCCCTGCTCCAGGTAGACCCGCAGCAGCTGGACCAGCTGCGAGCCGTGCTCCGCGTCGTGCGCCAGCAGCGGCCCGAGCTCGCGCTCCACGTAGGTCTGCAGTCGGGCGTCGTCCCGCAGCAGGTGCAGCAGGCCGCGCAGCCGCACGTCCGGCAGCCGGTAGTAGGCGGCCGGCCGGGCGCCCGGCGCGTCGTGCAGCGCGGCGTCGGCCACCTGGGTCGCCTCCATCAGGGTCCGGCGGGCGTCCCGCACCGAGCCGACCGAGGAGCCCACCGCCACCACCGGCGAGGCCGCCTCCTTGCCGCCGGCGTCCGCGATCTGGCGGCGCAGCGCCGCCGCGAAGGTCTCCAGCGAGGCGTGCTCCTCCTGCTGCGAGCCCAGCGCGATCAGCAGCCCCACGCCCTCGTCGTCCAGCGCCCCGACCAGCGCCGAGAGCCGACTGGCCCGGGCCGCCCCGGCGGCCAGCTCGGTGAAGTCGCGCAGCCGGGCCTGCGCCTCCAGCGCCGCCGGCAGCTGCCCGCCGCGCCGCCGCAGCACCACGCCCACCAGCCGCCGGCCCTCCAGCGGCACGCCCAGCGCCTGCGCCCGCAGCGCCACCTCGGAGACCGTCAGCGCGTGGGTCAGGATCCCGGACAGCAGGGTGCGGTGGGTCTGCCGCTCCAGGCTCTCGCGGTCCCGCACCAGCAGACGGTTGAGCGCCAGGGTGGCCGCGCCGCGCTCCAGCAGCATGGTGGCCGGGTGCGTCTCCCGGTCGGGCAGCGCGCCCGGCTCGCCGACCAGCACCAGCCGGCCCCAGTCCTCGCCGCGGGCGCCCACCGCCGTCACCAGCCAGCCGCTGCGCGGGTCGTGGCCGGTCCTTCCGGGCGCCCGCACCGCGCGCGAGCGGCGCTCCCACTGGTCCAGCAGCTCGTCCTCGGTGCGCCCGGCCGGGTCGTGCGCCAGCACCTGGTGGCTCAGGTTCTCCAGCACCACCGGGAGCCCCGCCATCCGGGCGATCTGCCGCAGCACCTCGGCCGGTTCGGCGCCCTCCACCGCGAGCTCGTTGAAGACCTGGTGCACCGCTTCGGAGGCGCGCAGCTGTTCGAGCTGGGCGTTCACCACCAGGGCGTGCACGGCCTCGGTCACCGCGACGAAGCGCAGCTCGCGGCGCAGCACCACCAGCGGCAGGCCGCGCTGCTCGGCGGCGTGCACCAGGGCCCGGGGCAGGGTGTCGAAGTAGCGGCGGCCGAACTCCACCACCAGGCCGACCGCGCCGACCTCGACCAGCTCCTTGACGTACCTGGCCAGCCCCTCCCGGTCCTCCGGCAGCGCGATGCCGGTGGTCAGCACCAGCTCGCCGCCCTGCAGCATGCCCGCCACGTCGGGCAGTTCGCTGACGTGCACCCAGCGCACCGGCTGCTCCAGGCCCCGCCCGCCGGCCACCACCTGCGGCAGGCCGCGCCGCATCACGTCCAGTTCGAGCACTCGGGCGACGGTGGGGAGCACGGCGGGCCTCCTGGCGGTTGAGCGATGGGGGTGCAAGGTGTCAGGTGAATCATGCAGGGCGATGACGACCTGTTGCCCTGGGAAGAGCTTTGCACCCTGTAAGGCGCTTGGCCGCTCGCCTGTCGGAGTGAGCCTTGCCGGGCCCAACCGCGCCCGGCAGGGTCGGCCACATCGCACGGGGTGAAATGGACCGATGGAGGAGAACCCACCAATGGAGCTCAGCAATTTCGCCGACGGCGCCCAGTACATCGCCGGCCGGGCCCGCGCCGGCACCGGCACCGAGCCCTTCGACGTGGTGAACCCGGCGGACGGCAGCACCGTCCAGCAGGTCCGGCTCGCCTCCACCGGCGACGTGGACGCGGCCGTCGCCGCCGCCACCGCCGCGCTGCCCGAGTGGTCCCGGGCCACCCCCGGCGCCCGGTCCGAGGCACTGCTGCGGCTCAGCACGATCCTCACCGAGCACGCCGCCGACTTCGCCGCCGTGGAGAGCGCCCAGACCGGCAAGCCGATCCGGCTGGCCACCGAGTTCGACGTGCCCGGCACCATCGACAACACCGCCTTCTTCGCCGGCGCCGCGCGCAACCTGGAGGGCAAGGCCGCGGGCGAGTACTCCGCCGACCACACCTCCTACGTGCGCCGCGAGGCGATCGGCGTGATCGGCTCGATCGCGCCCTGGAACTACCCGCTGCAGATGGCCGCGTGGAAGGTGCTGCCGGCGATCGCGGCCGGCAACACCATCGTGCTGAAGCCCGCCGAGCTGACCCCGCTCACCTCGCTGATGTTCGCCCGCGCCTGCACCGCCGCCGGGATCCCGGACGGCGTGGTCAACGTGGTCACCGGCGCCGGGCGGGACGCCGGCGAGCACCTGGTCTCCCACCCGGGCGTCGCGATGGTCTCCTTCACCGGCTCCACCGGGGTCGGCAAGCGGGTCGCCGAACTGGCCACCGCCGGGGTCAAGCGCACCCACCTGGAGCTCGGCGGCAAGGCCCCGTTCGTGGTGTTCGACGACGCCGACCTGACGGCCGCCGTGCACGGAGCAGTGGCCGGCTCGCTGATCAACGGCGGCCAGGACTGCACCGCCGCGACCCGTGCCTACGTGCAGCGCCCGCTCTTCGAGGCCTTCGTCGCCGGGGTCGCCGAGCTGTTCGGCCGGATCCGGACCGGCGACCCGGCCGACCCGGCCACCGACCTCGGCCCGCTGGTCTCGTTCGCCCACCGCGACCGGGTGGCCGGCTTCGTCGAGCGGGCCCGCGGCTACGCGACCGTGGTGACCGGCGGCGAGCGGCCGGTGCTCGGCCACGACGGCAGCGACCTGAGCCGCGGCGCCTACTACGCGCCCACCCTCATCACCGGCGCCGACCAGCGCAGCGAGGTGGTGCAGGGCGAGATCTTCGGCCCGGTGCTGGTGGTGCTGCCGTTCGACTCGGACGAGGAGGGGCTGCGGCTGGCCAACGACACCCCCTACGGCCTGGCCGCCTCGGCCTGGACCCGCGACGTGCACCGCTCGCTGCGCGCCACCCGGGAGCTGGCGGCCGGCTGCGTCTGGGTCAACGACCACATCCCGATCATCAGCGAGATGCCGCACGGCGGGTACAAGGCCTCCGGCTACGGCAAGGACATGTCGCAGTACTCGCTGGACGAGTACACCCAGGTGAAGCACGTCATGTTCGACACCACGGCGGTCGCCCGGAAGGAGTGGCACCGGACGGTGTTCGGCGACCCGGGCAGCGCGCTGTAGCCGACCGGTGTGGCCGCCCGGTGCACTGGTGCGGCCGACCGGTGTAAGAGCCGGGGCCCGGCTCGCTCTCACCGTCCGACGGCGGACCTCGGTGGTCCGCCGCGCGAGCCGAGCGAGGAGCTGGCCATGGAGAGCACCGGACCCGCCGCAGCGGTGGCCTGGTTGGCCGCCGCCGCCCCCGACCCAGAGGCCTGCCGGCGCGAGTGGGAGCGCAGTTCGCTCGGCATCGCGCTGCTGCCGGCCGGGCGGCTCTGGGACGTGCTGATCGTGCCGGGCCGGCTCGGCCGCCCGGCGGTGCGGCT
This sequence comes from Kitasatospora viridis, assembly GCF_007829815.1. NCBI lineage: Bacteria > Bacillati > Actinomycetota > Actinomycetes > Kitasatosporales > Streptomycetaceae > Kitasatospora > Kitasatospora viridis. The sequence continues at coordinate 1,693,491 of NZ_VIWT01000001.1, read as the reverse complement.
CTTCGACGCGCTGCCCGGCGGGGGCCCGGCGCTGCACGACCCGGGCGACGACACCGTCGCGTTCTTCGTGCCGGTCGGCACCGCGGGCCGGTGGATCGGCACCGGGGTGCGCGGCGCCGGCGAGGGCACCTGGGTGATGGTGCCGCACCCGCTGCGCGCCGGGCGGGGCCTGCGCTGGCTGCTGCCGCCGGACGGCTCGGGGGCGCTCACCGACCCGATGGTGCTGGAGCTGGTGCTGCACGAGGCGGCGGCGGGGGTGCCCGGGCCGGGCGAGCACCTGTGAGGCGACGTCCGGCGCACCGCCCCTACGAGGTGTAAGCCCGAACGGGCGAGTCCCGTCAGTGTGCTCGTTGAGCAGCCCCGGGCGGCTGACCAGACTGGAGGTACAGCCCGCGATCTGGAGGCAGACCACCGTGACCAAGCCCGCTGAGAAGCACGTCGTCCACTGGATCGGCGGCGCCCCGGTACCGACCGCCGGCGCCGCACCGCGCCGCGGCGACATCCACGACCCGGCCACCGGCCGGACCTCCGGCCAGGTGGACTTCGCCGGAGTGGCCGAGGTGGACCAGGCCGTCGCCGCCGCGGCCGCCGCCTTCACCGACTGGCGCCACGCCTCGATCGCCAAGCGCACCACCGTGCTCTTCGCCTTCCGCGAGCTGTTCAACGCCCGCAAGGACGAACTGGCCGCGCTGATCGTCTCCGAGCACGGCAAGGTGCACTCCGACGCGCTCGGCGAACTGGCCCGCGGCCAGGAGGTGGTGGAGTACGCCTGCGGCATCCCGCAGCTGCTCAAGGGCGGCTTCACCGAGCAGGCCTCCACCGGGATCGACGTCTACTCGATCCGCCAGCCGCTCGGCCCGGTCGCGATCATCTCGCCCTTCAACTTCCCGGCCATGGTGCCGATGTGGTTCTTCCCGATCGCCATCGCGGCGGGCAACACCGTGGTCCTCAAGCCCTCCGAGAAGGACCCCTCGGCGGCCAACTTCATCGCTGAGCTGTGGAAGGAGGCCGGTCTGCCGGACGGCGTCTTCAACGTGGTGCACGGCGACAAGGTCGCGGTGGACCGGCTGCTGGAGCACCCGGACGTCAAGTCGGTGAGCTTCGTCGGCTCGACCCCGATCGCCCGCTACGTCTACGAGACCGGCACCCGGTACGGCAAGCGGGTGCAGGCGCTCGGCGGCGCCAAGAACCACATGCTGGTGCTGCCCGACGCCGACCTCGACCTGGCCGCCGACGCCGCCGTCAACGCCGGCTTCGGCGCGGCCGGCGAGCGCTGCATGGCGGTCTCCGTGCTGGTCGCGGTCGACCCGGTCGGCGACGACCTGGTGGACCGGATCAAGCAGCGCATCGCCACCCTCAAGGTCGGGCCCGGCTGCAACGGCGACTCCGAGATGGGCCCGCTGGTCACCGGCCAGCACCGCGACAAGGTCACCTCCTACGTGGAGTCCGGCCTGGCCGACGGCGCCGAGCTGGCGGTGGACGGGCGCAAGCACCCGATCACCGCCGAGGACGCCAGCGGTGCCTCCACCGACGACGGCTTCTGGCTCGGCCCGACCCTCTTCGACCACGTCAAGCCCGGCATGTCCGTCTACAACGACGAGATCTTCGGCCCGGTGCTCTCGGTGGTCCGGGTCGCCACCTACGAGGAGGGCCTGGAGCTGATCAACGGCAACCCGTACGGCAACGGCACCGCCATCTTCACCAACGACGGCGGCGCCGCCCGGCGCTTCCAGCACGAGGTCGAGGTCGGCATGGTCGGCATCAACGTGCCGATCCCGGTGCCGGTCGCCTACTACTCCTTCGGCGGCTGGAAGGCCTCGCTCTTCGGCGACACGCACGCCTACGGCCCGGACGGCGTCCAGTTCTTCACCCGGGGCAAGGCCGTCACCCAGCGCTGGCTGGACCCCTCGCACGGCGGGATCAACCTGGGCTTCCCGACCAACAGCTGACGGCTCGTCAGCCCACGTCAGTCCCCGTTCGCGGTCCGGGCGACGCTGCGCCGCAGCGTCGCCCGGACCGCGCGGTTCGCCACCGGGCCCAGCCCGTCCACCGCCTCGACCAGCAGGCCGAGCCGGTCCAGCGCCTCGAACGCGGCCGTCGCGCCCGCCGGGTCCACGCCGTCGTAGAGCTCCAGGCCGACGAACGAGGCCGAGACGGCGTGCGCCAGACCGGGCAGGTCCAGCAGCTCCGCCAGCGGGTGGTCGGCGAACAGCCGCAGCAGTACCGCCTCGATCTCCTCGCTCCACAGCCGCAGCGCGTCACGGCTCGCCCCGGCCAGCTGCGGGTAGGTCGCCGCGCCCGCCAGGAACTGGCCCAGCAGCGCGACCGAGCCCTCGGCCCGCTCGATCTCGTGCAGCTCGCGGCCCACCCGCAGCAGCTCGCGCAGCGAGCCGGTCGCGGCGAGGGCCGGGCGGTAGCGGGCCAGCCGGAGTTCGGTCTCCCGCAGGGCGGCCGCGGCGAGCAGGCCCTCGACGGTCTTGAAGTGGTAGAAGACCAGCGCCTGGTTGGCGCCGCACTCGGCGGCGATCGTCCGGGCCGAGACACCGGAGATGCCCTGCCGCTTCAGCAGGCTGATCGCGGCGGCCATCAGGCGCTCCCGTGTGTCGCTCATGCGGTGCAGGGTACCGATCGCGGGACGGCGCACCGGTCAGCTCCGGGGGCACTCGCGCACCGGCCGGACGTACCCCGGGATCGCCGCCGGGTCCGTCACCTCGACGTACTCCGCCCGGAACGAGCCGGAGTAGCCGAGCACCGGACCGATCAGCGGATTGGTCACCTGCACGTCGATCCGGAAGCGGTCCGCCCGGTCGTCGTACCACTCGTGCACCCGGGCGTGGCCGGTGAGCGCGGACGGGCAGCCCGGGGCGCCGGGCAGGCCGGTGAACCGCTGGCCGTGCGTGGTGATCAGCAGGCCGCCGGGCCTGGTGACCCGGAACCGCAGGTCGGCGGCGATGTGCTGATGGGTGCCCAGGAAGTCCACCACCAGCCTCGGGTCCCGGTCCGAGGCGATCATGGTGGCGTCGAACCGGCGGGGGCGGGCGAACTGGAAGGTCCGGACGAAGGTGACGGTCTCCCGGCCGAACCGGTCGAGGTAGGCGTAGTTGGCGATGGTGAAGTCGATGTCCCGGCCCTGCTCGGGGAAGAGCAGGTTGCGGGTCGCGCCGAAGCGCAGGAACGGGCGCAGCGCCGGCGAGCCGTGCCAGACCTGGTCCATCCGGCCGGTCCCGAGGCAGGCGACACCGGACCGGCTGGAGAAGCCGAACCGGCGTTGCAGTTGTGGGTGCAGCCGCTCGAAGGCCGGGCCGAGGGCGCGGCGGAAGATCGAGTCGGTCGCGGGGTGCGCGGGCTGCGCGGCGGGTGCGGGGTGTGCGGTGGTCGCGGTGGTCACGGTGCCTCCAGGGTGGTGAGTGCGGCGGGCACTCGGGTGCCCGTGCGGTCGGACGGTCGGCGGCGGCAGCGGCGGGCAGCAGGAGTACCCGGCAGCGGAGGGAGCAAGAGGACGGCGGCGAGCACCGGCACGGCCGGCAGCGGGCCGAGCGCCCAAGCGGCCAGCGCGACGACGGCGCCCCGGGCAGCCAGCTCGCCCACCGCCTGCCGGCGCGAGCGCTCGGGCGGGATGCCGAGCTCCGCCCAGAGCCGCAGCCGGTCGAAGGACCAGGCGGTGAGCCAGCCGACCGCCGGCCGGACGAACCATCGGTCGGCCGCCGTGCCGAGCGGCCCGGGCCAACCGCGGTAGTCGTAGCCGGTGCTGAAGCCGACTCCGGGGGGCCCGGGCCGGTAGCGCCAGTAGCCCGCACCTTCGCCGAGCGGGGAGAGCCGGCCGTCGGCCCGGAACCGCAGGGCGCTGACCCTGGTCCCGTCCGGCCGGTGCCGCTCGGCGGTGGTGGTGCCCACGCCGGTCAGCCGCGGACCCCGCCGCGGGCCGAGCGAGTAGTGGAAGCGCACCGGCGCGGCCGGATCGGCGGACGGGAGGTAACTGATCCGACTGAAGCGGGCGTCCCAGCGCTGGTGGTGCCGGGGGAGCTGGGTGAGCTCCCACAGCAACTCCTGGTCCGCCGCGATCACAGTCTCGACGTAGAGCGGCTTCGGCCGTCTGACGGCGAAGGGCATGGCAGCTCCGTTCCCCCGATGGTTTGAGCGACTGCTCAAAGTGCTGGCGGGCCCACTATGACAGGGGTTTGAGCGATCGCTCAAGAGCAGGTGGGGAGCCTGTCGGACCCGGGTCGCCCGTGCGGCTCCCGGGGGTTTGCATCCGACTCGGGAGAGGCGTACTGTTCCCTAGTCGCTCGGCAGGGAGCGCCGGACACGCGTCTGCGCGGACGGTCCCGGAGCGGCCACTCTCTCGAAACACCACCCTCAGTACGACAAGCCTCTTTTCGTGTGTCGTGTTCGCACGCCGCGGAGGGGGTCTCGTTTTGCTGTGCGGGTATTTCGGGGGTGCTCTCGGACGAAGTTCGGGGGTGGGTCCGGATTCGCTTTTCGGAGCGGAGTTGGGCTAAAGTTCAACACGTCGGACGGGCCGTCAGGTCGCAGAAGACGAAAGCGAGTCGGGAAAGAGCACAAGCTCGGATCTGATAAGCTTGAAACACGAAAGAACGAAGCGCCCGGAGGGTCCGCTGGAAAGCGGCTCGAAGGAAGCGTCCGTTCCTTGAGAACTCAACAGCGTGCCAAAAGTCAACGCCAGATATGTTGACATCCCCGGCCTCGGTCCCTTGTGGATTGGGGTTGGAGATTCCTTTAGTAACAAAAACACTAGCGAGGACGCAGTGCACGGGGCCGCCCTATTCCGGTGGTTGCTGTGCCGCTCTGCGCGGGTGTTCGCCCCGATTACGGGGAGACATTCACGGAGAGTTTGATCCTGGCTCAGGACGAACGCTGGCGGCGTGCTTAACACATGCAAGTCGAACGGTGAAGCCCTTCGGGGTGGATCAGTGGCGAACGGGTGAGTAACACGTGGGCAATCTGCCCTGCACTCTGGGACAAGCCCTGGAAACGGGGTCTAATACCGGATATTACCTTCCTCTGCATGGGGGTTGGTGGAAAGCTCCGGCGGTGCAGGATGAGCCCGCGGCCTATCAGCTTGTTGGTGGGGTAATGGCCTACCAAGGCGACGACGGGTAGCCGGCCTGAGAGGGCGACCGGCCACACTGGGACTGAGACACGGCCCAGACTCCTACGGGAGGCAGCAGTGGGGAATATTGCACAATGGGCGCAAGCCTGATGCAGCGACGCCGCGTGAGGGATGACGGCCTTCGGGTTGTAAACCTCTTTCAGCAGGGAAGAAGCGCAAGTGACGGTACCTGCAGAAGAAGCACCGGCTAACTACGTGCCAGCAGCCGCGGTAATACGTAGGGTGCGAGCGTTGTCCGGAATTATTGGGCGTAAAGAGCTCGTAGGCGGCCTGTCGCGTCGGATGTGAAAGCCCGGGGCTTAACCCCGGGTCTGCATTCGATACGGGCAGGCTAGAGTGTGGTAGGGGAGATCGGAATTCCTGGTGTAGCGGTGAAATGCGCAGATATCAGGAGGAACACCGGTGGCGAAGGCGGATCTCTGGGCCATTACTGACGCTGAGGAGCGAAAGCGTGGGGAGCGAACAGGATTAGATACCCTGGTAGTCCACGCCGTAAACGTTGGGAACTAGGTGTTGGCGACATTCCACGTCGTCGGTGCCGCAGCTAACGCATTAAGTTCCCCGCCTGGGGAGTACGGCCGCAAGGCTAAAACTCAAAGGAATTGACGGGGGCCCGCACAAGCAGCGGAGCATGTGGCTTAATTCGACGCAACGCGAAGAACCTTACCAAGGCTTGACATATGCCGGAAACGTCTAGAGATAGGCGCCCCCTTGTGGTCGGTATACAGGTGGTGCATGGTTGTCGTCAGCTCGTGTCGTGAGATGTTGGGTTAAGTCCCGCAACGAGCGCAACCCTTGTTCTGTGTTGCCAGCGAGTAATGTCGGGGACTCACAGGAGACTGCCGGGGTCAACTCGGAGGAAGGTGGGGACGACGTCAAATCATCATGCCCCTTATGTCTTGGGCTGCACACGTGCTACAATGGCCGGTACAAAGGGCTGCGATACCGTGAGGTGGAGCGAATCCCAAAAAGCCGGTCTCAGTTCGGATTGGGGTCTGCAACTCGACCCCATGAAGTTGGAGTTGCTAGTAATCGCAGATCAGCATGCTGCGGTGAATACGTTCCCGGGCCTTGTACACACCGCCCGTCACGTCACGAAAGTCGGTAACACCCGAAGCCGGTGGCCTAACCCTTGGGAGGGAGCCGTCGAAGGTGGGACCAGCGATTGGGACGAAGTCGTAACAAGGTAGCCGTACCGGAAGGTGCGGCTGGATCACCTCCTTTCTAAGGAGCACATGGCAGCTTCGGGCGAATGTCCTGGAGTGCTTGCTCATGGGTGGAACGTTGACTATTCGGCACACTTGATTGGTTGTTTCCTAGTACTGCTTCGGCGTGGAACGGGTTCAAGTGATCGGGTGTGTCGGGCACGTTGTTGGGTCCTGAGGGAACGGAAACGTTGTCTCAGTGCCGGTCTCTTGTGAGGCGCCTTCGGGTGTTGAGCATGAGTGTCTGGTCGTTGTTTGAGAACTGCACAGTGGACGCGAGCATCTGTGGCCAAGTTTTTAAGGGCGCACGGTGGATGCCTTGGCACCAGGAACCGATGAAGGACGTGGGAGGCCGCGATAGGCCCCGGGGAGCTGTCAACCGAGCTTTGATCCGGGGGTGTCCGAATGGGGAAACCCGGCAGTCGTCATGGGCTGTCACCCATACCTGAACACATAGGGTATGTGGAGGGAACGCGGGGAAGTGAAACATCTCAGTACCCGCAGGAAGAGAAAACAACCGTGATTCCGGGAGTAGTGGCGAGCGAAACCGGATGAGGCTAAACCGTAGTGGTGTGAGACCCGGCAGGGGTTGCCACTTCGGGGTCGTGGGAAAGTTCTTCAGTCGTCTGCCGGCGGCTGGGTGAGTCAGAAACCGTATGGATAGTCGAAGGACATGCGAAAGGTCCGGCGTAGAGGGTAAGACCCCCGTAGGCGAAATCTGTACGGCTCACTTGAGCTTCTCCCAAGTAGCACGGAGCCCGAGAAATTCCGTGTGAATCTGGCGGGACCACCCGCTAAGCCTAAATATTCCCTGGTGACCGATAGCGGATAGTACCGTGAGGGAATGGTGAAAAGTACCGCGGGAGCGGAGTGAAATAGTACCTGAAACCGTGTGCCTACAAGCCGTGGGAGCGTCGTTCGTCAGCTTGCTGGCGGGCCGTGACTGCGTGCCTTTTGAAGAATGAGCCTGCGAGTTTGCGGTGTGTAGCGAGGTTAACCCGTGTGGGGTAGCCGTAGCGAAAGCGAGTCCGAATAGGGCGTTTGAGTTGCATGCCCAAGACCCGAAGCGGAGTGATCTAGCCATGGGCAGGTTGAAGCGCGGGTAAGACCGTGTGGAGGACCGAACCCACCAGGGTTGAAAACCTGGGGGATGACCTGTGGTTAGGGGTGAAAGGCCAATCAAACTCCGTGATAGCTGGTTCTCCCCGAAATGCATTTAGGTGCAGCGTCGCGTGTTTCTTGCCGGAGGTAGAGCACTGGATAGGCGATGGGCCTCACCGGGTTACTGACCTTAGCCAAACTCCGAATGCCGGTAAGTGAGAGCGCGGCAGTGAGACTGTGGGGGATAAGCTCCATGGTCGAGAGGGAAACAGCCCAGAACACCGACTAAGGTCCCTAAGCGTGTGCTAAGTGGGAAAGGATGTGGAGTCGCAGAGACAACCAGGAGGTTGGCTTAGAAGCAGCCACCCTTGAAAGAGTGCGTAATAGCTCACTGGTCAAGTGATTCCGCGCCGACAATGTAGCGGGGCTCAAGTACACCACCGAAGTCGTGTCATTGCAGCATGAGGGCCAACGCCCGCTGTGATGGGTAGGGGAGCGTCGTGTGCCGGGTGAAGCGGCCGAGGAATCGAGTCGTGGACGGTATACGAGTGAGAATGCAGGCATGAGTAGCGATACAAGAGTGGGAAACTCTTGCGCCGATTGACCAAGGGTTCCTGGGTCAAGCTGATCTGCCCAGGGTAAGTCGGGACCTAAGGCGAGGCCGACAGGCGTAGTCGATGGACAACGGGTTGATATTCCCGTACCCGCTTTGAAGCGCCAACGCTGAACCTCTGAATGCTAAAGCCGTGAAGCCGGCCTGGAGTCTTCGGACGAAGGGACGTGGTGGAGCCGCTGATCCAACAGGGTAGTAGGTGAGCGATGGGGTGACGCAGGAAGGTAGTCCAGCCCGGGCGGTGGTTGTCCCGGGGTAAGGGTGTAGGCCGAGTGGTAGGCAAATCCGCCACTCATTGAGGCTGAGACCTGATGCCGAGCCGATTGTGGTGAAGTGGATGATCCTATGCTGTCGAGAAAAGCCTCTAGCGAGTTTCATGGCGGCCCGTACCCCAAACCGACTCAGGTGGTCAGGTAGAGAATACCGAGGCGTTCGGGTGAACTATGGTTAAGGAACTCGGCAAAATGCCCCCGTAACTTCGGGAGAAGGGGGGCCGGAACTGGTGATGGCACTTGCTGCTTGAGCTGGGGCCGGCCGCAGAGACCAGCGAGAAGCGACTGTTTACTAAAAACACAGGTCCGTGCGAAGCCGTAAGGCGATGTATACGGACTGACGCCTGCCCGGTGCTGGAACGTTAAGGGGACCGGTTAGCTTGGATTCGTCCAGGCGAAGCTGAGAACTTAAGCGCCAGTAAACGGCGGTGGTAACTATAACCATCCTAAGGTAGCGAAATTCCTTGTCGGGTAAGTTCCGACCTGCACGAATGGCGTAACGACTTCTCGACTGTCTCAACCATAGGCCCGGTGAAATTGCATTACGAGTAAAGATGCTCGTTTCGCGCAGCAGGACGGAAAGACCCCGGGACCTTTACTATAGCTTGATATTGGTGTTCGGTTCGGCTTGTGTAGGATAGGTGGGAGACTTTGAAGCAGTGACGCCAGTCATTGTGGAGTCGCCGTTGAAATACCACTCTGGTCGTGCTGGATGTCTAACCTGGGTCCGTGATCCGGATCAGGGACAGTGTCTGGTGGGTAGTTTAACTGGGGCGGTTGCCTCCTAAAGAGTAACGGAGGCGCCCAAAGGTTCCCTCAGCCTGGTTGGCAATCAGGTGTTGAGTGTAAGTGCACAAGGGAGCTTGACTGTGAGACCGACGGGTCGAGCAGGTGCGAAAGCAGGGACTAGTGATCCGGCGGTGGCTTGTGGAAGCGCCGTCGCTCAACGGATAAAAGGTACCCCGGGGATAACAGGCTGATCTTCCCCAAGAGTCCATATCGACGGGATGGTTTGGCACCTCGATGTCGGCTCGTCGCATCCTGGGGCTGGAGTAGGTCCCAAGGGTTGGGCTGTTCGCCCATTAAAGCGGTACGCGAGCTGGGTTTAGAACGTCGTGAGACAGTTCGGTCCCTATCCGCTGTGCGCGTAGGAGTGTTGAGAAGGGCTGTCCCTAGTACGAGAGGACCGGGACGGACGAACCTCTGGTGTGCCAGTTGTCCTGCCAAGGGCATGGCTGGTTGGCTACGTTCGGGAGGGATAACCGCTGAAAGCATCTAAGCGGGAAGCCTGCTTCGAGATGAGCACTCCCACCTCCTTGAGAGGGTAAGGCTCCCAGTAGACGACTGGGTTGATAGGCCGGATGTGGAAGCCCTGTAAGGGGTGGAGCTGACCGGTACTAATAGGCCGAGGGCTTGTCCTCAGTTGCTCGCGTCCACTGTGTTGTTCTGAAACAACGACCCCCACCGTTAGTGTCGGGTGGGTGCGGTTGACAGTTTCATAGTGTTTCGGTGGTCATAGCGTGAGGGAAACGCCCGGTTACATTCCGAACCCGGAAGCTAAGCCTTACAGCGCCGATGGTACTGCAGGGGGGACCCTGTGGGAGAGTAGGACGCCGCCGAACAATCTTTGTGGAGAAGCCCCCATCACTTGGTGATGGGGGCTTCTTCGCGTTTCCGGACCCCTTCACGGAGGGGGCCACACACAGTGACGAAAGCCTGTCCGAGTAGGATCCGGAAGTCCACGACGAGACCCAGGGGTTGATCAACGAATGGCACGTCCATCCCTTACCCGTGCGCACCGCGCACTGTTGGGCGTAGTGGCTGTCGGCGCCTGTGTGATCTCCGGGATCGGCTTCGCCGGATCGTACTCCGCGGTGCGGGAGTTGGCCCTGCACAAGGGCTTCGGAGCGTTCTCGTACGCGTTCCCGATCGGCGTGGACGCCGGCATCGTGGTGCTGTTGGCCCTGGACCTGGTGCTGACCTGGCTGCGCATACCCTTCCCCCTGCTCCGTCAGGCGGCCTGGCTGCTGACCGTCGCGACCATCTCCTTCAACGCCGCCGCCTCCTGGGGCGATCCGCTGGGCATGGGTATGCACGCGGTGATCCCGGTGCTCTTCGTGGTGGTGGTGGAGGCCTCCCGGCACGCGGTCGGGCGGATCGCGGCGATAACCGCCGACCGGCACATGGAGTCGGTCCGGCTGATGCGCTGGCTGCTCTCCCCGGTGCCCACCTTCCGGATGTGGCGCCGGATGAAGCTCTGGGAGCTCCGCTCGTACGACGAGGTGGTGCGGCTGGAGCAGAACCGGCTGGTGTACCGGGCGCAACTGCGCTTCCGGTACGGCCGCGGGTGGCGGCGGGCGGCACCGATCCAGGCGCTGCTGCCGTTGAAGCTGGCCAAGTTCGGGGTGCCGCTGGACGTCACGCTGTTGGACCGGATCGACCCGTCGCCGGCGACCGCCGTGGTCCAGCAGGAGCAGCCGGCCGCCGTCGAGCCGCTCCCCGCCCAGCCGGCCAGCCCGCAGCCGACCGACGCGCAGTCGGCCGCCGACCGGCCGACCAACACGCAGTCGGGCCAGGCCCGGCAGTCCGGCGGGGGATTCCCGGCCGCGGCGGTGGCGCCGGTGCTGGCCAAGCTCGCCTCCGAGCGTTGGCGGGACAGCCAGGTGACCGCCGAGCAGCCGACCCAGCAGCAGCACGCTCAACCGACGCTCGTGGACGGCCCAGTGACGCAGGCTCAGCAGACGCCGGCCCGAGCGGCCCGTCCGGTGGCGGCGCTCCGTGACATCCGCGCGGGCCGGCCCGCGGACCTCGCGGTGCCGAACGCGCAGCAGCAGCAGCCTCAGCAGCAGTCGCAGCACCAGCAGCCGCCCGCCGCCGAGCACCGCCAGGCCCAGGCCTCGCCGTGGTTCGCCACCGCCCGGCCGTCCGCACCGGAGCCGCAGCCGGCCGCGCCGCAGGCCCGCCCGGTCCAGCAGCCGCAGCACCCCCAGCAGCCGGCCGCAGCCGCTGCCGCCGCGGGCCCGCAGCGCCCCCCGCTGACGGGGGCTCAGCTGATCGCCCTCGCTGAGGGCCGCCCGCAGGCCGCCGCTCCCGCCGCCGCGGAGGTCGTCGAGCAGCCGCAGCTCGACCTGGACGCCCCTGCCGGGCACCCGGCCGAGCCGGCGCCGTCGATCGAGCGCCAGGTGGAGAACGTGTTCGCCCCGCGCGTCCCGGTCGCGCCGCAACAGGATGAGGAGCCGGTCGAGTTCGGCCGCGAACTCACGGTGGACGTCGCCGTCGAGGGCCTGGTGTCCTACCTGGACACGCACAACCGGCACCCGGACCAGGAGCTGCTGGCCGGCTACCTGTTCAGCGAGTACGGCGTGACCGGCCGCCGCCCGGGCGTGCAGGCCAGCCGCAGCGAGATGGCCCGGATCTGGCCGCAGCTGCAGGACCGTTACGCCACCCTCGGCCGGGAGTGACCGGCAACCGGCGATCCCTACGAACCGACAACCGAACAGCGCCCCTCCCGGCTGGTGGGCCACCCATTGACGCCCGCCGAACTCCCGGACTACCGTCGCCTCAACAATCTGTTGAAGCGCTGGAGGAGTCGGGATGTCCCAGGTCGAGCAGGCTAACGGTGCTTCCACGGCAGCGGAGCGGGTGACCTTCTCGCCGTCCGCCGCCAGTGCGGTGGACGCGCTGCTCGGCCCGGTCGACGCCGACCTGGCCCGCCGCTACCCGGGCGACCCGGGCACCCGCCAGCCGGTGCACACCGTCTACGTCCCGGCCGACGCGTTCGCCGCCGACACCGTCGCCGACTGGGGCCGGCAGGCGCTTGCGGCGCTGGACACCCACGCGGCCACCCCGGCGGAGCTGGCCGAGGCGCTCGGCGTGCCGGCCGACGAGCTGATCACCGAGGTGCACGCCCGGGTCCGGGCCAAGCTGGAGCGCGAGCCGATCGAGGACCTGAGGGTCGACTTCGAGGACGGCTACGGCCCGCGCCCGGACGAGGAGGAGGACGCGGAGGCCGTCCGGGTCGCCCGCCTGGTCGTCCGGGCCGTGGCCGACGGCACCGCCCCGCCGTACATCGGGGTGCGGATCAAGTGCATGGAGGCCGCCGTCCGGGCCCGCGGCATCCGGACCCTGGAGCTCTTCCTCGGCACCCTGCTGGCGGAGGGCGGCGAGCTGCCCGCCGGCCTGGTGCTCACCCTGCCCAAGGTCACCTACCCGGAGCAGGTCACGGCGCTGGTCGTGCTGCTGCGCGACTTCGAGCAGCGGGCCGGCCTGCCGCAGGGGCGGATCGGCTTCGAGATCCAGATCGAGACCACCCAGGCGATCCTCGGCCCGGACGGCCGGGCCACCGTGGCGCTGATGATCGAGGCGGCCGAGGGGCGGGCGACCGGCCTGCACTACGGCACCTTCGACTACAGCGCCTCCTGCGGGGTCAGCGCCGCCTACCAGAGCATGGACCACCCGGTGGCCGACCACGCCAAGGCGGTGATGCAGGTGGCCGCCGCCGGCACCGGCGTGCGGCTCTCCGACGGCTCGACCAACGTGATCCCGACCGGTCCCCGGGAGCAGGTCTTCGCGGCCTGGAACCTGCACCACGGGCTGGTCCGCCGCTCGCTCGCCCGCGCCTACTACCAGGGCTGGGACATGCACCCGGCGCACCTGCCCACCCGGTACGCGGCGGTCTACGCCTTCTACCGCGAGGGCCTGGCGGCCGCCGCGGCCCGCCTGGCGGCCTACGTGGCCAAGGCCGGCGGCGACGTGATGGACGAGCCGGCCACCGCCAAGGCGCTCAGCGGCTACCTGCTGCGCGGGCTGGACTGCGGGGCGGTGGACCTCGCCGAGGTGACCGCGCTGACCGGCCTGGACCGTGCGCAGCTGGACGCACTGAGCGGTCGCTGACCCGGCGGGGCCCCGATCGGCGGGGGACGCCTGGTTAGGGTGGGAGGACCGCCGTCCCCGACCCTCCGGAGCACCCCCGCCATGCCGCAGCCAGCGCCGTACCTGACCATCCGGGCGGACGGCAGCCACGAGATCGAGGTGAAGCGGTCCCGCTTCATCTGCCACCTCGCCCGGGCCGGTGACGAGCAGCAGGCGCAGGAGTTCATCGCCGGGATCCGCAAGCGGTACTGGGACGCCCGGCACAACTGCACCGCCTTCGTGGTCGGCGAGGAGCAGCGCCGGGAGCGGTCCAGCGACGACGGGGAGCCGGGCGGCACCGCGGGCGTGCCGATGCTGGAGGTGCTGCGCCGACGCGGCGTCACCGACACGGTCGCGGTGGTGACCCGGTACTTCGGCGGGGTGCTGCTCGGCGCCGGCGGGCTGGTCCGGGCCTACGGCGGCGCGGTCTCGGCGGCGCTGGACGAGGTCGGGCTGGTCGAGCGCCGACCGGTCGCGCTGCTGGAGGTCGCGGTGGACCACGCCCGGGCGGGCCGGCTGGAGAACGAACTGCGGGCCGCCGGGCACGCGGTGCGCGGATCGCACTACGACGCGGGCGGGGTGCGGATCGAGGTCGGCGTGCCCGAGCCGGAACTGCCCGCCTTCCACGCCTGGCTGGCCGAGACCAGCGGTGGGGCCGCGGCCGCGGTGCCCGCCGGACGCACCCACGTCGAACTGCCCTGGAACGCCCCCGAGGACCGCTGACCTGTGGGAAAGTACGCAGAGCCGCCAGAGTCGCATGCGCTTTCGGCCAAAGCGCACGAATTCGGGCCCCGGGCAACGGCCGGTCAGTAGCCTGAGTCCGTCACCGACTTACAGGAGCAGAACCCGAGATGGCCGTCATCCGCACCGTCACCATCGCGCCGGGGACGAACACCGGCTGGCACTACCACCCGGCGATGGTCCAGGCGATGCTGCTGACGGGCGTGCTGACCAGGGTGCTGGAGGACGGGACCGTCGAGGTCACCAGGTCGGGCCAGTTCCTGCTGGAGCTGCCTGACCAGCGGCACATCGGCTACAACCTGGGCACCGAACCGGTGGTCATCCTGGCGAACTACCAGGAGCGGGAGGGCCGGCCGCTGGTGGTGCCGGCCGACGCCACGGAGGTGGGCGCGGCCGCCGCGCTGGGCGTGACCGGGCGGCCGGCGGCCGAGCACGGCTGCGGGCAGCGCGCCACCACCAGTTGAGCCGGTGCCCCGGTGCTCGCGCCGCCTCGGACACCTGCCGCCTCATGTGCCCGCCGCCTGATGCACCCGCTGCCTTATACACCCGCGGTCGAGGAATCCGGTGGATGACCCGCCAATGACACCCGAATGAATTAAAAGCTGCCCGGGACTGGAACTCCAGCTCCGGGCAGCCGCGTTCTCACCGTACGGACCAGCCGGCGACTGCCGCCGACCGGCCGTACCCGACCCCATCGATGGAGGAATCCCAGGCCCCACCAGAGCATCACGGAGGCACCACCCATGAGCATCGACCACGCCGCCGCGATCGGCGGCTCCACCCCCGACTCCGGCTGCTGCCCACCCGGTCACGCCGCCCCGTACCGGATGACGGTGACGACCCGTCAATCCCACGCCGAGGCCGCCGCGCTGGCCGACCAGTGCCTCGGCGCCTGGCTCAAACACGAGGGCCACGGCGAACCACCACCCGCCGAGCCGGTGCCCCCCGAGCTCGGCCCGGACCGCACCGAACCGGCCCTCGCCGAACGGCTCCGGCTCGCCGACCGGGTGCTGCTCGACCGGGACGACGGCCGACTGCCCGCCGCCGTCGGCAGACCGGCCGGCCACTACACCCGCCGCAGGCTCCGCCGCCCCGCCCCGCAGGGCACCGCGCAACTCTCGCTGACCGTCGCCACCGAGCACGGCGGCCCCACCTGGGTGCGGGTGGAGACCGAGCACCTGCCCGCCACCACCGGGCCCAGCACCCCCTCCCGGGTCCCGGTCCCCGATCTGGTCCACCGCCTGCTCCCGCTGCTGGACGCGCTGGACGGACCGGCCGAAGTGCGCCCGCACCCGAGGATCGTCACCGCCGCCGAAGTGGACGGGGTGATCGACGAACTCTGCGACCCGACCCGCCGGCTGCCCACCGTGGTGGCCAGCGTGCCGGCCGACCTCGACCCGGCGGCCTGGACCGCCGAACTGCTGCGACCGCTCTTCGCCGGGGTCGCCGGCCTGGCCGTCGGCTACGTGCTGGACGCGTCCGCCCGGGTCGCCTTCAACATCGCGCTGGAGTACCACACGGTCTACGGCGGTGCCGTGCGCACCTACCTGCCCGAGGTGGACCCGGCCTCCCGGCGGGACGCGCTGCGCCACCTGGTGCTGCCCCGCTACCGGATCGAGGACGAGCCGCGCCGGGCCGCCGCACTGCTCGCCCGCGAGCCGCGCAGACTGGCCGCGCGGGCGCCGCTGCCCGAACCGCTCGCCCGGGTACCGGAGTTGCGGGTGCGGCCAGCCGACCGCCGACCGGTGCTGCCCCGGCCGGCCGCGGAGCCGCTGCCGGCCCGGCTGAGCACGGGTCAGCGGACGGCCGGTCAGCCGAGCGAGGCCAGGCGCACCGCGCACCGGGTCTGGCGCCGGGAGCCGCAGCCGGGCCCGGCCCGCCGCGGCGGTGAGCGCCCCTGGTCACTGAGCAGCCGGCTCTGCCTGCCGGGCGAGCCGTCCGCCCCCGGCAGCTTCACCGAACTGCTCTGCCGGATGGGCGAGTTCCCGCTGCTCAGCTTCACCGGCGACGAGAAGGAGACGCTCGCCCTGGAGAACCGCACCGGCAACTGGGTCAAGCTCACCTGGGAGGGCCTGACCGCGCTGCAGGAGTACGCCGCGGCCGCCGTGCACGGCTCGGCCGGCGGCGACTTCAAGCAGTGGTGCGAGCGGGCCGCGGAGAACGGCAGCCGGTTCCCGCCGCGCAAGGCGGTGCGCGGGGAGTCGCGCACGGTCTGCACGCACACCAAGATGCGCCGGGAGCGGATGTTCGCCGTACCGGACTCGGTGGACCCGAGCGGGCGAGCCTTCATGGGCGCCCACCTGCGGATCGGCGGCGGCCGCACCGCGCCCCGGCTGCACTACCTCGACGACTGCTCCGGCAGCGGGCGGATCTACGTCGGCTACATCGGCATGCACCTCACCAACACGATGACCAACTGAGCCGCCACCGGCCGACCGAGAGGGGGTCAACCCCGCACGCGACAACCGAAAACGGTGGAGAATGCAGGCGGGAACACACCCGAGAAGTGCGACGACGAGCACGGGGGCCGACCGCCGATGCAGGAACCGACCAAGCGTCAGTCGGCCCTCGACGCCGCCCGGACCGGCTTCCTGGCCGCGGTGTTCGGTGGCACCACCGAGGGCCCGGCCACGGCCGCCGAGCACCCGGCCGGCGGCGGCACGCCCGCCGGGTCGGCCGACGGGCCCGACGTCCGGGTCGGGGTCCCGCCCGGCCGCCAGGCCGGGGGTGCGCCCCCGGTCCCGGCCGACGAACTGACGCGCCACCGCACCAGCACCGTGCGGGCCGAGCAGCAGCGGCTGGCCGAGTTGCTTGACCGGCTGGCCCAGCCGGTCAACGCGATGGACTTCGAGAGCCAGCGCCGCAGTTACGAGCCGCGCCCCTACCCCGACCAGGCGCCCGCCGAGCAGCGCGAACCGGTGTGGGCGGACTTCGCGCCGCCCCAGCCCGAGGAGGGCGAGGGCCGCCGGCTGCTGGACTCCGGCTACCAGCGCGGGCTCGCCGAGGCCCGGCTGGCGTACCAGCGCGCCCTGCGCCGGTGGCGCACCGAGCGCGCCGCCCCCGCCGACCCGGCCGAGACCGCCGCCCGGGCCGCGCACGAGCAGGCCGAGCAGGCCCGGGCCAGGGCGGTGCGGGAGTACAACGACAGCCTGGAGGAGTGCCACCGGGCCTACCGGCAGGCCGAGCCGGCCGCCGTCGAGTCACTGCTGGAACGCGCGCTGGCCGCGGCCGAGGCGAGCACGCCCGAACTGCCCGCGCCCTGCCGCGCCGTCTTCCGCCCGCTCACCCGGACCGCGGTGCTCGACCTGGACCTGCCGCCGCTCGGCCTGGTCCCGTCGCTCGACGGCTACCGGCTCTCCCCGGACGGCACGATCCACCCGGTGCCCCGGGCCCCCGCCGACCGGGCCACCGACTACCTGCGCCTGGTCTCCCGGCTCGCGCTGCGCGCGCTGCAGGCGGTGGAGGCGGTGGACACCGACGGCATCCTGGCCGGCGTGGTGCTCAACGGCTGGCTGCGCGAGTCGGGCCCGGGGGCGGCATCCGGCCGGCCGCCGGGGGACTGCCTGCTCAGCGTGGACGCCGACCGGGACGCGCTGGCCCGCACCAGGCTGGTCGAGGCCGCCGTCCTGGTCGAGGAGGAGACCGAGCCCGGGGTGTACGCGGCGGCCGAGCAGGACGAGGCGCTGGTCCGGCTGCGCGACCTGGCGGCGGCCATCACCCCGGACCCGTTCGCCCGGGTCGCCGTGCCGCCCTGCGCGACCGCGGGCGCGGCGGTGCCGGCGGTCGGCGAGCTGTCCGCCGGCGAGTTCGCCCTGCTGGTCCGCGAGGTGCTCACCCGGGGCGGGCTGGGCGACTGGAGCGTGCGGGCGCGCGGGCGGTCCGGCCTGGTCGCCACCGGCACCGGCCCCGCCGACAGCGCGCTGCCCGGGCGCTGGGTGGTCTGCGCCTCCCGCCGGGACGAGCCGATCGACCCGGACGGGCTGCGGATGCTGGCCGAGGCGGTCGCCGAGGAGGCGGCCGGCCACGGGCTCTGGCTGAGCACCGGCGGCTTCACCGAGGAGGCCCTCGACCTGGTCGAGACCCCCGACTACCGCCACCTGCACCTCGCCGACGGCCCCGGCTTCCGGGCCATGGCCGAGACCCACCTCGGCCTGCCGCTGGCCGTCACCGGCGTCTGACCCGCCGTCCGCAGCCCTTCCACCCGGGGAGTCTGACGACCCGTTCGGCGCCACCCGGCGGGCGGCCCGGCACCGGTTGGGCGAGGGTGGCAGGGCCGGGGTGAGTCGGGGACGCGCGGAGGTGCCGGGTGACGGCGGTGCTGGTCGCCATCGGGGCCTTCCTGACCACGCTGATCGGCGGCCTGGTCGCCCAGCGCACCGGCGACCGGCGCCACCTGGTGCTCGGCCTCGCGGCCGGCCTGATGCTCGGCGTGGTCGCCTTCGACCTGCTGCCCGAGGCGCTCGCGCAGACCCCCGACGAACTCTTCGGCGTGCCCGAGCCGCTGCTCACCTTCGCCGCCGGCTTCCTGCTGATCCACTGCGTGGAGCGCTCGGTGGCGATCCACCGGGCGCACGAGGGCGAGTACGCCAGCCACACCCACGCGCACGGGCACGCCCACCCGCACCACGGCCGGGCCGAGGGCGTCGGCCTGCTGGCCGGCGGTGCGCTGGTCGGGCACAGCGTGATGGACGGCTTCGCGATCGGCGCCGCCTTCCAGGCCGGCGGCACGGTGGGCACGGTGGTGGCGCTGGCGGTGGTGGCGCACGACTTCGCCGACGGCTTCAACACCTACACGGTCACCCGGCTCTACGGGAACGACCGGCGGCGGGCGCTGCTGCTGCTCGGCGCCGACGCGCTGGCCCCGGTGACCGGCGCGGCGATCACCCTGCTGTTCCGGATCCCGGAGCACCTGCTCGGCCTCTACCTGGGCTTCTTCGCCGGCTTCCTGCTCTACCTGGCGACCGCCGACATCCTGCCCGAGGCGCACAGCCCGCACCCGTCCCGGTCCACCCTGCTCTGCACGCTGGCCGGGGTCGGCTTCCTCTGGCTGGTCGTCGGGCTGGCCAAGTGAGGGCTCAGCGGCCCTCGGCCGTCCGGTGCGCGGCCTCGGCGGCGCGCAGCACCCGGAGCATCACCGCCACGTCCGCCGGGTCGGCGCCGCTGAAGTACTCCTGGGCCACCTCCTGGCGGACCTGGGCCAGCCGCTCCACCGCCGCCCGGCCGTCCGCCGTCAGCAGCAGGCCGACCGCCCGCCGGTCCACCGGGTCGGGCACCCGCTCGACCAGCCCGCCCTGCTCCAGCGAGTCCACCACGGTGGTGGCCGAGCGGGGCGCGATGTTCAGCCGGTCGGCCAGCTCGGAGAGCCGGATCGCCCGGCCGGGGGTCTCGCAGCGGTCGGCGTGCGCCAGCACCCGCAGCGCCCGGCCCTGACCCGGCGTCAGGCCGTAGGGCTCCAGGCGGTGCACGGTGCGGTGGCGGATCCGCTTCATCGCGCGGGTGAGCTCGTCGGCGAGCTCTGCGGTGTCGGGCGCGTCGGGCGCGTCGAGGGTGTCGAGGGCGGCGGCGTCCGGTGCGTCGGGGCGGCCGGAGCCGGTGGACGGGCTGGTCATGCGGGGGCTCCTCGACGGTGGCGTGGGGTCAGCGTAGCCCTCCGGAGCGGTACCGAGCCAGCCACATGATGAGCCAGGCTCAGCTTCTCCCGGGATGGGGCAGCCACCGGTTCAGGCACCAGAGCACCAGGCCCGCGAGGCACCAGCCGGCCAGCACGTCCAGGAACCAGTGGTAGTCGCACCAGACCAGGCCCCACCCCACCCCCAGCCAGAGCACCGCGGCCCCCGCCGCCCACCACCCGACCCGGCCCGCCGTACGGGCCAGCAGCAGCGCCGCCACCCCGTAGCTCACGCAGGCCGTGGTGGTGTGCCCGGACGGGTACCAGCCCCACGAGCCCGGCGCCAGCGGCAGCCCGAGCGGACCCGGCCGGGCGAACCAGGCCTTGGCCGGCACCACCAGCAGCGGGATCAGCACCGCGGCCAGCACGGCCACCGGCACCGGCAGCCACCACCGCAGGGCACCCGCCCGCCGCCACCGCCAGGCCGCCAGCGCGCCGCCGCCGAACAGCAGCGGGATCGCCGGCACCGTCGAGCCGAGGTCGGAGAAGGCGTGCGCCGCGCCGGTCACCAGCGGGTCGCGCAGCCCGTCGCGCAGTCGGGCGGTGGCGTGCCGGACGGCCCGGTCCAGGCCCAGCAGCGGACCGTGGGCCGCGACCTGCCAGGAGACCAGCACCAGCAGCACGACCAGGACCAGCGGCACCAGCGGGTGCGCGAGGACGGCGAAGAGCCGCCCCGGAGCGGGGGGGAGAGCTCCGGGGCGGCCTGGGTGATCGCCGTTCCGTGCGCCCCGGGGGGTTTGGGCCGGACGGGCGGTCGATCGGTCTGGTGCGGGCGCCGTCGCCGACGCCTGGTTGTCATCTCGGGCCGGAGTGCCGACCGTGGGATGGGGCTCGCTGTCCATCTGTCATGACACTACGTCAAGCGGATTGCGACCGGGGGCGACCGGCCGGGGTTCGCACAGCATCTTCACCACCGGGAGTGCAACCTCCATTCGGTGTCAGAAGTCGGGACGCGGCGCGCCCGGCCGGTCGTACGCGCTCCGCCCGGCCGGGCGCACCGGCGGCCGCGGCCGCCGCAGGTCAGGTGCCGTGGACCCGACGGTGGATCAGACGCCCGCGAAGGCGTTCTCGATGATGTCCAGGCCCTCGGCCAGCAGGTGCTCCGGCATCACCAGCGGGGGCAGGAAGCGCAGCACGTTGCCGTAGGTGCCGGCGGTCAGCACGATCAGGCCCTCGGCGTGGCAGGCCTTGGCCACCGCCGCCGTCACCTCCGGGTTCGGCTCCTTGCCGCCCGGCTTCACCAGCTCGACGGCGATCATCGCGCCACGGCCGCGGACCTCGCCGATGGCGAAGCGGTCGCTGCCGGCGAACTTCTCCTGCATGGCCCGCAGGCGGCCCAGCATGACCTCGCCGATCCGCTGCGCCTTCGCGTTGAGGTCCAGCTCCTTCATGGTCTCGATGGCGCCCAGCGCGGCCGCGCAGGCCACCGGGTTGCCGCCGTAGGTGCCGCCCAGGCCACCGGCGTGCGCGGCGTCCATGATCTCGGCGCGCCCGGTCACCGCGGCCAGCGGCAGACCGCCGGCGATGCCCTTCGCGGTGGTGATCAGGTCCGGCACGACGCCCTCGTCCTCACAGGCGAACCACTGGCCGGTGCGGCAGAAGCCGGTCTGGATCTCGTCCGCGACGAAGACGATGCCGTTCGCCTTGGCGTACTCGACGATCGCCGGCAGGAAGCCCTTGGCCGGCTCGATGAAGCCGCCCTCGCCCTGGATCGGCTCGATGATGATCGCGGCCACGTTCTCCGCGCCGATCTGCTTGTTGATCACGTCGATCGCCTGCGCGGCGGCCTCGGCGGCACAGTTCTCCGCGCCGGTCAGCCAGCGGTACGGGTAGGCCACCGGCACCCGGTAGATCTCCGGGGCGAACGGACCGAAGCCCTGCTTGTACGGCATGTTCTTCGCCGTCAGACCCATCGTCAGGTTGGTCCGGCCGTGGTAGCCGTGGTCGAACACCACCACCGCGGTGCGCTTGGTGTAGGCGCGGGCGATCTTCACCGCGTTCTCCACCGCCTCGGCACCCGAGTTGAACAGCGCGGTGCGCTTCTCGTGGTCGCCCGGGGTCAGCAGGTTCAGCTGCTCGGCCACCGCCACGTAGCCCTCGTACGGCGTCACCATGAAACAGGTGTGGGTGAACGCGGCCAGCTGCTCGGTCGCCTTGGCGACCACGGCCGCGGCGCTGTTGCCGACGTTGGTCACGGCGATGCCGGAACCGAAGTCGATGAAGCTGTTGCCGTCCACGTCCACCAGCACGCCGCCACCGGCGGCCGCGGCGTAGACCGGCAGCGTGGTGCCGACCCCGGCCGCCACCGCGCCGAGCTTGCGCGCCTGCAGCTCCTGCGACTTCGGGCCGGGGATCGCGGTGACCAGACGGCGCTCCTGCGGGAGCTGAGGTGCGGCGCTCATGGGGGTGTCTCCAAGGGGGGTCGGCTCTGTCTCGATGCTCGCAGGCTACGGCCGCCGCCCGGCGCCGGGCATGCGCCACCTGGGCGCACTGGGCCGTCCGACTTGTCCGACCCGGCCAGCGCCCGTCGAGCCCCGGACGACCACCCGCACTCCACTAGATTGAGTGGCGCGCGTGTCGCCGACCGGGCGGCACGGGTATCCACAGAGCCGGGCGCGTCGGGGCGAGGGAGCGGGGCCGCAATGGGGTTGGACGGCACACAGGGCCGGCAGGGACGGCTCCTCGACCCGACGGGGGTGCCGCACCAGGGGGGTGGCGGCGGGGGAGCGGCGGTGACCGGGCTGCGCAGCTGGCTGGCCAGGCCCCGCCCGGCGGCCCCCGGCGGGGCCTGGCGGCTCGGCTACCTGCCGCCCGAGCCGGGGCGCTCCGACGACGAGGAGGAGCGGATCTCCGGACCGCTGCTGCTCTGGCGCGCGGTGGTCGGCGTCGGCGCCTACGTCTTCGGCTACCTCTGCGTCAGCTGGCTGGTGCTGAACGTGCTCGGCTTCCTCGGCTGGTTCAACCCGAAGACGGTCAGCCCCGACCAGTTCAGCGTGATAGAGACCCTGATCACCGTGGTCATCCTGGTCGGGCTGCTCCCCAGCTGCGCGAAGCTGGGCCGCTGGGGCGAGCTGTACCGCCGGTTCCTCTCCCCGGCCGGGTTCCGGCGCAACCTGCTGCCGACCCTCTCCAAGGCCGTCACCGACGAGCGGCGGGAGAAGGAGGTCGCCGAGGCGGCCGAGGCGGCCCTGGCCGCCCAGGACCCCTGGCAGTCCCTGCGCCAGACCGGTCTCGCCGGCTCGCTCGCCCGGCTGGACGAGGACACGCTCGGGGCGCGGGTGACCGACGTCGACTACGTGCGGATCCACCGGGTGCACGGGGAGGTGGTAGCGGAGCCGGAGTTGTTGGGGGCGTTCGCGGAGCAGGTGGCGGCGCGGGGGGCGGCGGCGTGCGTGCACCCGTCGCAGGCGCGGGACGTGCCGGTGCGGGTGGCGGAGCACGATCTGTTGGCGGGTCAGGTGCGGCTGGGGACGGTGCAGGACGTGGTGAAGAACCCGGTCGCGCACCGGGGGGCCGGGTTCGCGCTGGACCGCGGGTTGCTGGCCACCTCGCTGCTGGCGGTGGGGCCGGCCGGGACGGGGAAGACGGCGCGGCTGGCCCGGCCGGTGGCGGAGGCGCTGTGCCTGCAGGCGCTGGCCCGGACGGCCTGCGCGGTGGTGGTCGGCGCGGCCGAGGCGGAGCTGGGGCCGGACTCGGGCTACGACGTGGTGATCGCCCCGGGCGACCCGGCCTCGGCCTACGGGCTGGACCTGTACGGCGCGGGGGCCGATCCGGACGCGGCGGCGGCCCGGCTGGCGGACGCGCTGCTGCCGGACGAGCTGTCGGCCCGCAGCGAGAGCGCCCGGATCGCGCTGCAGCAGGTGGTCGGCCCGTTCCACGCGGCGCACGGCCGCTACCCGGGACTGCGCGAGCTGCGGGCGCTGCTGGCCGGCGAGGACGCGGCCTGGGTGGAGCTGGTGGAGCGGCTGCGGGCGGCCGGGCACTGGGCGCTGTACGAGCCGGACGTGCAGCAGCGCCGGGACCGGCTGGGCCGGGCGGACGACCCGGGCGTGCTGCTGGCGGACCGGCTGGCGCTGCTGGACCGGCCGGCCTTCGCGGGCTGTTTCGAGCTGGGCGCGGCGGCGACCCGGCCGGCCTTCGCGATGCGGGCGTTGGAGCATCCGCTGCGGGTGCGGGTGAAGCTGCCGGAGCGCAGTCACCCGGAGGCGGCCAGGATCCTGTCCCGGCTGGTGGTGGGCCAGTTCCTGCAGGCCGCGGCGGCCCGCGCGGACCGTTCGCTCTTCGCCGGCCTGGTGGTGGACGACGCGGCGGCCGCGCTGGACGCCGCCGCGGTGCAGGGCCTGCGCCGGCTGCCGGGGGCGAACGCGGGGGCGGTGCTGGTGCTGCGCAGCCTGGTGGACCTGCCGGAGGCGCTGCGGGTGCCGCTGTTCGGCGCGGTGGGCTGCCGGATGGCCTTCCCGGGGATCGCGCCGTGGGACGGGGCGCTGTTCTCCGAGGCATGGGGGACGGTGCTGGTGCGGGAGCGGGCGGTGACGCTGGCCCCGGACACCTCGGGCGGGGTGCTGCGCAAGACCGGCCGGGTGCTGCGCAAGGTGCTGGCCGGGACCACGGCGCAGACCGAGAGCGTGACCACCCGCGAGGTGGAGCGCCAGCGCTGGACCCCGTCGGACCTGGCGCACGCGCTGCCGACCGGGCACGCGGTGGTGTCGCTGACCACGGTGACGGGTGAGCAGGTGCCGCCGCTGCTGGTGGATCTGCGGAGCTGACGGGGCGTGAATTGACGCCGGGCGGGCGAGGAACGGGCTTTCGGTTAGTTACGCTCCGGTGGATTCGGTGCCGCGCCTTGTCCGAAGCGTCCATAATGAAGGCGAAACCCTCAGTTGGCCTGGCTGCGACGAGGCCGCCGGACCGGTCCCCACCGAAGGTGTCATGCCTCCCACACTCGCGTCAGTCGTGCGCAACTCCTCCCTCCACCTCACGGTCCTCGCCGGCGCGGACCACCTGGAGCGCCCGGTGCGCTGGGTCCACACCAGCGAGCTGGACGACCCCACGCCCTTCCTGGAGGGCGGCGAACTGCTGCTCACCACCGGCATCAAGCTCGGCACCAGCAGCAAGAACCTGCAGGCCTACGTGCACCGGCTGGCCGACGCCGGCGTGGTGGGCCTGGGCCTGGGCGTCGGCCTCTCGCACACCGAGGTGCCGCAGCCGCTGGTGGAGGCCGCCGCGCAGCGCGGACTGCCGCTGCTGCGGGTGCCCGAGCCGACCCCGTTCATCGCGATCAGCAAGACCGTCTCGGCGGCCCTGGCGGCCGAGCAGTACGAGGCGGTGACCACCAGCTTCGAGGCCCAGGAGGAGCTCACCCGGGCGGCGCTCGGCCAGAACGGCACCGCCGCGGTGGTGCGCCGGCTGGCGGCCCGCCTCGGCGGCTGGGCGGCGCTGTACGACAGCTCGGGCGCGCTCTCCGTGGTCGCCCCGGACTGGGCCGCCCGGCGGGCCGCCCGGCTGGCCGCCGAGGTGGACCGGCTGCGCCGCAGACCGGCCCCGGCCAGCGCCGCGCTGCAGGGCCGGGCGCCCGGCTTCGACACCGCCGACGAGGACTTCGTGGTGGTCCAGTCGCTGGGGGCCGACCGGCGGGCCCGCGGCTTCCTCGCGGTCGGCACCGAGGACCGGATCACCCCGACCGAGCGCTACGTGCTGAACGCCGCCGTCGCGCTGCTCACGCTGACCCTGGAGCGCTCCCGGGAGCTGCGGCACGCCGAGGAGCGGATGGGCGCGGCGCTGCTGCGGCTGGTGCTGGCCGGCCAGGTGGGCACCGCCCGCCAGGTGGCCAGCGGCCTGTTCGGCGGCCTGCCGGAGGGCACCATACGCATCCTGGTGGCCGGCGCCACCCCGGTCGGCGAGCGGGACGAGCCGGACGCCCCGGTGCACGACCTGACCGAGCTGGCCGAGCGGGCCGAGCAGGCCGGCGGGCGGGCCGGCGAGAAGCTGCTGGTGGCCCGGGAGCCGGCCCGCGAGGTGAAGGACGGGGTGCCGCACGGCGAGCGCCTGGTGCTGCTCGCGGTGGACGGCGGCGCGGTGCACCGGGCCTGCCTGGGCGCGGTGGAGGAGCACGAGGGCCTGGCCCTCGGGGTCTCCGCGCCGGCCCCGGTGGACGAGGCCGGCGGCGCCTACGCGCAGGCCGAGCGGGCGCTGGCGGTGGCGCTGCGCGGCGGCCGCCGTTCGGTGGGGCACGAGGAGGTCGGCGCCGGTTCGCTGCTGCCGCTGCTCGGCGAGGACGCGGTGGCCGCGTTCGCCGAGGGCCTGCTGCGCCCGCTGCGCGAGCACGACCGTTCGGCCCGTGGCGACCTGGTGGCCTCGTTGCGCGCCTGGCTCTCCCGGCACGGCCAGTGGGACGCGGCCGCGGCCGACCTCGGGGTGCACCGGCACACCCTGCGCTACCGGATGCGCCGGGTGGAGGAGCTGCTCGGCCGTTCGCTGGACGACACCGACGTGCGGATGGAGCTCTGGCTGGCGCTGCGCTCGGGCGAGGAGTCCGGTCAGCTCCGCTGAAGCCCGCGCCGCTTCGGCCTGCTCCGCTGCGGCGCGCTGCCGGCCCGGTTCGCGCCACCTTGGCCAATCCGTTCGGTGCGCCGGTCGGCCTACCGTGGGCGGAGCATCCAACCACCGAGGAGAGGGCCGGTAGCACCGTGACCACGACCCACGCATTCTGGCTGGCCGGCCGTCCGGAGACCGGCGAGTCGAGCTTCGAGGTCCGCCACCCCTGGGACGACAGCCTGGTCGGCACGGTCAGCGTGCCGACCGACGCCCAGGTGGAGGAGGCCGTGGCGGCCGCCGCCGCCGCCCTGCCGGTGTTCGCCGCGACCCCGGCGCACGTGCGCGCCGCCGCGCTGGACCACGTGGCCCGCCGGCTGACCGAGCGCACCGAGGAGATCGCCCGGCTGATCACCGCCGAGAACGGCAAGCCGATCAAGTGGGCCCGCGGCGAGGTCGGCCGGGCCGCCTCGGTGTTCCGCTGGGCCGCCGAGGAGGCCCGCCGCACCAACGGCGAGACCATGCGGCTGGACACCGACCCGGGCGGCACGGGCCGTTTCGCCGTGGTGCGCAAGTTCCCGCGCGGCGTGGTGCTGGGCATCGCCCCGTTCAACTTCCCGCTGAACCTGGTGGCGCACAAGGTCGCCCCGGCGATCGCGGTGGGCGCGCCGATCATCCTCAAGCCGGCCCCGGCCACCCCGCTCTCCGCGCTGCTGCTCGGCGAGCTGCTGGCCGAGACCGAGCTGCCGGCCGGCGCCTGGAGCGTGCTGCCGGTGGAGAACGCCAAGATGCCCGCGCTGGTGCAGGACGACCGCCTGCCGGTGATCTCCTTCACCGGTTCGGACAAGGTCGGCTACCAGATCATGGACTCGGTGCCGCGCAAGCACGTCACCCTGGAGCTCGGCGGCAACGCCGCGGCCGTGGTGCTGGCCGACTGGTCGAGCGAGGCCGACCTGGAGTGGGCCGCGACCCGGATCGCGACCTTCGCCAACTACCAGGGCGGCCAGTCCTGCATCTCGGTGCAGCGGGTGATCGCGGACGCGTCGGTCTACGACGCGCTGGTCGAGAAGGTGGTCGCCAAGGTGCAGGCCCAGGTGACCGGCGACCCGTCGGCGGACGCCACCGACGTCGGCCCGCTGGTGGACGAGAACGCGGCCAAGCGGGTCGCCGAGTGGGTCGAGGACGCCGTGTCGAAGGGCGCCAAGGTGCTCACCGGCGGCACCCGGGAGGGCGCCAGCTACGCCCCGACCGTGCTGGCGGAGCTGCCGGCCGACGCGGTCCTGGCCACCGCCGAGGTGTTCGGCCCGGTGCTCTCGCTGCACCGGGTGGAGTCCACCGAGGAGGCCTTCGCGGCGGTCAACGACTCCAAGTTCGGCCTGCAGGCGGGCGTCTTCACGCACGACGTGCAGACCGCCTTCCGGGCCCACCGGGAGCTCCAGGTCGGCGGTGTGATCATCGGCGACGCGCCGTCCTACCGGGCCGACCAGATGCCCTACGGCGGCGTCAAGGACTCCGGCGTGGGCCGCGAGGGCGTGAAGTACGCGATGGACGACTTCACCTACGAGCGGGTGCTGGTGCTCACCGGCCTCGACCTCTGACGGCGCGTCACCCGCGCCGGTGCGGCCCCGGACCCCGAGGAGATCGGGGGCCGGGGCCGCACCCCGTTTGCGCACTCCTGGCACCCGGTGCCCCGGCGGCACGCCACAATGGAGCCCATGAACTCGCTCGCCCATCCGCAGCTGCGCTTCACCCCGGTAGTCGACGACCCGTCAGGTCCCCGGGAGCTGGTGATCCTCGGGTCCACCGGCTCGATCGGCACCCAGGCCATCGACATCGTGCTCCGCAACCCGGACCGGTTCCGGGTGGTGGCGCTCTCGGCCGGCGGCGGTCAGGTCGAGCTGCTGGCCGAGCAGGCGTTCCAGCTGGGCGTGCACACCGTCGCGGTGGCCCGGGCGGAGGCCGGGGCCGCGCTGCGGGCGGCGCTGGCCGAGCGGGCCGCTGGGCGCCCGCTGCCCACCGTGCTGGCCGGCCCGGAGGCCGCCACCGAGCTGGCCCAGCTGCCCTGCCACTCGGTGCTGAACGGGATCACCGGCTCGATCGGCCTGGCGCCCACGCTGGCCGCGCTGCGGGCCGGCCGGGTGCTGGTGCTGGCCAACAAGGAGTCGCTGATCGTCGGCGGCCCGCTGGTGAAGGCGGTGGCCGCGCCGGGCCAGATCGTGCCGGTGGACTCGGAGCACGCCGCGCTCTTCCAGGCGCTGACCGCGGGGTCCCCGCGCGAGGTGCGCCGGCTGGTGGTGACGGCGAGCGGCGGTCCGTTCCGCGGCCGCACCCGGGACCAGCTGGCCGGGGTCACCCCGCAGGAGGCGCTGGCCCACCCGACCTGGGCGATGGGCCCGATGGTGACGGTCAACTCGGCCACCCTGGTCAACAAGGGCCTGGAGGTGATCGAGGCGCACCTGCTCTTCGACATCCCGTTCGACCGGATCGACGTGGTGGTGCACCCGCAGTCGATCGTGCACTCGATGGTGGAGTACACGGACGGCTCGACGCTGGCCCAGGCCAGCCCGCCGGACATGCGGATGCCGATCTCGCTCGGCCTCGGCTGGCCGGACCGGGTCGCGCAGGCCGCTCCCGGCTGCGACTGGACCAAGGCCGCCACCTGGGAGTTCTTCCCGCTGGACGACGAGGCCTTCCCGGCCGTCGGGCTCGCCCGCGAGGTGGGTACGCTCGGCGGGACCGCGCCGGCGGTCTTCAACGCGGCGAACGAGGAGTGCGTGCACGCGTTCCTGGCCGGCCGGCTGGCCTTCACCGGGATCGTGGACGCGGTCGCCAAGGTGGTGGCCGAGCACGACACCCGGGGGCGGGGAACTTCCCTGACGGTCGAGGACGTCCTCGATGCGGAGGGTTGGGCCCGGGCCCGGGCCCGCGAGCTGGCGGCCGGCTGACCGCCGTGCCGGGAGCGAGCGGGCGCACCACGCGCAATGGCAGCGATACGACGGAGGACCAGCGGTGACAGCAGTGATGACGGTGGTCGGCATCGCGGTCTTCTTCCTCGGCCTGCTCTTCTCGATCGCCTGGCACGAGCTGGGCCACCTCTCCACGGCGAAGCTCTTCAAGATCCGGGTGCCGCAGTACATGGTCGGCTTCGGCCCGACCATCTGGTCCCGGAAGAAGGGCGAGACGGAGTACGGCTTCAAGGCGATCCCGCTGGGCGGCTACATCCGGATGATCGGGATGTTCCCGCCCGGGCCGGACGGCCGGATCACCAAGCGCAGCAGCTCGCCCTGGCGCTCGATGATCGAGGACGCCCGGGAGGCCTCCTACGAGGAGCTGCTGCCCGGCGACGAGGACCGGCTGTTCTACACCCGCAAGCCCTGGAAGCGCGTCATCGTGATGTTCGCCGGGCCGTTCATGAACCTGATCCTGGCGTTCGCGCTCTTCCTGATCGCGATGATGGGCTTCGGGGTGCCGAAGTCGCTGCCGATCGTCGGCACCGTCTCGCAGTGCGTGGTGCCGGTCACCGCCGCCACCGACACCTGCCCGGCGAACGCCCCGGCCTCGCCGGCCGCGGCCGCGGGGCTGCGCGCCGGTGACAGGATCGTCTCCTTCGGCGGCGACCGGATCACCAGCTACGACCAGCTGCAGTCCGACATCCGCGGCGCGGCCGGCCGGACCGTGCCGGTCGTGGTGCAGCGCGCCGGCCGGGAGCTCTCGCTGACCGCGGCGATCCAGACCAACCAGCTGGCCAAGCTGGACAAGAACGGCAACCCGGTGCCGAACGCCAAGCCGGTGACCGCCGGCTTCCTCGGCATCACCCCGACCACCGGCGTGGTGCAGCTGGGCTTCGGCGACAGCGTCAGCCGGATGACCGACATGGCCGACACCGGCCTGCACTCGCTGATCGCGCTGCCCGGCAAGATCCCGGCGCTGTGGGACTCGGTGGTCAAGGGCACCCCGCGCACGGCCGACCAGCCGGTCGGCATGGTCGGCGCGGCCCGGGTCGGCGGCGAGGTCTTCGCGATGCACATGCCGGCCACCCAGAAGGTGGCCTTCATGGTCAACCTGCTGGCCGGGATCAACCTGTCGCTCTTCCTGTTCAACATGCTGCCGCTGCTGCCGCTGGACGGCGGGCACGTGGCGGGCGCGCTCTGGGAGTCGGTGCGCCGGCGGGCGGCCGCGCTGTTCAAGCGTCCCGACCCCGGCCCGTTCGACGTGGCCAAGCTGATGCCGGTGGCCTACGTGGTGGCCAGCATCTTCATCGGCTTCACCCTGCTGGTGCTGATCGCCGACGTGATCAACCCGGTGAAGATCAGCTAGGCCGACCCGCAAGGGGGCGTGCGGAGCGGTCCCCCGGGTGCCGTACCGTTGGACGCCGGGCGTGCGCGATGCGCGCGCCCGGCGTCGCCCGTCACCTCAATCTCCGGGGAAACCTGCGCACATGACCGCGATCTCGCTCGGCATTCCGTCGCTGCCGCTCAAGCCGCTCGCCACTCGCCGGGTCTCCCGGCAGATCATGGTGGGCAACGTGCCGGTCGGCGGCGATGCGCCGGTGTCGGTGCAGTCGATGACCACCACGCTGACCTCGGACGTCAACGCCACGCTGCAGCAGATCGCGCAGCTGACCGCCTCCGGCTGCCAGATCGTGCGGGTGGCGGTGCCCTCGCAGGACGACGCGGACGCGCTGCCGATCATCGCGAAGAAGTCGCAGATCCCGGTGATCGCGGACATCCACTTCCAGCCGAAGTACGTGTTCGCCGCGATCGACGCCGGCTGCGCCGCGGTCCGGGTGAACCCGGGCAACATCAAGGCCTTCGACGACAAGGTCGGCGAGATCGCCAAGGCGGCCTCGCAGGCGGGCGTGCCGATCCGGATCGGCGTCAACGCCGGCTCGCTGGACAAGCGGCTGCTGGAGAAGTACGGCAAGGCCACCCCCGAGGCGCTGGTCGAGTCGGCGCTGTGGGAGTGCTCGCTGTTCGAGGAGCACGGCTTCCGGGACATCAAGATCTCGGTGAAGCACAACGACCCGGTCGTGATGATCAACGCCTACCGGCAGCTCGCCGCCGCCTGCGACTACCCGCTGCACCTGGGCGTGACCGAGGCCGGCCCGGCGTTCCAGGGCACGATCAAGTCCGCGGTGGCGTTCGGCGCGCTGCTGGCGGAGGGCATCGGCGACACCATCCGGGTCTCGCTGTCGGCTCCGCCGGTGGAGGAGATCAAGGTCGGCATCCAGATCCTGGAGTCGCTGAACCTGCGTCAGCGCGGCCTGGAGATCGTCTCCTGCCCGTCCTGCGGCCGCGCGCAGGTGGACGTGTACAAGCTGGCGGAGGAGGTCACCGCGGGCCTGGAGGGCATGGACGTGCCGCTGCGGGTCGCCGTCATGGGCTGCGTCGTCAACGGCCCGGGCGAGGCCCGCGAGGCCGACCTCGGCGTCGCCTCCGGCAACGGCAAGGGGCAGATCTTCGTCAAGGGCGAGGTGATCAAGACCGTGCCCGAGTCGAAGATCGTCGAGACCCTGATCGAGGAGGCCCTGAAGCTGGCCGAGGAGATGCAGGCGGACGGCGTCGCCTCCGGCACCCCGACCGTGATCGCCGCCGACTGACGGTGAGTGGGACACAGTGCTCGATCGAGGCGTGATGCTCCCGGGCGCGCTGCAGGCCGCCCGGGCGCTGGCTGCCACCAGGCTGCTGGAGGCCGCCGACCTGGCCGACACCCTTGAGGTGCTGCACCGCGACCCGGTGACCAACGCCTTCGTGGCCACCCGGGTCGAGGCCGTCGGGCTGGACCCCTGGCGGCTCGGCGGCGAGATGTGGGGCTGGTTCGACCAGGACGGCCGGCTGGAGTCGCTCTGCTACGCGGGCGCCAACCTGGTGCCGATCAACGCCAATCCGCAGGCCGTCCGGGCCTTCGCCGAGCGCGCCCGGCGGCAGGGCCGGCGCTGCTCCTCGATCGTCGGCCCGGCCGGGCCGACCGCCCAGCTCTGGGCGCTGCTGGAGCGCAGCTGGGGCCCGGCCCGCGAGGTGCGCGGCCACCAGCCGCTGATGGCCGCCACCGAGCCGGCCACCGAGGTGGCGCCCGACCCGCTGGTGCGCCGGGTCCGCCGGGACGAGCTGGACCTGCTGATGCCGGCCTGCGTGGCGATGTTCACCGAGGAGGTCGGGATCTCCCCGCTGGCCGGCGACGGCGGCCTGCTCTACCAGGCCCGGGTGGGCGAACTGGTCGGCACCGGACGGTCGTTCGCCCGCATCTCGGAGCAGGGCGAGGTGCTCTTCAAGGCCGAGATCGGCGCGGTCGCCGAGGGCGCCTGCCAGATCCAGGGCGTCTGGGTGGCCCCCGCGCACCGCGGCAAGCGGCTCTCCGAGTCCGGCATGGCCGCGGTGCTGGAGATCGCGCTGCGCGAGGTCGCCCCGGTGGTCAGCCTCTACGTCAACGACTACAACCTGCCGGCCCGGGCCGCGTACCACCGGGTCGGGTTCCGCGAGGTCGGTGCGTTCATGTCGGTCCTCTTCTAGCCGGGACTGGAGTAACGTCCCGGGCATGGAGCAGCTCACCGAGGTGACCGTGCGGCCGATCGACCTGGCCGCCTGGGCGCCGTACGCACTGGAGGTGCAGGCACAGGCCTTCGGCCTGTCGGCGCAGGAGGTCGCGGTGCGGCTGCACATCGTCGGCCGGCACGCCCAGCAGTCCGGGGTGCTCGCCTTCGGCGCGCTGGCCGGTGACCGGCTGGTCGGCTTCGGCTACGGCATGCCGAACCAGCGCGAGCACTGGTGGAGCACCGTGATCGAGCCGTACCTGGCGGCCAGGGGCCACGTGGACTGGCTGGACGGCGTCTTCGCGATCACCGAGCTGCACGTGCTCCCGCAGTACCAGGGCCGGGGGTTGGGCAGCACGCTGATCCGCACCCTGTGCGAGCGCTCCGGCCTGGACCGCTCGATCCTCTCCGCGATCGACGCCGAGACCCCGGCCCGCCGGCTCTACCGCTCCCTGGGCTACCGGGACTTGGCCCGCGCGGTGCCGTTCCCGAACACCGACCGGCCGTACACCGTGATGGGCGCCCGCCTCCCGCTGCTGGACCGCTCCTACAGCGCGCCGGCGAACTCCAGGTAGCGCTCCGCCCCGGTCCGGTCGCCGCCGGCCAGCGCGGTCAACCCCGCCGCCACGGTGCGGAACAGGGTCCAGCCGCGCAGCCGGTCCACGTCCACCTCGACCGCCTCGGCCAGCTGGTGCAGCCGGCGCCGGGCGGCCCCCTGCGGGCTGGGCGCGGCGGCCAGCGTCTCCTTGCGGTCCTGGGCCAGCCAGGCCAGGTCGAAGGCGCGCTCGCCGACCAGCGGCTGCGGGTCGATGGCCAGCCAGGGCGCGCGGTCGGCCGCCAGCACGTTGCCGTGGTGGAAGTCACCGTGCAGCAGCAGCTCCTCGCCGGCCGAGCCGAGCAACTCGTCGGCGGTGGCCAGGGCCTGGTCCAGCAGCGGACGGGCGTCCAGCCGGTCGGCCAGCTCCGCCTGCCCGCCCAGCCAGGAGGTGCGCAGCTCCACCCGCTCGGCCAGTGGGGTCACCGCGGTCCGGGTCGGCGGCGCCGTCCAGAGCCGGCGCAGCAGGCTGGTCGCCTCCAGCATCGCCTTCGCCTCGGTGAGCGAGCGCAGCGGGATCTCGCCGTGCAGCCGCTCCAGCAGCAGGAACCCGTCGGCCGGCGCGGAGTCCAGCAGCAGCACCGCGCCGCGGCCGGCCCAGTGCTCCAGCGCGGTGTGCTCCTGGGCGGTCTCCGGGGTGACCAGGCCGGCCTTGAGCACGGCGGGGGAGTTGTCGGCCCGGCGGACCTGGCAGACCAGGCTGAGCCGGCCGCCGGGGTCGACCACCCGGTCCAGGGTCAGCTCCCAGTGCTCCAACTGCCGGGCCACCCGCTCGGGCAGGGCGGCCAGCCAGGGCTCGCCGGTCGCGCCGAGCCGGGCCCGCACGCCGTCCCGGAGCCGGTCGGGCACGCTGAATCCTGCTGCTGCTGACGCCATGCCGGCCTTCCGTCTGGTGCTGCCCCCGTTGCTTCCCACCCCGTCATTGTGGGCGATCCACGGCCGACGGCCCTGGTCAGCGCGCCGATCGGGTCAGCGCGGACTGCCGGACGGCGAGGCCGTGCCGCCGGCCGCCGGGGCGGGCAGGCCGGGCAGCGGCCCGGGGGTGCCGCCCCAGTGGGCGCACTGCAGGGCGGTCTCGCGCAGCGCGGTGGCGGCCCGTATCCGCAGCTGGCCGTCGGCGGCGGCGACCAGGTCCGCGTAGACGGCGGTGAGCCGCTGCTCCACCTCGGCGGCCAGCCGGATGGCGCTCGCCTCGTCGGTGACCGGGGTGGGCAGCCGGTAGCCGGGGGCGGCGGCGGTCGGGGTGGCGCCGGAGCCGGCCAGCAGCCGGTCCCAGGAGTCCCGGCGGGCCTGGTGCTCGGCGTAGCAGGCGCGCACGTCCTCGCGGCGGGGGCCGGCGGCGGTGCGGGCGCCGATCACGCCGTAGGCGTAGACGGCCGCGTGTTCGCCGGCCAGCGCGGCCTGCAGCGCGGTGGTGGCGCCGGCGGCGAGGGCCGGCTGGGTCGGGGAGGCGCTGGGGGAGGGGGAGGCTGACGGGGCGTCGGCGGGCAGCGGGGACTGGTCGCCGAGCCGGACGGCCCGCAGCGCGCCGGCCGCCGACGCCGAGGCGAGCAGGCGGGCGAGGGCGCCGGAGGCGGTCGGCAGGGCGGCCAGCAGCGCCAGCGCGGTGGTCTTCTCGGCGGTGGCCAGTGCGGCGGGGGATGCCGGGGCGGCGGTGGCGCCGGACGGGCCGGCGCTCGCGGCGGGCGTGCCGGCGGGCAGTCCGGTGGCCAGCGCGGCCCGCTCGGTGGCCAGTTCGCCGCGCAGCTGGGTCAGCAGTGCCGCGTTCGCCCCGGGCTGGGCGGTCGCGTACTGGGCCAGCAGCGCGTCGACGGAGGCCACCGCCTTGCCGCGCAGCGGCAGGTCGGGGTCGTCGTGGCGGCCGGAGCCGGCCTTCGGGCCCGGGCCGTCCGACCCGGAGGTGCAGGCGGCCAGTGTGCCGGCGCTCGCCAGTGCGGCGATGGCGAGGAAGGTCCGCCGGCTGGTGGACTGCATCGACGTGCTCCCGTGGTCGTGCGGGAGCCGCCGAGGCCCCCGGTGCGTGGTTGGTGGTTCGCCGGGCCCCAACGTGGAGTTCACACGGTGAAAGAGTTGTGCCCGCCCGGGTGGACGCTACCGTCCGCACCGCCGAGCTCCTAGTGCGGGGCTCGCCGCCGGGCACCGGAATCGGCGGTTGGATGGTCGACCCGATAGGCTTTGGCACGAGTTACGACCTCTGACAACAGCAGACGCGGCCGAGGAGTCACCCGGATGAGCACCACCCCCATCGATCGGCTGCGTGCCTTGTTGGAGCCGCTGGCCGAGCAGGCGGGCCTGGACCTTGAGGACGTCAAGGTGACCCAGGCCGGCAGCCGCCGCCAGGTGCAGATCGACGTGGACGCCGACGGCGGCGTGGATCTGGACGCGATCGCGGAGTTCAGCCGGGAGGTCGGCCAGGCGCTGGACGCCGGTGACGTGATGGGCAGCGCGGCGTACGTCCTGGAGGTCGGCTCGCCGGGCGTGGACCGCCCGCTCACCGAGCCGCGGCACTGGCGGCGCAACACCGGCCGGCTGGTCAAGGTCCAGCTGACCGAGGGCGGCGAGCTGGTCGCCCGGATCCTGGAGAGCGACGAGACCGGCGCGCTGGTCGAGGTCCAGCCGGTGAAGGGCCGGGGCCGCGCCAAGGAGCGCCGCCTGGAGTTCACCGAGGTGGCCAAGGCGCGGATCCAGGTGGAGTTCAACCGCAAGGAGGACGAGCAGCTGCTGTCCGAGGACGAGGACGTCACGGACGAGCCGGAGCTCGCCGAGGAAGAAGAGGAGGCGTAGCCGTGGACATCGACATGAGTGCCCTGCGTGGGCTGGTGACCGAGAAGAACATCCCGTTCGACCTGTTGGTCGAGTCGATCGAGTCGGCGCTCCTCATCGCCTACCACCGGACCGAGGGCTCGCGCCGCCGCGCCCGCGTCGAGCTGAACCGCAAGACCGGCCATGTGACCGTGTGGGCGCTTGAGGACGCGAACGAGCTGGACGAGGGCGCCGAGCCCAAGGAGTTCGACGACACCCCGAGCGGCTTCGGCCGGATCGCGGCGACCACCGCCAAGCAGGTGATCCTGCAGCGGCTGCGCGACGCCGCCGACGACCAGACCTTCGGCGAGTACGCCGGCAAGGAGGGCGACATCGTCACCGGTGTCGTCCAGCAGGGCAACGACCCGAAGAACGTGCTGGTCGACATCGGCAAGCTGGAGGCGATCCTGCCCCCGCAGGAGCAGGTGCCCGGCGAGGAGTACAAGCACGGGACCCGGCTGCGCAGCTACGTGGTGGCGGTGCGCCGCGGCGTCCGCGGCGCCTCGGTGACGCTCTCCCGCACCCACCCCAACCTGGTGAAGAAGCTCTTCGCCCTGGAGGTGCCGGAGATCGCGGACGGCTCGGTGGAGATCGCCGCGATCGCCCGCGAGGCCGGCCACCGCACCAAGATCGCCGTGGTCTCCCGCCGGTCCGGCCTGAACGCCAAGGGCGCCTGCATCGGCCCGATGGGCGGCCGGGTGCGCAACGTGATGGCCGAGCTGCACGGCGAGAAGATCGACATCGTCGACTGGTCGGACGACCCGGCCGAGATGGTGGCCAGCGCGCTGTCCCCCGCGCGGGTGACCAAGGTGGAGATCGTCGACCTGCAGCAGCGCTCCGCCCGGGTGATCGTGCCGGACTACCAGCTCTCGCTGGCGATCGGCAAGGAGGGCCAGAACGCCCGCCTGGCCGCCCGTCTCACCGGCTGGCGGATCGACATCCGGCCGGACACCGACGCCGCCGGCGGCGAGCAGGATCGCCCCCAGGATTAAGGAATCCCACGCCGAGTGAGTGTGTTGTCGTCTGGTGGTCGTGGCCCCGCCCTGATCGGTGGGGCCGCGTTCACTCCCGGTGGAGGGGTAGACTTGATGGTGTCCGGCCGGACGCGTGCCCGCGCATGCCCTGAACGCACCTGCGTGGGCTGCCGCAAGCGAGCGGCCAAGCACGAGCTGTTGCGGGTCACGGCGGTCGAGGGCGTGTGCGTCCCCGATCCCCGGGGCACGCTGCCTGGTCGGGGCGCGTACCTGCACCCCGAGCAGTCCTGCCTCGACCTGGCAGTCCGCCGCCGGGCGTTCTCACGGGCCTTCCGGGCCCAGGGCGCGCTCGACACGGAGCCGCTGCGGCAGCACGTCGCGGTCGGGTCGGACAGTGCCCCGGCGCCCTGAGCGCCCAGGGGAGAACCACCGTACGGAGCACGGCACGGGCACCCAGGTGCACCGCGCCACAGTCAGGTACCTCGCGAGATGGAAGTAGGTCGAGATTGCGATGAGCACTCGATGAGTACGCGATGAGTACGCCCATGAAGTAGCGACGGTCCGGCGGACAACGACCCCGGACTTATAGACAGGAGCGAAGTGGCTAAGGTCCGGGTATACGAACTCGCCAAGGAACTGGGCTTGGAGAGCAAGGCCGTCATGGCCAAGCTGACCGAGCTGGGTGAGTTCGTCCGTTCGGCGTCCTCGACGATCGAGGCGCCGGTTGTGCGCAAGTTGACTGACGCTTTGGGTGCGACGCCGCCGTCCGGTGGCTCCGCTGCGAAGCCCGGCCCGCGGAAGCCCGCGGCGCCGACCCCCGGCGGAGCGGGTGCTCCCAAGCCGGGTCCCCGTCCCCCCGCGCCGGCCGCCCCCGCGGCGCCGGCCACCCCCCCGGCCGCGGCGGCCCCGGCCGCTCCGGCGGCCCCCGCCGCCGCCCCGCGGTCGAGCGCCCCGACTCCGGGTCCGCGTCCGGCTGCCCGCCCCGCCGCCCCGGCGGCTCCGGCGGCCGAGTTCTCCTCCCCGGCGCCCGCCGAGGCTCCGGCCGCGCGTCCGGCCGCTTCGTCGGCCCCGCGTCCGGCCGGCTCCGCCGCCGGTGGCGCCCGTCCGGGCCCGCGTCCGGCCGGCCCGCGTCCGGGCAACAACCCCTTCACCTCCGGTGGTGCCACCGGCATGGCCCGGCCCGGCGACCGCCGTCCGGGTGCGCCGGGTGGCGAGCGCGGCCCGCGTCCCGGCGGTGCCCCCGCCGGTGAGCGCGGCCCGCGTCCCGGTGGCGACCGTCCGCGTCCGGCCGGTGCGCCCGGTGGCGAGCGCGGCCCGCGTCCGGGCGGCGACCGTCCGCGTCCGGCCGGTGCGCCGGGTGGGGACCGCGGTCCCCGTCCCGGTGGTGCGCCGCGTCCGGGTGGTCCCGGCGCCGGTGCCGGTGCTCCGCGTCCCGACGGGATGCCCCGTCCGGCCGGTCCGCGTCCCGGTGCGCCCAGCCCCTCCGGCATGCCGCGCCCGAACCCGGGCATGATGCCGCAGCGTCCCGGCCCGGGTACCGGTCCGCGTCCCGGCCCCGGTGGCCGTGGTCCGGGCGGCCCCGGTGGCCGTCCTGGTGGTCCGGGTGGCGGCGCCGGTGGCGCCCGTCCCGGCTTCGCCGGTCGTCCGGCCGGTCCGGGCTCGCGTCCGGCCGGTGGCGGCGGCTTCGGCGGCCCCCGTCCGGGTGGCGCCGGTGGCGGCGGCGGCTTCGGTGGCGGCGGCCCGCGTCCGGGCGGCTTCGGCGGTCGTCCCGGCGGCCCGGGTGCCCGTGGTGGCACGCAGGGTGCCTTCGGCCGTGGCCCGGGCGGTCGCCCGGCCCGTGGTCGCAAGTCGAAGCGGGCGAAGCGCCAGGAGTACGAGGCCATGCAGGCCCCGTCCGTCGGCGGCGTGATGCTGCCGCGCGGCAACGGCCAGACGGTCCGGCTGTCGCGTGGTGCCTCGCTGATGGACTTCGCGGAGAAGATCAACGCCAACCCGGCCGCGCTCGTCTCGGTGATGTTCAACCTCGGTGAGATGGTCACCGCGACCCAGTCGGTCGCGGACGCCACTCTTGAGCTGCTGGCCGGCGAGATGGGCTTCATCCTCGAGATCGTCAGCCGTGACGACGAGGACCGCGAGCTGCTGGAGTCCTTCGACATCGACTTCGGTGCCGACGAGGGCGACGAGAGCGAGCTCATGCCGCGGCCGCCGGTCGTGACCGTCATGGGTCACGTCGACCACGGTAAGACCCGCCTGCTGGACGCGATCCGCAAGTCCAACGTGGTGGCCGGCGAGGCCGGTGGCATCACCCAGCACATCGGTGCCTACCAGGTCACCGCCGAGGTCAACGGCGAGGACCGGAAGATCACCTTCCTGGACACCCCGGGTCACGAGGCGTTCTCCGCCATGCGTGCCCGTGGTGCGAAGTCCACCGACATCGCGATCCTGGTGGTCGCGGCCAACGACGGTGTCATGCCGCAGACGGTCGAGGCGTTGAACCACGCCAAGGCCGCGGGTGTGCCGATCGTGGTCGCCGTCAACAAGATCGACGTCGAGGGCGCCGACCCGGTGAAGGTCCGCGGTCAGCTGACCGAGTTCGGTCTGGTGGCCGAGGAGTACGGCGGCGACACCATGTTCGTCGACATCTCCGCGCGCCAGGGCCTGCACATCGACCAGCTGCTGGAGGCCGTGGTCCTGACCGCGGACGCCTCGCTGGACCTGCGGGCCAACCCGGAGCAGGACGCGCAGGGCATCGCCATCGAGGCGCACCTGGACAAGGGTCGCGGCGCCATGGCGACCGTCCTGGTCCAGCGTGGAACGCTGCGGGTCGGCGACTCGATCGCGGTGGGCGACGCCCACGGCCGCGTTCGCGCCATGCTCGACGAGAACGGCAAGAACGTCGAGGAGGCGGGCCCGTCCCGTCCGGTCCTGCTGCTCGGTCTGACCTCGGTGCCGCGCGCCGGCGACAGCTTCATCGTCGTCGACGACGACCGCACCGCCCGGCAGATCGCCGAGAAGCGTTCGGCCCGTGACCGCAACGCCATGTTCGCCAAGCGTCCGATGCGGATCTCCCTGGAGAACCTGGACCAGGCGATCGCGGCCGGCGGCATCCAGCAGCTCAACCTCATCATCAAGGGCGACGTCTCCGGTTCGGTCGAGGCCCTTGAGGACGCGCTGGTCAAGCTGGACGTGGGCGAGGAGGTCGAGCTCCGGATCCTGCACCGCGGCGTCGGTGCGATCACCGAGTCCGACGTGGACCTGGCGATGGGCTCGGACGCGATCATCATCGGCTTCAACGTCCGCGCCGAGGGCCGTGCCCGCACGGCCGCCGACCGCGAGGGCGTCGACGTCCGGTACTACTCGGTCATCTACCAGGCGATCGAGGAGATCGAGGCCGCGCTCAAGGGCCTGCTCAAGCCGGAGTACGAGGAGGTGCGCCTCGGCTCCGCGGAGATCCGCGAGGTCTTCCGCAGCTCCAAGTTCGGCAACATCGCCGGTGTCCTGGTCCGCGAGGGCCTGCTGCGCCGCAACGCCAAGGCCCGCCTCATCCGCGACGGCAAGGTCGTGGCGGAGAGCCTCACCATCGAGGGTCTGCGCCGCTTCAAGGACGACGCGACCGAGGTCCGCGAGGGCTTCGAGGCCGGTGTCACCCTGGGGTCGTTCAACGACATCAAGGTGGAGGACGTCATCGAGACGTACGAGATGCGCGAGAAGCCGCGCGCGTAACGCGGCAGCCAGCGGTCGGGGCCGGTCGACGGAATCTCCGTCGACCGGCCCCGGTCTCGCTGTGTAGGGTCACAGGAAAGCGGCCCCCGCGGTTGCGGGGGAACTCCTAGGCCTTCCAGGTCGGCTCAGACCTGTCACACATGTTCGTGGGAACACTCACCTTCGACCTGCTGCTGGGCGACGTCCACTCGCTCAAGGAGAAGCGTTCGATCGTGCGGCCCATCGTGGCCGAACTGCAGCGCAAGTACAGCGTGTGCGCTGCCGAAGTCGGGAACCAGGACCTGCACCGCCGGGCCGAGATCGGCCTCGCGGTGGTCTCCGGCGAGCACCGGTTCGTCACGGAGGTCCTGGACAACTGCGAGCGGCTGGTCGCCGGCCGCCCCGAGGTGCAACTGCTCTCCGCGAGGAGGCGGTACTACGGCGACGACGATGATTGAGGTCGGGTCCGGTGGTGGAACGTCGCCACCGTCACACCGACGAGGACCGAGAGCGCTCACAAGGCTGGGCGCGGGCCGGTACTTTGGGGCGTGGGCCCCGAGGACCGCGGGCCGACGTCAGTCGGCCGCAGTACCGTGCCCACAGCACGAGGAGGCAATGTGACCGACACCGCAAGGGCGCGCAAGCTCGCCGACCGCATCCAGGTGGTCGTCGCCGAGACCCTGGAACGGCGGATCAAGGATCCGCGGCTGGGCTTCGTGACCATCACCGACACCCGCGTCACCGGTGACCTGAGGGAGGCCACGGTCTTCTACACGGTCTTCGGCGACGAGACCGAGCGGGAGGCCACCGCCGCCGCCCTGGAGAGTGCCAAGGGCGTGCTGCGCTCCGAGGTCGGCAAGCAGACCGGGGTGCGCTTCACCCCGTCGCTGACCTTCATCGCGGACGCGCTGCCGGACAACGCCAAGAACATCGACGACCTGCTGGAGCGGGTGCGGCTCTCGGACGCGGCAGTGCGCACCGCGGCCTCCGGGGCTCAGTACGCCGGCGACGCCGACCCGTACAAGGTGCCGGCCGCCGACCGCGACGCGGACGACGACGCGGACGAGGACGAGTAGCCATGACCGCTGAGCCGGCGGCGGCCGGTTCGACGAGGGCGTCCGCCACCGAGGTGGCGGACGCCCTCGCGGTGCTTCCGGGCCAGCGCGAAGAGTCATTGGACGGCTTCGAGCTGGAGTGGCAGCGGATCCTGGCCGCGCTCGGCCAGGCCCTCACCATCGACCTGGTCTGCCACATCAGCCCCGACGCCGACGCGCTCGGCTCCGCCCTGGCGGCCGGCCTGGCGCTGCGCTCGCTCGGGCACGGCGTGCGGGTCTCGTTCGGCGACGACCCGCAGGTGGTGCCCGAGTCGCTCTCCTTCCTGCCCGGGCAGGAGCTGATCGTGCCGGCCGCCGCCGTGCCCGACGAGCCCGAACTGGTGCTCTGCCTGGACACCGCCTCCGAGGGCCGGCTCGGCCTGCTGCGGGACAAGGCCTTCGCGGCCCGCACCCTCGTGGTGCTCGACCACCACGCCTCCAACCCCGGCTTCGGCACCCACCGGATCATCGACCCGGCCGCGCCCGCCACCGCCGTGCTGGTGGACGAGCTGCTGCGGCGGCTGCGGGTGCCGCTCGACCGCGACCTGGCCACCTGCCTCTACGCCGGGATCGCCACCGACACCGGCTCCTTCAAGTACGCCGCCACCACCCCCGCCACCCACGAGCTGGCCGGCCGGCTGCTGGCCACCGGGATCCGGCACGACCTGATCTCCCGCCAGCTCTGGGACACCGCCTCCTTCGGCTACCTCAAGGTGCTGGCCGCCGCGCTGGACCGGGCCGCCTACGAGCCCGCCGCCGTCGGCGGGCGCGGGCTGGTGTGGACCTGGGTGCCCTACCAGGACCTGGTGCTCTACGGGGTGCCGGTGGAGGAGCTGGAGGGCCTGATCGACATCCTGCGCAAGCCGGCCGAGGCCGAGGTGGCGCTGGTGCTCAAGCAGGACCCGGACGGCACGCTGCGCGGGTCCTGCCGCTCCAAGGGAGCCGTGGACGTGGCCGCCGCGTGCGCCGCGTTCGGCGGCGGCGGGCACACCTCCGCGGCCGGCTTCTCGGTCCGGGAGAGCGTGCCGGCCGTGCTGGCGGCCTTCCGGGCCGCGCTCGACGACTGACGACAGAAAGAACCGATGAAGCGCAAAGGCACCGGGCCGGACGGCCTGGTCATCGTGGACAAGCCCGAAGGCATCACCTCGCACGGCGTGGTCGCCCGACTGCGCCGGCTGGCCGGGACCAGGAAGGTCGGCCACGCCGGCACCCTGGACCCGATGGCCACCGGGGTGCTGGTGATCGGGATCGAGCGGGCCACCCGGCTGCTCGGCCACCTGATGCTGACCGACAAGACCTACGAGGCGACGATCCGGCTCGGCCAGACCACCGTCACCGACGACCGGGAGGGCGAGGTCACCGCCTCGGTGCCGGCCCTCGGGCTGGAGCGGGCGGCGATCGACGCCGGGATCGCCGAGCTCACCGGCGAGATCCTCCAGGTGCCGTCCAAGGTCAGCGCGATCAAGATCGACGGGAAGCGGTCCTACCACCGGGTCCGCGAGGGCGAGGACTTCGAGCTGCCCGCCCGCCCGACCACGGTGCACTCCTTCACGGTGCACGGGCTGCGCGAGGCGGTGGCCGAGGACGGCACCGCGGTGCTCGACCTGGACGTCACCGTGGAGTGCTCCTCCGGCACCTACATCCGGGCGCTGGCCCGCGACCTGGGCGCCGGGCTCGGCGTCGGCGGGCACCTGACGGCGCTGCGGCGGACCAGGGTCGGGCCGTACGAG
The DNA here is from genome assembly GCF_007829815.1 of Kitasatospora viridis. NCBI lineage: Bacteria > Bacillati > Actinomycetota > Actinomycetes > Kitasatosporales > Streptomycetaceae > Kitasatospora > Kitasatospora viridis. Next base: position 1,649,892 of record NZ_VIWT01000001.1, on the reverse strand, counting down.
GTGGCCGGGGCGCACACCCTGGAGCAGCTGGAGGAGACGTTCTCGGTGCTGCCGATCGGCGAGGCCGCCGCAGCCGCGTTCCCGCGCTGGGAGCTCGGCGAGGAGGACGCCCGGCGGCTGGCCACCGGCGCCCGGCTGGCCGCGCCCGGGCTCGGGGTGGCCGGGCCGATCGCGGCCTTCGCGCCGGACGGCACCTTCCTGGCGCTGGTCGAGGAGAAGGGCGAGCAGGCCCGGCCGGTCGCCGTCTTCGTCGGCTGACCCGCTCCTCCGCCGCCGTCGGGCTGTTCGGGGGCGCGCTCACCCGCACGGGCGAGCGCGCCCGCAGGCCCGCCTCACCCGCACGGGCGAGCGCGCGCAGTGAACGCCCGTGGTGAAGGGGGCGCCCGGGGTCGCCGCGGCGGCCACCTGGGCAGGCTCCCCGCGGTGCCGGCCGCAGCGGGAGGGCAACGATGACGAGTGGCCAGCGGCTCGACGCCGTAGTAGATCTGACGATCCGTCAACTCGCCCGGGCGACGGCCGGACCGGCCCGCATCGCCGAACTGGCCGCCGACCGGGTGCCGCGCGCCGACGGGCTCGCCGGCGAGGAACCCGGCAGCGTGCTCACCGTGCTGGTCGGCGAACCCGGCAGCGGGCGGACCACCGAACTGGCCGCACTCGCCGTGCGCCGGGCCGGCGGAACCGCCCCCCTGCCCACCCTCTGGCTGCGCGGCGCCGACCTGCGCCCCGGCGACCGCGGCCCACTGGCCGCCGCCGAACGGGCCCTCGGCGCCCCGCTCGCCGAAGCCGCCGCCTGCTGCGCCGAGGCCGGCCGCCCGCTGCTGGTGCTGCTGGACGGCCCCGAGGAGGCGCCCGCCGCACTGGACGCCGACTGGTGGGCCGACGCCGTCCGGCAGGCCGCGGAGCTGGGAGTGCGCCTGCTGGTCGCCTGCCGCCCGGAGAGCTGGGAGACCGGGCCGTCGCCGACCGCCGCCCGGGAGGGCCTCGCGCACGCCCGGCTGCACCGGCTCGGCCCGCTGCACGGCGAGGACCTGGCGCTGGCCGCCGCGCACTACGGCGTGCCCGTGCCGCCAGGCCGGGGGTACCCCCTGCTGCTCCGCCTCGCCGCCCCGCTGCACCGGGAGGGCCTGGACACCGCGGCCGCCGACTTCGCCGAGCTGGCCGGCGGCTGGCTCGACCTGCACTGCCTGCGGATCGCCCGGCGGATCGCCGCCGCCGACCGCCCCGCCTCGCACCGCCGCGGCCGCACCGCCCAGCCGGCCCCGGCGGCCGCGGCGCCCGAGCCGCCGCCGGGCGCACTGCGCCGACTCGCCGCCACCGTGGCAGGCCGGGTGCACGAGGCGGCCCGGCGGATGCTCGGCGCCGGCCAGGGCGCGCTCGCCCCGGCCGCCTTCGCCGAGCTCTTCCCGACCGCCGGCGGCTGGGGCCGGGCCGTGCTCGCCGAGGGCCTGTTCGTGCCGGTCGGCGACGGCTACCGGCTGGCCCACGAGGCGGTGGCCGACTGGCTGCAGGGCCGGCACCTGGACCTGGCCGGCGCGGCGGCCCGGCTGCTCGCCACCCGGGAGCGCCCCGGCGTGCCCCGCCACCGGGCCGGCGCGGTGTCCGCCGCCCTGCGCGGGCTCGGCGAGCGGCACGGCGCCGGGGCGCTGGAGCCCTGGCTGCACCGGTTCCGGCAGGTGCTCGACGACCCCGCCGCCGGCGAGGAGGCGCACTGGTGGGCGGCCCGGCTGCTGCGGGCCGGCCTGGCCGGCAGCCCGGACCCGCAGGCGCACGCCGAACTGCTCGACCGGCTGGCCGAACGGCTCGCCGGCGACGGCCCGAACGGACCGCTGACCGGCTTCGGCGCCGCCTTCTGGGAGGCCCTCGCGCTGCCCGCCGCGCGGCGCTGGGCGCTGCTCGCCGTGCTGGTGCGCGCCGACGGCCCGGACCAGGCGCACCTGCGCTCCGCCGCCGCCCGGCTGCGCGCCGACGGGCCCGCCGCGCTGGCCCACCTGTGCGCCTGGTTCAGCGACGGGCGCGGCCTGCCGGCCCGCCCCGGCAGCACCGTCGCCGACCTGGCCCAGGACCTGCTCTACGCCCACCGGGCCTTCGCCGTCGACGAGTTGACGGAGGCTCTGGTGGCCGCCGCGCACCCCAGGGCGGACGCGCTGCTGACCGTGCTCGCTGTCGAGGAGCCCTCGGCGCTCTGCCGGGCGGTGGACCGGTGGAGCCACGACGGGCGCCCGGAACGCCACGTGGCCGCCGCCGTGCACGGGCTGCGCGCCGCGCCGTACGCCGGTCCGACCGGCCGTCAGCTGCTCGGCTTCGCCGCGCTCGCCCTGCTCGCCCGGGAGGCCGAGCCAGGGCTGCACGGCGCCGCCCTGGCGCTGCTGGTGCGCGACCCGGCGACCCGGGCCGACCACTTGGCGGCCGCGCTCGCGGCCTACGCGGCCGACGACCCGTTCGTCACCCCCGAGGTGCTGGTCACCGCGCTGGGCACCGACCCGGCCGCGGTGCTGGGCGCCTTCGAGGCCCGGCTCGGCCGGCCCGGCGGGGCCGTCGCGCCGGTGCTGCGGGTGCTCGCCGAGGCCCCGCCGCTCACCGGCGCCGCCGCTCCGAGCGGGCTGCCCGACCCGGCCACCCGGCTGGCCGGGCGGCTGCTGCGCGGCAGTCCTGAGAGAGCCGAGCTGGTCGCCGACTACCTGGGCCATCGGCTCGCCCTGGGCACCGCGGGACCGGGCGACCTGACCGCGCTGCTCGGCGCCGGGGCCGAGGACCGGCCGGTCGCGGTGCGCCGGGCCTTCGCCCTGGTGCTGGCCCAGCCGGCCCCGGCGTCCGGCGGGGGCCACCCCCACGGCGCTCGGCTGCGGCGGGAGTTCCTGGACCGGCTGCTCGCCACCGAGCGCGACCCGGCCGTGCTGGAGCCGCTGCTGGAGCGGGTGGCCCAGCAGGCGGGGCGGGAGGAGGACGAGCGCAGCCGCACGGTGGTGCGGCGGATCACCGATGCCTGGAACCGCGGCGAGGGCGGGCCGGCCCGGCTGGACGCGCTGCTGGTGCGCTGCGCCGGCCGCTGCGCCGCCTTCGCGCTGCTGCTGGCCGACTGGCCGGCGGCCGCCCGCCCCCCGGTCGGCGGTGCGCTGCTGGCCCGGATGCGGGAGTCGGTGGCGCGGGGCCGCGACCCGCAGTACGCCGCCGCCGAGGCCGAGCGGTCCGCCGGCGTCACGGCCCGGAGCCCGGGGGCTCCGGGAGAGGTGCGGCCGGTGATCGCGGCCCCGGTCGGCGCAGCGGGTGTTCCGGTGCCGGGACGGCCGGGGGCGCATGGCACGCTATAGGGGTTCGAGTCCGTGCGGTCGAGCCCCCTGAGCGGGGCTGGTGTGGAAGAGGAGCGGTCAGGGTGCAGCGCTGGCGCGGCCTGGAGGAGATTCCCGGCGACTGGGGACGCAGCGTCGTCACCATCGGTTCCTTCGACGGTGTGCACCTCGGGCACCAGCTGGTCATCGACCAGGTGGTGAACCGGGCCCGGGAGCTGGACGCGAAGGCCGTCGTGGTCACCTTCGACCCGCACCCGAGCGAGGTGCTGCGCCCCGGCAGCCACCCGCCGCTGCTCGCCCCGCACCCGTTCCGGGCCGAGCTGCTGGCCGCCCGCGGGGTGGACGCGGTGCTGGTGCTGCCGTTCACCGCCGAGCTCTCCCAGGAGTCGCCGCAGGACTTCGTGCGGCGGGTGCTGGTCGAGGCGCTGCGCGCCCGGCTGGTGATCGAGGGGCCCAACTTCCGCTTCGGGCACCGGGCGGCGGGCAACGTGGCGCTGCTGGCCGAGCTCGGCCGCGAGGACGACTTCGAGGTCGAGGTGCTGGACCTGAAGGTGCGCGGCACGGCGGGCGGCGGCGAGCCGTTCTCCTCCACCCTGGTCCGCCGGCTGGTCGCCGAGGGCGACGTGACCGGCGCCGCCGAGGTGCTCGGCCGGCCGCACCGGGTCGAGGGCCTGGTGGTGCGCGGCGCCCAGCGCGGGCGCGACCTCGGCTACCCGACCGCCAACGTGGACACCGTGGCGCACAGCGCCGTCCCGGCCGACGGCGTCTACGCGGGCTGGCTGACCGCCGCCGGCGACCGGATGCCCGCGGCGATCTCGGTCGGCACCAACCCGACCTTCGACGGCACCGCCCGGACGGTGGAGGCCTACGCGATCGACCGGGTCGGCCTGGACCTGTACGGGCTGCACGTGGCCGTCGAGTTCCTGGCCTTCCTGCGCGGGATGGAGAAGTTCGACAGCATCGAGGCGCTGCTCGACCGGATGGCCGACGACGTCAAGCAGGCCCGGGAGATGACCGGCTGACGCACCGACGGCTGAGGCCCCGTCCGATCACTCGGACGGGGCCTCAGCCGTGTGCGGTCAGGGCTGCTGCGGCGGGTAGCCGTAGCCGGCCGGGGGCTGCTGGTGCTGCTGCGGGGCGCGGCCCGGGTAGCCGTGGCCCGGCGGCGGGCCGTCCTGCTGCTGCGGGGCCGGGGCGCCCTGCTGCGGGCCGGGGTGCCAGGGCTGGCCGGCTTGCGGGCCGCCCTGGGGGTAGCCGTAGCCCTGCTGCGGGGGCGGGTAGCCGCCCTGCTGCGGGCCGGGGTGCCAGGGCTGCGGCTGGGCCGGGCCGGGCTGGGCCGCCCACTGCTGCTGCGGCGGCTGGCCCTGGGCGGGACCGGCGGCCTGCTGCTGCCAGCCGCCGGCCTGCTGCTGCGCGTGCTGGGCCCGGACGATGTCCTCGCCGACCAGGGTGGCCAGCTCGAAGTAGGCCTCGCGCACCTTGGGCCGCATCATGTCCAGGTTGACCTCGGCGCCGGCGGCCAGGCTCTCGTCGAACGGCACCACCACGACGCCGCGCGAGCGGGTCTGGAAGTGCGCCACGATGTCCTCGATCCGGATCATCTTGCTGGTCTCGCGGACCCCCGAGACCACCGTGATGCTGCGCTGCACCAGGTCGGCGTAGCCGTGCGCGGAGAGCCAGTCCAGGGTGGTGCTGGCGCTGCTGGCGCCGTCCACGCTCGGGGTGGCGACGATGATCAGCTGGTCGGCCAGGTCCAGTACCCCGCGCATCGCGCTGTACAGCAGACCGGTGCCGGAGTCGGTCAGGATGATCGGGTACTGGCGGCCCAGCACGTCGATCACCTGGCGGTAGTCCGAGTCGTTGAAGGTGGTGGAGACGGCCGGGTCCACGTCGTTCGCCAGGATCTCCAGGCCGGAGTTCTGGTCCTGCGAGGTGAACTGACGGATGTCCATGTAGCTGCGCAGGTGCGGGATCGCCGTCACCAGGTCGCGGATGGTGGCGCCGGTCTGGCGCTTGATCCGGCGGCCCAGGGTGCCGGCGTCCGGGTTGGCGTCGATCGCGATCACCTTGTCCTGGCGCTCGCTGGCCAGGGTGGCGCCGAGCGCCGTGGTGGTGGTGGTCTTGCCGACGCCGCCCTTGAGGCTGATCACGGCGATCCGGTAGCAGCTCAGCACCGGGGTGCGGATGACGGTGAGCCGGCGCTCGCGCTCGGCCGCGGCGGCCTTGCCGCCGAACTTCAGCCGGGGCGTCTGGCGCTGCTGCTTGGGCTGGCTGCGCAGCAGGCGCTCGGAGTTGAGCTCGACCGCGGCGGTGTAGCCGAGCGGGGCGCCCTGCGCCTGCGGCTGCGGGGCGGGCTGCTGGAAGGCCGCCGGGGGCTGGGGCACGCCCTGCTGCTGCCCGGGGTACGGCTGCGGGGCGGGCTGGGCGGCCTGGGGGGCCGGCGCGCTCTGCGGGTGCGGGACGGCGGGGCCGGGGGCGGGCTGCGGCGCGGGCTGCTGCCAGCCGGTGCCCTGCGGCCAGCCGCCCTGGCGCGGGTCCACCGGGGGCTGCGGGGCCTGCGGCTGCTGCGGGGGCTGGACCTGCTGGACCTGCGGTGCCTGGGCGTACGGCGGCTGGGCGTGCGGGCCTTGGGCGTGCTGCGGCGGCTGCTGCTGGGCGGCCCAGGACGGCTCCACCGGCTGCTGCGCTGCCTGCGGGTGCGGCGCCTGGTGCTGCGGCGGCACCTGCTGCCCGCCCTGCTGCAGCAGGTGCGGAGGGTAGGCGGCGGCCGGGTAGGCGCTCGGCTGGCCGGACTGCGGCGCGGGCTGCCCGGCGAGCTGCGGCGGGGCCATCAGGAAGGAGGTCGCCTCGGTGCCCGGGGCGACCGCCGCGGCCGGCCAGCCGGGAGCACCGGCCTGCGGTGCGGCGGCCTGCTGCGCGGCGGGCTGGTCGACGACCGGAGCGGGCGTCGGTGCGGGCGCGGGCACCGGTGCGGGCGCGGCCTGGACCGCCACCGGGGCGACCGGCGCGGGCTGTTCGGCGACCGGCACGGGCGCGGGCCCGGGAGCGGGGGCCGGCGCGGGTGCGGGCACCGGAGCCGGCGCCACCGGCTCGACCGGCAGCCCCGGCCCGGGCACCACGGGCTGCGCGGGGGAGGCCGCGGGCTGCGGCGCGGCCGACTCGCCCTGGGTGTACCAGGACGGGGGAGTGTAGTCGGGCGCGTCTGACCAGTCGTCGTCGTCCTCTGCCGCGTTGTCGCCGACGTAGACGCCGTCCCGATCGCTGCTCACCTTGGCTCCCTCGTGTTCGCCGCCGCTGTTCGCGGTGCCGTAGGCACAAGACTAGAACCTGTACCTTGCCAGGTTGAGTGCGCCTTCGGGAGCGCCGGGGCCCGGACAGGGCCCCCGACGGGCCGTCAGTCGACCCGGCGGGGCGGCCCCAGCAACTGCTGCTCGGCCGGGACCGGCTCGGTCCGGACGTACTGCCGGCGGATCCGGGTGGACCAGAGCGTCAGGTCGTCGGTCAGCGTCGGCAGGGTGGCCACGTCCTGGCCGGGCAGCGTGAGCACCCGGCCGACCAGCTCGGCCTCCTGCGGCGAGACCCGCTGCACGCCGACCAGGTCGGCGGTGTTCAGCACCCGGGCGGCGTTCGGCCCGAGGAACGGCAGCAGGGTCAGGGTGGACTGCCACGGGCTGGCCGAGAGCCGGCTGCGCGGCGGGCGCGGCCCGAGGTCGCGGACCACCAGCACCGGCGCCGAGACCGAGGCGCCCTGCGCGCCGAGGCGGCCGATCTGGTGCACCGTCAGGCAGGGCTGCCCACCGCCGGCGGCCTGCGCCAGCGGTGACCAGAACTGCGGGCGGGCGGTCTCCACCGCCACCCGGGCGCCGGTCGCGGCGGCCCGCAGCGCCAGCACCTGGGCCGTCCACATGCCGCCGACCAGCACCACGTCGTAGGCGGTGGGCCGGAACAGGCCGAGCACGGCGGGGCGGCGCTCGGCGTCCTCGCCGATCACCACGCCGTCGTCGCCGACCGGGAAGGAGAGCGCGGAGAGCTCGTCGGCGGCCAGCACGTGCTGTTCGCGGCGCGGGCCGCGCAGGCCGAAGCCGGCCCGGATCCGGGCGATCCGGCCGCGCTCGGGGTCGGCCTGCGGGGCGGTGGCCGGACGGGTCTGGTAGGCCATCAGCAGGTTCCCCCGAGCGGCAGGGTGGCGAGCAGGCCGGGGGCCTGCTCCTGGTCGAGCCGGCTGAGGCCGAGGCCCGCGCTCTGCGCGCGCTGCTCCAGCTGCCGGCCGAACTGCGCGGCGTCGTGCTCGCTGCGGGCGACCACCCGGACGTGGCCGCTGAGCGCCACCGCGTCGCCGGTGCCCGGGCGGGCGGTGAGGCTGAACGCGCTGGCCAGCGCGGGCACGCCGGTGAGCAGGTTGACCAGGTCCGGGGCGGTGGTCCGGCCGGCCCGGCCGTCGCGCAGGCCGAGCTGCGGCCAGCGGGAGACCCAGTAGGTGGTGTGGTAGCGGTCGTCCACCCGCCAGAACCGGCGCATCTCCTGGGTGCGCCGGTTGACCTGGCCGCCGGAGCCGCTGCCCTGCCGGCCGGTGGTGGCCAGCGGGTTGGCGCAGGTGGCGATGGAGAGCGCGGCGATCAGCTCCCGCTCGTCCAGCACGGTGGCGGTGAAGCCGGCGCTGTTCAGCCGGCCGGCCAGCTGGTCGGTGACCCGCTGCAGTGCCTTGCGGGCGCCCTCCTCGCCGCCGCCGCGGGCCAGCACGGCGGTGGCGGCGCGCTCCGGGTCGAGCTTGAGCGCGACCCAGGTGAGCCGCAGCGCGGGGGTGGTGGGGCCGCCCGGCAGCTCCCGGTAGGCCCGGGCGGCCAGCGCCTGCTCGGGCAGGTGCGGGGCGGGTGCGGGCTGGGTGTGCTGCACCACCTGGATCGACTCCAGGGCGATGTCGTCCACCCGCAGCGCGGAGCAGACCACGTCCAGCGGGAGGGGCAGCGTGGTGCGGGTCGGGCGCAGCGGCTGGTCCTTGGCCTGCACCAGCAGCACCGAGGTGAGGAAGGTGCCGTCGCCGATCATGCCGGTCTCGCGGCGCACCGGGCGGCCGCCGCCGAGGTCGGCCTCGGTGGCGTGGGTGCAGGTGCGCAGCGCCGGGTCGAGCTCCAGGGCGGGGGCGAGGGCCGGGTCGGTGCCGGGCGGCACGCTGCCGGGGCTCTCGCGGCGGCGGGCCCGCTGGGCGGAGCGCACCCGCAGGGCCTCGCCCAGGGTGCGGCCGCGCACCGGGACCAGGGCGAAGACCAGCAGGACCAGGGCGGGCACGGCGGCGCCGATCGCCGCCATCCGGTCGATCGTCCAGCCGACCGCGACCAGGGCGGCGGCGACCTCGACGAGCACCAGCTGCTGGAGCCGCAGTCGGCGGCCGAGCAGGCCGGGCCTGGGGTGCACCTTCAGGGTGACCGGGGGCGTCCCGGACTGCGGTGGCGTTGCTGGCACGGGCGCGGTCGGGGCCGGGGCGGCCGCCCGGCCGCCCGCCCTGCGCCGCCTCGAAGCGGTCTTGCTCGGCATCCCCCGGGTGCCCCCTCTGAATCGCTGTCACGGCCCGGCTGATTCGCCGTCACGGCCCGGCTGGCCGGGCGCGGAACTGTACCCGTACGGTACTCACCGTCAGCCGCATCGTAGAGGGTTGGGCGGTCGGCGGGCCCGGCGGGCGGCAGAATGGCCCGCCGGACGCTCGAACAGGGGAGACGGGGCAATGGCATCGAGGCGGGACGAGCTGAACGCCTACACCTTCGCGCGCAAGCGCACGGTGGGCGCGTTCCTGCAGCCGGAGGGCGGGGGCAGCGACGAGGACGCGCCGCGGCCGGTCCGCGCGCTGGTGCCCTCGCTGGTGGTCGGTGCCCTGGTGATGGCGGGCTTCGGGCTCTGGGGGATGATCAAGCCCGGTGCGCCGGTGGGCTGGGACAGCGGCAAGAACGTGATCGTCGGCAAGGACTCGACCACCCGCTACGTGTTGCTGACCGACCAGGACGGCACCAAGCGGCTGCACCCGGTGGTCAACATGGCCTCGGCGAAGCTGGTGCTGCCGGCCGATTCCAGCGTGGTCTTCGTGGCCGACTCGGTGCTGGACCAGTACAAGTGGCACGGCGCCACGATCGGCATCCCGTTCGCCCCGGACAAGCTGCCCACCTCGGCGGACGCGGCGAAGCCGAAGACCTGGTCGGTCTGCGACCGCCCGGGCGCGGACGCCTCGCACCCCAACCAGAGCGTCTTCCTGGCGGCCGACGCGGACGCGGCGGCGCTCGCCAGCCCGACCCGCGTGCTGACCGGTGGTCAGAACCTGTACGTGCAGGTGAAGAACGACGACGGCTCGGCGGGGCCGACCTACCTGGTCGATCCGAGCGACACCAGCCACCAGATCGGCGCCCCCGGCGACAACGTGCCGGCGCTGCAGCGCGCGCTCTTCGGCAACCAGGCGAAGCCGGAGACGGTCACCGCGCAGTGGCTGGGCACCCTGCACCCCGGCACCCCGATCACCTTCCCGAGCGTGAAGGGGATGGACCCGAACCACCAGGTGCGCTCCTCGGTGCCGCTGTCCGACCAGACCGAGCGGGTCGTCGGCCGGCTGTTCACCACCGAACAGCGGGACGCCTACTACGTGCTGGGCAGCGACCACCTCTACAAGGTGTCGGCCTTCCAGGCGCAGCTGATGCAGCTGAACCCGGCGACCCAGGTCGCCTACAGCAACGCCGGCCCGGCGCCGACCATCGCCCAGCTCACCCCGAAGGACCTCAACGCCGTCCAGCCCGAGGAGGACGACTCGGCGATGCAGGCCCCGGGCGACTGGCCGGCGGCGCAGAGCGGGGCCCCGCTGAACAGCGGCGACGCGGCGAGCGGGCAGCCGGTGATCTGCTCGACCTTCAAGGGCACGTACACCACCAGGCCGGACGGGACGGTGGTCCCCGACCAGACCGTCTGGGCCGGCCCCGACTTCCCGGCCCCGGTCACCACCGGGGCCAACACCGCGCACGTCAGCGCGGGCCACGGCCTCTTCTACCGGGCGATGGACAACGGCAACCAGAACGGCTCCGGCAGCAACTTCCTGATCACCGAGACCGGCCTGCGCTACTCGGTGCCGGCCAACAGCGAGGGCACGGTGGCCGGGCAGTCCCTGTCGCCGGCCCCCTCGCCGAGCCAGCAGCCGGCCCAGCCGCAGGTCAACGAGGCGCAGGCGCGCCTGGGTTACCAGGGGGACACCCCGGTCAACGTGCCCAAGGCGTGGTCGGACCTGATCCCGGCGGGCCCGGCGCTGAACACCAACGCCGCCACCCAGGAGCAGAACTCCTGAGGCCGCAGGCCGGGTTGGGCGGGCGTGCTGCGGACCGGAACTACGTCATGACTGGGTAACCAATCGGAAACCGGTGTTGGGCCGGTCAGTGGTCACGGCTACAGTGCTCGCAGACGTCACACCGTGATGTCCTTCGGGTGGGCAGGGTGACGAGACACCCGGAGAAGTCAGTCTCATGGGGGACGGTGGAACATGGCTGGTACTTTCACGACGACCGCTGAGGAGATGCGGGCGTTCTCGAAGCACATCAACGATGTCGCCGGGCAGATCCAGAGCGAGATCGGCAAGCTCAACTCGCTGATCGACGAGATCGCGGCCGGCTGGCAGGGCCAGGCGGCGACCGCGTACCACACGCTCCAGTCGCAGTGGAACGACGACGCGACCGCGCTGAACAAGGTGCTGCTCGACATCGCGGGTGCGATCGACACCACGACCAAGAACTACTCGCAGACCGAGTCGGCGCAGAGCGGCAACTTCGGCGGCAGCGCTGCCTGAGCAGGCGCTCACGGCAACGCCTCCAGCGGGTGGCTCGCCCAGTCGAACCGCCTGGTCCACCATTCACTGACAAGGAGCCAGACATGTCTGACGGTCACATCAAGGTCACGTTCGAGACGATCCAGAACGCCGGCGCGGCGGTCCGCGGCGGCGCCACCACCATCCAGGGCCAGCTGGACGAGCTGCGCGCCAAGGTGGTCGCCATCTGCGGTACCTGGACCGGCGCGGCGCAGGAGGGCTACAACCAGCGCCAGGCCGTTTGGGACAGCAAGGCGAAGGACCTGCACGAGACCCTGCTCAAGATCGCCGGAGCGCTCGACGACGCCCACGCGCACTACACCGCGACCGAGGCCGCGAACGCGGGCATCTGGCACGCGTGATCCGTCGCTCCGCGGAGCACGGTGCTGGGCACGAACGGGAGCGGGCGTCCGAGCGGGCGCCCGCTCCCGCGCTGTGCCGGTTGATCTTCCGGCTTGATCTTCTGGCTGACGCTGTGACGGGGTGACGGGGTGAGGGAAGTCGTGGTGAGGCGGACGCTGGGGCGGTCGGCGGCGATCGCGGCGGTGCTGGGCCTGTTGGGGACCGGGCCGGCGCAGGCATCGGATCCGGGCGCCACCTCGTGGACGCCGCTCGGGATCTCGGCCGCGGGCAACTGCACCTTCCCGGCCCCGGACGTGCCGGCCGAGCCGTGGGCGCTGCAGCGGGTGCAGCTGGACCGGCTCTGGCAGACGGCGACCGGCAAGGGCGTGACGGTCGCGGTGATCGACACCGGGGTGGACCCGACCAACCCGCAGCTGGCGCGGCCGGGCAAGGTGATCTCGGGCACCACCTACCTGATGGACAAGTCGCAGAACCCGCCGGTGCAGGCCCAGGGCGGTTCCACCACCGACCCGGTGGGCCACGGCACCAAGGTGGCCGGGATCATCGCCGCCACCCCGATGCCCGGTGTCGGCTTCGTCGGTCTCGCGCCCGACGCGAACATCCTGACGATCCGTCAGAACGACGACGCGGGCGACGGCGACGTCAACACGTTGACCCAGTCCATCAACGAGGCGGTGAAGGACCGGCAGGCGGACAACGTCCGGGTGATCAACATCTCCCAGGACGTCAGGTCGGTCGGCGGCAGCCCCGACTTCACCGGCAGCGCCGGGCTCCAGCAGGCGCTGGCCGCGGCCGAACAGGCGGGCATCGTGGTGGTCGCCGCCTCCGGGAACGACGGCCAGGGTCAGCCCACCTACCCGGCCGCCTACCCGACGGTGCTCGCGGTCGGCGCCTCCGACCGCAACAACGAGCGGGCCTCGTTCTCGCAGTACGGCGACTTCGTCCAGGTGGCCGCCCCCGGGGTGGACATGCTCTCCACCGTGCCGAGCCACGGCCAGTGCGTGGACGACGGCACCAGCTTCGCCGCGCCCTACGTGGCGGGCGTGGCCGCGCTGCTGGTGCAGGAGTACCCGAACTGGACCCCGCGGCAGATCCGGGCCCGGATCGAGCAGACCGCGCAGCGCGTCGAGCGCGGCCGCAACGCGTACATCGGCTGGGGCGTGGTGGACCCGCTGAAGGCGGTCACCGACACCTCCGCGCCGGCCGACGCCCCGGCGGCCGACCCGGCGGTCCGGCTGGACAACACGCAGATCATCCCGCAGCCGCTCGGCCTCGGTGAGACCCAGGCCGACCGTGACCGCCGCACCGCCACCTACGTGCTGGGCACCGCCGTGGTCGCGGTCGCCGCGCTGTTCGGCGGCACGGTGGTGCTGCGCGACCTGCGCCGGCGCCGGGCGGTGCGGTAGCCGGGCGCGCCGAACGCGCGAGGGCCCGGACACCCCCAGCGGTGTCCGGGCCCTCGCGCGTGGTGGATCGGGGCGGGTCAGACCTGCTCGTCCTCCGGCAGGGTGATCACCCAGCGGGTCTCCTGGCGCGGGCGCAGGTAGAAGGCCCAGTAGAGCGAGGCGACGGCGGTGATCACGCCGGTCCAGACCAGCGCCTTGTGGTCCTGCTGGGTGAGCACGTAGCCGAGCGCCACGATCAGCAGCACCGGCAGCACCGGCCACAGCGGCTGGCGCCAGGCGGGCACGTCCTTGTGGGCGCCGCGGCGGGAGAGCAGCGCGCCGACCGCGACCAGCAGGTAGAGCGCGCTGACCGCGACACCGGTGATGTTGCTCAGCAGGTTGCCGGGGACGAAGCAGAAGGCGGCGCCGGGCAGGCCGACCGCCAGGGTGGCGATCCACGGGGCGTTGAACCGGTTCAGCGTGCCGAAGGCCTTGTTGACCGGCTCCGGCCAGGCCTTGTCGCGGCCGGAGGCGAACAGCACCCGGGAGTTCTGGATCACCATCACGATGCCGGCGTTGATGATCGCCAGCGCGATGCACAGACTGATGAAGGTGCCCAGGGCCGAGTCGCTCCAGCCGGCCACCATGCCGGAGATGTCGCCGGCGGTCAGGGTGGCCAGGTCGGGGGCGCCCAGGGTGATCGCGACCACCGGGACCATGATGACCACGACGGACAGGCCGAGCGTCCACAGCACGGTGCGGGCGACGTTGCGGCGCGGGTTCTCCAGCTCCTCGGAGAGGTAGATGGCGGTGGAGAAGCCCTGGGTGACGAAGAGCGCCACGCCCATCGCGCCGACGATCCCGCCCAGGCCGACGGTGCTGGTGATGCCGTGGCCGTCGGCGGTCACGCCGTGCAGCAGGGTGCCCAGGCCGCGCTGCTGGTGGGCGAAGCCGAGCACCGAGACGACACCGGCCGCGATCACCTCCAGCACCAGGAAGATGCCGGTGATCCAGGCGTTGGCGCGCAGGTCGAGCAGGCCGGCCACGGTGGCCGCCAGCATCACCGCGGCACCCGCCAGCGGGGCGCTGACGTGCACGATCGGGGCCAGGTAGGCGGCGGTGCCGAGCGCGATGACCGAGGGGACGATCATCACCACGATCAGCGACTGGATGAAGGAGAGCCAGCCCGCGAAGCGCCCGGCCAGGGTGCCGACCATGGCGTACTCGCCGCCGGCGCTGGGGATCAGGGTGCCCAGCTCGGAGTAGGCGAAGGCGACCGCGACGCAGATGATCGCGCCGATCCCGATGGTCATCGCGGTGGCGGTGCCCAGCGTGTTGAACAGGCCGGGCACCAGGACGAAGAGCGAGGACGCCGGCGTGACGCAGGAGAGCGTGAGCAGCGTTCCGCCCACGACGCCGAGTGAGCGGGCCAGCTTGCGCGGTGCCTCCGCGGTACTGACCGTCACCGCGGGGGTGGTGGCGGGTGGGCGAAGCGTGTCGGTCATGGACGGGATCCGATCGGCTCAGCGCGGCTTTGCGCGTCCTGTGCGGTGCTGGGGTGGGGAGCGGTATCGCCTCCGGGTGGGGGTCCGCTGGGGTCCTGCGTGGTGTCGCTCCCGAGTCGCCAATGGTGGGCGGGCGTATGGGTCGCGTCAATGCCGGTTGACCTTCGGAATCCGTTGCGGTAGCCCGCATAACCATCCGAAGTGAAGATCACGTTCTGCTGTCACCACTGATGTCCGACTTGTTAACTTTGGCCAACCGGGCATGAATCAAAGGTGAACGCTCGTGACGGCACATGAATCAAAGGTCTGGCTGGCCGCTCATCGCGGCAGCACCAGGGGCCTCCCGGCCCGCCGCACCGCCGCCGCACCCCCGCCGACCGGCGACGATAACCGCAGCCGAGGGCCGGAAAATCGTCGATAACTTTCCGGCTTCCGGACACCCGGAGACACCGAGGGCCGGGTGCGGTGAACGCACCCGGCCCTCGGTCATCACTCACCGTGACTAGGTCACGGGCAGCCAACCGGTCTGCACCATCTGGCCCGAGGTCACCCGGCGGGAGACGAAGACGCCCCGGCCCGGCGGCAGCGGCTGCGGCTTGGCGGTGCCCAGCAGCGCGCCCTCGTCCTTGTTGCCGGAGAGCAGCACGCCCTGGCCGCCCAGCTCGCGCATCCGCTGCATCAGCGGCTCGTAGAGCGAGCGGCCCGCGCCGCCGGCGCTGCGCGCGATGATCACCCGCAGGCCGATGTCCCGGGCGAACGGCAGGAACTCGGCCAGTGGCGCCAGCGGGTTGCCCGAGGAGGTGGCGACCAGCTCGTAGTCGTCCACGATCACGAACATGTCCTTGCCGCTGTACCAGCTGCGGTTGCGCAGCTGCTCGGCGGTCACGTCCGGACCGGGCAGCCGGCGGGCGCAGGCGCCGCGCAGCATCTCCACGATCGAGCTGAGGGCCGGCTGCGCCGCCGCGTACTCCACCAGGTACTCCGGCGGCACCGTGCCGAGCAGCGCGCGCCGGTAGTCGCCGATCACGATGCCGGCCTGGTCGGGGGTGTAGCGCTCGGTGATCTGCTTGACCAGCATCCGCAGCAGCGCCGACTTACCGGACTCGCTGCCGCCGAAGACGATGAACAGCGGGTCGGTCTCGAAGTTGACGAAGACCGGCGCCATCTCGATCTCGTCCAGCCCGAAGGCCACGCCGCGCTCGGGCACCTCGAAGCCCTTGGGCAGCGAGTCGCCGTCCAGCACGGCCGGCAGCATCCGCACCTGCGGCGCCCGCGGGCCGCTCCAGGCCGCGTTCACCGCCTCCACCAGCCCGGCCACGCCGGTCACCAGGTCGTCGGTCTCCGAGGAGCCGTCGATCCGCGGCAGCCCGCTGAGGAAGTGCAGCTTGCCGGAGGTCAGGCCGCGGCCGGCCGCGCCCTGCGGCACGTTCTGCGCCACCCGGCGGTCGACCTCCGACTCCATCGGGTCGCCGAGGCGCAGCTCGGTGCGGTTCTGCAGGGCGTCCTTGAGCGCCGGGCGGACCTCGGCGTAGCGGGCCGCGGTGAGCACCAGGTGCACGCCGTAGCCCAGACCGCGCTGGGCGATGTCGTTGATCACCGGCTCCAGCGGCTCGAACTCCTGCCGGAAGGTCAGCCAGCCGTCGATCACCAGGAAGACGTCGCCGAACTGCTCGTCCGGCAGCTGCCCGGCGGCCCGGCGGGTGCGGTAGGTGGTGATCGAGTCGATGCCGGTGGCCCGGAACAGCTCCTCGCGGCGGTTCAGCACGCCGTGCACCTCGGCGACCATCCGGCGCACCTTGTCGGCGTCCAGCCGCCCGGCCACCCCGCCGACGTGCGGCAGCCCCTGGATCGACTGGAAGCCGCCGCCGCCGAAGTCCATCAGGTAGAACTGCGTCTCCACCGCGGTGTGGGTGAGCGCGAAGCCCGCCACCATGGTGCGGATCAGGGTCGACTTGCCCGAGCGCGGACCGCCGACCACCAGGCCGTGGCCGGCCGCGCCGGAGAAGTCCTGGTAGAGCACGTCGCGGCGCTGCTCGCGCGGCTTGTCCACGATGCCCACCGGCACCACCAGCCGGCCCAGCGCGCCGAACTCCGGCGAGGTCAGCCCGCGTTCCGGGGCGGCCAGCAGCGGCGGCATCAGCTGGTCCATGCTCGGCGCCTCGTCCAGCGGCGGCAGCCACACCTGGTGCGCGGCCGGGCCCTGGCCGGTCATCCGCTGCACGATCACGTCCAGCACGGTGTCCACCAGCGCGTCGTCCAGCTGCGGCTCCGGTTCGGCCACCGGCTCGACCGGCGCCTGCACCGGCACCAGCGCGGCGGTGAACCGCACCGGCTGCACCCCGGACACCCGGCCCGCCGAGCGCTGCTGGCCCGGCGCCCGGTACGGACCGGAGACGTAGGCCGCCTTGAACCGGTCCATCACGTCGGTGCCGAACTTCAGGTAGCCGACACCGGGCACCGGCGGCAGGTGGTAGGCGTCCGGCACGCCGATCGCGGCCCGCGACTCGGCGGCCGAGAAGGTGCGCAGACCGATCCGGTAGGAGAGGAAGGTGTCCAGGCCGCGCAGCTTGCCCTCCTCCAGGCGCTGCGAGGCGAGCAGCAGGTGCACCCCGAGTGACCGGCCGATCCGGCCGATCTGGATGAACATGTCGATGAAGTCCGGCTTGGCGGTGAGCAGTTCGGAGAACTCGTCGATGATCAGCACCAGCGAGGGCAGCGGGTCCAGCGCCGCGCCGGCCGCCCTGGCCCGCTCGTACTCGTTCAGGTTGGCGTAGTTGCCGGCCGAGCGGAGCAGCTCCTGGCGCCGGTTCAGCTCGCCCTCGATGGCGTCCCGCATGCGGTCCACCAGGGTGAGCTCGCCCTCCAGGTTGGTGATCACCGCGGAGGTGTGCGGCATGTCCGCCATGCCGGCGAAGGTCGCGCCGCCCTTGAAGTCGGCGAGCACGAAGTTCAGCGTCTCCGAGGAGTGCGTCATCGCCAGGCCCAGCACCAGGGTGCGCAGCAGCTCGGACTTGCCGGAACCGGTCGCGCCGACGCACAGGCCGTGCGGGCCCATGCCCTCCAGCGCGGCCTCCTTGATGTCCAGGTGGACCAGCTCGCCGCCCGCCCCGACACCGATCGGCACCCGCAGCTTCTCGTGCTGGGCGCGCGGCCGCCAGGTCCGCGAGACGTCCACCGAGCCGGCGTCGCCGACCCCCATCAGGTCGGTGAAGTCCAGGTTGGAGAGCAGCGGCTCGTCGTCACCGCCGGCCGAGATCCGGTACGGCGCCAACTGCCGGGCCAGCGCCTCGCTCTGCCAGGCCGACAGGGTGTCCGGCACGCCCTCGTAGGCGGCGCCGGAGGCCGACTGGAGCAGCAGCTCCTGCGGCGACACGGTGATCAGCAGGTGCCCGGTCGGCTCGTCCAGCTCGCCCGGCACCACCTCGATCACGGTCACCCCGTGCACCCCGTCGATGCCGGCCAGCACCGAGTCCGGCGGGATCGAGGCGCCGTCCAGCACCACCACCAGGTGCGGCTGGTCGGAGCTCGGCTGGGCGTCCCGGGAGAACCGCTGGCGACCGGCCAGCTCGTCCGCGAGCAGGCCCTCCAACTCGCCCAGGCCCGCCGCGATCAGCCGCCGCGAGCCGGCGCCGTCGGCCTCCTTGCGGTGCTGGGTGTGCGGCAGCCACTTGGTCCACTCCCACTCCTCCAGCGCGCCGGGGGCGGCGGCCACCGCGACCACCAGGTCGTCGGGCGCGTGCAGGGTGGTCAGCTGGGCGATCATCGCCCGGACGCTGCCGTAGACGGTGTCCGGGTCGCCGCAGACCGTGATGTGGTAGAAGGCGCGCAGCGCCACCGCCAGCGGCAGGTCCTGCAGGGTGCCGTGGGCCTGCAGGAAGGTGCGCATCGCGTCGGCCGAGAGCGGCTCCAGCTCCTCCATCGGCGCGGTCTGCGGGGCCACCAGCGGGGTGCTCAACTGCTGCGGGCCGCGGCCGATCCGGATCTGCGCGAAGTCCGGGTCGCCCGGGCGGCGCTCCCAGAGCCGGCGGCCCTCGGCCACGATCGACCAGAGCTGGTCCGGCTCGGGGTGCAGGTAGAGCTGGGCGCCGCGCTGCTGCTCGGCCGTCTTGCGGACCTGACGGCGCATCTGCTGGAGGTACTTCAGGTAGTCCCGGCGCTCGTCCGCGAGTCCGGCGTTGCCGCCCTTGCGGGCCTTGATCACCTGAGCCACCGCCATGCCGCCGGTGGAGGCGAGCATCAGCACGCCCATCACCCGCATCATCGGGGCCGCGCCGGGCATGAAGAAGAAGGCCGCCGAGCCGCCCATGCCGAGCATCGGCAGCAGGCTCATCATCCAGTCGTCGCCGCCTCCGCGGGCCAGTTCCGGCGGGGCGACCAGCTCCACCGGCTCCTCCGGCACCACCGGGGGGTAGGCCCGGGCCGGACGCTTGACCGTTACGACACTCATGTACCGCCCTCACGCGACTCGACAGGTCCTCGGCGGGGCTTCCCCTGTGTGTACGACGCTCGTGCCCCCGCGCGCGCAGGGGCCGATCCTACCCAGCCCCGCCGGGCCCGGGCCGGTGGAGTACCGCCGGACCAGCGCGGCGGTGCCAGACGGTAGGGTGACGCAGCGCCAACTCTGGGTCAGCGGAAGCAGTGAGCAGTAAGGGGGAGCACTGTTGAGTGCCAACACAGCGACCGGATTCTGCCGGGTCACCGTTGTGGCGCCGGACAGCCGGATCGACGTCGCGCTGCCGGAGGACGTGCCGCTGGCCGACGTCTACCCCGAGGTGCTGCGGCTCTCCGGCCAGACCCAGCAGGAGGGTGCGCCGACCGGCTTCCATCTGGTCCGCCGGGACGGCACGGTGCTGGACAGCGGCCTGCCGCTGGCCGCCCAACAGGTCCGCGACGGCGACCTGCTGAGCCTGCGCCCGTTCGCCGAGTCGCTGCCGCCGGCCGTCTACGACGACGTGGCGGACGCCATCGCCAGCGCGGTGGAGGCCGACCGGCGGTTCTGGACCCCCGACCTGATGCGGGCGTTCGGCCTGACCGGCTCGACCCTGCTGATCGTGCTGCTCGGCTTCGCGCTCTGGTTCTCCGACCTGCGGCACGACATGCACGGCCTGCCCGGGGTGCTCTCCGGCGTGGCCGCGGTGGTGCTGGTCGGCTTCGCCGGCGTCCGGGCCCGGGTCTACGACGACACCGGCGCCGGGGTGGCGCTGGGCATCGGCGCACTGCCGCACGCGCTGATCGCGGGCACCGGGGTGCTCGCGGTCGCGCACCGCTACGAGGGCCCGGGCCGGCTGCAGTTCCTGGTCGGCTGCGTGGCGGTGCTGATCGTCTCGGTGCTGCTGGTCGGCCTGCTGCCGGAGCGCGACTCGGTCTTCGTCGCGGCCGCCTTCCTGGCCGCCGCCGGCACCCTGGCCACCTTCGCCGCGGTGCTGCTGCCGTCCACCCCGGTCAGCCACATCGCCGCCGTCGCCGGGGTGGCCGCGGTCGCCGCGGTCGGTTTCCTGCCGGCCCTGTCGGCGCGCTTCGCCCGGCTCCCGGTCGGCTTCAGCGCCCCCGGCCAGACCCGCACCCGCAGCAGCCGGCTGGCCGAGGAGACCAGCCGGGCCGAGGCGGTGCAGTACGAGCGGATCGCCCACCAGGCCCGGCGCGGCCACGAGGTGCTGGTCGGCCTGGTCGGCGGCTCGGCCGCCGTGGTGGTCGGCGCCTGCGCGGTGCTCGGCTTCAGCGACGCGATGTACCCGCAGCTGCTGGCGCTGGCGCTGGGCGTCTCGACGATGCTGCGGGCGCGGCTGTTCCGCTACACCGCGCAGGTGTTCAGCCTGACCGTCGCCGGCCTGGTGGGCCTGGGCCTGCTGATCCTGGGCCTGTCGCTGAACACCCCGCTGTTCATCCTGAAGGCGACCAGCACCACCGCGGTCGACCTGCGGACGATCTGGCTGGGCGGCTCGGTCGCGCTCGGCGCCGCGCTGCTCACCGCGATCGCCCTGGTGGTGCCGCGCCGCGGGGTGTCGCCGTTCTGGGGCCGCATCCTGGACCTGGTGGACAGCCTGCTGCTGATGTCGCTGGTGCCGCTGGCGCTGGCCGTGCTGAACGTCTACGCCTTGGCCAGGGGCGCTACCAGCTAGCCGTTGACCGGACGGTACGAACCGGCTGGTACGCTGGGGCCTCCGAGTCAAATGGAGATCCTGTGCCGTAGACCAGGATCGCTCGGTCATCAGAGAAGGAGTCGCCGTGGCACTCGCCGCCGACGTCAAGAAGCAGCTCATCGCCGAGTTCGGCCAGAAGGAGGGCGACACCGGCTCTCCCGAGGTGCAGGTCGCGATGCTCTCGCGCCGCATCTCGGACCTGACCGAGCACCTGAAGTTCCACAAGCACGACCACCACAGCCGTCGTGGCCTGCTGATCCTGGTGGGTCAGCGCCGTCGCCTGCTGCAGTACCTGGCCAAGAAGGACATCGAGCGCTTCCGTGCGCTGGTTGACCGTCTGGGCATCCGCCGCGGCGCCGCCGGCGGCATCCGCTAAGACTGCCGCCCGGGGCGGCTCCCCACTCGGGGAGCCGCCCCTCGCGCGTACCGGCCCGCGAATTTCTTGGGTCCGCCTCCCGGGGCGGCCGAGATTCGCACCGTAGGGTTGTGGGCATGCCGGGTGGTGGCGCGATCACCGCGCCCACGCCATCCGCACGACAACCCCAAGCGGGACGAAGGCTTCAAACGGAAGCCGCCCGCAGCCAGGAGAGCGTCCAGACGCCCACCGCTGGAGGCCTGGCCGCCGCGAGGCGCCGGTCCTCGGTAGTGGCCCCCGGAATCCCCGCAGACCGAGCGGGGCAGACGCCGGAGGCTTCGATCGAAGACCGGCCCGGCTACCAGGGCCAACCCGGCAGGCAAGCGCGGGGGCGCTCTCCCGGAGACGTACGAAAGAGGAGATCTTCCAGGTGGAAGAGAACGTGTTCTACGCCGAGGCCGTGATCGACAACGGTTCCTTCGGCACCCGTACCATCCGCTTCGAGACGGGCCGCCTGGCCCGCCAGGCCGCCGGCTCCGCGGTGGCCTACCTGGACGACGACACCATGGTGCTGTCGGCGACCAGCGCGTCCAAGCAGCCGAAGGAGCACTTCGACTTCTTCCCGCTGACCGTCGACGTCGAGGAGCGGATGTACGCCGCGGGCCGGATCCCCGGCTCGTTCTTCCGTCGTGAGGGCCGTCCCTCCGAGGACGCCATCCTGACCTGCCGCCTGATCGACCGCCCGCTGCGCCCGTCCTTCGTCAAGGGCCTGCGCAACGAGGTCCAGGTCGTCGTCACGGTCATGGCGCTCAACCCCGACCACCTGTACGACGTGGTCGCGATCAACGCCGCCTCCGCCTCCACCCAGCTGGCCGGCCTGCCGTTCTCCGGCCCGATCGGCGGCGTCCGCGTCGCGCTGATCAAGGGTCAGTGGGTGGCCTTCCCGACCCACTCCGAGCTTGAGGACGCGGTCTTCGACATGGTCGTGGCCGGCCGGGTGCTGCCGGACGGCGACGTGGCGATCATGATGGTCGAGGCCGAGGCCACCGACAAGACCATCAAGCTGGTCGCCGAGGGCGCCGAGGCCCCCTCCGAGGAGATCGTCGCCTCGGGCCTGGACGCCGCCAAGCCGTTCATCAAGGTGCTGTGCGCCGCGCAGTCCAAGCTGGCCGCCCAGGCCGCCAAGCCCACCGGCGACTTCCCGGTCTTCCTGGACTACCAGGACGACGTGCTGGCCGCGCTGACCTCCGCCGTCAAGGGCGAGCTGGCCAAGGCGCTGACCATCGCCGGCAAGCAGGAGCGCCAGAACGAGCTGGACCGGGTCAAGGCGGTCGCCGCCGAGAAGCTGCTCCCGGAGTTCGAGGGCCGCGAGAAGGAGATCAGCGCCGCCTACAACGCGCTGACCAAGAAGATCGTCCGCGAGCGGGTCATCACGGACAAGGTCCGGATCGACGGCCGCGGCGTCACCGACATCCGCACCCTGGCCGCCGAGGTCGAGGCGATCCCGCGGGTGCACGGCTCGGCCCTGTTCGAGCGTGGCGAGACCCAGATCCTGGGCGTCACCACCCTGAACATGCTCCGCATGGAGCAGCAGCTGGACACGCTCTCCCCGGAGACCCGGCGCCGCTACATGCACAACTACAACTTCCCGCCGTACTCGGTCGGTGAGACCGGCCGCGTCGGTTCGCCGAAGCGCCGCGAGATCGGCCACGGCGCGCTGGCCGAGCGTGCGCTGATCCCGGTGCTGCCGACCCGCGAGGAGTTCCCCTACGCGATCCGGCAGGTCTCCGAGGCGCTGGGCTCCAACGGCTCCACCTCGATGGGCTCGGTCTGCGCCTCGACCATGTCGCTGCTGAACGCCGGTGTGCCGCTGAAGGCCGCCGTCGCCGGCATCGCGATGGGCCTGATCTCCCAGCAGATCGACGGCGAGACGCACTACGTCGCGCTGACCGACATCCTCGGTGCCGAGGACGCGTACGGCGACATGGACTTCAAGGTCGCCGGTACCCGCACCTTCATCACCGCGCTGCAGCTGGACACCAAGCTCGACGGCATCCCGGCCTCGGTGCTGGCCGCCGCGCTGAAGCAGGCCAAGGACGCCCGCCTGCACGTCCTGGACGTGATGAACGAGGCGATCGACGCGCCCGACGAGATGTCGCCGAACGCGCCGCGGATCATCACCATCAAGATCCCGGTCGACAAGATCGGTGAGGTCATCGGCCCCAAGGGCAAGATGATCAACCAGATCCAGGAGGACACCGGCGCCGAGATCACCATCGAGGACGACGGCACCATCTACATCGGTGCCTCCGACGGCCCGGCCGCCGAGGCCGCTCGGACGACGATCAACCAGATCGCCAACCCGACCATGCCGGAGGTCGGCGAGCGCTACCTGGGCACCGTGGTGAAGACCACCACCTTCGGCGCCTTCATCTCGCTGATGCCGGGCAAGGACGGTCTGCTGCACATCTCGCAGATCCGCAAGCTGGCCGGTGGCAAGCGCGTGGAGAACGTCGAGGACGTGCTCGGCGTCGGCGCCAAGGTGCAGGTCGAGATCGCCGAGATCGACCCGCGCGGCAAGCTCTCGCTGATCCCGGTCATCGAGGGCGAAGAGGGCGCGACCGAGGACGCGGCCTCGGAGTGACGCTCCGTTAGCCCCACCGCGGCCCGTACGCCCGAGCGGCGTACGGGCCGCACCCTGTTCCTCCGTTGATCGAAAGAAGGAATGGCCCGTGGCCCAGGCCTCGGCTGCGCACCAGCGGCCCGGCAGCACCCGCACCCTGCTGAAGGGCGCGGACGGCGCCGGCACGGTCCGCCGCACCGTTCTCCCCGGCGGCCTGCGGGTCGTCACCGAGACCCTGCCGACGGTCCGTTCGGCGACCTTCGGCATCTGGGTCGGCGTCGGCTCCCGGGACGAGACCCCGCAGCTCAACGGTGCCACCCACTACCTGGAGCACCTGCTCTTCAAGGGCACCGCCCGGCGCTCCGCGCTGGAGATCTCGGCCGCCCTGGACGCGGTCGGCGGCGAGATGAACGCCTTCACCGCGAAGGAGAACACCTGCTACTACGCGCGGGTGCTCGACACCGACCTGCCGCTGGCCATCGAGGTGGTCAGCGACATGGTCACCGGCTCGCTGATCCGCTCCGAGGACGTGGAGGCCGAGCGCGGCGTCATCCTCGAAGAGATGGCGATGGCCGAGGACGACCCGGGCGACGTGGTGCACGACCTGTTCGCCAAGGTGATCTACGGCGGCGCGCCGCTCGGCCGGCCGATCCTCGGCACCCAGGAGACCGTCAAGGGACTGTCCCGGGACCAGATCGCCGGCTTCTACAAGCGCCGCTACCGCCCCGAGCACCTGGTGGTGGCCGCGGCCGGCAACCTCGACCACAAGGCCGTGGTGCGCCAGGTCGCGGAGGCCTTCGCGCCGGTGCTGGAACGCTCCACGGCGGTGCCGTCCGAGGCCCGGCGGGGCGAGCGCGCGGTGCGCACGGCCGGCCGGATGGAACTGCTCAACCGCCCCACCGAGCAGGCCCACCTGGTGCTCGGCGGCCCCGGCCTGCCCCGGCACGACGAGCGGCGCTGGGCGCTGGGGGTGCTCAACTCGGCGCTCGGCGGTGGCATGAGCTCGCGGCTCTTCCAGGAGGTCCGGGAGAAGCGCGGCCTGGCCTACTCGGTCTACTCGTACTCCTCCTCCTACTCCGACAGCGGCCTGTTCGGCATCTACGCCGGCTGCCAGCCCGGCCGGGTCGAGGAGGTGCTGCGGATCTGCCGCGAGGAGCTCGACCGGGTGGTCGCCGAGGGCATCACCGAGGAGGAGCTGGCCCGGGCGATCGGCCAGATCTCCGGCTCCACCGTGCTCGGCATGGAGGACACCGGCTCGCTGATGAACCGGATCGGCAAGGCCGAACTGTCCTACGGCCAGCACCTGTCGGTCGACGACATGCTGGGCCGGATCGCCGGCGTCACCCTGGACGACGTCCGCGCGGTGGCCCGTGATGTGCTGGGCGCGCGGCGGCCCTCGCTCGCGCTGATCGGCCCGATCAGCGCCAAGCGCGCCGCCGGGCTCGCGGACTACCTGAAGTGAGGACGAAGAGATGACCCTGCGCGTAGCCGTGATCGGTGCCAACGGCCGGATCGGCTCGGAGGCCGTCAAGGCCGTCGAGGCCGCTCCGGACCTGGAGCTGGTCGCCGCCCTCGGCCGGGACAGCGAGCTGGAGACCCTGGTCTCCAGCGGCGCCCAGGTGGCGGTCGAACTGACCCACCCGGACTCGGTGATGCGGAACCTGGAGTACTGCACCGCCAACGGCATCCACACCGTGGTCGGCACCACCGGCTGGACCCCGGAGCGGCTGGAGCTGCTGAACGGCTGGCTGGCCGCCGCGCCCGGCACCGCCAGCGGACCGGTCGGCTGCCTGATCGCGCCGAACTTCTCCATCGGCGCCGTGCTCACCATGCGCTTCGCCCAGCAGGCCGCCCGCTACTTCGAGTCCGTCGAGGTGGTCGAGCTGCACCACCGGGGCAAGGCCGACGCGCCCAGCGGCACCGCCGGCCGCACCGCCCAGCTGATCGCCGCCGCCCGGGAGGCGGCCGGCCTGCCCGTGCAGACCGACCCGACCACCCACGGCCTGCCCGGCGCCCGCGGCGCCGACGTGGACGGCGTGCCGGTGCACTCGGTCCGGCTGCGCGGCCTGCTGGCCCACCAGGAGGTGCTGTTCGGCGACACCGGCGAGACCCTGACGATCCGTCACGACTCGCTGCACCACAGCTGCTTCATGCCGGGCATCCTGCTCGGCGTGCGCCGGGTGGTGGAGGCGCCGGGGCTGACCTTCGGGCTCGAGAACTTCATGGACCTGTGATGACCTCGCGCACCGGATTCTTCCTGCTGGCCGCCGCCCTCGTGGTGGTGTCGCTGGTCTGCGTGCTGGAGGGGGTGCAGCTGATCGCCACCGGCAAGGTCGCCGGGATCGGGATCGGCGTCAGCGCCTTCGTCATCCCCGCGATCGGCATCTGGTTCCTGCGCCAGACCATCCGGTTCGGGCGGACCACCGAGGCGATGTCCAAGGAGCTGGAGGCCGAGGGCGGACTCCCGGTGGACGAGCTGCGCCGCACCTCCGGCGGCCGGGTCGACCGTGACTCGGCCGACGAGGTGTTCGGCAGGCGCAAGGCCGAGGCCGAGGCCACCCCGCAGGACTGGCGGGTCTGGTTCCGACTCGCCGTCGCCTACGCGGACGCCGGCGACACGCCGCGCGCCCGCAAGACCATGCACCACGCCATCAAGCTGCGCGGTTGATCCTGGTACCACTGGTGACTACCCGGATGGTCCCGGTGGGTCCCTAGGCTGCTGACCGCGAGATGGTTCTGAAAGAGGAGTAACGCGTGACCAACGCACAGGGGCCCGCCCCCACGTTCCGCAGCGACGTCACGGTGGAGCTGGTCCGCAGCGCCGCCACCGACACCGACGTGCTCTGGGCGGCCCGGGTGTCCACCGCCGGCGAGCAGTCGCTGGACGCCATCGGGCAGGACCCGGAGAAGTCCAAGGGCCTGATCAACTTCCTGATGCGGGACCGGCACGGCACCCCGTTCGAGCACAACTCGATGACCTTCTTCATCAGTGCGCCGATCTTCGTGTTCCGCGAGTTCCACCGGCACCGCACCGGCTGGTCCTACAACGAGGAGAGCGGCCGCTACCGCGAGCTGCAGCCGGTCTTCTACGTCCCGGCCGAGGAGCGCAAGCTGGTGCAGGTCGGCCGCCCGGGCAAGTACGAGTTCCTTGAGGGCACCCCGGAGCAGCACGAGGCCGCCACCGCCTCGATGGAGCGGGCCTACACCGCCGCCTACACCGAGTACCGGGAGATGCTGGACGCCGGCATCGCCCGCGAGGTGGCCCGGGCGGTCCTCCCGGTCGGCCTGTTCTCCTCGATGTACGCGACCTGCAACGCCCGTTCGCTGATGCACTTCCTCTCGCTGCGCACCAAGGACGAGCGGGGCAAGATGCCGACCTTCCCGCAGCGCGAGATCGAGATGGTCGCGGAGCAGATGGAACAGCTGTGGGCGGGTCTGATGCCGCTCACCCATGCGGCCTTCAGCGAGCACGGCCGGCTCGCACCCTGACCTGGGCCGATAGGCATATGGGCGCACTGGTCCGGCATGTCTGGATTGCGACGGAATGTAGCGCTCCCTAGGCTCGGGACACGGATTCCGGTGCTGCTTGAACCCCCGAGCAGGTAGCACCGGAATTCCATGCTTTGCCCGGATTCCTGCCGTTCGGTACCCCGGCACGGTGTCCGAACGGTGGACCGGACCCCCGGCCTCCTCATCCGCTACGAGTATTTTTGGACCATGGCTCCGACCTCCACTCAGCACGCACCCTTCGGCCGGGTCCTGACGGCGATGGTGACCCCGTTCACCGCCGACGGCGGACTCGACCTCGACGGCGCCCAGCGCCTCGCCTCCCACCTGGTCGACCTCGGCAACGACGGCCTGGTGCTGAACGGCACCACCGGCGAGTCGCCGACCACCAGCGACGCCGAGAAGGCGCAGCTGGTCCGCGCCGTGGTCGAGGCGGTCGGGGACCGCGCACACGTGGTGGCCGGAGTCGGCACCAACGACACCGCGCACAGCGTCGAGCTGGCCCGGCAGGCCGAGGCCGCCGGTGCCCACGGCCTGCTGGTGGTCACCCCCTACTACAGCAAGCCCCCGCAGGAGGGCCTGTACCGGCACACCGTCACGGTGGCCGACGCCAGCGCCCTGCCCGTGATGCTCTACGACATCCCCGGCCGCTCCGGGGTCGCGCTGAGCCACGAGACCCTGGTCCGGCTCGGCGAGCACCCGCGGATCGTCGCCAACAAGGACGCCAAGGGCGACCTGGGCGCGGCCTCCTGGGCGATCGCCCGGTCCGAGCTGGCCTGGTACTCGGGCGACGACATCCTCAACCTGCCGCTGCTCTCGGTCGGAGCCGTCGGTGTGGTCAGCGTGGTCGGCCACCTGGTCGCCGACCGGCTGCGCGAGCTGATCGAGGCCTTCGAGGCGGGCGGGACCAAGCGCGCCACCGAGATCCACCAGAGCCTGCTGCCGGTCTACACCGGTATGTTCCGCACCCAGGGCCTGATCCTCACCAAGGCGGCGCTGGAACTGGCCGGCCGCCCCGCCGGACCCGTCCGGCTGCCGCTGGTTGACGCCACGTCCGAGGAGATCGCCCGATTGAAGGAGGATCTCGCCGCCGGCGGGGTACACCTGTAGCAACAAGACGTGCGCGCCCCGGCTCGCCGGGCCCCACAGCCGCCGTGGGACCTGCCGCTGGACCGGAGACGAACGGCGCGAGGCACAACGACGAGCCGCTCGGTGACGAGCGGACCGACCTGACAGGTACGAGCGATGCCGCGCGCCATATGCCGACGGGGGAGGACCCCCCGCGGCATATGGCGCGCTGCGTGAACGGAGAATCTTTTGAGCCACCCCCACCCCGATCTCGGCGCGCCCCCCGCACTCGCGCCGAACGCGATCCGCATCACCCCGCTGGGCGGCCTCGGGGAGATCGGTCGCAACATGACGCTGCTGGAGTACGCGGGCCGACTGCTGATCATCGACTGCGGCGTGCTCTTCCCCGAGGACGAGCAGCCCGGCATCGACCTGATCCTGCCGGACTTCTCCTCGATCCGGGACCGCCTGGACAAGGTCGACGGGATCGTCCTGACGCACGGTCACGAGGACCACATCGGCGCCGTCCCCTTCCTCCTGCGGGAGAACCCGGACATCCCGCTGATCGGTTCGAAGCTGACCCTGGCGCTGATCGAGGCCAAGCTCGCCGAGCACCGGATCCGGCCCTACGTGCTGGAGGTGGCCGAGGGCGAGCGCGAGCAGATCGGCCCCTTCAACTGCGAGTTCATCGCGGTCAACCACTCCATCCCCGACGCCCTCGCGGTCGCCGTCCGCACCCCCGCGGGCATGGTGGTCGCCACCGGCGACTTCAAGATGGACCAGCTCCCGCTGGACGGCCGGCTCACCGACCTGCCCGCCTTCGCCAAGCTGGCCGAGGAGGGCATGGACCTGCTGCTGGTGGACTCCACCAACGCCGAGGTCCCCGGCTTCATCCCGCACGAGCGCGACATCTCCGCCGCGCTGCGCAACGTCTTCGCCAACGCGGACAAGCGCATCATCGTCGCCTCCTTCGCGAGCCACGTGCACCGGATCCAGCAGGTGCTGGACGCGGCGCACGAGTACAAGCGCAAGGTGGCCTTCGTCGGCCGCTCGATGGTCCGCAACATGGGCATCGCCCGTGACCTCGGCTACCTGAAGGTCCCCGGCAACCTGATCGTGGACGTGAAGCAGCTCGACGACCTGCCGGACAAGGAGGTCGTGCTGGTCTGCACCGGCTCGCAGGGCGAGCCGATGGCCGCGCTCTCCCGGATGGCCAACCGCGACCACCAGATCCGGATCGTCGAGGGCGACACGGTGATCCTGGCCTCCTCGCTGATCCCCGGCAACGAGACCGCGATCTACCGGGTGATCAACGGCCTGACCCGCTGGGGCGCCAACGTCGTGCACAAGGGCAATGCCAAGGTGCACGTCTCCGGCCACGCCTCCGCGGGCGAGCTGCTGTACTTCTTCAACATCTGCAAGCCGAAGAACCTGATGCCGGTGCACGGCGAGTGGCGCCACCTGCGGGCCTGCGCCGACCTCGGCATCAAGACCGGTGTCCCGAAGAACCGCACGGTCATCGCCGAGGACGGCGTGGTGGTCGACCTGCAGGACGGCGTCGCCAAGATCGTCGGCAAGGTGCAGGCCGGGTACGTGTACGTCGACGGTTCATCGGTCGGCGACATCACCGAGTCCTCGCTGAAGGACCGTCGGATCCTCGGCGAGGAGGGCTTCATCTCGGTCTTCGTCGTGGTGGACTCCAGCAGCGGCAAGATCGTCAGCGGCCCGACCATCCAGGCCCGCGGCTCCGGCATCGACGACGGCGCCTTCACGCCCGTCGTGCAGAAGCTGGAGGAGGCGCTGCGGAAGTCCGCCGACAACGGCGTGCTGGAGGTGCGCCAGGTGCAGCAGCTGGTCCGTCGCACCATCGGCAAGTGGGTCGCCGACAACTACCGTCGCCGGCCGATGATCCTGCCGGTCGTGGTCGAGGTCTGACCCCGGCGAGCCTGATTTGACGCGGGGCAGCCCGGTGCGTAATGTTCTCCGGGTTGCCCCGCTGGTCGCGCGGCTTCGCCCCTTAATTCGGACTTCGATTCGAATGGGGCGGGGAAAACGGACCGGAAAGCTCTGATAGAGTTCGGGAGCGCCGAAAGGCGGAAAGCAAATCGGTTGAAATCCGGAGCCGGAAACGGAACGGAAAACATCTGATAAGCTTGAAACACGAAAGAACGAAGCGCCCGGAGAGAACGCGAGAGCGGGATCGAAGGAAGCGTCCGTTCCTTGAGAACTCAACAGCGTGCCAAAAGTCAACGCCAGATATGTTGACATCCCCGGCCTCGGTCTTCTGATCGGGGTTGGAGATTCCTTTAGTAACAAAACACTAGCGAGGACGCAGTGCACGGGGCCGCCCTATTCCGGTGGTTGCTGTGCCGCTCTGCGCGAGTGGCTTACCGGATTACCGGTAGACATTCACGGAGAGTTTGATCCTGGCTCAGGACGAACGCTGGCGGCGTGCTTAACACATGCAAGTCGAACGGTGAAGCCCTTCGGGGTGGATCAGTGGCGAACGGGTGAGTAACACGTGGGCAATCTGCCCTGCACTCTGGGACAAGCCCTGGAAACGGGGTCTAATACCGGATATTACCTTCCTCTGCATGGGGGTTGGTGGAAAGCTCCGGCGGTGCAGGATGAGCCCGCGGCCTATCAGCTTGTTGGTGGGGTAATGGCCTACCAAGGCGACGACGGGTAGCCGGCCTGAGAGGGCGACCGGCCACACTGGGACTGAGACACGGCCCAGACTCCTACGGGAGGCAGCAGTGGGGAATATTGCACAATGGGCGCAAGCCTGATGCAGCGACGCCGCGTGAGGGATGACGGCCTTCGGGTTGTAAACCTCTTTCAGCAGGGAAGAAGCGCAAGTGACGGTACCTGCAGAAGAAGCACCGGCTAACTACGTGCCAGCAGCCGCGGTAATACGTAGGGTGCGAGCGTTGTCCGGAATTATTGGGCGTAAAGAGCTCGTAGGCGGCCTGTCGCGTCGGATGTGAAAGCCCGGGGCTTAACCCCGGGTCTGCATTCGATACGGGCAGGCTAGAGTGTGGTAGGGGAGATCGGAATTCCTGGTGTAGCGGTGAAATGCGCAGATATCAGGAGGAACACCGGTGGCGAAGGCGGATCTCTGGGCCATTACTGACGCTGAGGAGCGAAAGCGTGGGGAGCGAACAGGATTAGATACCCTGGTAGTCCACGCCGTAAACGTTGGGAACTAGGTGTTGGCGACATTCCACGTCGTCGGTGCCGCAGCTAACGCATTAAGTTCCCCGCCTGGGGAGTACGGCCGCAAGGCTAAAACTCAAAGGAATTGACGGGGGCCCGCACAAGCAGCGGAGCATGTGGCTTAATTCGACGCAACGCGAAGAACCTTACCAAGGCTTGACATATGCCGGAAACGTCTAGAGATAGGCGCCCCCTTGTGGTCGGTATACAGGTGGTGCATGGTTGTCGTCAGCTCGTGTCGTGAGATGTTGGGTTAAGTCCCGCAACGAGCGCAACCCTTGTTCTGTGTTGCCAGCGAGTAATGTCGGGGACTCACAGGAGACTGCCGGGGTCAACTCGGAGGAAGGTGGGGACGACGTCAAATCATCATGCCCCTTATGTCTTGGGCTGCACACGTGCTACAATGGCCGGTACAAAGGGCTGCGATACCGTGAGGTGGAGCGAATCCCAAAAAGCCGGTCTCAGTTCGGATTGGGGTCTGCAACTCGACCCCATGAAGTTGGAGTTGCTAGTAATCGCAGATCAGCATGCTGCGGTGAATACGTTCCCGGGCCTTGTACACACCGCCCGTCACGTCACGAAAGTCGGTAACACCCGAAGCCGGTGGCCTAACCCTTGGGAGGGAGCCGTCGAAGGTGGGACCAGCGATTGGGACGAAGTCGTAACAAGGTAGCCGTACCGGAAGGTGCGGCTGGATCACCTCCTTTCTAAGGAGCACATGGCCGGATGCGAGCGAATGTCTCGCACGGTTGCTCATGGGTGGAACGTTGACTATTCGGCACACTTGGTTGGTTGTTTCCTAGTACTGCTTCGGCGTGGAACGGGTTCAAGTGATCGGGTGTGTCGGGCACGTTGTTGGGTCCTGAGGGAACGGAAACGTTGTCTCAGTGCCGGTCCCATGTGAGGTGCCTTCGGGTGTCGAGTGTGGGTGTCTGGTCGTTGTTTGAGAACTGCACAGTGGACGCGAGCATCTGTGGCCAAGTTTTTAAGGGCGCACGGTGGATGCCTTGGCACCAGGAACCGATGAAGGACGTGGGAGGCCGCGATAGGCCCCGGGGAGCTGTCAACCGAGCTTTGATCCGGGGGTGTCCGAATGGGGAAACCCGGCAGTCGTCATGGGCTGTCACCCATACCTGAACACATAGGGTATGTGGAGGGAACGCGGGGAAGTGAAACATCTCAGTACCCGCAGGAAGAGAAAACAACCGTGATTCCGGGAGTAGTGGCGAGCGAAACCGGATGAGGCTAAACCGTAGTGGTGTGAGACCCGGCAGGGGTTGCCACTTCGGGGTCGTGGGAAAGTTCTTCAGTCGTCTGCCGGCGGCTGGGTGAGTCAGAAACCGTATGGGTAGTCGAAGGACATGCGAAAGGTCCGGCGTAGAGGGTAAGACCCCCGTAGGCGAAATCTGTACGGCTCACTTGAGCTTCTCCCAAGTAGCACGGAGCCCGAGAAATTCCGTGTGAATCTGGCGGGACCACCCGCTAAGCCTAAATATTCCCTGGTGACCGATAGCGGATAGTACCGTGAGGGAATGGTGAAAAGTACCGCGGGAGCGGAGTGAAATAGTACCTGAAACCGTGTGCCTACAAGCCGTGGGAGCGTCGTTCGTCAGCTTGCTGGCGGGCCGTGACTGCGTGCCTTTTGAAGAATGAGCCTGCGAGTTTGCGGTGTGTAGCGAGGTTAACCCGTGTGGGGTAGCCGTAGCGAAAGCGAGTCCGAATAGGGCGGTTGAGTTGCATGCCCAAGACCCGAAGCGGAGTGATCTAGCCATGGGCAGGTTGAAGCGCGGGTAAGACCGTGTGGAGGACCGAACCCACCAGGGTTGAAAACCTGGGGGATGACCTGTGGTTAGGGGTGAAAGGCCAATCAAACTCCGTGATAGCTGGTTCTCCCCGAAATGCATTTAGGTGCAGCGTCGCGTGTTTCTTGCCGGAGGTAGAGCACTGGATAGGCGATGGGCCTCACCGGGTTACTGACCTTAGCCAAACTCCGAATGCCGGTAAGTGAGAGCGCGGCAGTGAGACTGTGGGGGATAAGCTCCATGGTCGAGAGGGAAACAGCCCAGAACACCGACTAAGGTCCCTAAGCGTGTGCTAAGTGGGAAAGGATGTGGAGTCGCAGAGACAACCAGGAGGTTGGCTTAGAAGCAGCCACCCTTGAAAGAGTGCGTAATAGCTCACTGGTCAAGTGATTCCGCGCCGACAATGTAGCGGGGCTCAAGTACACCACCGAAGTCGTGTCATTGCAGCATGAGGGCCAACGCCCGCTGTGATGGGTAGGGGAGCGTCGTGTGCCGGGTGAAGCGGCCGAGGAATCGAGTCGTGGACGGTATACGAGTGAGAATGCAGGCATGAGTAGCGATACAAGAGTGGGAAACTCTTGCGCCGATTGACCAAGGGTTCCTGGGTCAAGCTGATCTGCCCAGGGTAAGTCGGGACCTAAGGCGAGGCCGACAGGCGTAGTCGATGGACAACGGGTTGATATTCCCGTACCCGCTTTGAAGCGCCAACGCTGAACCTCTGAATGCTAAAGCCGTGAAGCCGGCCTGGAGTCTTCGGACGAAGGGACGTGGTGGAGCCGCTGATCCAACAGGGTAGTAGGTGAGCGATGGGGTGACGCAGGAAGGTAGTCCAGCCCGGGCGGTGGTTGTCCCGGGGTAAGGGTGTAGGCCGAGTGGTAGGCAAATCCGCCACTCATTGAGGCTGAGACCTGATGCCGAGCCGATTGTGGTGAAGTGGATGATCCTATGCTGTCGAGAAAAGCCTCTAGCGAGTTTCATGGCGGCCCGTACCCCAAACCGACTCAGGTGGTCAGGTAGAGAATACCGAGGCGTTCGGGTGAACTATGGTTAAGGAACTCGGCAAAATGCCCCCGTAACTTCGGGAGAAGGGGGGCCGGAACTGGTGATGGCACTTGCTGCTTGAGCTGGGGCCGGCCGCAGAGACCAGCGAGAAGCGACTGTTTACTAAAAACACAGGTCCGTGCGAAGCCGTAAGGCGATGTATACGGACTGACGCCTGCCCGGTGCTGGAACGTTAAGGGGACCGGTTAGCTTGGATTCGTCCAGGCGAAGCTGAGAACTTAAGCGCCAGTAAACGGCGGTGGTAACTATAACCATCCTAAGGTAGCGAAATTCCTTGTCGGGTAAGTTCCGACCTGCACGAATGGCGTAACGACTTCTCGACTGTCTCAACCATAGGCCCGGTGAAATTGCATTACGAGTAAAGATGCTCGTTTCGCGCAGCAGGACGGAAAGACCCCGGGACCTTTACTATAGCTTGATATTGGTGTTCGGTTCGGCTTGTGTAGGATAGGTGGGAGACTTTGAAGCAGTGACGCCAGTCATTGTGGAGTCGCCGTTGAAATACCACTCTGGTCGTGCTGGATGTCTAACCTGGGTCCGTGATCCGGATCAGGGACAGTGTCTGGTGGGTAGTTTAACTGGGGCGGTTGCCTCCTAAAGAGTAACGGAGGCGCCCAAAGGTTCCCTCAGCCTGGTTGGCAATCAGGTGTTGAGTGTAAGTGCACAAGGGAGCTTGACTGTGAGACCGACGGGTCGAGCAGGTGCGAAAGCAGGGACTAGTGATCCGGCGGTGGCTTGTGGAAGCGCCGTCGCTCAACGGATAAAAGGTACCCCGGGGATAACAGGCTGATCTTCCCCAAGAGTCCATATCGACGGGATGGTTTGGCACCTCGATGTCGGCTCGTCGCATCCTGGGGCTGGAGTAGGTCCCAAGGGTTGGGCTGTTCGCCCATTAAAGCGGTACGCGAGCTGGGTTTAGAACGTCGTGAGACAGTTCGGTCCCTATCCGCTGTGCGCGTAGGAGTGTTGAGAAGGGCTGTCCCTAGTACGAGAGGACCGGGACGGACGAACCTCTGGTGTGCCAGTTGTCCTGCCAAGGGCATGGCTGGTTGGCTACGTTCGGGAGGGATAACCGCTGAAAGCATCTAAGCGGGAAGCCTGCTTCGAGATGAGCACTCCCACCTCCTTGAGAGGGTAAGGCTCCCAGTAGACGACTGGGTTGATAGGCCGGATGTGGAAGCCCTGTAAGGGGTGGAGCTGACCGGTACTAATAGGCCGAGGGCTTGTCCTCAGTTGCTCGCGTCCACTGTGTTGTTCTGAAACAACGACCCCCACCGTCAGGTCACGGGTGGGTGCGGTTGACAGTTTCATAGTGTTTCGGTGGTCATAGCGTGAGGGAAACGCCCGGTTACATTCCGAACCCGGAAGCTAAGCCTTACAGCGCCGATGGTACTGCAGGGGGGACCCTGTGGGAGAGTAGGACGCCGCCGAACAATCTTTCAGAAGAAGCCCCCATCGATTACTCGGTGGGGGCTTCTTCGCGTTTGCGGTCCGCGCTAATCTCTCAGCCAGCACGAACAGTTCGGTGGAGAGGCGCACGGCGTTGCAGAACCTGACCCTTTCGTGGCAGAGCGCCGGAGCCTCGGCGGTGGTGCTGTACGGCGCCGCCTACGCGGTGCACCGCGTCAGACCTGCCAGGCGCACGGCGGTGGCCCTGTTCCGCGAGGCCGGCACCCTGCTGGCGCTCTTCGCGCTCTGGCAGTTGGTCGGCCAGGTCTCGCTGATGTCCGACTCGCACGCGCTGGACCGGGCCGAGTGGATCCACCGCACCGAGCACTCGCTGGGCCTGCCCGACGAGGCGTCCTGGCAGCGCGCCGTGCTGCCGTACCCGGTGGTGGTCCGGCTGGCCAACTACTACTACGCGAGCATGCACTTCGGCGTGATGCTGGTGGTGCTGCTCTGGCTCTTCCTGCGCCACCGGGACCGCTACCCGTGGGTGCGGAACACGGTGGTGCTGACCACCGCGGCCTGCCTACTGATCCAGTTCATCCCGGTGGCGCCGCCGCGGATGCTGACCGACCAGGGCTTCGTCGACGTGGCCGCCCAGTACGGGCAGTCGGTCTACGGCGGCGGGATCGGCGGGATCCAGGCCGACGAACTGTCGGCGATGCCCTCGGTGCACGTCGCCTGGTGCCTGCTGGTGTCGGTCGCGGTGATCGCGGTGGCCGAGTCGCGGTGGCGGTGGCTGATCCTGCTGCACCCGGTGGTGACGATCACGGTCGTGGTGGTGACGGCGAACCACTTCTGGGCGGACGGCCTGGTGGCGTCCTGGCTGCTGCTGCTCGCCTACGCCCTGCAGTACGCGGGCGGGCGCTGGCGCCGTCGGCGGGCCGTCCGGGGTGACCGGCCGGTGGCCGCCGAGCTGATCCCCCGTTAGCGAACCGGCGGGGCCGGCGGCCCGAGCCCGCCGACCCCACCTGCCCCGGTCGCGCCGGGGGCTCACTTCACCGGCAGGGCGTCCCGTCCCCAGCCGCTGTTGGTCAGGGCGGCGGTGGCCCAGTACCAGCTGAGCAGCCCGGCGACGGCGGCCAGCCAGCCGGCCGTCTTCACCAGGCCGTGCGAGCCGTCGAAGGTGCCGACCATGTCCACCACCAGGGCGAGGGCCAGCAGACCGTAGACGCCCCGGCCGACCAGACCCGAGGACTGCCAGGAGGCCAGGGCCAGGCTGATCGCCAGCAGTGCCCAGAGCAGCAGGAAGAGCCCGGCCGCGTTCTTGCCGCCCAGGTGGCCCAGACCGGCGGCCCAGGTCGCCCAGAACGCGCCGAGGCCGGTGAAGGCGGTGCCGGTGAACCCGTCACCGGAGCGGAACTGCCACAGGCCGGCGACGAACAGCGCGATCCCGCCCACGATGTGGGCGAGTCCGGCGGCGTCGGCGACGCCGGTGCCGTGCAGCACACCGGTCTGCAGCAGGCCGAAGGCGAGGAGGGTCAGGCCGAGTGCGAGGTAGCCGAGGGGGCCCGCTTCGAGCGAAGCGGACCGGGCGTTGGCCCCGGAGGCGTCACTGCTCACCGGAGGCTCCTTTCATGGGTGCGCGAAGAGGATGCGCGAAGGGGGACGAGAGGGTGCGAGGGCGTGCGAGGGCGTGCCGATGTCGATCGCATGCGCACTCTTGCGGGCATGGCGATGCCGCGGAGGGAGAGGGTTGGGGGGAGTGGTTGCCGACTGCGACGGCCGAGCGCGCGCCCGTCGCGGTGTCCGGGCAGCTCAGCTGCGGGGACCGTGCTGCCGGGGAGGAATCCCGGTCAGCAGGTCTCTACCCACGGTGACGGCGCTTGTACCCTTGTGAATCGTAGAATTTGTCTGTTCGTCAGCTGACCGAGTCCCGAGCGTGACCCGCCCCGATCGGCCCGATCAGCCCTGACGCTGCGTCGGCACCCGCAGGGCGATGATCGCCATGTCGTCCGAGGGCGGCTCCGGGGCGAACCGCTCCACCGCCCGCTGCACCCGGGCGGCCACCGCGCCGGCGGTCAGCCCGGTACAGCCGGTCAGCACCTCGGCCAGCCCCTCCTCGCCGAGCATCCGCATCCCCTCGCGCCGCTCGGTCACCCCGTCGGTCACGCAGAGCAGCACCTCGCCCGGCTCCAGCACCACCTGCTCGGCCGTCAGCTCCAGCGGGTCCATCACGCCGAGCAGCGGCTGCGAACTGGCCGCCGCCGAGACCTGGCCGTCCGGCCGCAGCCGCAACGGCAGCGGGTGCCCGGCGCAGACCAGGTTGAGCTCCGCCCCGCCGTCCGGACGCGGCGTCAGCTCGCCGTAGAGCAGGGTGAGGAAGCGGCCCCGGTCGCCCTCGTCGAGGATCGCCCGGTTCAGCCGGCTCAGCACCTGCGGCGCGTCCAGCCCCTCCCGGGCCAGCAGCCGCAGCGAGTTGCGGGCCAGCCCGGTCACCGAGGCGGCCTGCGGTCCGGTGCCGCAGACGTCGCCGATCGCGAAGCCGTAGGTGCCCTCGCGGATCGCGAACAGGTCGTAGAAGTCGCCGCCGACCTCGTTGCCCTCGCCGGCCGCCTGGTAGAAGACCTCGACCTCGACACCGGGGATCTTCGGCAGCTCCGGCGGCAGCAGGCTGCGCTGCAGTGCCCGGCTGGTGGCGCTGCGCTCGGAGTACAGGCGGGAGTTGTCCATCGCCAGCGCCGCCCGTCGGGAGAGGTCCTCGGCGAGCTCCAGGATCTCCTGACGGAACGCCACCCCCGCTCTGGTGCCCAGCACCAGCAGCCCGATCACCCGGTTGCGGGCGATCAGCGGCAGCACCACGGTCTCGCCGACCAGCCCGTCGGGCTCGGCCGGGGTGAGCGCCTCGGCCGGCCCGGTCCAGAAGGCGGTGCCGTCCGCGGTGACCCGGGCGGCGGCCGGGGTGCGCCGGAGCAGCTCGCGCAGCGGGTCGATCCGCTCCTCGTCCTCGTGCAGCACGTAGGCCAGTTCGGCGAACTTGCTGCGCTCCTCCTGGGTGTAGACCGCGCACCAGGAGGCCAGCGTGGGCACCGCCATCTGCGCCATCAGGGCCAGCGTCTGCTGGTGCTCCAGGGTGCCGGCCAGCAGGTCGGATGCCTCGACCAGGAAGGAGAGCGCGCCCCGGCGCAGCCGCTCGCGCTCGGCCAGCCGGGCGTTCTCCACGGTGAGCGCGATCCGGTCGGCGGCGAACTGCAGCCGCAGCGCCTGGTCGTTGTCGTACTGCCCGGCCCGGTCGGCGGCCACCGCGAGCGAGCCGATCAGCCGGCCCTCGACCTTGAGCGGCACGGTGACCAGCGAGCGCAGCCCGCTGCCGGCCAGCAGCGGCACGCTGTGCGGACGCACCGTCAGGTCGTCGTGCACGGCGGGCAGCCGGGCGGAGTCGTAGCGGGAGCGGCCCGAGTCGATCGGGATCCGCACGTTCTTGGTCCGGCCGGCCGAGAGCCCGGTGGCGGCCCGCACCTCGAACTCGGTCTCGTCCTCGGTGGCCAGCAGCAGGTAGGAGGCGTCCCCGTCGAGCAGGTCGCGGGCCCGTTCGACGGTCTGCTGGAGCAGGCCGGACAGGTCGTCGGCGCGCACGCCCTCGGGCAGCAGGTCGAGCGGCTCCAGCCCGCCGCCGGCCGGCCCGGCGGGCAGTGCCCGGTCGGGGCCGCGCAGCACCGCGCGGTCCCGCTCCCGCACGATCAGGCAGAGCGTCGCGGGCGCCCCGGTCGGATCCAGCACCCGGACCTGGCAGCCGTACACCTCGATGGTCCGCCGGTCGGCCCGGCGGATCCCGAAGACGCCCTCCCAGCGGGCCAGTTGCAGCACCGCGTCGAGCGGCCCGACCGGACCCTGCGGCCACACCACCAGCTCGGCCCAGTCGAGGCCGAGCACCTCGGCGGCCGGGCGGCGGAACAACTGCTCGGCGTCGGCGTTCCAGGCGGTCACGGTGCCATCGGCGTCCAGCTGGGCGACCGCGACCAGCACCGGGCCCTCGGTGCTGGGCAGCACGTCGCCGGGCGCCTGCGGCAGTGCCAGCCGGGTGCCGGGCAGCGCCCGCTGCAGCGGGAGCCGGAACCAGACCGTCTTCTGCCCGGAGGTGTACTCCACGCCCCAACGGCTGGACAGCGCCGAGCACATCAGCAGCCCGCGGCCGCCCTCGCCCTCGGCGTCGGCGAAGTGTTCGGAGCTCGCGCTGCCGGCTTCCGGGGCGCCGGCGAACGCCGGCAGTCCGCGCTCGGGGTGCCGGTCGGTGACGCCGATCTGGACCGAGTCGTCCTCGCGCAGGCAGCTCACCTCGGCGGAGGTGCCCGCGTGCACCACGGCGTTGGTGACCAGTTCGCTCACCAGCACCACCGCGTCGTCCACCACCTCGGGCAGGCCCCAGCCCAGCAGGGCGTCCCGGACGAACCCGCGCGCGGCCGAAGCCGACCGGCCGTCCGGCTCGAAGGTGGCGGCTGCGCGCGCGGTGACCACGGGCTGCTTCTCCTCTGCTTCGGGTACGGCTGCTCGACGCCCGGTGCGCCAGGGCGAACCGGTGGGGCCCGGGTGGATCGGCCTGAGGGCGGGGTGCGGCGCTCCACCCTACGTGCCGGACGCCAACCCTACTTTCAACCGGGCTTCCCGTGGCCGAGGGGAGCCGAAACGGGCCCCCGAGGGTGATTCTGCCCACCACGGGCTCGTCACAATGGTGTGAGGAACCCCAAGCGGGTCAACAACGTCGGCCGGTGCTGTCAGACTGGGGGATCCGCCGGCTCGGCTGCTGGGCGCCGGTGCGGTGGGCAACAGCCAGTCGCGACGTGGGAGGGTCCAGTTGAGTTCGGCCACCAAGGACGCTGCGGGGCAGACCGCCGGCGGACAGAAGAGCGCGCCGACTCCTCGCGGCGCGCGCGCGGCCACCGCGCCCCGGGGCGGGGCCGGCCGGCGGCCGGCCCACAGCCGCGGCGCCGAGCCCGCCGAACTGCGCAAGCTGCTCGGCGCGCTGACCGCGATGCGGGACGGCAACTTCCGCCGCCGGCTCACCGTGCCGGGCGACGGCCTGATGGCCGAGATCGCGGCGGTCTTCAACGAGGTGGCCGAGCGCAACCAGCACCTGACCGGCGAGCTGTCCCGGGTGCGGCGCGCGGTCGGCCGGGAGGGCCGGCTGACCGCCCGGCTGGAGAGCGGGGCCGGCGAGGGCGCCTGGGCCTCCGCGGTGGACAACTGCAACGCGCTGATCGACGACCTGGCCTGGCCGATGGCCGAGGTGGGCCGGGTGCTCTCGTCGATCGCCGAGGGCGACCTGGACCAGCGGATGGAGCTGCGCTCCACCCAGCCGGACGGCGGCAGCCAGCCGCTGCGCGGTGAGTTCCTCAAGGTCGGGCGGACCGTGAACGCGCTGGTGGACCAGCTCTCCGAGTTCACCGACGAGGTGACCCGGGTGGCCCGCGAGGTCGGCACCGACGGCAAGCTCGGCGGCCAGGCCCGGGTCCGTTCGATGTCCGGCAGCTGGAAGGACCTGGCCGACTCGGTCAACACCATGGCGGGCCGGCTGACCGCCCAGGTGCGCAACATCGCCGAGGTGACCACCGCGGTCGCCAAGGGCGACCTGTCCCGCAAGGTCACCGTGGACGTGGCCGGCGAGATGCTGGAGCTGAAGAACACCGTCAACACGATGGTGGACCAGCTGAACTCCTTCGCCGCGCAGGTGACCCGGGTGGCGCGGGACGTGGGTACCGAGGGCCGGCTCGGTGGTCAGGCGCAGGTGCCGGGGGTCGCGGGTGTGTGGCGCGACCTCACCGACTCGGTGAACTTCATGGCGAACAACCTGACCGACCAGGTGCGCAACATCGCGCAGGTGACCACGGCGGTGGCCCGCGGCGACCTGTCGCAGAAGATCGAGGTGGACGCCCGGGGCGAGATCCTCGAACTGAAGAGCACCATCAACACCATGGTCGACCAGCTCTCGGCCTTCGCCGCGCAGGTGACCCGGGTGGCGCGGGACGTGGGTACCGAGGGCCGGCTCGGTGGTCAGGCGCAGGTGCCGGGGGTCGCGGGTGTGTGGCGCGACCTCACCGACTCGGTGAACTTCATGGCGAACAACCTGACCGACCAGGTGCGCAACATCGCGCAGGTGACCACGGCGGTGGCCCGCGGCGACCTGTCGCAGAAGATCCAGGTGGACGCCCGGGGCGAGATCCTCGAACTGAAGAACACCATCAACACCATGGTCGACCAGCTCAGCGCCTTCGCCGACGAGGTGACCAGGGTGGCCAGGGACGTCGGCACCGAGGGCATCCTCGGCGGCCAGGCGACCGTGCCGGGGGTCTCCGGCACCTGGAAGGACCTGACCAACAGCGTCAACTTCATGGCGTCCAACCTGACCATCCAGGTGCGCAACATCGCCGAGGTGACCACCGCGGTGGCCCGCGGCGACGTCTCCAAGAAGATCACCGTCGACGCCCGCGGCGAGATCCTGGAGCTGGTCACCACCGTGAACACCATGGTGGACCAGCTCAGCGCGTTCGCCGACGAGGTGACCCGGGTGGCCCGCGAGGTGGGCACCGAGGGGATCCTGGGCGGGCAGGCCCGGGTGCGCGGGGTCTCCGGCATCTGGAAGGACCTGACCGACAACGTCAACTTCATGGCCTCGAACCTGACCAGTCAGGTGCGCAACATCGCCGAGGTCGCCACCGCGGTGGCCCGCGGCGACCTCTCGAAGAAGATCACCATCGAGGCGCAGGGCGAGGTCGCGGCACTGGCCGGCACCCTCAACACCATGGTCGACCAGCTGAGCGCCTTCGCCGTGCAGGTGACCAGGGTGGCCCGCGAGGTGGGCACCGACGGCATCCTGGGCGGCCAGGCCGACGTGCCGGGCGTGGCCGGCATCTGGAAGGACCTGACCGACAACGTCAACCAGATGGCCAACAACCTCACCGGTCAGGTCCGCAACATCGCCCTGGTGATCACCGCGGTGGCCCGCGGCGACCTCTCGCAGAAGATCGACGTGGACGCCCGCGGCGAGATCCTGGAGCTCAAGACCAGCACCAACGCGATGGTGGACCAGCTCAGTTCGTTCGGTGACGAGGTCACCCGGGTGGCCCGCGAGGTGGGCACCGACGGCATCCTGGGCGGCCAGGCCCGGGTGCCCGGGGTGGACGGCACCTGGCGCGACCTGACCGAGTCGGTGAACGAGCTGGCCAACAACCTGACCCGCCAGGTCCGCGCGATCGCCCAGGCGGCGACCGCGGTGACCCGTGGCGACCTGTCCCTGCGGGTCGACGTCGACGCCTCCGGCGAGATCGACGAGCTCAAGGACAACATCAACCAGATGATCGCCAACCTGCGCGAGACCACCCGCACCAACCAGGAGCAGGACTGGCACAAGACCAACATCGCCCGGTTCTCCGGCCTGCTGCAGGGCCGGCGCGACCTGGAGGCGGTGGCCTCGCTGATCATGAGCGAGCTGACCCCGGCGGTCTCCGCCCAGCACGGCGCGTTCTTCCTGGCCCAGCCGGCCGGCCGGTCCTCCGAGACGGTCACCGAGGACGACGACGAGACGGACACCGTGCTCCGGCTGATCGGCTCCTACGGCTACCAGCGCCGCTCGATGCCGACCACGTTCCGTCCCGGCGAGTCGCTGGTCGGCCAGGCCGCGATCGAGAAGCGCCCGATCAGCCTGACCGAGGCGCCCCCCGGCTACCTGCGGATCTCCTCCGCGCTGGGCGAGTCGCAGCCGGCCCACGTGATCGTGCTGCCGGTGCTGTTCGAGGGCCGGCTGCTCGGGGTGATCGAACTGGCCACCTTCAGCTCCTTCACCAGCGTGATGATGGACTTCCTCACCCAGGTCGCCGACCTGATCGGGGTGACCGTCAACACCATCAGCGTGAACACCAAGACCGAGGGGCTGCTGCTGGAGTCGCAGCGGCTGACCGCCGAGCTGTCGATGCGCTCGGCCGAGCTGGAGGCCCGCCAGGAGGAGCTGGAGCGGACCAACGAGGAGCTGCAGGAGAAGGCCGAGCAACTGGCCCAGCAGAACCGCGACATCGAGATCAAGAACAGCGAGATCGAGGAGGCCCGCAAGGTGCTGGAGGAGCGGGCCGAGCAGCTCGCCCTGGCCTCCCGCTACAAGAGCGAGTTCCTCGCCAACATGTCGCACGAGCTGCGCACCCCGCTCAACTCGCTGCTGATCCTGGCCAAGCTGCTCTCCGACAACAACGAGGGCAACCTCTCGCTCAAGCAGGTCGAGTTCGCCGACACCATCCACGGCGCCGGCTCCGACCTGCTCCAGCTGATCAACGACATCCTCGACCTGTCCAAGGTGGAGGCCGGGAAGATGGACGTCCGCCCGTCCCGGATCGCGCTGGTGCAGCTCACCGACTACGTGGAGGCGGCGTTCCGCCCGCTCACCGCGGAGAAGGGGCTGGAGTTCACCGTCGCCGTCTCGCCGGACCTGCCGGCCATCCTGCACACCGACGAGCAGCGGCTCCAGCAGGTGCTGCGCAACCTGCTCTCCAACGCGGTGAAGTTCACCGAGTCCGGCACCGTCCGGCTGGAGATCGGCCCGGCCGGTCCGGTGGTGCCGCAGCACGTGCGCGAGCAGCTGCTGGAGTCCGGCCGGATCGACGACCCGGACGCGCCGCTGATCGCCTTCTCGGTGACCGACACCGGCATCGGCATCCCGGAGAACAAGCTGCGGGAGATCTTCGAGGCGTTCAAGCAGGCCGACGGCACCACCAGCCGCAAGTACGGCGGCACCGGCCTCGGGCTGTCGATCAGCCGGGAGATCGCCCGGCTGCTCGGCGGCGAGATCCACGCCGAGAGCGAGCTCGGCCAGGGCAGCGCCTTCACCCTCTACCTGCCGCTGCGCAGCGAGGGCCCCGG
Source organism: Kitasatospora viridis (assembly GCF_007829815.1). Classification (NCBI taxonomy): domain Bacteria; kingdom Bacillati; phylum Actinomycetota; class Actinomycetes; order Kitasatosporales; family Streptomycetaceae; genus Kitasatospora; species Kitasatospora viridis. The sequence continues at coordinate 1,605,467 of NZ_VIWT01000001.1, read as the reverse complement.
CATCTCGCTGGAGCGCGGGGCGGCCGGGCCGGGCCAGCTGCGCGCCGCGGTCGGCCTCACGCCGACCGGCCACCCGGTGCCGGTGGGGGAGAACCCCGCCGACCAGTGGGCCCAGGAGGTCCGCGAGCTGGCGCTGGAGCGCCGCCGGGACGCGGCCGAGCGGCGCCGCGCGGCCGAGCACTTCGGCGAACTGGACGCGGGCCCCGGCTCCGCGGCCCGGGCCGAGCTGCCGCGCGCGGAGGACGGGCCGGCGCAGCGGGCCGGCACCGGCCCGCGGTTCGAGGGCCGGTTCGACGGCGAGGAGGTGCTGATCGTCGACGACGACGTGCGCAACGTCTTCGCGCTCACCAGCGTGCTGGAGCAGTACGGCCTCACCGTGCTCTACGCGGAGAACGGGCGGGAGGGCATCGAGGTGCTGGAGCAGCACGAGAACGTCTCACTGGTGCTGATGGACATCATGATGCCGGAGATGGACGGCTACGCGACCACCGAGGCGATCCGGCTGATGCCGCAGTTCTCCGGGCTGCCGATCATCGCGCTGACCGCCAAGGCGATGAAGGGCGACCGGGAGAAGAGCATCGAGGCGGGCGCCTCCGACCACGTGACCAAGCCGGTGGACACCGACCACCTGCTGACCGTGATGCGGCAGTGGTTGGGGGCGCGCGGCCGGTGATCGGACATCCGCGTTTACTGGCGAGCCGGACCGGGAACCCGCTAGGGTCACTCATCGTTGCGAACAGTAACCGGATGGCGACGGCCCGCGCGGTGGCGCCGCTGCTGCCGGGGCGACAGGTGCCCCGTGGGGCCTGTGACGACCATCCGATAGGGCTGGGCGAGGGGGTGCGGCTAGCATGACCGGGACAGTGGCGAGCGGGACGCGGGTGCCGGCGCGCGGAACGCAAGCGGGACATCCGGCAGGAGGGCGGGTCGTGGTGCAGAAGGCGAAGATCCTCCTGGTCGACGACCGGCCGGAGAACCTGCTCGCGCTGGAGGCGATCCTCTCCGCCCTGGACCAGACCCTGGTCCGCGCCGCCTCCGGCGAGGAGGCGCTCAAGGCGCTGCTCACCGACGACTTCGCGGTGATCCTGCTGGACGTGCAGATGCCCGGCATGGACGGCTTCGAGACGGCCGCCCACATCAAGCGCCGGGAGCGCACCCGGGACATCCCGATCATCTTCCTGACGGCGATCAACCACGGCCCGCACCACACCTTCCGCGGCTACGCCGCCGGCGCCGTGGACTACATCTCCAAGCCGTTCGACCCCTGGGTGCTGCGCGCCAAGGTCTCCGTTTTCGTCGACCTCTACATGAAGAACTGCCAGCTCAAGGAGCAGGCGGCGCTGCTGCGCCTGCAGTTGGAGGACGGCGCGGGCCAGGACGGTGCCCGGGAGTCCGCCGAGCCGCTGCTGGCCGAGCTGAGCGCCCGGCTGGCCTCGGTGGAGGAGCAGGCCGAGGCACTGACCAAGCAGTTGGACGACTCGCCCGAGACCGGGGCCGCCGCCACCGCCGCCCACCTGGAGCGCAAGCTGGCCGCGCTGCGGGCCGCCCTGGAGGCGCTGCGGCCGGGTGCCGCCGACTCCTGAGGGCACGGGGCTGCTGAGGGCACCGGGCGCCTGAGGCTCCGTCAACCGGCGGGTCGTCAGAGTGCCGCCGACCAGCCGATCGGGTGAACCCCGGGGCCGCTGACGGTGTGTCGCCGGACATCGGCGACACACCCCGGGCATGACGGTCGGTCATGTGTCCGGGGCCCGGGGGCCGCCGGTAGGCTCTCGGCCATGGCCTCACGGACGTCCGGCAGCGCGGCACGCACCTCCAGCTCGCCCCAGACGAACAAAGCCGCGGCGAAGAAGGCCGTGGCGAAGAAGGCGCCCGCCCGCAAGTCGGCGGCCAAGGCCCCGGCCAAGTCCGCCGCGCCCGCGAAGAAGGCCGCGGCCCGGAAGCCGGCCGCCCGGAAGACCGCCGCACCGCCCCCCGCCGCCCCGCGCCGCCGCCCGGTGGTGTTCCGCGCCGTGGGCGGGGTGGCCGGCGGCGTCGGCGCGGTCTTCCGGGGCTTCGGCAACGGCGCCAAGAACCTGCACCCGGTGCACCGCAAGGACGGTCAGGCGCTGCTGCTGCTGGCGCTCGCCCTGGTCACCGCGGCCGGCACCTGGTTCCACCCGCAGGGCTGGTTCGGCACCGGCGCCACCGTGGTGGTCAGCGGGCTGTTCGGCCGGCTCGCCGTGCTGGTGCCGCTGCTGATGGCCGCCATAGCGGTGCGGCTGATGCGGCACCCGGAGCTGCCGGAGGCGAACGGACGGATCGTCATCGGGGTGAGCACCCTGGTGGTCGGCGTGCTCGGCCTGGTGCACATCGGCTGCGGCGCCCCGGGCATGCAGAACGGCGTGGTCGGCATCCGCAACGCCGGCGGGCTGATCGGCTGGGGCGTCTCCACCCCGATGATGGCCGCCGCCGGCCCGCCGCTGGCCGTGCCGCTGCTGCTGATCCTGACCTTCTTCGGCGTGCTGGTGGTGACCGCCACCCCGGTCAACAAGATCCCGGAGCGGCTGCGGCTGCTCGGGGTCCGGCTCGGTGTGGCCGAGCCGGTGCCCGAGGACGGCTACGAGGAGGAGTACGGCGACTCCTACCCGAGCGGCCGGGAGCTCTCCACCGAGCCGCCGGAGGACGCCGACCCGGACGCGCTGCCTTACACCGTCGAGGACCCGGTGGACGAGGTGGCCGCCCGCCGGCGCCGCCGCGGCCGCCGCAAGCAGGACGAGCCGGAGCCGGACGGCGCCGCCGAGCCGGACATGTTCACCAAGGACCCGTTCCACACCCGGGACCTGGCCGCCGGGGTGGCCGCCGACCTGGACGGCGCGCTGCTGCACGGCGTGCCGGCCTCGCCGGCCGTGGCCAGCCTGGTGCACCAGGTGCAGGACCGGACCGCGCCGCCGGAGGAGCCGGCCCCGCCGGCCCCCCGCTCCGCCGCCCCCGGCACCGACGCGCCGGCCGCGCCCGCGGACCACTCGCCCGCCCCGCAGCGGATGGAGCAGCTGCAGCTGCTCTCCGGCGGCGGCTACGCGCTGCCCCCGCTGGACCTGCTGGAGCGCGGCGCCCCGGCCAAGGCCCGCAGCGCGCTCAACGACGAGGTGGTGGCCCAGCTCACCACGACCTTCGCCGAGTTCAAGGTGGACGCCAAGGTCACCGGCTTCAGCCGGGGCCCGACGGTCACCCGCTACGAGGTGGAGCTCGGTGCCGCGGTCAAGGTCGAGCGGATCCTCGCGCTGGCCAAGAACATCTCCTACGCGGTGGCCAGCGCGGACGTGCGGATCATCAGCCCGATCCCGGGCAAGTCGGCGGTCGGCATCGAGATCCCCAACCGGGACCGGGAGATGGTCAACCTCGGCGACCTGCTGCGCTCGCGCAGCGCCGCCGAGGACGCCCACCCGATGGTGGTCGGCATGGGCAAGGACGTCGAGGGCCACACGGTGCTCGCCAACCTGGCCAAGATGCCGCACATCCTGGTCGCCGGCGCCACCGGCGCGGGCAAGTCCAGCTGCATCAACTGCCTGATCACCTCGGTGCTGGCCCGGGCCACCCCGGACGAGGTGCGGATGGTGCTGGTGGACCCCAAGCGGGTCGAGCTGACCGCCTACGAGGGCATCCCGCACCTGATCACCCCGATCATCACCAACCCGAAGAAGGCCGCCGAGGCGCTGCAGTGGGTGGTCCGCGAGATGGACCTGCGCTACGACGACCTGGCCGCCTACGGCTTCCGCCACGTGGACGACTTCAACGCGGCGGTGCGGGCCGGCACGGTCACCCCGCCGCTGGGCAGCGAGCGGGAGCTGCGGCCCTACCCGTACCTGCTGGTGATCGTCGACGAGCTGGCCGACCTGATGATGGTCGCGCCGCGCGACGTCGAGGACTCGGTGGTCCGGATCACCCAGCTGGCCCGGGCGGCCGGCATCCACCTGGTGCTGGCCACCCAGCGCCCGTCGGTGGACGTGGTGACCGGTCTGATCAAGGCCAACGTGCCGTCCCGGCTGGCCTTCGCCACCTCGGCGATGGCCGACTCCCGGGTCATCCTGGACCAGCCCGGCGCGGAGAAGCTGGTCGGCAAGGGCGACGCGCTCTTCCTGCCGATGGGCGCCTCGAAGCCGGTCCGGATGCAGGGCGCCTTCGTCACCGAGGCGGAGATCGCCGCCGTCGTGCAGCACTGCAAGGACCAGCTGACCGCCGTCTACCGGGAGGACGTGACGGTCGGCGGCGGGCCGAAGAAGGAGATCGACGAGGAGATCGGCGACGACCTGGACCTGCTGATCCAGGCCGCCGAGCTGGTGGTCTCCACCCAGTTCGGCTCCACCTCGATGCTCCAGCGCAAGCTCCGGGTCGGCTTCGCCAAGGCCGGCCGGCTGATGGACCTGATGGAGTCGCGGGGCATCGTCGGGCCGAGCGAGGGCTCCAAGGCCCGGGACGTACTGGTCAAACCGGACGAGTTGGACGGGGTTCTGGTGACCTTGCGCGGGTAGGGGCCTGAGGGCGCGTCAGCGGGGCGGCCGGCCGCTCGGGCGTCCGCGACGCCGGGCGCGCGTTCGGTCGAACTCCGGTTGAGAAACGATTCACCTGCACCCCTAGACTGTTCTTCCAGCAGGTGGCCTCCGCTCGAAAGGCGTGCCCAGTGACCATCGGCAAGTCCCCGGAAAGTGACCACAGCCGATCCTCCACCGCTGACACCGCGTCGGGTGCCGGCGCGCCGGACGGCACCCCCTCGATCGGCCGCACGCTCGCCCAGGCCCGGCAGGCGGCCGGCCTGACGGTCGATGAGGTGAGCGCCGCCACCCGGGTCCGGGTGCCGATCGTGCACGCCGTCGAGGAGGACGACTTCAGCCGCTGCGGCGGCGCCTTCTACGCCCGCGGCCACCTGCGCGCGCTGGCCCGCGCGGTGGGCGCCGACGGCGAGGCCCTGGTGGCCCGCTACGACGCGATCCACGGCACCGACCCGGTGGAGCTCTCGCCGGTGGCCGCGCTGGACGCCAAGCGGATGAAGGCCGACCGCGGCCGACCGAACTGGACCGGCGCGATGCTGGTGGCGATCGTCGCGGTGATCGTGCTGATCGGCTACAACCTGTTCGCCGGCAAGTCCGGCGGGACGGTGACCGGCTCGGCCAGCGCCCCGCTGCCCAGCACCGCGAGCAGCGCCCCGGCCTCCGTCCAGCCGCCCGCGCCGGCCCCGAGCGTGGCGCCGATCGCCGCCGCCCCGGCCGACAAGGTGACCGTCAAGCTCGTCGCCGACGGCGGCACCAGCTGGGTCTCGGCGATGGACGGCACCGGAAAGTCGCTCTTCCAGAACAATCTGGACAGCGGCGCGGACCAGACCTTCACCGATCCGAAGCAGATCAAGCTGGTGATCGGCAACGCCGCGGCCGTGCACCTGTACGTCAACGGCAAGGACCTCGGCCCGGCCGGCAAGGACGGCCAGGTGGTCCACCTGACCTACACCCCGGGCGACCCGCAGGCCGGGTGAGTCCGGGATCACCTGACGCGCGGCCTCCGGGGGAAACGACACCGGGGGCCGCGCGTTAATCTTGGCCCTATGCCTGAACGCCGTACTGTCGCCCTTGTCACGCTCGGATGCGCCCGCAACGAGGTGGACTCCGAGGAACTCGCCGGGCGACTGGAGGCGGACGGCTGGCAGCTCGTCGACGACGCCTCCGAGGCCGACGTCGCCGTGGTCAACACCTGCGGGTTCGTCGAGGCCGCCAAGAAGGACTCGGTGGACGCCCTGCTGGAGGCCAACGACCTCAAGGGACACGGCCGCACCCAGGCCGTCGTCGCGGTCGGTTGCATGGCCGAGCGGTACGGCAAGGAGCTGGCCGACGCGCTGCCGGAGGCCGACGGGGTGCTCGGCTTCGACGACTACGCCGACATCAGCGACCGGCTGCAGACCATCCTCTCCGGCGGCCACCACGCGCCGCACCTGCCCCGGGACCGCCGCAAGCTGCTCCCGCTCACCCCGGTCGAGCGCCAGGCCGCGGCCGCCGAGATCGCCCTGCCCGGCCACGGCGCCCCGGAGGACCTCCCCGAGGGCGTGGCGCCGGCGTCCGGCCCGCGCACCCTGCGCAAGCGGCTCGACGACTCCCCGGTGGCCTCGATCAAGCTGGCCTCCGGCTGCGACCGGCGCTGCTCGTTCTGCGCCATCCCCGCCTTCCGCGGCTCCTTCATCTCCCGCCGCCCCTCCGACGTGCTGAACGAGGCGGTCTGGCTGGCCGGCGAGGGCGTCCGCGAGGTGGTCCTGGTCAGCGAGAACAACACCTCCTACGGCAAGGACCTCGGCGACATCCGGCTGCTGGAGACGCTGCTGAGCGAGATCGCCGCGGTCCCCGGCATCGAGCGGGTCCGGGTCAGCTACCTGCAGCCCGCCGAGATGCGCCCGGGCCTGATCGAGTCGATGACCGGCACCGCCGACGTGGTGCCCTACTTCGACCTCTCCTTCCAGCACTCCGCCCCGGCCGTGCTGCGCAAGATGCGCCGGTTCGGCAACACCGAGCAGTTCCTGGAGCTGCTGCGCACCATCCGCGACAAGGCCCCGCAGGCCGGTGCCCGGTCCAACTTCATCGTCGGGTTCCCCGGCGAGACCGAGGAGGACTTCGCGGAGCTGGAACGGTTCGTCACCGAGGCCGGCCTGGACGCGATCGGCGTCTTCGGCTACTCCGACGAGGACGGCACCGAGGCCGCGACCTTCGACGGCAAGCTGCCCGAGGACGTGGTGGCCGACCGGCTCTCCCGGCTCTCCAAGCTGGCCGAGGAGCTCACGGCGCAGCGCGCCGAGCAGCGGATCGGCACCGAGGTCGAGGTGCTCGTCGAAGCCCTGGAGGATGACGAGGTGGTCGGCCGGTCCGCCCACCAGGCGCCGGAGACCGACGGCGTCACCACCCTGGTCGGCGCCGAGCGGGCCGAGGTCGGCCAGTTCTACCGCGCCCGGGTGATCGCCAGCGAGGGCGTGGACCTGGTGGCCGAGGCGATCGAGCTCGTCCGTCCGGCGGCCGCGGCATGACCGGCGGGCCGGGTAGCCCGGCAGCGGCCCACCCGGCCCGGTCCGAGGCGGCCCGGCCGGCGGTTCCCTCGCTCTGGAACCTCGCCAACCTGCTGACCATGCTCCGCCTCGCCCTGGTGCCGGTCTTCGTGGCGCTGCTGCTGGCCGACGGCGGGCACGACCCCAAGTGGCGGGCGGTGGCCTGGGCGGCCTTCGCGATCGCCATGATCACCGACCTGTTCGACGGCGAGATCGCCCGCCGCCGGGGCCTGGTCACCGACTTCGGCAAGATCGCCGACCCGATCGCGGACAAGGCGATCATGGGCGCCGCGCTGGTCGGGCTCTCCGTGCTCGGCGACCTGCCGTGGTGGATCACCGCGGTGATCCTCGCCCGCGAGCTGGGCATCACGCTGATGCGGTTCTGGGCGATCCGGTACGCGGTGATCCCGGCCAGCCGGGGCGGCAAGCTCAAGACCCTCACCCAGGGCATCGCGGTCGGCATGTACGTGCTGCCGCTGACCGGCTGGCTGGCCACCGGCCGGGCCGTGCTGATCGCGCTGGCGGTGCTGCTGACCGTGGCGTCCGGCCTGGACTACGTGCGCCAGGCCGTCCAGCTGCGGCGGGCGGCGCTGGCGCGCGACGCGGAGGAGAAGTGACCGAGTTCGTGCCGCTGGCGGAACAGGTGCACGCCGAACTGCGGGCGCTCGGTGCCACCCTCGCGGTGGCCGAGTCGCTGACCGGCGGCCTGCTGGCCGCCCGGCTGGTGGACGTGCCGGGCGCCTCCGCGACCTTCCGCGGCTCGGTCACCGCCTACGCCACCGAACTCAAGGCCGAGCTGCTCGGCGTGGACGAGGGCCTGCTCGCCGTGCACGGCCCGGTCCACCCGGTGGTGGCCCGGCAGATGGCCGAGGGAGTGCGCCGACTGCTCGGCGCCACCTACGGCCTGTCCACCACCGGAGTGGCCGGCCCCGAGCCGCAGGACGGGCAGCCGGTCGGCACGGTACACCTCGGGCTGGCCGGTCCGGGGGGAACTCTGGTCAGTTCGCCCCGGCTGTCCGGCGACCGTGCCACAATCCGACGCAAGGCAGCTCAAGGGGCCCTGGAGCTCTTCCTGACCCATGCGGCGCCCGCCGGGAACCCCGCCGGCTCCAGATGAGTCGGCTGAACAACGGCTGAACAGGCAGAATCCGGGAAACCTCTCGATACCAGGGGCGTGCGGTCGCCCGGGGCGGGAACAACAGGGGAGGGGAGAGGCTTGCAGCCCAGAGTGAACACGACCACGGTCCCCGCACACGAAGCGGGCAAGGCGGTACGGTGGGGACGTGACATCTCGATCCGCAGTCCGAGGAGGGAGCAACCGATGATCCTGCTCCGTCGCCTCTTGGGTGACGTGCTGCGTCGGCAGCGCCAGCGCCAGGGCCGCACACTTCGCGAGGTGTCGGCCGCCGCACGAGTTTCGCTCGGATACCTGTCCGAGGTCGAGCGCGGGCAGAAGGAGGCCTCCTCGGAGCTGCTCTCCGCGATCTGCGACGCACTCGACGTCCGGATGTCCGAGGTCATGCGCGAGGTGAGCGACGAGCTCTCGCTGGCCGAACTCGCCTCGATGGCCGCTCTCTCCGATGACGACCTGCTCCGTCCGGTGCTGGAGCCCGTGCAGCTCCCCGCCCCGGGCGAGCGGATGAGCACGATCACTCCGAAGGCCGCGGCCGTGGACGTCGTCGCTGCCTGATGCGCTCCGCGCCTGAGCTGACCTGACTGCTTGCCGAGCTGCCGGGGGGCCGAGGGAAGGAGCCGCGCGTGCACCGTGCCACCGAGGGCGCGGGCCGAATAGGCCCGCGCGACCGACGCCGGGGGGCGGCCCCGTCCAAGCGGGCCGCCCGGCTCCGGCTGCTGGGACCGCTCGGCGTGCTGCTCTGGCTCGTGCTCGGCTACGCCCTGGTACCGGGGCCCGCGTTCGGCGGGTCCAGCACCCTGTTCGCGCTGCTCACCCTCGGCGGCTGGGGCCTCGGGGTGCTCCCGGTGCACTCCGACAGCCGGGCCCGCGGGTCCGCCCGCCGGTCAGCCGCGCAGCCGCAGCCCGCGCGGGGTCGGGTGGAAGCCGGCCGCCTCCAGCAGGGCGCCGAGGGCTGAGCCGAGCGCCGGCGCGCCGTTCGCCCGCTCCACCGTCAGCCCGCTCAGCCGGCCCTGCCGCACCGCCGCCGCCAGCTCCGCCACCGCGGCCTCGCGCGCCTGCTCGGCCTCGGCCCAGCAGAGCAGCGACTTCCCGCCGCGCTCCAGGTAGAGCGCCAACTCGCCGTCCACCAGCACCACCAGGGCGCCCGCCTTGCGGCCCGGGCGGTGCGTGCCGCCCTGCTCGCCCGGCGGCTCCGGCCAGGGCAGGGCCGCACCGAAGGCGTTGGCCGGGTCGGCGGCGGCCAGCAGCTGGGCAGCGGGCTGGTCGGCCGGGGCAGGCGCCCGCTCCGGCCACTCGACGGCTCTGGCCCGCTCCAGCCGGCTGTTCACCGCGCGCAGCCGGTCGGCCGCGCCGTCCAGCGCGAACTGGGCGCCGCCCAGGCCCTCCACCAGGTAGCCGCGGCGGGCCCGGCCGCGCTCCTCGAAGGCCGACAGCACCCGGTAGACGCCGGCGAAGCCGCCCTGGATCCGCTCGGCCTGCACCGTACCGCGGGTCAGCACGCCGTGCCGGTCCAGCAGCACCTGGGACTGGGCGGCGGCCCGGGCGGTCGGCTCGGCCGGGCCGGGCAGCAGCGACCAGCGGCCGCCCACCGTCGGATCGGTCGGGCGGGCCGGGGTGCGGGCCAGCCCGCCGTACCGCCCGCGCGGCACCGCACGGGGCGCCCGGTGCGCGGTCGCGCCGGCGGTGCGGGCCGAGCCGAGCAGGGCCCGCACCGGGCCGAGGGTGTCGTTGGTGATCCGGCCGGCCCAGACCAAGTCCCACAGGGCGGCGACGATCTCCGGCTCGGGGGTGTCCTGCACCGGGAGGCAGAGCTGACGGAAGGTCAGCCCGTAGCCGCTGGCGAGCGCCGCCAGCAGGGCCTCGTGCAGCGGGGTCGCGGTGAACGGCACCGGCTCGGGGCGGACCAGGTCGGCCGCCTCGGCCAGGTGCAGGGCCAGCCAGCCGTCCTTGCCCGGCAGCGCGCCCGCGCCGGTCCAGCCGATCTCGCCCTCGGCCATCAGCTTGTCGAGCAGCTCCGGGCGGTAGTCGGTGAGCCGGGAGGGCAGCACCAGCCGCTCCAGCGCGGAGGCCGGCAGCACCGCGCCCTGCAACTGCTCGACCACCCGGAACAGGCCGTCCTCACCGCGCAGCCGGTTGCCGCCCAGGTGCTGCCACTGGGGCAGGAAGGCGGCCAGCGCCCGCGGCGGCACCGCCTCCACCTCCTGGCGCAGGGCGGCCAGCGAGCGGCGGCGCAGCCGGCGCAGCACCTCGGCGTCGCACCATTCCGGCTCCCCGGTGCCGCCGGCCTCCACCGGCCGGAACTCGCCCTGCACCAGCCGCCCGGCGGCCGTCAGCCGCTGCAGGGTGCCGGCGGCCACCGCCGTGCCCAGGCCGAACCGGGCGGCGGCCCGCTGGGCGGTGAACGGGCCGTTGGTCCGGGCGAACCTGGCCAGCAGATCGCCCAGCGGGTCCTTCACCGGCTCGGTGAAGGCCTCCGGGACGCCCACCGGGAGCGGGGTGCCGAGCGCGTCCGCCAGCCGCCCGGCGTCCTCGATCGCGGCCCAGCGCTGCTCGCCGGCGATCTTCACCTGGATCGCCCGGCGGCTCGCCCGGAGCTCCTCGGGCCAGTCCGGCCCGGCGCCGCGCTCGGCCAGCTCGGCGGTGCTCAGCGGGCCGAGCAGCCGCAGCGCGTCGGCCACCCCCTCGACGTCCTTGATCCGGCGGTCCGGGGTGAGCCGCTGCAGCTCGGCCTCCAGCTCGGCCAGCACCGCCGGGTCGATCAGCTCGCGCAGCTCGGCCTGGCCGAGCAGCTCGGCGAGCAGCCGGGAGTCCAGGGCGAGCGCGGCGGCCCGGCGCTCGGCCAGCGGGGAGTCGCCCTCGTAGAGGTACTGGGCGACGTAGCCGAAGAGCAGCGAGCGGGCGAACGGGGAGGGCTCGGGGGTGGTCACCTCGACCAGCCGAACGGCGCGCGACTCCAGGTCGCGCATCAGCTCGACCAGCCCGGGCAGGTCGAAGACGTCCTGCAGGCACTCCCGGACCGCCTCCAGGACGATCGGGAAGGAGCCGAACTCGGTCGCCACCTCCAGCAGCTGGGCGGCCCGCTGGCGCTGCTGCCAGAGCGGGGTGCGGCGGCCCGGGCTGCGCCGGGGCAGCAGCAGCGCCCGGCCGGCGCACTCGCGGAACCGGGAGGCGAACAGCGCCGAGCCGCCGACCTGGTCGGTCACCAGCTGCTCGATCTCGCCCGGGTCGAAGAGCACCGCGTCGGCCCCGACCGGCGCCTCGTCAGATGACGGAGCATCGGCTGACGGGAAGTCGAGGAGGTCCATGTCCGGCAGGCGGAGCACGATCCCGTCGTCACCGTGCATCACCTGCGGGTCCAGCCCGTGCCGTTCGCGCAGCCGGGCGCCCAGCGCCAGTGCCCACGGGGCGTGCACCTGGGCGCCGAACGGGGAGTGCACGACGATCCGCCAGTCGCCCAGCTCGTCGCGGAAGCGCTCGACCACGATGGTGCGGTCGTCCGGCAGGTGGCCGGCGGCCTGGCGCTGCTCGGCCAGGTAGCCGAGCAGGTTGCCGGCCGCCCAGTCGTCCAGCCCCGCGTCCCGCAGCCGCTGCTCGGCCTGCGGCTGCGGGAGGGCGCCGAGCTCGCGGACGAAGGCACCGAGCGCCCGGCCCAGCTCCAGCGGGCGGCCCAGCGAGTCGCCCTTCCAGAACGGCAGCCGGCCCGGCACGCCCGGCGCCGGGGTGACCAGCACCTTGTCGTGGGTGATCTCCTGGATCCGCCAGGAGGAGGTGCCCAGGGTGAAGACGTCGCCCACCCGGGACTCGTAGACCATCTCCTCGTCCAGCTCGCCGACCCGACCGCCGCCCTTCTTCGGGTCGGCGCCGGCGATGAAGACGCCGAACAGGCCGCGGTCCGGGATGGTGCCGCCGGAGGTGACGGCGAGGCGCTGGGCGCCGGGCCGGCCGGTCACCGTGCCGGCCACCCGGTCCCAGACCAGCCGGGGGCGCAGCTCGGCGAAGGCGTCCGAGGGGTAGCGGCCGGCCAGCATGTCCAGCACCGAGTCGAAGGCGGACTGCGGCAGGGCGGCGAACGGCGCGGCCCGGCGGACCAGGGCGAGCAGCTCGTCCACCGGCCAGACATCCAGCGCGGTGATCGCGACCAGCTGCTGGGCCAGCACGTCCAGCGGGTTGCGCGGGATCCGCAGCGCCTCGATCCGGCCGGCCCGCATCCGCTCGGTGACCACGGCCGACTGCACCAGGTCGCCGCGGTACTTGGGGAAGACCACGCCGGTCGACACCGCGCCGACCTGGTGGCCGGCCCGGCCGACCCGCTGCAGGCCGGAGGCGACCGAGGGCGGTGACTCGACCTGCACCACCAGGTCGACCGCGCCCATGTCGATGCCCAGCTCCAGGCTGGAGGTGGCCACCACGGCGGGCAGCCGACCGGCCTTCAGCTCCTCCTCGACCAGGGCGCGCTGCTCCTTGGAGACCGAGCCGTGGTGCGCCCGGGCCAGCACCGGCGCGGCGCCCTTGGCCGCGCCCGAACCGCCCATCAGCTCGGCGGGGGAGTGCTGTTCGGACAGCGGTTCGCCGGTGGCGCGCTCGTGGGCGATCTCGTTCAGCCGGTTGCACAGCCGCTCGGCCAGCCGGCGGGAGTTGGCGAAGACGATGGTCGAGCGGTGGGCCTGGACCAGGTCGACGATCCGCTCCTCGACGTGCGGCCAGATGCTCGCCTTCGCCTGCTCCGCGCCCTCGGTGGCCGGGGCCGGGGAGAGCTCGCCCAGGTCGGCGACCGGAACCACCACCGAGAGGTCGAACTCCTTGGCCGAGGGCGGCTGGACGATCGCCGCGCCGCGCTGCGGGGACAGGAACCTGGCCACCTCCTCGACCGGGCGGACGGTGGCGGACAGGCCGATCCGGCGGGCCGGGCGCTCCAGCAGCTCGTCCAGCCGCTCCAGGCTGAGCGCCAGGTGGGCGCCGCGCTTGGTGCCGGCCACCGCGTGCACCTCGTCGAGGATCACCGTGTCGACGCCGCGCAGCGCCTCCCGGGAGGCCGAGGTGAGCAGCAGGAAGAGCGACTCGGGGGTGGTGATCAGGATGTCCGGCGGGTGGCTCTGGAACTTGCGGCGGTCGGCCGCCGGGGTGTCGCCGGAGCGGATGCCGACCTGCACCTCGGGCTCGGGCAGGCCGAGCCGGACGGCGGCCTGGCGCAGCCCGGCCAGCGGCGCGCGCAGGTTGCGCTCCACGTCGACCGCGAGGGCCTTCAGCGGGGAGACGTAGAGCACCCGCAGGCGGCGGCGCGGCTCGGCCGGGGGCGGGGTGCTGCTGAGCCGGTCGAGCGCGGCGAGGAAGGCGGCCAGCGTCTTGCCGGAGCCGGTGGGGGCGACCACCAGCACGTCGGACTGCTGCCGGATCGCCGCCCAGGCGCCGGCCTGGGCGGCGGTGGGCCGGTCGAAGGCGGCCTCGAACCAGGCCCGGGTGGGCGCGGCGAAGCCGGCCAGGGCGTCGGTGGGGTGGTGCTGGTCCGCCATGGCTCCATGGTGCCGGGTGGCACCGACAACCGGGGGCAGCGGTCGGGGTGCGTCCGGTTGGCGGTGGGTGGGGCCGGAACGGAGTCAAGAAATGGGCACATCGGAAATTTCGCTCATATGGTGAGGCTCTGATGCGACTGATGTGATCGGTGTGACGCCCCGTGAGGTGACACGACCTCAGGAGCCGGAGCTCGAGCGGAGGAGAGCGATGCCCGAGGTGCGGTTGGTCTCCCGCCGGCGCCGCCGCTCCCTGGTGCTGCGCAGCGCACCGGCGGTGCTCGCGGCGGCGCTGCTGCTCGGCGGCGCACTGCCCTACATGGCCGACGCGCCGCGCGCCTACCTCAGCTACCTGGTGCTGGCCGACCGGGCCGACGCCCAGGGCAGCGCCACCGCCGACGCCGCGGTGCTGGCGCTCGGCGGCCAGCCGGTGCAGGACTACCCGCAGATCGGCGCGGTGCTCGCCTACTCCGCCGCCGAGGGCTTCGCCGCCCGGCTGCGCACCCGCCCCGGGATCGCCGCCGCCGGGGCCACCCGCACCGCCGCCGTGCCCGGGCCGCCCGGCGCGCTCGCCGGGGCCGGCGACTTCCGCCACCCGGCCGGCTCGCAGGCGCCGACCAGGGCCGGCTCCGAAGCGCTGGGGCGGGCCGGTGCGGGGCCGGCCGCGCAGGCGGGCGCGGAGGCGGTCGACGCGGACGGCACGCCGACCGTGCCCGACCCGGGCGAACGGCCCAGCTGGAACCTGTCGATGATCGGCGACGACCCCGGCGCCCGGGGCCCCGGCCTGCTCGCCACGCCCACCGGGAGCCCGGTCGCGGCGGCCGCCGACCGGCGGGCGGCGGCGCTGCACCACGTGCTGGTCGCGGTGCTCGACTCCGGTGTCGACGACACCCACCCGGACCTGCGGGACGCGGTCAGCCCCGGTGACTCGGCCTCCTGCGCGGACGGTCGCCCGGACGCCCGGTCCGGCGCCTGGCACCCCGACAGCGGGGTGGCCGAGAGCGGGCACGGCACCCACGTGGCCGGGCTGATCGGCGCGGCCAGGGACGGCCGCGGGGTGGTCGGGGTGGCGCCCGGGGTGCGGATCGCGGCGGTCCGGCTGCTCGGCCCGCTCGGCCAGTACTACCCGGAGAACATCGTCTGCGGGCTGCTCTGGGCGGCCGACCGGGGCGCCGTCGCGATCAACAACAGCTACTTCGCCGACCCCTGGAAGTACAACTGCCCCGAGGACCCGGACCAGGGCGCGATGGTGCAGGCCGTCGGCCGGGCGGTGGCCTACGCCGAGCGGACCGCGCTGGTGGTCACCTCGGCCGGCAACGACGCGCAGGACCTGACCGCACCGCGGACCGACGAGCGCAGCCCCAACGACCGGCTCTCCGGCCCGGCGCAGGACCGCCGGCTCGGCCCGGAGTGCATCCGGCTGCCCGGCGAACTGCCCGGGGTGGTCTCGGTCAGCGCGGTCACTCGCAACGGCACCCTGGCCTCCTACTCCAACTACGGCGACGGCCGGGTCACCCTGGCCGCGCCGGGCGGTGACCCGGACGGCGGGCCGGACCAGGCGATCGTCTCGGACTGGCCGGGCGGGCGGTACGCCGCGCTGGCCGGCACCTCGATGAGCGCGGCCGAGGTGACCGGGGCCGTCGCGGTGGCCGCGGCGCTGCACCCGGGCTGGGGGCCGGACCGGTTGCGCGCGCTGCTGGTCGCGCAGGCCGCCGGCAACTGTCCGGTCGGCCCCGGGCTGTGCGCCGACCCGGGCGGCTACGGCGCCGGGGTGCTGGCGGTGCCGCGCCAGTAGCGCCGGGGATCAGTAGCGCCGGGGGCGCCGGGGATACTGGGGGCCATGAGGCTGACCGAGTTCTGGCGACGGATGAACGAGCACTTCGGCCCGGCGTACGCCGAGTCCTTCGCCCGCGACCACGTGATGAGCGAACTCGACGGCCGGACCGTGGACCAGGCGCTGGACGCGGGCTGGGAGGCCAAGGACGTCTGGCGGGTGGTCTGCCAGGTGATGGGGGTGCCGGCGCGGCTGCGCTGAGGGGGTGGCCCGGCCCGGCTACCCGGTGGCCGTGGGGCCGGTGACGACCGCGTGGATCCGCGCGGCCACCTCGGCGGGGGTGCGCCCGCCGGTGTCGACCACCCGGGCCCGGTCGCTCAGCCAGGGGAGGGCCCGCTGGTAGTCGTCGAGGTGGTCGAGGCGCCAGCGGCGGGCGGCGGTCTCCACGGTGTCGTGCTCGATCCGGTGCACCAGGGTGTCGCGCTCGGCGTGCAGGGCGAAGTGGTGCACGGGGACGCCGGTGCGGGTCAGGCCGGCTTCGAGCTCGTCCCAGTACTCCTCCACGAGGACGGACTGCGGGATCACCAGGGGGCCGCCGAGGTAGTCGAGGAGCTGGGTCGCGGTCTCGACCACCAGGTGCCGCCACGGTCGCCAGTCCTGGAAGTCGCGGACGGGGACGGCGGCGTCGAGGACGTGCCGGAGCATGTGGCCGACCGTCTCGGAGTCGAAGATCCGGGCGCCGGGCAGCAGCGTGGTGAGCTGCTTCGAGGCGGTGGTCTTGCCGACGCCGAAGGTGCCGTTCAGCCAGATGATCACGGCGACGAGCCTAGGCGCGGTCACCGCGGTGGGGTGGGCGAATGCCGGAACCGGGTGGGGTGGGGCGGGGTTGCTGCGGGATACGGCGGGATACGGCGGGATACGGCGGGGTGCGGTGGGTGTGGCGGGCTGATGATCGGTGCGGGGCTGTGCGAAACTTGATTCGAACTGGTGTTCCCTATACTGCGTTCCCGGCGAGTTTTCCACAGGCCGAGCCCGTTCGGGGCCGATTGTCGGTGGGACGCGCTAGCGTCGAGGACGATGAAGCGCACAGCACAAAACCCGAGGGTGGAAGCCATGGCAGGTACCGATCGCGAGAAGGCCCTTGAGACCGCGCTCGCCCAGATCGAGCGGCAGTTCGGCAAGGGCTCGGTGATGCGCCTGGGCGACCAGGCCCGTACCCCGATCGACGTGATCCCGACCGGGTCCACCGCGCTGGACGTCGCGCTCGGGGTCGGCGGCCTGCCGCGCGGCCGGGTGATCGAGATCTACGGTCCGGAGTCCTCCGGCAAGACCACGCTGACCCTGCACGCCGCGGCCAGCGCCCAGCGGCTCGGCGGCACCGTGGCCTTCGTGGACGCGGAGCACGCCCTCGACCCGGAGTACGCCCGCAAGCTCGGCGTCGACACCGACTCGCTGCTGGTCTCCCAGCCGGACACCGGTGAGCAGGCGCTGGAGATCACCGACATGCTGATCCGCTCCGGCGCGATCGACCTGATCATCATCGACTCGGTGGCCGCGCTGGTGCCGCGCGCCGAGATCGAGGGCGAGATGGGCGACTCGCACGTGGGTCTGCAGGCCCGGCTGATGAGCCAGGCGCTGCGGAAGATCGCCGGTGCGCTGAACCAGTCGAACACCACCGCGATCTTCATCAACCAGCTGCGCGAGAAGATCGGCGTGATGTTCGGCTCCCCCGAGACCACCACCGGTGGCCGGGCGCTCAAGTTCTACGCCTCGGTCCGCCTGGACATCCGCCGGATCGAGACCCTGAAGGACGGCACCGAGGCGGTCGGCAACCGCACCCGGGTCAAGGTGGTCAAGAACAAGGTCGCCGCGCCGTTCAAGCAGGCCGAGTTCGACATCCTCTACGGCCACGGCATCAGCTGGGAGGGCGGCCTGATCGACATGGGCGTCGAGAACGGCTTCATCCGCAAGGCCGGCGCCTGGTACACGTACGAGGGCGACCAGCTGGGCCAGGGCAAGGAGAACGCCCGCAACTTCCTGCGCGACAACCCGGCGCTGGCCGAGGAGATCGAGAAGAAGATCAAGGTCAAGCTGGGCATCGGCGTCGACCCGGACGCCCCGGCTGAGGGCGCGGCCCCGGCGGACGAGGCGGCCGACGGCGCGGCCAAGCCGGTCACCGCCACGGCCGCCAAGGCGGCGCCGGCCAAGAAGGCGGCGGCGGCCAAGGCCTGATCGAGCGATGCGCAGCGAGCGGGGTCCGGGCGCGGGGGAGCGCCCGGACCGGTCGGAGTGGGACGTCGAGGCCAAGGGCGAGGAAGAGGGGGAGCGCCCGGACTGGGTGGTCGACGGCCCCCGGGCCGGCCGGCGGGGGGCGGCCGGTCCGGCGGGCGGGGGGCCGTTCGACCGCGCGGTCGAGCCTGCGGAGCCGTCGGCCGGCCGGGTGCGCCCGGTCGGGCAGGGCTCGGCGGGCGGCGGGCGGACCGGTCGCGCGCGCCGGGTGACCGAGCCCGCGCCGGGCGCGCCCACGGTGCGGCCGATCGGGGAGTGGGCTGCCGCGGAGCGCCGGCCGCGCCGCGCCCGCGCCCAGGCGCCCGAGCCCGCCGAAGCGCCGACCGCGGACCGGGGGGCCGCGGGCTGGGTGGCCGAGGCCGAGGCCGAGTTGGCCGCCGAGTCGGCTCGCTCGCGTGGGCGGCGTAGCGCTCGGCCGGCCCGTCCCGTGGTGGATCCGCAGGTCGAGCCGGTCGCGGACTGGGTGGCCGAGGCCGAGGCCGAGCTGGCCGCCGACTCCGCCCGCTCGCGCAGGCGGCGCGGCGGTCGGGCGGCGGCGGGGGAGCCGCGCGAGCGGGCGCCGCAGGCCGAGACCGATCCGGCCGCCCGGGCGCGGGACATCTGCCTGCGCCTGCTCACCGGCACCGCGCGCACCAGGAAGCAGCTGGCCGACGCGCTGCGCAAGCGGGAGATCCCCGACGAGGTGGCCGAGGAGGTGCTCTCCCGCTTCGAGGAGGTCGGCCTGATCGACGACACCGCCTTCGCCGCGGCCTGGGTGGAGTCCCGGCACGCAGGTCGGGGGCTGGCCCGCCGCGCGCTGGCCCGCGAACTGCGCACCCGGGGGGTGGACGGCGCGGTGGTCGAGGAGGCCGTCGCCCGGCTCGACCCGGACGACGAGGCGGCCGCCGCCCGCGACCTGGTGGACCGCAAGCTGCGCGCCACCACCGGCCTGGACCGCCAGGTCAGGATCCGCCGGCTGGTCGGCGTGCTGGCCCGCCGCGGCTACGCCGAGGGCCTGGCCTTCCGGGTGGTCCGCGAGGCCCTGGACGCCGAGGGCGAGAGCACCGAGGAGCTGGAGGAGTGGGCGTTCGACTCTTCGGAGTGACGGAGCGTCAGCCGTTCGCCTGACACCCCGTCGGTCGAAACCCCGTCGGCCGACGGCCCGTCAGGCCGACCGCTCCGCCCCCGCCAGCGCCTCCGGCCCGCCGCGGGCGCGTTCGGCGAGCGCGAGCAGCTCCTCCGCGGGCGCGCCCTGGGTGGCCCCGACCAGGTGGCCGTCCGGCCGGATCAGCAGCACGGTGTGCGGCCCGGCCTCCGGGTACTCCTCGGTGACCAGCACCTCGGCCGGCACCGGAAGCGCTCCCGCGACCTCGGCGAGCCGGGGCATCAGCCCGGCCCCCAGCCAGCGCTCGGCCGACCAGACCGCCGTGCCCGGCGCCACCAGCAGCAGCACGAAGGCCGCGCCGAGCCGGGCGTAGAGCCGGTCCGGCACGCCCTCGGTGGTCAGCACCGGCACGTCGGCCACCAGCACCCCGGGCGCGGTGGCCGACAGGCTCTCGGTGAGGGCCGCGCCCCGTCCCGTCCCGCGCTGGACCGGCACCCCGGCCGGCGCCTCCGGGTAGGCCGGCGCCCCGCCGAACCGCCCGGTGCCCAGCAGCCCGTCGGCCAGCAGCGGCGCGTGCTTGCGGAACGAGCCGGTGAGCAGCGAGCGCCTGGTCTGCTGCCAGCCGCGCAGCGGCCGCAGCAGCGGCATCGACTGGTCCACCGCGCGCAGCCGGGCGCCGACCGCGGTGCGCCGCTCCGCCTCGTACCCGTCCAGCAGGGTCCCGCCGGAGCGGGCCCCGCCCGGCAGGTGCCAGGCGATGGCGAGCCGCCAGGCCAGGTTGTCCACGTCGCGCAGCCCGTCCGCCAGGTTCTGCATGCCCAGTGCCCCGTGCAGGTGGGCCGCGTCCCCCGCGAGGAAGCACCGCCCGCTGCGGTACCGGGCGGCCAGCCGCTGCTGCGCGGTGTGGTCGGCGGCGGCCAGCAGCTCGTACCGGGGCAGTTCGCCGCACCACCCGGTCAACGTGGCCTTGACCCGGGTGAGCAGGGTGTCGCCGGTGACCACCCCGGGCCAGGTGGCGTGCGGGTCCACCGGTTCGCTGGGCGCCGGCCGGCCGGGCGGCAGCCGCCAGTCCAGCCGCCAGAGCCCGTCCGGCAGCGGCTGGGCCGAGGCCTCCCGGTCGCCGCGCCAGGGCGGCTCGCGGTGCACCCGGGCCTCGCCGGGGAACGGCAGGTCCACCCGGACGGTGGCGATCGCGTGCCGGTCCACGGCCGGCCGGCCGGGGAACCGGATGCCGAGCAGCTTGCGCACCGCCGACCGTGCGCCGTCGCAGCCGATCAGGTGGCTGGCCCGCCACCAGGTCTGGGTGCCGTCCTGCGGGTGCCGGGTGCGCACGCTCACCCCGTCGCCGTCCTGGTCGATCTCCTCCACCCGGGCGTGCGGCACCAGTTGGACCAGCGGGGAGGCGCTGGCGGCGTCCCGCAGGCCGCGCTGCAGCCGGTGCTGCGAGAGGTGCAGCACCGGGTGGTCGGCCAGGTCGAGGCCGAGCACCTCCTGGCGGCGGCGCCAGACGGTCAGCCGGTTCCAGCGGGCGGCGTCCGAGGCGGCCCGCGGGTAGCCCAGGCGTTCCAGCAGGGCGGTGGTGTCGGCGCCGAGCACGGCGCTGCGCGGCCCTTCCGGGTAGACCCCGCCGCCCTGGTCGAGCACGATGCTCGGCACTTCGTGCCGGGCCAGCGCCAGGGCCATCGCCAGACCGACCGGTCCGGCGCCGACCACGATCACCGGGTCCACGGACGACCCCCGCGGTGCGGCTCGGACGGGGGCGGCAGCGAACCGGCGGTGGTGGCGGCGGAGCGGGTCCCGGGTGGCGTCACGAACAGCAATGCAACAGATCACCTGGGTGTCCGTCAAGCAGCACCCGGTGTGCGCCGGTTCGAGCCGCGGCGCCCGCACGGCCCGGTGTTCGAACCGGGCGCGGCCGCTCGGGGCCGGGCGGAGAGGCGGAAGCGGGACCCGGGGGCTGTAGCCGGCGGAGCTCGCAGCCCCCGGTCAGTTCGACCCTAGGGCGAGCGTTCACTCGCGGTCACCGCATCTGAGCAGAACTTGAGGATCACGAATGGGGCACGCGTTGCGCACCGTCACCCGTCGGGGCTGGCCCGGGTGGCCGACCGTGGGGGAGGATGAGCGCTTCGTCGGCCCCCGTGCGGGAAGCCGGCACCGGTCAGCGGAAGGAATGCGGGATGCGGCTGCTCCTCGTCGAGGACGACGAACGGGTCGCGGCGGCGCTGGTCGCCGTGCTGAGCCGGCACGGCTTCCAGGTGCGGCACGCCCGCAGCGGCCACGAGGCGCTGGACGCGTTGGTGCCGGACGGCAGCGAGCCCTACCGGGTGGTGCTGCTCGACCTGGGCCTGCCGGACCGCGACGGCTTCGAGGTGTGCAGCCGGATCCGCGCGGGCAGCGGCGTCCCGGTGATCATGGTGACCGCGCGGGCCGACATCCGCTCCCGGATCCACGGCCTCAACCTGGGCGCCGACGACTACATCACCAAGCCCTACGACATGGGCGAGCTGCTGGCCCGGATCCACGCGGTGGCCCGCCGCTTCCAGCCCGCCCCGGCCGGCGCCGGCCAGGGCGGCGGCGAGGCCCCGGCCGGCCCCGGCTCGCTGGAGTCCTGGGGCATCAGCATCGACCGCGAGCGCCGCCGGGTCAGCGTGGACGGCCGCGAGGTGCCGCTCACCCGCAAGGAGTTCGACCTGCTGGCGCTGCTCGCCCAGAGCCCGGGCGTGGTCTACCGGCGCGAGCAGATCTTCAGCGAGGTCTGGCGCAGCGGCTGGGAGGGCAACGGCCGCACCCTGGAGGTGCACATCGGCTCGCTGCGCACCAAGCTCGCGCTGCCCGGCCTGGTCGAGGCGGTGCGCGGGGTCGGCTACCGGCTGCTCCCGCAGTCGCCCGCGCCCGAGGGCGACGAGCGCTAACCATGCGCACCCGCCTGCTCGGCATCCTGCTGGCCCTCATGGTGGGCGTGCTGGCCGCGCTCGGAGTGCCGCTGGCGGGCCAGATGGCCCAGACCGAGCAGAACCGCGTGGTGCTGGACCGGATGGACGACGTCGCCCGGTTCGCCCAGGAACTGCCCACCCAGGGCCTGCCGGAGCGCGGCGCGGTCGGCTCCGACCCGAGCCGGCCGACCAGCCCGGACAGCCCGGCGCTGCACGAGCTGCGCGACGAGGCGCAGCGCTACCAGGAGCTCTACGGGATCCGGATCGGCCTCTTCCTGGCCGACGGCCAGGCGCTGGCCGTCGCCCCCGCCGACTGGCGGTTCTCCGCCACCGGCGCGGTGGCCGAGGTGATGCAGGAGGCCCGGGACGGGCGGCGCAGCCACAACCCGGCGCAGGTCTGGCCGTGGACCGACGGCCGCACCCTGGTGGTCGGCTCCCCCGTGGTCCGCGACGGCGACGTGGTCGCCCTGGTGGTCACCGAGTCGCCGACCGGCGAACTGCGCTCGCGGATCCTGCACCGCTGGCTCTGGCTGGGCGCGGGCGAGGCCGGCGCGATGATCGTCGCGGTGCTGCTCGCGGTCCGGCTGACCGAGTGGGTGCTGCACCCGGTGCGCAACCTCGACCGGGCCACCCACGACATCGCCACCGGTCGGATGAACGCCCGGGTGGCGGCCGTCGGCGGCCCGCCGGAGCTGCGCCGGCTCGCCACCTCGTTCAACGAGATGGCGGACCACGTGGTGCTCGCCCTGGACCAGCAGCGGGCCTTCGTCGCGGACGCCTCGCACCAGCTGCGCAACCCGTTGGCCGCGCTGATGCTGCGGGTGGAGCTGCTCGGCCTGGAGCTGCCGGAGGGGCACGAGGAGGAGTTGCTCGGGGTCCGCGAGGAGGGCGTGCGGCTGGCCCGGGTGCTGGACGACCTGCTGGGCCTGGCCACCGCCGAGGGCAGCCGCCCGCAGCCGGAGCCGGTGCGGCTGACCGCGCTGGTGCTGGCCCGGGTGGACGCCTGGCAGCCGGTGGCGGCCCAGCGCGGCATCGACCTCGGCTGCGGCACCCCGCCGCCGGCGCAGGCCTGGGCCGATCCGATCGGCTTCGGCAGCGCGCTGGACGCGGTGCTGGACAACGCGCTGAAGTTCAGCCCGGACGGCAGCCGGGTGGCGGTCACCGTGCGGGTGGACCGGCGGGAGGTGGCGGTCACCGTCACCGACCAGGGGCCCGGTCTGACCGAGGAGGAGCTGGCCCGGGCCGGCGACCGGTTCTGGCGCAGCGCCCGGCACCAGAACGTGGACGGTTCGGGCCTGGGCCTGTCGATCGCCCGCACCCTGCTGCTGGCCGGCGGCGGCGCACTGGAGTTCGCCCCGGCCGAGCCGCACGGCCTCGCGGTGACCCTGCGGGTGCCCCGGGACGCGCCGCGCTGACGGTGCGTCGGATCAGGGTTTGACGGAGCGGTAGTAGTCGGCCGCGCCGGTGTGCAGCGGCAGCGGCGAGGTGTAGACGGCGGTGCGCAGGTCGACCAGCTGGGCCGGGTGCACGGTGCTGCCGATGTCGTCCCGGCTGTCGATCACGGCCTTGGTCAGGCCCTCGACCAGCCGCGGGTCCACGTCGTCCCGGGTGATCAGCAGGTTGGGCACCGCCATGGTCAGCACCGCCTGGGTGCCCGGGTAGATGCCGTCCGGCAGCACGGCCGTGCGGTAGGCGGCGGAGTCCGGGTAGGCGGCGTGCAGCCGGTCGGTCAGGTCGCCGAGCGGCACGATCCGGATCGGGAAGGACTTCGCCAGGTCGGTGAGCCGGCCGGTGGGCAGGCCGCCGGACCAGAAGAAGGCGTCCAGCTTGCCCTGGGCCAGCTCGGTGGCAGCGGCGTCGACCCCGAGCGGGTAGGGCCTGATGCCGGTGTCGGGGTTGATGCCGACCAGGTTGAGCAGGTGGTCGGTGACCAGGTTCACGCCGGACAGCGGCTGGCCCACGCCGACCCGCATGGTGCGCAGGTCGGCCACCGAGTGCACCGGTGAGCCGGCCGGCACCACCAGCTGCAGGTAGTCGTCGTAGAGCCGGGCGATCGCGCGCAGCCGGCCCTGGCCCGGGTAGTCGGCCACCGCGTCGGCGGTGGCGAAGGCGAAGGCGTCCTGGCCGGAGGTGACCCGTTCGAGGTTGTCCACCGAGCCCTGGGTGTTGTCCAGCCGCAGGTCCAGCCCGGGCATCGAGTTGCGCAGGTAGTTGCGCAGCAGCTTGCCGTAGGTGTCGTAGACCCCGGTCGGCACCCCGGTGGCGAAGCCCTCGGTGCCCTTGGGGTAGCCGGCCGAGCCGCCGTCGCTCAGCCACCAGCCGCCCAGCCCGCCGGCCACCAGCAGCAGCGCGGCCAGCACGGGCCACAGGCGGCGCAGTCCGGACCTGGTCATGCCGGGGATACTGCCAGGCCGGGCGGTCGGGCGGGAGGGGCGGGGCCCAACCGGCGGCCAAACCGTTGCCGAGCGGGCCGGGAAACCCGGGCGGGGCCCGGGCGCGCTGCCCTTACCCTTGCTGATGTGGGTATGGGAGAGAGCTTGCGAACTTACAAGGTCGTCACGCACGGCTGCCAGATGAACGTGCACGACTCCGAGCGGCTGGCCGGTCTGCTGGAGGACGCCGGATACGCGAAGGCCGGCCAGGAGGGCGACCCCGACCTGGTGGTCTTCAACACCTGCGCGGTCCGGGAGAACGCCGACAACAAGCTGTACGGCAACCTCGGCCAGCTGGCGTCGGTCAAGTCCCGCCACAAGGAGATGCAGATCGCCGTCGGCGGCTGCCTGGCGCAGAAGGACCGCGACACCATCGTGCGCCGCGCGCCCTGGGTCGACGTGGTCTTCGGCACCCACAACATCGGCCACCTGCCGGCGCTGCTGGAGCGGGCCCGGATCGAGCAGCAGGCCCAGGTGGAGATCCTGGAGTCGCTGGAGACCTTCCCGTCCACCCTGCCCACCCGCCGCGAGTCGGCCTACGCGGCCTGGGTCGCGATCTCGGTCGGCTGCAACAACACCTGCACCTTCTGCA
This sequence comes from Kitasatospora viridis, assembly GCF_007829815.1. NCBI lineage: Bacteria > Bacillati > Actinomycetota > Actinomycetes > Kitasatosporales > Streptomycetaceae > Kitasatospora > Kitasatospora viridis. Next base: position 1,580,670 of record NZ_VIWT01000001.1, on the reverse strand, counting down.
TCGTCCCGGCGCTGCGCGGCAAGGAGGAGGACCGCCGCCCCGGCGACGTGCTCTCCGAGATCGAGGCGCTGGTCGGCGAGGGCGTCATCGAGGTGACGCTGCTCGGCCAGAACGTCAACGCCTACGGCTCCGACCTGGGCGACCGCGAGGCCTTCTCCAAGCTGCTGCGCGCCTGCGGCCGGATCGAGGGCCTGGAGCGGGTGCGCTTCACCTCCCCGCACCCGCGCGACTTCACCGACGACGTGATCGCCGCGATGGCCGAGACGCCGAACGTGATGCACCAGCTGCACATGCCGCTGCAGTCCGGTTCGGACCGGGTGCTGCGTGCGATGAAGCGCTCCTACCGCCAGGAGCGGTTCCTGGGCATCATCCGCAAGGTGCGCGAGGCGATGCCGGACGCGGCGATCTCCACCGACATCATCGTCGGCTTCCCCGGTGAGACCGAGGAGGACTTCGAGGAGACCATGCACACGGTCCGCGAGGCCCGGTTCACCAACGCGTTCACCTTCCAGTACTCCAAGCGCCCCGGCACCCCCGCCGCCGAGATGGACGAGCAGGTGCCGAAGGCGGTGGTGCAGGCGCGCTACGAGCGGCTGGTCGCGCTGCAGGAGGAGATCTCCTGGGAGGAGAACAAGAAGCAGGTCGGCCGTCGCCTGGAGATCCTGGTCGCCGAGGGCGAGGGCAAGAAGGACGACCGCACCGACCGGCTCTCCGGCCGGGCCCCGGACAACCGCCTGGTGCACTTCAGCCGGCCGGCCGAGCCGGTCCGCCCGGGCGACACGGTGACCGTCGAGATCACCTACGCCGCCCCGCACCACCTGCTGGCGGAGGGCCCGACGCTGGCCGTGCGCCGCACCCGGGCCGGGGACGCCTGGGAGAAGCGGCAGGCCGCACCGGCCGCCAAGCCCGCCGGAGTCATGCTCGGCCTGCCCGGCATCGGCGCCCCGGCGCCGCTGGCCGCCGCCCCGGCCAACGGCTGCGGCTGCGACTGACCTGCCGTCGGAGGGCGGCGGATAGAGTGATCGACATGTTGGTCGCCGCCGCCCTCTGCCCCTGTCCGCCGCTGCTGGTGCCCGAGGTGGCCTCGGGCGCCGCCGCCGAACTCGACGGGCTGCGGGCGGCCTGCGCCGACGCCGTCGCCGAGTTGCTGGCCGCCGGGCCGGAGCTGCTGGTGCTGGTCGGCGGCGGGCCGCAGGCCCAGGTCTGGACCGAGGGCGGGATCGGCTCCTTCCACCGCTTCGGGGTGGACCGGGTGGTCCGGCTGCCGGTCGGCGGGGTCGAGGGGCCGGAGTTGAGCCCGGCGCTCAGCGTCGGCGCCTGGCTGCTGGAGCAGTCCGGCACCGAACTGCCCGCGCACGCCTGCGCCGTGCCCGCCGACACCCCGGTGGAGCGGCTGGTCGGGCTCGGCGAGGGGCTGGCCGCGCTGGCCGACCGGGTCGGGCTGCTGGTGCTCGGTGACGGCAGCGCCTGCCGCACCGTCAAGGCGCCCGGCTACCTGGACGAGCGGGCCGAGGAGTTCGACGCCGGGCTGGCCCGGGCGCTGGGCGCCGCCGACACCGAGGCGCTGCTCGGGCTGGACGCCGAGCTCTGCCGGGAGCTGCAGGTGGCCGGCCGGGCGCCCTGGCAGGTGCTGGCCGGTGCGGCCCGCGGTGCCGGGCTGGGCGGTCGGCTGGGCCACCAGGAGGCGCCGTACGGCGTCGGGTACTTCGTGGCGTCCTGGAGCTGACCGGTCGTCACACGGCGCGGCGGCGGCACCTGTCGGGTGCCGCCGCCGCGCCGTGTGCCGCTCGGGCCCGCGGGCCCCGGTGACTCAGGCCTTGTCGTCGGGCCGCGGGCCGTCCTGCGGCTGCTCGGCCGCGTGCTCCGGCTGCTCGGCGGCGGCGTCCTGCGGGTGCCCCGCGAAGTCGTCCACCGCGCCCTTGGCCTTCTCCGTCCCGGTGGCGATCCGGTCGGTGTACTTGCCCTTGGTCGCCTTGTCGATCGCGTCGCCGGCCTTGTCCACCAGTTCGTCGATCTTCTCGTTGTGCTGGCCGGCCAGGTGGCTGGCCTTCTCCTTCAGCTCCTCGGCCTTGCCCTTGAGGTTGTCCATCAGGCCCATGGCTTCGTCTCCTGTGTCGGGCTGCTCGGGTCCGGGGTGCGCCGGGTCCTCCTCGGCCGGCGCCGCGTGCTGGGTCACCGAGGTCTCGGTGACCGTGCTCTGGCTCACCGCGGCGACCGCCGCGGCCAGCAGCTCGGCCACCTCGGGGGCCAGGGCGTCCTGGTCCCGGGGGGCCTGCTGGTCCGCTCCGTCCGCCGGGGCGGTCCGCGGGGCCGCCTCGGCGTCCGGCGCGGTCCGGGCGGCCGGGACCCCCGGCGGCTGCTGCTCCGCGCCGGGCTCCGTCGGCGGCTCCGCCTCGGGGGCGAGCACCGCCACGGCGCCGTCCGCGGTGTCCGCGGCACCCGACGGCACGCCGTCGGCGAACGGTGCCGTGGCGACGGGCCGGCGACGACGGAACCAGGTCAAAACACCCATATCTTCTCCCAACCTACGCGGTCTGCGGGGGCCCCGGCCGGTTTTCCGCCGAGAGCACCGCCCACCCGGGCAACGACCCGGGTCGGAGGCGGTCACGTCCCCCGTTCGGGTGGGGCGGCCGGGTTTGCGAGACTTGGCGGTGTGAGCAACTCCCTTCCCCCCGTCCCGGTGGTCTCGGTGGTCGGCGCGACCGCGGCCGGAAAGTCCGACCTCGCCGTGGCCATCGCGCTCGCCCTGGGCGGCGAGGTGATCAACACCGACTCGATGCAGCTCTACAAGGGCATGGACATCGGCACCGCGAAGCTCACCGAGGCCGAGCGCGGCGGCGTGCCGCACCACCTGCTGGACGTCTGGGAGGTCACCGAGACCGCCAGCGTGGCCGAGTACCAGCGGCTGGCCCGGGCCGAGATGGACCGGCTGCTGGCCGCCGGCCGCCCGCCGGTGCTGGTCGGCGGCTCCGGGCTGTACGTCCGGGCGGCGATCGACGAGATGGAGTTCCCGGGCACCGACCCGGTGCTGCGGGCCCGGCTGGAGGCCGAGCTGGAGCAGGTCGGCCCGGCCGTGCTGCACGCCCGGCTGGCCGAGCAGGACCCGCCGGCCGCGGCCGCGATCCTGACCGGCAACGGCCGCCGGATCGTCCGCGCGCTGGAGGTGATCGAGCTGACGGGCCGTCCGTTCACCGCGAGCCTGCCGAGCAACAAGGCGGTCTACCCGGCGGTGCAGATCGGCGTGGAGCTGCCCCGGGCCGAGCTGGACGAGCGGATCACCCTGCGGGTGGACCGGATGTGGCAGGCCGGTCTGCTCGACGAGGTGCGGGAGCTGGAGGCGCGCGGACTGCGCGAGGGGCTGACCGCGGGGCGGGCGCTCGGCTACCAGCAGGTGCTGGCGCACTTCGCGGGCGAGTGCACCGAACAGGAGGCGCGCGACGAGACGGTGCGCGCCACCAAGCGGTTCGCGCGCCGGCAGGAGTCCTGGTTCCGCCGGGACGACCGGATCAGCTGGCTGGCCCGCCCGGCCGGCGCCGACCCCGCCGAACTGCTGGAACGCTCGCTGGAACTGGTCCGGAAGGCGGGCTGAGGTCCGGATCCGGCCGTCCCGGCGACCCGATCCGGCCATCCGCCGGTGCAGCTTCCCCGGCGGATGCAGGTGCACGAGGAAGCACCGGTCACGGCCGGATCACGTCATGGCCACGGATCACCCGGCGACCCCGGGTTACGCGCTGTGAGCGCGTTGGGACATGCCATCATCGAGGACAAGAGGGGAACGGTCGCGCGGGCCGGGCCCGCCGTCCGCGAGTCCCGTACTCGTGTCGAACCGTCAGGGGAGGCCGCGTGTCCACGGGTCCCGGCCCCGAGACCGAGCAGTTCGCCGAGCAGCTTCGCGACCACGCCCTGCGCGACCACGAACTGGCCGAGGAGGCCTTCGCCCTGCCCACCGCCGACCTGCTGCTGCCGCTCGACCCGGACCGCCCGCTCGACCTGCCGCCGGACCCGGTGGTGCTGGAACGGGAGATCCGGCCGCGCCGCCGGCTGCGCTGGTGGCAGCTGCTGCCGATCGTGGCGATCGGCGCGCTCGGCTCGCTGATGTTCGCCTTCCCGCTCGCCTTCGGCCCGGTGGACGGCGGCTCGATGGTCGCCATGCTCGGCCTGCTGCTCACCGCCGCCTCGGTCGGCTGGGGCGCGATGGCGGCCCGCCGGGCCGGCTACGCCTGGCCGGGGCTGCCCCGCCGCGACTCCGGCCGGCGGGCCGGCTGGAAGGCCATCGCGGTCTACACCCTGATCGTCTGCACCGCCTTCGGGCTGGCCGTCTGGCGGGTCGTCCAGCTGCGCGGCTGACCGGACCGGATCAGTACCATCGGCAGCGTGAGCGCACCCATTCCCTTCCTCAAGGGCCACGGCACCGAGAACGACTTCGTCATCGTCCCCGATCCGGACGGCCTGCTGGACCTCGGCCCGGCCCAGGTGGCCCGACTCTGCGACCGGCGCGCCGGGATCGGCGGCGACGGCCTGCTCCGGGTGGTCCGTTCGGCGAAGGACCCGGCGGCGGTCGAGCTGGCCGACCGGGCGGAGTGGTTCATGGACTACCGCAACGCCGACGGCAGCATCGCCGAGATGTGCGGCAACGGCGTGCGGGTCTTCGCCCGTTACCTGGTGTCGGCCGGGCTGGCCGAGCCGGGGGGCTTCACCATCGCGACCCGGGCCGGGCTGCGCGCCGTGACGGTGGCCGAGCGGGGCGACGTCACCGTGGACATGGGCCGGGCGGTGCTGCCCGGGCCGGACGACGTCCGGGTGACGGTCGGCGGGCGGAGCTGGCCGGCCCGCAACGTCAACATGGGCAACCCGCACGCGGTGGCCTTCGTGGCCGACCTGGCGGAGGCCGGGAACCTCTACGAGGCGCCCGGGGTGACCCCGGCCGGGGCCTACCCGGACGGCGTCAACGTGGAGTTCGTGGTGGACCGCGGCGAGCGGCACGTGGCGATGCGGGTGCACGAGCGCGGCTCCGGCGAGACCCGCTCCTGCGGCACCGGCACCTGCGCGGTGGCGGTGGCCGCGGCCCGCCGGGACGGGCTGGACCCGGCGGTCACCGGCGAGCCGGTGGGCTACACGGTCGACGTGCCCGGCGGCCGGCTGCAGCTGCGCGAGTACCCGGACGGGCGGATCGAGATGACCGGCCCCGCGGTGCTGGTGGCCAGCGGCACCATCGACCCGCAGTGGCTGGCCGGCTGACCGTCCGTCAGGCGGGCCGCCACGCCCGGCCCGCCTTCCCCGCGACCCCCACCGGCGAATCCCCCCGTTCGAGTGACGCCGTACACAGAGCGGAAGCGGGGGCTCGCGGAACGTGGTCTGCTCGGTAGCATGGACCACCGGGGCAGCCCGCGCTCCGGTGCTCGCTGCCGGAGGTTGCCATGACCGTCGAAACCGGCCGGCCCGCCGGCCAGCCCGACCCGAAGTCAGCTGCTGGACCGTCACCACTGGCCCCGGGAACGGTGGCTGACCCGCCGTCGACCCCGATGTCCGACGCCGGGCCCAGCACCCCGCCGCAGACCCGGCGGCTGCTCGGCCGCGCGGCGCTCGGCCGGGCCGGCCGGGCCGCGCTGCTGGCCACCGGGCGCCCCCCGGTGCCGGACGCCATCGAACCGATCGTCCAGGTGCACCGCCGTCACCACCCGGGCGCCGACCTGGCGTTGCTCGGCCGGGCCTACCGGCTGGCCGAGGCCAGCCACCGGGGCCAGAAGCGCAAGAGCGGCGAGCCGTACATCACCCACCCGCTGGCCGTCACGCTGATCCTGGCCCAGCTCGGCGCCGAGACCACCACGCTGGTCGCCTCGCTGCTGCACGACACGGTCGAGGACACCGAGGTGACGCTGGACCAGGTGGCCGCCGACTTCGGCCCCGAGGTGGCCTACCTGGTGGACGGCGTCACCAAGCTGGAGAAGGTGGACTTCGGGGCCGCGGCGGAGGCCGAAACGTTCCGCAAGATGCTGGTCGCCACCGGGGACGACGTCCGGGTGATGGTGATCAAGCTGGCCGACCGGCTGCACAACATGCGCACCATCCGGCACATGAAGCCGGCCAGCCAGGTGCGGATCGCCAAGGTCACCCGGGACGTGCTGATCCCGCTGGCCGAGCGGCTCGGCATCCAGGTGGTGAAGACCGAGCTGGAGGACATCGTCTTCGCCACCCTGCACCCCGAGGAGCACGCCGGGACCAGGGCGCTGATCGCCGATCACGAGCCGGCCATGGCCGAGCTGTTCGCCCCGTTCGCCCGCTCGCTCGCCCGCCAGCTGGCCGAGTCCGGGGTGGCCGCCGAGGTCTCGGTGCGGCCGCGGCACTGCGTCTCGGTGCACCGGGTGCTGCTGCGCCGGGGCGAGGGCGGCCGGCCCGGCGCCCCGCACCCGGCCGACCTCGGGCGGCTGCTGGTGGTGGTGGAGGAGAACGCCGACTGCTACGCGGTGCTCGGCGAGCTGCACACCTGCTGGACCCCGCTGCCGGGCGAGTTCAAGGACTTCGTGGCGGCCCCCAAGTTCAACCTCTACCAGTCGCTGCACACCGCGGTGTCGGTGGACGGCACGGTGCTCGAAGTGCTGGTCCGCACCCCGCGGATGCACCAGGTGGCCGAGTTCGGGGTGGTCGCGCTGGGCAGCCCCCAGCCGGGCGGCGCGCAGCCGGGCGGCGGCGAGGCCGGCGGCCGGGACGAGGCGGACGGCACCGACCCGGGCCGCCCCGGCTGGCTCAGCCGGCTGCTGGAGTGGCAGCAGGAGACCCCCGACCCGGACGCCTTCTGGTCCACCCTGACCGCCGACCTCTCGGACGACCGGGAGATCACCGCGGTCACCGAGGAGGGCGCCACCCTGGTGCTGCCCTCCGGCGCCAGCTGCGTGGACGCCGCCTACCAGCTGGGCGAGGAGATCGGCCACCGCTGCATCGGCGCCCGGGTGAACGGCCGGCTGGTGGCGCTGTCCGCCACGCTGGCCGACGGCGACGTGCTGGGCGTGCTCACCGAGCCGCCGGGCGGTCCGGAGCCGTCCGGGCCCAGCCCGCAGTGGCTGGACCACGCGCGCACCCCCGGCGCGCGGATCGCCATCGAGCGCTGGCTGGCCGCCCACCCGGCGCCGCCGGCCGAGCCGGCCCGGCGGCGCCCGCCCGCCCCGGCCCCGGCGCCGCCGGTCCGCGTCCCGGGCGGGCGGGCCCGGCTGGTGATCGCCCCCGGCCACCCCGGCGCGGCCGTCCGGCTGGCCCGCTGCTGCACCCCGGTGCCGCCGGACCGGGTGACCGGATTCCACGTGCGCGGCGGCTCGATCGCGGTGCACCGGACCGACTGTCCGACCGGCGAGCGGATGCGCGGCGCCGGGCGCGGCCCGGTGCAGCTGGACTGGGCGCCGGACGCGGTCGCACCGAGCGACCGGGCACCGGCCGGCTTCCGGGTCACCCTGCAGGCCGAGGCGCTGAACCGGCCGGGGCTGCTGGCCGACCTGACCGCCGCGATGTCGGCCACCGGCCTGGACATCGTCTCCGCCGTGGTGGAGCCGCCGGAGCAGCTGCGGGTCCGGCACACCTACACCGTCGAGCTGCCGGAGGCGGCCACCCTGCCGGTGGTGATGCGGGCGATGCTGCGGGTCTCCGGGGTCTACGACGTGCGGCGCCCCGGGCTGGCCGCCCCCAAGCCGCCCCGGCTGCGCCCGCACCTGCGCGCCGCGGCAAATGCTGGTGACCCGGGGGCGGCCCACGTGCGACCATCGTGGGGAATGCGGGGGAGTTCCGCCGCGTTTGATCCGTTGGACGGGGCGGAAGGAGCCCGCTAGCATCCGCCCCCGCACACATCCGCCAGCTTGCCACCTAAGGACACGATGACCTCCACGTTCGAAGACCGCGAAACCCTCCGCGAGACCGCCGGCCGCTCCGCCCGCCGTCCCGCTGACCTCCGGGCCGAAGCGCTGATGGACGAGGACCTCGCGGCGTTGGACGAGGACTTCGGCACCAATTACGACGGCGACCAGTACGACCGCAGCGAGCGCGCCGCGCTGCGCCGCGTGGCCGGCCTCTCGACCGAGCTCCAGGACGTCACCGAGGTCGAGTACCGCCAGCTGCGCCTGGAGCGCGTGGTGCTGGTCGGTGTCTGGACCGACGGGACGGTCGAGGAGGCCGAGAACTCGCTGGCCGAGCTGGCCGCGCTGGCCGAGACCGCCGGCTCCGAGGTGCTGGACGGGGTGATCCAGCGCCGCGACAAGCCTGACGCGGCCACCTACATCGGCTCCGGCAAGGCGCTGCAGCTGCGCGACATCGTCGCCTCCAGCGGTGCCGACACCGTGGTCTGCGACGGTGAGCTCACCCCGGGCCAGCTGATCCACCTTGAGGACGTCGTCAAGGTCAAGGTGGTCGACCGGACCGCGCTGATCCTGGACATCTTCGCCCAGCACGCCAAGAGCCGGGAGGGCAAGGCCCAGGTCTCGCTCGCCCAGATGCAGTACATGCTGCCGCGGTTGCGCGGTTGGGGTCAGTCGCTCTCCCGGCAGATGGGTGGCGGTGGCTCCGGCTCGTCCGGCGGCGGCATGGCCACCCGTGGTCCCGGTGAGACCAAGATCGAGACCGACCGGCGGCGGATCCGCGAGAAGATGGCGAAGCTCCGCAAGGAGATCGCCGAGATGAAGAAGGGCCGGGACACCAAGCGCCAGGAGCGCCGGCGTCACCAGGTCCCCTCCGTCGCGATCGCGGGCTACACCAACGCCGGCAAGTCCTCGCTGCTCAACCGGCTCACCGGCGCCGGCGTGCTGGTGGAGAACGCGCTGTTCGCCACCCTGGACCCGACCGTGCGCCGGGCCCAGACCCCGTCCGGCCGGCTCTACACCCTGGCCGACACCGTCGGCTTCGTCCGGCACCTGCCGCACCACCTGGTCGAGGCCTTCCGCTCGACCATGGAGGAGGTCGCCGACGCGGACCTGATCCTGCACGTGGTGGACGGCTCGCACCCCGAGCCGGAGACCCAGCTGGCCGCGGTCCGCGAGGTGATCACCTCGGTCGACGCGCAGAACGTGCCGGAGATCGTGGTGATCAACAAGGCCGACGCGGCCGACCCGCACGTGCTGCAGCGGCTGCTGCGCCGCGAGCCGCACGCGATCGTGGTCTCGGCCCGCAGCGGCCTGGGCATCGAGGAACTGCTCAAGCTGATCGACGACGAGCTGCCCCGCCCGGCCGTCGAGGTGCACGCGCTGGTCCCGTACACCCGGGGCGACCTGGTCTCCCGGGTGCACGCCGAGGGCGAGCTGATCGGCACCGAGCACACCGCCGAGGGCACCGTGGTGCGCGCGCTGGTGGCGGCCGAGCTGGCCGCCGAGCTGGAGCGCTACGCGGTCGCCGTGCAGCGCTGACGAGCACCGGCACGGCAACGAGATCGGGCCCGGCCCCCGCGAGGGGGCCGGGCCCGAGGCGTTTCTCAGGTCACCGTCACTGCGGCTGCGGCAGCTCGGTCATCCGCTGGAACATGCCCTTCGCCTGGTTGTCCAGCGCCGGTCCGGCCAGCCAGGCCGACGGGCTGGGGCCGATCGAGGTGTTGGAGACCAGCGCCGCCTTGCCGTCCGGACCCGGGGTCAGCCAGCCGCCGCCGCTGGAGCCGCCGGTCATGGTGCAGCCGATGGTCAGCATGGTCGGACGGGTCTGGTCGAAGGAGAGCCGGGTCGGGTCGCCGCCGGCGCAGTAGTCCAACTCCTGGCCGGTGTAAGGCGGTTCGGCCGGGAAGCCGTAGGCGGTCAGGTTGTGGATCTGGTTCTGCGGGGCGTTGAACCAGATCGGCACCGAGCCGCCGACCTCCTCCTCCAGGGACTTGCCGTGCAGGTCCGGGTTGGTCACCTGGATGATGCCGGAGTCGTACTGGCTGACCGGGCCGCCGGTCTCGCCGCCCTCCTCGGTCCACTGCGGGGCGACCAGCGCGTAGTCCGCCCACCACTCGCCGTACGGCGCGACCTGGTTCATCGTGGGCTGCTTGTTGCCGCTGGCCGCGCCGGAGCGGTTGTAGGACGGGATGAAGACCACGTTCTTGAACCAGTCGCCGTCCTTGCCGCCGTGCAGGCAGTGGCTCGCGGTCCACACCAGGTTGCTCTTGCCCGGGTGGGCCGGGTCGGTGACCACGGTGCCGGAGCAGACGTAGGTGCCCTTCGGCGTCGTCATGAAGAGCTTGCCGAACACCGCCATGTTGTTGGTGTACGGGTGCTTCTCGCCGACGGCCTGGATCGGGTTGGGCGGCGGGTCGTTCTGCGAGCCGTCGTCCGAACCCATCTTGGTGGTGGGCTTCATCGCCTGGGCCGGGGCGGCCTTGTTCATCGAGTCGACGGTCCAGAGGTCCTTGACGATGTCGTTCTTGAAGGCGTGCTGCTTGGCCCAGTTGGCCCAGTCGGACGACTTCCAGTTCTTCAGCGCCGCGAGGCTGGAGGGCAGGTTCAGCCCCGGCTTGCCGGCGGCGGGCGAGGAGGCGGCGGCCGTGGACGGCGCGGACGAGGCCGCGTCGGAGCCCTTGGTCTCGTCCGGGCCGCAGGCGGCGATGGTCAGGGCGAGGGAGGCCAGCGCGGCGGCGGTGCCGATCCGGCGGGTTGTCCGGTGTGACATGTAACTGTTCCCCGTTGAGTTGGTCGCTGCTGACGCGGGGTCAGCCGGTGAGGGTGGCTCAGCTCTTCTTGGAGATGTAGTTCAGGGCGCCGGCGGCCACGTCGTCCAGGTACGGGCCGGCCAGCCAGGTGTTGTCCTCGGGGCCGATCGAGGTGTTGGAGACCAGCGCGGGCTTGCCGTCCCTGACGGCGAACCAGCCGCCGCCGGAGGAACCGCCGGTCATGCTGCAGCCGATCACGTTCATCGGCGGGCGGCTCGGGTCGAAGGAGATCCGGGAGGGCTTGCCGCCGTCGCAGTGCTCCATCTCCATGCCGTCGAACGGCTTGGCGGCGGGGTAGCCGACCGCGGTGATGCTCAGCTGGTCGCGCGGGGCGTTGAACCAGACCGGCACCGAGCCGCCGACCGTCTCCTCCAGCGACTTGCCGTTCGGGTTCTCGTTCTGCACCCGCATGATGGAGAAGTCGTACTGGCTGGCCGCGCTGCCGGTCTCGCCGCCCTCGGCCTGCCACTGCGGCGAGGTGATCGCCTGGGTGGCGTCCCAGATGCCCAGCGGGGCGTACTGGCTCGGGTCCTTCGCCTTGGCCCCGTTGCTCACCGCACCGGAGCTGTTGAACTCCGGCACGAAGGCGATGTTGGTGTACTCCTTGCCGGTCTTGCCGCTGGTCAGGCAGTGGCCGGCGGTCCAGATCAGGTTGCTCTTGCCCGGGTGCGCCGGGTCGGAGATCACCGTGGCCGAGCAGACCGCGTGCTCGTTGTCGCCGACGTCGAAGAAGAGCTTCCCGTCGACGCCGTACTGGGAGTACGGGTGGGCCATCGGCTTGGCCGCGATCGGCGACGGCAGCGGGTCGTTGCCGCTGTCGGACGGCGGCTGCGAGGGCTGCGGCGGGGCGACCGGGTCCTTGGGCTTGGCCTGGAGCAGCTTCTCCAGGCTCCAGAAGCCCTTGGCGGCCTGCGGGAGCACGTGCTGCTTGGCCCAGTTGTCCCAGTCCGAGAACTTCCACTTCTTCAGCGCGTCGAGGCTGGGCAGCCCGCCCGGCAGGCCGTTCGCGGAGGCGGCGGCCGACGGGGTGGGAGAGGCGCTCGGCGGTGGGTTCTGGGTCTCGTCGGGGCCGCAGGCGGCAGCGGCGGCGACGACCAGGCCGGCCGTGGCCACGGCGACGAGCGATCGGCCGGTACGTGACATCGATGACATGCGTTCAGTTCCCCCGTGAGGATTTCGGACGACAGGGAGTCTCCCATGCGCCAAGGACGGCGCGCCTGCCGGGCCAGTTCCGCAGGTTGACCGACAGTCACCGATCTGTGACCACGCCCGCGGGCCGCGCGGCGGCCGGCGGCGGTGACCCGAACGGCGCACGCTCGTTGGACCGGGCGGATGCTTCCGGTTCGGGTGCGCGCGGCCGAACCGCCCCTCCGGCATCCCTCGCCGCACCGAGGAGCAGTCTTGAGCACCGCCCTGACCGGAGCCCCGGCCACCGTCCCCCGACAGGTCGACCAGTCCGCCGAATCCGACCCGCTGTTGCACCGGGACCCCGCGGTCGCGGCCGAACAGGCCGCGGTGGAGGCGCTGTTGCGCTGCTGGTGCCGCGAACGCCAGGCGGCGCCGGAGCCGGACGGGGTGCTGCGGATCCCGGTGCTCGGCGGCGCCGCCCGGATCCAGGCCGCGGTGCGGCACTGGTCGCCGTGCGGCTGGCACCGGTTCGGTCCGGCCGCGCTGGTCGCCGGGGACCGGTCGGAGCCGCTCGACCCGGTGACCGCCGCCGCACTGCTGGCCCGGGCCGCCGGGGCCCGGCCGGAGCAAGTGGCCGACCTGGCCGGCCGGGTGGCCGACTCGGCCGGCCGCACCGCCGAACTGCTGCTGCACCGCCGCGAGCACCAGCGCACCACCGTGGCCGGCGAGTTCCTCCGGGCCGAGCAGCAACTGCTGCTCGGCCACCCGCTGCACCCCACCCCGAAGAGCCGGGACGGCCTCGGCCCCGCCCAGAGCGCGGCCTACTCGCCCGAACTGCGCGGCAGCTTCGCGCTGCACTGGTACGCCGTGGACCGCGACCTGCTGGCCGCCGACTCCGCGCTGCCCGCCGACGCGGCCGCGCTCACCGCCGAACTGCTCGGCGCCCCGGGCCTGTTGCCGCCGGGCACCGCCGCGCTGCCGCTGCACCCCTGGCAGGCCCAGGAGTTGGCGCGCCGCCCCGAGGTGGCCGAACTGCTCGACCGCGGGCTGCTGCACGACCTCGGCCGGCACGGCGAGCCCTGGTACCCGACCAGCTCGGTGCGGACCGTCTACCGCCCCGGCACGCCGTGGATGCTCAAGCTCTCGCTGGGCCTGCGGATCACCAACTCCCGCCGGGAGAACCTGCGCAAGGAACTGCACCGGGGCGTGGAGGTGCACCGGCTGCTGGAGGCCGGACTCGGCGCCGAGTGGCGGGCCGCGCACCCCGGCTTCGACATCGTGCGCGACCCGGCCTGGATCGGCGTCGACCTGCCCGGCTGGGACCCGGACCGGGCCAACGGGCTGGACACCGTGCTGCGCACCCAGCCCTTCGCCCCCGCCGACCGGGCGCTGTGCGTGGCCGGCCTGGTCGCCGAGCGGCCGCTCGGCGACCCCGCACCCGGCGTGCCCTCCGGCGTGCCGTCCGAACTGGGCGACCTGCTGCGGACGCTGGCCCGGCGCGAGGGGCAGCCGCCGGCGGCCGTCGCCGCCGACTGGTTCCGGCGCTACCTGCACGCCGTGGTGCTCCCGGTGCTCTGGCTGGACGGCCGGGCCGGGATCGCGCTGGAGGCGCACCAGCAGAACAGCCTGGTGCTGCTGGACGAGCGCGGCCGCCCCTGCGGCGGACGCTACCGCGACAACCAGGGCTACTACTTCCGCGCCTCGCACGCCGAGCGGCTGGCCCGCCGGCTGCCCGGGATCGGCGCCCGCAGCGACACCTTCGTGCCCGACCAGGTGGCCGACGAGCGCTTCGCCTACTACCTGGGGATCAATCACATCCTCGGCCTGATCGGCGCGTTCGGCTCGCAGCGACTGGCCGACGAGGAGGAGCTGCTGGCCGTGCTGCGCGCCTTCCTGGCCGGGCCCCAGGCCCTCGCCACCGGCTCCTCGCTGCCCGACCTGCTGCTCTCCGCACCCCGGCTGCGGGCCAAGGCCAACCTGCTCACCCGGCTGCACGGGCTGGACGAGCTGGTCGGACCGGTGGACACCCAGTCGGTCTACGTGGACATCGCCAACCCGGTGGCCGCGTGAGGGCCACGGGGGAGTTCCGGTTACGGCCGGTGGTCGAGGGGGACCTGCCGCTGATCACCCGGTGGATGAACGACCCGGCGGTGGCGGCCTTCTGGGAGCTGGCCGGCCCGGCCGAGCTGACCGAGCGCCACGTGCTGCCGCAGCTCGCACCGGACGGGCCCAGCCGCCCCTACCTGGGGCTGCTGGACGGCGCGCCGGTCAGCTACTGGGAGGTCTACCAGGTGGCCCGCGACCGGCTGGCCGGCTACTACCCGGCCGAGCCCGGCGACCTCGGCGTGCACCTGCTGCTCGGCCCGCCCGAGGCCCGCGGCCGCGGGCTCGGCGCGGTGCTGATCGACCGGGTGGCCGAGCTGCTGCTGCGCGACGCCCCCCGGGTGGTGGCCGAGCCGGACGTGCGCAACACCGCCAGCGTCCGGTCCTTCGAGCGGGCCGGCTTCCGCCGGGCCGGCGAACTGGAGCTGCCCGAGAAGCGCGCGGTGCTGGTGCTGCGCGACCGGGCCCGGACGAGGACGGCGAGCACCAGGACGACGACGAGCACGAGGACGAGGACGAACCGATGAACCGTCAGCCGGACCAGCCCCACGACCTGCTCGGGGTCGGCATCGGGCCGTTCAACCTCTCGCTGGCCGCGCTCGCCGACCGGGTGCCCGGGCTGACCGCGCTGTTCTGCGAGGCCCGGGAGGAGTTCCGCTGGCACCCCGGGATGCTGGTGGACGGGGCCCGGATGCAGGTGCCGTTCCTGGCCGACCTGGTCTCCCTGGTGGACCCGACCAACCCGTGGTCCTTCCTCAACTACCTGCGGGAGCAGGAGCGGCTCTTCCCGTTCTACTTCGCCGAGCGGTTCCAACTGGCCCGGCGGGAGTACGACCACTACTGCCGGTGGGCCGCCGACGGGCTGGCGAACTGCCGCTTCGGCACCGAGGTGACCGCCGTGCGCTGGACCGGCGGCGCCTTCGAGGCGACCCTGCGGACGGCCGGCGGCGAGCGCTCGGTCAGGGCCCGCAACCTGGTGCTCGGGGTCGGCACCCAGCCGGTCCGCCCGGCCGCCTTCGCCGCGCTCCACGGTCACCCGGCCGTCTTCCACTCCGGCGACTACCTGCCCCGCCGTGCCTCGCTGGCCCACGCCCGCGACATCACCGTGGTCGGCTCCGGCCAGTCCGGCGCCGAGGTCTTCCTCGACCTGCTGCGCACCCGCGGCCAGGACGGCACCCGGCTGCGCTGGCTGACCCGGACCAGGGCGCTGGCCCCGATGGAGTACTCCAAGCTCGGCCTGGAGCACTTCACCCCCGACTACACCCGGTACTTCCACGCGCTGCCCGAAACCGTCCGGGACCGGCTGGTGGGCGAGCAGTGGCAGCTGCACAAGGCGGCCAGCGCGGAGACCCTGGCCGAGATCCACGACCTGCTCTACGAGCACACCATCGGCCGCCCGATCGACGCCGTGGCGGCCGAGATCGCCCCGGGCAGCGAGGTGACCGCCGCGCTGCCCGGGCCCTGCGGCGGGCTGGAACTGCGCTGCCTGCACCGCGATTCGGGCGCCCGGCGCACCGTGCGCACCGACGCCGTGGTGCTGGCCACCGGCTACCGGGCCGGCCGGCCCGAGCTGCTGGAGCCGCTGGCCGACCTGATCGACTGGGACGAGAAGGGCCGGTTCCGGGTCGACCTGGACCACCGGGTCGCCACCGACCCGGCCGTCACCGGCGGCCTCTACGTGCAGAACGCCGAACTGCACACCCACGGCGTCGGCACCCCCGACCTCGGCCTGGGCGCGCACCGCGCCGCGGTGATCCTGAACGCGCTCACCGGCCGGACCGTGCACCCGCTGCCCGCCAGGACCGCCTGGACCAGCTTCGCCCCGGCCGCCCTGCCCGCCCAGGGCGCCGTCCCCGCCAAGGAGGAGGAGCACCATGTCCAATCAGCCGGCCGATGACCCGCTGACCGCGGCCCGCTGGCAGCAGGCCTGCCGGGCCCTGCTGGCCAAGCTGATCGGCGAGTTCGCCTACGAGGAGCTGCTGCGCCCCGATCCGGTGGCGGACGGCCACCGGATCGCGCTCTCGGCCGGCGGCCCGGTCTACCGCTTCGCCGCCCGGCGCGGCGCCTACGGCAGCTGGCAGGTCGAGCCCGGCTCGGTGCGCCGGGACGGCGAGCCGACCGACGACCCGTTCGCCTTCCTGCTGGCGGCCCGTCAGCTGCTCGGCCTGTCCGGGGACACCGTCGGCCACCTGGTCCGGGAGCTGACCGCGACCCTGCTGGCCGACGTGCGGCTGGCGGCCGGCGCGCTCACCGCCGCCGAGCTGGCCGAACTGGACCACACCACGCTGGAGGGGTACCAGAGCGGGCACCCGTGGATCGTGCTCAACAAGGGCCGGCTGGGCTTCTCGGCGTCCGACGCGGCCGCCTGGGCGCCGGAGGCCCGGCAGCTGCAGAGCCTGCGCTGGCTGGCCGTGCACCGCGACCTCGCCGCCTACCGGGGCCTCGGCGCGCTGGCCGAACCGGACGCGCTCTACCGCGAGGAGCTGGACCCGCAGGTGCTGGCCGACTACCGGCTACTGCTCGCCGACCGCGGCCTGGACCCGACCCGCTACCTGCTGCTGCCGGTGCACCCCTGGCAGTGGGACGAGACCGTGCTGCCGTTGTTCGCGCCCTGGGTGGCGGACCGGCGGATCGTGCTGCTGCCGGCCGACCGCGACCTGCGGCTGCCGCAGCAGTCGATCCGCTCCTTCTTCAACGTCACCACGCCGCTGCGACGGACCGTCAAACTGCCGCTGTCGGTGCTCAACACGCTGGTCTGGCGCGGGCTGCCGACCGAGCGGGCGCTGGCCGCGCCGGCCGTCACCGCGTGGATCCACCGGCTGCGCGACCAGGACGCGTTCCTGCGTGAGGAGTGCCGGGTGGTGCTGCTCGGCGAGGTCGCCTCGGTGGCCGTCCGGCACCCCTACTACGCGCAGCTGCCCGAGGCGCCCTACCAGTACAAGGAGCTGCTGGGCGCGATCTGGCGGGAGCCGCTCGGCGCCCACCTGGAGCCGGGGGAGCGCGGCCGCACGCTGGCCGCGCTGCTGCAGACCGGCGCCGACGGGCGCAGCCTGGCCGAGGAGCTGATCGCCCGCTCCGGGCTGACCGCGCGCGACTGGACGGCCCGGCTGTTCGCGGTGATGCTGCCGCCGCTGCTGCACTTCCTCTACCGCTACGGCACGGTCTTCTCCCCGCACGGGGAGAACGCCATCCTGCTCTTCGACCGGCGGGACGTGCCGGTGCGCCTCGCGGTCAAGGACTTCGTGGACGACGTCAACATCAGCGACCAGGACCTGCCGGAGCTGCGCGGGCTGGACCCGGCGGTCGCCGGGGTGCTGCTGCGGGAGGGGCCGGCCGGGCTCTGCCAGTTCCTGCACGCCGGCCTGTTCATCGGGGTCTACCGGTTCCTCGCGCCGCTGCTGGAGCGCCGCTGCGGGCTGCCCGAGCCGCAGTTCTGGGCGCTGCTGCGGGCCGAGGTGCTGCGCTACCAGGACCGGTTCCCGGAGCTGGCCGACCGGTTCGAGCTCTTCGACCTGCTCACCCCGCAGATCGACCGGCTCTGCCTGAACCGCAACCGGCTGCTGCTGGACGGCTACCGGGACCGGCCGCAGCGGCCGCACGCCGCGGTGCACGGCTGGGTGGCCAACCCGCTGGCGGCGACGGTCGAGCAGCCCTGCCCGGACGCGGTGCCCGCTCCGCGCGAGGGCGTTGTCAGTCCGGCGCCGTAGGGTGGGAGGGCCATGAGGAACGACTCCGCACCCCAGCTGCCGGCCGCCGACGCTCCGTCCGACGCCGCCGAGCCCACCGGCACCGCCGCCCGCCTCCCTGAACTGCTGCACGCCGCGGTGGCCGCGGTCGGCGGGGTCGAACGACCCGGCCAGATCCGGATGGCCGAGGCCGTCGCCGAGGCGGTGGACAGCGCCGAGCACCTGCTGGTGCAGGCCGGCACCGGCACCGGGAAGTCGCTGGCCTACCTGGTGCCGGCGCTGGCCCACGGCGACCGCGTGGTGGTGGCCACCGCCACCCTGGCGCTGCAACGCCAGCTGGTCGAGCGGGACTTGCCGCGCACCGTGGACGCGCTGCACCCGATCCTGCGCCGCCGCCCCGAGTTCGCCATGCTCAAGGGCCGCTCCAACTACCTCTGCCTGCACCGCGCGCGCGAGGGGGCGCCGAGCGAGGAGGGCGAGGGGCTGATCCCGCTGGAGGAGATCGTCGGGCCGACCGGCAAGCTCGGCGAGGACGTGCTGCGGCTGCGCGACTGGGCGGACGAGACCGAGACCGGCGACCGGGACGACCTCACCCCCGGCGTCTCGGACAAGGCCTGGGCGCAGCTCTCGGTCTCCTCCCGGGAGTGCCTGGGCGCCACCCGCTGCCCGTACGGGCAGGAGTGCTTCGCCGAGCGGGCCCGGGAGCGGGCCAAGCTGGCCGACGTTGTGGTGACCAACCACGCGCTGCTGGCGATCGACGCGATCGAGGGCGCGCCGGTGCTGCCCGAGCACGAGCTGCTGATCATCGACGAGGCGCACGAGCTGGTGAACCGGGTGACCGGTGCGGCCACCGCCGAGCTCACCGTCGGCGCGGTCAACCGGGCGGTCAAGCGGGCCGCCCGGCTGGCCAACGAGAAGGCGGTGGACGCGCTGCAGGCCGCCGCCGAGAGCTTCCACGGGCTGATGGAGACCGCCCAGCCCGGCAAGGTGGACGAGCTGCCGGAGTACCTCGGGTACGCGGTGGCGGCGATCCGGGACGCCAGCCGACTGGTCATCACCTCGCTCGGCGAGACCCGGGACAAGGGCCTGAGCGACGAGGACGTGGTGCGCAAGCAGGCGATGGCCTCGGCCGAGACCCTGCACGACACCACCGAGCGGCTGCTCTCCGAATCGCCCTACGACGTGGTGTGGATCGAGCGCAGCGACCGCTACGGCCTGGTGCCCGCCTCGTTGCGGGTGGCGCCGATGAGCGTCTCCGGGCTGCTGCGGGAGAACCTCTACAAGGAGCGCTCGGTGGTGCTCACCTCCGCCACCCTCAAGCTGGGCGGGGACTTCAACGGGGTGGCCGGCTCGGTCGGCCTGCCCGCCGAGGGGCGGCTGCCGGACCAGCGCTCGGCCGGCGAGCCGGCCCGCTCGCAGGGCGAGGAGGCGCCGCCGGCCTGGCGCGGGCTGGACGTCGGCTCGCCGTTCAGCTACCCGAAGCAGGGCATCCTCTACGTGGCCAAGCACCTGCCGCCGCCCGGCCGCGAGCCTGACCGGCCGGAGATGCTGGACGAGCTGGCCGACCTGATCGGCGCGGCCGGCGGGCGCACGCTCGGGCTCTTCTCCTCCATGCGGGCCGCCCAGACCGCGGCCGAGAAGCTGCGCGAGCGCCTCGACGTGCCGATCCTGCTGCAGGGCGAGGACACCCTGGGCGAGCTGATCCGGAACTTCGCCTCGGACGCCGAGAGCTGCCTCTTCGGCACCCTCTCGCTCTGGCAGGGCGTGGACGTGCCCGGCTCGGCCTGCCAGCTGGTGGTGATGGACCGGATCCCGTTCCCGCGGCCGGACGACCCGCTGATGAGTGCCCGGCAGAAGGCGGTCGAGGAGGCCGGCGGGAACGGCTTCATGGCGGTGGCGGCGACCCATGCCGCGCTGCTGATGGCGCAGGGCGCGGGCCGGCTGGTCCGCGCGGCGGACGACCGCGGGGTGGTCGCGGTGCTGGACCCGCGGCTGGCCACGGCCCGGTACGGCGGCTTCTTCCGGTCCTCGATGCCGGACTTCTGGTACACCACCGACCGCAACCAGGTGCGCCGGTCGCTGGCCGCGATCGAGGAGAGCGCGCCGCCGATCCGGCCGGTGGCCAAGCGCTGACTGCACGCCGGCTGACGCTGCGACGACTGACGCCGTAACGGCTGACGGCCCGACGGGGGCGATCCCCGTCGGGCCGTCGACGTCCGGTCGGCCGGCTCAGAGCCGCCGCAGCACGGCGACGACCTTGCCCAGGATGGTCGCGTTGTCGCCGGGGATGGGCTCGTAGGCGGGGTTGTGCGGCATCAGCCAGATCCGGCCGTCCTCGCGCTTGAGGCGCTTGACGGTGGCCTCGCCGTCGATCATGGCGGCCACGATGTCGCCGTTCTCGGCGACCGGCTGGCGGCGCACGGTGACCCAGTCGCCGTCGCAGATGGCCGCCTCGATCATCGAGTCGCCGCGCACCGTGAGCGCGAACAGCTCGCCCTCGCCGACCAGCTGACGGGGGAGCGGGAAGACGTCCTCGACGGTCTGTTCGGCCAGGATCGGACCGCCGGCGGCGATCCGGCCGACCAGCGGCACGTAGGAGGTGGAGGGGCGGCCGGCGGCCTCCGCGGTGTTCGGCCGGCTGACCTCGACCCCGCGCACCTCGTAGGCCCGCGGGCGGTGCGGGTCGCGGCGCAGGAAGCCCTTGCGCTCCAGGGCCATCAGCTGGTGCGCCACCGAGGAGGTGGAGGACAGGCCGACCGCCTGGCCGATCTCCCGCATGCTCGGCGGGTAGCCGCGGCGCTGCACCGAATCCCGGATCACGTCGATGACCCGGCGCTGGCGCTCGGTCAGCCCGGCCTCGTCGGTGCGGATCCCGGGCGGGCGGCCGGGCAGGGAGCGGGCCTGACCGTTCGGCAGACCGAGCGGCACGTCCTGCACCGACGCGTGCTCGACCGGCTGGTCCTGGAGGAAGTTCGGCGCGCCGCCGGGACGCGGACTGTCGCTGCGGTCCATGCTGCTGCGGTCCTCCTGTACCGGGATGCCACGGCTGTCGGCAACGGTGTTCTGGAGAGCGGTGGGACTGGTGCTGCTGGTCTGTACGGTGCTCACGGCGGCCCCTCTCGACGGGCGGTCTTCCCTGCTTGCCCAGCCCAACGGCAGCACCTATCGAAAGGTTGCGCCAAACACACGTTCGAGTGAATTATCGAGGATTTGGCAGACTCGATCAAGGCTATGGGTGTATGCGCGATCGATTAAATGTTCGATCCCGCCGATTCTAACCCGCCCCCTCCCGGCGGTCGGGCGGGTGGCCGAAAAGGCCCTCGGGACTGACCAGCATCGATTGCTCCGGGTGATTCCAGGGCTACCCCGAGCCGCCCGGAACACACCCGTCGGCGGGCGTGTTGAGTGGTGCGAGTTCCTAGATCTAGTGGTTGGATAGCTGCTCGTGGCCCACAGGTTGTGGTCCCGGTCATTGGATCTTGATCGGTGCCGTAGACTGATGGCTGCCCCAGCGCCAGCCGTCGCGCCGCGCGAGCCTCCAGGAAGCCCCAGGAAGGGAGTCCCCGTGCACTGCCCCTTCTGCCGGCATTCCGACAGCCGCGTGGTCGACAGCCGCACCACCGACGACGGCAGTGCGATCCGCCGTCGTCGGCAGTGCCCGGACTGCGGTCGCCGGTTCACCACGGTGGAGACGGCGGCATTGATGGTGATCAAGCGCAGCGGGGTGACCGAGCCGTTCAGCCGGGAGAAGGTGATCACCGGAGTCCGCAAGGCCTGTCAGGGCCGACCGGTCACCGAGGACGCCCTCGCACTGCTCGGCCAGCGGGTCGAGGAGTGCGTCCGGGCCAGCGGCAACGCCGAGCTGTCCACCCACGACGTGGGGCTGGCGATACTCGGCCCGCTGAAGGAGCTGGACGTCGTCGCGTACCTGCGGTTCGCGTCGGTGTACCAGGCCTACGACGGACTCGCGGACTTCGAGGCCGCGATCGCCGAACTGCGCGGCGCCGAGCGCCCGCCCGGCGAACCGGACGCGGACGGCTCCGCCGTGCCCGTGCCCGCAGCGGCGCCCTAACCCGGCAGCACGACACCGGCCCGTTCGGGCTTCGGCGTGCCCGGAATCGGTGCACAAACCCATACACACGGTGCGAACCGGTCGGCGTCCCCGGCCTGCCCGCCCACCAGGAGAAGCGAAGCAGCACATCCCCAAAGGCGACAATTGGGGTATGTGGGCGCATTGCGCCCAGGAGGAGGAGAAGTGACAGACACCACGAGCGGCAGCGCACGCGGGTCGAAGTCCGAGAAGGCGGCCAAGGGCGGCAAGGCCCCCAAGGGCGGACTGCGGATCGGGCGCATCTACACCACCCCCGGGGTCCACCCCTACGACGAGGTCAGCTGGGAGCGGCGCGACGTCGTCATGACCAACTGGCGCGACGGCTCGATCAACTTCGAGCAGCGCGGCGTCGAGTTCCCCGACTTCTGGTCGGTGAACGCGGTCAACATCGTCACCAGCAAGTACTTCCGCGGCGCGGTGGGCACCCCGCAGCGCGAGTGGAGCCTCAAGCAGATCATCGACCGCGTGGTGCTGACCTACCGCGCCGCCGGCGAGAAGAACGGCTACTTCGCCTCGTCCGCCGACGCCGAGATCTTCGAGCACGAGCTGACCCACGCCCTCCTCCACCAGGTGTTCAGCTTCAACTCCCCGGTCTGGTTCAACGTCGGCACCAAGCAGCCGCAGCAGGTCAGCGCCTGCTTCATCCTGGCCGTGGACGACTCCATGGAGTCGATCCTGGACTGGTACAAGGAAGAGGGGATGATCTTCAAGGGCGGCTCCGGCGCCGGCCTGAACCTCTCCCGGATCCGCTCCTCCAAGGAACTGCTCTCCTCCGGCGGCAACGCCTCCGGCCCGGTCTCCTTCATGCGCGGCGCGGACGCCTCCGCCGGCACCATCAAGTCCGGCGGCGCCACCCGCCGGGCGGCCAAGATGGTCGTGCTCGACGTGGACCACCCGGACGTCGAGGCCTTCATCGAGACCAAGGTGAAGGAGGAGGAGAAGATCCGCGCCCTGCGCGACGCGGGCTTCGACATGGACCTGGGCGGGGACGACATCACCTCGGTCCAGTACCAGAACGCCAACAACTCGGTCCGGGTCTCCGACGAGTTCATGACGGCGGTGGAGAACGGCACCGAGTTCGGCCTGCGGGCCCGGATGACCGGCGAGGTCATCGAGACCGTGGACGCCAAGGGGCTGTTCCGCAAGATGGCCGAGGCGGCCTGGGCCTGCGCCGACCCGGGCATCCAGTACGACTCCACCATCAACCACTGGCACACCTGTCCGGAGTCGGGGCGGATCAACGCCTCGAACCCGTGCTCGGAGTACATGCACCTGGACAACTCCAGCTGCAACCTCGCCTCGCTGAACCTGATGAAGTTCCTGCGCGACGACGACACGTTCGACGCCGAGACCTTCGCCAAGGTCGTCGAGCTGGTCATCACCGCGATGGACATCTCGATCTGCTTCGCCGACTTCCCGACCGAGAAGATCGGTGAGACCACCCGGGCCTTCCGCCAGCTGGGCATCGGCTACGCCAACCTGGGCGCGCTGCTGATGGCCACCGGCCACGCCTACGACTCGGCCGGCGGCCGCGCGCTGGCCGGCGCGATCACCTCGCTGATGACCGGCACCGCCTACCGCCGCGGCGCCGAACTGGCCGGCGTGGTCGGCCCGTACGACGGCTACGCCCGCAACGCCGCCCCGCACCAGCAGGTGATGAAGCAGCACGCGGACGCCAGCAAGTCGGCCGTCGCGCTGGACGACCTGGACGCCCCGGTCTGGGCCGCGGCCCACGAGACCTGGCAGGACGTGCTGCGCCTCGGCGCGCAGAACGGTTTCCGCAACGCCCAGGCCTCGGTGCTCGCCCCGACCGGCACCATCGGCCTGATGATGGACTGCGACACCACCGGCGTCGAACCCGACCTGGCCCTGGTCAAGTTCAAGAAGCTGGTCGGCGGCGGCTCGATGCAGATCGTCAACAACACCGTGCCGCGCGCCCTCAAGCGCCTGGGCTACCACGGCGAGGCGATCGAGGCGATCGTGGCCCACATCGCCGAGCACGGCAACGTGCTGGACGCGCCCGGCCTCAAGCCGGAGCACTACGAGGTCTTCGACTGCGCGATGGGCGAGCGCTCCATCTCGCCGATGGGCCACGTGCGGATGATGTCGGCGATCCAGCCGTGGATCTCCGGCGCGATCTCCAAGACCGTCAACATGCCGCAGGACGCCACCGTCGAGGAGGTCGAGGAGATCTACTTCGAGGCCTGGAAGCTCGGCGTCAAGGCGCTGGCGATCTACCGCGACAACTGCAAGGTGGGCCAGCCGCTCTCGGCCAAGACCAAGGCCCCGGCCGCGGTCGAGCCGGCCGCGGTGACCGCCGTGGAGAAGGCGGTGGAGAAGGTGGTCGAGTACCGCCCGGTCCGCAAGCGCCTGCCCAAGGGCCGGCCCGGCATCACCACCTCCTTCACGGTGGGCGGCGCCGAGGGCTACATGACCGCCAACTCCTACCCGGACGACGGCCTCGGCGAGGTCTTCCTGAAGATGTCCAAGCAGGGTTCGACCCTGGCGGGCATGATGGACGCCTTCTCGATCGCCGTCTCGGTCGGCCTGCAGTACGGCGTGCCGCTGGAGACCTACGTCTCGAAGTTCACCAACATGCGCTTCGAGCCGGCCGGTCTGACCGACGACCCGGACGTGCGGATGGCGCAGTCGATCGTCGACTACATCTTCCGCCGCCTGGCGCTGGACTTCCTGCCCTTCGAGACCCGCTCCGCGCTCGGCATCCACTCGGTGGAGGAGCGCCAGCGGCACCTGGAGACCGGCTCCTACGAGCCGCTTGAGGAGGACCTGGACGTCGAGGGCCTGGCCCAGTCCGCCCCGGTCGCCCCGGCGCGGGCCCAGTCGCAGGCGCCCGCCGTCGAGCCGGCCGCCCCGGCCGCCGCGCCGAAGACGGCGCACAACTCGACCGAGCTGCTGGAGATCCAGCTGGGGCTGAACGCCGACGCGCCGCTCTGCTTCTCCTGCGGCACCAAGATGCGCCGGGCCGGCAGCTGCTACCTCTGCGAGGGCTGCGGCTCGACCAGCGGCTGCAGCTGACCGCGAGCAGCATCCGGCCCACCCGGGCCGACCGCCGCAGGGGCGGTGCCACCACGCACGGTGGCACCGCCCCTGCGGCGCGTGTGCACGGCGAACGGTTCCATCGCGGGACGACGAATCAGATGTCAGACGTCACGTCAACTGACCGTTTGAGTGCCATATCTGAATCGATATGATCTGTTGACCGCGTGAACTGATGAGGTAGCTCCCGGCTGCGGGGGGCCGGTGCGCTGTCCCCTGCCCACCCGCCGCCCGCCGAGGAAACCACCGATGACCGCACGCCCCCGCCTGTCCAGCAGAACGGCCACGCTGCTCGCCGCGCTGGCGGCGGTGCTGGCCGCCGCGGCCGCCGTGACCGCCGCCACCGAGTCGGCGTCCGCGGGTGACCGGGCCACCGTCGGCCTCTGGTCCGCCGTCGCCGCCGTGGCCTGGTGCGCCGCCGTGGCCGCCGCGCTGGTCCAGCGCCGCCGGGCCCGGCGACTCGCCCGCGAACTCGCCACCGCCCGGAGCAAGGGCGAGGCCGCGCTGGCCGCCGTGCTGCGCGCCGAGGCCGCCACCGGGGAGGTCGCCGCCGAGGCCCAGGCCGCCCGGGTCCGCGCCGACGCCTTCCGGTTGGAGGCCGAGTCCGCCCGGGCCGAGACCCTGGCCGCCCGCTCGGACGCCGTCGAGGCGCGCGCCGAGGCCGCCGCCGCCCGGGCCGCCGCCGACGACGAACGGGCCGAACTGCTCCGGCTCGGCGAGCACACCATCCCCGAGGTGGTCCGCCGGCTGCGGGCCGGCGCCTCGGTGGACACCGTGCTGGTGGACCACCGGCAGACCGCGCACGAGGACCTGCTGACCCTGCTGGCCCGCGAGGTCGCGCACGGCGAGCGGCAGCGGGCCGCCGCGCTGGCGGTCTGCGCGACCGCGGCCGGCCGGGTGCAGGCACTGGCCACCAGCATGCACGCCGAGCTGCGCGCGATGCAGCACCGGCACGACGAGGCGGTGCTCGGCGACCTGCTGAGCCTCGACCACGGCACCTCCCAGGTCGGGCGGATGGCCGACAGCATCGCGGTGCTCACCGGCGCCCGCAGCGGCCGCCGGTGGAGCCGGCCGATCCCGGTGGAGAGCGTGCTGCGCGGCGCGCTCGGCCGGATCGGCGCCTACCAGCGGGTGCGGCCGCACTCGGCGAGCACCGCGGCGGTGGCCGGCTACGCGGCCGAGGGCGTGATGCACGTGCTCGCCGAACTGATGGACAACGCGGCCAACTTCTCGGCCCCGCCGGCCGAGGTGCACGTCTACGTCGAGGAGTTGCACACCGGCCTGGCGATCACCGTGGAGGACGGCGGGCTGGGGCTCTCCGAGCTCTGGCAGCGCAGGGCCGAGCAGGCCGTCTCCGGCGAGCCGCTGGACCTGACCACGCTCTCCACCGGGACCCGGCTGGGCTTCGCGGTGGTCGGCGCGCTGGCCCGCAAGCACGGGCTGTCGATCTCCTTCCGGCCGTCCTCGCGCGGCGGCACCGGCGTCGTGGTGCTGGTGCCGGCCCAGCTGATCAGCCATCAGGAGCCGCTCGCCGCCGAAACCGCCGCCGAGTCGGTCGCGGAGCCGGTCACCGAGACCTTCGCCGAGCTGGTGGCCGCCCGGTCGGTCGGCAGCGCGCGGGCGGCCGCCGCCGTCGTGCCGTCGGTCCAGCCGGCCATCCAGCCGGCCATCCAGCCGTCCGCCCGGCCGGCCGAGCTGCCCGCCGCGCTCCCGCCCGCCGCCCTGCCGCCCGGCACCCCGGCACCGGCTGACGAGCTGCCCCGGCGCCGGCGCGGCCAGACCCTCGCCGCCTCCCGGGCGGCCACCACCCCCGCGCCCGGCGCGCCCGCAGAGCGCCGCCCGCCGAACGCGTCGCGGCTCGGCGCGTTCCGCCAAGCCGTGCAAGGCACCCGGCTTCCCGTACCCACCCCACCCGCCGACCTCCCGGAGGACGACCCCCGATGAGCAGCAGCACCACCGACCGCTCCCTCGACTGGCTGCTGGAGAAGCTGCTGGGCGACACGCCCGGCTCCCGGCACGCCCTGGTGCTCTCGGCGGACGGCCTGAAGCTCTGCCACAGCGCGGGCCTGTCCGAGGACCAGGCCGACCAGCTGGCCGCCATCGCCTCCGGCATCCAGAGCCTGGCGCACGGCGCCTCGATCGAGTTCGGCGACTCCACCGGCGGGGTGCGCCAGTCGATGACCGAGTTCCACGGCGGCATCCTGTGCATCGTCGAGGCCGGGCAGGGCGCCCACCTGGCCGTGGTCACCGAGGAGAGCGCAGACGTCGGCCTGGTCGGCCACAACATGCACGCGCTGGTCGAGCAGCTCGGCGAGTTCCTGAGCGCCCCGCCGCGCGAGGACGACACCGCCGCCGACGCATGAGCCGGCGCCCGCTGCCCGGCCCCGACGACAGCCCCGACCGGCTCTACACGGTGACCGGCGGGCGCAGCAGGGCGGCCACCGACGCCTTCGACGCGGTCACCCTGGTGGTCGCGGAGAGCGCCCCGACCCCCGGCATGCAGTCCGAGCACGCCCGGATCCTGCGGCTGTGCGCGAACCCGACCGCCGTCGTGGAGCTGGCCGCCGACCTGGGGCTGCCGGTCAGCGTGGTGAAGATCCTGCTCGGCGACCTGCTGGAGGCCGGCCGGATCACCGCCCGCCACCCCCGGTTCGCCCGGGCCGCCCGGCGGCCCGACCTCGACACCCTGAAGCAGGTGCTGAATGGACTCCAACGGCTCTGACGCCGCCCCGGCCGCCAGGCCGCCGCTGCGCGGCACCGCCGACAACGCCTGCAAGATCGTCGTGGTCGGCGGCTTCGGCGTGGGCAAGACCACGCTGGTCGGCGCGGTCAGCGAGATCCGTCCGCTGACCACCGAGGAGCTGATGACCCAGGCCGGCGTGGGCGTCGACGACCCGTCGGCGGTGGCCGACAAGCGGGCCACCACGGTGGCCTTCGACTTCGGCCGGATCACGCTCAGCGAGAGCACCGTGCTCTACCTGTTCGGCGCACCCGGCCAGGAGCGGTTCTGGTTCCTCTGGGACCGGCTGTTCGCCGGGGCGCTCGGCGCGGTGGTGCTGCTCGACCCGCGCCGGCTGGAGGACTCCTTCTACGCGATCGACCGGCTGGAGCAGCACGGGATGCCCTTCGTGGTGGCCCGGAACAACTTCGGGCCGCCCCGGCACACCCTGGACCAGGTGCGCACCGCGCTCGACCTGGACCCCGGGGTGCCGCTGGTCGACTGCGACGCCCGGGAGAAGGAGTCCGGCAAGCAGGTGCTGATCACCCTGGTCCGCCACCTGACCGGGCTGGCCGAAGCTGATGTGGAGAACCCCTCGTGACCGAACCGGCGACCACCCCGCCCACCGGCTGCCCGGCGCACCGCGGCGCCGTGCCGCTGTACGGGCCGCGCTTCCAGACCGACCCCGGGCAGGTCTACCGCGAGCTGCGGGCCGCGCACGGGCCGGTCGCCCCGGTCGAACTGGCCGGCGGGGTGCCGGCCTGGCTGGTGATCGGCTACCGCGAACTGCAACTGGTGACCGGTCAGCCCAAGCTCTTCGGGCGCGACTCCAGCCGCTGGAACGCCTGGCCGTCGATCCCCGAGGACTGGCCGCTGCGCCCGATGATGGCGCCGGTGCCCTCGCTGCTCTACACCGAGGGCGGCGAGCACCAGCGCCGCTCGTCGGCGGTCGGCGACGCGCTGGCCGGGATCGACCCGTACGAGCTGAAGACCCAGAGCGAGCGGGTCGCCGACCGGCTGATCGACGAGTTCGCCGGCCGGGGCGAGGCCGACCTGGTCGCCGAGTACGCGCACCGGATGCCGCTGCTGGTGCTCTGCTGGATGCTCGGGCTCGACCCGGGCCAGGTGCCGGTGCTGATCCGGGCGCTGCTGGACATGCTGGACGGCGGAGCCGGGGCGCAGGCCGGCGCGCAGCGGCTGCTCGCCGTGATGGCCGAACTGGTCGAGGCCAAGCGGGCCCGGCCGGGCGCCGACCTGACCTCCCGCCTGCTGGTCCACCCGGCCGGGCTGACCGACGACGAGGTGATCCGCGACCTGCGGGTGGTGCTCATCGCGGGCCACCAGCCGACCGCCTACTGGATCGCCAACGCGCTGCGGCTGATGCTGACCGACGACCGGTTCGCCGCCTCGCTCTCCGGCGGCCGGCGCAGCGTCGGGCAGGCGCTCACCGAGGCGCTCTGGGAGGACACCCCGACCCAGATCTTCGCCGGGCGCTGGGCGGTGCGGGACACCCAGCTCGGCGGGCAGCGGATCGCCGCCGGCGACCTGGTGCTGCTCGGCCTGGCCGGCGCCAACGCGGACCCGTCGGTCCGTCAGCAGGACGGCTCCGCGGCCGAGGGCAACCGGGCGCACCTGAGCTTCTCGCACGGCGAGCACCGCTGCCCGTTCCCGGCCCAGGAGGCGGCCGAGGTGATCGCCGGCACCGCGATCGAGGTGCTGCTGGACCGGCTGCCCGACCTCGGCCTGGCGGTCGCCGAGCACGCGCTGGTCTGGCGGCCCTCGCCGTGGGTGCGGGCCCTGGTCTCGTTGCCGGTGGGCTTCACCCCGGCCACCAACACAGGAGGAGGGGCGTTCGGATGACCACTCAGTCGCAGGACCGGTCGGCGGCGACCGCGTTGGACCCGACCGCGTTGGACCCGATCGCGCTGGACCCGTTCGCGCGGGACAGCGCCGCGGAGGGCGCGCTGCTGCGGGCCGCCGGGCCGGTGGTGCCGGTGGTGCTGCCCGGTGGCGTGGCGGCCTGGGCGGTCACCCGGCACGCCGAGGCCAGGGCGCTGCTCACCGACCAGCGGCTGGTCAAGGACGCCCGGCACTGGGCCGCCCTCCAGCGCGGCGAGGTCTCGAAGGACTGGCCGCTGATCGGCCTCGCGGTGCCCGGGCCCAGCATGGTGACCACCGACGGGGAGCAGCACCGGCGGCTGCGGGCCCTGGTGGCGCAGGCGTTCACCCCGCGCCGGGTGGAGCTGATGCGGCCCCGGGTGGAGCTGATCACCCGTCAGCTGCTGGACGGGCTGGCGCTGGGCGGACCCGAGGTCGACCTGAAGTCGGCCTTCGCCTTCCCGCTGCCGATGTCGGTGATCGGCTCGCTGCTGGGGCTGGATCCGGCCACCCACGAGCTGGTCCGCGACCTCTACGAACGGTTCTTCAGCAGCGTGCCCGACCCGGCCGGGATCCAGGCGACCATCGCGCAGCTCAACGCCTTCGTCAACGACCTGGTGCGGCAGCGCCGCGAGCGGCCCGGTGACGACCTGGCCAGCGCGCTGCTGGCGGCCGGTCAGTCGGAGGGCGTGGCGCTGACCGACCAGGAGGCGGCGGCCACCCTGCGGGTGATCATCGCGGCCGGGCACGAGACCACCGTCAACCTGATCACCAACGCGGTGCGGGCCCTGCTCGGGCACCCGGACCAGCTGGAACTGGTCCGCTCCGGGCAGGTGGGGTGGGCGGCGGTGGTCGAGGAGTCGCTCCGCTGGACCCCGCCGACCAGCAACTTCCTCTTCCGGTTCGCCGCCGAGCCGATCCCGGTGGGGGAGGTGGTGGTGCCGGCCGGCGCGGCGGTGCTGGTCTCCTACAACGCGATCGGCCGGGACCCGTTGCAGCACGGGGTGACGGCGGAGCTCTTCGACATCACCCGGGACCCGAGCCGGCACCTCTCGTTCGGGCACGGGCCGCACGTCTGCCCCGGTTCGCCGCTCGCCCGGCTGGAGGCGCAGGTCGCGCTGCCCGCGCTGTTCGAGCGGTTCCCCGGGCTGGCGCTCGCGGTGCCGGACGGTGAGCTGCGGCCGACCGCCTCGGTGGTGGTGAACAGCCTCCAGGAGCTGCCGGTCCGGCTGTACTGACAGCTGTGCTGACAGCTGTACTGACAGGTGTACTGACACCTCCCGCGCCTCCACGGACCATGCCCGAACGGTTCCCGGTTCGCTCCCTTGGCGGCTGATGATCAGTGCGTTAACGTCAACGGACCAGTCGACCGACCGACCAGTCCCGCTTAGTCGTTCAGCGCCGCGCCGTGTGTTCGTTCCGTTCCGTTCGTGCCGAGGCCGCAGGAGAACGTGATGAGCCCAAGTCCGAGTAGCCGGTTCCGTCAGCAACTGATCGTCGCCCCCGCGGTTCTGGGGCTGGCCCTGGTGGCCGCCTGTTCCAACAGTTCCAGCAGCACCGGTGGGGGTGGCGGCGGATCCGCCACCCTCGCCGGCGACTGCGCCGAGTACCAGCCGTACGCCGGGCATTCGGGCACCACGGTGACGATGTTCGCGTCGATCCTCAGCCCCGAGTCGGACTCGCTGCAGCAGTCCTGGGCGAAGTTCAGCTCCTGCACCGGGATCAAGATCTCCTACGAGGGATCCAACGACTTCGAGTCCCAACTGCCGGTCCGGGTCAACGGCGGCCAGGCGCCCGACCTCGCGATCATCCCCCAACCGGGGCTGCTGGCACAGATGGTGAAGACCGGTCAGGTCAAGAAGCCGGACGCCACCACGGTGGCCAACGAGAACAAGTGGAGCCCGGTCTGGAAGACCTACGGCTCGGTCGACGGCGTCTTCTACGCGGCCCCGATGAGCGCCAACATGAAGTCGCTGGTCTGGTACTCGCCCTCCGCGTTCAAGAAGGCCGGCTACCAGGTGCCGACGACCTGGGCCGACCTGATGAAGCTCAGCGACACCATCGCCAAGTCCGGCACCAACGGGAGCAAGCCGTGGTGCGGCGGGATCGGCTCGGGCACCGCGACCGGCTGGCCGGCCACCGACTGGCTGGAGGAGGTGGTGCTCGGCGGCCAGGGCGGGGACGTCTACGACCAGTGGGTCAGCCACAAGATCAAGTTCAGCGACCCGCAGATCACCGGGGCCATGCAGACGGTGGCGAACTGGATGCAGAACCCGGCCTGGGTCAACGGCGGCTTCGGCGACGTGAAGTCCATCGCCACCACCACCTTCCAGGACGCCGGCGGCCCGATCCTCACCGGCAAGTGCTGGATGCTCCAGCAGGCCTCGTTCTACGAGGCGCAGTGGCCCAAGGGCACCAAGGTCGGGCCGGACGGCGACGTCTACGCCTTCCACCTGCCCGCCGTGAACCCGGCGATCCCCAACCCGGTGGAGGGCGGCGGCGAGTTCGTCACCGCCTTCTCGGACCGGCCCGAGGTGCGCGCGGTGCAGGACTACCTCTCCACGGCGGCCTGGGCCGACTCCCGGATCAAGGTGCCGAACGCGACCGGCTGGGTCTCGGCCAACCAGGGCGTGGACAAGAGCCTGTACACCGACCCGATCGACCAGCTCTCGGCCGCCGAACTGACCGACCCCACGGCGACCTTCCGGTTCGACGCCTCCGACATGATGCCGGCCGCCGTCGGCTCCGGGCAGGAGTGGAAGTCGCTGACCGCCTGGTTCGCGGAGGGGCAGTCGATCCAGCAGACCGCCCGCGACATCGACTCCGCCTGGCCGCAGTAGGAGCGCCGGATGCTGCTCACGGGTCCCGTTCCGGCCGGGCGGGCCGGAGCCGGCGCGACCACGGCGCTGCTCGCCTCCGGCTGGGACGACGCGGTGATCAAGCTCGGCAACAGTGCCGGCGCGATCGCCGGGTTCCTCGCGGTGCTGCTGCTCGTCTTCTTCGCGGCGGGCCGGGCCACCGGCCGGTTCGGGCGGCCGCTGGCGGTCCTGGTCCTGCTCGGGCCGACGGTGCTGCTGGTGCTGGTCGGGCTGGTCGTGCCGCTGCTGCGGACCGGCTACCTCAGCCTGCGCAACGACGACAGCAGCAGGTTCGTCGGCCTGCGCAACTACAGCTGGGCGTTCGGCAGCGACGACATCCACCAGGTGCTGCTCACCACGTTGCTCTGGCTGGTGGTCGTCCCGGTGGCGGCCACCGGGCTCGGGCTGGCGCTGGCGCTGCTGGTGGACCGGCTGCGCCGGCAGTCGCTCTACAAGTCGCTGATCTTCATGCCGATGGCGATCTCGCTGGTCGGCGCGAGCATCATCTGGAAGTTCGTCTACGACTCGCGCGATTCGGGGCAGGCGCAGATCGGGCTGCTCAGCCAGCTCGCGATCTGGCTCGGCTGGCGGCACCCGCCGAACTGGATCCTCGCCCAGCCGCTGAACACCTTCCTGTTGATGGTGGTGATGGTCTGGGTGCAGACCGGGTTCGCCATGGTGGTGCTCTCGGCGGCGATCAAGGCGATCCCGGACGAGATCACCGAGGCCGCCCGGCTGGACGGGGCGAGCGGGTTCAAGCTCTTCTGGTACGTCACGGTGCCGATGATCCGCACCACCCTGGTGGTGGTGCTCACCACGGTGCTGCTGATCACGCTGAAGGCCTTCGACATCGTGCGCACCATGACCGGGGGCAACTTCGGCACCCAGGTGCTGGCCAACGAGATGTACTCGCAGTCGTTCACCGAGTTCAACGTCGGCCGGGGGAGTGCGCTCGCGGTGCTGCTCTTCCTCGCGGTGCTGCCGCTGGTCGGCTACAACATCGTCCAGCTGCGGAAGGAGCGTGGTCACCGATGAGCAGCAGTCCGGTCTCCGACGCGGTGCCCGAGCCGGGTTCCGCGGCATCCGCGGGCTCAGCGGCCCCGCCTGCCGTGCCACCGGTCAAGGCGGTGCGGAAGTCCTTCAGCAGCCCGCTGGCCTCGCTCTTCGTGATCGTGCTGACGGTGCTCTGGACCATTCCGACGCTGGGGCTGCTGGTCACCTCGCTGCGGCCCAAGCAGGACGTGGCGGACAGCGGGTGGTGGACCGTGCTCAGCCATCCGCAGCTGACCCTCGACAACTACCACTCGGTGCTGTTCGAGGGCGGGTTCGGGGTCAGCGGCGGGCTGATGCCGTACCTGGTCAACTCGTTGGCGATCGCGGTGCCGGCCACCGTCTTCCCGCTGCTGCTGGCGGCGATGGCGGCGTACGCCCTGGCCTGGGTGAAGTTCAAGGGCAGCGACACGCTGTTCTTCGTGATCTTCGCGCTGCAAGTGGTGCCGCTGCAGATGGCGTTGATCCCGCTGCTCCAACTCTTCTCCCGGGGCGCGCACCTGGGCTCGGTCACGGTGATCCCGGCGCTCAGCCTCAAGGACACCTACACGCCGGTCTGGCTCGCGCACACCATGTTCGCGCTGCCGCTCGCGGTGTTCCTGCTGCACAACTTCATCTCCCAACTGCCCAGGGACCTGATGGAAGCGGCGGTGGTGGACGGCGCCTCGCACTTCCGGATCTTCCGGTCGATCGTGCTGCCGCTCTGCACGCCGGCGCTGGCCTCCTTCGCGATCTTCCAGTTCCTCTGGGTCTGGAACGACCTGCTGGTGGCGCTGACCTTCGCCGGCGGCACCCCGCAGGTGGCGCCGATGACGGTGCGCCTGGCGCAGCTCTCCGGTTCGTTCGGCGGGCACTGGGAACTGCTCACGGCCGGGGCGTTCCTGTCGATGATCGTGCCGCTCGGGGTGTTCTTCGGGCTCCAGCGGTACTTCGTGCGCGGGCTGCTGGCGGGGTCGGTGAAGGGCTGACCGGCTTGCTGACGGGCGGGCCGGGGTGGTGACGTGCCGACCGGGGTGGTGACGGGCGGACCAGGGCGGTGAAGCTCGGGAGTGGGCGGTCGTAGGGTGGAGGGCGCGGGAGCCGGACTGGTCCCGCGCCCGCCACCACTCGCCACTGCTCGTCTTTGCTCGTCATTGCCCGTCACTACCCGGAACGGAACCGACCGCGATGCCCTACCAGCCGCCGACCCACAGCGTGGAGCGCTCGCTGCGCCGAGCCGGAGCGAGCGTGGTGGTGGGACTCGACGAGGTCGGTCGCGGTGCCTGGGCCGGCCCGGTCACGGTGGGCGCCGCGGTCACCGGGATGCGCAAGGCGCCGGAGGGGCTGACCGACTCCAAGCTGCTCACCCCGCGCCGCCGCGAACTGCTCGCCCCGGTGCTGGCCGACTGGGTCACCGCCTCGGCGATCGGACAGGCCTCCGCGCAGGAATGTGACGAACTCGGCATGACGGCGGCGCTGCGGCTGGCCGCGGTGCGTGCGCTGGAGGCGCTGCCGGTGGTGCCGGACGCGGTGATCCTGGACGGCAAGCACGACTACCTCGGCGGCCCGTGGCGGGTGCGCACGGTGATCAAGGGCGACCAGAGCTGCGTCTGCGTGGCGGCCGCCTCGGTGCTCGCCAAGGTCCACCGGGACGGGCTGATGGCGGAGTTGGCGCCGGACTACCCGGAGTACGGCTTCGCGGAGAACGCCGGGTACCCGTCCCCGGTGCACAAGGCGGCACTGGAGGAACACGGTCCGACCGACCTCCACCGGCTCTCCTGGGCCTACCTCGACGCCCTGCCGCGCTGGAGCCACCTCAAGCGCACTAGGGAAGCGGACGGCGACGAACAGCTCACGCTGGGCTTCTGACTGATCATCAGGAGTGTTCGGGGCAGCACGTTCCGCTGATCGGGTCGCGGCTCGGCAGCCCAATTGGTGGGGCGCCCGTGCGCATCCGACCGGCATTTGATAGATATCCGGGTATGCCTGTCTTCCCCGAGGAGCCGGAGATTCACGAGAGCATCCCGGGCCACGGCGTTCCCTTCCCCCGCGAGTCGGACGCAGAAGCCCCCAACACGCCTGCCGCCAGCAAGGCGTCCCCTGTCGCAACCACTTCCGCAGCACCCGCCGCCGGTGCCGGCCCCACCGCTGCCCGGCCCGGCGCCGCTGCCGCGTCGGGCGCGGCGGCACGCCCCGGGGCCGCTCCGGTGCCCGGGCCCCGACCGGGTCCGCGTCCGGTGCCGGCCAAGCCCGGGCCGGCGAAGCCCGCGGCGGCCAAGCCCGCACCGGTGAAGCCCGGTGCGCGCGGGGCGCAGATCCCCAAGCCCACTCCGCGGCCGACCCCGACTTCGGTACCGACTCCAGTCCCGGCCTCGGCGGCTTCCGCGTCGGCCGGCGGTACGGCCGTGCAGCTGGTGCCGGTCGCACCGGAGGCGGCGCTGGAGCGGGCCGACGAGGCAGTGGACCTGCTGCTGGAGTCGGGCCGCAATCCCGGCGACATCCTGGTCCTGACTGCCGATCAGCCGCACCCGTGGCAGCAGCACGAGCTCTCCTTCGGCGCGGACCGCTACTGGGCCCAGCTCGCGGAGGGCGCGGACGTCTTCTACGCCGACGTCGCGCTCACCCGGCCCGCCCGGCGCGAGGTGGTCGTCCTGGTGCTGGACACGGCCGACGCCGGTCGCTGCGTCCTCGCACTGGAGAAGGCGCGCACCCACGCCGGCTCGCTGCTCGTGGTCTGCGGCGCCACGGCGCAGCTGCCCGAGGTGCCGGCCACCGAGGGGCAGGCCGTTCCGGCCTGACGGTGACCGGTCGTCGGGCCAGGCGGGCTGTCGGGTCGTCGGGCCGGTCGGGCTGTCGGGCCGGTCGGGTCGTCGGGCCGGTCGGGCTGTCGGGCCGGTCGGGTCGTCGGGCCGGTCGGGTCGTCGGCTGGAACGTCTCGCCGGGGCGGTGGCTTCGTGCTGCCCGGAAGGTGGGCGGTCGGCAGGCGAACGGCCTGTGGTGATCGGTGTGCGGCGGGTCGGTCAACGGCTCCCCGGCGCGGTCACCCCATCAGCGGGTCGCCTCATGAACGGCCGCCCTCCGGCCGCTGGACGAGCGCTGCTGGCGGAGCGTCGCCTGACCACGCGTCAGGCGGCGCTCGGTCGGCCGGGTCAGTTGGCCGCGCGGCGGGCCGCCTCGGTGCGCGCCTCGGCGGCGGTCCAGATCCTGGCCGGGGCCGGCTCCCGGTCGAGCCGGTGGACCCGGCCGACCACCGACCGATGCCGGGTCAGCTCGGAGACGGTGCGCACCGGGCGCTCCGCCCAGGAGGCGGAGTGCGGGGTGCGGCCGTGGCGACCCTCGCCGAAGACGTGCCAGCCGTCCGGAGTCAATGCGACGTAGGCACCGCAGCGCAGCCCGTGCAGCGAGGCCGCGTCCCGCAGGGCCCACATCCAGGCCCCGTCGGGCTCGGACCAACCGGGCTCGCCGTCACGGCAGTGCAGCAGGACGGCGGTGCGGCGCGGACAGGGGAGTCTCAGGTCGTGCGGCGTGACCTTGCGCAGCTGGCCGAGCAGCGCGTTTCGGTGGTGCCAGCCGTCCGTCACGTGCGGGCGAGTGGTGACCGAGGCTGAGGCGACCACTCGGTGGTCACGCTCCAGCACGGCGATCACACTGGTCCCGGGCTGCGGGAGATGACGCTGGTGCAGCTCGGTGACCAGGTCGCGCGGGTCGCCCAGCAACGGCACCCCCGCGTTCGCCCAGCTTTCCAGGTCGAGGCTCCGACCCGTGGCGGAGGAAAGCTGACCGCGGTCGATGCCGTGGATCATGGTCCTCCTTCCGGCCCGCGTAGCGCGGGCGTGTGCGTACGCCGAAGTAGGGTCCTGAGGACCGACTTCCGGGTACCCTGCAATTCTCACGGCAGAAGGACCGTGCGGCAACGATGAACTGACGAACGCCGCCGGAAATCATGTGATTCACCGGATTTATTCGCCAAATGGCGCAGAGTCCCTCCGGTCGGTCCGAATGACCGCTGCGCGACGGCCCGGACGGTCGCTCCGCGGCTCAGGCCTGCACGGCCAGGACCAGCGGCAACACCCCCTTCGCACCGTGCTGGCGGAGCAGCCTGGTGGCCACGGTGACGGTCCATCCGCTGTCGACGAGGTCGTCGACGAGCAGTACCGGGCCGTCGAGCTCGGCGAGGGCCGCAGCCAGCGGCGGGGGCACCAACAGTGCCCCCGAGAGCGATTTCAGCCGCTGGGCACTGTTGCTGCGGGCACCGGCCGGAGGCTCACCGTGCAGGTACTCGATCCGACCGAGCAGCGGCAGCCGCCCGATCCGCGCGATCTGCTCGGCGAGCGAGGAGATCAGCGCGGGCCGGGTGGCCGAGGCCATCGCCACCACGCCGACCGGCCGGGCGGTATCCGGCTCGGCGCCGGCCCAGCCGCCCGGACCGCGCGCCCAGTCGCTCAGCACCGTGACCAGCGCGTCCAGCACGTCCTTGGGCACCGCGGCATCGGGCGCGCCCTCGCCGAGCATGGCGCGCAGCCGTCCGCCCCAGCCGATGTCGGATAGCCGGCCCAGCGCCCGCCCGGTCTGGGCCTGTTCGTCCGCCGGGATCTTGCCCTTGAGCGCGACCCCGAGCGCATCCATCCCGGTGGGCCAGAGCCGGCGCGGCTCGAAACTGACGCCGGGTCGGCCGAGCGCGGCCCGGGCCGCCGCCAGCGCCTCGTCCGAGACACCGGCTTCGTGCCGGGGGCCGGCGCAGACGTCGCACCGGCCGCAGGGCGCGGCCTCCTCGTCGTCCAGCTGCAGCCTGAGGAACTCCATCCGGCAGCGCTGGCCGCTCGCGTACTCGCGCATCGCCTGCTGCTCGTCGGCCCGGGCCCTGGCCACCTTGGCGTAGCGCGGACCGTCGTAGACCCACGGCTCACCGGTGGCCAGCCAGCCACCGCGCACCCGGCGCACCGCCCCGTCCACGTCGAGCACCTTGAGCATGGTCTCCAGTCGCGCCCGGCGCAGGTCCACCCGGGTCTCCAGGGCGGCGGTGGAGAGCGGCCGACCGGCCTCGGCCAGCGCCTCCAGGGTGCGGCGCACCTGCTCCTCGGGCGGGAAGCCCAGGGAGGCGAAGTAGCGCCAGATCGCTTCGTCCTCGCGGCCGGGGAGCAGCAGGACCTCGGCCCGGTCCACCCCTCGGCCGGCCCGGCCGACCTGCTGGTAGTAGGCGATCGGGGAACCGGGGGAGCCGAGGTGGACCACGAAGCCGAGGTCGGGCTTGTCGAAGCCCATGCCCAGGGCGGAGGTCGCGACGAGCGCCTTGACCCGGTTGGCCAGCAGGTCGGCCTCGGCGGTGCGGCGCTCTGCGTCCTCGGTGCGGCCGGAGTAGGAGGCGACCGGGAACCCGCGCCCGCGCAGGAACTCGGTGACTTCCTCCGCCGCCGCCACCGTCAGGGTGTAGATGATGCCCGAGCCCGGGAGCTCGTCCAGGTGGTCGGCCAGCCACGCCAGCCGGTGCGCGGGGTCGGACAGCTGGAGCACCGCCAGGCTCAGGCTCTCCCGGTCGAGCGGGCCGCGCAGCACCAGCGCCCGACCGTCGGCCGCCCCGGTGCCGAGCTGGTCGGCGACGTCCTCGGTGACCCGGGCGTTGGCCGTCGCGGTGGTCGCCAGCACCGGCACGCCGGGGGCCAGGTCCGCCAGCATGGTGCGCAGCCGGCGGTAGTCGGGGCGGAAGTCGTGACCCCAGTCGGAGATGCAGTGCGCCTCGTCGACCACCAGCAGGCCGGTCGAGGCCGCCAGCTTCGGCAGCACCTGGTCACGGAAGTCGGGGTTGTTCAGGCGCTCGGGGCTGACCAGCAGGATGTCCACCGTGCCGGCCGCCACCTCGGCCTGGATCCCCTCCCACTCCTCGGGGTTGGCCGAGTTGATGGTTCGTGCGTGGATCCCGGCCCGCCCGGCGGACTCCACCTGATTGCGCATCAGCGCCAGCAGCGGCGAGACGATCACCGTCGGCCCGGCGCCGGCCGAGCGGAGCAGCGCGGTGGCGATGAAGTAGACGGCCGACTTGCCCCAGCCGGTGCGCTGCACCACCAGCGCTCTGCGACGGTCGACCACCAGGGCCTCGATCGCCAGCCACTGGTCCTCCCGCAGGCGGGCGGCCGGCCCGGCGAGCTCGCGCAGCACGGCCTCGGCACGGTCCCGGACGGCCGCGCGGTCGGCCGTCCCGGTGGCGGAGCCGTGGTCGCCGGGGAGCGGAGCGGGGGTGTGGATCGGCTGGTTCATGGCACCTATGAAACCCCGTGCGGGCGACAGAGCGCGAAAAAGCCTTCGAAGCTGTGGACAACTCGGCCTCCCAGCAGTCCAGTTCACCCATTCGGCGGAACTCGGTGTGCTCGCGTTGTCCACAGGCCCGGGGTTGTCCACAGGCCGGCGGAAATTTCACCGCTCGCGGCCGGAGCCGTCGCAGGCTTCCGCCATGACCCACGACGACTCCACCACCCCCGCCGGCCGCTTCGACGGCCAGCACGTGCTCCGGATGCGCGGCCCGGCCGACATGGCCGCGATGCTGCCCTACCTGCTCGGCTTCTACCCCGACGACAGCCTGGTCGTGATCGGACTGCACGGCCCCGAGCTGCGGCAGGGCGGCGCGATCCGGCTCGACATCCCCGACGACGAGCGGAGCTGGTCCGAGACCGCCACGGACGTCGCCAGGCTGCTGGTCGAGCTCTCCAAGGAGCGCGGCCGCACCCCGGAGGCGGTGCTGATCTACCTCTGCCGCGAGCCCGAGCCCGACGGCTCGCCGCCCGCCCCGGCCCTGCGTCCGCTGGCCGACCACCTGCTGCTCGCCTTCCGGGAGCTGGGCCTGCCGGTCAAGGAGTCGCTCTGCCTCTCGGCCGGCCGCTGGTGGTCCTTCCTCTGCACCGACCCGGCCTGCTGCTCGCCGCGCGGCACCGCCGTCTACACCAGCCGGGAGCCGCGCGCCGTGGTGGCCGCGGCCACCTACGCGGGCCTCGCCCCGCGCGGCAGCCGCCGCGCCATCGCCGCCGGCCTCGCGCCGATCGGCCCGCCCGAGTCCGACGTCCAGCGAGCCGCCCTCAAGCAGGAGTTGGCGCGCGCCTGCGAACAGCTGATGACCGAGAAGGACGGCGCGGAGCGCGCCTTCGCCGCCACCGTCGAGCTGCTGGAGCAGGCCATGGCCGAGAGCCGTTCCGGCCTGCCGCGGCTCACCCCCGAGCAGAGCGCCCAGCTGATCGTCGGCCTGCTGGACAAGCCCAGTCGTGACCGCGCCGCCGAGTACGCGGAGCCCGACGAGTTGGTCGCGGCCCAGCGGCTCTGGCGCTACCTGGCCCGTCGTTGCGTCGCGCCGCACACCGAGTACGCCAAGGCGCCGCTGACCCTGCTGGCCTGGACCTCCTGGCTGGCCGGCGACACCGCGACCAGCCGGGTGGTCCTGGGCATGGCGCTGGAACTCGACCCGGACTACACCCTGGCGATCCTGCTCCACGAGTCGCTGAACACCAGCCTGCCGCCCGACGGCCTGCTCAGCATCGTCCGCGCCGAGCGGGCCCGAAGGCTCTACGCGCCGGTCGCCGACGACGCGTCGCAGCTGCCGGACGGGGAGCACGGAGCCCGGCCTGACGAACCGTCGGGAGGGCCGCGCCCGCCGACCGCCCCGATGGGTGACGGGGGCCCCGGACCGGCGGGCAGCGCCCCGCCGGCGGACCAGGACGACGGCGCGCCGAGTCCGCCGGCCACCCCGGGGCGGAACCGGTCGGGGGAGTCCGTGGGCCCGGAGGAGGAGCGGCCCGCCAGGGCCGCCACCCGCGAACCGGCGAGCGGCTCCGGGGAGCCGCCCGGCGCTGGCCACTCGATCGCCCGCCCCGCTAGGCCCGGCCCGCACCCCGGCGCGGTGCCCCGACCGCGCGGTGGGGGTGACGTGCCGCCGCAGCCTCCGGCGGCGGTGACTCCGCAGCCCGGCCGAGGTCCCGTCCCGGGCGGGCGTGCCCGCCGGCCCGCGCGTGCTCCCGGGCGCCGGGTGCGCCGCCTGAGCCACCTCACCGGCGGGCGGCACGGAACCGGCGAGTCGGGGAGCCTCGGATGACCGGGCAGCCCGTTGACGGTGGCGGCGCGCGACCCAGGATGACCACGAGTCCGCGCCGTCCACCCGCCCCGTCCGCCTCCCCGGGTGCGGGCCGCGCGCCGGCGCTGCCCGCGCGGCCCGCCCGGATCCGCTGCGTCGCCCGCCGGGCCGTCCCGGAGCCGCCGCACCGCTGCCGGTCGCGGCGGCCCGGACCGGGGCGTCGGCCGCTAGGCCTGGCCGCGCACCATCCGGATCAGCCGGTCCAGCACCTGGCCACCGCTGACCCGCAGGCCGTCGTGCTCCCACTCGTTGGTCACCCAGGCCCGCAGTCCGCGCACGGCGTCGACGGTGGCCAGCGAGTCGGCGGTGTCCACGTACATGTCGTCGTGGTAGACCGCCGCCGCGACCGGCACCTGGTTGGTCGCGAGTGCCTTGGGATCGTAGAGGTCCGGCCAGTCGGCCCGCTCCGCCAGCAGCTGCGCCGCTTCGCGCAGTGGACGAAGCGCCGGGTCGGTCTCGAACATCCAGGGGTAGATCATCTCGCCGGTGAACTGCACCGGGGCCCCGTCGCTCAGTGCCCGCAGCGCGTCGAACTCGGGGAACTCGGCGCGCACCCGCTGGGCGGCCCAGTCGGTCGCGCCCTGGTCGACCGAGCGCTGCCCGTAGATCGACTCGTGCAGCACCGCGTAGAGCGGCGCGCCGGCGAAGGAGAGTTGGGCCTGCGCCCCGGCCAGGAAGGTGTCCGAGAGCTCCAGGCCCGCGCTGCCCCGGACCCAGGCGTCCTCCAGCAGGTAGTGCAGGGAGTCGGAGCCGCTGCCGGAACCGAGCATCAGACCGAGCGCCTGGAAGGCCGGCACCGTCAGTTCGCCGCCGTCGGGCAGCTGGGCCGGCGCCTCGGCCAGGTGCTCGACGATCCGGCGCACCGCCTCCACGTCCTGCGGGTACCGGGCGTAGTGCGCGGCGTTCTTCCGGGTCACCCGGGGGTAGGCGGCGCGGTAGACGTCGGCGGCGCTGCTGCGCAGGCCGGCCAGGCCGCCGGTGACCATCGCCGCGCGCAGGCCCTCGGGCGCCAACGACAGGTAGGTGAGCGTGCAGAAGCCGCCGTAGCTCTGCCCCAGCAGGGTCCACTGTCCCTGCTCACCGAGCAGCTGACGACGGATCAGCTCGGCGTCGCGGACGATCGAGTCGGCCCGGAAGCAGGCCAGGTACTCGGCCTGCTCGGCCGCCCCGCCGCGCAGCGGCAGGGTCTGGCGGTTGGCCGGGGTGGAGCGCCCGGTGCCGCGCTGGTCGAGGAGCAGCACCCGGTAGTCGTCCAGCGCCCGGTCCAGCCAGCTGTCCCGCCCGAGCGGGCGGCCGGCCCGGCCGCCGGGGCCGCCCTGCAGGAAGAGCAGCCAGGGCAGGTCCTCCCGCTCCTTGCCCGCCGCGACCACCTCACGGGCGTAGACCTCGATCTGCTCGCCCTGGGGCGCTGCGTGGTCCAGCGGCACCTGGAAGAGGTGGTCGGTCAGGACGACGCCTGGCTGACGGATCACGACGGACATGAGACTCCTTCGTCTGTTGTGCTCGGCGCGGTGGGTGCGCGCGTTCCTCCGGCTGCTCCGGCCCCGGATCGGCCGGCGCTGGTCGCGGGTCCGGTCCGGGTCGGGTTCGGGCACTTCCCGGTGCGATCGGTACCCCGTCGGCACCGTATCCTGGCGCCCGACGAGGGGCGTCGGCGCAGTCCGTCCGTACCGGCCGGGGCCCGGAACGCGGACCGGGGGCGGCGGGGCGGGGGCGACCGCCACGACCCCGGGGCGACCTGCGAGCCGGTGTCGTTCCGCCGAGCGGCGGGGCGTGACCTGAGCCCGGTGCCCCGCGTTCACTCGGAGGGGCGGCACCGGGCCCGCAGCTCGTGGCTGTCCCGCCTCGGCGGTGCGGCCGTCCCCGGGCTCCGGGGAGTGCCTCACCGTGATTCCGGCGCACCGCCGGGAGACGAGCGGTCAGGCCCGCGCGCGACCGAGAGCAGACCTGACAGCAGCAGCCCCTGGGCCCGCGCTGTCCACCGACAGGAGGAGAGCCCGGTGACGGCCCCCAGGCCAGCACAGACCGCGATCCCGGCCGAGACGGTCGCCGGG
This sequence comes from Kitasatospora viridis, assembly GCF_007829815.1. Classification (NCBI taxonomy): domain Bacteria; kingdom Bacillati; phylum Actinomycetota; class Actinomycetes; order Kitasatosporales; family Streptomycetaceae; genus Kitasatospora; species Kitasatospora viridis. Next base: position 1,537,289 of record NZ_VIWT01000001.1, on the reverse strand, counting down.
GCGCCCCCGGCCGCGTCCAACCGGCCCGACGCCGTCCCGGCCGGCGCCGGTCGCCCCGGCCCACAGTCCCGTCGCCAGCCCGCCACGGCCCACGCCGACGTGCTCTGCGTCAGCGCCCCGGCCATGGTCTCCTCCGGTCCCGACGGGCAGCTGCACGGCGACGGGCTGCACGGCTTCTACCGCTCCGGGATCCGCCAGTTGCACCGGATGGAGGTCCGGCTCGGCGGGATCGAGCCGCTCGCTCTGCACGGCGAACTCACCACGGCGGCCCAGGCCCGGTTCCTCGGCGCGGTCCGGGTGCCCGGTGAGCTCGACCCGGATCCGGCCCTGACCGTCGAGCGCCTTCGGCACGCCGACGGCACGGAGGCGATCACCGTCCGCAACGCCGGCAGCCGACCGGTCCGACTTCCGCTGGAGATCACCCTCGGTACCGACCTGGGCAACCTGGCCGAGATCGGCGCCGGGACCCGTCTGCCGGACATCCCGCCCCAGGTGCAGTCCGCCGGGCTGCGCTGGATCGGTCGGGGCCACAGCGCGACCGTCAGTGCCCGCCCCTCGCCGCACGCGGTGCTGGCCGGGGCGGGGGTGCTCCGCTGGGACCTGGAGGTGCAGCCGGGAGCGCGCTGGGCGGTGGAGCTGCGGGTCGAGCTGGAGCCGCTGGCTCCGTCGGCGGTGCGACCGCCGACCGGGCTCGGCGCCGGCGTCGCCGCCCCGTGGACCGACCTGCGGATCCGCTGCGACGACCCGCGGGCCGAACTGCTGGTGACCCGTTCGCTGGACGCGCTCGGTGGCCTGCTGCTGGCCGACGCCGACCGGCCCGGAGACCTCTACACGGCGTCCGGCGCCCCGTGGCGGTTCGGCCTGGCGCCGGCCGACGCGCTCTGGGCGGCCCGGCTCACCCTGCCGCTCGGCACCCGGCTGGCGCTCGGCACGCTGCGGGCCCTGGCACGCCGTCAAGCGCCCTCCGGCAGCCGGGGCGAGGGCGTCGTCCCCGGTCCGTTGCGGCACGCCGGCCCCGAGCTGCCGCCCTCCTGCACGGCCACCGAGGCCACCCTGCTCTTCGTCACCCTGCTGGCGGAGGCCTGGCGTTGGGGCCTGCCCCGGGCCGAGACGGCGGAGCTGCTGCCGGCCGCCGAGCGCGCGCTGGCCGCGCTGCGGGCCACCGCCGAGGCCGGCCTGGTCGACGGCTTCGTCGCGGACCTGACCCGGCTCGGCGACGACCGGTCCACCGCACCGCCGGTCGCCCGCGCCGAGGTGCAGGCCCAGGCCCACCGGGCCGCCCTGCACGGCGCCGAGCTGTTGGAGGCCTTCGGCCGCCCCGGTGCCCAGCACTGGCGCGACTGGGCGCAGGAGCTGCGCGGCCGGTTCCGCGAACGGTTCTGGGTGGACGACCTGTCGGGCGGTCGCCCGGCCGCGGCGCTGACCGCGGACGGTCGCGTCGTGAACGCGGTCACCAGCTCCTTCGTCCACCTGCTGGACCTCGGCCTGGGCGCGGAGGGAACTTCGCTGCCGGGTCTGCTCGACCGCGAGCAGACCCGGCTGCTCGCCCAGCGCCTGGTGGCGCCCGAGCTGGACTGCGGCTGGGGCCTGCGAACGCTCGGCGCCAAGTCGCCCCGATTCAACCCGCTGGGCCACCGCAGCGGCGCGGTCCGGGTGCTGGAGACCGCGCTCGCCGTCTCCGGGCTGGCCGATGCCGGCTTCGAGCGCGAGGCCGGCACCCTGCTCGAAGGCCTGCTCGACGCCGGTGCGCACTTCGCCGGCCGGGTGCCGGAGATGTACGCCGGGGAACAGCGGCTGCCGAACTGCTCGCCGGTGCCGCACCCGGCGGCCTGCCGCCCCGCCGCCGCCTCCGCCGCCGCGGCGGCCCACGCGGTGTTCGCGTTGGCAGGGGTCCGCCCGGACGTGCCGGCAGGTCGGGCGGTGGCCCGCCCGGTCAGCACCGCGCCGCTGGGCGAGTTGGAGCTGGCCGGCCTGCGGGTGGCGGGGGAGCCGTTCTCGGTGCGGGTCAGCCGGATCGGCGTGGCCGTGGTCGAGGAGGCCTCCCCGCAGCTGCAGCTCGGCAAGGGGTGAGCGGCGTCGGGCGGCCGGCGGCCGGAGCGGTCACCGTCGCCCCAGCCGACCGGGTCGGTCACCGAGGGCTGCCAGTTCCCGCTGACCTCGTGTTTATCGTCAGAGAGACGACTATGATCGACCGCATGTCGCGCTATGACCCGTCGGCCTTCCCCCCGTTCGCAGTCACGGTCGACCTCGTGGTGCTGACAGTGCGCGAGCACGAGCTCTGTGCCCTCCTGGTGCGCCGGGGCGAGCCGCCGTTCCAGGGGTACTGGGCACTGCCCGGTGGCTTCGTCCGCCCCGACGAGGGCCTGGGCGAGGCGGCTTCCCGCGAGCTCGCCGAGGAGACCGGGCTGCGGGCGCACGCCTCCGGCGGTCCGGTGATGGCCGGCGCGCACCTGGAGCAGCTGGCTACCTACGGACACCCGCAGCGTGACCCCCGGATGCGGGTGGTGAGCGTGGCCCACCTCGCGCTGGCCCCCGACCTGCCCACCCCGAAACCGGGCGGCGACGCCCGCGGCGCCCGCTGGGCGCCGGTCGGTGAGCTCCTCGGGCCGGCCGAGGCCGACCGCGAGCCGCTCGCCTTCGACCACGCGCTGATCCTGGCCGACGGCGTGGAGCGCGCCCGCTCCAAGATCGAGTACTCCTCGCTGGCCACCGCCTTCTGCCCCGAGGAGTTCACCGTCGGCGAGCTGCGCCGGGTCTACGAGGCGGTCTGGGGCGTCGTGCTGGACCCGCGCAACTTCCACCGCAAGGTCACCGGCACGCCGGGCTTCCTGGTCCCGTCCGGCGGCACCACGACCCGTCAGGGCGGCCGCCCCGCTCAGCTGTTCGCGGCCGGCGGTGCGACGGTGCTCAATCCGCCGATGCTCCGCCCGGAGTCCTGACCGGTCGTCAGGTGGTCGCCGCGGTCCCCTGATCGGGTGAGAGGGGCCGCGAGCCGTCCCGCGCCACTGGTGCAATGCCCGGAATCTCCCGGTCCGCCGCCTAGGGTGCTGAATCCGGAGCGGCCACGGCCGCCAGGGCAGCAGAGCACGTGGGAGCGGCCAGTGATGATCCAGGTCAGTGGACTCACCAAGGTGTACCGCCGTGGCCGTCGCCCGGCCTTGTTCGACCTCGGATTCGACGTCAGGCCCGGTACGGTCACCGCGCTGCTGGGCCCCGAGGGAGCCGGCAAGACCCTCGCGCTGCGGCTGATGCTGGAGTTGGAGCGCGGCACCGGTGTGACCCTCTTCGACGGCCGCACGTACCGGCGGCTGCGCCGCCCCGAGCACGAGGTCGGAGTGCTGCTGCCGGACGAGCGGAGCCACCCCGGCAGCCCCGGGCGCACCGCCCGCGGCCACCTGCGGATGCTCGCCGCCGCCGTCGGCGTGCCCGCCCGGCACGCCGACGAACTGCTGGAACAGACCCGGCTCGCCGCCGTCGCCGACCACCGACTGCGCAGCTTCTCGGCCGGCATGACCCGCCGGCTCGGCCTTGCCGCCGCGCTGCTCGGCGAGCCCTCGGCGCTCCTGCTGGACGCGCCGACCGAGGGCCTCTCGCCCCGCACCGTGGAGTGGCTGCACGCCTTCATCCGGGCCTTCCCGGCCGGCGGCGGCTGCGTGCTGCTCACCACCCGCGACCCCCGGGAGGCGGCGTTGCTGGCCGATCAGGTGGTCACCCTGGACCGGGGGCAGCAGGTCGCCGACCAGCCGGTCTCCGAGTTCCGCCGGACCAGGCTGCACCGGGAAGTGGCGGTGCGCGGCCCGCAGATGGCGCGGCTGGCGGACCTGCTGGTCGCGCAGGGCGCCCAGGTCCGGCCCGAGGGCGGAGCCGGTCTCGCGGTGGCCGGCCTCGGACGGACCGAGATCGGCGAGCTCGCCTACCGCAACGGGATCATGCTGCACGAACTGGCGGACCGAGTGGTCGAGCAGCCCGCCCCGCGCGCGGTCCGCCCGATCCAGGCCAGGAGCGGCCCCGCCCCGACCGTCCAGCTGCGCCGGGCCGCCACCATCACCGTGGGCGAACGGCATCCGGTCCGCCCAGCGCTTCCCGACCCGGCGGTGGAGTCCCCGCCCACCCTGGAGCTGCCGCCGGTGACGGGGCAGCCGCTCCCGGACGCCGCGCCTCTGGACCTCGCACCCGCATGCGTCGCACCTTCGGACGCCGCGTCTCCGGACGTCGCACCCGCATGCGTCGCACCTTCGGACGGCGCACCTCCGGACGGTGCGCTCCTGGACCGTCCGGTCCCGGATGAGGTGCCGCCCGCCCACACAGTTGAGGAGCCGTCAGCACCTCCCGGCGCCCGGACCACGCGGGGCGGTGAGCACCCCGACCTCCCGGTCGCCCGGACCGGGAGCCCGGCGCGGAGGGCCGAGCTGCCGCCCCCTAGTGCCTTGGTCCGCGTCTCCGTCGATCCGGTGCACTCCGGCGCGACCCCCGAGGACCGCGCGCCTGCCGAGCACACCGCTGCCCCGGCCGCCCCGGCCACGCCCTCCACCCCACCGGCCCCGCGCCCCAGCGCGCGAGGCTCGCGGGTGGCCGCGTTCCTCGCCCCTGCGACCGCCCCCGCCGCCGCACGCCCGGCCGCCTCGACCGACCTGGCCGACCCGACCGGTACGCCCGCCACCCCCATCACCCCCCAGCCCCTGACCGGGCCTGACCACTGGAACGGGTGACCCCGTGCGCGTCCTCGCCTACGAAGCCCGCCGACTGCTCGGCGTCCGGTCCACCTGGCTGATCCTGGCCACCGCGCTGGCCCTCCAGGCGGTTCTCGCGGCCGTGGCGGTCCGGCACGCCGCCCCCGACCAGGTCCACGGAGCCGAGCTGGTCCGCTACGTCACCGCGTCGCTCCCGCTGCTGCCCGTCCCGGTCGCCGGCCTGGCCGCCGGACTGCTCGGCGTCCTCGCAGCGGGCCACGAGGTCCGCCGTCCCGGTCTGCCCGCCTCCCAGGTGCGCTACCTGGCCCGGATCCGCCTGTTGCTCGCCAAGCTCTGCCTGGTCGGCGCGACCGCCGCGCTGCTCGCCGCCGCCTCGCTGCCGCTCAACGCGCTGGTCCTGCGGCTGGCGGCCCCCGCCGGCACGGTGGTCGCCGCGGCCGACTTCCAGGCCGTGGAGCAGCTGCGCACCGACCACCGCCCGCTGCTCGTGCTGGCCACCTTTGCGGCCCTGGTGGTCGCGGCCGCCTGGACCGGGGTGCTCGCCGCGACGGTCTGTCGCAGCGCGATCGCCGGGTTCCTGCTGCTCTGCGCGCTGCCGATGCTGGTCGAGCTGCTCGGCGGCCCGAGCGAGCTCGACCGGCTGCGCCGGATCGGCCTGCCCTGGGTGGCCTGGGTGGCCCGCGCGCCCTGGGCCGAGCCGGCTTCGGCGCCGCTCGCCGCGCTGCGCTCCGCCGCCGAGCCGGTTCCCGCGCTCGGCGCGGTGCTGCTGCCCGTGCTCCTGCTGCTGGCGCTCTGCCTGCTCGGCCAGGCCCGCCGCCGGTCCTTCTGAGCAGGGCCTCGTCCCTGCGCACCCGCACGGAACGTCAGAGTCCGACTATCCGTCAGAACCCACCGCCAAGCCGCCAACTCAGCGACCGGTATGGCCATTTCTTCCTGATAAGAAGTCAATGATCCAGCCTCGGGCGATCACCCTTTCGTGTGCTTTTCACGAGAATCCTCAAGCCGCGCGCGCCGATCGCCGACAAAGGACGTGTGAGTACCCTTGCGCACCCCGCCATCACCGCCGCCCGCACCGCCGAGGCCCCCGTGCCCGGCGCTGCCGAGCTCGACCGTTTCCCCTACGCCGATCGGCCGACCCCGCCCGTCCCCCGTTGGGACGGGCCGGAGAGCGACCTCGCCCGGGTCGGCCGCAAGACCACCAGCAGCCGCGGCCGAGGCCTGCACGGCCAGCTCGTCCAGCAGCTCGGTCAGATGATCGTCTCCGGCGACCTGGGCGCCGACCGTCCGCTGGTCCCCGAGGAGATCGGCCAGCGGTTCGAGGTCTCCCGCACCGTGGTGCGCGAGTCGCTGCGCGTCCTTGAGGCCAAGGGCCTGGTCAGCGCCCGGCCGAACGTCGGCACCCGGGTCCGCCCGGTGGGCGACTGGAACCTGCTCGACCCGGACATCATCGAGTGGCGCGCCTTCGGCCCGCAGCGCGAGGAGCAGCGCCGGGAGCTGTTCGAGCTGCGCTGGGCCTTCGAGCCGCTGGCCGCCCGGCTGGCCTCCGGCCACGGCCGCGAGGACATCCAGCAGCGGCTGACCGAGCTGACCGAGATCATGGCCGCCGCGGCCGCGCAGGGCGATCTGATCACCTTCTCCCGGGCCGACGGCGAGCTGCACGCCTTGGTGTTGCAGATGGCCGGCAACCGGATGCTGGAGCACCTGTCCGGCATCGTCGCGGGTGCGCTGCAGGTCAGCGGCGGTCCGGCGACCGCTTGCGAGCGTCCCTCGGACAGCTCGGTCACGGTGCACGCCCGGCTGGTCGACGCGATCGGCAGCGGCGACGGCGCGGCGGCCGAGGCCGCGATGCGCACCCTGCTGACCGTCCACCCGGACGTCGAGCACGCGGTGCCCGCGCCCCGCGAGCACTGAGCGGCGCCGGCCACGGACTGCCGGCCGCCGTCGGACGGACCGTCAGCCGCGCCGCCGGTGGACGGCCGGCGGCGCCGACGGACCCGGCCGGTCGACGGAAGTCCTGGGCAGAGCCCTCCGGAGCGCCACGCGCGGCCCCACGGCCACACCGGAGGGCCCACCCCGGCCGGACCCGACGGGCCGGCGGCGGGACCGACGCGGCGGAGGCGGCCGGAGCGGCACCGGGCGGTGTGTGACCTGTGCCACGACCGGCATGCGTAACACTTGTGGAGCGGCAGCGATGTGTACGGAGCGGAAGCAGCTCCGGAATACCCGCACCATGTCAGAATGCTGTGTTGGTCTGCGGCGCTGCTGCCGTCCCACAAACCAGCGTCCCGCAAGCCCAGTCCTCGCGTCCGAGCCGGTCGGAAACCACCACCTGTCCCCGCGGCAGGTGCTTCCACGTCCTCTCGGGCGGTCCGGTACGGGTCCGAGTCCCACTCTTCGTCCGAGAGGTTGTTCGTGTCGGCCAGCACATCCCGTTCGCTCCCCCCCGAGATCGCAGAGTCCGCGGCCCTGCTCGCGCTCATCGAGCGGGGCAAGGCCCAGGGGCAGATCGCCGGTGACGACGTGCGTCAGGCATTCGAGGCGGACCAGATCCCGGTCACCAAGTGGAAGAACGTCATGCGCAGCCTCAATCAGGTGCTGATTGAGGAGGGGGTGGACCTGATGGTCAGCGCGGCCGAGCCGTCCGCCGCCAAGCGCAAGAGCGTCGCGGCCAAGAGCACCACCAAGCGCACCGCCACCAAGGCGGTCACCACGCGCACCCCGGCCGCCCCGACCAAGCCCCCGGTGCGCATCGCGCCCGCCGCGACCGTGGCCCCCGCCGCGGTGACTTCGGTCACCTCGGTCACCGTGATCGCCTCGCTGGACGACCCGGCGGGCGCCGAGCACGTCACCGTGCCCATGGCGGCCGCGTCGGCCAAGAAGGCCGTCGCCGCCGCGCCGGCCAAGAAGGCGGTGGCGAAGAAGGCCGCCGCCCCCGCGAAGAAGACCGCCGCCAAGAAGACCGCCGCCGGCAAGGGGGAGAAGTCCGAGGCGGACGAGGAGCTGCTGTCCGACGAGGAGCTGCTGGAGGACGTGGCGCTGCCCGGCGCCAAGACCGAGGGCACCGAGGGTGAGCCCGAGGAGGAGTCGGAGGGCTTCGTCCTCTCCGACGACGACGAGGACGACGCCCCGGCCCAGCAGGTCGCCGTCGCCGGTGCCACCGCCGACCCGGTCAAGGACTACCTGAAGCAGATCGGCAAGGTCCCGCTGCTCAACGCCGAGCAGGAGGTCGAGCTCGCCAAGCGGATCGAGGCCGGCCTGTTCGCCGAGGACAAGCTGAGCCAGGCCGACAAGCTCGCCCCCAAGCTCAAGCGCGAGCTGGAGATCATCGCCGAGGACGGCCGCCGGGCCAAGAACCACCTGCTGGAGGCCAACCTCCGCCTCGTGGTCTCGCTGGCGAAGCGTTACACCGGCCGCGGCATGCTCTTCCTGGACCTGATCCAGGAGGGCAACCTCGGTCTGATCCGTGCGGTCGAGAAGTTCGACTACACCAAGGGCTACAAGTTCTCCACCTACGCGACCTGGTGGATCCGTCAGGCGATCACCCGCGCGATGGCCGACCAGGCCCGCACCATCCGCATCCCGGTGCACATGGTCGAGGTCATCAACAAGCTGGCCCGCGTCCAGCGCCAGATGCTCCAGGACCTGGGCCGCGAGCCCACCCCGGAGGAGCTGGCCAAGGAGCTCGACATGACCCCTGAGAAGGTCATCGAGGTCCAGAAGTACGGCCGTGAGCCGATCTCGCTGCACACCCCGCTGGGCGAGGACGGCGACAGCGAGTTCGGTGACCTGATCGAGGACTCCGAGGCGGTCGTGCCCGCTGACGCGGTCTCCTTCACCCTGCTCCAGGAGCAGCTGCACTCGGTGCTCGACACGCTGAGCGAGCGCGAGGCCGGCGTGGTCTCGATGCGCTTCGGTCTGACCGACGGCCAGCCGAAGACGCTGGACGAGATCGGCAAGGTCTACGGGGTGACCCGTGAGCGCATCCGCCAGATCGAGTCGAAGACCATGTCCAAGCTGCGCCACCCGTCGCGCTCCCAGGTGCTGCGCGACTACCTGGACTGATCGACGACGGGCCGCGAGGTCCGGTGCTTCCCGAGGGCCCGGGACGGTTCGCCGTCCTGGGCCCTCGGGCTTTCTGCCGGGCTCCGGCCGTCCGATCCACGTTCGATCGAGCGGCCCGGTTCGCCCGTCCGGGTGCTTGGCGGTCGCCAAATGGGCACACAGGGTGAGATTCTGACTACGCTATGGCGGTTGCCCGCTGTCGAGCCGCTCGGAGTGCCTTGTGAAGTCCGTCTCGTCCGTTCCTTCCGGTGCCGGGTCCCGTTCCGGTCGCCCGGTCCGGCTGTCGGTCGGCCGCCGGCGGGCCGCCGCGCTGGCCTTGCTGACGGTGCTGCCGACCGCGCTGGTCTCGCTCGGCGCGGCACCGGCCCAGGCCGACCGCCGGATCGTCGGAGGGTACGCGGACAGCACCGAGCAGCATCCGTGGCTGGTGGCGGTGGCCAGCCGGGCGCAGTACGGGGGCGCCCGCTCCGGGCAGTTCTGTGGCGGCACGCTGGTGAGCTCGACGAAGGTGGTCACTGCCGCGCACTGCTTCTACGACGAGCAGGGTCGGCCCGTCACCCGCCCCGGGCTCACGGTGGTGATCGGCCGGACCGACCTCACGGGCCAGGCCGGCGTCGAGGTTCCGGTCAGCCAGGTCTGGATCCACCCGGACTACTCCTACGACCAGAACATGCAGGACGTGGCGGTGTTGACGCTCAGCAGCCCGCAGCAGGGCCGGGCGGTCCTGCCGATGGTCGGCCAGGGCGAGACGGCGCCGTACGCGCCGGGCACGATGGCCCAGGTCTACGGCTGGGGCGACACCACCGGCCACGGGAACTACTCCAGCACGGCGCGCGCGGTGGACGTCCCGATGGTCTCCGACCAGGAGTGCGCGCGGGACTACCCGGGCGGGTCGGACGGAGCGTTCGACGCGCGCGGCATGGTCTGCGCCGGTGAGGCGCAGGGCGGCCGGGACGCCTGCCAGGGGGACAGCGGCGGTCCGCTGGTGGTCGACGGGCGGCTGGTGGGCCTGGTCTCCTGGGGCACCGGCTGCGCCGAGGCCGGCCACCCGGGCGTCTACACCCGGCTCGCCGCCGTCGCGGACGCGGTCGATGGCCAGCTCTGATGGCGGTCGACCACCCCGGATACGACGCCGGGCGGCAGGCTGGTCAGCCTGCCGCCCGGTGGCCGGCCCGCAAGGGCCGACCTCAGCACGTCAAGGGGGCGAACGCTCAGCGCTCTTCGTTGGCGGCCGAGGCCGCCGTGGTGGCGAGACGACCGCTCTCGTCCTGTATCTCCACGGCGATCTTCTTGAGCTCCGGCTCGAACTTCCGCCCGTGGTGGGCGCAGAAGAGCAGCTCTCCGCCACTGGCCAGCACGACGCGCAGGTAAGCCTGGGCGCCGCAGCGGTCGCAGCGGTCAGCCGCGGTGAGCGGGCTCGCAGGTGTCAGAACAGTAGTCACGTCGCCTCTTCTCTAGCTCGACGAGCTGTCGTACCAGGGTGAACATCCAACCAGGCCGAAAACGTTCCCGCTCGTGGCTTTTCTTCTTTGAGGATTCTGCTGTGTTGATGAGGACGTGCCCCGGGCGCCGGTGGTTCATGCCTGCCGGAAACCGCGAGCTGTCTATCACTCGAACGCACCTTCGAACTGTTGTCCGAAGGTGGGCGTAGCATAATCCTCTGCTGGGTTGGAGCATAAGCCCCGTCCCGGGCACCCGGTAGCCTGCATCCTGGCAGCTCCAGCGCTCGTGACCGGTTCGACGGTCCGCCAGGACCCGTCGGGCGCGGGCGAGATGACGCTCTCCGGCGGCACACCGGACGCCGGTCGTGTTCGCGCAGCGCGTACAAGCCGCAGAGCCCGGCGCGGGTCGTACCACGGCCCGGTGGGTGTGCGGCGGGGGTGCCGGCAGGAGCCTGCCGCAGCAGAAGTCGGCCGGATCGAGTCAGAGTCTCTTGGAGGAGTGCACCGCCGTGAGTGCCGAAACGACCGTGTCGTCCGCCCTGCGGGCCGCGGAGGACGGATCCAACTACACCGCTCGGCACCTGCTCGTCCTGGAGGGGCTTGAGGCGGTCCGCAAGCGACCCGGGATGTACATCGGCTCGACCGACAGCCGGGGCCTGATGCACTGCCTCTGGGAGATCATCGACAACGCGGTGGACGAGGCCCTGGGCGGCTTCTGCGACCGGATCGACGTGCTGCTGCACGAGGACGGCTCGGTCGAGGTCCGGGACAACGGCCGCGGCATCCCGGTCGACGTGGAGCCGAAGACCGGCCTGTCCGGCGTCGAGGTCGTGATGACCAAGCTGCACGCCGGCGGCAAGTTCGGCGGCGGCTCCTACGCGGCCTCCGGCGGTCTGCACGGCGTCGGCGCCTCGGTGGTCAACGCGCTGAGCGCCCGGCTGGACGTCGAGGTGGACCGCAACGGCCACACCCACGCGATCAGCTTCCGCCGCGGCACCCCCGGAATCTTCACCGAGCTCAGCCCGGACGCCCCGTTCGACCCGACCAGCGGCCTGACCCGGACCCGCAAGGTGCCCAAGGCCCGCACCGGCACCGGGATCCGCTACTGGGCGGACCGGCAGATCTTCCTCAAGGAGGCCAAGCTCTCCCTGGAGAACCTGCACAGCCGGGCCCGGCAGACCGCCTTCCTGGTCCCGGGGCTGACCATCGTGGTCCGGGACGAGCGGCTCACCGAGAGCGAGCAGGTGGACGAGGCGGTCTTCCGCTTCGACGGCGGGATCGGCGAGTTCTGCGAGTTCCTGGCGCCCGACAAGCCGGTTTGCGACGTGCTCCGGCTGCGCGGCGAGGGCAGCTTCAAGGAGACCGTCCCGGTCCTGGACGACCTCGGCCACATGACGCCCACCGAGGTCACCCGCGAGCTCGGCGTGGACATCGCGCTGCGCTGGGGCACCGGCTACGACACCACGCTGCGCTCCTTCGTCAACATCATCGCCACCCCCAAGGGCGGCACCCACGTCACCGGTTTCGAGCGGTCGCTGGCCAAGACGCTGAACGAGGCGCTGCGCGCGAGCAAGCTGCTCCGGGTCGCCGAGGACGACGTCACCAAGGACGACGCGACCGAGGGCATGACCGCGGTGGTCACCGTTCGCCTGGCGGAGCCGCAGTTCGAGGGGCAGACCAAGGAGGTGCTGGGCACCTCGGCGGCCAACCGGATCGTCGCGGCGGTGGTGGCCAAGGAGCTGAAGGCCTTCCTCGGCTCCTCGAAGAAGGACGAGAAGGCCCAGGCCAGGGCGGTCCTGGAGAAGGTCGTGGCGGCCGCCAGGACCCGGGTCGCGGCCCGGCAGCACAAGGAGGCGCAGCGCCGCAAGACCGCGCTGGAGACCTCCTCGCTGCCCGCCAAGCTGGCCGACTGCCGCAGCGACGACGTCGACCGCAGCGAGCTCTTCATCGTCGAGGGCGACTCCGCGCTGGGCACCGCCAAGCTGGCCCGCAACTCCGAGTTCCAGGCGCTGCTGCCGATCCGGGGCAAGATCCTCAACGTCCAGAAGGCCTCGATCTCGGACATGCTCAAGAACGCCGAGTGCGCCTCGATCATCCAGGTGATAGGAGCGGGCTCGGGGCGGACCTTCGACATCGACCAGGCCCGCTACGGCCGGGTGATCTTCATGGCCGACGCCGACGTCGACGGATCGCACATCCGGTGCCTGCTGCTGACCCTGTTCCAGCGGTACATGCGCCCGATGGTCGAGCAGGGCCGGGTCTTCGCCGCGGTGCCGCCGCTGCACCGGATCGAGCTGACCAACCCCAAGCGCGGCCAGGAGAAGTACCACTACACCTACTCGGACGCCGAGCTGCGGCGCACCATGCTGGAGTTCCAGGCCAAGGGGTTGCGCTGGAAGGAGCCGGTGCAGCGGTACAAGGGCCTCGGCGAGATGGACGCCGACCAGCTGGCCGAGACCACCATGGACCCGCGCCACCGGATCCTGCGCCGGATCAACCTGGGCGACCTGGAGGCCGCGGAGCAGGTGTTCGACCTGCTGATGGGCAACGACGTGGCGCCCCGCAAGGAGTTCATCGTGGACTCCGCGGCCACCCTGGACCGGTCCAGGATCGACGCCTGACCGGAGGGCCCGGCGGGCCCTCCACCCGGTCGAGGAGGGGCTCTCCACCCGTGGGTGGAGAGCTCCTTCCGCGTGGGATCCACCCTGGCTCCGATCAAACCGGGGCCCGGAATCCGTAACGTCGTGACTGTCAGTGAAATCCCTCGGCAGGGACGGGGCAGTCCGATGACCAACGTCGTCAACATCATCGTCATCCTCGGGGTGGTGGCCTTCATCGTGAGCCGCCAGTTCCGGGCGCAGCAGATCAACCCGAACCGGCGGTTCTGGCTGGTCCCGATCATCCTCGCGGTCGTCGCACTGCGTGACCCGCACGTGATCGACCGGACGCACGAAGGCGCGGCGGTCGCCCTGCTGCTCGGGTCGGTGGTCCTGGTGCTGGTCATGGGGCTGGTCTGGGGCTGGACGGTGCGGCTGTGGCGGGCGAGCGACGGCAGCGTCTGGATGAAGGGCACCGTCGCGACCGTCGGCGCCTGGAGCGGGCTGATAGCCATGCGGGTCGGCCTGTACGGACTGGGCGCCGCGCTCCACGTTCACCAGAGTTCCAGCGCACTGCTGCTCACCCTCGGGGCGCTGCTGCTGAGCCGTAGTCTCGTGGTGAACTGGAGGGCCCGGTCGCTGGACGGCCCGCAGTCGCTGTACCCGGTGGCCTGAGATCGCCGCCGCCGTCGTGGAAGGACAGCAGGTGGAGGTGGAGAACTGGACGCGGTGGCCCTCACGGGAGGCCACCGCGGTCGAGGACCGGTCCAGGCCGGGGCAGGTGCTCTCCTTCGCCGGCCGGCTGGCCCTGCTGCTGAGCGTCACCCTGGGGACCGTCACCAGCGACAGCTTCACCGGCTGGCACGCGGTGGTCTCCTCGGTCGGGCTGGTGGCCACCGGCATGCTTTTCCAGCTCTTCTTCCGGCTCAGCCGGGCGCGCCGGCTCGGCTGGTCGCTCGCGGTGGCGGCCCAGCTGTTGGTCGTCGCCGCGCTCGCCCACCAAGCCGGTGCCACCGCCCTGCTCTCCCAGGTGATCTGGTGCGCGCTGGCCGTGCTCGGTCTGACCCGGCTGCCACTGGCCGCTGCCGTGCCCGTCTGCCTCGGGGCGCTGATCTCCTACTCGGTCAGCAGCCACGACGGTTACCTGGCCCTGGTCGCCACGGTGGTCGGCCTGCTCTTCCTGGGCTGGCTGCTGAGGCTGGACGCCGAGGCCAAGGCAACGTCCAAGCGGTTGGTCCAGCAGGAGCACGCGGCCCGGGCGGCCGAGGCGGAGACCGCGGCGCTGGACGAGCGGGCCCGGATCGCCCGGGAGATCCACGACGTGCTCGCGCACAGCCTCTCCGCCCAGCTGGTCCACCTGGAGGCGGCCCGACTGATGCTGGACGGCGGGGCCGACCGGGAGCAGATCAGGGAGCGCGTGGTGGCCGCCCGCCGCATGGCGCAGGAGGGGCTGACCGAGACGAAGCAGGCGCTCTCCGCGCTGCGCGGAGAGTTCACCACGGTGGGGGAGTTCCTGGTGGAGCTGGCCGAGCGGGAGCAGGCCGAGCTGGCCGTGACGGGCACGCCCCGTCCGCTCGGCGCCGAGACCGGCCTGGCGGTCCGCCGCACGGCCCAGGAGGCACTGACCAACATCCGCAAGCACGCACCCAAGGCCCGGCGCACGGTGCGGCTGAGTTACCTGGCACAGGAGGTGGAACTGGAGATCAGGAACGGGGAGAGCCCGGGAGCGGGGAGCGAGGTGTCGGCCGAGCTGGCGGAGAGCGGCAGCGGGTACGGTCTGCTGGGGATGCGGGAGCGCGCCGAACTGCTCGGCGGCACCCTGTCGGCCGGGCCGGCGGACGGCGGCTGGTCGGTGCGGCTGCGGCTCCCCGCGTGATCGGCTGACAGGGAGCGGGGAACGGCGAATGAACGAGCAGGGTGGGGCCGCCGGGGGGCCGGCGATCCGGGTGCTGGTGGCCGACGACCAGACCGTGGTGCGCGAGGGAATCGTGATGCTGCTCGGGCTGCTGCCCGGGATCGAGGTGGTGGGCGCGGCGGGGGACGGCGAGGAGGCGGTGCGGCTGGTCGCCGAACTGGCGCCGGACGTGGTCCTGATGGACCTCAGGATGCCGCGCTGCGACGGGGTCACGGCGACCCGACGGATCCGTGCAGACCACCCCGGCACGGAGGTGGTGGTGCTGACCACCTACGCCGAGGACGACTCGCTCTTCCCCGCATTGCAGGCGGGAGCCCGTGGCTTTCTCACCAAGGACGCCGGAGCGGAGCAGATCGCCCGCGCGATCAGCGATGTCCGCTCCGGTGCGGCCGGATTGTCGCCGCAGATCCAGCTGAGGCTGCTGGAGCGGTTCGCCGCACCCGGCCCGAGCACGGGGGAGCCGACTCCGTCCGACCCGGGCGCCTCCGATGCCCCCAATGCCTCAAGTGCCTCGCGCGCCCCCAATGCGCCCTCTCCCGCCCCATCAGTCACAGGTCCGGCTGACGTGCCGCCAACTGCGTTCTCCCGTACCGGTCCACCGTCCAATGCGGCCGAGCTGCCGGACGGTCTGACGGTCCGTGAGGCCGAGGTGCTGGCGTTGATCGCCGACGGGCTCTCCAATGCGGAAATCGCCGCCGCACTATTCGTCAGTCCGGCCACCGTGAAAACACATATCAACAATCTATTCGCCAAAACTGCGGTGAGGGATCGCGCCCAGGCGGTCAGTTATGCGTTCCGACATGGTCTTTTGCGGAGTTCGTAGGCGGAGCTGCCTCACCACATCGGGTGAAATGTCGAGCTGAATGCCTTGTTTCTGTTTCTGACCCGCCATCATTGTGCCGTCAGGGCGCCGTCGGTACGCCGAATGGATCTTCGGGGCGGGTCGTCCGGAGTGCCCGGTGCCGATACCGACGCCCACCGCTCGGTGGCGCGTCCCGGGCCAGGAGCAGCATTGGCACAGCACGAAGTCACCGGACCAGCCGGTCGGACGCCCCGGCAGGGTCAGCGTTACGACTGGTGGCCGGCCCCCGGCGGGGCCGACCCCCAGGCGACCGTCCAGCGGTCGGCCATGCCCGATCAGTCCGCTGCCGAGGGCCGCGCCGCAGCGGCCTCCTCCTCAGCGCTGTCCGCACACTCGGCGCTCCCGGAGCCGGTGCAGGAGGCCGAGCACGAGTTCCTGTCCGCAGGTCGGCCGAGCGCGGGCGGTAGCACCGCCCGGTCCGGCCCGCTCCCCGGGGCTGCCCGGTCGGCCCGTTCGGTGCTCGCCGGGGCGACGGCCTCCGCCGCCCTGCCGGCACAGCGCCCAGCCGCTCCGGCGGCGGGCGCCGGGCTGCTGGAGGAACCGGACCGGAACCCGGCAGCCGCCGAGGTCTACCGCGAGGTCCAGCAGAGCCAGGCCTTCCAGGAGATCCGCGGCGCCTACCGCCGTTTCGTCTTCCCCGCGACGGCCGTCTTCCTCGGCTGGTACCTGTTCTACGTCACCGCCCAGGCCGCCGCGCCCGATCTGATGCGGACCCAACTGGCCGGGCCGTTCAGCGTGGCGTGGCTGCTCGGGCTGCTGCAGTTCGTCTCCACCTTCGTGATCACCTGGCTCTACTCCCGCAACGCCCACACCAAGCGTGACCGAGCCGCCCTCGGCCTGCGCTGGGACACTCAGGACCAGCTTCGATGAACCGATTCAGTCTGCTCAGCGCCCCCGGCACCCCGCTCGCCACCGTGCTGCCGCCGTTCCCGCACACCGCCCCCGCGCGCCAGGAGCACCACAGCCTGGCGGTGGTGCTCTTCGCCCTGGTGGTCGTGGTCACCCTGGCGATCACCCTCTGGGTGGGCCGGCGCGGCCAGGCCGCCGAGGACTTCTACGCCGGCGGGCGGGACTTCGGCCCGTTCCAGAACGGCATCGCGCTCTCCGGCGACTACCTCTCCGCGGCCTCCTTCCTCGGCGTCACGGGCCTGATCGCGCTCTACGGCTACGACGGCATGCTGTACAGCATCGGCTTCCTGGTCGCCTGGCTGGTGGTGCTGATGTGGGTGGCCGAACTGGTGCGCAACACCGGCCGGTACACCCTGGCCGATGTGCTGGCCACCCGGATGCGCCAGCGACCGGTGCGGGCCGCCGCCGGCACCGCCAGCGTGGTCGTCACCCTGCTCTACCTGATCGCCCAGATGGTCGGCGCGGGCAGCCTGGTGGCCCTGCTGCTCGGCACCACCGGCTCGGCCGCCAACACCTGGACCATCGTCGCCGTCGGCGCCCTGATGATCATCTACGTGACGGTCGGCGGCATGCGCGCCACCACCTGGATCCAGATCGTCAAGGCCGGGATGCTGATGGTCGGTGCCGTGCTGCTGACCGTCTGGGTGCTGCTCCGGTTCCACTTCGACCTGGCCGACCTGATGCGTGCCGCCGCGCACGGCAGCGGCGCCGGCAACAGCTACCTGGAGCCCGGTCTGAAGTACGGCGAGTCCACCACCAGCCGGTTGGACTTCGTCAGCCTCGGCATCGCCCTGGTGCTCGGCACCGCGGGCCTGCCGCACATCCTCTCCCGCTTCTACACCGTGCCCACCGCGCGGGCCGCCCGGCGCTCGGTGATCTGGGCGATCGGTCTGGTCGGCGCGTTCTACCTGATGACCATCGTGCTGGGCCTGGGGGCCACCGCGCTGGTCGGCTCCAAGGCGGTCAAGGCCGCCAACCCGGCCGGCAACACCGCCGTCCCGCTGCTCGCGCTCAACCTCGGCGGCGGTGAGGGCAGCACCGGCGGCACGCTCTTCTTCGCCATCACCTCGGCGATCGCCTTCGCCACCATCCTCGCGGTGGTGGCCGGCCTGACCCTGGCCTCCTCCGTGTCTTTCGCCCACGACCTCTACGCACAGGCCTTCCGCCGCCCGCACCTCCCGCCGGTGACGGAGCGTCAGGAGGTGGTGATGGCCCGTGCCGCCGCCGTGGTGATCGGCGGTCTGGCGATCGTGCTGAGCCTGTTCGCCCAGCGGCTCAACGTGGCCTTCCTGGTCTCGCTGGCCTTCGCGGTGGCGGCCTCGGCCAACCTGCCGACGCTCATCTACAACCTGTTCTGGCGCCGCTTCACCACCCGCGGGGCCTGCTGGGCGACCTACGGCGGTCTGGTGCCGGCCCTGGTCCTGGTGCTCTTCTCGCCGGTCGTCTCCGGCGCCAAGACCGCCATGTTCCCCGGGGTGGACTTCCACTGGTTCCCGCTGGAGAACCCCGGCCTGATCTCGATCCCGCTGGGCTTCCTGCTCGGCTGGGTCGGCACGGTCAGCGGCGAGGAGCGGGCCGACCCGGACAAGTTCGCCGAGCTGGAGGTGCGCTCGCTCACGGGCGCCGGGGCGGTCTGACCGCAGCCGTGGCAGCAACGGACCCCGGGCGCGCAGGCGCCCGGGGTCCCGTCCGTCCGGCCGTCAGGGACGGCCCATGAAGCTCGGCCAGTAGCCGTGGTTGAGGTGCGAGATCCGGACCGTGGTGCCCGGCTTGGCGGCCTCCACGAACTTGTCGTCGCCCAGGTAGATGGCACCGTGGTGGATGCCGCCGGGAGTCCCGTCGTAGGACCAGAAGAGCAGGTCGCCGCGGCGCAGCCGGCTCGCGTCGATCGGAGTGGTGGCCAGGTACTGGTCGTCGGCCACCCGCGGCAGGTCGATCCCGGCCCGGCGGAAGGACTGCTGGATCAGGCCGGAGCAGTCGTAGCCGTTCGGGCCGTTGCCGCCCATCACGAAGGGCTTGCCGAGCTGGGCCAGGGCGAACTGCACGGCCGTCTCCACCGAGCCGCGGGAGGCCGTCGGCGCCGGGCGGCTGCGCGACTCGCCGTTGTCCGCCGAGCTGGACCCGGTGTCGGAGCCGGAGCCGGAGTTGGTCCGCTCCAGGTAGACGTCCCGGTGGCTGGTGTAGCGCCACTCGCCGGCCTCGTTGCGGAACCAGTAGACCGAGCCGTCCCAGCCCTGCCGCATGCCGCCGTCACTGTCGCTGTCGGTGGTGGCGCTGTCGTCCGTGCCCGACACGGTGTCGTCCATGCCGGACGCGCTGTCGTCGGTGGCGCCTGTGGCGCCCGTGTCGTCGGTGGCGTCGACCGGATCGGTGGCGTCGGTCGAGTCGTCCGTGGCGTTCACGTCGTCCGAGGCGCTGGTGTCGTCGGTGCCCGAGGTGCCGTCGTCCGTGGCGTTCGCGCCGTCGGTGCCGTAGACGGTGTCCTGCCCGTCCGGGTCGTCGGCGAAGGCCGCGGCCGGCTGGGCGGTCGGCGCCGCCGTCGCGGGGGCGGCGACCGCGAGGTCGGCTCCCAGCGCGATCGAGCCGGCCCCCGCCACCATGGCGGCGGCCAGGCCGACCCGGTGGCGCAGCCGAGCCGCGCGGTGGGTCGGCGGGGTGGACGGGTCGGCGGTGGGCGGGGTGGCTATGGAGTTCAGGTCCGGCTTCATTTCCGGTCGCATCCTTCCGTGCGCCCGGCCGGGCGGCCGGGACGGCGGGGCCGGGCCCATGACGGGGCCGGCGCCGCGCAGCACCGCGGCTTCCGGTTCGAGTGCGGAGGCCGCTCAGGTGGGGTGGTCCCACCGCGGCCACGCTAGGCAGGGCCCGGCCGCCGCGCTGCGGTGGAGTGCGCCGTTGGAGCGGTCACGCTCCGTCAAGGCGACCCGGAGTCAGAGCGCGGACACCGAGCGGACGTCCATCCGGACCGGGTTCCCCGGCGCCTTGCCGCAGCTCTCCGGGCGGGCCGGTTCGGCCCGCGTCGCCGCCACCTCGACCCGCCAGGCCCGGCCGTCGGTGTGCCGCACGGTGCAGGTCCAGCCGCCCTCCGCCAGCGGCTCCTGATCGACCGTCAGGGATTCGGCGTGCTGATCGCCGGTCAGCTCGCGGACCGCGTGCTCCGAGGCCTGCCCCGGCCGGTCCCAACAGGACCGGCCACGGGAGTGGGTGGGTTCGGTGAGCCCGGCGGCGGTGGCCGCCAGGACCGACTTGGCGCCGGCCTCGGTGAGCCGCCCGTAGGCGTAGCCGTAGGGCAGCACCAGCATGGTGGGGGAGAACCGGTGCCCGCCCAGGTGGGTGACCTCCCAGACCTCGCTGTGCCCGGCGGTGGCCAGCTCGGCGGCCAGCGGTCGCCCGAGCAGCGCGCAGCAGCGGTCGCGGCGCCCGTTGGTGCACACCAGGGCCAGCGGACCGCCGTGGTGCGGCTCGCCGAAGCCGCCGTGCTCGCCGGCGCCCAGTGCGGCGAAGTCCAGCTCCAGCAGTTCGGCGGGCGTGGCGAGCTCGGCCCGCCGGATCCAGCCCCGCCCGGGCACGGTGTGCGCCAGCACCACCTGGTGGCGCACGGCCGGCCGGTCGTCGGCGTGCCGTCCCGGGCGGCGGATCAGCGCGATCCGCACCCCGGTGCCCTCGCAGGCCCGGTCCAGGGCCCGGCCGAGCTCGGTGTCGAGGTGACTTTCGGTCAGCGCCTTGGCGCCCCACGGGCCGGACTGCTCGATCAGCAGCCAGGTGGTGGCGGTGGCGGCGGTGGCGGCCAGCGGTTCCGCCAGCTCGTTCGACAGGCTCGTACAGGTGATCACCCGGGTCACCCTACCGGCGTGCGGTAGGTGCGACCCGGGTGATCACGGACCCGTCGACAGTCCGTCAGCGGCCTGTCAACAGCCCGTCAGCGGCGGCTCAGGCGGGCCCGGCCACCGCCGCGATCGGCTTGGTCACCGGCGTGCCGGAGCCGTCCCGGCGCGGGTCGCGCTCCGGCAGCTCCAGCGGCGCCCCGTTGGCCGCCGCCGCGCGGGCCGGTGCGGCGCCCGCCCAGGCGAACGCCAGCCCCTCCTCGCCGCGCAGGAAGCGCTGGCAGCGCACCCCGCCGGTGGCCCGGCCCTTGCGCGGGTAGAGGTCGAACGGCGTCACCTTCCAACTGCTCTGCGACTCCCCGGTGAGCGTGCCGGAGGCCGCCGCCACCGAGACCACCACCGCGTCCGCCGCCGGGTCCACCGCGGTGAAGGAGAGCACCCGGGCCCCGTCCGCCAGCTTGATCCCGGCCATCCCGCCGGCCGGCCGGCCCTGCGGCCGCACCTGCGAGGCCGGGAAGCGCAGCAGCTGCGCGTCGCTGGTGATGAAGACCAGGTCCTCCTCGCCGGTCCGCAGCTCCACCGCCCCGGCCAACTCGTCGCCGTCCTTGAGCGCGATCACCTCGAACTCGTCCTTGTTGGCCGGCCACTCCGGCACCACCCGCTTGACCACGCCCTGCACCGTGCCCAGCGCGAGCCCGGGCGAGGACTCGTCCAGCGTGGTCAGGGCGATCAGCCGCTCGCCCGCCGCCAGCTTCAGGAACTCGCTGACCTGCGCCCCGCCGGCCAGCGTGAGCGAGGCCTGCGGCGGCAGCGCGGGCAGGTCGATCACCGGCAGCCGCAGCACCCGCCCGGTCGAGGTCACCGCGCCGACGTCGCCGCGCGCGGTGGCCGCCACGGCCGAGGCGACCAGGTCGTGCTTGGCCCGGCCCTCGCCCGGGGAGGCCGACTCGCCGTCCGCCGTGCGGGCCAGCAGGCCGGTGGTGGAGAGCAGCACCCGGCACGGGTCGTCCGCCACCTCCAGCGGCACCGCCAGCGAGGCCGAGGGCAGCGCCCCCGCCTCCAGCAGCACCGTGCGCCGCTCGGTGCCGAACTGCTTGGCCACCGCGGCCAGCTCGCCGGAGACCACGCTGCGCAGCTTG
This sequence comes from Kitasatospora viridis, assembly GCF_007829815.1. Taxonomy (NCBI): domain Bacteria; kingdom Bacillati; phylum Actinomycetota; class Actinomycetes; order Kitasatosporales; family Streptomycetaceae; genus Kitasatospora; species Kitasatospora viridis. The sequence goes on along the minus strand of NZ_VIWT01000001.1, from coordinate 1,515,851 downwards.
GTGTCCGAGTCCAGGATCTCGGTCAGCTCGGCGATCTCGGTGAGCAGCTTGGCCTGCTCGGCCTCCAGCTCCACCCGGTCGAAGCGGGTCAGCCGGCGCAGCGGGGTGTCGAGGATGTACGCGGTCTGCGTGTCGGACAGCGAGAAGCGCTCCATCAGGCGCTCCTTGGCCTGGGCCGCGTTGTCGCTGCTGCGGATCAGCGCGATCACCTCGTCGATGTCGAGCAGCGCCACCAGCAGGCCCTCGACCAGGTGCAGCCGCTCCTGCCGCTTGCGGCGGCGGAAGTCGCTGCGCCGGCGCACCACCTCGAAGCGGTGGTCGACGTAGACCTCCAGCAGCTCCTTGAGGCCCATGGTGAGCGGCTGGCCGTCCACCAGCGCCACGTTGTTGATGCCGAAGGTCTCCTCCAGCGGGGTCAGCTTGTAGAGCTGCTCCAGCAGGGCCTCCGGCACGAAGCCGTTCTTGACCTCGATCACCAGCCGCAGGCCGTGCTCACGGTCCGTCAGGTCCTTGACGTCCGCGATGCCCTGCAGCTTCTTCGCGTTGACCAGGTCCTTGATCTTGCCGATCACCTTCTCCGGGCCGACCGCGAACGGGAGTTCGGTGACGACGATGCCCTTGCGGCGCGGCGTCACGTCCTCGATCGTCGTGGTGGCGCGGATCCGGAAGGTGCCGCGGCCGCTCTCGTACGCGTCCCGGATGCCGGACAGGCCGACGATCCGCCCGCCGGTCGGCAGGTCCGGACCGGGCACGAACCGCATCAGGGTGTCCAGGTCGGCGGTCGGGTGCTTGATCAGGTGCCGGGCGGCGGCCACCACCTCGGCCAGGTTGTGCGGCGGCATGTTGGTCGCCATGCCGACCGCGATGCCGGTGGTGCCGTTGACCAGCAGGTTGGGGAAGGCGGCCGGCAGCACCGAGGGTTCCTGCTCGGAACCGTCGTAGTTGGGCGAGAAGTCGACGGTCTCCTCGTGGATCGACTCCACCAGCGCCATCGAGGCCGAGGTCAGCCGGGACTCGGTGTACCGCATCGCGGCCGGCGGGTCGTCGTTGCCGAGCGAACCGAAGTTGCCGTGTCCGTCGATCAGCGGAACCCGCATCGAGAACGGCTGGGCCATCCGGACGATCGAGTCGTAGATCGAGGCGTCCCCGTGCGGGTGCAGTCGACCCATCACCTCGCCGACCACGCGGGCGCACTTGACGTGCGCGCGCTCCGGTCGGAGCCCCATCTCGTTGGCCTGGTACAGGATTCGCCGGTGCACCGGCTTCAACCCGTCCCGTGCGTCCGGCAGGGCCCGCGAGTAGATCACCGAGTAGGCGTACTCAAGGTAGGAACCCTTCATCTCGTCCACGACGTCGACGTCGAGGATCCGCTCCTCGAAGTCCTCGGGGGGCGGGGTCGGCGAACTGCGGCGGGCCATCGCGGCGGGGCTCCCTTGCGTCTGTCAGCTGCTTCTGCGTCTGCTTCACATGTCGTCACCGGGGGTACGGCGCCCCCCATTGTGGACCCTCGCGCGGACACTCCCGATCAGGCGGTTGCGCCGCTGGCGAACGCGCGGTGTGCGCGGGCACAACTCCGCACGGTACGCGTTGGACCAGAATGGGGGCTCGTAGACCCCGACGTTCCCCCCGCCCTCCAACCGATGGGAAGGACCCGAGCGCATGGCCAACCCGGCCCCCACCTCCTCCGGAGGCATCGCCATCACCGAACACCGCCTGGCCAACGGCCTGCGGGTGGTGCTCTCCGAGGACCACCTCACCCCGGTCGCCGCCGTCTGCCTCTGGTACGACGTGGGCTCCCGTCACGAGGTGGCGGGGCGCACCGGACTGGCGCACCTCTTCGAGCACCTGATGTTCCAGGGCTCCGCCAACGTCTCCGGCAACGGCCACTTCGAGCTCGTCCAGGGCGCCGGCGGTTCGCTCAACGGCACCACCAGCTTCGAGCGCACCAACTACTTCGAGACCATGCCGGCCCACCAGCTGGAGCTCGCGCTCTGGCTGGAGGCGGACCGGATGGGCTCGCTGCTGGCCGCCCTTGACGACGCGTCGATGGAGAACCAGCGCGACGTGGTGAAGAACGAGCGCCGCCAGCGCTACGACAACGTGCCCTACGGCACCGCCTTCGAGAAGCTCACCGCGCTCTCGTACCCCGACGGCCACCCCTACCACCACACCCCGATCGGCTCGATGGCCGACCTGGACGCGGCCACCCTGGAGGACGCCCGCGCGTTCTTCCGGACCTACTACGCGCCGAACAACGCGGTGCTCTCGGTGGTCGGCGACATCGACCCCGAGCAGGCCATCGCCTGGGTGGAGAAGTACTTCGGCAGCATCCCGGGGCACGACGGCAAGCAGCCGCCGCGCGACGGCACGCTGCCCGAGGTGATCGGCGCCGAGGTGCGCGAGCGCCTGGAGGAGGACGTCCCCTCCCGCGCCCTGATGAGCGCCTACCGGCTGCCGCACGACGGCACCCGGCAGGCCGACGCCGCCGACCTGGCGCTCACCGTGCTCGGCTCCGGCGAGTCCAGCCGGCTCTACAACCGGCTGGTCCGCCGCGACCGCACCGCGATCTCGGCCGGCTTCGGCCTGCTCCGGCTCTCCGGCGCGCCCTCGCTCGGCTGGCTCGACGTCAAGGCGGCGGGCGACGCGTCCATCGCCGAGATCGAGCAGGCGGTCGACGAGGAGCTGGCCCGGTTCGCCGCCGACGGCCCGACCCCCGAGGAGTTGGAGCGGGCCCAGGCGCAGATCGAGCGCGAGTGGCTGGACCGGCTCACCACGGTGGCCGGCCGGGCCGACGAGCTCTGCCGCTTCGCCGTGCTCTTCGGCGACCCCAAGCTGGTGAACGGCGCGCTGGCCCGCGTGCAGCAGGTCACCGCCGAGGAGGTCCGCGCGCTCGCCGCGGCCCGCCTGCGTCCCGACAACCGCGCGGTGCTGGTCTACGAGCCGACCGCCGCCTCGACCGACGAAGAGGAGGAGGCCGCGTGACCTCCGCCGTCCCCACCATGACCTTCCACCCGCAGCCGACCCCGGGCACCCCCACCCCCTGGGCCTTCCCGGCCCCGCAGCGGCTCACCCTGGCCAACGGCCTGACGGTGCTGCACTGCGACCGCCCCGGCCAACAGCTGGTCGCCGTCGAGGTGCTGATCGACGCTCCGCTGGCCGCCGAGCCGGCCGGCCTCGACGGGGTCGCCACCATCCTGGCCCGGGCGCTCAACGAGGGCACCGACACGCTCACCGCCGAGCAGTTCGCCGGCGAGCTGGAGCGCGCCGGCGCGACCATGGAGGCGCACGCCGACCACCCGTGCATCCGCGCGGTGCTGGAGGTGCCGGCCTCCCGGCTGGAGCGCGGCCTCACCCTGCTGGCCGACGCGCTGCGGGCCCCCGCGCTGCCCGCCGAGGAGATCGAGCGGCTGGTCGCCAACCGGCTCGACGAGATCACCCACGAGCTGGCCAACCCGGCCCGGCGGGCCGCCAAGGCGCTCTACGCCGAGCTGTTCGCGGCCGAGGACCGGCTCTCCCGGCCGCGCTCCGGCAGCGCCGAGACGGTGCAGGGCATCGACCGGGCCGCGGTCAAGGCGTTCTACGACGCCCACGTGCGCCCGGCCACCTCGACCCTGGTGATCGTCGGCGACCTGACCGGCATCGAGCTGCCCGCGCTGCTGGAGTCCACCCTGGGCCGCTGGACCGGCGACCAGGCCGCCCCGAGCAGCAGCGCCGCGGTGACCGCGGACGACCACGGCCGGGTGGTGATCGTGGACCGGCCCGGCTCGGTGCAGACCCAGCTGCTGATCGGCCGGGTCGGCCCGGACCGCCACGACCCGAGCTGGTCCGCGCAGATCCTCGGCACCTACTGCCTGGGCGGCACCCTGACCTCCCGCCTCGACCGGGTGCTGCGCGAGGAGAAGGGCTACACCTACGGCGTGCGGGCCTTCGCCCAGCCGCTGCGCTCCAACGCGGACGGTTCCGGCCGGGCGCTGCTGGCGATCAGCGGCTCGGTGGACACCGAGTCCACCGCCCCGGCGCTGAAGGACACCTGGGAGATCCTGCGCAAGCTGGCCGCCGAGGGCCTGACCGACGGGGAGCGGGAGGAGGCCGTGCAGTTCCTGGTCGGCGTCGCCCCGCTGAAGTACGAGACGGCCGGCTCGGTCGCCGCCACCCTGGCCGACCAGGTGGAGCAGGACCTGCCGGACGACTTCCAGGCCGAGGTCTACCGGCAGCTGGCAGAGCTGACCACCGCCGCCGCCACGGCCGGCGTGGTCGCCGCCTTCCCGCCCGAGCAGCTGGTCACCGTGCTGGTCGGCGACGCTTCGGTGATCGCCGAGGACGTGCGCAAGCTGGGCGTCGGCGAGGTCGTGGTGGTCACCAGCTGACCGCCTGACGCAGTCTCAGGAGGCCCGGTGGACACGGTCCACCGGGCCTTCGGCGTATTTCGGTTGCCCGCGCCGCCCGTCCCGTGGGTTGATGTCGGTGTCGCGGTGCGCGGCAGTTCCGAGGTTCCGGAGAGGAGGCGGTCATCATGCGGGTCGAGCCAGCTCGAAAGCGCTCCCTGCGTTCCCTGCGGCCGCTGCGTCCCTCCCGAGCCGCTGCCTGAGCGCACCGCCTCCCAGCCTTCCCCGAGCCGCGCCGGAAGCTTCGCGCGGCAGTCCTACCCTTGAACTCACAGACCTCTGGGGGTCACAACCATGACGTACACCGAGGTGTCCGGCGCGCGGGTCCCGATCCGGATGTGGGCCGACCCGGCCACCGTCGAGAGCGCGGCGCTGCAGCAGCTGCGCAACATCTCCACCCTGCCCTGGCTGCACGGTCTGGCCGTGATGCCGGACGTCCACCTGGGCAAGGGGGCGACCGTCGGTTCGGTAATCGCGATGAAGGACGCGGTCTGCCCGGCGGCGGTCGGCGTGGACATCGGCTGCGGGATGAGCGCGGTGAAGACCTCGCTCACCGCCCGCGACCTGCCCGACGACCTGGGCCGGCTGCGCTCCCGGATCGAGCGGCTGATCCCGGTCGGCCGGGGCCTGCACGACGAGCCGGTCGACCCGGCGAAGCTGCGGGACTTCCCGGTTGCCGGCTGGGAGCGGATGTGGTCCGGTTTCGACTCGATCACCGAGGCGGTCAAGGACCGTCACGACCGGGCCGCGAAGCAGCTCGGAACGCTCGGGTCGGGCAACCACTTCATCGAGTTCTGCCTGGACACCGCCGGGTCGGTCTGGCTGATGCTGCACTCCGGCTCCCGCAACATCGGCAAGGAACTGGCGGAGCACCACATGACGGTGGCCCGGGCGCTGCCGCACAACCAGGGCATCGTCGACCGGGACCTGGCGGTCTTCCTGGCCGGCACCCCGGAGATGGCCGCCTACCGCAACGACCTGTTCTGGGCGCAGTCCTACGCCAAGTACAACCGGGCGCTGATGATGGCCCTCTTCCAGCAGGCGGTGCGGGACGAGTTCCCGCGCGCCGACGTGGCCTTCGACCAGGTGATCAGCTGCCACCACAACTACGTGGCCGAGGAGCGCTACGACGGGGTGGACGTGCTGGTCACCCGCAAGGGCGCGATCCGGGCCGGCTCCGGCGACCTGGGGATCATCCCAGGCTCGATGGGCACCGGCTCCTACATCGTGCGCGGCCTGGGCAACCCGGACTCCTTCAACTCCGCCTCGCACGGCGCCGGCCGCAAGATGAGCCGGACCGCGGCGAAGAAGAAGTTCACCGTCCGGGACCTGGAGGAGCAGACCCGGGGCGTCGAGTGCCGCAAGGACTCCGGCGTGGTGGACGAGATCCCGGGCGCCTACAAGTCCATCGAGAAGGTGATCGACCAGCAGCGCGACCTGGTCGAGGTGGTGGCCCAGCTCAAGCAGGTCATCTGCGTCAAGGGTTGACGCACCGTCGGCTCCGGCCGGGCTCCCCGTGGGGCGCCCGGTCGGAGCCGTCGGCCTACTCGGTCGGGCGCAGCAGCAGCGTGACGAACCCGAAGGCGCCCCGGTACCCGTGCAGCCACCCGGCGCGGTGGTCGCGGGCGAGTTCGGTGGCGTGCGGGGCCAGCGGGTCGGACGGGTGGTCGAGGGCCCAGTCGGCGAGCGAGCCGGTCCAGCACCACTCGTAGTCGTCGAGCTCGGCCTGGGTGCTCTGGTGGCCGGCGGTGGGGGTCCAGCCGTCGGCGAGCAGGCGGTCGACCAGGGCGGGGAGTTCGTCGAAGTCCTCCCGGGCGGCGCCGCCGAAGCCGTCCAGGGCGGCCCGGTCGGGCTCGCGCTGCCAGTAGCCCTCGCCGACCAGCACCCGGCCGCCGGGCGCCAGGTGGCGGCGGGCGGCGGCCAGGGCGGGGAGCAGCCCGTCGAAGGCGTGCGTGGCGCCGACGCAGAGCACCAGGTCGTACTGGTGCGGGCCGGCGAACTCGGCGGCGGGGCGGTGGTGCAGGCCGAGCCGGCGGACCACCCCGAGCCGTTCGGCGGCCTCCCGGGCCAGGGTGAGCGACCCGGCGTCGGTGTCCACCCCGTCGGCGGTGAGCTCCGGGTGCGCCGCCAGCGCCCGCAGCAGCCAGGCCGCCTCGCCGCAGCCGAGGTCGAGCACCCGCTCGCGCCCGGTCACGATCGCCCGCCCCAGCAGGACGGCCACCGACTCGTCGCTGAGCGGGGCGGAGATCGGGTGGTGGCGGTGGGCGATCCGGGAGAGCCGGGCGCGTGTCGTGGAGTCCATCACCCCACGATGGCATTCGACGGTTGTTCGCAGAACCCGATTACCCGTCACGGCCCGGGACATGAGCGGCCGCCAGCTCGCGCGGCGCCATGCCGAGCCGGCCGTAGAGCCGGATCGCGGCCGCGTTGTGCGCCTCCACCATCAGCGCGGCCCGGCCGCTGCGGCGCAGCAGCGAGTCCAGCACCAGCCGGCAGGCGGCCTCGGCGTGGCCCCGGCCGCGCCCGTGCTCGGGGTGGGCGACCACGCCGGCCATGAACCCGGCGCCGGGGGAGGACCAGGCCTCGCAGGCCAGGGCGGTGAGCCGGCCGGCCTCGTCGCGCACGCCCGCCCAGCGGGTGGCGCCCGGTCGGTCCGGGTGCGCGTAGGAGGTGGGGTGGGCCAGGTCCAGCAGTGCGGCGGCCTCGGCGAGGTCGGCCCGGTCGAGCCAGTGGGCCTCGGGGGTGACGGGCAGCGAGTCGCCGGAGACCGCCATCCAGTGGAAGGTGCCGAGGACTTCGAGCTCGGGCAGGTCAGCGGCCAACCGCTCGATCACCGCGCGGTCGCCGAACGGCCGGTAGTCGGGCCCGACTTCGGCGAGGGCCAGGCGGACCAGCGCGGCCAGCGGCTCGGCCGGGCCGGTCACGGCCAGCCGGTCGCGGCCGGAGAGGGCGGGCGAGGCGACCACCCGGGCGCCGTCCAGGGTCCAGGCGCGCACGCCGGGGGCGAAGCCCTGGGTCGCCCAGTCGATGAGGATGTCGACGTCGGTGGGGAGGGTGTCGGCGGTCAGTTCGAGTGCGTCGGGCATGGGGCCATGGTGGCAAAACGGTGGTGGCCCGCCGTCAGCGGGCCACCACCGTGGGGGAGTGCGGGTTCAGGCCGCGGGCAGCTCGTCCAGGCCCTGCTCGACCATCTTCGCCAGGCGGTCCAGCGCGGCGTCGGCCCCGTCGGCGTCGCTGGCCAGCACGACCTCCTCGCCGCCCTCGGCGCCGAGCGCCAGCAGGCCCAGCATGGACGCCGCGTTCACCGGGTTGCCGCCGGCCTTGGCGATGGTGACGGGCACGCCCACGGCGGCGGCCGCCCGGACGAAGACGGAGGCGGGACGGGCGTGCAGGCCCTCGGGCCAACCGATGGTGACGCGGCGCTCAGCCATGATGACGTGCCTTTCAGGTGGTGCAGGGTGCGACATGTTGTCTAGACCATTCTGGCACGACCGCCCAGAACCGGCTCCCACCCTGCACCGGGCACACGGCGGGCGCCGTAAGGCTCGCCGCCGGATAGCCTGGCCGTTGTGGACTCGCACACAGTCTCGGGGCCCGCGTCCCCCGAACCCCTCGGCTACCCCCAGCACTGGGAGGCCGACATCCTGCTGCGCGACGGGGGCACCGCCCGGATCCGGCCGATCGTCCCGGCCGACGCCGAACTCCTGGTGGAGTTCTACGCCCAGGTCTCCGACCAGTCGAAGTACTTCCGGTTCTTCGCCCCCTACCCCCGGCTCTCCGACAAGGACGTGCAGCGCTTCACCCACCACGACTTCGTGGACCGGGTGGGCCTGGCCATCGTGGTCCGGGACCGCATCATCGCCACCGTCCGGTACGACCGGATCGACCAGGACGGCCGCCCCTCGCCGGACGGCACCGACGCCGAGGTGGCCTTCCTGGTGCAGGACGCCCACCAGGGCCGGGGCGTCGCCTCCGCGCTGCTGGAGCACATCGCCGCGGTCGCCCAGGAGCGCGGCATCCGCCGGTTCGTCGCCGAGGTGCTGCCCGAGAACCGCAAGATGACCAAGGTCTTCACCGACGCGGGCTACGTGCAGCGGCGCAGCTTCGCCGACGGCGTGGTGCACCTGGAGTTCGACCTGGAGCCCACCGCCGCCTCGCTCGCCGTGATGCGGGCCCGCGAGCACCGGGCCGAATCCCGTTCGGTGCAACGGCTGCTGACCCCCCGTTCGGTCGCGGTGATCGGGGTCTCCCGGGGCGAGCACTCGGCCGGCCGGGCGCTGCTGCGCGCGGTGCTGGCGGGCGGCTTCACCGGGCCGGTGTACGCGGTGAACAGCCGGGCGCCGCAGGGCGCCGAGGTGGACGGGGTGGCGCTGCACCGCTCGGTGCTGGAGATCCCCGGGCCGGTGGACCTGGCCGTGGTCGCGGTGCCGGCCGGGGCGGTGCCCGCGGTGGTGGCCGACTGCGGCGCGCACGGGGTGCGCGGCCTGGTGGTGGTCACCGCCGGCTACGCGGAGACCGGCGCGGCCGGCCGGGACCGCCAGCGCGCCCTGGTCCGGCAGGCCCGGGCGGCCGGCATGCGGGTGATCGGCCCGAACGCCTTCGGCGTGCTGACCACCTCCCCCGAGCACCCGTTGAACGCCTCGCTCGCCCCGCTGCTGCCGGCGCCCGGCCCGTTCGGGGTGTTCTGCCAGTCCGGCGCGATCGGGGTGGCGCTGCTGGAGGCGGTGCACCGGCGCGGGCTCGGCGTCTCCTCCTTCGCCTCGGTCGGCAACCGGGCCGACGTCTCCGGCAACGACCTGCTGCAGTACTGGGAGGAGGACCCGGCCACCCGGGTGCTGCTGCTCTACCTGGAGTCCTTCGGCAATCCGCGCAAGTTCACCCGGATCGCCCGCCGGCTGGCCGCGGCCAAGCCGATCGTGGTGGTCAAGGGCGCCCGGCACACCGGCTCGCTGCCGCCCGGCCACACCGTGCCGCCGACCGCCAGCGGGCTGAACGACGCCACCGTGGACGCGCTCTTCCAGCAGGCCGGGGTGATCCGGGTGGGGACCATCACCGACCTGCTGGACACCGGTGAACTGCTGGCCGGCCAGCCGCTGCCGGCCGGCGACCGGGTGGCCGTGGTCGGAAACTCCGACTCGCTCGGCCTGCTCACCTACGACACCTGCCTGAGCGCCGGCCTGCGCCCGCTGCCGCCGGTGGACCTGACCACCGGCGCGACCGGCGAGCACTTCCGGGTGGCGCTGGAGACCGCGCTCGGCGACAGCGCGGCGGACGCGGTGATCGCGGTGGCCATCCCGCCGCTGGCCGGCCCGAGCCTGACCCTGCGCACCGAGCCGATGCTGGCGGCCGACGACCCGGCGCTCGGCGAGGGCCTGCTGCACGCCGCCGAGACCGCCCGCCGGCTCGGCAAGCCGCTGCTGCTGGCCCACCTCGCGCTCGGCGAGCTCTCCGACGTGCTGCGCGCGGCCGACCACCCGGTGCCCGCCTATCCGGCGCCCGAGCGGGCGGTCCGCGCCCTGGCCCACGCCGTGCGCTACGGGGCCTGGCGACGGACGGCCGAGAGCGCCGAGCAGACCGCCCGGGTGCCCGAGCTGGACCGGGTCGACGAGCCGGCCGCCCGCGCCCTGGTCGAGCGGGTGCTGGCCGGCACCACCGGGGCCGCGGCCCGCACCCAGCCCGGCGGCGCCCGGTTCGCGCTGCCCGCCGAGCAGGCGGCCGAGTTGCTCGCCCACTACGGCATCGAGGTGCTGCGCGCGCTGCCGGCGGTGAGCGAGGAGCAGGCGGTCGGGGCGGCCGCGGCGCTCGGCTACCCGGTCGCGCTCAAGGCCACCGCCACCCACCTGCGCCACCGCCCGGACCTCGGCGGGGTGCGGCTGGACCTGACCGACGAGGACGGGCTGCGCCGCGCCCACCGCGAACTGTCCGCCCTGCTCGGCGGGGCCGAGGCCGCCCGGCTGGTGGTGCAGCGGATGGCCCCGCGCGGGGTGGACACGGTGATCGGCGCGAGCCTCGACCCGGCGGTCGGCGCGATCCTGTCCTTCGGCCTGGCCGGCGCCCCGGCCGAGTTGCTCGGCGACCTGGCGCACCGGCTGGTCCCGGCCACCGACCAGGAGGTCGCCTCGCTGGTCCGCGAGGTGCGCGCGGCACCGCTGCTGTTCGGCTGGCGCGGCGCGGCGCCGGTGGACACCGGGGCGCTGGAGGAGGTGCTGCTGCGGGTCTCCCAGTTGGTGGACGACCTGCCGGAGGTGGCCGCGGTGGAGCTGGAGCCGGTGGTGGTGGCCCCGAGCGGGCTGGCCGTGCTGGGCGCCGCCGTCCGGCTGGCCCCGCTGCCGCTGCGCAGCGATCTGGGCCCGCGCAGCATGAGCACGCTGTAACCTTCCTGGGTTGCGCCTTTCGGCACCCGGCGGTCGGCGCAGTCCAGCCCGCCGCGTCGGCGGGGCATGCCAGGATGGAGTTATGGCGAAGACCGGTACCACCACCACGCAGGACCTGCGATCGGCGATCGAGCGCAGCGGCTACTACCCGGCGCTGGTGTCCGAGGCCGTGGAGTCCGCGGTGGGCCCCGAGCCGATCACCTCCTACCTGGTCCACCAGGAGACGACGTTCGACGCCAACGAGGTGCGCCGGCACGTCACCGTGCTGGTCCTGACCCCGTCCCGGTTCGTGGTCAGCCACACCGACGAGCAGGCCGCCGACGCCACCAGCCCGGTGCCCTACGCGACCACTTCGACGGAGAGCGTGCGGCTGGACCGGATCGGCTCGGTGGTGCTCAGCCGGATGGTCGCCAATCCGGAGACCTACACCCCGGGCCGGCTGCCCCGCGAGGTGGTGCTGACCATCGGCTGGGGCGCGGTGCAGCGCATCGACCTGGAACCGGCCGGCTGCTCCGACCCGAGCTGCGAGGCCGACCACGGCTACACCGGTTCGGCCACGGCTGACGACCTGTCACTGCGGGTCAGCGAGGCCGGCGACGGTCCCGAGACGGTCGCCCAGGCGCTGGTCTTCGCCCGGGCGCTGTCCGAGGCCACCATCAGCAGGGCCTGAGGCGTGACGCACCACCAGCCCTACGGCCCCGACTCCTTCGACCTGCTCGACCCCGCCGCCGCGCCGGCCCCCGGCTACGGCGGCGGCTCGCTCAGCGACCTGCTGCCCTCGGTGGCGGCCGGCCTGGGCGTGCCCGGCTTCACCAGCACCCTGCCGCTCGCCCCGGCCGACCGGGTCTGCGTCTTCCTGGTGGACGGCATGGGCTGGGAGCTGATCCGCCGGCACCCCGACTGGGCGCCGTTCCTGACCGGCCTGCTGGACAGCTCGATGGGCGGCACCGGCCGTCCGCTCACCGCCGGCTTCCCGTCCACCACCGCGACCTCGCTGGCCTCGGTCGGCACCGGTCTGCCGCCGGGCCTGCACGGGCTGGCCGGCTACACGGTGGCGATACCCGGCGAGCAGCGGCTGATGAACCAGCTGCGCTGGCAGCCGCCGGTGGACCCGCACAAGTGGCAGCCCTACCCGACGGTCTTCGAGCGGGTGCACGCGGCCGGCGTCTCGGCCAGCCAGGTCTCCTCCCCGCTCTTCGCGCAGACCCCGCTGACCCGGGTGGCGCTCTCCGGCGGCGAGTTCCTCGGCCGCACCACCGGTGAGGAGCGGATGGACCTGGCGGCCCGTCAGCTGGCCTCCGCCGACCGGGCGTTGGTGTACACCTACGTCAGCGAGCTGGACGCCATGGGTCACCGCTTCGGGGTGGACTCGGACGAGTGGCGGCTGATGCTGCACACCGTGGACCGGCTGGCCCGGCGGCTGGCCGAGCAGCTGCCGCCGCGCTCGGCGCTCTACATCACGGCCGACCACGGCATGATCGACATCGCCGAGGACGACCGGATCGACTTCGACGAGGACTGGGAGCTGGGGGCCGGCGTGGCGCTGCTCGGCGGCGAGGCCCGGGCCCGGCACGTCTACGCGGTGCCCGGCGCGGCGGCCGACGTGTTCGCGGTCTGGCGCGAGGTGCTCGGCGACCGGATGTGGGTGGCGACCCGCGACCAGGCGATCGAGGCCGGCTGGTTCGGCCCGGCGGTGGACGACCGGGTCTACCACCGGATCGGTGACGTGGTCGCCGCCGCCCGGGACGACATCGCGGTGATCGCCTCCCGCACCGAGCCGGGGGAGTCCGCGATGACCGGGCTGCACGGCTCGATGACCCCGGTCGAGCAGCTGGTCCCGCTGCTGGAAGTCCGCGTGCCCTGAGCCCGCACCCCCCGACATTCGCACCCCTGAGAGAGGCACCCCCACCCCACCATGGCTGACCTGGTCTTCTTCTCGGGGACGATGGACTGCGGCAAGTCCACCCTGGCGCTGCAGATGAACCACAACCACGCCGCCCGCGGCCGGCAGGGCATCATCTTCGCCCGGCACGACCGGGCCGGCGCCTCCACCATCTCCAGCCGGCTCGGCCTGCGCGCCGAGGCGATCGAGGTGACCGACGGCTTCGACTTCCAGCTCTACGTGGTGCAGCTGCTCTCGGCCGGCGGCAAGGTCGACTACCTGATCTGCGACGAGGCCAACTTCTACACCGCCGAGCAGGTGGACCAACTCGCCCGGGTGGTCGACGAACTGGGCATCGACGTGTTCACCTTCGGCATCACCACCGACTTCCGCACCCGGCTCTTCCCCGGTTCGCAGCGGCTGCTGGAACTGGCCGACCGGGTCGAGGTGCTCCAGGTCGAGGCGCTCTGCTGGTGCGGCGCCCGGGCCACCCACAACGCCCGCACGGTGGGCGGGGTGATGGTGGTCGAGGGGCCGCAGGTGGTGGTGGGGGACGTCGCGGTCAACGAGGACGAGGTCGGCTACGAGGTGCTCTGCCGCCGGCACCACCGGCGGCGGCTGACCGCCGCCACCGCCCGGGCCGCCGCGCTCTCGCCGGACGTGCTGCCCTTCGAGCAGACCTGACGCGGGCCCGCCCCGGTCCTGACGCACGGTCAGGACCGGAACCGCGCCGCCGTCAGGGCAGCGCCACCACGGAGAACCGGCCGCCCTCCGGATCGGCCAGCCGGGCCACCCGGCCGTAGGGCGTGTCGTGCGGCTCGACCAGCACCGAGCCGCCCAGCGCCCGGCACTGGCGCACCGTCAGGTCCACGTCGGTGACGGCGAAGTAGATCCGCCAGCGGGGCGGGCCGTCCCGCAGGTCGGTGGTCTGCCGCAGGCCGGCCACCCGGTGCCCCTCCACCCGCAGCGTCGCGTCCTCCTCGCCCCGGGCCACCGCCGAGGGGTCGGCCTCCACCACCTGGCGCTGGAAGACCGAACCGTAGAACGCGGCGGCCAGCGGCTCGTCATTGGTCAGCAGCTCGCTCCAGACCGGCGCGCCCGGCTCGCCCACCACCTCCCAGCCGAGGTGCTCCTCGCCCTCCCAGAGCCCGAAGAAGGCGCCGGTCAGGTCGGCCGCGATGGCCAGGCGCCCGGCCCGGTCGCTCTGCAGCGGGCCGACCGCCACCGTGCCGCCGCAGTCCCGCACCCGGGCCGAGGCGGCGTCCGTGCTGTCCACCGCGAAGTAGGTGGTCCACTCGGTGGGCAGGTCGGGCCGCTCCGGGGCCAGGCCGATCCCGGCCACCCGGGCGCCGTGCAGGCTGGCCTCCAGGTAGCCGCCCGGCTCGGCCGAGCCGGGGGTGAAACTCCAATCCAGCAGCGGGCCGTAGAACGCCTCGGCGCGTTCGAGATCGTGCACCAGCAGACTCACCCAGCAGGGTGTGCCGTGGGCCACCCGGACCTGCACAGCCGTCATCGCCGACCTCCTCGCGGGGTACCCGGCCCGGCGGCACGGGTCCCAGCGCAGATGGTGCCATCCTGGCGGGGGGCGGGGTGGCCGACGGCGCGGAAATCATGGCAAAGAGCGCACAAAGCATCACCTCGTGCAACTCGGCGACCTGACGGGGCAGCAGAATGGCCGACATGGACAAGACTTCTCCCCTGATCGGGGTCGCGGAGCTGGCCGAGGCGCTGGCCGGGGACCGGCCGCCGGCCCTGCTCGACATCCGCTACGTGCTCCCGGCGGCCGGGCCGAGCACCGAGACCGGCGCCGACCAGTACGCGGCCGGCCACCTGCCCGGCGCCCACTTCGTCGACCTGGAGCGCGACCTGGCCGCGCCGCCCGGCCCGCCCGGGGACGGCGGGCGGCACCCGCTGCCCGACCCGGAGCTGCTCGGCGCCGCGCTGCGCCGGGCCGGCGTCTCGGCCGACCGACCGGTGGTGGTGTACGACGGCGGGCCGGCCACCTCGGCCGCGCGCGCCTGGTGGCTGCTGCGCTGGGCCGGCCACCAGGAGGTCCGGGTGCTGGACGGCGGGCTGGCCGCCTGGCGCTCCGCCGGGCACCCGGTGACCGGCGAGCTGCCGCAGGCCGCGGCGGGCGACTTCAAGCCGGTGCCCGCCTCGCTGCCCACCCTGGACAAGGAGTCGGCCGGCGAGCTGGCCCGCACCGGCCTGCTGCTGGACTCCCGGGCCGGCGAGCGGTACCGGGGCGAGGTGGAGCCGCTGGACCCGCGGGCCGGCCACATCCCGGGTGCGGTCAGCGCGCCGACCTTCGAGAACAACGCGCCCGACGGGCGGTTTCGGCCGGTGGCCGAACTGGCCGAGCGGTTCCGGGAGCTGGGTGCGGACGGGGTGCCGGTGGTCGGGGTGTACTGCGGCTCGGGCGTGACCGCCGCGCACAACGTGCTGGCGCTGGAGCTGGCCGGCTACCCGACGGTGCTCTACCCGGGCTCCTGGAGCGAGTGGTCGAGCGACCCGGAGCGCCCGGCGGCCACCGGACCGGAGCGCGGCTGACCACGGGTCAGGGGGCTGCGGCGGGCAGCCCCCTGGACATCGGTCCGGTCAGTCGGTCTTCTTGCGCCGGCTGCCGAAGACGATCTCGTCCCAGCTGGGGACGGTGGCCCGACGGCCGGGCCGGACGCCGTCCGCCTCGGCCTGCCGGTCGGTGGTGCCGACCAGCCGCTCCCGGTGCGGGGCGACGGCGCGCGGCATCAGGATGTCCGCGTAGGCCGAGCCGGCGCCCACGGCGGGCGCGGCGGCGGCCGGCTCCTCGACCTCCTGGCCCTCCTCGACCGGCTTCGCCTCGATCGCCGACGGACCCACCGTCAGGTCGCCCCGGAACGCGGGGACCACGTCGAGCAGGCTGGTCAGCGAGTCGGCAGCGGCGGTGGCCTCGCGGACCTCGCGGGCCGGCAGCCGCTCGGGCGGCGACATGATCCGGTCGGCCGAGGGCCGCTCGATCATCGGGCGGTGCGGGCGGTCCTGGGGGAGCCGGGCGATCCGCGGGATGAACGGGAAGACGGACTCCTCCTCCCGCTCCACGCTCTCGCCGATCAGCGCCCGGGCCTCGTCGTCGTTCGGCTGCACCAGCCGGCGCGGCGGGTCGTAGGTCCAGCTGGCGGTGCGGCCCTCGCCGTCCGAGCGGTAGGAGAGGACGACCTCCCAGGTGCCGTCGTCCCGGCGCCAGGAGTCCCAGCGCTCGGTGTCCTTCTCGGCGGCGCGCAGCACCAGGCGCTCGGAGACGGCCTCGCCCAGCTGCGGTCCGGTGGACTCGCCCGGGCGGCGGATCGGGGTCTTGCGGGCCCGCTCGGCCATGAAGGCGCGCTCGGCGAGCACCGGGCCCTCGAAGCGGCGCACCCGGTCCACCGAGATCCCGGCGGCCTGGGCGACCTCCTCGGCGGAGGCGCCGGCTCGTATCCGCGCCTGGATGTCACGGGGCCGCAGGTGGCTCTCGACCTCGATCTCGATCTGGCCGAGGCGCGGCCGGTCGCCGCGGATGGCGGCGCGCAGGCGCTCGTCGATCGGGAGGGTGTACTCCGTGCTGTCGGCAGCCTTGAGCACCAGCCGTGTGCCGTCGTTGCTGACGGCCACAACCCGCAGTTCGGGCACGGTTACCTCCCGGGTGGTGCCTGCCGACGTCACCTGCGTCGCTGCTCCCGTACTGAGTGTGGCCTGCCCACTGTCGACTTGCCACAACCTTGCAGAGTTCTCCGGCGTGTCGGACTTGGGTCCGGACACACCGCTGTGGCACGGTGGCCTGTTTGGCGCGCCGTCGAAATGACGCCGCGTCAGCCTCCCGGCCGGTCCCCGCACGTGGATGTGGAGCGACGGTTCGGGTCGAGCGCCGCCGTGCGTGCCCGGTTCCGCGGCCCTCTCCCTGGCTGCCGGTGGAAAAGCAGTCGAGAGGGTGACCGAAGGCTCAGGCTCCACGAACAGTACTCCATTCGTGGCATCCGCAGGGGCGGCTCGCCGCTCAAGTCTCCCGCGATTCACGGGAATCTCAAGAGGGGGGACTCCATTGGCGGACCGCCGATCAGCTGACGGTGATCATCTTCACATATATCGACTGGAAAGAACCGGATTTTCGACCCTTGTGTCCTTCTTTGTGCACAATGGCCGCTCCAATCGGATGGAGCGAAGGCCTGGCAGGTCCGCCCGTGGGCGAATCTGACGAGATGTCGAGGATGTGGCGAAGAACAGATGTCCGAGCGGCGGGACGGAACCGGGAAGGGCCGGCGGATCGACCTGAGCCTGGCTCAGGTGGTGGCCAGTGCGCTGGCGGCGGTGGTCGGCGCGGTGCTCGCCTCGGAGCTGGGCGTGTACGGAACGATCATCGGTGCGGCGGTGGTGAGCATCGGGGCGACCTGCGGCGGTGCGGTCTTCCAGCACCTCTTCCGGCGCACCGGTGAACAACTGCGCGAGGTGACCGACCGGTCACCGATTCGCACCGTGAACGGACTTCGCCAGGTGCCGGCCGATGAGGAGGTGCCGCCGGCGCCGTGGCAGGACGAGCACGAAATGGCGGTCGACGATTCCTGGAACACCTCGCCGGTGCGCCGGGCCGGGTGGCGGTGGACCTGGAAGGGCTATGCCGCGATATCCGCACTGGTGTTCGCATTGGCAATGGTGCCGATCGTGATCGTCGAACTCGCCGCCGGAAAGAACATGCACGCGATCACCAGCGGGCAGGACGGCGGCGGCACCTCGTTCCTGCCCGAGCGCTCCGGCGGGTCCACCGACCACCGCCAGGTCCCCGCCGACCCGCCGGCCAAGCCGTCCGGCACGCCCTCCGGCGGCGCGTCCCGCGCACCCTCCGGCACTCCGTCCGGCATCCCGGTGGTGCCCGACCCGAGCGGCTCGGCCTCCGGCACCCCGTCCGCCCCGCCGAGCAGCCCCGCGTCGAGCCCGTCGACCGGCACTCCGTCGGCCACCCCGAGCGGCGGGGCGAGCGGAACGCCCACCCCCTCGGCGCAGCCGACGCCCACCCCGACCCCGGCGGCGGCCACCCCCTCGCCCTGACGGCGGGTCAGTCGCCCAGCACCCGGCGCAGGTAGGCGTTGGCGAACCGGCGCTCCGGGTCCACCCGGTCGCGCAGCGCGGTGAAGTCGCCGAAGTGCGGGTAGGCCGCCGCCAGGTACCCGGCGTCCCGGGTGTGCAGCTTGCCCCAGTGCGGGCGGCCCTGGTGGGCCGTCATCAGCTGCTCGACCGCGGTGAAGTAGCCCTGCTCGGCGGTGCCCCGGTAGAGGTGCACGGCGATGTAGACGGTGTCCCGGCCGCTCGCGGTGGAGAGCCAGAGGTCGTCGGCGGGGGCGCAGCGCACCTCCACCGGGAAGCTGATCCGCCAGTCGCCGCGCTCCACCAGCCGGCGCAGCTCGCGCAGCACCGGCACCGCCGCCTCGCGCGGCACGGCGTACTCCATCTCGATGAACCGCACCTTGCGCGGGCTGGTGAAGACCTTGTGGGCGACGTCGGTGTAGGTCCGCTCGGACCAGGCCCGGCTGGCGGCCCTGGCGATCGCGGGCACGGTGGCCGGGAACGCCCGGCCGATCCGGCAGGCGCCCTCCCAGACCGTGTTGGAGAGGAAGTCGTCCTCCAGCCAGGCCTTGAAGCCGGGCAGCGGGGCGGCCGGCCCCTGGCTGCGGTTGTTGCGCTTGGTGCTGCAGCGGTCGGTGTGCGGGAACCAGTAGAACTCGAAGTGCTCGTTCACCCGGGTCAGCCGGTCGAAGTCGGCCAGCACCTCGTCGAACCGCATCGGCGCCTCGTGCGCGGTGAGCAGGAAGGCCGGCTCCACGCCGAAGGTGATCGCGCTGACCACGCCGAGCGCGCCCAGGCCCAGCCGGGCCCCCTGGAAGAGCTCGGGCTCCTCGGTGGGCGAGCAGTGCCGCACCGAGCCGTCGGCCAGCACGATCTCCAGCGCCCGGATCTGGGCGGCCAGCGAGCCGGAGTCCCGGCCGGTGCCGTGGGTGCCGGTGCTGGTCGCGCCGGCCACCGTCTGCACCTCGATGTCGCCCATGTTGGTCAGCGAGAGGCCGGCGGCGGCCAGCAGCCGGTTCAGCCGGGCCAGTGGCAGGCCGGACTCCACCGTGACGGTGCCGGCCCCGCGGTCCAGTTCGCGCACCGCGGTCAGGCCCTCGGGGCGGACCAGCACGCCGTGGCCGGCGGCGGCGATCGCGGTGAACGAGTGGCCGGACCCCACCGCCTTGACGGTGCGTCCCTCGGCGGCCGCCCGCTTGACCTCCTCGGCCAGCTCCTCGGTCGAGCCGGGCACCGCGATGCGGCTGGGCTCGGCGCTCTGGTTGCCCGCCCAGTTGGTCCAACGGCCGGCGGTCACGGTCATGCGGTGCCTCCTGCGTCCATGCTGCACCCGAGCGGCGCTACCAGTGGGTAGGGAGCCTAGTCACGGCTCCGCCACCGGTCCATGGGTCGGAGGGGCGGGATCGGACGGTGGATCAGGAGGCCACCGCGGCGGGCTCCGGAGTGCTCGCGGGCAGGGCGCCGACCAGCCAGCGGCCGCCGGCCAGGGCCAGCAGCACGGCGCAGCCGCCGGCCGCGAGCGCGACCCGGTAGCCGGCCGCCGGACCGGCCGCGTCCACCACCACGCCGGCCAGGTAGGAGCCGCCGGCCACGCCGATGCCCAGGCCGGTGGTGGTCCAGGACATCCCCTCGGTCAGCCGGGCCGGCGGCACCAGCCGCTCGACCAGTCCGGTCGCGGTGATCATGGTCGGGGATATCGAGAAGCCGGCCAGGAAGAGCGAGGCGCCGGCCAGCACCAGGCCGCCGGTGCCGGAGCACCAGGTGGCCACCAGGCACAGCGGCAGCAGGCTGATCGCCATCAGCGCGACCCCGCGCTGGAAGCGCTGCCGGGCCGGCCCGCTCGGCCGCAGCGCGCCGACCACCACCCCGGCCAGACCGGAGCCCAGCGCGTAGACCGCCAGCACCAGGCTGGCCGCCGACTCGTGCCCCTGGGCGCGGGCGTAGGCGACGGTGACCACCTCGACCGAACTGAAGATCGTCCCGATCGCCACGAAGGTCGCGGTCAGCACCCGCAGCCCCGGCAGCCGCAGCACCGAGCCGCCGGTCGCCCGGTTCGCCGGGTGGGCCGGCGGCTCGGTGCGCTTCTGGGCGGTGAACAGCACCACCCCGACGGCCAGGAAGACGGTCGCCAGCAGCACCCCGGCCTCCGGGAAGACCGAGGTGGCGAGGCAGATGGAGAGGATCGGGCCGACGATGAAGATGATCTCGTCCACCACCGCCTCCAACGAGTAGGCGGTGTGCAGCTTCTCCGGGTCGTCCCGGTAGAGCAGCGCCCAACGGGCCCGCACCAGCGCGCCGGTGCTGCCCATCGCGCCCATCCCGATCGCGCACGGGAAGTAGCTCCAGGTCGGCCAGGAGCGCCAGGCGGCGAGCAGCAGCAGGGCCGCGGCGAGCACGCTGACCGCGGTGGCCGGGCGGACCACCCGGCGCTGCCCGTACCGGTCGACCAGTCGGGAGATCTGCGGCCCGAGCGCGGCCGAGGCCAGGGCCAGGGTCGCGGTGATCGCGCCGGCCAGCCCGTAGGAGCCGCGCAGTTCGGAGAACATGGTGACCACCCCGACCCCGACCATCGAGATCGGCAGCCGGGAGACCAGGCCGGTGGCGGAGAAGGCCAGGGAGCCGGGCGCGGCGAAGATCTGGCGGTAGCTGGACAGCACGGCTGCTCCGGGGACGGTCGGAACGGTAAGGAACATTTATCGCCATGACAGCTTACGGACAATCGCAAACGAATAAACCGGCGCGGTGACCCGCGGGGGCGGTCCGACCGCTCCGGGGCGCAGTGGCAGGATCGGGGCCATGGCTGACGCGCAGACCCTCACCGATCCGGCGCCGTACGACGCACTGCTGCTGCTCTCCTTCGGCGGCCCGGAGGGGCCCGAGGAGGTGGTGCCGTTCCTGGAGAACGTCACCCGGGGCCGGGGCATCCCGAAGGAGCGGCTGACCGAGGTCGGCAAGCACTACTTCCTGTTCGGCGGGATCAGCCCGATCAACGAGCAGAACCGCGAGCTGCTGGCCGCGCTGCGCGAGGACTTCGCCGGCCACGGCCTGGACCTGCCGGTCTACTGGGGCAACCGGAACTGGGCGCCCTACCTGGTGGACGCGCTGCGCGAGCTGGCCGAGGACGGCCACCGCCGGGTCGCGGTGCTGGCCACCAGCGCCTACGCCGGCTACTCGGGCTGCCGGCAGTACCGGGAGAACCTGGCCGACGCGCTCGCGGTGCTGGCCGAGGAGGGCCGCCCCGAGCTCACCGTGGACAAGCTGCGCCACTTCTACGACCACCCGGGCTTCGTCCGCCCGATGATCGACGCCACCCTGGCCGCGCTGGCCGAGCTGCCCGCCGAGCTGCGCGACCGGGCCGAGCTGGCCTTCACCACCCACTCGATCCCGACCTCGATGGCCGAGGCCTCCGGCGCGCCCGACGACCCGGCCCGCGGCACCCCCGGCGGCGCCTACGTCGCCCAGCACCTCCAGGTGGCCGGGCTGATCGCCGACGCGGTGGCCGAGGCCACCGGGGTGGCCGACCGCCCCTGGCAGCTGGTCTACCAGTCGCGCAGCGGCGCCCCGCACGTCCCGTGGCTTGAGCCGGACATCTGCGATCACCTGACCGACCGTCAGAAGGCTGACGCCGCAGCGGTGGTGATGGTGCCGATCGGGTTCGTCTCGGACCACATGGAGGTCAAGTACGACCTGGACACCGAGGCGGTGGCGAAGGCGGCCGAGCTCGGCCTGCCGGTGACCCGGGCGGCCACCGTGGGCGCCGACCCGCGGTTCGCCGCGGCCGTGCGCGAACTGGTGCTGGAGCGGGCCGCGGTGGAGCGCGGCGAGCCGGTGACCCGCTGCGGGCTCGGCGCACTCGGCACCACCCGGGACCGCTGCCCCGCCGACTGCTGTCCCAACCCGCGGGCGCCCCGACCGGCCGCCGCCGGCGCCTGACCGGGCCCGGCCCGTACCCCGCCCCGTCCGACCGAACGAGGGAGAACCGTGCCCGACCAGACCCTGCTGGACGAACTGCTCGACGTGGCGCTGGACGCCGCCCGGCAGGCCGGCGCGCTGCTGCGCGACGGCCGCCCGGCCGACCTCGGCGTGGCGGCCACCAAGAGCAGCCCCGTCGACGTGGTCACCGAGATGGACCTGGCCTCCGAGAAGCTGATCGTCGAGCTGATCACCGGCCGCCGCCCGGACGACGGCTACCTCGGTGAGGAGGGGGCCGAACGGACCGGCAGCAGCGGCGTGCGCTGGGTCGTGGACCCGCTCGACGGAACCGTCAACTACCTTTACGGGCTGCCCAGCTGGGGCGTCAGCGTGGCCGCCGAGCTGGACGGCGAGGCGGTCGTCGGGGTGGTCTTCGCACCGGCCAGGGGCGAGCTGTTCCACGCCGTGCTGGGGCGCGGCGCCCAGCTGGACGGGCGCCCGCTGGCGGTCCGCCCGGCGCCGCCGTGGGGTCAGGCGCTGATCGCCACCGGGTTCGGCTACGCCCTGGGCACCCGCACCCACCAGGCCGAGGTGCTGAACGGCCTGATGCCCGAACTGCGCGACATCCGCCGCGGCGGTGCGGCGGCGATCGACCTGTGCGACGTCGCGGCCGGCCGGCTCGACGGCTACTACGAGCGCGGCCTGGCCCCGTGGGACCTGGCGGCCGGCGGGCTGATCGCCCGCGAGGCCGGGGCCCGCACCGGCGGCCGCCCGGGCGCCGAGGCGGCCCGGGAGCTGGTGGTGGCGGCCCCGCCCGGCACCTTCGAGCGGCTCCGGGCGAGGCTGGAGGAGCTGGGCGCCTGGCACGACTGACGCCCGTCCCGGGCGGGCCGGTCCGGCTGGCCGACCGCTCCGACGGAACGTCAGGGTCCGGGTGCGACGAAACCCCGGCGCGAGGACCGCGCCGGGGTTTCGTCACGTATCGGGGGCCGGCTGGCCGGCCCGGAGGATCGGGGCGCCGCCCGGTGGGGCCGGCGCCCGGGGTCAGGCGCTGCGGGGCAGCGAGATCAGCGGGTCGACGCCGTGGTCGGCGGCGATCCGGCGCAGGTCTTCCAGTTCGGACTGTTCGACCTCGGCCAGGAACTCGTCCCCGGCTTCCATTGCACGGTGCAGGTCCTGCTCGGCGTTCCTTATGCGCTGCAGGATTCCGGCGGTGAAGGCGTCCATGCGGCAGACCCCCTTGCGGTGTCGGACGTGCGCGGTCGGCGTTCTCCGGGCGGGAGGGCGGTGGTCCGGCGGCTGTGCCCGACCGGTGGCTGGCTCCGGTGCGGGTACGGATGCGGCGGCAGGGCCGCGCCGCGGATGTGCTGACCCCCGACCGGTGCGGATGAACGCGCGGCGGGTGGGTGCGACCGCCTGACGGCGTGATCGCGGGTGTGCATTCGTCCTCCCCAGCCCCCGGACGGGGAAACCTCCCGGAGTGGAGAAAACCCGGAAAGTTGCCGTCGTCACATTCGGGGCCCGAACAGGGGTGCCCCGGGTCGGGGGCCGGTTCGGTTCCGCCGGGGGCCGATCGGCGGCTTACCGCTGCTTTAACCGCCCAGGGGGCAGGATGGAGGCACCGTCGGAGTCACCGGCCCGCGCACGGGGACCTTGGGCTCCCACCGCGCGTGCCCCAGAGAAGGGACAACCGCAGTGCGGGTTCTTGTCGTCGAGGACGAGCAGCTGCTCGCCGAAGCCGTGGCCACCGGCCTGCGCCGCGAGGCCATGGCCGTCGACGTGGTGTACGACGGCGAGGCCGCCCTGCAGCGGATCGCGGTCAACGACTACGACGTGGTGGTGCTCGACCGCGACCTGCCGCTGGTGCACGGTGACGACGTCTGTCGCAGCGTGGTCGAGCAGGGCCTGGCCACCCGGGTGATCATGCTCACCGCCTCCGGGGACATCAGCGACCGGGTCGAGGGGCTGGAGATCGGAGCGGACGACTACCTTCCGAAGCCGTTCGCCTTCAGCGAACTCGTCGCCCGGGTGCGCGCGCTGGGCCGGCGCGCCACCGTGCCGCTGCCCCCCGTGCTGGAGCGGGCCGGCATCAGCCTGGACCCGGGCCGCCGCGAGGTGCTCCGGGACGGCCGCTCGATCCAGCTGGCGCCCAAGGAGTTCGCGGTGCTGGAGGTGCTGATGCGGGCCGGCGGCGCCGTGGTCTCCGCCGAGCAGCTGTTGGAGAAGGCCTGGGACGAACACACCGACCCGTTCACCAACGTGGTCCGGGTGACTGTGATGACGCTGCGCCGCAAGCTCGGCGACCCGCCGGTG
This sequence comes from Kitasatospora viridis, assembly GCF_007829815.1. Lineage (NCBI taxonomy): Bacteria > Bacillati > Actinomycetota > Actinomycetes > Kitasatosporales > Streptomycetaceae > Kitasatospora > Kitasatospora viridis. Next base: position 1,491,915 of record NZ_VIWT01000001.1, on the reverse strand, counting down.
ATCGTCACCGTGCCCGGCTCCGGCTACCGGATCTGACCCGGCGCCGCGCGAACCGCGGCACCCCCGCACGAGCCTCCACCCACCCATCCGAGGGATGACACCCATGACCACCCCGCCCACCACCGGCGGGCCCTCCGGCAGTCCCCAGCCGACGCCGGCGCGGCCCGCGCAGCCGCCGCGCCCGGCCGGGCCGCACCATCCGCCGCCGCCCGGGGACGGCCTGGGCTGGCTGCCCTTCCGGCCCACCATCCGGATCCGGCTCACCCTGCTCTACGGCGGGATGTTCCTGATGGCCGGAGTGCTGCTGCTGCTCATCACGTACTTCTTCGTCGAGCAGGCCTTCCGGGACATCACGCTCCCGCAGATCGTCACCGGTCCCGGCGTGCAGATCAGGACCCCGGACGGGCGGTTCCTGACCGGCAACGACGTCAACGTCTGGCTGTCCGACTCGCTCTCCAGCCAGTTGCACGCCGAACTGGACGTGCTGCTGCGCAAGTCGCTGATGGTGCTGATCTCGCTCGCCGTGATCGCCTTCGTGGCCGGCTACACGATGGCCGGCCGGGTGCTGCGCCCGCTCGGCCGGATCACCCGCACCGCCCGCGAGGTGGCCAGCTCGGACCTGCACCGCCGGATCGAGCTGGAGGGCCCGGACGACGAGCTCAAGGAACTGGCCGACACCTTCGACGACATGCTCGACCGGCTGCACCGCTCCTTCGACTCGCAGCGCAGGTTCGTCTCCAACGCCTCGCACGAGCTGCGCACCCCGCTGGCGATCAACCGCACCCTGCTGGAGGTGCAGCTCGCCGACCCGTCGACCTCGCCCGACCTGCAGCAGCTCGGCCGCACCCTGCTGGCCACCAACGAGCGCAGCGAGCAGATGGTGGAGGGCCTGCTGCTGCTGGCCCGCAGCGACAACGAGCTGCTCGACCGGCGCTCGGTCGAGCTCTCCGAGGTGGCGCAGCGGACGGTCGACCAGGTCCGCCCGGAGGCCACCACCCGGGAGGTGGAGATCCGCTCCGAGCTCAACCCGGTCGCGGTCTCCGGCAACGGGGTGCTGCTGGAGCGGATCGCGCTCAACCTGCTGCAGAACGCGGTCCGGTACAACCTGCCGGACGGCTGGGTGGAGATCACCACCGCGCCCGGGCCCGGCGGGGTCGGCGAGCTGGTGGTGAGCAACACCGGGCCGGTGGTGCCCGCCTACGAGCTGGAGACGATCTTCGAGCCGTTCCGCCGGCTCAAGGGGGCCGACCGGACCCGCAGCGACAAGGGCGTCGGGCTCGGCCTGTCGATCGTGCGCTCGGTGGTGCGCGCGCACGGCGGGTCGATCGAAGCCACGCCCCGTCCCGGCGGTGGCCTGACCATCAAGGTCCGGATCCCCGGCGCCTGACCGGCCGGACGCCCACGAAGCGCCCCGAGCGCGCCCCTCACCTGCGAGAAGGGGCGGCCGGGGCGCTTGTCATTTCCGGTAGGTCATACTTACGCTGCCGTAACCTACGCAGCCGTAAGGTACGCAGGCGTAGGTAAGTCGCAGTCCGAGGCACCCCGCGTGCCCCGTTGTTCACCAGGAGCCACCGCCGTGACCCTCGCCCCCGCCCAGCGCACCGCCCCCGCCGCCGCCTGGACCGACGCCAGGCTGCTGCTGGCCCTCGAAGAGGTGGTCGAGGGTGAGCTGAACCGGCACCTGAAGGTCGCCAAGGAGTGGATGCCGCACGAGTACGTCCCGTGGAGCCAGGGCCGCGACTTCGACGGCGTCATGGGCGGTGAGGCCTGGGAGCTCGGCCAGTCCAAGGTCACCCCGCTCGGCCGGGTGTCACTGGTGGTCAACCTGCTCACCGAGGACAACCTGCCCAGCTACCACCACGAGATCGCCACCATGTTCGGCCGGGACGGGGCCTGGGGGACCTGGGTGCACCGCTGGACGGCCGAGGAGGGGCGCCACGGCATCGCCATCCGCGACTACCTGCTGGCGACCCGGGCGGTCGACCCGGTGGCCCTGGAGCGGGCCCGGATGGAGCACATGGGCGCCGGCTTCGAGTCCGACAACGCGCACAGCATGCTGCACTCGGTCGCCTACGTGGCCTTCCAGGAGCTGGCCACCCGGATCTCGCACCGCAACACCGGCCACTTCTCCGGCGACCCGCTCTGCGAGCAGCTGCTGGCGAAGATCGCCAACGACGAGAACCTGCACATGGTCTTCTACCGGAACCTGCTCAAAGCGGCCCTGGAGATCGCCCCGGACCTGGCGATGCAGGCGGTCCGGGACGTGGTGACGCAGTTCCGGATGCCCGGCCACGGGATGCCCGGCTTCGAGCGCTCGGCGGCCCAGATCGCCATCGGCGGGATCTACAACCTGCGGATCCACCACGACGACGTGCTGATGCCGGTGCTGCGCCACCTGCGGGTGCTGGAGCTGACCGGGCTGGGCCCGGCGGGCCTGCAGGCGCAGCAGGAGCTCGGGCTCTACATGGACGGCCTGAACACCCAGGCGACCCGGTTCGAGGAGCGGCAGGCCGCACTGCTGGCACGTCGTGCCGCCGCGGCCGAACGGAAGGCCGGCTGAGCCGTTCCGGGGGCGTCCCGGCCGCAGGCGGTTGTTCCGTTTGGGGGCGTTTCGCCGCAAAAATACCCCGATGTGACCAAGGTCACAGTCGATCACCGGAAACATTCGGATGATCTCTCAGAGTGATCACCCGACTTGGAATGATCATTGCGCAGGGTGACCGGGTCGGACTCTTCGGGGTCACTCCCGTCGCACCGGCAATCCGCCTCCCACCTGCAACAACCCAGGTTGGCGCAGGTGGCCGGCAGGGCGTACCATCACCATCCGTATTCGAAATGACGCAGCGGACGGCCAATGACGGCCACTGTCAGCGAGCCCCTCGGGGGCGGCCCCGGTCACCTGGTCGGGGCCGTTGCTGAGTGTCGATTGAGTAACAGGGCTTGAAGTAAGGCACAATCTCGGCTTCGGGTCGGGCACAACACCGACCCCTCATGCGTTACGTGCGCTGGAGATACCGCACACACCCAGAGGGGGAGAGCGAACATGGCAACGGACTACGACACCCCACGCAAGACCGATGACGACCTCAACGAGGACAGCATCGAAGAACTGAAGGCCCGCCGGAACGAGAAGACCACCAGCTCGGTCGACGTCGATGACTTCGACTCGGCCGAGAGCCTGGAGCTTCCCGGCGCCGACCTCTCCAACGAGGAGTTGTCCGTCCGGGTGCTGCCCCGGCAGGCCGACGAGTTCACCTGCATGAGCTGCTTCCTGGTGCACCACCGCAGCCAGCTCTCGCACGAGAAGGATGGCCAGCCGATCTGCCGCGACTGCGCCTGATTCGCGGGCGGAGCGATCGGATCCCGATGGCCACGGTGCCCCGCACCGCCGGCACCCTCGGCGAACCGCCCCGACCGGCCCGCGTCAGCGGGCCGGAGGCCGATCCCGCGCCCGGGTTCGGGCGCACGTCAACGGCGAAGGGACGGTCCGTATGTGACGGACCGTCCCTTCGCCGTTCTGTGCTGTCCGGGGCCGCTCAGCCGCGGGCCGCGGTCAGCGCGGCGGCGAGCGCCTCGGGGTCACGGGTGGAGAGGTACAGGTACGGGGTCGGGTCGGCCGGGTCGGTCACCTCGACCCGCAGCGCCGTGCGCACGTAGCTGCGCAGCAGCATGAAGGCGCGCGGATCGGCCTTCACCGAGCGCCAGGCCACCGCCTCGGCGGCGTCCAGCGGCCGGGCCTCGCCCAGTGCCGAGACCGGGATCCGGGCCGCGCCCGCCACCAGGGAGCCCTGCACCACCCGGATCCGGGCCGAGCCGTAGGAGCTGAGCGCCACGGCGGCGGCAACGAAGCCCACCAGCAGGCCGATCAGCCCGGGGACCGGACCGAAGACCAGCAGGATCAGGGCCAGCGACAGGCCGGTCCCGACCGGCAGCAGCCACCAGGACCGGGGAGCGGTGAGGCGTTCGTCGTACATACGGCCATTCTGTCCCAGCCCGACATCCGGACGACCATTGCGTCCGACTTACCCGCCGGTAGGGTCGGGCGCGTGACCGTACCCCGCACCCCCACCAGCAACTTCACCACGCCGCCCGCGGGTGCCGCCGCGCCCGTGCGCCACCCCGACGCCCCCACCGCCGGAACGGCCCTCGGCTCGCACTACTCGCACTGCTTCGGCTGCGGACCGCAGCACGGCAGCGGTCTGCGGATGGACATCCGGGCCGGCGAAGGCGTCGACGTGCACGCCGAGTTCACCGTCAAGGACAACCACCAGGGCGGCCCCGGCCTGGCCCACGGCGGCCTGCTCACCACGGCGATGGACGAGACCCTCGGATCGCTCGGCTGGATGCTGCACATCGCCTCGGTCACCGGCCGACTGGAGACCGACTTCCTCCAGCCGGTCCCGGTGGACGCCGTGCTGCACATCCACGCCCGGGCGACCGGCGTGCACGGCCGCAAGATCTACTGCGAGGCCGAGGGGCGGATAGGCGGGGCCGACGGGCCGGTCGCGATCCGGGCGTCTGCGCTCTTCGTTCAGGTGAAGCTGGAACACTTCACCACGCACGGTCGTCCGGCGGACATCAAGGCCGCCAAGGACGACCCGGATCTGTTGAAGCGTGCCAGAGCTCTTGAGGTGAACCCGTGACCACCACCGCCCGTCCCCAGGTCGACGTCCTGATCCGCCGGCTCGACCCCGAGCTCCCGCTGCCCGGCTACGCGCAGCCCGGCGACGCCGGCGCGGACCTGGTCGCCGCGGTCGACGCCGACCTCGAACCCGGCGAGCGGACGGTGATCCCCACCGGTGTCGCCATCGCGTTGCCGGACGGCTACGCCGCGTTCGTGCACCCGCGCTCCGGCCTCGCAGCTCGTTGCGGAGTTGCGCTCGTGAACGCCCCAGGGACGGTCGATGCCGGGTACCGTGGTGAGATCAAGGTGATCGTCGTCAACCTGGACCCGCGCGAGCGCGTCAGCTTCCGCCGTGGGGACCGGATCGCCCAGCTGGTCATCCAGCAGGTCGAGAAGGCCCGCTTCCACGAGGTGGCCGAACTGCCCGGGTCCGCGCGTGGCGAGGGCGGGTTCGGCTCGACCGGCGGCCACGCGGCGGTTTGAGCGGCTCAAGCGTTGAGCAGGTACGAGCAGGTAATCGCATCGGTCTTGGACCGGGAAGGACAGTGACCGTGTTCCGTCGTCGCCAGAAGAGCGAGGACGCTGTCGAGCAGCTCGCCGAGGACGCCATCAGCGCCGACGAGACGGCCGATGACGTCGATGACTCCGCCGACTCCGAGAGCTTCGAGAGCGAGGACTCGACCGAGGTCGAGGAGACCGAGCTGGACCCGGCCGACCGGGTCGGCCTGCCGCCCGCGCCGCGTCCGGACGGCCCGTGGGACGTCTCCGAGCTGGAGACCCCGGCCGACGGCCGGGTGGACCTGGGCGGTCTGCTGATCCCCGGGGTCGAGGGCATGGAGCTGCGGGTCGAGGTCGCCGGCGAGGCGATCGTCGCCGCGACCCTGGTGCTCGGCAACAGCGCGATCCAGCTGCAGGCCTTCGCCGCCCCCAAGTCCGAGGGCATCTGGGGCGAGGTCCGCGAGGAGATCGCCGGCGGCATCACCGCCCAGGGCGGTCGGGTCGAGGAGGAGGAGGGCCCGCTCGGCTGGCACCTGCGGGCGCAGGTCCCGGTGCAGCTGCCGGACGGGACCCAGGGCGTGCAGCTGGTCCGCTTCGTCGGCTGCGACGGTCCGCGCTGGTTCCTGCGCGGGGTGATCTCCGGCCAGGCCGCCGTGCAGCCCGAGTCCGCCTCCGTGCTGGAGCAGGTCTTCCAGCAGACCGTCGTGGTCCGCGGCGAGACCCCGATGGCGCCCCGCGACCCGATCGTGCTCAAGCTCCCGGAGGACGCGCAGATGGTCGCCGACGGCGGTGTCGGTGCCCCCGCCGAGGGCGAGTCGCGCTTCGGTGGCGAGGCGTCGCTCAACCCGTTCCAGCGCGGCCCGGAGATCACCGAGGTCCACTGACCCGGTAGGACACCGCAGCACCCCGCAGGACCCAGCCGGCCCCGGACAGCTCGCCTGTCCGGGGCCGGTTTGACTCCGCCGAACCGGGTGCGTAATGTACTCCGGGTTGCCCCGCTGGTCGCGCGGCTTCGCCCCTTAATTCGGACTTCGATTCGAATGGGGCGGGGAAAACGGACCGGAAAGCTCTGATAGAGTTCGGGAGCGCCGAAAGGCGGAAAGCAAATCGGTTGAAATCCGGAGCCGGAAACGGAACGGAAAACATCTGATAAGCTTGAAACACGAAAGAACGAAGCGCCCGGAGAGAACGCGAGAGCGGGATCGAAGGAAGCGTCCGTTCCTTGAGAACTCAACAGCGTGCCAAAAGTCAACGCCAGATATGTTGACATCCCCGGCCTCGGTCTTCTGATCGGGGTTGGAGATTCCTTTAGTAACAAAACACTAGCGAGGACGCAGTGCACGGGGCCACCCTATTCCGGTGGTTGCTGTGCCGCTCTGCGCGGGTGTTCGCCCCGATTACGGGGAGACATTCACGGAGAGTTTGATCCTGGCTCAGGACGAACGCTGGCGGCGTGCTTAACACATGCAAGTCGAACGGTGAAGCCCTTCGGGGTGGATCAGTGGCGAACGGGTGAGTAACACGTGGGCAATCTGCCCTGCACTCTGGGACAAGCCCTGGAAACGGGGTCTAATACCGGATATTACCTTCCTCTGCATGGGGGTTGGTGGAAAGCTCCGGCGGTGCAGGATGAGCCCGCGGCCTATCAGCTTGTTGGTGGGGTAATGGCCTACCAAGGCGACGACGGGTAGCCGGCCTGAGAGGGCGACCGGCCACACTGGGACTGAGACACGGCCCAGACTCCTACGGGAGGCAGCAGTGGGGAATATTGCACAATGGGCGCAAGCCTGATGCAGCGACGCCGCGTGAGGGATGACGGCCTTCGGGTTGTAAACCTCTTTCAGCAGGGAAGAAGCGCAAGTGACGGTACCTGCAGAAGAAGCACCGGCTAACTACGTGCCAGCAGCCGCGGTAATACGTAGGGTGCGAGCGTTGTCCGGAATTATTGGGCGTAAAGAGCTCGTAGGCGGCCTGTCGCGTCGGATGTGAAAGCCCGGGGCTTAACCCCGGGTCTGCATTCGATACGGGCAGGCTAGAGTGTGGTAGGGGAGATCGGAATTCCTGGTGTAGCGGTGAAATGCGCAGATATCAGGAGGAACACCGGTGGCGAAGGCGGATCTCTGGGCCATTACTGACGCTGAGGAGCGAAAGCGTGGGGAGCGAACAGGATTAGATACCCTGGTAGTCCACGCCGTAAACGTTGGGAACTAGGTGTTGGCGACATTCCACGTCGTCGGTGCCGCAGCTAACGCATTAAGTTCCCCGCCTGGGGAGTACGGCCGCAAGGCTAAAACTCAAAGGAATTGACGGGGGCCCGCACAAGCAGCGGAGCATGTGGCTTAATTCGACGCAACGCGAAGAACCTTACCAAGGCTTGACATATGCCGGAAACGCCTAGAGATAGGCGCCCCCTTGTGGTCGGTATACAGGTGGTGCATGGTTGTCGTCAGCTCGTGTCGTGAGATGTTGGGTTAAGTCCCGCAACGAGCGCAACCCTTGTTCTGTGTTGCCAGCGAGTAATGTCGGGGACTCACAGGAGACTGCCGGGGTCAACTCGGAGGAAGGTGGGGACGACGTCAAATCATCATGCCCCTTATGTCTTGGGCTGCACACGTGCTACAATGGCCGGTACAAAGGGCTGCGATACCGTGAGGTGGAGCGAATCCCAAAAAGCCGGTCTCAGTTCGGATTGGGGTCTGCAACTCGACCCCATGAAGTTGGAGTTGCTAGTAATCGCAGATCAGCATGCTGCGGTGAATACGTTCCCGGGCCTTGTACACACCGCCCGTCACGTCACGAAAGTCGGTAACACCCGAAGCCGGTGGCCTAACCCTTGGGAGGGAGCCGTCGAAGGTGGGACCAGCGATTGGGACGAAGTCGTAACAAGGTAGCCGTACCGGAAGGTGCGGCTGGATCACCTCCTTTCTAAGGAGCACATGGCCGGATGCGAGCGAATGTCTCGCACGGTTGCTCATGGGTGGAACGTTGACTATTCGGCACACTGGTTGATGGTTCGTCAGTACTGCTCTTCGGGGCGTGGAACGCGGATGTTGATGCTGGTGTGTCGGGCACGTTGTTGGGTCCTGAGGGAACGGAAACGTTGTCTCAGTGCCGGTCCCATGTGAGGTGCCTTCGGGTGTCGAGTGTGGGTGTCTGGTCGTTGTTTGAGAACTGCACAGTGGACGCGAGCATCTGTGGCCAAGTTTTTAAGGGCGCACGGTGGATGCCTTGGCACCAGGAACCGATGAAGGACGTGGGAGGCCGCGATAGGCCCCGGGGAGCTGTCAACCGAGCTTTGATCCGGGGGTGTCCGAATGGGGAAACCCGGCAGTCGTCATGGGCTGTCACCCATACCTGAACACATAGGGTATGTGGAGGGAACGCGGGGAAGTGAAACATCTCAGTACCCGCAGGAAGAGAAAACAACCGTGATTCCGGGAGTAGTGGCGAGCGAAACCGGATGAGGCTAAACCGTAGTGGTGTGAGACCCGGCAGGGGTTGCCACTTCGGGGTCGTGGGAAAGTTCTTCAGTCGTCTGCCGGCGGCTGGGTGAGTCAGAAACCGTATGGATAGTCGAAGGACATGCGAAAGGTCCGGCGTAGAGGGTAAGACCCCCGTAGGCGAAATCTGTACGGCTCACTTGAGCTTCTCCCAAGTAGCACGGAGCCCGAGAAATTCCGTGTGAATCTGGCGGGACCACCCGCTAAGCCTAAATATTCCCTGGTGACCGATAGCGGATAGTACCGTGAGGGAATGGTGAAAAGTACCGCGGGAGCGGAGTGAAATAGTACCTGAAACCGTGTGCCTACAAGCCGTGGGAGCGTCGTTCGTCAGCTTGCTGGCGGGCCGTGACTGCGTGCCTTTTGAAGAATGAGCCTGCGAGTTTGCGGTGTGTAGCGAGGTTAACCCGTGTGGGGTAGCCGTAGCGAAAGCGAGTCCGAATAGGGCGGTTGAGTTGCATGCCCAAGACCCGAAGCGGAGTGATCTAGCCATGGGCAGGTTGAAGCGCGGGTAAGACCGTGTGGAGGACCGAACCCACCAGGGTTGAAAACCTGGGGGATGACCTGTGGTTAGGGGTGAAAGGCCAATCAAACTCCGTGATAGCTGGTTCTCCCCGAAATGCATTTAGGTGCAGCGTCGCGTGTTTCTTGCCGGAGGTAGAGCACTGGATAGGCGATGGGCCTCACCGGGTTACTGACCTTAGCCAAACTCCGAATGCCGGTAAGTGAGAGCGCGGCAGTGAGACTGTGGGGGATAAGCTCCATGGTCGAGAGGGAAACAGCCCAGAACACCGACTAAGGTCCCTAAGCGTGTGCTAAGTGGGAAAGGATGTGGAGTCGCAGAGACAACCAGGAGGTTGGCTTAGAAGCAGCCACCCTTGAAAGAGTGCGTAATAGCTCACTGGTCAAGTGATTCCGCGCCGACAATGTAGCGGGGCTCAAGTACACCACCGAAGTCGTGTCATTCACAGAATACGCCCAACGGCGCTGTGGATGGGTAGGGGAGCGTCGTGTGCCGGGTGAAGCGGCCGAGGAATCGAGTCGTGGACGGTATACGAGTGAGAATGCAGGCATGAGTAGCGATACAAGAGTGGGAAACTCTTGCGCCGATTGACCAAGGGTTCCTGGGTCAAGCTGATCTGCCCAGGGTAAGTCGGGACCTAAGGCGAGGCCGACAGGCGTAGTCGATGGACAACGGGTTGATATTCCCGTACCCGCTTTGAAGCGCCAACGCTGAACCTCTGAATGCTAAAGCCGTGAAGCCGGCCTGGAGTCTTCGGACGAAGGGACGTGGTGGAGCCGCTGATCCAACAGGGTAGTAGGTGAGCGATGGGGTGACGCAGGAAGGTAGTCCAGCCCGGGCGGTGGTTGTCCCGGGGTAAGGGTGTAGGACGCAAGGTAGGCAAATCCGCCTTGCATATAGTCTGAGACCTGATGCCGAGCCGATTGTGGTGAAGTGGATGATCCTATGCTGTCGAGAAAAGCCTCTAGCGAGTTTCATGGCGGCCCGTACCCCAAACCGACTCAGGTGGTCAGGTAGAGAATACCGAGGCGTTCGGGTGAACTATGGTTAAGGAACTCGGCAAAATGCCCCCGTAACTTCGGGAGAAGGGGGGCCGGAACTGGTGATGGCACTTGCTGCTTGAGCTGGGGCCGGCCGCAGAGACCAGCGAGAAGCGACTGTTTACTAAAAACACAGGTCCGTGCGAAGCCGTAAGGCGATGTATACGGACTGACGCCTGCCCGGTGCTGGAACGTTAAGGGGACCGGTTAGCTCTGTTTCGATGGGGCGAAGCTGAGAACTTAAGCGCCAGTAAACGGCGGTGGTAACTATAACCATCCTAAGGTAGCGAAATTCCTTGTCGGGTAAGTTCCGACCTGCACGAATGGCGTAACGACTTCTCGACTGTCTCAACCATAGGCCCGGTGAAATTGCATTACGAGTAAAGATGCTCGTTTCGCGCAGCAGGACGGAAAGACCCCGGGACCTTTACTATAGCTTGATATTGGTGTTCGGTTCGGCTTGTGTAGGATAGGTGGGAGACTTTGAAGCAGTGACGCCAGTCATTGTGGAGTCGCCGTTGAAATACCACTCTGGTCGTGCTGGATGTCTAACCTGGGTCCGTGATCCGGATCAGGGACAGTGTCTGGTGGGTAGTTTAACTGGGGCGGTTGCCTCCTAAAGAGTAACGGAGGCGCCCAAAGGTTCCCTCAGCCTGGTTGGCAATCAGGTGTTGAGTGTAAGTGCACAAGGGAGCTTGACTGTGAGACCGACGGGTCGAGCAGGTGCGAAAGCAGGGACTAGTGATCCGGCGGTGGCTTGTGGAAGCGCCGTCGCTCAACGGATAAAAGGTACCCCGGGGATAACAGGCTGATCTTCCCCAAGAGTCCATATCGACGGGATGGTTTGGCACCTCGATGTCGGCTCGTCGCATCCTGGGGCTGGAGTAGGTCCCAAGGGTTGGGCTGTTCGCCCATTAAAGCGGTACGCGAGCTGGGTTTAGAACGTCGTGAGACAGTTCGGTCCCTATCCGCTGTGCGCGTAGGAGTGTTGAGAAGGGCTGTCCCTAGTACGAGAGGACCGGGACGGACGAACCTCTGGTGTGCCAGTTGTCCTGCCAAGGGCATGGCTGGTTGGCTACGTTCGGGAGGGATAACCGCTGAAAGCATCTAAGCGGGAAGCCTGCTTCGAGATGAGCACTCCCACCTCCTTGAGAGGGTAAGGCTCCCAGTAGACGACTGGGTTGATAGGCCGGATGTGGAAGCCCTGTAAGGGGTGGAGCTGACCGGTACTAATAGGCCGAGGGCTTGTCCTCAGTTGCTCGCGTCCACTGTGTTGTTCTGAAACAACGACCCCCACCGTTAGGTCACGCGTGGGTGCGGTTGACAGTTTCATAGTGTTTCGGTGGTCATAGCGTGAGGGAAACGCCCGGTTACATTCCGAACCCGGAAGCTAAGCCTTACAGCGCCGATGGTACTGCAGGGGGGACCCTGTGGGAGAGTAGGACGCCGCCGAACAATCTTTCAGAAGAAGCCCCCACCGATTACTCGGTGGGGGCTTCTTCGCGTTTCCGGGAAAACAGCCGGGAAAACAGGAACCGCGGGCGCGTGGTCAGAGCTGGAGTTTGAACCCCACGTGCGAGCCCGTGAATCCCAGTCGCTCGTAGAAGCGGTGGGCGTCGGCCCGGCTGCTGTCCGAGGTGAGCTGCACCAGGCCCGCGCCGAGCCGGCCGGATTCCTCGATCGCCCATTGGATCAGCTGGGTGCCCAGGCCGTTGCCGCGCTCGCTCTCCTTGATCCGCACCGCTTCGATGATGGTCCGGGTGGTGCCGGCCCGGGACAGGCCGGGGATCACGCTGAGCTGGAGCGTGCCGACCACCTCGCCGTCGCGCTCGGCGACGGTGGGGTGCTGGTTCGGATCGGCGGCCAGGCGGTCGAAGGCGGCGTGATAGGGCGTCAGGTCGTTGGGAGTCTCCCGGGTGACACCCTTGGCGTCCTCGGCCAGCAGGGCGACGATCGCGGGGATGTCCTCGCGGGTGGCCGGACGGATGATCAGATCGTTCATGTCGGTCAGCCTAGTGAGGTGGCCGCCGGCTCAGCTGCCGGGCGGCACGCTGGCGATCACCGAGAAGGCGGCTCCGTGCGGGTCGGCGAGCTGGACGAAGCGGCCGACGCCGGGCTCCTCGACCACCTCGCCGCGGGCCGTGCCGCCCAGCTCCAGGGCCTGGGCCACGGTCGCGTCCACCTGTGCCACCTCGAAGTACGGCAGCCAGTAGGAGCCCATGTGCGCGGCCCTGTCGGTGTCGAGCAGGGTGGCGATCCCGCCCTGGCTGGCGTCGGTGCCACCGCCGGTCGGGGAGACCACGGTGTAGGTGAAGTCGCCGAACGGCACGTCCTGCTCCAGCCACTCGAAGACGGTCCGGTAGAACGGCTTGGCCGCCTCGGGGTTCGTGGTGTGCAACTCGGTCCAGCAGAGCGTGCCGACCGTGGTCACGGCCTCCAGGCCCCGGGTGGTGCCGGGCTGCCAGACGGCGAACCGGGCCCCGGTCGGGTCGGTGAGGTTGGCCATCCGCCCGGCGGTGAAGACGTCGAACGGCCCGAACCGGACCGTGCCGCCGGCCCGGGCGACCAGCTCGGCGGTGCGGTCGGCGTCCGCGGTGTGGAAGTAGAGCGTCCAGGCGGAGGTGGCGCCCTCCTCGGTGAGCGGCCCGAGCGCGGCCACCGTCCGCCCGTCCTGCCGGAAGAAGCCGTAGCCGCCGCCGTCCGGCCCGGCGGAGTCGAAGGTCCAGCCGAACAGCCGGCCGTAGAAGTCCTGCGAGGCCGCGGTGTCGGGGCTGCCGAGGTCGATCCAATTGGGAGCGCCGGGTGCGAAGTCGGTGGTCAGCATGGTGTCGCCCGCCTAGGTCGGAAAGGGTCTTCCCCTGTCATCGTCGGCCTTGTGTCCGGCCGTCACAATCGCGGCCGGGGCTGTCCGCACGGAGCGGTAGCGTTCATCACGCAAGGCGAACCTTCGGAGGGGGCCCAGATGAGCGGACAGCAGACCCAGGCCGCCGTCCCGCGCCAGCTCGCCCAGGTGGAGGGCGTGCTGGAGCGGATCACCTACGCCAACGAGGAGACCGGCTACACGGTGGCCCGGGTCGACACGGGCCGCGGCGGCGGGGACCTGCTCACGGTGGTGGGTGCGCTGCTCGGCGCCCAGGTCGGGGAGTCGCTACGGCTGCACGGCCGCTGGGGTTCGCACCCGCAGTACGGCCGCCAGTTCACCGTGGAGAACTACACCACCGTGCTGCCGGCCACCGTCCAGGGCATCCAGCGCTACCTGGGCTCGGGCCTGATCAAGGGGATCGGGCCGAAGTTCGCCGAGCGGATCGTCGGCCACTTCGGCATCGACACGCTGACCGTGATCGAGGAGCAGCCGGGCCGGTTGATCGAGGTGCCGGGCCTCGGGCCGAAGCGGACCAAGATGATCGCCGCCGCCTGGGAGGAGCAGAAGGCGATCAAGGAGGTGATGGTCTTCCTGCAGGGCGTCGGGGTCTCCACCTCGCTGGCCGTGCGGATCTACAAGAAGTACGGCGACTCCTCGATCGGTGTGGTGAAGAACGAGCCGTACCGGTTGGCGACGGACGTCTGGGGCATCGGCTTCCTGACGGCGGACCGGATCGCCCAGGCCGTCGGCATCCCGCACGACAGCCCGGAGCGGGTCAAGGCCGGCCTGCAGTACGCGCTCTCGCAGAGCAGCGACCAGGGCCACTGCTACCTGCCGGAGGAGCGGCTGATCGCCGACGGGGTGAAGCTGCTGCAGGTGGACGTCGGCCTGGTGATCGACTGCCTGGCCGAGCTGATCGCCGAGGAGGGCGTGGTCCGCGAGGTGCTGCCGGCCGAGGAGGCCGAGGGCGAGCCGGTCAGCGCGATCTACCTGGTGCCGTTCCACCGCGCCGAGGTGTCACTGACCAACCAGTTGCTGCGCCTGCTGCGCTCGGCGGACGACCGGATGCCCGGCTTCGCCGGGGTGGACTGGGAGAAGGCGCTCGGCTGGTTGGCCGAGCGGACCGGGGCCGAGCTGGCGCCGGAGCAGCAACAGGCGGTCCGGCTGGCGTTGACCGAGAAGGTCGCGGTGCTGACGGGCGGTCCGGGCTGCGGCAAGTCCTTCACCGTCAAGTCGATCGTGACCCTGGCGCTGGCCAAGCGCGCCAAGGTGCTGCTGGCCGCGCCGACCGGCCGGGCGGCCAAGCGGCTGTCCGAGCTGACCGGGCACCAGGCGGCCACCGTGCACCGGCTGTTGGAGCTGCGGCCCGGCGGCGAGGCGGCCTACGACCGGGACCGTCCGCTGGACGCCGACCTGGTGGTGGTGGACGAGGCCTCGATGCTCGACCTGATCCTGGCGAACAAGCTGGTCAAGGCGGTCGCCCCGGGGGCGCACCTGCTCTTCGTGGGGGACGTGGACCAGCTGCCCTCGGTGGGTGCCGGCGAGGTGCTGCGCGACCTGCTGGCCGAGCGCGGCCCGATCCCCTCGGTCCGGCTGACCCGGATCTTCCGGCAGGCGCAGGAGTCCGGCGTGGTGGTGAACGCGCACCGGATCAACGAGGGCAAGCCGCCGCTGACCGACGGCCTGCCCGACTTCTTCCTGTTCGTCGAGGACGACACCGAGCGCACCGCCGGCCTGGTGGTGGACGTGGTGGCCCGCCGGATCCCGCAGCGCTTCGGCCTGGACGCCCGCCGGGACGTGCAGGTGCTGGCGCCGATGCACCGCGGCCCGGCCGGCGCCGGCAACCTCAACACGCTGCTGCAGGCCGCCGTCACCCCGGGCCGCGAGGGCCTGCCGGAACGGCGGTTCGGCGGCCGGACCTTCCGGGTCGGCGACAAGGTCACGCAGATCCGCAACAACTACGACAAGGGTCGCAACGGCGTCTTCAACGGCACCGTCGGGGTGGTCACCTCGCTCAACGTGGACGACCAGAAGCTGACCGTGCTGACCGACGAGGACGAGGAGGTGCCCTACGACTTCGACGAACTGGACGAGCTGCAGCACGCCTACGCCGTGACCATCCACCGCTCGCAGGGCAGCGAGTACCCGGCCGTGGTGATTCCGGTCACCACCTCGGCCTGGAACATGCTGCAGCGCAACCTGCTCTACACCGCCGTCACCAGGGCCAAGAAGCTGGTGGTGCTGGTCGGCTCGCGCAAGGCGATCGGTCAGGCGGTGCGCACCGTCGGGGCCGGTCGGCGCCATGCCGCACTGGACCACCGGCTGTCCACTGGATGAACAGCCGAACCCGAATGCGGCGATGGGCCAGGTCGGGGGTATCTTGACGTGAAGAAATTGATGGACCAGCCTAGTCTTGCCGCGATCTTGTCCGGTTCGTACCGGCGAGAGCAACGGCTTTTGTAGGGGACGGCTCTTTTGGGCCCCCCCGGGTGCGCGGCCCGCCTCCGCATGGGGGAGGGTGGACGAGTCAGGGCACTCGAAGCGGCCTGTAGGTAGGTCGACCCGTCATTACGTCGGTGAGGAAGAGCGTGAGCGAGAACAGTCAAAGCGCCGTAGTACTGCGGTACCAGGGCGGCGAGTACGAGTACCCCGTCGTGGAGAGCACCGCCGGCAACTCTGGCTTCGACATCTCGAAGCTGCTCCCGCAGACCGGTCTGGTCACCCTGGACAACGGCTTCGGCAACACCGCCGCGTACAAGTCCGCGATCACCTTCGTGGACGGCGACAACGGAATCCTGCGCTACCGCGGCTTCCCGATCGAGCAGCTGGCCGAGCAGGGCAGCTTCATCGAGACCGCGTACCTGCTGATCAACGGTGAGCTGCCGAGCGCGGACCAGCTGGCCGGCTTCAGCAACGAGATCACCCAGCACACCCTGCTGCACGAGGACGTCAAGCGCTTCTTCCAGGGCTTCCCGCGGGACGCGCACCCGATGGCGATGCTCTCCTCCGTGGTGGGTGCCCTGTCCACCTTCTACCAGGACAGCCACAACCCGTTCGACGCCGGCCAGCGCCACCTGTCGACCGTCCGCCTGCTGGCGAAGCTGCCGACCATCGCGGCCTACGCCTACAAGAAGTCGGTCGGCCAGCCGTTCGTCTACCCGCGCAACGACCTGAGCTACGTCGAGAACTTCCTCCGGATGACCTTCGCGGTCCCGGCCCAGGAGTACGAGCTCAACCCGGTCATCGTCAACGCGCTGGACAAGCTGTTCATCCTGCACGCCGACCACGAGCAGAACTGCTCCACCTCGACCGTGCGCCTGGTCGGCTCCAGCCACGCCAACCAGTTCGCCTCGATCTCGGCCGGCATCTCGGCGCTCTGGGGCCCGCTGCACGGCGGCGCCAACCAGGCCGTGCTGGAGATGCTGGAGCAGATCCAGGCCGACGGCGGCGACGTCGACGCCTTCATCCGCAAGGTGAAGAACCGCGAGGACGGCGTCAAGCTGATGGGCTTCGGCCACCGCGTGTACAAGGCCTTCGACCCGCGCGCCGCGCTGGTCAAGGGCCTGGCGCACGACGTGCTGGCCCAGCTGGGCAAGTCGGACGAGCTGCTGGAGATCGCGCTCAAGCTGGAGGAGCACGCGCTCAGCGACGACTTCTTCATCTCCCGCAAGCTCTACCCGAACGTGGACTTCTACACCGGCCTGATCTACCGCGCCATGGGCTTCCCGACCAGCATGTTCACCGTGCTGTTCGCGCTCGGCCGGCTGCCGGGCTGGATCGCCCACTGGCACGAGATGATCAACGACCCGACCAGCCGGATCGGCCGCCCGCGGCAGATCTACACCGGCACCGCGATCCGCGACTACGTGGCGCTCGACAAGCGCTGACCCCGCGAGAGCACACGAGGGCCCCGCTGCCACTGGCAGCGGGGCCCTCGCGCGTCCTGCTCGTGGCGCACGGCGTCCGGGAGGGACGTGGACCGGGAACGGCCGCTCAAAGCGTTCCAGGACCCACTGCACCGCCCGGCGCCGTGCGCGAGGACCGCCGTGTGGCACGACGGTCGTCCCGGGGCCCGCCGGAGCCCCGTCGGCGCCCGTTCCGACCACGGGTGCGCGGACCCACCCGGAGGGGGAGGGTGGCACGCGCACGCCGTTCCGCAGTCGAAAGGCCGCACACACCAAGGTAAGACGTATCAGGCCCCGCAAAGTTACGTCGGGGGTGTGTGAGTTGTCTCTCCCCGCGCGCGGCGGCCCGTCAGGCGGCCGCCCATATCACAATCGGCCGGGGCGCGCGGCGTCACCCTCCCCGCAGCGATGGCGACCCTGCGTGATAGGAATCGTGTCATTCCGGACGGACAGGGCGGGAGTGGGAGATGGCCAGGAACGTTGTCGTCACCGGCGGTGGCACCGGGATCGGCCTGGAGATCGCCCGACGATTCGTCGAAGCCGGCGAGCAGGTGGTCATCGTCGGCCGCCGGCGGGCGGTGCTGGAGGCGGCCGTCGCCGAGCTGGGGGGCTCGGTCACCCCGCTGGTCTGCGACCTGGCCGACCCGGACGAGGTGGAGGCGGCGCTGCGGGTGCTGCCGACCCGGATCGACGTCCTGGTGAACAACGCGGGCAGCCGGGAGACCGGCTTCGGGGTCGGCCCGCACGCGCTGCTGGCCCGCTGGCGCGGCGACTTCGAACGCAACGTGCTGACCGCCGTGCTGCTCACCGAGTCGGTCCGCGACCGGCTCACCCCGGGCGAGGGGCGGGTGGTGACGATCAGTTCGATCGCGGCCCTGCGCGGGGCCGGTTCGTTCGGCGCGGCCAAGGCCTCGCTGCACGCCTGGAACCACTTCCTGGCCGCCCAGTTGGGCCCGTCCGGGATCACCGCCAACATCGTCGCGCCGGGCACGGTGGCCGGCACCGAGTTCTTCGGCCCCCGGCTGGACGACGCCGAGGTCTCCCGGCGGGCGGCCCGCACCCTGCTGGGCCGGATCGGCGAGACCGGCGAGGTGGCGGCCGCGGTGCACTTCCTGGCCTCCCCGGGGGCCGGCTTCATCACCGGCGAGATCCTGCACTGCAACGGCGGCGAGCTGCTCGGCCGTTGAGGGCCGGGGGCTCGCCGCCGTCGCAGTGCGGGTCGGGTGCGGGTCAGCCGAAGCGGCGCAGCCGCAGGCTGTTGGTGACCACGAAGACCGAGGAGAAGGCCATCGTGGCCCCGGCGACCACCGGGTTGAGCAGGCCGGTGGCGGCCAGCGGGAGGGCCGCCACGTTGTAGGCGAAGGCCCAGAACAGGTTGCCCTTGATGGTGCCCAGGGTCCGGCGGGCGAGCCGGATCGCGTCGGCCGCCACCCGCAGGTCGCCGCGGACCAGGGTCAGGTCGCCGGCCTCGATCGCGGCGTCCGTGCCGGTGCCCATCGCCAGGCCGAGGTCGGCCTGGGCGAGCGCGGCGGCGTCGTTCACCCCGTCGCCGACCATCGCGACCGAGCGGCCCTCGGCCTGCAGGCGCTTGACCTGGGCCACCTTGTCCTCGGGCAGCACCTCGGCGATCACGTCCTCGGCCGGGATGCCGACCTCGGCGGCGACCGCCTCGGCGACCGCGCGGTGGTCGCCGGTCAGCAGCACCGGGCGCAGGCCCAGCCGGCGCAGCTCGCGGACCGCCTCGGCGCTGGTCGGCTTGACGGTGTCGGCGACCACCAGGACCGCACGGGCCGCGCCGTCCCAGCCGACCGCCACCGCCGTGCGGCCCGCGGCCTCGGCGGCCGCCTTGGCCTCGGCCAGGGCGCCGGTCAGCGGCTGCGACCAGTCGGCCAGCAGGCGCTCGCGGCCGGCCAGCACCGCGTGTCCGTCCACCACGCCCTGGACGCCCAGGCCGGGCAGGTTCTCGAAGCCCTCGACGGCCGGCAGGGCGCCCAGCCGCTCCGCCGCGGCCGCGGCGATCGCCCGGGCGATCGGGTGCTCGGAGGCGTCCTCCAGGGCGCCGGCCAGTCGCAGGGCCTGCTCCTCGGTGACGCCTTCGGCGGTGTGCACGGCGGTGAGCGCCATCCGGCCGGTGGTCACGGTGCCGGTCTTGTCCAGCACGATGGTGTCCACCTTGCGGGTGGTCTCCAGCACCTCCGGGCCCTTGATCAGGATGCCCAGTTGGGCGCCGCGCCCGGTGCCGACCATCAGCGCGGTCGGGGTGGCCAGGCCCAGGGCGCACGGGCAGGCGATGATCAGCACGGCCACCGCCGCGGTGAACGCCTCGGTGGCGCCGCCGCCGGTGAGCAGCCAGCCGGCCAGGGTGCCGAGCGCGATCAGGATCACCACGGGGACGAAGACCGCCGAGATCCGGTCGGCCAGCCGCTGCGCGGCGGCCTTGCCGTTCTGCGCCTGCTCGACCAGCTCGGCCATCCGGGCCAGTTGGGTGTCGGCGCCGACCCGGCGGGCCTCCACCACCAGGCGCCCGCCGGCGTTGACGGTGGCGCCGGTGACCGGGTCGCCGACCGCGACCTCGACCGGGACCGACTCGCCGGTGAGCATCGAGGCGTCCACCGCGGAGGCGCCCTCGACGACCACGCCGTCGGTGGCGATCTTCTCGCCGGGGCGGACGACGAAGCGGGTGCCGACGGTCAGTTCGGCGACCGGTACCCGGACCTCGCGGACGTCCCCCGTCCCGGAGGACCGGAGTATCGCGACGTCCTTGGCGCCGAGGTCCAGCAGCGCGTGCAGCGCGGCGCCGGCCCGCCGCTTGGAGCGGGCCTCCAGCCAGCGGCCGAGCAGGATCAGCGCGGTGACCGCAGCGGCCGTCTCCAGGTAGAGGGTTGACGAGGCGTCGGCCCGGCTGACCGAGAGCGTGAAGTGGTGCTTCATGCCGGGCATCCCGGCGTCGCCCCAGAACAGGGCCCAGACGGACCAGCCGAAGGCGGCCAGGGTGCCGAGCGAGACCAGGGTGTCCATGGTGGCGGCGGCGTGCCGCAGGTTGGTCCAGGCGGCCTTGTGGAACGGCCAGCCGCCGTACAGCACGACCGGGCCGGTGAGGGCGAAGGCGAGCCACTGCCAGTTGGTGAACTGCAGGGCCGGGACCATCGAGAGCAGCACGACGGGGACGGTGAGGACGGCGCTGAGCAGCAGGCGGTCGCGCTCCGGGTCCCGGGCCGGCGCGGCCGCGGTCGCGGCGGCGGGGGCCGGCGCGGCGGGCGGCGGGGGCAGCTCGGCGGTGTAGCCGGTGCGCTCGACGGTGGCGATCAGGTCGGCCACCGAGACGTCCGGACCGAAGTCCACCCGGGCCTTCTCGGTGGCGAAGTTCACGGTCGCCTCGACGCCGTCCATCCGGTTCAGCTTCTTCTCGATCCGGGCGGCGCAGGAGGCGCAGGTCATCCCGCCGATCGACAGCTCGACCCGGTCGTTGGCCGCGGCGTGGACGGTGCTGCTGGCTGTGCTCATCGTGCTGCTCCTTTGCTGAAGAGGGTACGGGGGGCGGTGGCGGGCACGCCCCCCGTTGCCGTGCTCAGGCTGCCCGGCCCACCAGTTCGTAGCCCGCCTCGTCGATCGCCGCGCGGACGGCGGACTCTTCGAGCGGCTGCTCGGAGGAGACGGTGACGGTGCCGGCCTTGGCGTCGGCGGCCACGTCCAGCACGCCCGCCAGCGAGGAGAGCTCGCTGCTGACGGACTTCTCGCAGTGCCCGCAGCTCATGCCGGTGACGGTGTAGGTGGTGGTGCTGGCCATGAGAGCCTCCGTAGGGGTACGGGGCGCCGGGTTCGGCGCCGTGCTGTTGAGAACACCATACCCCCCTAGGGTATTCCGATGGGGGATGGGGGAGCCGGAATCCGCGAAGTGGCGGTCACAGTCCGCGACAGAGAGTAGTCGCACGGGCACCATGGGTCCGACTCCGCCGCTCAGTGCACTAGGGTTCGTTCGTGCGCCGCCCCCGTCCGTCCCTGGTCCAGCCGACCGCCGAGGTCTTCGGCCTGAACCGGGACCGCCGCAGACGGGCCCTGGCGGTGGTCGACCTGCGCGACCTGACCTGGCGCCGGCGGGCCGCCCCGGCGCTGCTCGCGATCCTCGCGGTCTGCGCGGCCGACCTGTCCACCGGCAAGGAGCGCTACCTCGCGCCGCTGATGACGGTGGTGCCCTCGATCGCCGCGCTCACCATGTCGGCGCTCGGCGTGCTCGGGGTGTGCACCCTGGGCCTGGCCGCGCTGGCCGGGCTGAACGAGTACGACGACGTGACCGCCGTGCACGACCAGCGGTTCCTGTTCGGCTCGATGGTCACCTACGCGGTGCTCACCCTGTTCAGCGCCTACGTGGCCGAGGTGCGGATGCGGCGGGCCGCCGCCTTCGCCGCCGTCAGCTCGGTGGCCGAAGCCGCCCAGCGGGCGCTGCTGCACCAGCCGGGCCCGGAGGTCGGCCCGCTGCGGCTGGCGGTGCGCTACGCCTCGGCGGCCGACGAGGCGCGGATCGGCGGCGACCTGTTCTCCGTGCTGGACACCCCGCACGCCACCCGGATGCTGGTCGGCGACGTGCGCGGCAAGGGCCTCGGCGCGGTGCGCACCGCCTCGGTGGTGCTCGGCGCGTTCCGCGAGGCCGCCTACGACGAGCCCGAACTCGCCGGCGTGGCCAGGCGGATCGAGGCCAGCGTGCTGCGCAACGTGCCGGAGGGCGAGTTCACCACCGCGCTGTTCGCCGAGGTGACCGGGCCGGGCGAGGTCGGGCTGCTGCAGTACGGCCACGTGCCGCCGCTGCGGGTCACCCCCGACGGCACCGTGACCGTGCTCGACGCGCCCGACCCCTGGGTGCCGCTCGGGCTCGGCCGGCTGGCGATCGGTCAGCCGGCCGGCTGGACCCAGCCGTTCGAGCCCGGCGACGTGCTGGTGCTCTGCACCGACGGCGTGGTCGAGGCCCGCCGCTCCGGCGGCGGCGAGTTCTACCCGCTGGAGCGGCGGGCCGGCGCGCTGGTGGCGGGCAGCGGCGGCTCGGCGGCCGACCTGGAGGACGCGGTGGCCCGGCTCTACGCCGACCTGCTCGCCCACACCGGCGGCGCGCTCGGCGACGACGCCCTGCTGATGCTGGTCAGCCGGCAACCCTAGCCAGCGCCGCGAAGAGCAGCGCGGTGGAGGTGGCCCCCGGGTCCTGGTGGCCCGCGCTGCGCGGGCCCAGGTAGGAGGCGCGGCCCTTGCGGGCCACCAGCGGCACCGTGGAGCGGGCCCCCGCCTCGGCCGCCTCGGCGGCCAGTGCGCTCGCCTCGCGCAGCGTGAAGCCGTCGAAGGCGGCCCGCTCCAGGGCGGCCACGGCCGGTTCGAAGGCATCCACCATGGTCTTGTCGCCGACCTGCGCGCCGCCGAGCTTGCACACCTGGGACAGGCCGGCCCGCAGCCCGGCGGCCAGGTCGGTCAGGTCCGCGGTCGGCTCGGGCAGCGCCGACCCGGCGGCCCGCAGCGCGCTGCCGTACAGCGGCCCGGCGGCGCCGCCCACCTTGGAGATCAGCGTGCTGCCGGCCCGGGTCAGCAGGGTGCCCGGGGGCAGGCCCGGCTCCAGCCCGTCCAGCAGCTCGGTCACGGCGGTGAAGCCGCGCCGCAGGTTGCTGCCGTGGTCGCCGTCGCCGATCGCGCCGTCCAGCGCGGTGAGTTCCTCCTCCCGCTGCTCGACGGCGGCCGCGGCGGCGCGCAGCCAGGCTTCGGCGAGGTCGTGGTCCATGGCGTAGGGCATGCGGGGACTCCGTCGGATCCGGTGGTGGGGTGGGGGCGGGTCAGGACCAGTGCAGGGCGGGGGTGGCCACGGGGGCGTCCCAGAGCTCCAGCAGCTCCGGGTCGGCCTTGGTGAGGGTGAGCGAGAAGCCGGCCATGTCCAGGCTGGTGACGTAGTTGCCGACCAGCCGGCGGGCGACGGTCAGGCCGCGCTCGGCGAGCAGCGCCGCCACCTCGCCGTACACCAGGTAGAGCTCGTGCAGCGGGGTCGCGCCCAGGCCGCCGAGCAGGGCGATCACCTGGTCGCCGGGGATCAGCGTGTGGTCGGCGAGGATCGTCCCGACCACCTCGGCGGCCAGCTCGCGGGCCGGGCGCAGCGGTTCGCGGCGGCGGCCGGGCTCGCCGTGGATGCCGACCCCGACCTCGATCTGATCTTCCGGCAGGTCGAAGCCGGGCCGGCCGGCGGCGGGCACGGTGGCGGCGGTCAGCGCGATGGCGAAGGACCGCGAGGCGGCGTTGGCCCGCGCGCCGACGGCGGCCACCTCGGCGGCCGTGGCGCCGCGCTCGGCCAGCGCGCCGGCGGTCTTCTCCACCACCAGGGTGGCGCCGGTGCCGCGCCGGCCGGCGGTGTATGTGGAGTCCTCGACGGCCACGTCGTCGTCCACCAGCACGGTGTGCACCTCGACGCCCTGCTCGGCTGCGAGTTCGGCGGCGAGCGCGAAGTTGAGCACGTCACCGGTGTAGTTCTTCACCACCAGCACCGCGCCGGCCCCGCCGTCGGTGGCGGCGAGCGCGGCCAGCACCTGGTCCGGCACGGGGGAGGTGAAGACCTCGCCCGGGCAGGCCGCGTCCAGCATCCCGGTGCCGACGAAGCCGGTGTGCAGCGGCTCGTGGCCGGAGCCGCCGCCGGAGATCAGCGCCACCTTGCCGGGGCGCGGCCCGCCGGCCCGGCGCACCACCCGGGCGGCCCGGTCGACCGCCAACTCGGGGTGGGCGGCCGCGAGTCCGGCCAGCGTGTCGTCGAGCACGGTGTCGGGCGAGTTGATCAGCTTCTTCATGCTGCCTCCCGGGAACGGTCGGACCGTGCTGCCGAACCTACGCCACCCGGGCGGGAATCCTCATCCGTTCGCCGCGCCCGGCACGGCGTGCCGGTTAGGCTCGTGGGCATGAGGAGCACGGTGGGGATCGTCCTGGTGTCGCACAGCCCGCTGCTCGGCGCGGGGGTGCGCGAACTGGCCGGACAGCTGGGCGAGGGAGTGCCGGTGGCCGTCGCGGCGGGGACCGCGGACGGCGGGATCGGCACCAGCTACGAGCTGATCGAGGCGGCGGTGCGGGAGGCCGACCAGGGGGCGGGGGTGGTGGTGCTGCCGGACCTGGGCAGTGCCGTGCTGACCGCCCGCACCGTGCTGGCCGACCTGGCCGAGCCGGAGCGGGTGGTGCTGGTGGATGCCCCGTTCGTGGAGGGCGCGGTGGCGGCGGTGGTGACCGCCTCCACCGGGGCGGCGCTGGCCGAGGTGGTGCGCTCGGCGCAGGAGGCCCGGCAGGCGAACAAGTTCTGACGGACCGTCGGCCGGCCGCCGCTCACTTGGCGTCCGCGTAGCACTCCACCACGGCGGTGCTCATCGGGAACTGCACCGGGGTCGGCCCGAAGACCAGCGTGGTCGCCTCGGTGGCCGACTCGGTGACCGCGGCCACCACCTGGTCGGCCAGCTCGGCCGGGGTGTGCACCAGCACCTCGTCGTGCTGGAAGAACACCAGGTGCGGGCGGCCCGGCAGCCCGGCCAGCCGCCGGCGCAGCGCGGCGAGCAGGGCCAGCGCCCAGTCGGAGGCGCTGGCCTGGATCACGAAGTTGCGGGTGAAACGGCCGCGGGCGCGGGCCGAGCGCGGGCCCTGCTCGCCGTCGCCGGAGCCCTCGGTGAGGTCCAGCCAGGCGTCCGAGGGCGGCGGGCAGGTGCGGCCGAGCCGGGAGCGCACGATGCCGCCCTCCTCGCCGGTGCGGGCGGCCGCCTCCAGGTAGCCCATCGCGGTCGGGTAGCGCTGGCGCAGGGTGGCCAGCAGCGGCCCGATGTCCCCGCTGGTCTGCCCGTACATCGCGCCCAGCAGGCCCAGCTTGGCCTTGCCCCGGTCGCCCTGGAAGGCGGTGGCGGCCAGCGCCTGGTAGAGGTCGCCGCCGGCCGCGCTGCGGGCCAGCGCCGCGTCCTGGGAGAGCGCGGCGAGCACCCGGGGTTCCAGCTGCGCCGCGTCCGCCACCACCAGCCGCCAGCCCGGGTCGGCCAGCACGGCGCGGCGCAGCAGCCGGGGGATCTGCAGCGCCCCGCCGCCCCGGCTGGCCCAGCGGCCGGAGACCACGCCGCCCACCACGTACTCGGGGCGGAACCGGCCGCCGCGCGCCCAGGCGTCCTGCCAGGCCCAGCCGTGCGCGGCGTGGATCCGGGAGAGCTCCTTGTAACGGATCATCAGTTCGGCCGCCGGGTGGTCGACGGTGCGCAGCTCCCAGGTCCGGGTGGAGCCGAGCCGGATGCCCTGGTCGGCGAAGGCCTTCAGCACCTGGGCGTGCGAGTCGGGGTTGAACGGCCGCCCGCCGAGCGCCTGCTGCAGCCGCACCGAGAGCTCGGCCAGCCGGGCCGGCTGGGTGCCGGGCACGTGCGGGCGGGGGCCGAGCAGTTCGGTGAGCATCGCGTCGTGCACCTCGGCGCGCCAGGGCAGCCCGTCGGCCGCGATCTCGACGGCGGTGAGCGCGCCGGCCGACTCGGCGGCGACCAGCAGCCGCAGCCGGGCCCGCTCGGGCTCGCCCTCGATCGCGGCGAGCCGGCGCTGCTGCTCGGCGTGCACCGCGACGACCGCCGCCAGCGGGTCGGTGCCGGGGGGCAGTTGCAGCCGGTCGGGGGCGAAGAGCGAGTCCTGCGCCTCGGTGGCGGCCTCTCCCAGGTCGGCCGGCACCGGCAGGCCGCGCAGCCGGGCCCAGGCCGCGCCCAGTGAGCGGGCCGCGCCCCACTGGCCGTCGTGCGCCAGCAGCAGCGACTCGACCAGCCGCAGGTCGTGGCAGCGGCCGAGCCGGCGGGGCAGCCGGGGGAGCAGCGGCGCGTACGCCGAGTCGGCGGTGGCCCAGACCCAGCGCGGCTGCTCGGCCGCCTCCAGCTCGCCGACCGCGGCGGCCAGGTCGGCGGCGGGCAGCACCGGCCCGAGCGCGGCGCCCTGCTCGCCGAGGCGTTGCAGACGTCCGCCGGGCCCGTGCGGATCGGGCACCAGGGCGATCCTGGACTGCATCGGCGGCCTCCTGTTCGGTGTGTCCGGGCATGGCACCGGCAAGATCGACGGTAGCTCCCCGGACCGACAATCCGGCGCGTATGGTCGGCGGAATGACGGACAACCCTCTTCTGACGCCCAGCCCGCTGCCCTTCCAACTGCCGCCGTTCGGCACCCTCACCGAGCAGCACTACCGGCCGGCCCTCGACCGGGGCATGGCCGAGCAGCTGGCCGAGATCGAGGCGATCACCGGCAACCCGGAGGCGCCGAGCTTCGAGAACACCCTGGTGGCGCTGGAGCGCTCGGGCGAGCTGCTGCTGCGGGTGCTGGCGGTCTTCGACAACCAGACCTCCGCCGACAGCACCGACGGCGTGCTGGAGCTGGACACCGAGTACCGGCCGAAGCTGGCGGCGCACAGCGACGCGATCCACCTCGACGCCGCGCTGTTCGCCCGGATCGACGCGGTGCACCGGCAGCGCGAGGAGCTCGGGCTGGACGCCGAGTCGCGGCGCCTGCTGGAGCGCCGCCACCAGGGCTTCGTGCGGGCCGGTGCCCAGCTGCCGCCCGCCGAGCAGCAGCGGCTGCGCGAGCTGAACGCCGAACTGGCGGTCGCCGCGAGCACCTTCGCCCAGCAGCTGCGGGACGCCAACGCGGCCGGGGCGCTGCTGGTGGACAGCCCGGAGCAGCTGGACGGGCTCTCCGAGGGCGAGTTGGCCGCGGCCGCCGAGAACGCCCGCGAGCTCGGCCAGGACGGGCGGTACGCGCTCAGCCTGGTGAACTTCACCAGCCAGCCCGCGCTGGCCAAGCTGACCGACCGCGAGCTGCGCCGGCAGCTGCTGGAGCAGACGCTGGCCCGGGGCCTGGCCGACAACGGCCCGCTGGCCGCCCGGGTCGCCGCGCTGCGGGCCGAGCGGGCCGCGCTCTTCGGCCACCCGAGCCACGCGGCCTACGTGGTGGCCGAGCAGACGGCCGGTTCGGTGGCGGCGGTCACCGGGCTGCTGGGCCGCCTGGTGCCGGCCACGGTGGCCAACGTGGAGCAGGAGCTGGCCCGGTTGGCCGCCGCCGCCGAGCAGGACGGGGTGACCGACTTCGGCCCGCACGACGTGGCCTTCTACGCCGAGCGGGTCCGCCGCACCGAGTACCAGCTGGACACCAACGAGCTGCGCCCGTACCACGAGCTGGAGCGGGTGCTGAAGGACGGTGTCTTCCACGCCGCCGGCCTGGTCTACGGGGTCTCCTTCACCGAGCGCACCGACCTGGTGGGCTACCACGCCGACACCCGGGTCTTCGAGGTGCGCGACGCCGACGGCGGCCCGCTGGGCCTCTTCCTGGCCGACTTCTTCGCCCGGCCGTCCAAGCGCGGCGGCGCCTGGATGGACGAGCTGGTGACCCAGTCCGGGCTGCTCGGCCGGCCCGCGGTGGTGTACAACAACCTGAACATCACCAAGCCGGCGCCCGGCCGCCCGGCCCTGTTGAGCATCGACGAGGTGCGCACGCTGTTCCACGAGTTCGGCCACGCGCTGCACGGGCTCTTCTCCGACGTGCGCTACCCGGGGCTGGCCGGTACCCGGGTGCCGCGGGACTTCGTGGAGTTCCCCTCGCAGGTCAACGAGATGTGGCTGGCCTGGCCCGAGGTGCGGGCCAACTACGCCCGGCACCACGAGACCGGCGAGCCGCTGCCGGCCGAGCTGCTGGAGCGGCTGGACGCGGCGGAGGGCTTCGGGCAGGGCCTGCGGATGGCCGAGGTGCTCGCCGCGACCCTGCTGGACTGGGCCTGGCACACCCTGCCGGCCGGTGAACTCGTCGAGGACGTCGAGGAGTTCGAGGGGCGGGTGCTGGAGGAGGCCGGGCTGGCGCTGCCCGCCGTGCCGCCGCGCTACCGGACCGGCTACTTCAGCCACCTGTTCGTCGGCGACTACAGCGCCGGCTACTACTCCTACCTGTGGTCGGAGGTGCTGGACGCGGACACCGTCGAGTGGTTCAAGGGGAACGGGCGGTCGTTGCGGGAGAGCGGCGAGGTGTTCCGCCGGGAGCTGCTGGCCCGTGGCGACAGCGTGCCGGCGATGGACGCCTACCGGGCGGTGCTCGGGCGCGAGCCGCGGGTGGAGCCGCTGCTGGTCCGCCGCGGGCTCTTGCCGGCCTGACGGCCGGTCGGCCGCGCCACGGCTGGTGGCGCGGCCGGTCGTTGACGGTCCGTCAGATCATGTTCCAGTGCCGGGTCGGCCGGGCGGGGTCGGGGTGCGCGGGGCTCCCGGCGGGTCCGCGGAAGACGTCGGACCGGTCCGGAATCCGACATGGCGGAAACATGACAGGTGTCGAAACTCTTGATTTCCGCGCAACTATGCACAACAGTCTGGTCGCAACAGTCGGGCCAGGCCCGGAAGTCACGGGGACGGTAGGTCAGATGGCGGAGCAGTGGACCGCTCGGTTCGGCGCCCTAGGCCTGAGCTTCGACCAGGAGCGGCTCTACCTCCAACTGCTCGCCTCGGCCGGGCTGAGCGCCGGCCAGCTGGGCCAGTCGCTCGGCATCGGCGCCGAGCGCTCGCTGGCCGCGCTCGCCGTGCTCGCCGACCTCGGCCTGGTGGAGCGCCCGCTCCCGGACGGCGCGGTGTGGAGCGCCGCCGCGCCCGACGTGGCGCTGGAGGAACTGCTGCTGCGCCGGGAGCTGGAGCTGCGCCGCACCAGGGGCCGGATCACCGAACTGCTGCGCACCTACCGGCGCTCGCGGATCGGCACCGAGGCCGGCGAGCTGGTGGAGATCATCACCGGCCGCGACTCGATCGCCGAACTCTGGCGCAGCCTGCAACTGGGCGTGCGCGGCGAGCTGCGGGTGCTGGACAAGCCGCCGTACATCCGCCGGGCCGATCCGGAGCTGGAACTGGCCGCGCTGGCCCGGGGCGTGCGGATGCGGGTGGTCTACGAGAGCCGGGTGCTGCGCGAACCGGACCGGCTGGCCGAGATCCGGCTCTTCACCGGCGCCGGCGAGCAGGCCCGGGTGCTGCCCGAGCTGCCGCTGAAGCTGGCCCTGGTGGACGACAAGTGGGCCTTGCTGCCGGTCAGTTCCGGCACCGAGCTGCAGAGCGTGCTGCTGGTGCGGCCGTCCTCGCTGCTGGACGCGCTGGCCGGCCTGTTCGAGCTCTACTGGACCAGGGCGATGCGGATGCCGGCCGGCGACTCCGCCGAACTGCCGCAGGACCGGCACCGCCAACTGCTCGCGCTGCTGGCGGCCGGGCTGACCGACGAGAGCATCGCCCGGCAGATGGGCGTCTCCACCCGGACCGTGCAGCGCTGGGTGCGGGAGCTGATGGACCGCTTCGGCGCCCGCACCCGGTTCCAGGCCGGCATCCAGGCGGCCCGGGCGGACCTGCTCTAGGCGGTCCGCCCGGCACCCCCCGACCGGTCGCTAGCCGGTCCGCACGGTCAGGGTGACCCGCGCGCCCCGCGCCACGCGCACCCGGATCCGGCCGTCGCCGGCCCGGACCTGCTCGGCGGCGCCCCCGCTGACGGTGAGCCGGGCGCCGGGCGGGGCGGCCAGCTCGGTCCAGCCGCCGGTGCTGGTGAAGGCGGCCGTGTAGCTGTCGGCGGACCACCGCTCGACGGTGGGCAGGCCGGCCAGCGCCACCGCGTACGGGCCGAAGACGGGCGCGTCCCCCGGGGCCGGCTTCCCGGCCGGGTCGAGCGCGCAGTAGCCGCCGTCGCCCCGGCACCAGTACCACATGGTCCAGGCGGCGGCGAAGCCCGCCATCGCGGCGACCTGACGGCGCACCAGCTCCCGGTTGCCGGGCGTGGCGGGGTTCGGCGGCCCCCACTCGCCGACCAGCAGCGGCATCCCGTGCCGGCGCGGGTAGGCGGTGATGGCCGCGGTGTAGGCCTGGATGAACCCGTCGCCCGGGTTCCAGTCGGCGCCGTCCTCGACCGCGGTGTCGTAGAAGTGCGGCGCGTAGCCCAGCCGGGGCGCGCCCGGGCGCGGGTCGGCGAAGCCGGGCAGGCTGGTCGGCACGCCCTCGCCGACCAGCACGGTGGGCTCGACGAAGAGCCAGCTGCGCCGGTCCACCGAGCGCACGGCGGCGATCAGCCGCTGGTACATCAGGGCCAGTCGGCCCTGTTCCAGCGCGGCCGAGGAGGCGGCCAGTGCCGCCGGGTCGGTCGGGTCGCCGGTCACCGGCCCGAACGGCTCGTTGAACAGGTCGTAGCCCAACAGCGAGCGGTGGCCGCGCAGTTCCCGGGCGATCCGGGTGTAGAACTCGCTCTGCCGCTGCCGCAGGTCCGGGTCGTCGTAGAGGTGGCGGAAGGCGGCCTGCACGGAGGGCTCGAAGTAGCCGTTGAACCAGTTCGTCGGGTCCGGCACGAAGGGCAGCCCGTCGTCCCGGGTGGCCCAGGGCGGGATGCCGTCGGTGCCGCCGCCGAAGGCCGGGCCGTAGACGTCCTGGTGGAAGTCGATCACGGCCAGCAGGCCGTCCCGGTCGGCCCAGTCCAACAGCCTTCGCAGGTTGCCGAGTTCGGCGGCGTCGTAGTGGTCTCGGGCGGGCTCCAACCGGTCCCAGGAGACCGCCACCCGGATCAGGGTGAAGCCCCGGTCGGCGATCGCGCGCAGATCGGCCTCGGTGGTCTCGTCGTACTTGTCGACGTCGAAGCCGCGCGGCTCGACCACCCGGCCGGCCTGGTCGGTGAAGAGCACCCGGCCGTCCGGCGCGGTGGTGCTCGCGACCGGGAAGTCGGGGCCGGGGGAGGCCGCGTCAGCGGGTGGTGCGCCGCTCAGCAGGGCGAGCGCGGTGCTGAGGGTCACGAGCAGGGCGGTGGCGGTTCGGCGCAGACGCACGGGCACCTCGCACGGCAGGCGGTGGGGGTGGGAGCCGATGCTCCCGGAGCCGGGCGTGCCGCGCAAGGGTCCGAGCGAGACGGATTGTCAGCAACTGATGGACGATCAACCCTCGGCAGGCTCGGCCGAGTTGTCGAGCGCGGCCGGTTCGGCGACCGGTGCGACCGGGGTGGGCAGCGGGGCGGCCGCCGCCAGCCGGCCCCAGAGCAGGTCGGCCAGCACCTGCACCATCCGGGTGCGCGTGCACGGCTTGTTCTCCAGCCACCAGTCGCCGGCCGCCAGCACCATGCCGGTGATCGCTCGCCCCCAGGCCTCGGAGATCACCGGTGCGTCCGGTCCGAGGTCCACCTGGGCGGTCACCGCGCGGGTGATCTCCTCGGCGATCTGCCGCAGCGCCGGGGCGAGCACCCCGCCCACCCCGTTGGGGTCGCCGGCCTCCGGGTGGGTGAGCAGCTGGTAGACCTGCGGCCGGGCCTCGATGCCGGCCAGGTAGGTGTCCAGCACGTGCTCCACCCGCTCGCGCCGCTCCAGCGGCTCGGCCAGCGCGGCCCGGATCGCGGTCAGCAGGCCCGAGGTGTGACGTTCGGTCAGCGCCTGGAAGAGCCCGCTGCGGTCGCCGAAGTGCCGGTAGAGGATCGGTTTGGTGATCCCGGCCTCGGTGGCGATGGCGTTCATGCTCGCCCCCGGCCCGTCCCGGCGGACCACCCGGTCTGCGGCGTTGAGCAACTGCTCCCTGCGCGGTTCCTCCAGTGCGGTCACCCCGGCCCTCCCTCTCTCCCGCTGCGTCTCCCGCTGCCCGGACGCGTTGACAGCCGTTACCTATCAGTAGCAGACTCCGTCGATGTTACCCCCGGTAACACCCGAGCGGCGCGATCTTGGGCCCCGGATGATCCACCACATTCCACGCGAAGAGGAGTGACCGCGATGACCGCCTTCTCGATGGCCCTGAGCGAGGACCAGCTCGCCCTGCGGGACTGGTTGCACGGTTTCGCCGCCGACGTGATCCGCCCCGCCGCCGCGGAGTGGGACGAACGCGAGGAGACCCCCTGGCCGGTCATCCAGGAGGCCGCCAAA
Source organism: Kitasatospora viridis (assembly GCF_007829815.1). NCBI lineage: Bacteria > Bacillati > Actinomycetota > Actinomycetes > Kitasatosporales > Streptomycetaceae > Kitasatospora > Kitasatospora viridis. The sequence goes on along the minus strand of NZ_VIWT01000001.1, from coordinate 1,460,078 downwards.
CTCGGCATCTACTCCATCGACTTCTACGCCCAGCAGTTCTTCGACCCCACCGGCCTCGGCATCCCGATCGCCATGGAGGAGCTCTTCTGGGGCGACGCCGGGATCGGCCTGTCCATCACCGGCACCACCCTGGCCGCCGTCGCGGTGCTGGCCAACGGCACCGAGGAGCAGGTCGGCACCTGGGTGCCGCAGATGTTCGGCACCCCCGAGGACGTCAAGGTCGCCGCCTTCTGCTCCTCCGAGCCGGACGCCGGCTCCGACGTCTCCGCGCTGCGCACCCGGGCCGTCTACGACCAGGCCACCGACGAGTGGGTGCTGAACGGCACCAAGACCTGGGCCACCAACGGCGGCATCGCCAACGTGCACGTGGTGGTCGCCACCGTCGACCCGGCGCTCGGCGCCCGCGGCCAGGCCTCCTTCGTGGTGCCGCCGGGCACCAAGGGCCTCAGCCAGGGACAGAAGTTCAAGAAGCACGGCATCCGCGCCTCGCACACCGCCGAGGTGGTGCTCGACGACGTGCGGCTGCCCGGCCACTGCCTGCTCGGCGGCAAGGAGAAGTTGGACGAGCGGCTGGCCCGGGCCCGCGAGCGGGCCGCCAGCGGCTCGGCCGCCTCGGCCGGCGGCCGCAACGCCGCGATGGCCACCTTCGAGGCCTCCCGCCCCGCCGTCGGCGCGCAGGCCATCGGGATCGCCCGGGCCGCCTACGAGGTGGCGCTCGACTACACCAAGACCCGGGTCCAGTTCGGCCGCCCGATCATCGACAACCAGGGCGTCGCCTTCACCCTGGCCGACATGCGCACCCAGATCGACGCCGCCCGGCTGCTGGTCTGGCGGGCCTCCTGGATGGCCGCCAACCAGCAGCCGTTCACCGCGGCCGAGGGCTCGATGTCCAAGCTCTACGCGGGCGAGACCGCGAAGTGGGTGACCAGCCAGGCGATGCAGCTGCTCGGCGGCAACGGGTTCACCCGCGAGTACCCGGTGGAGCGGATGCACCGGGACAGCGCGATCTACACCGTCTTCGAGGGGACCAGCGAGATCCAGCGGCTGGTCATCGCCCGGACGGTCTCCGGGATGCCGATCCGCTGACCGCCCCGGACGACTCCCAGCGGTCCGGTCCCGGCGGTCTAGCGGTTCTTGGGCCGCTGCTCGACGGTGCAGTCGGGGCCCGGGTAGAGCAGCCCCTCGTGGCCGTCGGCGAAACGGACCAGGTACGGCGGTTCGCCGTTGCTCCCGCGCACCTCGGTGATCTCGCCCTGCTGCTCGTCGATGCCGACGGCCCGGCTGTGGATGTGGATGTGGTCGCCCACCTGTGCCCGCATGTCCGGAAACTCCTTGCCTCGGGGTGGAACTGCTCCTTGGGGACAGCTCACCAGAGAGTGACTGGACTCACGTCTCACGTTACTCCGTCGGGCCTAGCCGTTCCGCTGCCGGGGAAACCGCCGGTCGCAGGTCCGGGAAGGCCGGCTCGCGGCGCTCCAGGAAGGCGGACAGGCCCTCGCGCACGTCCGGCGCCTCCCGCGAGCGGCGCTCCCACGGGGCCAGCGCCGCCGCGGCCCCGGCCGGGCCGTCGGCCGCCAGCGCCGCCTTGACCGCGCCGATCGTCTGCGGCGAACGCCGGGCCAGCAACCGGGCGAACTCCAGCGCCCGGCCGTCGAGTTCGGCGGCCGGGTGGACCTCGTCCAACAGGCCGAACCGCTCGGCCCGGGCCGCGTCCACCAACTCGCCCGAGAACAGCAGGTACTTGGCCCGGGCCGGGCCGACCAGCGCGGCCAGCCGCAGGGTCGGCACCGCCGGGTAGACCACGCCCAGCTTCGCCGGGGTGATCCCCAACCGGGCGTCGGCGGCGCCGAACCGCAGGTCGCAGGCGAGCGCCAACTGGCAACCGCCGCCCACGCAGGAACCGTGCACCACCGCCAGGGTGGGGTGCGGGAACGCCGCCAGCGCCTGCTCCGCCTCGACGTTGCGGGCGTGGAAGGCGTCCGCCGCGGCCGGCGAGCCGTAGGCGTCGGCGAGCTCCGTGATGTCCGCCCCCGCACTGAAGGTGCGCTTCGCGCCGGTCACCAACAGGGCGCGCAGGCCCGGGCGTTCGGCGAGACCGGCGAGCAGCTCGGGCAGCGCGCCCCACATCCGCAGGGTCACCGCGTTGCGGCGCTTCGGCCGGTCCAGCAGCAGCACGGCGACGCCGTCCGCGCCCTCGAACACCCGCAGGCCCGGGACCGGGGCGGGGAGTTCGGCGCGGTCGGCGATCAGGTCGGTCGTCATCCCCCCACTCTCCCAGGCGCCCCCGCCGACCCGCCGGTGGGGGCACGCCCGCGTGCTTGAATGCGGGCGACCGCCGGCCCCGCCGGACGCGACCGATCGGAGACACCGCACCGTGCAGAACGACCAGTTGCAGGCCCGCGCGGCCTGGCTCGCCTCGCTGCCCCGCTCCTACACCGGCGCCGCCGTGCTGCTCACCGACCAGGACGGACGGGTCCTGGTGCTCAAGCCCAACTACCGCCCCGGCTGGCAGTTCGCCGGCGGCACCATCGACCTCGGCGAGGACGCCGCGCAGTGCGCCCGGCGCGAGCTGCTGGAGGAGACCGGCCTCGACCTGCCGGTCGGCCGACTGCTCACGGTCGTCTGGACCCACCCCTCCGAGCAGCTGGACCACCCCGCCGTGCACTTCGTCTTCGACGTCGACCCGGTGCCGGCCGGCACCGCGATCGCGCTCCAGGAGAGCGAGCTGGAGGACTACCGCTGGGCCACCGTCGAGGAGGCCGCCGCCCTGCTCGGCCCGGCCCGCGCACCGCGGCTGCGGGCCGCGCTCGCCGCGCGCGAGGACGGCGCGGTCCGGGTGATCGGCAGTACGGTCACCGGCATCTGAACCCGCGCGGCGAGCCGGGTGCTTCGCCTGCGGAGGGTGAGCGCGAAGCCGGACGAAAGCGGACACCGCTCACCGTCGGTGAAGGTGACAGTTCTTCAGTTCCTTCGCATGCTCATCACACTCTTGACAGGATCTGACAGAACCGGGTGAATAGTCATCGCTCCGGATGACGAAGGAACTGCGCTGCGCTTACGGCCCAGGTCGGCGACCCTCCGAAGGGGTATCGGGGCCGTGGAGGGGGCGGCCCCGGTGCTCCTTCGAAGGGGCACCGGCTGAGGCGCAGGCTGGGCGGGGCCTCGGTGGGGCTCGGTGGGGTCCGATGGCGCTCGGTGGGGCTCGGTCGTGCGGGTCCCGCTGCGCGGGCGGGCCGCCGGTGGGCGCCGGACCTGTCGGGAAGCGCTGGGCGCACGAGTGGTGCGCGGTTGAACGGCGAAGGGCCTGACCGGCACTCGTGCTGGTCAGGCCCTGTGGGCGCCCCCGGCAGGACTCGAACCTGCGGCCAAGTGCTTAGAAGGGCGGCGATCACTCACTGGCAGGAGAGGGCTGTGACCTGCGCGGGAGTGTCAAATGGGGCGCTCTATGGGGAACATCGCGACGCGAATGCGACGCGACCCGGCCCGGGCTTGGAGTCGACAGTCCGCAGACCCGTAGGCCTGAGCTGTCCGGGTACCGTGAGGCTGGCAGCGCTGGGCGCTGGAGACCAGGTCCGGGGTGGACTGATACGGAGAGGGGTTGCTGGTGACCGAGCGGAGTCCTCGGGGTACCTACCTGCAGATTGCGGAGGCGCTCCGTGTTCAGGTGGGGGACGGCACGCACGGGAGTCGGCTCCCCTCTGAGGCCAAGCTAATGGAGACCCACGGCGTGGGCAGGACGACGGTGCACCGGGCACTGGCGGTACTTGAGCGCGATGGCTTGATCAGCTCGCAGCCAGGCGTCGGCTGGTTCGTGGTGTCAGGAGGGGAACGGCCTCCGTCGTTGCTGGAACAAGTCACCGCGCTAATCGGACCGGAACCCGACAGGCTGTCAGTCGGGGACCCTTTCCCGTCGGAGAAGGAGCTCTGTGAGCGGCTGGATGCCAAGCGGGGGACCGTACGTCGGGCGCTAGCGCAGTTGGAGGGCGCCGGGGTACTTGAAGTACGGCACGGGAAAGGACGGGTCGTCCGGGCCCTTCCCGGGGCCGAGAATCCTTCCCAGTCTTCCTAGAACGGGGTCAACACCTTGTGGGCTTATGAACTGGCGGAGTCCCTGCTCGCCGAGTCGCTGCCGCGTCGGTGGGCGCACTCTCTCGGCGTTGCTGGCAGGGCTCGATCGCTGCAGCCGATCCTTGGGGCGGAGGCGGAACTGCTTGAGGCAGCGGCAGTGCTGCACGATGTGGGGTACGCGCCGGGGCTCGTAGACACGGGGTTCCACCCCCTCGACGGCGCTCGATTCCTTCGCGATGTCGCTGCAGTGGACGAGCGGGTCGTGCGGCTGGTCGCCAATCACTCGTGCGCCTTGCTGGAAGCGGAAGAACGAGGCGGCAACCTGCGGCGAGAGCTGGCGGAGGAGTTCCCTCTCGAAGACCCGGGGCTGGTTGACGCGCTGATCTACTGCGACATGACCACCACGCCGCAGGGAGACCCGACCACCACGCCGGATCGGATCGCCGAGATCGTCAGCCGATACGGGGCCGACAGCGTAGTCGGTCGGTTCATCCGCCGTGCCGAGCCGGAGATTCACGGTGCAGCCGAGCGCATTGCTGAACGGCTGGAGAGCGCCACGCCGGCCATCTAGCCGATGTAGGGCTGGCCCCGGTCAGGTTCGAGTCCGTGCTTGATCCGCAGTCGGATCGACTGGTGGATTGCCAGTTCATCGAGGTCCGCTGGGTCCACCCAGCGGACCTCTTTGCTTTCCGAGCTGGTCCGCAGCTCGCCGCCGACCGGGCGGGCACGGAAGCAGATGGAGAACTGCTGTCGGACCTCGCCGTCGTCGTAGGCCATGACATGGCCCGGGTCGGTGTACAGCCCCGTGACGGCCAGTACCTCGACCTCAATGCCGGTCTCCTCCCGCACTTCGCGCACCACAGTGTCGGCGATCGACTCGCCGATGTCGTGGCCGCCGCCGGGCACGGCCCAGAGGTCGTTGTCCGTACGGTGGATGAGCAGCAGTCGTCCCAAGTCGTCCAGTACGACGGCAGTGACCGACGGCACCACTGAGTTCGCCGCCGGCGCCTTCGGATCGTGGAAGTAGTCGACGCGACTCACGAGGTCTCGCTCTCCAGCTGAGGGGAGGTGATGCGGCGGGCACCGTCCCAGATCCGTTCGATGCTCGTTGTATACGTGCTGAACAGCTCGCCGCCGGGCACGTGGCGAAGGTGCATCACCGGAGCGAGGTAGGCCCCGACGCCGTAGACGTGCCCGTTGACCAGCACGTCGTCGTCCGCGCGGTAGATCGAGTTGTACAGCGTGGTGGCGTGCAGGCGGAACTCGACGTTCGGTAGGTTGAAGAGAGGGGTGTAGTTGGCCAGCGCGTTGCGAATCTTGCTGGCCATCGCGGGCCCGATCCCTTCGTCCATGCCGCGCTGGGCAACCGGGTCTGACAAAGGGTCTCCGAGCATGAGTCGGATCGGTACGCCGTCCTGCGACTTCTCCCGAATCAGTCGAAAGAAGAGCGGGTCCTCTGAGAGCCAGAACCCGGCATAGACCACCAGGTCGAAGTGGCGGGTGGCCTTGGCGTACAGCGAGGTCCACAGCTCCTTCGGGACGACCGCGCGGTGCGGGTAGAGCATCACCAGCTCCGCCCGGCCGGCCTCGGCTGTCTGACGGCTGGTCCGCTCGTCCGGCCAGAGCTCCGACAGCTCCTTGCCCAACAGGTTGGCGATGGCGTACTGGGTTCGGCGGTACGGCCGGCGCTCGTCCTTCGCCTCGACCCACCGATCCACGGTGCGAGTGCTTACGCCGAGACGTTCGGCGACTTCTTCGAGGCGTAGGCCGCTCGCGAGTATCGCGCCGCGGAGCTGTTCATTGGCCATCTCGCCCTCCCCTGGACGGTGTTCCGGCGCTTGGACGGTGCGGGACGACTTGACCGTACTCAAGACGGACCGTAGTCGTCCAGCTGCATCGTGTCTCGACCGCGCTAGCTGAGCGAATCTTGTTCTCGCCGCCGGAGAGCTCGGCGGCAAATACCGGAAGGACTTGACGAACCGTCTGCTTCTCGGCATCGTAAGAGACATGTTCAACATGTCTCGCATGGCGAGGCTGGAGAACTGACGGTCCATGAAGGGCCTTCTTTGAGCTGCGCAAATGCGCCACCCCATCGTCGTGAGCTCCACCTGCCTGCCAGGAGGCTTCGCCATGTCCGCTCCGCTTCGTACGTCCGCCGCCCCGTCCGTGACGGGCCGCTCCTACGCCCGCCGCATGGCGTCGCTGACCGGTGGTTCCCGTCAGGTTTCCGCCGGCCGGTGGGTGGCGGAGGCTCGGGGTGCCGAGCGTCGGCGCCGGGCGGTCGCCTGCCGGCTCGGTCGGCTGACCGGGACGGCGGCGCCGCGGTGGAGCGGTGAGATCGGCGACCAGGAGTGGCAGACGGTCCTGGCGGCCGGCGCTCAGGCTCTGACCGAGCTGTTCGAGGACGGGCGGCCGGGCGTCTCGCCAGAACTGGCCGACACCGCGCGGGGGTTCGCGGCCGAGGCCTCCGGACGGAACGCGGACGGCGTGATCGACCGGACCCGCAACGGCCGCAGCGAGGCGCTGGTGGACGACCTGCTGGCCGCCCAGCCCGCGAGCCCGCTGGACATCGTCGGCAACGACGAGCGCAAGGGGATCCAGGAGTGGAGCCCGTTCCGCGGCGGCCCGCGCCACGTCGTGCGGTGCGCGGACGGTACCCGCCGCTACGGCGACGGTTCGCTGGCCGCGCAGCACTAAAGCCCTGCTCAACCAACCAGTGGTTGGCCTGCGCAGGAACGGCTCCCGCTTCCTTGGCCGGACGAGGAGCCGTCCCTGCCGGGCCACCCCGCTACAGGACGAGGTAGACCCGTGAAGGACATGATTGCAGGCCAGACGGCCCTGACGGAGGACGAGTTCGCCGAGCTCGCGCTCGGCGTGGACTCCGCGTTCACCCAACTGTTCACCGGGGTCCCCGGTGAGAGCGAGGCGGAGCGGAACGCGCGAATGGACGCCGCGGCGGGGATCCTGGCGGACCTGCGCCGGGAGGACTCGGTGCTGGCCGCCTTCGCCGAACGCCTGCTGATGGTGGCGCCGGCGCCGCTGCGGCGCCCGGCGGTGATCCGCCGGCGCGCGAGCGTCGAGCGGGTGGCCGCGTGACGACGATGGCCGCACCGGCGGCCGTTTCAACCCCGCCCGCCACCGCTTCGGAGACGCGCAAGGCCGCTTCGACCACGCCGGCCGACAGCGCGGCGAAGCTGATGCTGGCCCTGACGATCCTGGCCGCGGTCGGTGGGACGGTGCTGGCGGGGATCGGCTTCACCGGTTCCTACTCCGCGCTCGCGGCGCTCGGTTTCAAGCACGGCTTCGGGCGCTTCAGCTACGTGTTCCCGGTGGGTGTGGACGCCGGGATCGTGGCCCTGCTGGCGATGGACCTGCACCTGATCCGCAGGGGTACGCCGTGGCCGCTGTTGCGGGTGCTGGCGCACGGTTTCACGGTCGCGACGATCTACTTCAACGCCGCTTCGGCCGGCCCGCTGCTGGCGGATCCGACGGGCACGGCGATGCACGCGGTGATTCCGGTGATGTTCATCGCCTCGGTCGAGGCCGGGCGGCGGCTGGTCGTGCGGATCACCCGGATCGAGGCCGGGCGCCAGAGCGATGGAGTGCCGCTGCACCGCTGGCTGCTGGCCCCGAACCGGTCGTGGCGGATGTACCGGCGGATGCGCTTGAACGGCATCCCGTCCTATGCCCGTGCGGTCGAGCTGGAGCGCGACCTGCTGGTCTACGGGGTGCTGCTGGAGCGCGACCACGGCAACATCGAGTCTGCCCCGGCTGACCTGCGGCTTCCGCTCGCGATGGCCCGCTTCGGCCTGAGCGTGGACGAGGCGCTGGCCCTACCGATGCAGGCCGAGCAGGCCGCGCGGCTGCGGGACGAGTGCCGCGAGGAGTTCGAGGCCGGCGTCCTGGCCCGGGCCGAGGGCCGGGCCGCGGCGGCGGCGATCTCCCAGCTGCGCACCGCCGGCACGGTGGAGGCCGCCCGGCACGAGGTCGGCGCCGACACGGCCGCTGCCCAGGCTTTCGCCCAGGCCCGCACCCTGGCCGCCGGGCGTGAAGCTGCCGCCGCCGAGCGCCTGGGCCACGCCGAGGAGGAGCTGAAGGCAGCCGCGGCCGAGCAGGAGGCGGCCGACGCCCGCAAGCAGGCCGCCGAGACTGACCAGGCTGCCGCTGAAACGGAGAAGGCCGCCGCCGAAACCCGGCGCGCCGTCGCTGAAACGGAGCGGCAGAGCGCGGCCGAGGAGAAGGCGAAAGCGCAGGACGAGGAGGACATCCAGGCCGCTCGGCTGAGCGCTGCTGAAATGGCCAAGCGCAGCGCTGAAACGGAGGAGGCCACAGCTGAAGCGCGCAAGCGCACCGCTGAAGCCGACCGGGACGCGGCCATCGCCCGCGGCGATCAGGCCACGGCCGACGAGGCCGCCGCGCAGAGCCTGGCCCGTGCCACTGAAGCGCGCGAGCGTGCCGCTGAAGCGGAGCGGCGCGCGGTCGAAGCCGAGGACGAGGCGAAGCTGACCCCTGCCGCCCGTGCCACCCGCCGGGTCGCTCGGATGATCCTCGCCCAGGGCGGGTCCCCGGAGGCCGTCAGCCTCCAGACGATCGCCGACCTGCTGGACGTCTCGATCGCCACCGCCTCCGGCCGCCGCACCGAGGCCGCCGAACTCCTCGCGGCCGGCTACCGCGCCACCCACTCGCAGCTGACGGTCGCTCACACGGCCTGACCAGGAGAACCTCGCTATGACCGAGAACACCGCGTCCGACCAGATCAACGCCGTCGCGGCCGCGATGGCCCTGCTGGCCTCGAACCCCGACCTGCCCGCCCCCGCGCTGTCGATCGAGAACCTCTTCTACTCGCCGGAGGGGCGGTTCCTGGGCTGGGGGTTGCACCTGGCGCTCCACCACGGCCTGCACCAGTTCGAGCTGTGGCGCCAGGCGCTGGACATCAACCCCGCCGACGTCACCGACCGCGAGCCGGAGGGCGGGGTCTACTGGCTGCGTGCCTACGGCACCTTCGGCGGTGTGCCGGTGCGCCTGATCGGGTGCCCGGCCTAGTGAGCCGCCCGCGCTTCTGGGACCCGCAGGGGGTCCGGCACGGCGGCATGCCCACCTACCCCTGGCGCATGGCCCCCGAGCACCTGCTGACCCGACGTCAACTGAGGGCTCGGGGGCTGCAGCCGGGCGGTCAGGACGTGGTCGCGCAGATCCGCTGGCGCTCCCGCAAGGCCGGGACCGGGGTGCGGGAGGCCTACCTCTACCGCCTGGACCGCGCGGTGCCGGTACGGCCGATGACGCCGGGCCGCTGGCGCGCCCACCAGGCGATGATGCGCGCCCGCCGGACCTGCCCCAGCTGCCGCACCGAGTGCCCCTACGTCATCCCCACCCGCTACGGCGAGTGCCTGACCTGCATCGACAGCGCCGGCCGACAGGCCGCGTAACCCCGAAGGGGAGTCATCGTGAACAACGTTCGCGTTGCCCGGTTTGCCGCCGCCTACGCCCTGTTGCGGGCGGCGGCGGACGTGGGCGACCACTGGGTCCAGACCCACTCCCAGGCCCTGGCCAAGGGCCAGCACGACCACAACGAGGGGCAGTCGAGTGCGGCCGGGCGCCGCGCTTGTGCCGCTCACGTCGCCACCTACACCGCCACGCAGGCCGCCGCGCTGATCGGCGGCATGGCCCTGCTCGGCGAGCGGGTGAAGCCCGGTCGGGCGGTCGCGGCGCTGGCCCTGTCGGCCGGCACCCACTACCTGGCCGACCGGCGCGAGCCGCTGCACCGTCTGGCGGAGGCGGTCGGGAAGGGCAGCTTCGTGCGGCTGGCCGACCACGGCATGAACGGCGCCTACCTGCTGGACCAGTCCTTCCACCACGTCATGGAGACGATCGCCGCCATGATCGTCTCGGCCTGAACGGAGCTGTGCTGTGGGCAAGTTGATTCGGATCGAGAGCTTCGGGTTCCTGCACGGTGCCCCGCCCGAGGGCGCGCACATGGTGCTGGACCTGCGCCACCACTTCCGGGACCCGCACGTGGACCCGGAGCTGAAGTACCTGACCGCCCACGACGAGCCGGTTCGCCGGGCGGTCCTGGCCACGCCGGGGATCCGGGACCTGGTCACCGCGGTCGGGTGGGCGGTGGAGGCGTTCGACCTCGGGCCGGCCGACGGCGAGCTACTGATCGCGGTCGGTTGCGCGGGGGGCCGGCACCGGGCCGCCACGGTGGCGATGGCCCTGTCGGGGCTGCTGACCGTGCGCGGCTTCCGAACGGAGCTGACGCACCGTGACCTGGGCAAGCAGGTCGTGGAGCGGGCGCGGACGGGGCCGGAGCGGTGAGCGCGGCGAGCACCAGAGACGGTCAGGTCCAGGCCCCGACGGTGGTCGAGGACGTTGCCACGCCCGCCGCCACTGCGGCGGCGGTGCCCGAGAGGGAACCCGCCCGGGCTCCCCACAGCCAGGAGGGGACGATCGTGCCGGGAGTGCCGCTGGCGGTTGCGGGGGTGAACGCGCTGACCGGTCTGGCCGGCGCGGGGGTTTCGGTGGGTGGCCCGGCGTCGCTGGCGGTGGCCGGCGCGGTCGCCGGGCTGGCCGCGGTGGGGGTCGCGGCCGGCCGTGGGGCGGCCAAGCGGCGCCGGACGACGGTGGCGGCCGGTCGGGGATCGGTGCTCCCGCACCGCCGCCCCAACACCGGCACCCCCGGCCAGGCCGCGGCGGGCTCGACCGCACAGCGCTCGGCCGCCGGTCAGCACCGGGGTCGGGGCCAGGCAGCGCCGACCGCCGGCCACGCCGGTGCGGCCGCCGCTGGTGGCCGGGGCCGTGAGCAGAGCCGTTACGCGGCTCAGCGCACCGGTTCCGCGATGACCGGCACCCGCACGGCGCCGACGACCGCCAGCGCGTCGACCACGCCCTCGGCCGGCCCGGCCCGGGGCGGCGGGGGCCGTGGCGGTGTTCCGCGCCAGAGCGGCGGTGCGCGGTCGGCGAACGGGCCCCAGCGTGGTGCGGACCGGCGCCGCGGCGAGGGTGGCGGTGCGGTGTCGCGCTGGTCGGCCCGGGTGCTGCCCGGGCGGCGCAACGCCCCGGCCACCCGCACGGGGGCTGAAGAGGCCACCCGCGGCGGTGGCCGTTCCCGGGCCGGTGTCGCGGGCGGGGGTGGCCTCTTCACGGCCGCGCCCCGGTCGGCGCGGTCGGCGGATCGTGAGGCGCGCCGGTTGGCGAAGGGGATCGCGCGGGCGGAGCGGCGGGCCGGGCTGGCGCCCGGGTCCAGCACGTCGCCGGCCGGTTCGGCCCGCCCGGCCGCCCAGCAGAAGCCGGGAGAGCTGACCGAGGAGCAGCGCAAGCAGCTCAAGCGCTCCGCGTGGCGTCACCGCGGCGCGATGACCGCGGCCGGGGCGGTTGCGGGCGGGGTCGGATTGCTGTCGGCGGTGGTGGGCAACTGGCGCCACCGCGGCATGGTCTCGCGCCACGCCCGCCGCACCTGGTGGCGGCTGGCCGACAGGGCCCGCGCCGCCCGGGACGCCAGGGACGCGGCGATCCTCGGCCTGGACCGGCAGCAGGACGGACAGCGGGGCCCGGTCCCGCTGCCCGCGCAGTTCGTCAACCGCCCCGGCCGGCAGGCCGGTTCGGGGGTGAAGGCGGCGGTGGCGGCCGGGATGCCCGGCGCGTTCGCCGCCCTGATCAGCCTGGGCAAGCCCACCAACCAGAAGGGGACCACCGTGTCCGACTCCACGTCCGAGTCCACCGTTCCCGCGTTCTCCCTCTCCTCGGCCGCCGACGTCATGCTGCAGGCGGCCACCACCTTCGACCCGGAGCTCATGGTCGAGTTCCAGCAGCTCGTCGAGGACCTGCCCACCGCGTTCGGCACGATCCAGGAAGTGCTGCGGGTGCTGGCGGAGAAGTCCGCCGAGTCCCTGCCCGTCGACCCGGCCGTGGTCGAGGAGATCGGCGAGGGCTACCGCGCCATGGGCAAGGTCGTCCAGGCCTTGGAGGAGGTCGCCCCGGTCTACATGCGCGTCCACGAGGCCGACATCGAGCGCGTCGACAACCCCCGCAACGGGCTCGAAGCCGAGCGGAAGTGGAACGTCTAAACCCCAACCCACCCGCACCACAGCAGAGTTCGACGCTGGGGGCGCCCGCCACGGTGGGCGCCCCCAGCGCTTCCCGCGCACCATCAAGCGCCAACGCCCGTCTCGGGAGGACGTGTTGACGAACGCCAAGACCGCCGGCCAGTCGGGCGGAACAAGGATCGATTGGAAGGCCGGGCACGGGATCCTGTCCGGCACCCTGAACGGCACGCTGGGCACGCTGTCCACGACGGCGCTGGGCCACGCCACGGGCCTGCCCGCCGGCTGGGCGCTCGGCGCCGGGGCGGCGATCGCGCTGACCAGCACGGCGGTCGGCTGGCGCCGGCGACTGACCCGCGCCACCCTCGCCTTCCGGGCGGCGTGCTGGACCACCGCCGGCGGCTGGTCGTCCTGGGCGCTCGCCCACGGCGGCCCCTTCACCTGGCCCCACATCGCCGCCCTGGCCACCTGCGGGGCCGCGGCCGGGATCGCGGCGCCGCTCGCGAAGGGGCACGAGGAGGTCGAGCAGAACGCCCGGCGGCACCTGCTGCTGATCGGCGCCCGCCGCCAACTCGCCGAGGAGTGGACCGACCGGATCCGCCGCGTCTGCAAGACCGAGGTCACCATCCTGGGCATCGAGCACTGGCCCTCCGGCGCCGGCTACACCCTGGAGATCGAGCTCCCGGAGGGCGGCACCACCCGCAGGGTCATCACCGAGCACGTCGACCAGCTGAGCTCGGACCTCGACCTGCCCGAGGGCTGCGGCATCCAGGCCTCCCCCGGAATCTCCCGGCGCCGGGTCCTGCTGCAGGTCACCACCCGCAGCATGTCCGGCACCGAGTTCCCGTTCCCGGTCGAGGACATGGCCGAGATCACCACAGTCAACAACCCCATCCCCGTCGCCCTGCTCTCCGACGGGGCCCGCGCCGAATTGGACCTGCGGCAGGCCTCCACCGTGATCACCGGCCCCACCGGCTCGGGGAAGACGAACCTGCTGCATGACCTGATCGCCCGGCTCGACCAGACCAGTGACACGCTGGTGTGGGTGATCGACCTCAACGGCGGCTCGCTCGCGCTGCCCTGGCTGGCCGCCTGGCACGACGCCCAGACCGGCCGACCAGGATCCCGCTGGGCGGGCGCCGACATCCCGGTCCCGGGAGTGGACTGGGTGGCCTCCACCATCGAGGAGGCCAAGCGGATGCTGGCGGCGGCGGTGCGGATCGCCAAGGCCCGCAAGGTCGCCTACCAGGACGCCATGCGCGACGCCAACGACGACAAACTCCCCGTCGGCCCGACGATCCCCGAGGTCGTCATCATCGTCGACGAGGGCGCCGAAGCCGCCGCCACCCGCGCCGCCCGCCAGGTGCTGGCCGGGATCTCCGAGGTCATCCGCATCGCGCGTGCCATGGCGATCCGCGCCGTCGTCTCCGTGCTGCGCGTCACCTCCGACACCCTCCCGGACCCGATGGTGCGCAAGATGGCCTCCAACCGGATCGCCACCGGCGCCAACGAGGACTCCGAGCTCGGGCACCTGTTCGGCTGGCGCGCGCTGAAGGCGGAGGACTCGTTCGACGGGCCCGGCTCGATGCTGATCGGCACCGAGGGCCAGCAGCCCGCCAAGGCCCGCCAGCAGCGCATCAAGCCCGAGATGATCGAGGAGATCACCGCGATCACCGCCGCCCGCCGCCCGACCCTGGACGGCCCCTCGCTGGACGCGGCCGGCACCGACTACACCCACCGCTGGACCACCGAGCGCTGCGGCCACCTCTGGTACCAGCCCGCCGCAGCCATCGCCACCACCTCGGCCGGCGTCGCCGACGCGGTACCGGGCTCGGGTGGCCCGGCCGGTGACGGCCCGTCGGGTCCCGGGGAGCGGGAGTGGCGGGCGACCGCCGGATGGGACACCCCGCGCCCCGCGGCCGAGCCGGACGACGATCTGGAGAGCATCTGGCTGCTGCCCGCCGCCGGAGAACCCGCAGCACCCACCGGCGGCCCCGAGGCGTCCGCGACCGACTGGTCCGACCCCTCGACCTGGACCACCGGACGCGAGACCACCGCCCCGGAGGAGCCCGGCGCGAAGGAGGCCGCGCTGATGCTGCTGGTCAAGGCCGGCCCGGAGGGGACCGGGGCATCGGCGATGGAGAAGGTCCTCAAGCCCGAGTTCGGCACCACCCGCCAGACCATCGCCGGATGGCTCAAGGACTGGGCCGACAGCGGCGAGGTGATCCGCGTCGGCGAGGGCAACAAGACCCGCTACGTCCACCGCGGCCACAGCACCGAGGGCTGAAACAGGCCCGCCGTCGTCCGCGCTGTCGCCCACCCACGGAAACAGCCCCAAGGGGCCGTCAGGGGGCTGTAACCCCCCTCCTGACCTGGGAGGCGACAGTCGTGACGACAGTCGCCACGACAGCAGGACGACAGCACACACGACAGCCCTGACGACAGCTCAGGCGACAGCACCACGCCCCGCCCGGCACCGCGTCCGGGCGGGGCTTCCCACACCCCGAAGCCGCCAGTCGAGGAGACCAGCCGTGCCCATCACGATCACGCTCGCCACCCTGTCCGGCATCGCCACCATCGCGCTGATCCGCTTCCGCTGGGTCAGCCTGCCCGTCGCCGCCGCCGTGTGGATCTCCGGCTTCACCGCCGCCGGCACCGGCGCCGCCGGACCCGTCAACTCCTTCCTCACCGCCCTCATCCACCTCGTCAACCACCACTGAGCGGAGAGCTGACGATGACCACCCCCACCCCGATCCCGGCCGCCACCGCCGCCCCGGTCGACCCGGACGCCTACCTCATGCCGCCCGGCTACGTCGCCACCCTCGTGGACGGCCGCATCGTCGCCCTGCCTGTCGCCGACACCACCACCGCGCCCGCCCAGCAGCAGATACCGGCCGCCGCCGAACCCGGCCAGGGCCCCACCGTCGACGTGGGGCTGTCGTTGGCGGTGCGTCAGTGCGCGCTCTACGGGTCCCTGATCACCCTGGCCGCCGGCGGGACCTTCTGGCTGGTCGCCGAAGGGCTGGCCCAGATGGCACCCGCGATGGACGGAATCGTCCACGTCCTCAAGTGGGCCGCCGTCTTCGTCGCCCTGGTCGTGGCCGCCGTGGCCGCCGCCAAGGTCCGCACCCGAAAGGACGGCGCCACCACCCTCTCCCTCTTCCACACCACCAACACCACGACCAAGAACACGACCGTCGGCCGCCAGGTCGCCCGAGGCCGATCCACCTTGACCAACAACTTCTAGGAGACCCGCGTGCACACCACCGCTTACCCGGTCTTCACCGTCCCCGAGCTGCTGGGCTGCGGGCTCACCGACGGCAGGGCCATCCTGACCGGAACCATCACCGGCATCATGCAGCGCACCAACCGCGCCGGCGCCCAGTACGCCCTCCTCGACCTCACCGACGGCGACGGCCACCACGCCCTCGTCTGGGTCTTCCCCCGGTTCTGGAACGCCCTGCCCGACCGGGCGCTCGTCACCATCGGCACCGATGTGGCCGTGGTCGGGGTCATCAGCGGCTTCGGCTTCCAGACCGAGCTGATCGGCCAGCACATCACCCTCGCCCCGACCCGCTGAGCTTCGTACGACGGTTGCCCGATCCACCCCGCCCGAAGCGGTCGGGGTGGTGAGGGGAGCTGGACCGTCCAGCCCACCGGCACAAGGGGGAACGCCCCGTGCACACCACCGACCACCCCGCCCAGCCCCCGGCCACCCGGGACACGGTGGACCTGTTCGCCGGCCCCGGCGGACTCGACCTTGCCGCCGCCCGGCGCGGCCTCAACCCGATCGGGATCGAGTGGAGCCCCGACGCCTGCGCCACCCGCCGCGCCGCCGGGCTGGCCACGATCGAGGGCGACGTCCGCGACCACGGGCCCGGTGACTTCCCGACCGCGACGATCCTGCTGGGCGGGCCGCCCTGCCAGCCGTTCTCCGTCGCCGGTGACGGCACCGGCCGCCGCGTCCTCGACCACCTGATCCACCTCGCCGAGCAGTTGGCGGCGCGCCGTCCGGTGGCCCGCCACCACACCGACCCCGCACACGACCGCATCCTCCTGGTGCTGGAGCCGCTCCGCTGGGCCCTTGCGGCCGCCGACGCCGGGAGCCCGTTCCGAACCGTCGTGCTGGAGCAGGTCCCCCAGGTCTTGCCCGTGTGGACCGCGTTCGCCCGCATCCTGCGCGCCGAGGGCTACCGGACCGCGTGCGGGGTGCTGCGGGCCGAGCAATACGGCGTCCCGCAGTCCCGCCGCCGCGCGGTCCTCATCGCCCGCCTGGACGGCCCCGCTGCTCTCCCGGCGCCCACCCACCGGCCCTACCGGCTCGGCGTTCCCCAGGGCGCCGGAGACGCCCGGCTCCTGCCATGGATGAGCATGCGTCAGGCGCTGCACCGCGAGCAGCCGTTCACCGTCGTGTCGAATTACGGTACCGGCGGAGACCCGGCCGCCCGGGGCCGCCGCACCTGGGACCAGCCGGCCGCGACCGTCACCGGGAAGGTCCGGCGGAATCGGCTGGTCGGCCCGGACGGGCAGGAGCTGGAGCGCTTCACCTGGGCCGAGGCCGGGGCGTTGCAGTCCTTCCCCCTGGATCACCCCTGGACGGGTGGGGACATCGGCCAGCAGATCGGCAACGCCGTCCCCGTCCGCCTCGGCACGGCGATCCTGGCCGCCGCCAGCCTCCGGGGAGGTGTCGAATGACCCTGGACACCACGCAGCGGTCCGAACCGGCGGCCGACCAGGTGCCGGTCCAGCCGTGGAACGGGATGACGGTGCTGGACCTGTTCTGCTGCGCCGGCGGTGCGGGGATGGGCTACCACCTGGCCGGGTTCGAGGTGACCGGCGTCGACAGGGAGCCCCAGCCAAACTACCCGTTCGCCTTCGTGCAGGCGGATGCGCTGGAGTACGCCGCCGAGCACGCCCACCGGTTCGACCTGGTCCACGCCTCCCCACCCTGCCAGCACTACGCCGCAGTGACCAGGTGGCGCGGCAGCGCCGAGGCCCACCCGAACCTGATCGCCCCCACTCGGGACCTGCTCACCGGCCTTGGGCGGCCGTGGGTCATGGAGAACGTCCCCGGTTCCCCGGTCCGCCCGGACCTGCTGCTCTGCGGCTCCATGTTCGGCCTCAAGGTCCGCCGGCACCGGCTGTTCGAGACGTCCTGGCACGCCTTCCAGCTCACCGCCCCCTGCCACCACCACCGCAACCAGATCCCGTTCGCCCACAAGGACGAGCGGGCGTTCGCCGACGCCATGGGCTGCACCTGGATGACCAACCTCGAAGCCCGCCAGGCCATCCCGCCCGCCTACACCCAGCACATCGGCCACCAGGTGGCCGAGCACATCACCAGCGCCGCGCCCGACCTGGCCGCCTGACCCGCCGCGGCCGTGGCGCTCCTCAACTGGCGCGACCCTCGCCATTTCGACCACGCCCGGGACCTGCCCTGCCGCTGGTGCGGCAAGCCAACACCGCTACGCGACGACCATCGCTGCCCCTCCCACAAGGTCTGCGCCGAGCAGCACCTGACCAACCACCAGCCGACCGCCCCGGCGGACAGCGGCGGCGTGCTGGACACCCTGCCGCTGCCCGCCGACCAACCCATCCCCTCCCAGCCCAAGGAGGCGCCCGTGCCCGCTCCCGAGTGGCACCGGATCCTGGCCGTCGCCCTGGCCGCCGCCACGCGCGGCCACGCCGTCTTCCCGCTCGGCCGCACCAAACGACCGGCCATCCCCAGCCCCCACCCCGACAACCGCAACTGCAAGGGCGAATGCGGCAAGTTCGGCCACGGCGTCCACGACGCCACCACCGACCCCGACCGGATCCGTGCCCTGTTCGAGGCCGCGCCGTGGGCGGCCGGGTACGGGATCGCCTGCGGACGCGCCCCGCACCACCTGGTCGGCATCGATCTGGACGTCAAGCACGACCAGAACGGACCCGCAGCGTTCCGGGTCCTGGCCGCCGAGCACGGCTTCGGCATCCCGCCCACGGCCACCGTGGCCACCCCGTCCGGGGGCTGGCACCTGTGGTTCACCGTCCCGCCCGGGATCCGGATCCCCAACTCGGAGAAGAAGCTCGGGGAGGGGATCGACGTGCGCGGTACCGGCGGGGTCCTGGTCGGCCCCGGCACCCGCACCGCCGGCGGCGAGTACCGGTTCACCACCAGCCCGGACCACCTAGCACCACTTCCCGCCGCGCTGCTGGACCTGCTCACCACGCCCCCGCCCGCCAGTGTCGTGCCGGTCGCGGACCCGGTGGAACTGCGGGGGCGGATCCGAGCGCAAGGCCCCTACGCCGACGCGGTGCTGACCCGGGAAGCCGACAAGGTCCGCGCCCAGCAGCACCCCGGCCGCAAAAACCGGCTCTGGGCATCAGCCGCGGCTGTCGGCCGCCTGATCGCCGCCGGAACCCTCGCCGAACCGGTGGCGCACGACGCTCTCCTGGCAGCCGCCCTGGCCACCGGCCTGGACCAGCGGACCTGCGAGCGCACCATCCGCTCCGGCTTCGACCGCGCCACCACCACACTGCCGCACACTGCCTGACAGCCCGCCAGCACGCCGCGCGGGGGCGGAAAAGCAGCTTCTCCGCCCCCGCGCCACCCCAGCCCTGCCCGAACACCCGGGCCCCGCACGGGCCCTGCCCTGCCCCTGCCCTGCCGCACGAAGGAGTACCTGTGCCCGTTCCCCGCCCTCAGCCCAGCCCCGAGCAGCCCGCCCCGGGCCCGGCGACGGTGACCAGCCTGTTCGGCGACGAGGAGTGGTCCGCCCTGGTGCCCCCGACCGACTCAGCGAGCGCGTGGGAGGCCCCGATCCCGCTCGACGCCTCCGCCACCCTGCCCACCTTCCCCGTCGAGGCCCTGCCCACATGGGTGCGCCAGCAGGTCGAAGCGGTAGCCGAGTTCACCCAGACCCCGCCCGACATGGCCGCCACCATGGCCCTGGCCGCGCTCGCCACCGCCGCTGGCGGCCGGGTCCACGCCGAGATCCGCCCCGGCTGGCGCGAGCAGACCAACCTCTACCTGGTGTGCGCGATGCCCCCCGCCAGCCGCAAGTCCGACGTCTTCGCCGCCATGACCGAACCGGTCTACCGGATCGAGGCCGACCTGCAGACCGAGAGCCGCAACCGGACCATCGAGGCCCAAGCCGCCAAGGACGCCGCCGAAGCCGAGGTGGACGCCCTGATGGCCCGCGCCCGCAAGCCCGGCGAGAACATCGACCGCGCCGCCATCGCGATCGAGATCGCCTCTGCCCGCATGCTCGCCGAGCAGATCGTCGTGCCCCCGACCCCGCGGCTCACCGTCTCCGACGACATCACCCCCGAACAGCTGACCCACCAGCTCGGCGTGCACCGCTGCCTGGCCGCACTCTCCCCGGAGGGCGACCTGTTCGACGTCATCGCCGGCCGCTACAGCAGCAAGCCCAACCTCGGCGTCTTCCTCAAGGGCCACAAGGGCGAACGGCTGCAGACCGACCGGATCAGCCGCGAGCAGCCCACCGTCGACAAGCCCGCCCTCACCATCGGCGTCACCCCCCAGCCCGCCGTCCTGCAAGACCTCGGCTCCGTCCCCGGCGCCCGCGACCGCGGCCTGCTCGCCCGCTTCCTGTACGCCCTGCCGCCCTCCAACCTCGGCTACCGCCGCACCCGCACCGCCCCCATCCCCACCGAGGTCGCCGGCGCCTACGAGACCCGCCTGGCCCTGCTCGTGCGCACCCTGATCGACCTGCCCGAACCCGTCACCGTCCCCCTCACCCCGGCCGCCGACCTCGAAGTCGAGAAGCTGCAAGACCGCCTCGAACTCCAACTCCGCCCCGAACAGCCCCTGTCCCACATCAAGGAGTGGGCCGGAAAACTCGTCGGCCACACCGTCCGCATCGCCGCCCTCCTCCACCTCGCCGACCGAGTGTCCACAGGCTGGGGACAGCCCGTCGAAGCCGACACGATCACCCGCGCCGCCCAGATCGCCGACTACTACACCGCCCACACCCTGGCCGTCTTCGACCTGATCGCAGCCGACCCGGCCACCGACGACGCCCAGGCCATCCTCGACTGGATCCGCCGCCCCAAGCAGGACGGCACCCACCGCGAGCAGATCAAGGCCTACGACGCCGTCGCCAGCAGCCGCCGCTTCAAGAAAGTCGCCGACGTCGAACCCGCCCTCCATCTCCTCGAACAGCACGGCTACCTGCGCACCCAGCCCACCGGCGCCACCGGGCGCGGCCGACAGGCCTCCGCCACCTACCGCATCCACCCCCACCTGAACGACACCCCCACTCCGCCGACCGCCCCCTAACCCGTCAGGGATGTCAGGAAAAAGCCCTGACCAGCACAAACAGCACCTGACCAGCCGTCAGGAAATGTCAGGGATGTCAGGAGAACTCGCCTTTCTCCTGACATCCCTGACAATCCCTGACACCCCGCCAGGACCCAAAACCCCAGGTCAGCGATTTCTCCTGACATCCCTGACACTTTCCGACCCTCCGCACCGAAGGACGCCACGTGGCCAACCCGCGCCCGAAGGTCACCGAACCGCTCACCGTCGACGAGTTCTGCCAGGCCCTGAAGATCTCGCGCAGCACCTTCTACGAGTGGCGCCAGAAGCGGCGCGCCCCGCACTGCATCAAGCTCCCGAACGGAGCACTCCGCATCCGCCAGGACGACTACGAAGCCTGGCTCAACGACTGCGAGGAGGCCGCCTGATGGCTGACCAGATCAGCTACGACGTGAGGATCTGGAGCATCCTCACGAACAAGCGAGCACGCGGTAACACTTACACCGTGCGCTGGGTGGTGGCCGGCCGACCGTTCCGCAGCACCCACACCACGGTGACCCTCGCCGAGTCGGAGCGGGCCAAGCTCCTCACCGCGGCTAAGAAGGGCGAGGCCTTCTACACCGAGACGGGCCTGCCCGTCTCGGAGCAGGCCCGGCTGGCCGACGTCAGCTGGTACGACTTCGCGACGGCCTACGCCGACCTGAAGTGGCCGACGGCCTCCGCGAACAACCGCCTCAACCTGGCCAAGGTGCTCACGCCCGTCACCGTCGCGATGCTCAAGCGGCCGGCGCCGAGCGACTTCAAGCCGGTGGCCATCCGTACCGCGCTGCGAGAGTGGGCGTTCAACAAGAACGCCCGGCAAGGGGCCCCAGCTGAGATGGCTGCCATCCTGCGGTGGGTCGCCCGCAACACCAGGAGGGTGTCCGACCTGGAGAAGCCCGACGTGGTGGAGCCGGTCCTCACCTCGATCCGGGTGAAACTGGACGGGACCCCCGCCGCAGCGTCCAGCGTGTCCCGGTCCCGTCGGCTGCTCAGCCCAGCGCTCGACTACGCCGTCTACCGCAAGAGCCTGACGGAGAACCCGCTCCGAGCAGCGGCCTCGAACCCGCTCGCTACTCCGGTGAAGACCACGCTTGCGATTGACAAGCGGACTCTGATCGGTGCGGAGCGAACCCAGCAGATGCTGATCTGGATCCGCCAGCGTCCGCGGGGCGGGACACGGTTGATGCCGTTCTTCGCAACCGTCCGCCACGCCGCTTCCCGGCCGGAGGAGGCGGTGGCGCTGCTGGTGGCCGACGCGCAGTTGAAGGACGGGGAGTGGGGGAGCCTCCTGCTCCACACGGCTCACCCCGAAGTCGGCCGCCGATGGACGGACTCCGGGGAGCGCCGGGACGATCGGCGACTCAAGGGCAGGGCAGAGGGGGAGACCCGCCCGGTGCCGGTCTCCCCGATGCTCAGCACGATCCTGCTCCAGCACATCGAGGACGAGAAGCTGAAGCCGGGCGACCGCCTCTTCCAGGGCGAGCGCGGTGGTCCGCTGGCGCTCTCGGTCGCCCGGCGGGCTCTGCACAGGGCAAGGACAGCCGTGCTGACACCCGAAGAGGCCAAGTCGAAGATGGCCCGCAGGATTTACGACCTCCGGGCGAGCTGTGTGACGGACTGGCTGAACTCAGGGGTGCCCGCCTCGCTGGTCGCCGAGTGGGCCGGCCACAGTGTCGAGGTCCTGCTCCGGATCTATTACCAGTGCGTCGAAGGGCAGGACCTGGAGGCTCGGCGCCGGATCGAGGCCGTACTGGGGGTAACCGCAGAAGCGGCTGGCAGGCTGTTGGTGCCAAGCCCGCGTGGTGGGCAATCGGGGCGTTCGTGACGAAGTGCCCAGCGTGACCGCGACGCGAATGCGACGCGGCTGGTCGGAAATGGCTGCCCTCAGCCATAGACAGTCGGACAGGTGTTCGAGTCGAGGCTCACGGTCGAGGCACCTGCCGGCGGCTCGGATCACCCCATCTGACCAGCAAAAACGCCCCGCCGATCCGGTCTGGATCGGCGGGGCGTGGTGGCGCCCCCGGCAGGACTCGAACCTGCGGCCAAGTGCTTAGAAGGCACCTGCTCTATCCGCTGAGCTACGGGGGCGGGCGGGCGTGGCGGGGGGCTTCGAGGAAGGTCCCTGCCGAATCCCTGGGGGTGGGGGTGATGAGGCCCTTGCCCTGCTGGGGACAGGATAAGGGGGTTCGCTGCCGTGCTCGGCTTTCCACAGGTGGAGTGGTGTGTCGGCCTTGCGATAGCGGTCTGATAATCGCAGGTAGATCCGGCGTGTGCAGCGTTGTGAGCGAGACTGCCGCCGGACGTTGTGCAGTCGTTATGACGGTGTCTCCTCAGCCGTTATGGACCTGGCGCGCTGGTAGCGGGGCGTACCGGGAACGTGACTGCTCCGTGGTGGCGCGGGTGCTGGGGAAATCGGTTCGGTCGGCCGGATGACGTGGACAGAACGGCTGTCGGCCACTCGTTCAGGGGTGCGGTGGCCCGTTGTGGCGGGGGGCTCGGGCCATCTTTGTCATGCACGCAGAATCGATTCTTCCGGAATGAGAAAATCGTACTGCTATGGCGCGGCAAAGTTGTCCACAAGGTCGAGTTTTCCACAGAAATGAATTCATTCTGGATTGTCCGGCTCACTTGGCGCAGCATCGGGATCGGCCGGAATTGTCCGGCGGGACGAGATGCAGAAATGTGAGGGGACCGTTGTGAACGAGACCGTGGTGACGATGATCGGAAATGTCGCCTCGCCGGTGCAGTACGGGCAGACCGCCGGCGGGATCGCGATGGCGAACTTCCGGATGGCCGCGACGGAGCGGCGGTACGACCGGGCCCGTGGCGAGTGGGTGGACGGGGACACCAACTGGGTCACGGTGATCGCCTGGCGCCACCTCGCGACGAACGTGGTGAGCTCGATCGAGAAGGGGCAGCCGGTGGTGGTCAGCGGGCGGCTGCGGGTGCGCGAGTGGGAGGACGACGGGAAGCGTCGTTCGGTGGTGGAGATCGACGCCCGGTCGATCGGCCACGATCTCGGGCGGGGCACCTCGGCGTTCCGCTGGTCGGTGCGCGGGCGCAGCGAGCTGGCCGCGGTGCCGGTCGCCGAACCGCAGACGGTGGGCGAGGCGGTGCCCGAGTGGATCGCCCAGGCGGTGCGCGAGCGGCGGGCGTTGGGCGGTCAGGGCGCCACTGCCGTCTCGTCGGCCGGCGCGGTGGTCGAGTCGGCGGTCGAAGCGGCGCCGGGCGAGCCCGAGTCCGTCGTGGTGGTGCCCGGGCAGGTGGGGGCCCCGGCCGGGCCGGACGGGGAGGTCCCGGTCGGGCGGAGCGTCCGGGCCGGTCGGGCGTCGCGCTCGCCGCGCACCGCGGCGCTCCGGTCGGAGCGGGTGTCGGAGGAGCCGACGGAGGTCGAGGAGGTGGTCGCGGTGTGACGGACGGACAGGCGGACGGTCCGTCGGGTAGCCAGATGAACGGGCGGTGCCGTGCCGGTGCCGCGGCCGGGCGGCGGTGCCGGCCGGGCCGGTCGCGCGGCGGAACTGTCTGACGCAACCTCATGAACAGCTGCGGGCAGCAGAGTCCGGATGTCGCGGAGTCCGGATGGTGATCCGGTTCTTGAGCGTTGATTGAGCTTTCGTGACACTTGTCGTCGCCGGATGTGCATCTCCGCTGCGCAATGGGCGCGGGACAAGTCGATAAAGTGACGAATAAGTGTCACCCCGTCAAGCGGCAGGGCGGGCCCGATCCTTGATAACAATTCCGATACAGAACCGGCTTTCACAGGTGCGGAGGTTTGCGCGCCAGAGGTTCTCAATAGGATGCGTCTGGTTCACAAGAGTGTGTTCGCGCCACATGGGGCGCGACATTGTGCGGCGCGCTGACCAAGGGCGCGGCTCTGCCCGGAGGGGTCTTTCATGTTCCACACGCAACGGCGGGGCGCCCGCATAGCAGCTGTCATGCTCGCGACGAGCATGGCGGTCGGCAGCGGACTGGCGATGGCGTCGTCCGCCGTCGCCGACAACGGGTCGAGCCAGTCCGGCGCGCCGTACACCTTGCAGAACGGCCTGGTCGGCGGTGGGGGCAACATCCACTTCACCGACCACAGTCCGGAGCCGGGCGGGCTGATGCTCCTCAAGGGTCCGGGCGGGATGGTCGAGACGTACTGCATCGACCTCAACGATCCGACCGAGGGCGGCGTCAAGTACCAGGAGGCCGGCTGGGGCGCCACCTCGCTGGCGATCAACAAGGACGCCGACAAGATCAACTGGATCCTGCAGAACTCCTACCCGCACGTCACCGACCTCGGCCAGCTGGCCAAGGAGGCCGGCGTCGACAAGCTGAGCGCGCTCCAGGCCGGTATCGCCACCCAGGCCGCCATCTGGCACTTCTCGGACGGCGTCGATGCCGCGCCGGATGACAGTGTCGCGGCCGCGCTGACCAAGTACCTCGAAGGTTCTGCCAACACGGGTCTGAAGGAGCCGAGCCCGACCCTCCAGCTCACCCCGGAGAAGATCTCCGGCAAGAGCGGCGGCGTCCTCGGCCCGATCACCGTCGCCACCTCCGCCGGCTCGGCCGGCGTCCAGCTGGACAAGGCCTCGGCCGCCGCCGGCATCGAGCTGACCGACAAGACCGGCGCCACGGTGCTCTCCGACAAGAGCGGGCAGTTGACCAACCCCGCCAAGAACGGTGACTCCCTCTACCTGAAGGTGCCGGCCGGCACGGCCGCGGGCTCTGCCATCGTCACGGCCTCCGCCACCACCCAGCTCCAGATCGGCCGGGCCTTCGTCAGCCTCGACCACCAGACGCTGATCGTCGCGGGTAGCCAGGCGGTCTCGGTGAACGCGGCCACCACCGCCACCTGGACGCCGGCGGGCCCCGCCCCGGCGGTGACCTCGATGGTCAACTGCGCGACGGACACCATTGACGTCACCGTCGCCAACAACGGTGACCAGGACTACAAGACCACCGTGACGTCGGGCTCGTTCAACCAGGCGGTCGACGTCAAGCCGGGCGGCTCGCAGGTCGTCCACGTGCCCGGTACCCAGGGCCAGCCGTACAGCATCACCGTGACCGGCCAGGACAGCAAGATCACCGGCACCCTGAACTGCCACATCGCCACCACCCCGCCGACCACCGCGCCGACCACCCCGGCGACCCTCGCCGCCCCGTCCACCCCTGCGGGTGCCGCGACTCCGTCGGCCAGCGCCAGCGCCAGCCCGACCACCGGTGGCAAGTCCCTCGCCTTCACCGGTGGCGGCAGCAACTCCGGCCTGATCGCCGGTGCCGCCGGTGCCCTGGTCCTGCTGGGTGCGGGCGCGGTCTTCACGATGCGTCGTCGCGGCCGCCACAGCCGCACCTCGGCCTGACCCAGGTGCGGAGGCCTCCCGGGGTCCTGAGCGGCCCCGGGAGCAGCGCGACCCCCAGCAGTGCTGGGCGGCAGCGGCGAACCACAGCCTTGAACCACGGCAGTGGACCGCTTGAACAACAGCTGTGAACAACAGCAGTGAATGAGTGTCGGTGCACGGCGATCCGTGCCCGAGCCGGTGGTCCGGTCCCCGAGCGGGGCCGGACCACCGTGCTCTCCGGGGCCGTTCGGCCTCCACACCCGGGGCAGCGCGGGCCCGGCAACGAGGCGGGGGTTCGGGATGCAGCCCCAGGTGCGGCACAATGGAACGCTGCAACGCGGTAACCCGAAAGTCCCAGACTTCACCTCGACGACGCCGGAGCGATCTCACGTGGCGGAATACATCTACACCATGCGCAAGGTGCGCAAGGCACACGGCGACAAGGTCATCCTTGACGACGTGACGCTCAGCTTCCTCCCCGGGGCGAAGATCGGTGTCGTCGGTCCCAACGGCGCCGGTAAGTCCACGGTGCTGAAGATGATGGCGGGCCTGGAGCAGCCGTCCAACGGCGATGCCTTCCTGTCGCCGGGCTTCTCGGTCGGCATGCTGCTGCAGGAGCCCCCGCTCGACGAGTCCAAGACGGTCCTGGAGAACGTCCAGGACGGCGTCAAGGAGGTCAAGGGCAAGCTCGACCGGTTCAACGAGATCGCCGAGCTGATGGCGACCGACTACTCCGACGCGCTGCTCGACGAGATGGGCAAGCTCCAGGAGGAGCTGGACCACGCCAACGCCTGGGACCTCGAAGCCCAGCTGGAGCAGGCCATGGACGCGCTGGGCTGCCCGCCCGGCGACTGGCCGGTCACCAGCCTCTCCGGTGGTGAGCGCCGCCGGGTCGCGCTGTGCAAGCTGCTGCTCGAAGCGCCCGACCTGCTGCTGCTCGACGAGCCCACCAACCACCTCGACGCCGAGTCGGTGAACTGGCTGGAGCAGCACCTGGCCAAGTACGCCGGCACCGTCGTCGCGGTCACCCACGACCGGTACTTCCTGGACCACGTCGCCGAGTGGATCCTTGAGCTCGACCGCGGTCGCGCCTACCCCTACGAGGGCAACTACTCCACCTACCTGGAGACCAAGCAGTCCCGTCTCAAGGTCGAGGGCCAGAAGGACGCCAAGCGCGCCAAGCGGCTCAAGGAAGAGCTTGAGTGGGTCCGCTCCAACGCCAAGGGCCGCCAGGCCAAGTCCAAGGCCCGCCTCGCCCGGTACGAGGAGATGGCGGCCGAGGCTGACAAGATGCGGAAGCTGGACTTCGAGGAGATCCAGATCCCGCCGGGCCCGCGCCTGGGCAGCATCGTGATCGAGGTCGACAAGCTCAACAAGGCCTTCGGTGAGAAGGTCCTGATCGACGACCTCTCCTTCACCTTGCCGCGCAACGGCATCGTCGGCGTGATCGGCCCCAACGGCGCCGGCAAGACCACGCTGTTCAAGATGCTGCAGGGTCTGGAGACCCCGGACGGCGGCAGCGTCAAGGTCGGCGAGACGGTCAAGATCAGCTACGTCGACCAGAGCCGCGCCAACATCGACCCGAAGAAGACCCTGTGGGAGGTCGTCTCCGACGGCCTCGACTGGATCAACGTCGGCCAGGTCGAGATGCCGTCCCGCGCCTACGTCTCGGCGTTCGGCTTCAAGGGCCCGGACCAGCAGAAGCCGGCCGGGGTGCTCTCCGGTGGTGAGCGCAACCGCCTGAACCTGGCGCTCACCCTCAAGCAGGGCGGCAACCTGTTGCTCCTCGACGAGCCGACCAACGACCTCGACGTCGAGACCCTCTCCTCGCTGGAGAACGCGCTGCTGGAGTTCCCCGGCTGCGCCGTGGTCATCTCGCACGACCGCTGGTTCCTGGACCGAGTGGCCACCCACATCCTCGCCTACGAGGGCGACAGCAAGTGGTTCTGGTTCGAGGGCAACTTCGAGTCCTACGAGAAGAACAAGGTCGACCGGCTGGGCGCCGACGCCGCCCGTCCGCACCGGGCGACCTACAAGAAGCTGACCCGCGGCTGACCGGTTCGGACCTCGTCCGACCCAGCCGCAGTCGGCCCGGTGGGCGCCCGCACGGGCACCCGCCGGGCCGATGCGCGAGACGGCCTCCGCCGCTCGCGACCGGAACACCGAGGAGAACGATCCCGTGGCACGCCACCTCTACGCCTGTCCGCTGCGCTGGTCCGACATGGACGCGTTCGGGCACGTGAACAACGTGGTCTTCCTGCGCTACCTGGAGGAGGCGCGGATCGACTTCATGTTCCACCGGGCCGCCGAGGCCGGGGCGGGCGAGTTCGCGGGCGGCTCGGTGGTCGCGCGCCACGAGATCGACTACAAGCTCCCGCTGGTCCACCGGCCGGAGCCGGTCACCATCGAGACCTGGGTGACCAGGATCGGCGGTGCCTCGGTGACCGTCGGCTACGAGGTCAAGGACGTGGCCGAGGACGGCACCGAGAAGCTCTACGTCCGCGCGTCCACCGTGGTGGTGCCCTACGACCTGCAGGCCGCGAGGCCGCGCCGGATCTCCCCGGTGGAGCGGGCCTTCCTCACCCGCTACCTGGACGTCGCCGACGAGAGCGAGAAGGTCGCCGCGTGATCGGCACCGCTCCGCTCGCGTTCGCCGACGCCCGCGAGGCGACGGACCTCGGTGCCTTCCTGACCCGGCTGCTGCGCTTCGACCGGGCGGCCGCGGTGCGGCTGCAGACCGTCGCCGCCGGCGGGGCCGGCGGGGCAGGCGTGCTGGCCGTCTACGGGCGGCTGCCGCTCGGCGGCACCCCGGTGCTGGCGCTGCGCACCGCGAGGCTGGCCGGGGCGGTGCCGGCCGGCGATGCCACGGTCTCGGCCGGCCAGCTGCTGGAGGGGGTGGACGAGCAGGCGGGCGCGCTCGCCGTGCCGCCGCCGGTGACCGGTCCGGCCTGGGCCGGGCTGCTGCCGCCGCGGTCCGGCTGGCAGCTCCTCGGGACCACCGAGAGCACCTTGGTGATGCCCCAGCTGATGGACTCCGTGCGGGAGTTCAAGGAGCGCACGGCGCAGGTGCCGGAGCACCACCGGACCCGGGAGGTGCTCGACGGGATCGCCGACGAGATCTGGTCCCGCCCTCTCGCCGTGCTGCCCGTGCTGCCGTTGCGGGCGGTCCACGCCGCCCACCGGATCGGCTTCCTGCAGCCCGGTGCCCCGCTCACCGCGCACCGGGCCGGCGGCTGGCAGCGGCTCACCGCTCCGCACGGCACGGTGGCGCTGCGCACCGCCTCGCTCGGCGCGGGCCTCGGGCTCACCCCGATGGCCTGACGCTCCGTCAGGCCGACCCCGGGGAGGCGAGCCGGCCCGACCGCTCCGGTCGGGCCGACGGTCCCTGCCGACGTCCCTGCCGACAGTCCCTGCCGACGGTCCGTCAGGATCAGGACCCGTCGCCGCCGCGGTCGTCCGCCCGGAGCGCGATGTGGTCCTCCGCCAGGTCCACCGCGACCCGGTGCTCCATGCCCAGCGCGGCCAGGAACTCCCGGGGCAGCTGCACCCGGCCGGTGCGGTCCAGCATCACGTACTCGCGCTCGGTGGTGGACTCCCGGCCGTGCTCGTCGGTGAGGGTCTCGCGGAGCACCTCGGAGCTGGTCCGGCCGTCCCGGATGGCGACGGTGCGGCGCACCTCGCCGGCCACCATCGGGTCGTGGGTCACGATCACCACGGTCGCGCCGAGCTCCCGGTTGACGGTGCGGAAGGCGTCGAAGATCGAGCTCGCGGTCTCCGAGTCCAGCTCGCCGGTGGGCTCGTCGGCCAGCACCACCGAGGGGTTGTTCGCCATCGCGACCGCGATCGCCACCCGCTGCTGCTCACCGCCGGAGAGCTGGGCGGGCCGTCGGCCGGCCAGGTGGTCGATGCCCAGCGCGTCCAGCAGCTCGTGCGCGCGGGCGGAGCGGCGCGCGGCCCGCCCGGCCGACCAGCGCTCGCCGCTCAACTGCATCGGCAGCGTGACGTTCTGCGCGGCGGTCAGGAACGGCATCAGGTTGCGCGCGGTCTGCTGCCAGACGAAGCCGACCACCTCGCGCCGGTAGCGCAGGCGCTCCTTGGCGTTCATGCCGAGCAGGTCGCAGCCGGCCACGGTGGCCGTGCCGGCGGTCGGGGTGTCCAGTCCGGCCAGGATGTTGAGCAGGGTGGACTTGCCGCTGCCCGAGGCACCGACCAGGGCGATCAGGTCGCCCTTGCGGACCAGCAGGTCGAGCCCCTGCAGCGCCTGCACCTCGACCCGGTCGGCGGTGAAGATCCGCACCACCTGGTCGCAGGCGATCACCGAGTCCTGGCCGTAGACGGCCTTGTCGCGCTTCGCCTCGGCCCGGCGGCGCAGCTCGTCCAGGCCGACGTCCTCCCGGCGCACCGCGGCTGCCGTGCCGCCGCCGGTGCTCCCGCCGGTGCTCCCGCCCGTCGTGCCACCGGCCGCCTGGTCCGGCGTCTCCTGCTCCGGAGCCGTCACTGCTGGTCACCCGCTCTCAACTCGGTATTGATCTGACGCCGTCCGGCCACCACCGTCTCCGCCACGACCACCAGGGCGCAGAGCCCGGCCAGTCCGGCGGCCAGCCACCACACCTGGGCGGCGGCGATCCGCAGTCCGTCGGGCACGGTGAGGCCGACGATCGCGGACAGGTTGACCCCCGGGCCGAGCAGCGGCGCGGCGAGGCAGGCCAGCCCGGCTCCCGCGGCCGCGGCCGCGAGGGCCTGGGGGAGGGCCTCGACCAGGATCAGGGCCAGGCCCTGTCCGGGCCGCAGGCCCATGGTGCGCAACCGGGCCAGCAGCGCGGCCCGTTCCGGCGCGGCCCGCAGCAGGGTCAGCAGCAGCGAGAGCAGGCTGAACGCGGCGGAGGCGGCCACGGCGCTCCAGAAGAGTTGCTCGGCGGCGTGCTCCTGCGGGCGGGAGCCCAGCTTGGCGGCCAGGTCCGGCACGGTGGAGATGGTGAAGTAGTCGTCCACCGAGGAGCCCACGGGCATCGCGGCGGGGTCGGCCGTCGCGCCGGGCGCCGCGCCGGCGGTGCTGCCGCCGGGCGCCGTCGCGCCGGTGAGCAGCTTGCGGATGGCGTTGCCGCTGATCCCGTCGCCGATCCCGAACCAGCCGTTGGGCGCGTCGATCAGCGGCTTGGTGCCGGGCAGTTGGCGTTCCACCGCGGCGGCCGAGACGATCATCACGATGCGGCTGCCGCCGAGCGGCAGGATCGGCGAGCCGTTCGTCGTGCCGACCACCCGGTAGTGCAGGTTGCCGTAGACGGTGGGCAGTTGGACGGCCTGCTCGGCGCTGGCCGCGGTGGAGCCCATGTTCATGGTGAGGATGGCGGGCACCGGGGCGCCCGGCGCCGTCGGGGCGTCGAGCAGGGCGGGGTCGATCTGGCCGTAGCCCACCCGGGCGGCCAGTGCGGCGTAGCCCGCCGGGTCGACGATCAGCAGGAAGGACCCGCTGGCCGCCGAGCCGTCGGCAGCGCCGAGCGTGGCGTTGTCGTCGACCACCATGGCGGTGCCGGCCCGGACCCCGGGCAGCTTGTCGGCCGCGGCGACGAAGCCCGGTGGCAGGGTGGTCTGGTCATTGCCGACCACCCGGGCGTCGCCGCCCACCTGCTGACGGATCGCCAGCTGACGGGCCGTGGTGGTGGAGCTGATCACGGTCACCCCGAAGCCGGCCGTGGTGACGGCGAGCAGCAGGGCGAGCAGCGGCAGCACGGTCGGCGCGCGCCGCCCCTGCCCGCGCGCGGCGTCCGCGTCGCCGGTGGTCCGGGTGGCCCGGGCCAGGCCCAGGAAGCCGATCGCCCCCGGCCGGCGCCGCACCGCGCGCACCAGCGGCGCCAGCAGCACCGGGAACAGCCGGGCCAGCAGCACCGCGCCGGCCAGCGCGAGCAGCAGCGGCGCGGAGCTCAGCAGCGGGTCGAAGGAGCTGGTCGAGCCGACCCCGCGCCGGCGCACCGCCACCACCGCGCCCAGGGCCAGGGCCAGCGCGGCGAGTTCGAGCACCAGGCGGCGCTGGTCGCCGACCAGCCGGGCCGGGTTGAACCGGCCGCGCGGTCGCCGCTCGGCGGGCCGGCGGCGCACCGGGTTCGACCCGCGCAGCAGCAGCACGGCGCGCACCGGGAACGGCACCAGCGCGACCAGGGCCGCGGCCGCGCCGGCCTGCACCGCCGCCTGCCAGCGCGGCGTGGGCAGCAGCAGGATCGCCAGTGCGGTGCCGATCGCGGCGGCGGGCACGACCAGGACCGCGGTCTCGCCGAGCAGCCGTCCGGCGATCCCGCCCACCGAGCCGCCGCGGGCCCGCAGCAGCAGCAGTTCGGCGCGCCGCCGGTCGACCGCGAGGTCGGCCGCCAGCAGCAGCACCACCAGGGCGATCGCACCGGCGCCGAGCGGCCCGATGGCGTTCATCGGCCCGGTGGCCTGCTGGTTCTGCTTGGCCTGGATCAGCAGCTTGGGCAGCTCGGAGGTGATCTGCAGCTCGTCGACCGCGGTCTGCTGGGAGAGGTTGGCGGCCTGCTGGCCGTTCAGGATCGAGTTGAGCAGCTGCTGGGCGGCACCGACCTCGGTGTAGTGCAGGTGGTTCGGCACTACCGGGACCTGCCAGAACATCTGAGCGGAGGCGAAGCTGGGCAGGTCCGGCACGGCCGCGCCCGGGATCAGGGCGGAGACCTGCCAGAAGCGGTCCGGCGGGGTCTGCTGGTCGAAGTCGAGGCAGGCGGTGGCGACGCACGGGGCACCGGACCACAGCGCCGAGTTCGGGTCGTCGACCTGGAAGAGGCCGACCACCTTGAGCGTCGCCCCGGCGGTGTGCAGCACGCTGTCGAGCTTGATGTCCAGCTGGGCGGCGTCGGAGGTGGAGAGCGCCACCTCCCAGTCGGTGCTGCCGGGCGTGTGGACCGGGGCCCGGCCCTGGACCATCTTGTAGTGCTGCTCCTGTCCCGCCACCCAGACCAGCTTGATCATCGTGGGGTGCTGCTCGCCGGCCAGCGGTATCCACGGGTCCTTCAGCGCCACGGCCTTGAACGTGGTGCCGCCGTAGGACTCCTCCTTCAGCGAGGGGGCCAGCGGTGTGGTGAGCAGGTGCTCGATCGCGGTCGCGATGTCGTCCGCGGAGGCGGTGTTGAACACCGAGGGGTCGGAGTCGACGCCCGGCACCGAGCCGTCGCCCTCGACCGCCTGGAGCGAGCGGTTGGCCGGCGGGGCGTCGCTGAGCGTGCGTTGCAGCGCCAGGTCGGCGTTGCGGTCCAGGGTCCGGGGGAGCGCAGCGGCCAGGAAGGCGGTGGCGAGCACCAGCACGGCCAGCAGCAGGGCGCCGGCCCGGCTGGTCCGCAGCCGGGTGCGCACCCAGGGCGCCACCGCCCGGGACCGGCGGGTGCGCGGGGGCCGGGAAGCCCGGGGTTCGGCTGCCTCGCGGTCGCTGCTCACATCTCCTCCGAGTGGCGCAGGCGGGTGGTGGTCTCCCCGGCCCGGGCGGGCCGCAGCACCCGGTAGAGGGTGAGCAGCGCGGGCAGGGCGGCGACGGCGACGAGCAGCAGCAGCACCTGACCGGTCGGCAGCACCACCAGCGCCGGCGGCATCGGCCGCTGCGCGGTGGGTGTCAACACGGTGAGCGGTACCACCAGTTGGGTCAGCAGCGCGCCGAGCACGGTGCCCAGGCCCAGGCCGAGCGCGATCAGGATGCCCTGTTCGGCGGCGGCCGTGCGGGCCAGCTGCCGGGCCGGGGTGCCGAGCGCCCGGAGCACCGCGAACTCGGTGGCCCGTTCGGCGGCGGCGCCGATCGCGGCGGCGGCGAACCCGATCGCGGCCAGCACCGCGGCGGTCACGGTGAGCCCGAGCAGCCAGGCCTGCGGGGCGGCGGCCAGCGGGTCCAGCCGCAGCCCGTCGACCAGTTCGTCGTCCAGCTGGAGCTGGGAGGGCACCACGCTGGCGCGCAGGGCGGCGGCCAGCTTGCCGGGCGCCGGGTCACCGGGGCTCCGGCTGGGCAGCCACCATTCGTTGGTGCCCGGTGGCGCGCCGCCGAGCCCGCTGACCGCCCGGCTGAGCGTGGGCAGGTCGACCAGCATGGTGAGGTCGTCGTCGCCGCCGGTGGCGGCCACGGTGGGCACGGCCGGGACCACACCGACGATCATGAGCTTGAGTTGGGTGTTGCTGACCTCCAGCGGCGCGGTCTGGCCGACCTTGGCGCCGAGCTCGGTCAGCAGGCCCTTGGTGACCAGGGCGTTGATGATGGTGGGCGCCGGCCCGGCGGGGCCCTGGAGCGGGAACACGGCACTGTTCGTGCCGGCGCCCAGGCCGTTGTAGTAGCCGACCCGGAGCACGTCCTGCCGGTCCTTGGTGTCCACGGTGGGGTTCACCGGCGGCACGGCGGGCCCGGTCTCCTCCGCCAAGCTGTTGAACGTCGCCGAGTCGCTTGCCGTGGTGACGTCGGGGGCCTGCCAGTTCACCGAGTTCGGCAGGCCCGCCGTGGTGGCGGTCGAGCCGTCGGCGGCCACCGAGGTGATCCGGTGCACCGTCACCTGCTGCTTCTCGTCGCCGTGGGAGCCCTCGGCGAAGTTGAGCTGGGCCGAGGTCAGGGTCAGCGGGAAGGAGGGCCGGCCGGCCGGGTAGGCGGACTGGGTGGAGAAGTCGGCGTCGACGGTGGCGTCGCCGTTCAGCGGCAGGTCGGACAGCACGGAGGTGAACGCGTTGCCGACCCGGTCGTGCAGGCTGAGGATCAGGGTCGGCGGAGTCGGCGGAGTGGGCCAGGGCGCTTGCAGCATCCACGGGTCGGGCTGGACGGCGATCGGCGCCCCGGTGCTGGTGGTGCTGACGGAGAGGTCGAGCGTGAGCTTCAGCGGCTGGCCGGGCAGGTCGAGGCCGTCGCTGCCGGCGGGGCGGGTGATCGGCCCGAAGTACTGGGCCGGGCCGCGCCCGCCGCTCAGGTCGCTGCGGAGCCTGACCGACTGGGCCGCCTTGTCGGCGTCCAGCGCCAGCAGTTGGCCGGTCTTCCCGCTCGCCAGCGGCAGTGCCTGGCGGGAGACCGGGATCACCTGGTCGCCGCCCGGCAGGCTGGCGAGCAGCCCGGCCTGCCCGACCGAGGGCAGCGCGAGCTGGGTGATCCGCAGTCCGCCGACGCTGCTGAAGTCGGCTTGGTCGCGCTGCGAGGCGCTGAGCGAGGCGGACTGGCCGAGCGCCAGGATGCCCATCGAGACGGCGAGCACCATCAGCAGCACCGGCCCGGTGTTGCGGCGCGGCCGGCGGGCGAACTGCCAGCCGGCCAGCGCGGTGGGAAGCCCCGCGCCGCGCACCGCCCAGCGCTCACCGAACCTGGCCGCCACCGGCAGCAGCCGCAGCGCCAGCACGGTGCCGGCGCAGAGCGCCAGGGTGGGGGCGACCACCAGCACCGGGTCCAGGCCGAGGTGCCCGGAGGAGTCGGTGGAGAGCGCGCCGCCGGTGGTTCCGGAGCCGTACTGGCGCAGCTGCAGGTAGGCGAGCACGGCCAGCACCAGCAGCACCAGGTCGCCGCCGGAGCGGGTGAGCCCGGAGACCATCGCCTGCCGCCGGCCGGCGCGCACCTGGATCACCGAGCCGCCGGCCCGCAGCACGGTCGGCGCCAGCACGATCAGCACGGCGACCAGCGAGGTGGCCACCGAGACCAGCCAGGCGGTCGGGTTCAGGCCGCTGCCCAGCGGCACGTGCACCCGGGCCAGCGCGCCGGTGCGGCCGAGCAGTCCGAGCAGGGCGGGCACGAGCAGCGGGGCGAACAGGGCGCCGGGCAGTGCGAGCACCCCGGCCTCCAGCGCGGTGATCCCGGCGATCCGGTACCAGGCCGCGCCGCGTGCGGTGAGCAGCGCGTTCTCGGTGGACTGACGCTCGCTCAGCAGCCGGGTGACCAGCACCAGCGCGGCGATCGCCAGCACCGCGAGCTGGAGCGCGCCGATCACCAGGGTGGACCGGGCGGCCAGCAGGTCGTTGTGCAGTTCGTCCAGGACGGTGGGCAGTTGGCTGGTGGTGCTCCAGCCGGTGGCGTTCTGGAAGGCGCCCAGCTGCGGGTCGATCCGGCCGTGCACGGCGTCCAGGTCGGCGAGCGAGGCGTGGCTGAAGTCGGCGGTGATCAGCCAGTTGACGGTCTGCTGGACGGCGGAGGAGTCGGTGAAGACGTTGTCCGGGGCGAGCAGCGGGCCGTAGGTGGTGAAGCCGCTGACCTGCACGCCGCGCCCGCCCAGCGGGTCGATCTGCCAATACGGGTCGGTGATGTCGGTCGGGTGGTAGGTGCCGGTGACCAGCACCTGGTGCGTCGAGGAGTCGAAGCGGTCGACCAGCTGCAGGGACACCGGCAGCGCGGTGGGCTTCAGGCCGAGCCGGCCGATCGCCGCGTCCGGCGCGGCGACCTCGATCGGTGCGCCGGGGGCGGTGGCCCGCGGCAGCCGGCCGGCGCTCAGGCTGACCCGGGCCGGGTCGAGCGAGTCCAGCATGGTCAGGTCCGGGTCGGTCTGCTTGCCGTTCGCGGCGGCCGCCTGCTGGGGCAGCGCGAGTGCGTGGCCGCGGGCCGCCATCCGGATCGTGGTCGGCAGATCGCCGAACACCTTGGCGGCGAGTTGCCGGACCTGCTGCTCGGCCTTGCCGCGGATGCTCAAGTCGCCGTCGGTGGTGGCCAGGACGGCCGCCCGGGCGCGGTCCTGGCCCGCCAGCGCGCGCCGTTCGCCGGCCACGCCGACCGCGTTGTCGAACGCGATGAGCGTGGCCAGCACCGCGGCGGTCAGCAGGATGGTGAGCATCGCCGCGCCGGCCAGTGCGAGTCTGCTGCGCAGTCTGCGCAGGACGAAGCCGCCCATAGGACGCCGTCCCTCCCCCGAAAGCCCCCGACAAGTCCGATATTCGGGTGCAGGCAGCAGCAATCGCCGGATGGACACCGGCCTGCGGAGGCCTTGCACCGAATACCGGGCGATGTTGTCAGAACGCGAACTCAAGGGAAAGAGTCAGGCGTGAAAAGTGTCCTTAGCGAAAGCAAACGCGCATTGGACATGCCAAACAATCAGGAAAAGCCCCAGCTCGGCGATGCGCTACCGATCGCGCCGATCAGCACCGATCACGCCGGCCAGCACCGATCACGTCGGCTGACGCCGGCCAGTGCCGATCAGTCGGAATTGATCATCGAGGCGGCGGCGTAGGTCAGGTAGTCCCACAGCTGCCGCTCGGCCTCCGGCGCCAGCCCGAGCTCGTCCACCGCGTCCCGCATGTGCCGCAGCCAGGCGTCGTGCGCGGCCTTGTCGACCTTGAACGGCACGTGCCGCATCCGCAGCCGCGGGTGCCCGCGGTGGTCGCTGTAGGTGCGCGGACCGCCCCAGTACTGCATCAGGAAGAGCGCGAGCCGCTCCTCGGCCGGACCGAGGTCCTGCTCCGGGTACATCGGGCGGAGCAGCTCGTCCTCGGCCACCCCCTGGTAGAACCGGTGCACCAGCCGCCGGAAGGTCGGCTCACCGCCCACCGCCTCGAAGAAGCTCGCCCCGTCACGCCCGATCTCAGTCACCCGACCATGGTCGCAGACCCCGAACGGAGCCGGAACCGGGACTTCGGTCCTACGCCTCGTTCCAGTCGAAGAGCCGCCAGGCCAGCGCCGACATCACCGCGGTGAAGGCCAGCAGCCCGGCCATGGTCGGCAGCACCGCGCCCAACCCGCCGCCCCGGCTGAGCACCTGCTGGGCCGAGGTGACCAGGTAGTGCAGCGGGAAGACGTGCGAGAGCTGCTGGATCCAGTGCGGGGTGTTGTCCAGCGGCACGAACGCCCCGGAGAGGAAGGACATCGGCAGGATGATCAGCTGGTTGATCCCGTTGGCCGCCTCCTCGGTCTTCGAGACCGCGCCGGTGACCAGCCCGATCGACATGAACGCCCAGGTCGCGCAGACCACCAGCGGCAGCACCAGCCACCAGTGCCCGGTCAGCCGCAGCCCGAACACCGGCGTGGTCGCCACCGCCAGGAAGATCGCCGTCTGGGCCAGCGCCACCACCGTGGTGACCAGCACCCGGGAGCCGACGATCGCCCCGATGCTCACCGGGGCCAGCCGCAGCCGCCGCAGCAGCCGCTTCTTGCGCCAGGAGACCAGGCTGAGCGAGGCGCCGAAGATCGCCCCGGTGGCGACGGCCCAGCCCAGCAGACCCGGCGTCAGGTACTGGATCGGCTTGAGCGACCGGTCCTCCACCTGACCGGTGGTCAGCGTGTAGGCCGGGCCGCGGCCGGTCTCCTGCTGGTAGACCTGCTGGTCGGCCTGCTGCACCAGGGACTGCACCACGGCCTGCACGGTGCCCGCGGTGACCAGGTCGGCCACGCTGTACCGGACCACCACCTGCCCGCCCGGCCCCTGCTCGACCAGCGCGTCGTAGTCGCCCTTGCGGACCTTGGCCAGCGCGGTCGCCTCGTCCGGCTCCTGGTGCACCGTCAGCACCCGGTCCAGCTGGGCCCGGGCGTCCGGCGGCACCGAGTCCAGCACCGCCACCGGCCCGACCTGGGCCACCTTGACGTGCGCCGAGGTGGCCCCCTTGAACAGGAAGCCGAACAGCACCAGGAACATCAGCGGCATCAGCAGCACGAAGAAGACCGCCGCGCGGTCGCGCAGGAAGGCCACCAGCATCACCCGCGAGAGGGCGGCGAAGGCCCCGAACCGGTTCCGGTTCATGCCCGGTACTCCCGTCCGGTCAGGTGCAGGAAGACGTCCTCCAGGGTCGGCCCGCGCACCTCCAGGCCGCGCAGCGCCTGCCGTTCGGCGAGCACCGCCAGCACCGGGGCGGGATCGCGGGTGGCCACGCTGAGCAGCACCCCGTCGTCCTGCACCGCGGCGACCTCGGCGCCGGCCGCCGCGAACAGCTCGCGCGCGGACTCGGGGTCGAGCAGGCCGGAGTCGACGCTCACCCGCACCGTGTCGTCCAGCTCGCGCACCAGCGCGGCCGGCGGTCCGGCGCGCAGCACCCGGCCGTGGTCCATCACCGCGACCCGGTCGCAGAGCACCTCGGCCTCGTCCAGGTAGTGCGTGGTCAGCAGCACGGTGCGGCCCTCGGCGTTGATGTCGCGCAGCAGGTCCCACAGGTTGCGCCGGGCCTGCGGGTCCAGGCCGGTGGTGGGCTCGTCCAGGAAGACCAGCTCGGGTTCGTGCACCAGGGCGCAGGCGATCGAGAGCCGCTGCGCCTGGCCGCCGGACATCCGGTCGGTGCGCACGTCGGCCGACCCGGTCAGGCCGACCCGCTCCAGCCAGTCGTCGGCCCGCCGGGCGGCGGTGCCGTAGAACGAGGCGAAGGTGCGGATGGTCTCCCGGGCGGTCAGCCGGTCGAAGAAGGCGGAGGCCTGGAACTGCACGCCGATCCGGGGCAGCAGCGCGGGGTTGCGCGGCCAGGGCGGCAGCCCGAGCAGCTCGACCCGTCCGGCGTCGGCCTCCCGGATGCCCTCCAGGATCTCCAGGGTGGTGGTCTTGCCCGCCCCGTTCGGGCCGAGCAGGCCGAAGAACTCCCCGGCCTCGACGGTCAGTGAGACCCCGTCGACGGCCTGGACGTCGCCGTACCGCTTCCGGATCCCGTCCGCGGCTATCGCTGTCGTCATGATCCGACGATAGGGCGCCCCGGCCCCGCCGGACCATCAGCGGGACCGGGGCGTTTCTGACGGGTCGTCAGGCGCGGTGCAGCGTGATGGTGGTCCAGGCGCCGATGTGGATCCGGTCGCCGTCGTTCAGCGCGATCGCGGTGTGCGGGGCGATCGGCTCCGAACCGCCGTTCATCGTGGTGCCGTTGGTGGAGTCCTGGTCCACCAGCACCCAGCTGCCGTCCGGCTGCTCGGCCAGCAGCGCGTGCTGGTGCGAGGCACCCGGGTCCTCCGGCGGCACCGAGAGGTCGATCTCCGGCACGGTGCCGCGGTGCTGGCTGCGCCGGCCGATCCGCAGCTGGCCGCGCCCGGTGATCGGGATCCGGCGCTCCGGGCAGTACGGCGGGAAGAACAGCCCGGAGGCCTCCGGGCCGCTGCGCGCCATCATGTCGGTGAAGTAGTCCCGGTCCGCGCTGATCACGGCCATCCAGGTGGAGCGCACCGGTTCGGCCTGCGGCATCTGCTGGGACGGCGGGGCGAGGTGGAACGAGGTGCCGAACTGCTCGATGCTCGGCGCGGGCGGCTGCTGCGGGGCGACCGGCGGCGCGGCGGGCTCGACCGGCGGCGGGTAGCCGGGGGCGGTGCCGTACGGGTCGGCCTGCGGGTAGCCGGGGTCCGGCTGTCCCAGGTAGGACGGCTCGGGCTGGCCCGGGTACGACGGCTCCGGCTGTCCGGGGTAGTTGGGGTCGGGCTGGCCCGGGTAGGCCGGGCCGGGCGGCGGGTAGCCGTAGCCCGGCTGCTGCTGCACCGGCGGGTGGGCCGGCTGCTGCGGCGGGGCCGGCGGGTAGCCGTAGCCGGGCTGCGGCTGGTGCTGCTGGGGTTGCTGCTGCTGGTACTGGTTGGCGCCGAGCACCTGCATGCCGTGCGAGGTGGAGAGTTCGAAGTCGTACCCGCACTCCTCGCAGTACCGCCCGGTCTTGGGGGTGCGGCAGATCGGGCAGCCGGGCAGGGCGCCGGCGGCCCCGGGGTAGCCGCCCTGCGCCGGCGGGCCGGCGGGCGGCGGGGGCACCGGAGCGCCGAACGGCCCAGGAGCCCCCACGGCGGCGGCCGGGCGCATGGCCAGGCCGCAGTAGTCGCAGTAGTCCTCCGACTGCGACTCGTGGCCACTAGGGCAGATCGGCATCAAATCCCCCACATCTCGGCAGGTCCCGGCCCCCGACGGAACCAGTTTCACGACAGCCTCTCACGATACCGATGAGCGGTGGCGCGGAGAACGGCAGCGCCCGCCCGGGGCACTGCGGCGGGGTCCGGCGCTGCCGGCCGCAGGCCGCTCACCACCTCATGTGATCCGGACGTTACTGCGCCGTGAGCGGTTCCGGGCACGCTGCTCGGTATGTCCAAGCTCAGAATTCCGGCCGCCACGGGGGCTGTGTTGGCGACCGTCGTCCTGCTGTCGGGGTGCTCGTCCTCGGGGAAGCCCACGCCCCCGGTCGCCGCGCCGACCCAGAGCACCGCACCGACCAGTGCCGCGTCCAGCTCCGCGGACCCGTCCGACTCCGCCTCGGCGTCCGCGACCGGCTCCTCGGCCGCGGGCGGCTCCGGCGCGGTGACCAACGGCACCGCGCTGAAGGCGATGCTGCCGACGGCCGCCACCCTGCCCTCGGGCTGGACCCTGGCGGGCGACGGCGGCGAGTTCGACACCGGCGCCAACATCATGGACCCCGGCACTCCGCAGCTGCCGCAGAACGGCTGCAAGGGGTGGACCAACCAGAACGCCAACGGGCTGTCCATCGACTATCGGGGCGCCTACGCCTCGCTCAACCTGAACGACCCCAACAAGGGCAACGTCGACGTGGTGATCGCCGCCTACCACCCGGGCGACGCCGCCAAGTTGCTCGCCGAGATCCGCACCTCCGCGGACGGCTGCAAGAGCTACCAGTCCGACACCCTGAGCGGAGGTCAGACCCAGATGACGCTGACCGACACCACGGTCGCCGGGCTGGGCGACGAGAACGCCTTCCTGAAGAACGTGCCGCAGGGCCAGTTCGTCAGCCAGGAGAACCTGGTGGTGCGCCTGGGCGACAAGGTGCTGCTGCTGGACGGCAGCGACGCCGCCGCCGGGCAGCTGCCGGACCTGACCTCGCTGGCGCAGTCGCTGGTGAAGAACATCCAGTAGCAGAACGGCGAGTGACGGTCAGTCAGCTGACGCACCGTCGCACAACGGACCATCCGGCCGGGGCCGGGCGCACTGCGAGGGGGGTGCGCCCGGCCCGTTTCGCGTCGGTCGCCGCGCGGCTACTCGGCCTTCTTGCGGGCCGCCACCCGGACGGTCTTGGTGGAGCGGGTCTCCAGGGTCATCGAGTCCGCCTCGCTGACGTCCTTGCGGAACCGGACCGTGCCCTCCTTCGGGTCCACCACGTCGACGACCTTCTGCAGCAGCTTGAAGGTGCCCTCGTTGCCGGTCTGGTGGGCCAGCCGGACGGCCGCGCCGAGCTTGGCGGTGGCGGTGTCCAGGTCGCCGGCCCGCTTGGCCTCCAGGCCCTCCTGGATCGCGCCGGCCAGCTCGGCCTGCCCGGTGTAGTGCGCCACCTGCGGGCTGATCCGGGTGGAGGAGGCCAGGTCGTCGGTCCACACCGCGCGGACCAGGCCCTGGGCCAGCACCTCCGCGGTGCCGTCGGCGCCGGGCAGCACCAGGCTGATCCGGGCGGCCAGCATCTCGTTGCCCACTGCGGCGGTCGGCACCTCGACGCAGACGTGGTAGTCGCGGCTCTCGTCGCCCCAGGAGCCGGTCGGGTAGTCGCCGGCCCGCGGCCCGGCCTCGGCCCGCCGCTCGGTCAGGTCCTCCAGGTCCGGCGCGACCTGCTTGACGAACTTGACCTGGGCGTTGGCCGGGGTCCAGACCCGCAGCGCCACGTCGGCCACCTGCTTGCCCATGGCGGCGGTCATCATCGAGCGGAAGTCCTCGGCCAGGTCGGCCGGTTCGGCGACGATGTCGGCGGTGCCGAGCAGCGCCGAGGCGATCTTGCGCAGCTCGGCCACCTCCCAGTCCGTCCCGACGCCGCGGCAGTCCGCGGTGAAGTGGCCGCTCACCCGGTCCAGGGAGCGCTGCAGGTCCTCGGGCTTCTCGTGCTCGTTGCGCCCGTCGGTGAGCAGGATGCCGTGCCGGATCGCGATGTCGGTGCGGGTCAGGAAGAGCTTGTCGGCGAGCGCCAGCCAGGTGCCGATCGCGGTGCCGCCGCCGGCGGTGAGCCGGCGCAGCGACTGCTTGGCGGCCTCCCGGGTGGCGGCCGAGGCGATCGCCAGCGAGCCGGTGGCCGGGTAGATCTCCTTGGCCTCGTGGGTGCCCGCGACGACCGCGAAGGCGACCCCGTCGCGGATCGTGTCGATCGCCACCGCCGTCGCGTCGCGGGCGTTGCGCATCTTGGTCGGCGGGTAGTCCATCGACCCCGAGCAGTCCACCATCAGCACCACCGCGGCCTCCTGGCCGGCGCCCGGGCCGGCGTCGGCCGCCAAGCCCAGCGGGCGCCCGCCGGTGGTGCCGCCGCCGGTGGCGGTGACGGTGACGATCGCGTTGACCTCGCGGGAGCCTTCCGCGAGGTACTCGTTCTGGAAGATCTCGGTGGTGAACCTGGGCAGGTTCGACTTGGTCAGACTGGCCATGGCCGTGACTCCTGGAAAAGAGGGTGAGAGGGCGTCAGCTCTGCTCGCTGCGGACGGCCGGGGGGAAGCTGGGCATCGGCGGGACGGTCGGCTTGGGGCGGGACGCCTTGATCACCGGGAGGTCCAGCACCGTCTCGGACCAGCCGGCCGCCGGGTCGGGTTCGACCGGCAGCACGGCGACCGTGATGTTGTCGTGCCCGCCGGAGGCCACCGCGAAGGAGACCAGCGCGCGGGCGGCGTCCAGCGGTTGGGCGCGGGCGTCGATGCCGATCAGGTCGGCCAGCGAGGTGGCGGCCTCGGCGTAGTTCCACAGGCCGTCGGTGCAGATCACCAGCACCCCGGGCACGTGCGGGGTGAAGGCGACGGTGTGCGGGACGACCTCCTCGGCGTCCGCGCCCAGCCAGCCGGTGATCGCGTGCGCCCGGGCGTCGGCGTAGGCCTCGGCCTCGGCCATCAGGCCGGCCGCGACCATGCCGGCCGCCCAGGAGTCGTCCTCGGTCAGCCGGTAGGGCTCGGCGTCGCCGCGGTCGTCCGGGATCCAGTAGGCCCGGCTGTCGCCGACCCAGCCGACGGTGACCACGCCGGCCGCGGCCACCGCGCTGACCAGGGTGCAGGCCGGGGCGTTGTGCCCGGGCGCCGGGACCGGGCCGTCGGCGGCCAGTGCCGCCACCGCCGCGGCGGCGGTGGCGATCGCCGTGCGCATCGCCGACTCCGGCGCCTCGCCGTGCTCCAGCGCGCCGAGCAGCGCCTCACCGGCGTTGTCGGCGGCGGTCTGTGACGCCTCGTCGGGCCGGTCGGAGGAGGAGACGCCGTCGCAGACCACCGCGACCACGGCCGGCTTGCCGTCCGGCAGCGTGGTGGCGGCGAGCGCGAAGGAGTCCTCGTTGCGGTGGTGCCGCAGGCCCCGGTCGCTCACCCCGGCCGCGCCGGCCAGCGAGAGCTCGACGTGGTCGCGCGGGTTCGGCCCGGCCATCCCGCAGGACCCGCAGAAGCCGTCGGCGCCGATCCGGCCGGCCGCGCAGTGCGTGCAGGCCGGCTCGGCCGCCGCCGCGCGCGGGTCGTTGGCGGTCGGCGGCGGGGCGGTCAGGCTGTGGCCGCAGTTCTCGCAGAACACGTCCGCGGAGTCGAGCGGTTCGGCGCATTCGGGACAGCTGGTCATCGTCACACCCACGTTCGCGGCCGGGAGCGGTTGGCCCGGTCCACCAGTTCGATCCGCTCCTGCGACCGCTCGGCCAGTCGGGCCAGCGACCGGTAGGACTTCTCCAGCGCGAACCGCAGTTCGCGCTCCCGCACCGGCAGCGTGCCGAGCTCGGCGGCCCCCTGGGCGTGGCCGGGGGTGCCGGCCAGCGCCCAGGCGAGCGCCGTCTCCAGCACCTCCACCGAGAGCTGTTCGCGGCGCCGGTCGTCCAGGCCGAGGGCGGCCAACTGCGTGTTGCCGGCGGCCAGGTCGGCGGCCAGCGGGTCCTTGGGCGAGCGGGCCCGCACCCGGGCCCGGACGGCGGCGATCCGGGCGGCGGTGTAGTGGCTGGAGGTCTCCGGCACGGACTCCAGCGCGGCCACCGCACCGGCCCGGTCGCCGACCGCCAGGCAGACCCGGGCCAGGCCGAAGG
The DNA here is from genome assembly GCF_007829815.1 of Kitasatospora viridis. NCBI lineage: Bacteria > Bacillati > Actinomycetota > Actinomycetes > Kitasatosporales > Streptomycetaceae > Kitasatospora > Kitasatospora viridis. The sequence goes on along the minus strand of NZ_VIWT01000001.1, from coordinate 1,415,517 downwards.
CGGCGCTCACGTAGCCCCGGTCGGCGGTCCACACCAGCCGGTAGAACTCGGCGGCGTCCTCCCGGGTGCCGAGCAGTTCGGCGCAGACGCCGAGCGCCAGCTTGGGCGCGGCCTCGCCGGGGAAGGCGTCGTAGACCGCGTCGAAGGCCTCGGCGGCGGCCTCGGTGAGCGCCCGGGACTGCACCTGGGTGGCGGCGGCGCCGGCCTGGGCCAGCTGGGCCAGGCCGCGGTACCAGACGACCCGCCAGTCGTCGCCGTGGTCGGCGCGCAGTTGGGCCAGCGCCTGCTCGGCCTCGGTGTGCCGGCCGAGTTCGGCCAGCGCCCGCAGCCGGCGCAGCCGCAGCTCGACCGAGTCCTGGGTGGCGGTGCCGAGCGCGCTGAGCACGTCGCCCGGCCGGGTGGCCATCAGGGCGGCGAGGAAGCCGGCGTTCGGGTCCTCCGGGGAGACCCGGGGGACGGGCAGGGCCAGCGCGGCCGCGGCGGCGTCGGTGGGCACCAGCGGCGGCAGGCCGGGCACGGCGGGCTCGCCGTCGGTGATCAGCTCGGTGTCCACCACGCGCAGCTCGGGGCCGAACAGGGTGGAGAGCGCGGGCCGGGGCTGACCGTCGGTCAGCGCGAGGATCTCCCGCAGCACGCCGGTGAGTTGGTCGGCCATCTCCTCGGCGGAGGAGAACCGGCGGGACGGGTCCGGGTCGGTGGCCCGCACCAGCAGCCGGTAGAAGGACTCGTACTGGGCGAAGACCGGCACCTCCTCCGGCCCCGGCAGCTCGTCCCGGTAGGTGGTGCTGTAGCCCTGGAAGTCGAAGGTGAGCACCGCCAGGGTGCGGGCCACGGTGTACAGGTCGGAGGCGGGGGAGGGGCCGTCGGTGGCGATCTCCGGCGCCTGGTAGCCGACGGTGCCGTAGATCGCGCCGTCGTCGTCGAACCGGCGGACCGCGCCCATGTCGATGATCTTGAGCGTGTCCTCGCTCTGGATCACGTTGTCGATCTTGAAGTCGCAGTAGACCAGGCCCCGGCTGTGCAGGTAGCCCATGGCCGGCAGCGCCTCCAGCGCGTAGGCGATGGCCTGCGGCACCGGCAGCGGCTCGCGCCGGCCGTCCGGGGTGCGGCGCTCGTTGGCGATGTCCTTGAGCGACTTGCCGCCGACGTACTCCATCACGATGTAGCCGTCGATCGAACCGGTGCGGGTGTCCGGGTGCTCGACGAAGTTGATGATCCGCACGATGTTCGGGTGGTCCACCTCGGCGAGGAACCGCCGCTCGGCGATCGCCACCGCCAGCGCGTCCTCGTCACCGGTGTCCAGCAGGCCCTTGAGCACCACCCAGCGGTCGCTCACCCGGCGGTCCACCGCCAGGTAGATCCAGCCCAGGCCGCCGTGCGCCAGACAGCCCATCACCTCGTACTGGCCGCCGACCAGGTCGCCGCGCTGCAGCTTCGGGGTGAACGAGTAGGCCTGCCCGCACTGGGTGCAGAAGCCGTCCGGGCGGCCCGGCCGGCCGTTCTTCTCCCGGCCCACCGGGGCGTCGCACTTGCTGCAGAACCGCTTGCGCTCCGGCACCTCGGGGTCGACCAGCACGGCCGCGGCCGGGTCGCTCTTCGGCACCGGCGGCACGGTGACCAGGCCCGCACCCAGCCGGCCGCGGTTGGTCGTGGTGGCGGTGCCCTTGGAGCTGCGCACCGAGACCGAGCCGCGGGTGCCGGTCCGGGTGGAGCGGTGCGAGCGGGAGCGGCCGGACATCGAGCGCGAGGACCCGGTGCGGCTGGAGCCGTGCGAGGGCACGGAGCGGGAGTCCGGCGCCTGCCGGGCGGACGGCACCGCGGGCGGCGCGGCCGCGCCCTGCTCCGGGGCCAGCCCGCACTCGTCGCAGAAGCCGTCGGTGTCGATGGTGCCGGTGCAGCCCGACCGGCGGCAGGCCGCCGGCCCGCCGGCCGGCGCCGAGACCGCCACCGCCACCGCCACCGCCCCAGCGTTCTCCGCCGTCAGCCCGCACTCGGTGCAGTACCCGTCCGGGTCGATCACCCCGCCGGAGCACCCCGGCCGGACACACGCTTCGCCCATCGCTCTCAATCCCCCTGTCACTCGTAACGCGGCGCGTCCTGCGGCGGGGCCGCCGGACGGAGCGCCTGTTGGAACCTGCCCACCGCCGCCGCGGCCGCGCGCAGGTCGCACGGCGCGCTCCACAGCAGCCAACGGGCCTTCTCGTACCGCTCCATCACCTCGGGGTCCTCCGCGACCCCGAGCCGGGCGGCCATCGCCTTGTAGGCGTCCAGCCGACCGCGCAGCTCGGCCCGGACCGCGAGCGGGGCGGTCACCTCGGTGAGCGACTGCCGGGCCCGCTGCAACTCCCGGGCGGCCTGCTCCTCCAGCGCGTCCAGCAGCGGCGCCAACCGGTGCCACTGCCCGCCCTGGCGCAGCTCGGCGGCCTGGTGCACGCCGTCGCGCAGCGCCGCCGCCGGTCCCGGCACGGCCGGCACCTCGGTGGCCGCGATCTTGGCCAGCACCTCGCCCCGGGCCTGCCGGGCCTCGCCCAGGGTGGCGTCGGCGCGGCGCAGCAGGTCGGCGACCTGGTGCAGCCGCTCGTCCGCCTCGTCGCGCAGCCGGAGCAGCTGCTCCAGCTCCACCCGGATGCCGTCCAACTCCCGGGCGGCCCGGTCGAACCGCTCGACGTCCACCACGCCGGCCGCCGCCTGCTGGGCGGCCGCCACCGCGGTGGCGCTCTCCCGGCCGCGCTGGGCCGGCACCCGGGCCGGGCGCCAGAGCGCCAGCGGGTCGGCCAGCACCTCGGCCCGGAGCTGCGTCAACTGCTGGTCCAGCCGGGCCAGGTCGTCGCCGAGCGGGTGCGAGCCGGCCCGCACCCCGACCGAGCCGGCCAGGCTGGTCACCCGGCGCAGCTCGGCGACCAGCAGGTCTATCCGGGCCGGCAGCGCGGACCAGACCGCGTCGGCGGCGTTCACCACCTCCAGCACGGTGGCGTACCAGGTGTTCATCCGGTCCATCAGCTCGGCCAGGCTGATCTGCTCGACCAGCCGGGCCGGGCCGGCCAGCCCGAGGGCGGCGTCCGGCAGTTGGCCGCCGGAGACGGTGACCGCCCGGCCGCGCAGCAGCTCGCTCAGCTCGGCCAGCTCGGGTGAGCCGGGCCGGGTGCGCCGGGAGCGCACCGCGCGGGCGGCGGCCAGCGCCTCGCTGTACCGGTCGAAGAAGGTCCAGAGCAGCCCCAGGCCCTGCGCGGCGACCTGCCAGCGCTCCTCGGTGCGGCCGGTGAGCGCGGCGCCGTCGAGCAGCCGGCGGCCCGGGTGGTCCTGGAGCGCGAGCAGCGCGGCCTCGACGGCCTCGCGCTCGGCGCTCAGCCGGACCAGCTCGCGGTCCACCTCCTCCCGGCTCAGCACCGGGCCCGCGGATCCTGTCAACGCCACGCCCTTCCTCCTGATCTTCGTGCTACGGCAGGTAGTCGGCCGGCGGCGGGCCGCTGGACGGGCCGAGCACCGGCTGCAGCCAGTGCTGGTAGCTCGCCTGCCACGGGCCGTGGCGGTAGTCCTCCAGCACCTGGTTGACCCGGGCGACCAGGTCGGGGGAGTTCTTGGACATCGCGACGCCGTACGGCTCGTCGGTCAGCGAGGGGCCGATCACCTGCACGGTCGGGTCCTGCGCCGCCTGGCCGACGGCCAGCGCGTTGTCGGTCAGCGTGGCGTCCACCTGGCCGAGCTGCATCCGGACCAGGCAGTCCAGCGCGTTCTCCACGGTGACCACGCTCGCCTGGCCGCGCGGGTTGGTCTTCAGGTAGCTCTGTGCGGTGGAGGAGTCCGCCACGCACACCCGCTTCCCCCTCAGCGCGTCGTCGATCGTCTTCGCGTGCGCCGACTTCGGCACCACGACCTGCTGTCCGGCCTGGAAGTACTCGGTGGAGAACGCCACCTGACCCAGCCGGTCGCAAGTGATCGACATGGTACGCGCGATCAGGTCGACCGAACCGTCCTGGATGGCTTTTATACGCAACGCTGTCGGCACCGTCTTGAACTGCACCTTGTTCGGGTCGCCGAGGATCGCCTTGGCGATCGCGTGCACCAGGTCGATGTCGAAGCCCTGGAGCTGACCGGTCGTCGGATCCCGGAAGCCCCAGTCGTAGGCGTTCTGGTCGACGCCGGCCACCAGCACCCCGCGGGCCTTGATGGCGCGCACCGCCGGGCCGCTCTCGTCGGTGCTCGGCGGCAGGCTCTTGGTCAGGTCGCAGTTCTGGGCCGGCGTGCTCTGAGCGGCCGTCAGGACGGTGGGCCGGCCGGGCTGGGCCTGGGCGCTGCCGAGCAGGGTCAGCGGCGCGGCCAGCGCGACGGCGAGCAGGGTGGTTCTGATCCGCATGCGTCCTCTCGGGCTCCTGGTCATCGGGCGCGTGGTCATCGGTACTCCGCCAGTCGTCGGCCGATCCCGGTCAGCACGCCGCCGGCCGCCAGCAGGGCGAGCACGCCGGCGGCGATCGCCACCGTGGCGGTGGCGTCCCGGCCGTCGTTCGCCGCGCTGGTGAAGTCGTCCTGCTCGACCTGCACGGCCTTCGCCAGGGACTGGTCCACGGCGTCGAAGGCGGCCGCGTCGCTGCCCGGGCCGGAGCCGACGGTGGCGTCCAGCGCGCCCTGGTAGTCGCCGGCGTTGTTCTTCTGGTCGGCCGTGTCGTGGCCCTTGGTCCAGTCGGTGAACCGCGCGCGTGCGGTGGCCAGCTGGGACCGGGCACCGGACGGGGCGAGCCGGGCCGCCTGGTCCAGCGCGTCGGAGTCGCCCTTGGCGGCCGTGGTCCACTGGTCCGCGTACTGGGTGGTGGAGCCGCGGGCCACCAGGTTGAGGTTCTCCGCGGTGCGGGCCTGCAGGGTGTCGGTGCGGGCCTGGTCGAGCGCGCGCAGCGGGGCGGCGCCCTGGTCGATGCTGCGCTGCAGCCCGGAGTCGGCGAGCAGGGTGCCGCCGGCCAGCCAGGCGAGCATCAGCACCAGGGCGCCGGTGGCGGCCAGCAGGCCGGAGTTGAACACCCGGTTGGTGCGCTTGAACAGCGTCCACTGGAACCGCACCAGCACCGCCAGCGCGATGACGCCCAGCGCGTAGGCGGCCCACGGGGTGGCCCGGGCGTCGGAGTAGTCCCGGTCCAGCCGGGCCAGTTCCACCTGGTAGAGCTGCTGGGCCTGCGGCAGCAGCTGGGTCTGCATGGTGTCGGAGGCGTACCGCAGGTAGGCCGCGCCGAGCGGCAGGCCCTGCCGGTCGTCGGCCCGGGCGGTGTCCACCAGGCCCGCGTACACCGGCAGCTGCTGGTTGAGCCGGCTGATCAGGTTCTGCGCCTGGGCCGAGCCGTCGGAGCGGGCGGCGGCCTGGGTGAGCAGCGAGGTGGCGTTGGCCAGGTCGTCCTCGTAGCGCTGGCGGGTCGCGGCGGGCTCGTTGCCGGCCTGCAGGAAGCCGGCCGCGGCGGTGGTGTCGGCGTCGGCCAGCGAGCGGTAGATCTCGGCGGCGTTCTGGCTCAGCGGCTGACTGTGCGTCACGACCTGGTCGGCCGCCTGCGAACGGTCCGTCACCTGCCAGCCCGTCAGCGCACCGAGGCCCAGCACCAGCAGGGTGAGTCCGGTGGCGGCGAGCCGGAGCCGGCCGGGGGCGGTGCGGGCGGCGGCCCGCCAGCGGTCGCGGCGGCGCCCCGCGGGCGGGCCGGTCGCGGCGGACTGCCGCGCTGCCGGCGACCATGGCGCTGCGCTCTGCGGTACTGGTGTCCCCACCCGTCCCCCACCCTCCCCAGACGCCGGGATCCGGCGTGACTGCCAGCAGTATGGCCCAAGACGCGAGGCGTACCCTATGCGGTTCCGACCCGCCCGGGGAGCCGGTGGGGCGCCCCGGACGCGGTGATCGTCTTCGGATCGTCCATGATGGCTGGCGGGAATCGCCCAAACCGGGCGAAGCATGGAGCCGCAACGATGCAGACCGCACAGACCGTCATGGCCGCCACCGGTTACCACGGACCGCCGCCGTGGCAGTGGTCCGACCTGGCCACCTCGTGGACCGCCGAGCCGGTGGTGCTCGCGCTGTCGGTGCTGCTCGGCGGCGGCTACCTGCTGGGGGTGCGCCGGCTGGCCCGGGCCGGCACCCGCTGGCAGCCGACCCGCACCCTGCTCTTCCTCGGCGGCCTGCTGCTGTGGATCTGGTGCACCTGCTCCGGGCTCGGGGTCTACGAGCGGATCCTGTTCACCGACCGCGCGGTGCAGGTGGTGCTGCTGCTGATGCTGGTGCCGCTGCTGCTGGCGATGGGCGCACCGGTCTCGCTGCTGGTGGAGGCCTCGCCGCCGCAGCGGCAGCAGCGGATCCTGCGGGTGCTGCGCAGCGGCCCGTCGAAGGTGCTGATGTTCCCGGCGGTCTCCACCGCGCTGCTGATGGCGCCGCCGTGGCTGCTCTACTTCACCCCCTGGTACGAGAAGTCGCTGAGCAGCGGGGCCTGGAACATCGGGCTGCACGTCTCGCTGGTGCTGCTGGGGCTGGCCTACTTCTGGCCGCGGCTGCAGCTGGACCCGGTCGGCCACGAGTACCCGCACCTGGTGGGCCTGTTCATCACCTTCGCGGAGGTGATCTTCGACGCCGCGCTGGGCATCGTGCTGATCTACGGCGGCCACATCGTGGCCGACCACTACTACACGGCGCTGGCCCGCCCGTGGGGCCCGACCCTGGCGCAGGACCAGACCTGGGGCGGCAACGGCCTCTGGGTGCTCGGCGACCTGGTCGGCCTGCCGTTCATCTGCGCGCTGGTCCGCCGCATGATCGTCCAGGGCCGCGAGGAGAACGCCGCCGTGGACGCCGCGCTGGACGCCGAGTTCGAGGCGCAGACCGCCGCCCGCGCCGCCGCGGCCGCCGCCGCGGCGACCACCGGCACCGCCGCCGCCGCGGACCCGGCGCCCGAGCCGGACGGCATGCGGCCGTGGTGGCTGGACGACCCCAACCTCAAGCACCGCTACGGCACCGGATCCTGACCGCCGACCGCCGAACGCCGCGGCCTAGCATGGCGGGCATGAAGCTGATCGGAGACGTCACGCCCGAACGCCCCCTGCTCGTGCTGGCGCTGGCCGAGGAGGCCGCGCACCTGGACGGCTCGCTGCCGGTGCTGCTCACCGGGATGGGCAAGGTGAACGCGGCCGCCGCGCTGGCCACCGTGCTGGCCGGCGGGCCGCACCCCTCGGAGGTGCTCAACCTGGGCACGGCCGGCGCGCTGCGCCCGGGCCTGGCCGGCCGCACCCACCTGATCGGCACGGTGCGCCAGCACGACCTGGACGGCCGGCTGCTCGCGAAGGTGACCGGGGAGGTCACCGGCGAGCCGCTGACCCTGCCCGTGGACGGCCTCACCCTGGCCACCGGCGACCTCTTCGTCTCCGACCCGGTGGCCCGCGACCGGCTGGCCGTCGACGCCGACCTGGTCGACATGGAGGGCTACGCGCTGGTCGCCGTCGCCCAGCGGGCCGGGGTGCCGGTCCGGCTGGTCAAGCACGTCAGCGACGAGGCCGGCGAGGGCGCGGGCAAGGTCTGGCGGGAGAGCGTGGACGACTGCGCCAAGGCGCTGGCCCAGTGGCTGGCCGAGGACCTCGCCGGCTCCTGAGCACCCGTCGCGGCGCCGGCCGGGCACCGGCGAAAACCCGGGGACGGGTCGCCGGCGCCCCGGCTACGCTCCCCGGCCATGACGAACGAGATGACCGCAGAGCTCCCGCGCCGCCAGATCCGGGCGCGCTACACGGAGCGGACGGTGACGGTCTACCAGGCGTACCGACCCGAGATCGGTGACCACGCGATCGCCCACGGCGCCTTCCCCGAGAGCTGGTCCCGCTCCCGGATGACCTGGATCAAGCCCAGCTTCCTGTGGATGATGTACCGCTGCGGCTGGGGCACCAAGCCCGGCCAGGAGCGGGTGCTGGCCCTGGAGATCAGCCGGGCCGGCTTCGACTCGGCGCTGGCGGGCGCCTGCCTCTCGCACTACGACCGGGACGTGCACGCCGACCGGCGGGAGTGGTCCGAGCGGCTGCGCGACAGCACCGTGCGGGTGCAGTGGGACCCGGAGCGCGACCTCGACCTGCGCCCCCTGGCGCACCGTTCGCTCCAGCTCGGCCTGGCCGGCCGGGCCACCCGGGACTACGCCGACCACTGGATCGAGGCGGTGCGCGACGTGACCCCGCTGGCCCACCGGGTGCACGAGCTGGTCCGGGCCGGCGACCGCGCGGCCGCCGCCGCGCTGCTGCCCGAGGAGCGGCCCTACCCGGTCGGTGCCAGTGTGGTGAGCAACCTGGGAGCCACGGCGCAGTAGCCGGGCCGGACGGAAGGGGCCGCACGGGTGGGTTCGATCACCAACTGGCTGTCAGGTCTCTCCGGTCCGGTGGTGTACGCCGTGGTGGCGGCCCTGGTCTTCGCCGAGGACGCGCTGTTCGTCGGCTTCGTGCTGCCCGGCGAGACCGCCGCGGTGCTCGGCGGCACCATCGCGGCGGCCCACCGCGGGGTCAGCCTGCCGGTGCTGATGGTCGTGGTGGTGCTGGCCGCGGTGCTCGGCGACACCGTCGGCTACACGATCGGGCGCCGGTTCGGCCCGGCGCTGCTGCGCACCCGGTTGGCGGTGCGGCACGAGGCGCGGATCGACCGGGCCCGCGGCTTCATCCGGGAGAAGGGGCCGGCGGCGGTCTTCTTCGGCCGGTTCGTGGCGCTCTTCCGGGCCCTGGTGCCGACCCTGGCCGGGGTCTCCCGGATGCCCTACGGCCGGTTCCTCGCCTTCAACCTGGCCGGCGGCACGCTCTGGGGGATCGGCTTCACCCTGCTCGGCTTCGCCGCCGGCACCGCCTACGCCAGGGTCGAGCACCTGGTCGGCACGGTGCTCGCGGTGGTGGTCGGGGTGCTGGTGGTGGCCGCGCTCGGGGTCTGGCTGTGGCGCCGCCACCGCCGCGAGCGGGCCGAACTGGACGGGGCGGACGGGGCGGACCGGAACGACGGGGCGGACGGGGCGGACCGGAACGACGGGGCGGACCGGGCGGACCGGAACGACCGGGACTGAGGCCGGTGCCCGGTCGGGCGGCCGGAAAGCCGATAATGCGTTGACGCACGGACCGGGCGCCGAGGAGGCTGCCCGGATGAACGCCACCCTCGCCCCCTTGCGTCGCCGTGCGTTTCGCCAGCTCGTGATCGGGCGCAGCTTCGCCACGCTGGCCAACGCGCTGGCGCCGGTGGCGCTCTCCTTCGCGGTGCTCGACCTGACCGGGTCGCTGACCGCGCTGGGCCTGGTGGTCGGCGTCCGCTCGCTGGCCAACGTGGCCTCGCTGCTGTTCGGCGGGGTGCTGGCCGACCGGGTGTCGCGCGGGGTGATCCTGCAGGGCACCTCGGTGGCCTCGGCGGTCAGCCAGGGCCTGCTGGCGCTCGCGGTGCTGGCGCACTTCGCCTCGCTGCCGCTGCTGCTCGCGCTCAGCCTGGTGAACGGCGTGCTGGCCGCGCTGTCGCTGCCGGCCAGCGCCGCCCTGCTGCCCGAGACGGTGCCCGAGGAGGAGCTGCTGCCGGCCAACGCGGTCAAGCGGATGGGCTCCAACATCGCTTTCATCGCGGGCAGTTCGCTCGGCGGCGCACTGGTCGCAAGCGTCGGCTCCGGCTGGGCGATGGTGTTGAACGCGGTGGTGCAACTGGTCGCCGCCGCCTGCTACCTGACGGTCCGGCTGCCGGTCGTCGCCCGGCCCGCCGAGCGCACCCGCCCGATCGCCGAACTGCGGGAGGGCTGGCGGGAGTTCACCGCCAACCGGTGGGTCTGGGTGGTGGTGCTGCAGTTCATGGTGGTGAACGCCGCCGAGTCCGGCGCGGTCACCGTGCTCGGGCCCGGCGTCGCCGACGCGACGGTCGGCCGGGCGGTCTGGGGCGTGCTGCTCTCGGTGCCGATGGCGGGCGCACTGGCGGCCGGCCTGCTGGTGGCCCGGCTGGCGATCCGGCGGGCGCTGCTGGTCGGCGTCGCCGCGGTGCTCACCATGGCGCTGCCCTCGCTCACCCTGGCCCTGCACCCGACCGTGCCGGTGCTGGCGGTGGCGATGTTCACCACCGGGTTCGCGATGGAGTTCTTCGGGGTGGCCTGGGACCTGTCCCTGCAGCAGAACGTCCCGGCCGACCGGCTGGCCCGGGTCTACTCCTTCGACGCGCTCGGGTCGTTCCTGGCGCTGCCGCTCGGCGAGATGGCGGCCGGCCCGCTGGCCGGTCGGATCGGCACCCGGGCGACGCTGCTCGGCGCCACCACGCTGATCCTGCTGGCCACCGCGGCCGCGCTGGTGGACCGCTCGGTGCGCTCGCTGACGGTGCGTGAGCCGGCCGTCGCCGCCGAGCAGCCGGTGCCGGCCTGACGGATGCTCAGGCGGGCACGGCCACGTCCTGGTACTCCCGCCAGTGCCGCACCAGCCCGTCCCGCACCCGGAGCATCAGCACGAACACGGCGCCGCCCACCTCGTACTCGGCGATCAGCACCTCCGGATCGGCGGTGCGGTGCAACGCCCGCACCTCGGCGACCCCGGCCGGCCGGGCCGCCCGCCCCGCCGCCGCGAACTCGGCGTACCCGGCCCGCCCGGTGAACCGCTGCGCGCGGTCGTCGGGCGCGAACGGGTACTCCACCACCGCGTCCTCGGCCCACAGGTCCTCGGGCAGCCCCGGCTCGCCCGCCGCCAGGCCGGCGCGGAACCGCTCGAAGATCTCCACCGGCCCGGCAGTCATCGCTGTACCCCTTTCACCGGGGCCCAGTATCCCGTCAACTCCTCCGGAACGCAGGCGGATCGGCAACCCGGTTGGCTGATCGCCCAGCTGGTGGCCGTCCGCGTTGTGCTCCGCACCGGTCGCCGGCGCCGATCTGACGGCGCTTCAATCGTCTCCGCCCGAGCAGCCCACCACAGCGGAGAGTGCGATGGAAGCGACGACCTTGCGGCACCACCGGACGAAGCGGACCACGGTCGGGACGGCGCTGCTCACCGGCGCCCTGCTGGTGCTGGCGGCGCCCGGGGCGGCCTACGCCAACTCGGTGGCCGTCACGGTGAAGACCCCCGGGGCGACGCTCGGCCCGAGCGCCGTCGACTCCTCGCTCTCGACCGACGCGCAGTGCGCGAGCGGCCTGGTCTCCGGCGGCGGGATCGACCAGGCCATCGGCACCGGGAGCGGGGTGAACGGCAACCACGTGCTGGGCAGCGAGCCCAGCTCGGACGGCTCCACCGAGTTCACCGGCACGGCCGGGGTGGTCGCCACCGACCCGGCCCACTGGATCGCCAAGGGCGGCACCGGCGGCCAGCTCAACTCCGCCTTCTCCACCACCCCGTACGCGATGTGCCTGACCAGCAGCCTGATCGACCACACCCAGGTGGTGATGAACAAGGCCAACACCCCCACCACCGCCTCGACGGTCGGCCTGGTGACGGCGAGCTGCCCCTCGGGCAGCGTGCTGCTCGGCGGCGGAGCCCTGGTCAGCCCCGGCAACACCGGCAACTTCAAGGCGATCGCGAGCTTCCCGACCTTCGACAACGCCGCGCACGACTACGGCCGCAAGGCCGCCGCGGACGGCGAGACCAACCCCGACTCCTGGTCCGCGGTCGGCTGGGACAACAGCACCGACGCGAGCAACGAGACCTACGCCTACGCGATCTGCAGCGGCAGCGGCATCAACGTCAGCGGCGTCACCGTGACGGTCCGCAACAGCGAGGTGAGCGGCCCGACCAGCGGCAGCACCGGCCAGACCGCGACGGCGAGTTGCGGCGGCGCGGACGGCGCGCTGGTCAGCGGGGGCGCCGCGATCGACGGCGGCGGCGTGACCGGCACCGACTTCACCGGCCCGGGCTCGGCCGGCGACCACCTCAACGGCAGCTTCCCCAGCGACTCCGGCGGCAACCCGGTGGCCGACGGGACCACCACCGCGGCCTCCTGGACCGCCGCCGCCCACACCGGCGGCATGGCGTCCAGCGGCAACCACACCGACGCCTGGGCGCTGTGCGCCAACGACGGCGTCTGAACCACCGGCAACCGAAAGGCCGAACGATGAAGAACCCGATCCCGCGGCGGTCCGCGCTGCTGAAGCTGCTGGTCCCGGCCGCCCTGCTGGTGCTGGCGGCCCCGCAGGCCGCGTACGCCGACGGCGCGACCGTGCGGGTGGCGACGCCCGGACCCACCATGGGCCCGGCTACCCCGTTCACCGGCGTCTCCGCCCAGGCCGAGTGCCGGCGGGGCCTGGTCAGCGGCGGCGGGGTCGACCAGACCACCGGCGACGACCGCTCGGGCAACGGCAACCACGTGATGGGCACCGCGCCCAGCGCCGACGGCAGCACCGAGTTCACCGGGGCGACCGGCGTGGTCGGCACCGACGTCCGGCACTGGATGGCGTTCGGCGGCAGCGGCAGCAACTCCAACACCGTCATGTCCACCACGCCCTACGCGATCTGCCTGTCCAGCGAGCGGATCCGGCACACCCTGGTGGTGATGAACAAGGCCGCCGGGCCCAGCATCGGCCAGACCGCCGTGACCGTCGTGGCGACCTGCCCGGCCGGCACCCGGCTGCTCGGCGGCGGCGCCCGGACCACCCCCGCCAGCGTCGGCAGCCTCAAGCCGATCGCCGGCTTCCCGAGCTTCGCCGACGCCGCGCACGACTTCGGCCGCAAGGCCGCCGCGGACGGGGAGACCGACCCGGACTCGTGGACCGCCGTCGGCGGCATCGGCGGCGGCCGGGACAGCGGCAACACCACCTACGCCTACGCGATCTGCACCGGCGAGCACGTCAACCCCCGCGGCCTCACCACCACCGTGCACTTCCGCGAACTGCCCGGCCCGACCGTCGCCAGCACCAGCCAGGCGGTGACCGTCGGCTGCGACAGCGCCACCGGCGACCGCCGCCGCAGGGGCCGGCTGATCAGCGGCGGTGCCGCCGCCAGCGGTGGCGGCGTCACCACCACCGACTTCACCAAGGCCGGCTCCGGCGGCACCCACCTGATCGGCAGCTACCCCGGCTCGGCCACCGGCACCCCGTCCCCCGACGGCGCCGCCGCGCCCACCAGCTGGACCGCCGACATCCACGCGGGCGGCTCGCCGTCGCCGAACACCTACTCCGACGTCTGGGCGCTCTGCCTGAGCAGCGGCCAGGACGAGCAGGACTGACGGGCCGTCGGCCGGGCTCAGGCGGCCGGCACCAGGGCGGGGCCCTCGAAGGCGGCGCGCAGGGCCCGGTGCGCCGCCGCCGGGGCGCCCAACCGGTCGAGGCCGAGCAGTGCGGCGCCGAGCACCGGGGGTGCGGTGACGATCCGGGGCAGGGCCCGCGGGGCGGTGGTGCGCAGCCGCTCGTACAGGGCGTCGAGCAGCAGCGGCTCGCGGGCGGCCAGCACGCCGCCGCCGAGGACCAGCGGGGTGGGCTGGTCCAGCAGGTCGAGGCGGCGCAGGGCGACCTCGGCGAGCACGGCGACCTCGGCGGCCTGACGCTCGATCAGGGCGAGGGCGGTGGCGTCCCCGTCGCGGGCGCAGGCGAAGATCAGCGGGACCAGCTCGTGCAGCCGCCGGTGCGGCAGCTCGCCCAGGTGCAGGGCCTCGGCGAAGGCGGTGGCCGAGGGCAGGCCGAAGCGGGCCGCGATGGCGGGGGCCAGCGCGGTGGCCGGCCCGCGGCCGTCCTCGGCGCGGGCCGCGTGCCACATCGCCTCCGCCGCCAGCCCGCCCCCGCCGCCCCAGTCGCCGGTGAGCATGCCGAGGGCCGGGAAGCGCGCGGTGCGGCCGTCCGGCAGCAGGCCGGCGCAGTTGATCCCGGCCCCGCAGACCACGGCCACCCCGCGCGGCGAGTCGGTGCCCGCGCGCAGCAGGCCGAAGGTGTCGTTGGCGACGGCGACCGTGCGGCCCCAGCCCTGCTCGGCGAGCGCGGCGGCCAGGGCCTCCTCCTCGACCGGCAGGTCGGCGTTGGCCAGGCAGGCCTGGACGTGGCCGACCAGCGGGGCGCCGGGCCCGGCGGCGGCCGGGAGCCCGCCCGCCGCGGCGCACTCGGCGACCAGCGGGGCGAGCCCGGCGATCGCCGCCCGGGCCCCGTGGCGCTGCGGGGCGAAGCCGCCGCCCCGGGCGGTGCCCAGCAGGGTGCCGTCGGCGGCGACCAGCGCCACGTCGGTCTTGCTGTTGCCCGCGTCGATGGCGAGCACGCCGTTCAGGTGTTCGTTCATGGCGGTCGGTCAGGCCCAGCTCAGGTGCTGCTTGTTGTGGGCGAGCAGCGAGTCCGCGAGCCGGTCCGCGAGCTCGACCTGGCCGACCAGCGGGTGGGCCAGCAGCGCGTCGAGCACCCGGTCCCGGCCGCCCTTGAGCGCGGCCTCCAGGGCCAGCTGCTCGTAGGCCGTCACGTGCGCGATCAGCCCGGCGAAGAGCGGCTCGACCGGGCGCTGCGGCAGCGGGCGCACGCCGGCGGCGTCCACGGTGGCGGGCACCTCGATCACCGCGTCGTCCGGCAGGAACGGCAGGATGCCGTCGTTGCGGGTGTTGACCACCTGCACGTCGGAGCCGCCGGCGGTGCCGAGCAGCGCGCCGATCAGCTGAACGGCGGCCTCCGAGTAGAACGCGCCGCCGCGCTTGGCCAGCAGCTCCGGCTTGGTGTCCAGGGCCGGGTCCGCGTACAGCTCCAGCAGCTGCCGCTCGATCTCGGCCACCTGGGCGGCCCGGGAGCCCTGTTCGCGCAGCTCGGCCACCACGGCGTCGTGCTGGTAGTAGTAGCGCAGGTAGTAGGAGGGGACCACGCCGAGCCGGCGGACCAGCGGCAGCGGCAGGTGCAGGTCGGCGGCGATCGCGTCGCCGAAGCCGGCCAGCAGCTCGGGCAGCACCTCGCGCCCGGTGGCGGCGCCGGGGGCGTCCAGCAGGGTGACGCCGCGCTCCCAGGTCAGGTGGTTCAGGCCGACGTGGTCGAGCCGGACCAGCTCGGGCGCGACCCCGAGCTGGGCGGCGAACTTGCGCTGGAAGCCGATCGCCACGTTGCACAGCCCGACCGCCTTGTGCCCGGCGGTCTGCAGTGCCCGGGTGACGATGCCCACCGGGTTGGTGAAGTCCACGATCCAGGCGTCGGGGTTGGCCCGGCGGACCCGCTCGGCGATGTCCAGCACCACCGGCACGGTGCGCAGCGCCTTGGCCAGCCCGCCCGCGCCGGTGGTCTCCTGGCCCACGCAGCCGCACTCCAGCGGCCAGGTCTCGTCCTTGTTGCGTGCCGCCTGCCCGCCCACCCGCAGCTGGAGCAGCACCGCGTCGGCGTCGGCCACCGCGGCGTCCAGGTCGCCGGTGGTCGTGACGGTGGCCGGGTGGCCCTGCTTGGCGAAGATCCGCCGGGCCACGCCGCCGACCAGCTCCAGCCGGTCGGCGGCCGGGTCGACCAGCACCAGTTCGCCGATCGGCAGGGTGTCGCGCAGCCGGGCGAAACCGTCGATCAGTTCGGGCGTGTAGGTGGATCCGCCGCCGACGATGGCGAGTTTCAGAGACATCAGCTGTCGACCCCTGTCGTTCCGGGTGGGTGGGTTAGTCGGTGGTGAAGACCTGCTCCCGGGCGGTGCCCAGGGCGTGCTGGAGCGCGCCGTGCAGCACCGGTGAGCCGGGCACGGTGCTGCTGAGCAGGCGGGGCCGGGGCACCGCCAGACCGGTCAGCTCGTCCTGCACCAGGTCGCGCAGCCGCCGGCCGCCGGCGTTCGGGATGCCGCCGGAGAGCACCACCAGCTCCGGGTCGATCACCGCGACGATCGCGGCCAGGCCGGTGGCCAGCCGGTGCGCCAGCTCGGCCAGGAAGGCGTCGCCCGGCCCCGGGGTGTCCAGCGCCCGGCCGATCGCCGTCTCGGCGCTGCGGGCGGACAGCCCGTGCTGCCGGGCCAGCGCCAGTACCCCGGCGGCGCCGGCGAGTTGCTGGAAGCCGCCGGAGTTCTCCCGGCGCACGTGGCGCACCAGGGGCGCGCCGGGCACCGGCATGTAGCCGACCTCGCCGGCGCCGCCGGTGTGGCCGCGGTGCAGCCGGCCGCCGAGCACGATGGCCGCGCCGATGCCCTCCTCGGCCCAGAGCAGCACGAAGTCGGAGCTGCCCCGGGCCGAGCCGAGCGCCTGCTCGGCGACGGCGGCCAGGTTGACGTCGTTCTCCATCGCGACCGGGGTGCCCGCGGCCTCGGCCAGCCGGCCGAGCAGGTCGGGGCCGTGCCAGCCGGTCAGGTGGGCGGCGTAGCGCAGCTCTTGGCTGTGCGGGTCGAGCGCGCCGGGGGTGCCGATGGTGACGCCGGTCAGCGCGCCGGGGGTCAGGCCGGCCAGTTCGAGGGTGCGGGCCAGGCCCGCGGCGACCTCCTCGACGGGGTCGCTGCCCGGTCGGCCCGGGGTGGGCCGCAGGTGCTCGGCCAGCGTGCGGCCGGTGACGTCGGCGACCGCGAAGCGGATCTGACTGGTCGTCACGTCGAGTCCGGCGACGTACGCGGCGGCCGGGTTCACCTCGTAGAGCTGGGCGTTCGGGCCGGGGCCGCCGGCCGTGGTGCCGACCGGGACGACCAGCCCCGCGGTCTCCAGCCGGGCCAGCAGCTGGGAGGCGGTGGGCTTGGACAGGCCGGTGAGGGCGCCGATCCGGGTGCGGGAGAGCGGGCCGTGGGCGAGCAGCAGGTCCAGTGCGGCACGGTCGTTGATGGCGCGCAGCCGGCTGGGGGTGCCGGGCCGGGGCGCGGGGGTGGGGGTGTCGGTCACGTGCCGCATCCTCCTCCGTCCGGCCTCGTGGCTGCCAACAGCTGATGATTGGAAACTTTACTAACAATCATTGGACTGTCAATGCTTCCGGCAGGTCAGCGGGCCCGGGAACGACCGAGCCCCGACCGCCGCGGGTGCGGCAGCCGGGGCTGCGGAGGGTCCGGGGGCCGGACGACGCGTCAGGGCAGCTTGCTGAAGGCCTGCTGCTCCTCCGGCGAGGGCGGCGGGATCGGCCGGCTCGCCAGCGAGCGCGCCGAGGACGGGTCGGCCAGCGAGGACGGCGCCTGGGCGTCGGCGACGGCGGCCGCGGCCTTGGCGGCGGCCACCACCCCGGCCTCCTCCTTCAGCTTGATCCCGGCCCCGTCGAAGGCCGCCTTCAACCGTCCGCGCAGCGCCCGGGCGACCAGCTGGGCCTTGCTCGGCATGGTCTTCGCCTGCACCCGCACCACCACGGTGTCCGCGGTCACCGACTCCACGCCGAGCACCGAGACCGGCTCCCAGAGCAGTTCGTCCCAGGGCGCCTCCTTGGCGAAGGCCTCGGCGGTGGCCAGGATCAGCTCCTCCACCCGGTCCAGGTCCTCCCGGTAGCCGACCTGCACGTCCACCGTGGCGGTCGACCAGCCCTGGCTCATGTTGGCGATCCGCTTCACCTCGCCGTTGCGGATGTACCAGATCTCGCCGTCCGCGCCGCGCAGCTTGGTGACCCGCAGGCCGACCTCCAGCACGGTGCCGGTGGCCACGCCCATGTCGATCTCGTCCCCGACGCCGTACTGGTCCTCCATGATCATGAAGACCCCGGAGAGGAAGTCGGTGACCAGGTTGCGGGCGCCGAAACCGAGCGCCACGCCGGCCACCCCGGCGCTGGCCAGCAGCGGGGCCAGGTCCACGCCTATCTGCGAGAGCACCATCAGCGAGGCGGTGCCCATGATGCTGAACGACGCGACGCTGCGCAGCACCGAGCCGATCGCCGCCGAGCGCTGCATCCGCCGCTCGGTGTTCACCAGCAGCCCGCCCAGCCGGCTGCTGGTCTCGCTGTCGGAGTGCTCGGCCTCCCGGGCCATCCGGTGGATCAACTGGTCGATCAGTTTGCGCACCACCGCGCGCAGCACCAGCGCGAGCAGCACCACGACGACGATCCGCAGGATCCCGTCGACCCAGGACTGCCAGTTGGCGTCCAGCCAGCCGGCCGCCTCCCGAGTGCTGGTGGTGACGTCGGTCACGGTGGACCCTTCCCTTCGGCCGGACACGTTCGGACGTCAGCTTAGGGGGTCGCCCCGGGTGGGCGTTCGAGTGCGCCGAGGTGCAGGTCTGGGCATAGAGAAGCCAGTACCACCGGTGGTCGGCGAACCCGCGTCCGCCTGTTACCCGGTAGTGGTGGCGCCGTACAAACTCGTAAGGCGACACTGGGGGTGATCGCGCAGCGATGCGCGGTCATCCGCTCGTCCCGGCGCGAGCCACGCGCCGCAGGCGTCCAAGGAGGCATCCGTGCCGCATGTCCTGGTCCTCAACGCGTCCTACGAGCCACTCGGCGTCGTATCGATGCGCCGCGCCCTCATCCTCGTCCTCAACCACAAGGCGGTCAGCCTGGAGGACTCGGGTGTCACTATGCACAGCGCCACCAGCGCCGTTACGGCGCCCTCCGTGGTCCGGCTCACCCGGTTCGTCCGGGTGCCGTTCTGCGGACCAGTACCGCTCACCCGCCGCGCCCTGTTCGCCCGTGACCACGGGCGTTGCGTGTATTGCGGGGCCGCCGCGACCAGCGTCGACCACGTGATCCCGCGCAGTCGCGGCGGACAGCACCGCTGGGACAACGTGGTGGCGGCCTGCCGCCGCTGCAACCACGTGAAGGCCGACCGCCACCTCACCGAACTCGGGTGGCGGATGAAGCGACCTCCGGCCCCGCCCAGCGGGCTCGCCTGGCGCATCATCGGAACCGGGATCAAGGACCCGCGCTGGCGGCCCTACCTGGAGCCGTACGGCGGCACGGACCAGTTCCGTGACTTCGAGCACCACGACCATACCGGCGAGGCGGGCGCGTCCGTTCCGCTGGGCAGGTCGCGCCCCGTCCACCGCGGTGAGCCGGAGCCGCTCACCGCCTGACCAGCCAAGGTTGCGGTACCCAGGTAGCCTCATGGGCCGGCGGCGCCCCCTCCAGGAGGGAGCGCCGCCGGCCCGCCGCGTTCCGGGCTACTGACCCGCCGCCGGGGCCGCGCCCGAGCGGCTCGGCGAGGGGGCCGCCGAGGGGGCGGGCACTCCACCCGTCGGGGCCGGGGCCGGACCGCTCGGCGCGGGCGCCGGCGACTGGCCCGGTCCGGCGGCCGGCGCGCTCGCGCTGGGCAGCGGGCCCGGTATCCCGCTCGGGGTGGGGGTGGGCACCGGCACGCCCACCGGCGGCACGCCCGGCGGGACGGGCACGGCCGGCGTCGGGTCGGTGGCCGCGTACAGCTCGATCCCGTACAGCGAGTACCCGTACTTGGTGGCCCGGCTGACGCCCTGCATCCGCAGGTAGACCGCGCCCGGCGCGTCGAACCGCACCGTCTCGGTGCCGCCGTGGCCGTTGGCCACCGTGGCCACCGTGGTCCAGGTCACCCCGTCGGTCGAGGTCTGCAGCTGGTAGGAGGCGGCGTAGGCGGCCTGCCAGTGCAGCACCGCCTCGCCGAGGTGGGTCGCCTGCGGCAGCTTCAGCTGCACCCAGGCGTTGTCCGCCGGCTGCGAGGACCAGCGGGTGGTCGGGTCGCCGTCGTTCACCGCCGAGGCCGGGAACTTGGGCGACTCGTCGCCGGAGGAGCTCGCGGTCGCGGTCGGCGCCAGGTCCGGCCCGCCGGTCGGCGGCACCACGTGCACCTGGAGCACCTGGTGCAGCGTCACCTGCCCGCTGACGTAGTCCACCGGCACCTGGTAGACCCCCGACGGGGTCCCGGCCGCCGCGCTCACCTGCACCGCGACCCCGGCCCGCCCGCCGCGCGGCACGCTCACCGGGGAGCCCGGCTGGCCCTGCGCGGGCGCGGGGGAGACGGCGATGCCGGCCACCCCGGCGGGCGCGGCGGCGCGCACCTCGCCGGTCGCGCCGTCGGGGCGCACCGCGTCCACCACCGCCTGGGTGGCGGCCGGTGCGGCGGCGCCCGCCACCACGTCCAGCTGAGGGTCGGTCAGCGAGAACCGGGCCACCGGGGTGTCCGCGTACCAGGGCACGATCTGGTTGACCACCGGCGCGTCGCCGCCCGGCTGCCAGGTCAGCCGCACCGCGCCGGTCGGCTGGCCGCCGGCCGGCAGCTCGTTGTAGCCCGGGTGCAGGGTGCCGAGCTGCGCCCAGCTGCCGTCGGGGCGGCGCAGTTCGACGGTCGCGGTGGCGTGCACGGTCGGGTCGGTCAGCACGGTCAGCCGGTCCAGCGGCCGCACCGAGCCCAGTTCCACGGTCATCGGGGCGTCCTGCGCGGTCGGCGCGGCGGCCGCCCGGTAGGCGGTGTCCGGGTCGCCGTCCAGCACCGAGCCGGCCGAGGAGCCGGGGGCCGGGGCCGGCCCGCCGGAGACCTCCGGCTTGCCGGCGTCCGGCGCGCTGACCTTGAAGTCGCGCACGGCGACGGCGGTCTGCTGGGTCTTGGTGGCGCGCAGCCGGATCGCCCGGACCACCGCGCCGGCCGGCAGCTGGGCGGTGACGGTCCGCTGCTGGTGCACGACGGCCAGCTGCTGCCAGCCGCCGGTGCCGGTGGAGTACTCCAGCACCCCGTCGTCCAGGATGTCGTCGGCGGCCGCGGCCTCGTCGCTGCCGGGCAGCGCGGCGCCGTCGGAGCCGCCCATCACCACGGTCACCGAGCCGACCGGTCGCCCGTCGCCCAGGTCCACGCCGATCGAGTCGCCGGGCTGCGGCGGGGCGGAGCTCCAGTAGAAGGTGTCCGGCGAGGCGTCGGTCATCAGCGTCGGGCCGTGGCCGTTGGCGCTGCCCATCGTGGTGGTCGGCGAGACGGCGCCCGCGCTCACCCCGGACCAGCTGTCGGCGGCCTGCAGCGCCCGGTCCAGGAACGGGCCGAGCACCCCGGCGCCGACCGTCACCGGGCCGGCCGCGGCCAGCTGGTCGCGCAGCTGGCGCAGCGTCACCCGGGCCTGCCAGGCGGCCGGGCCGTCGCCCTTGTGCTGGGCCAGCAGCATGTCCAGCGCGGTCTCGCCGGCCCGGCCGTAGGTGCTCAGCCGGTTCAGCCAGGGGCCGGTCTCGGCCAGCAGGGTGGAGCCGCCGATGCCGGCGCCGGCGCCGCTGTCGGTGCCGCGCAGCGCGTCGGGGGCGCCGGCCATGGTGGCGAAGGCGGCCCGCAGCGGGTCGGCGGCCTGCTGCAGCTTCGTCAGGTCGGGCGAGCCGCCGCTCGGTTGCAGGGCGGCCCAGAACGCGGCGATCAGCGGGGTCAGGTAGCCGGACTCGGTGCTGGACAGCGGCGAGGAGGTGCTGTTGCCGGCCAGCGCGCTGATCGCGGCCAGCGCCGGGCCGGCGTCGGCGGCCCCCTGCGGGGCGGCCTCGGCGGCCAGGTCGCGCAGGGCGTGCTGCCAGGAGGCGTCGGACTGGTAGCCGGTGGGGTTCCAGGCGTAGTCGGCGGCGGTGGCCAGGGCCGGCTCGGAGGCGGCGGCCTGGCGCATCCCGGCGGTCAGCAGCACCGCCGAGCGGGCCGCCACCTCCGGGTCGCGGCCGGTGTACGGGCCCAGGTAGAGCCGGTCCGGGGTGGAGTCGTTGACCGGGTAGTTGTCCATGGTGACCAGCGGGTGCCCGAAGAGCGCGCCGGTCTGGGTGGTCTGCGCGGCGGTGATGCTGCCCGGGATCACCCCGACCCCGCTCCAGGCCACCTGCACCGACTTGGGCAGCGCGGCGGCCAGCGCGGTCCGGTAGGGCGTGGCGCCCTGCTGGTGGAACTCGGTGGGCACCACCGAGAGCGCGGCCAGCTCCGGGTGCGCGTCGATCAGCCGGGTCTGCACGGCGGCGGCCAGCCGGGCCTGGGCCTTGGCGGCGGCGGCCGGGCCCTTGCCGAAGGTGCTCCGGTCGGCGGAGCAGTGCCACTCGTCGTAGCTGACGTCGTCGAACTGCAGTTGGAAGGCGCCGAAGCCGAGCTGGCGCAGCGCGTCCAGCTTGGCCACCAGGGCGTCGACGTCGCCGGCGGAGCTGAAGCAGAAGTTCTGGCTGGGCGCGACGGCGTAGCCGAGGGTCACGTGGTTGTCGGCGGCCCGATCGGCCAGCGCGCGCAGGTCGGCGAGCTGGTCGTCGGGGTAGGGGGTGCGCCACTGCTCCTGCCGGTACGGGTCGTCGCCGGGGGAGTAGAGGAAGAAGTTCTGCTTGGTGCGGCCGAGGAAGTCCAGCATGGCCAGGCGCTGTTCGCTGCTCCAGGGCGTGCCGTAGAAGGACTCCGCGGTGCCGCGCACGGGGGCGCCGCTCGGCCAGTCACGCACCGTCACGCCCGGGAAGCCGTAGCCGGCCGCGGCTTGCCCGGCCACCGCCTGCCCCGCCCCCGCGGGCACCGTCGAGAGCAGCTGGCGCAGGCTCTGCGCGGCGTAGAAGGCGCCGGTGGCGTCCACGCCGGAGAGCACCACGGCGCCGTAGCTGCCGCCGGCCACCGGCAGCTGACCGGTCGCCAGCACGTAGCCGCCGTCCGGGAGTCCGGCCGGGCTGTCGGCGCCGAGCGCCTGCAGCGGCTTGGCGGCGACCGGGTCGGGCCGGCCGCCCGGGCCGGGGGCGCCGACGTAGACCAGCAGCGCGCCGGGCGCGGGGGTCGGGTTCTCGGGGGTGACGATGCTGGTCGCGCCGGCCTCCAGGAGCACCTGGCGGACGGCGTCGAGCGCGGCCGCGTCCGGGTTCGCGCCGATCACCAGGGTGACCTCGGCGGGCACGGTGACCGGCTTGCCGCCGGCCCGCAACCGCTGCGGCCGGGGGTAGATCTGCGGGTCCGTCAGCGAACCCAGGGGGGTGCGGGCGCCGGGCGGCAACTGCTCGGCGCTGGCGGCGGGCGCGGGCGCGGCCACCGCGGCGGTCGGCACGGTGGCGACCAGCGAGCCGATCACGGCGGCGGCGGAGAGCGTGGCGGCCATCCGCAGCCCGGCCCGGCGCGGGGACAGGGCGGTGGCGCTGCCGGTGCCGCTGACGGTGGGTCCGGTCGGCTCCGGCGCGCCCAGGCGCTCGGCGCGCACCTCGTCGAGCAGCGGCTCGGTGCCCTTGAGGTCGGCGATCAGCCGGTCCGCGGCGCGCGGCGCGACCAGCCGGGCGGTGCGGGCGGTGGCCCTTCTGGTGACTTCGACGGCGGGATGGTGCAGGACCTCGCGCAGCGCGGGACTTGCTTCGAGCTGCTGCCGCAACCGCCTCCCGGCGGCTGCCGACACACGCGTCTGCACGGGGCCTCCTGACGGCCGGGGACAGTCGGCCGGATCGGGGGAGTGTGGTGAGGGGTTCGCGAGTCCTCCCGTGGGCCCCCCGCCGATCGGGGCGGACTCGCGGCCACAGCCCACCAGCTGGGCGCGTCACTGTCAACGTGACCTGCTGTGATGACCGTTTCATCCGACTTTGTCCGTGGGGGAGTTGTGTGCATTCGGCGGCGCGCCGCGGCGGGTGCGGACCGGGTGCCCCGGGTAGGAGTAGGAGCCCGACCCCGTCCATCCCGAGTCCCGGCAGGAGACCGCGTTGGCCGCATACCTCGACCGTTCCGACGAGCACCATGACGAAGCCTCAGGATCGGGCGGGGGTGGTGCCGATCCGGACTCACCGGACGCGCCGAGCCCCGGGCTCGCCGCCCTGGCGCACTGCCACGGCGTCGACACCGCCTACGACCCGGGCGACGGCGAACCGGTCCGGGTCGGCGCCGCCACCCTGATCGCCGTGCTCGCCGCCCTCGGGGTGGACGCGGGCACGCCCGGGGCCGTGGAGCGCTCGCTCGCCGAGCACCGGGCCGCCCGCGCCGCCCGGCTGCTGCCACCCTGCCTGGTGGTCCGGGCCGGCCGGCGCACCGCGCTGGACGTCGCGCCCGCCGCCCGGCTGACCGTGGAGCTGGAGGACGGCGGCGAGTGGCGGCTGACACCCGGCCGGTCCCACTGGCTCCCTGACGACCTGCCACTCGGCCGCCACCGGCTGCGCCTGGAACTCGCCGACCGCACCGAGACCGCCGCCCTGGTGGTCGCGCCCGAGCGGCTGGCCGCGCTGTCCGGGCGCGGCTGGGGCTTCCTGGCCCAGCTCTACTCGGTGCTCTCCGGGCGCTCCTGGGGCATGGGCGACCTCGGCGACCTGGCCGAACTCGCCCAGTGGTCCGGCGCCGCGCTCGGCGCCGACTTCGTCCAGCTCAACCCGCTGCACGCGGCGCTGCCCGGGACGCCCTCCGACCCCTCCCCGTACCGCCCCTCCACCCGGCGGTTCGCCGACCCGGTGCACCTGCGGATCGAGGCCGTGCCCGAGTTCGCCCTCGCCGCCCCCGCCGACCGGGCGGCACTGGACGAACTGGCCCGGCAGGCCGTCCGGCTGCGCGCCGAGGTGCTGGAGCACGACGGGCTGATCGACCGCGACGCGGTCTGGGCGCTCAAGCGCGAGGCCCTGGAACTGCTGCACGCCGTCCCGCGCGGCCCCGGCCGGGAGGCCGCCTACCGGGCCTTCGCCCGGCGCGAGGGCGACTGGCTGGAGCAGTACGCCACCTGGTGCGCGCTGGCCGAACGGCACGGCCCCGACTGGCCGCACTGGCCGGCCGGCCTGCGCCGCCCCGGCAACCCCCAGGTGGCCGCCGCCCGGGCCGAACTGACCGACCGGGTGGAGTTCCACCGCTGGCTCGCCTGGCAGCTCGACGAGCAGCTCGGCCGGGCCCAGCGGGCCGCCACCGACGCCGGGATGGCGATCGGCCTGGTCCAGGACCTGGCGGTCGGCGTGCACCCCGGCGGGGCCGACGCCTGGGTGCTGCAGGACCAGCTGGCCACCGGCATCTCGGTCGGCGCCCCGCCGGACGCCTTCAACGCGCACGGCCAGGACTGGGGCCTGCCGCCCTGGCGGCCCGACGCGCTGGCCGCCGCCGGCTACGCGCCGCTCGCCGAACTGCTGCGGGCCGCCGCCCGGCACGCCGGCGCGCTGCGGATCGACCACGTGATGGGGCTGTTCCGGCTCTGGTGGATCCCGCAGGGCCGGCCCGCCACCGAGGGCACCTACGTGCGCTACGACGCCGAGGCGATGCTCGGAGTGCTCGCCCTGGAGGCGCACCGGGCCGGCACCGCGGTGATCGGCGAGGACCTCGGCACCGTCGAACCCGGCGTGCGCGAGGAGCTGACGGCGCGCGGCGTGCTCGGCACCTCGGTGCTCTGGTTCGAACGCGACTGGACCGGGGCCGAGGGCGCCAAGGGCGCACCGCTCGCCCCCCGGCACTGGCGCACCGGCTGCCTCGCCACCCTGACCACCCATGACCTGCCGAGCACCGCCGCCCGGCTGAACGGCGAACAGGTGACCCTGCGTCACCAGCTGGGACTGCTGGCCCGCCCGCTGGCCGAGGAGCGCCGGGCGGCCGCCGAGGAGCTGGCCGACTGGCGGAGCGAACTGCACCGGCTGGGCCTGCTGCCAGCGGACGCCGAGCTGGACCAGGCCGCGCTCTACCGGTTCCTGCTCGCCACCCCCGCCCAACTGCTCGGCGTCTGGCTGCCCGACACGGTCGGCGACCCCCGCCCGCAGAACCTCCCCGGCACCTGGGACCAGTACCCCAACTGGCGCCTGCCGGTGGCCGACCCGGGCGGGCGCCCGGTCACCCTGGAACAGCTGGCCGCCGCCCCCGGCCCGCACGCCGTGGCCGGCCAGCTGACCGCCGCCCTGGCCGGACCCGGAAGGCCGACCCCGCCGCGCGCCCCCCGATAAGGGGCCGGTACCTTGGGAAACGTGGACAAGAGGAACGCTATGCGCGCCGGTGCGGTCTCCGCAGCGGCCACGCTGATGATGCTGATGTCGTCGCCGGCCTTCGCCCTGACCAGGGACGACGGCGACGACCCGGGCCCGGGCCTGTCCGTCGCGCAGACCATCGGCCTCTACGTGGTCATCCCGCTCGCGGCGTTCGCGATCATCGCCGGCCTGGTGATGCTCGGCACCCGCAAGAGCCACAACAAGGGCAAGCCCAACAGCTGAGCCTGTCGGCCGGCGCCCCCGCCCCCGGGAAAACCGGGAGCGGGGGCGCCGGCCGCTGTGCGAGCGTGGGCGGATGGCCACCCCGCTGATCCGTCCCGCCCGCCCCGCCGAGGCCGCCGGGCTCACCGAACTGGTGCTGCGCTCCAAGGCGCACTGGGGTTACGACCAGGCGTTCATGGACGCCTGCCGCGCCGAGCTCACCCTCGCCCCCGAGCAACTGACGGCCGACCGCGCGCTGGTCGCCGAGCGGGCGGACGGGGTGCCGGTGGGCTTCGCCCTGCTCGGCGGCAGCGCGCCCGAGGGCGAGTTGGACATGCTCTTCGTCGACCCGGCGGCGATCGGCACCGGCGTCGGCGGCCGGCTGTACCGCGCGCTGCTGGAGCTGGCCCGCGCCGAGGGCTTCGAACGGCTGTCGCTGGACGCCGACCCGTACGCCGTCGGGTTCTACGCGGCGATGGGCGCCCGGCCGGACGGCGAGAGCCCCTCGGCTTCGATCCCGGGACGGGTGCTGCCGCGGTTCGCGATCGAGCTGGGGTGAGCGGGCGTCAGACGCCGGCCGCGCCCAGCAGCGAGCCCGCCAGGTAGGTGACCGCCATCGCCAGCCCGCCGCCCGCCACGTTGCGCAGCACCGAGCGGCCCACCGGCGAACCGCCGAGCCGGGCCCCCGCCCAGCCGGTGAGCACCAGGGCGCAGAGCACCGCCACCACGGTGACCGGCACCCGCAGCGAGACCGGCGGCAGCACGATCGCCAGCAGCGGCAGCAGCGCGCCGACGGTGAAGGAGACGCAGCTGGCCCAGGCGGCGTGCCAGGGATTGACGATCTGTTCGGGATCGATGCCCAGCTCCACCCGGGCGTGCGCGGCCAGCGCGTCCCGCGCGGTGAGCTGCTCGGCCACCTCCCGGGCCAGGCCGGCCGCGATCCCGCGCTGCTCCAGGAGGCCGGTCAGCTCGGCCAACTCGTAGGCGGGCTCCTCGGCCAGCTCCCGCCGCTCCTGCGCCAGCGCGGCCTGCTCCGAGTCCCGCTGGGTGCTCACCGAGACGTACTCCCCGGAGGCCATCGACAGCGCCCCCGCCAGCAGCCCGGCCAACCCGGAGGCGAGCAACGCGGTGTGCGAGTCGGTCGCCCCGGCCACCCCGACCACCAGCCCGGCGGTGGAGACGATGCCGTCGTTCGCCCCGAGCACCCCGGCGCGCAGCCAGTTGAGGCGGGTGCTCAGTCCGGCGCCGTGCGCCTCCGGATGCCGCTGATCACCCGTCACCGTCTCGTCCACGGCTTCAGTTTCGGCGCACGGCGCGCCGGGGCGCCACCTGCCGCGCCGATCTGATGGTGGGTCGGCAGAGGTCTTCGTCGGGTCGGCCGGCGCACCGGCGCGGCGTGTCAGCCCGCTGCCAGGTCGCGGATCTCGGGGTTCGTGGCGGGGTGCGCCGAGTTCAGGACCCGGGTCAGCGACGGCAGGTTCCCGGCGGCGATCGTGTCGTCGTCCAGGACCAGGAACAGCAGGGTGTCGCCGTCCTGCCGGGCGAGGGTGCTGGTGCCGACCTGGGTGAGGCCGTGGTCCAGTGGTAGGCAGGCGGTCGAGGGGTCGGGGTTGGAGCGGGCCGCGCTCAGGGCCTCGGCGCTGACCGTGCGGCCTTCGGCGCAGAGGGAGTCCGCGTCACCTCCGGGCGGCAGCGGTTCGACGACGAGGGTGGCCGTCTGGCTGCCGTCCGGGGCGGGCAGCGGGACGGGCTGGTCGTACTCGATGCTGAGCCGGCCGTCCTTGTAGCTGATGAAGGAGGGGATGTTCCCGTCCCAGTCGACCAGGCGCAGCAGGGGGCGCGGCGGCGAACCCAGGGCCTGGTAGCTCGCCCGCGACTCCGCGTCGAGCCACGCGTGCCGGGCGCTTCCCCAGACTGCGGTGAGCAGCAGCAGGCCGATCGCACCCGCCGCCCGGACACGGGTCCGCGGCACCAGCAGCAGCGCGGCGGCGGGGAGCGCCAGCAGGCTCGCGCCGCACCACACGGCGGCCCAGCCGGGCGACTGGTCGGCGCGCCACACCGACGGCCCGTCGGGTACGACCCAGGGCGTCAGGCCGGCGAGACCGAGGAGCAGGCCGGTGACCGTGGAGCGCCGCCGGCGCCAGCCGAACCAGCGCCGTGACACGTCGTCAGCCAGCGCGTACCCGGCCAGCAGGGCGAGACCGAGCATCAGCAGGGCGATCGGGACGACCAGGAACCAGAAGAACGGCTCCGGCGCGAGCAAGTACGTCGCCGATCCGCCGATCATGAGCCCCGGCACGGTGACCGCAACGCTCAGCACCAGCGCGACCGTGGCCCAGGCCGCTGCCGGCCGCCGGTCCGTCGCCGCCACGATCCCGTCCCGTATCGAGGCCCATCGTCGCGCTGTTCGCTCGTGCACCGCGCCAAGTTAGCGGACGGAGGACCTGGACGGCGTCCGCCTTGAGCAGGAGGTGTCAGGAGGTGCCAGGAGGTGCCAGGAGGTGCAGCGGTTGCAGCCGTCGGACGGCGGTCAGCCCAGGTAGCGGCTGATCCCCGGGGTACCGAGGCGGCGGCCGTCCGGCAGGACGGCGAGGGCCTCGTGGTCCGGCAGCTTGGTCAGCCAGGTCAGGGCGCGGATCGGGCCCATGGCGTAGGCGGCGGTGGCGTAGGCGTCAGTGCGGGAGAGCTCCGGGCCGACCACGGTGACGGAGGACATGCCGGTGGCGGCCGGGCGGCGGGTGCGCGGGTCGAGGATGTGCTCGCCGCGTTCGGCGGTGCCGGAGGTGGCCACGGCGAAGTCGTGAGCGGCCGTCAGGACGGCGAGCACCCGGTCGGGCTGGTGCGGGTCCACCACGCCGACCCGCCAGGGCCGGCCCTCCTCGGACCGGCCGCGGGCCCGGACGTCGCCGCCGCCGGTGATGCTGTGGTCCGGGTGTCCGGCCTGGGCCAGCAGCGCCGAAGCACGTTCGACGGCCCAGCCCTTGACCCAGCCCGAGGGGTCGAGTTCGCCGCCCGCCCGCTCGCTGAAGTAGCCGTCGGTCTCCGCCGCCACCGCCCGGCAGGAGGTCAGCACCTCGCCCACCAGCGGGTCGCACTGCTCGACCGTCAGCTCGCCCCGCCCCAGCCGGCTGATCTCGCTCTCCGCGCGGTAGGTGGAGAACAGCGCGTCCAGCCGGTGCAGTTCGGCGATCGGCCCGGCCAGCACGGCGAGGTCGTCGGCGCCCCGCACCGCGAAGGACACCACCGTGCCCATCACCGGCTCGGCGTGCCGCAGCATCAGTGCACGCCTGCTTGGTCCAGCGCGCTCTGCAGCGACCGGGTGTAGCCGTCCGTCGTGTACGTGGCGCCGGAGACGGAGTCGATGTTGGCGTTGCCCGCCGTGATCGCCTCCTGGTTGAGCTGCGGTATCGCGAAGGTGTTGATCTCCACGTCCCGGTTGCTCTCGGTCGGGTACTGCAGCACGTCGACCTTGGTGAGCTTGCCGCCGGTCACGGTGATCCGCACCTGCACCGGGCCGTAGCGGGTGTCGATCGCGCTGCCGGTGACCGTCTTGGTGTCCGAGCCGCCCGCGGACGACGGGGACGACGGGGACGACGCGGAGGGCGATCCCGACGAGGCGTCACCCACCGGCGCCGCCGAGCCGGTGTCGGAGGAGATCACCGGCTCGGCCTGCGGCGTGACGGTGCCGTGCGGCTTCAGCGAGAGCAGCAGGACGATGCCGGCCGCGGTGGCCGCACTGGTGATGATCATTCGGCGCATCAGCCGAGACTCCTTCAGGGATTCAGAAGACGAAGGACTCGTGGTGGATCCGGTGCTTGGCCACGCCGGCCTCGCACAGTTCGCGGATCAGCTGCTCGGTCAGCTCGGTCGGACCGCAGAGGAAGACCTCGTGGCCGCGCAGCCCGGGGACCAGCCGGCTCAGCGCGGCCGCCGTGAAGGGGTCGCCGACCTCCCGCCGGGAGCCCACCAGCAGGTGCAGCTTGGCCCGGCGCCGGGCGGCGACCCGCTCCAGCTCGTCCCGGAAGAGTACGTCCTCCTCGCGGCGGACCCGGTAGAGCAGGGTCAGCTCGCCCTGGCCGGCCGGCAGGGTCTCGAAGAGGGTGCGGATCGGCGTGATCCCCACGCCCGCCGCGATCAGCAGCACCCGGCGGCCCTTGGCCACCCGGCGGCGCGCGGTGAACGCCCCGTACGGCCCCTCGGCGCGCACCCGCACCCCGGGCCGCAGCGCGGCCACCGCCGAGCTGTGCCCGCCCAGGTCCTTCACGGTGAACCGGAGGAACTTCGGGTGCGGCGGCGCCGAGAGCGAGTACGGGTTGGACGCCCAGCGCAGCCCCGGGGCCAGGAACTGAAGCCGGAAGAACTGGCCGGACTCGCAGCGCAGCTCGTCCAGCCGCTGCCCGGTGAGGAAGATCGAGACCACCCCGTCCGCCTCCGGCCGCACCTCGGCGATCCGCAGCCGGTGCCGCCGGTCACTCAGGAACGGCGCGGCCAGCCGGAACCAGAACAGCAGCCCGAAGGAGCCCAGGTAGAGCGTCCACCAGCCGAGCAGCCCGGGGCCCTCGACCAGGTCGGCGCCGTTCGCCAGCTGGTGCCCGAAGGCCAGGGCGATCGCCAGGTAGGTGGCCAGGTGCAGGTAGTACCAGGCCTCGTAGCTGAGCCGGCGGCGGGCCGCCCGGGCGGAGACCGCGCCGGTGCCCAGCATCAGCACGGTGCCCAGGGTGGCCTTGATCATGTCGGGGTAGTGGAAGACCAGCTCCCAGGTCTGCGAGACGACGTCCTGGTGCGCCGTCAACGAGTAGCCCCAGATCACCGTCAGCACGTGCAGGACGACCAGGCCCACCACGTAGCGTCCGCCGATCGCGTGCCAGCGGGCCAGCCGGTCGGCGCCGACCCAGCGCTCCAGCACCGGGATCCGGGCCATCAGGACCAGCAGCACCGGGGCGCCGTAGCCGGCCAGCAGGCCGGCTATCCGGGAGCCGTTGGTCAACCACTCGTCCGCGCCGCGCACCATCGAGGTGTCCCGCCACCAGACCGCCAGCACCGCCAGCGCGCCGATCGCGATCAGCGCCGGCACCACGACGGCGGGGGCCGCGGCGGCGGCCAGCTCGTCGGTCGGTGCCGGGGTGGGTGCCGCACGCCGGCCGCGATGCTGGGTGACTGTGCTCACGTTCCCTCGCCTTCTTGCCCTCGACGACCGCAACGTTGCCAGCAGGAGCTCTCAGTTCGCTCTGAATCCATCCGAACGGATCGTAGTTTCCGCAGCTCAGAGGGGGTGCGGCGGAAAGAGGATCTCAGCGCTTTCTCATCCGAACCGGACAGAATGGCCGCCATGACCCGCCGCATCCTCGTCGTGGACGACGAGCCCGATCTGGTCGAGGTGCTCTGCGGGGCCCTCCGGTACGAGGGCTGGCAGGCGCTCGGCGCCGCCACCGGCACCGAGGCGGTCGAGGCCGCCCGCAGCTGGGGGCCCGACGCCGTGGTGCTCGACATGATGCTGCCCGACCTGGACGGCCTGGCCGTGCTGGAACGGATCCACGCGCACCAGCCCGAGGTGCGGGTGCTCTTCCTCACCGCGCGGGACGCGGTGGAGGACCGGATCGCCGGCATCGCGGCCGGCGGCGACGACTACGTGACCAAGCCGTTCAGCCTGGCCGAGGTGGTGGTCCGGCTGCGCGGGCTGCTGCGCCGGGTCGATCCCCCGGCCGCCGGTTGGGGGGACCCGCACGCCGCCGTCCTGCCGCCCGACGCCCTGGTGCTCGGGGACCTGGTGCTGGTCGAGTCCGCCCGCGAGGTGACCCGGGGAGGGCAGCCGGTCGAGCTCAGCCCGACCGAGTACGCGCTGCTGCACTACCTGCTGCGCCACCCGCGCCAGGTGCTCAGCAAGGCGCAGATCCTGGACGCCGTCTGGTCCTACGACTTCGGCGGGCAGGCGCACGTGGTCGAGCTCTACATCAGCTACCTGCGCAAGAAGATCGACGCCGGCCGGAGCCCGATGATCCACACCGTCCGGGGTGCCGGCTACCTGCTCAAGGCGGCGCAGTGAGGTCGGCGCAGTGAGGCTGCGCCGGGGCGGCCGACAGCGCCCGCTGCGACGGCGCCCGCTGCGACAGCGCTCGCTGCGGGTGCGGCTGCTGGCCGGCCTGCTGGCGCTGCTGCTGGTGATCTTCGCCGGCGTCGGCGTGGTGGTCACCACCGTGCTGCGCACCTACCTCATGGACCGGCTGGACCAGCAACTCGCCGACACCGGCGGCCGGTACGCGGCCAGCCTGGAGCACCCGGAGGGCGGGCGCGGCGACACCCGGGCGCAGGCCCCCGGCACCTTCGGCGCCCGGCTGCTGGACGGCCGGGTCACCAATGCCGGGGTGGTGGACGGCGACGCCGACGACGCGGCGGTGGCCGCCGGCACCGAGACCGCCGACACCGACGACCGGGTCGCCCTCTCCGGGCACGACCAGCAACTGCTGGCCGCCCTGCGGGTGGGCGGGCCGGCCCGCTCGGTGCGGGTCGCCGACCTCGGCGAGTACCGGGTCCGCGCGGTGGCCGGCGCCGACGGCGACGTGCTGGTCACCGGGCTGCCGCTGGCCCAGGCGGAGGCCACCGAGCGCCAGGTGATGCTGCTGGAGCTGACCGTCTTCGCGGTCGCCGTGGCGGTGGCCGGCGGCGCCGGACTGATCTGGCTGCGGCTCGCGCTGCGCCCGCTGGACCGGATCGCCGCCACCGCCACCCGGGTCAGCGCGCTGCCGCTGGCCCGCGGCGAGGTGGTGCTGACCGAGCGGGTGCCGGCCGCCGACGCCGACCCGGACACCGAGACCGGACGGGTCGGGCTGGCCCTCAACCGGATGCTCGGGCACGTCGAGGACGCGCTCGACCAGCGGCACCAAGTGGCGGACCGGCTGCGCTCGTTCGCCGCCGACGCGGGCCACGAGCTGCGCACGCCGGTGGCCACCGTGCGCGGGCACGCCGAACTGGCGCTGCGTCACCCGGAGCCGATGGCCGAGCCGGTGCGGCACGCGCTGGAGCGGATCGAGGCCGAGTCGCGGCGGATGGGCACCATCGTGGACGACCTGCTGCTGCTCGCCCGGCTGGACGCGGGGCGCCCACTGGCCAGCGCCGAGGTGGACCTCACCCGGTTGGCGCTGGACGGTGCGGCGGACGCCCGGGCGGCGGCGCCGGGCCACCACTGGCGGCTGGAACTGCCCGCCGAGCCGGTCCTGGTGACGGGTGACGAGGACCGGCTGCGCCAGGTGGTGGCCAACCTGCTGGGCAACGCGCACCGGCACACCCCGCCCGGCACCACGGTGACGGTGCGGGTGACCGCCGGCCGGCTCTCGGTCTGCGACGACGGCCCGGGCATCCCCGAGGAGCTGCGGCCGCACCTGTTCGAGCGGTTCGCCCGCGGCGACCAGTCGCGGGCCCGCTCCACGGGCGGCACCGGCCTCGGGCTGGCGATCGCGCACGCCATCGCCGCCGCGCACGGCGGCACCCTCACGCTGCGCCCGAGCCCGCCGCCCGGCACGGTCTTCGACCTGACGCTTCCTTGAGAGCTGACGCTCCCTTGGGACGGCCCCGGACGCGCAACGGCTCCCGGGCGGCAGCACGCCACCCGGGAGCCGTTGATCAGCCGTCAGCCGTCGGACCGTCAGCCGGCCGCGGCGTCGACGGCCTGGGCGCGCAGCGCGCGCTCGATGCCGGCGCGCGACTCGATGACCAGGCGGGCCAGCGCCGGGGCCGGGTCGGCGGCGGCGAGCCAGGCGTCGGTCGCGTCCAGGGTGGCCTGGCTGACCTGGTAGACCGGGTACAGGCCGACGATGATCTGCTGGGCGATCTCGTGGCTGCGGGACTCCCACACGGCCTTCAGCGAGTCGAAGTACTTCGCCGTGTACGGGGCCAGCAGCTCGCGCTGGTCGCCGACCTGGAAGCCGCCGATCACCGCGTCCTGCACGTAGTTGGTCAGCGTGTCGGAGTCCACCACGCTGGCCCAGGCCTCGGCCTTGGCCTCGGCGGTCGGGCGGGCGGCGCGGCAGGAGGCGGCCCGCTCCTGGCCGGTCGCGGTGTTGTCGCGGGCCAGCTCGGCGTCGATCGCGGCGTCGCCGGCGCGGCCGGTGGCGACCAGCCGGACCAGCAGGTCCCAGCGCAGGTCGGTGTCCACGGCCAGCCCGGCCAGCTCGGCGGTGCCCGCCAGCAGGCCCTCCAGCAGCGCCAGCTGCTCCGGCGAACGGGCCACCGCGGCCAGCGCCTTGGCCCAGGCGAGCTGGTGGTCGCCGCCCGGGGCGGCCGCGCGCAGGTTCTCCTCGGCGACGGCGGCCCAGCGGGCCAGGCCCTGCTCGCGCCAGGCCGGGTCGGCGTACAGGTTGAGCGCGCTGCGGACCTGGTTCTGCACCGACTGCACCACGCCGATGTCGCTCTCCTTCGGCAGACCGGCGACGGCCAGCTCCAGGTAGTCGCGGGTGGCCAGCTCGCCGTCCCGGGTCATGTCCCAGGCGCCGGCCCAGACCAGCGCGCGCGGCAGCGAGTCGGCGAAGTCGCCCAGGTGCGCGGTGACCGCGGCGAGCGAGTCGGCGTCCAGGCGCAGCTTGGCGTAGGACAGGTCGTCGTCGTTGAGCAGCACCACGGTGGGCCGGGGGCGGCCGACCAGCTCGGGCACCTCGGTGAGCTCGCCGTCCACGTCGAGCTCGACCCGGTGGGTGCGGACCAGCTGGCCGTCGACCAGGTCGTAGCAGCCGACGGCGATCCGGTGCGGGCGCAGCGCGGCCACGCCCTTGGCGCCGGCGGGCAGTTCGGGGGCCTCCTGGCGGACCGCGAAGGCGGTGATCAGGCCGTCGGCGTCGGTGCTGAGCTCGGGGCGCAGCACGTTGATGCCGGCGGTCTCCAGCCAGGCGCCGGACCAGGCCTTGAGGTCGCGCCCGCTGGTCTCTTCGAGCGCGCTGAGCAGGTCGGCCAGGGTGGTGTTGCCCCAGGCGTGCCGCTTGAAGTAGGCCTGCAGGCCCTTGAAGAAGGCGTCCTGGCCGACGTACGCCACCAGCTGCTTGAGCACCGAGGCGCCCTTGGCGTAGGTGATGCCGTCGAAGTTGACCATGACGTCTTCGAGGTCGTTGATCTCGGCCATGATCGGGTGGGTGGAGGGCAGTTGGTCCTGCCGGTAGGCCCAGGTCTTCATCTGGTTGGCGAAGGTGGTCCAGCCGTTCGGCCAGCGGGTGCCCGCGGGCTCGACCAGGGCGACCATCTCCGCGTAGGTGGCGAACGACTCGTTCAGCCAGAGGTCGTTCCACCACTCCATGGTGACCAGGTTGCCGAACCACATGTGGGCCAGCTCGTGCAGGATCGTGGTGGCCCGGGCCTCGTAGGAGGTGTCGGTGACCTTGGAGCGGAAGACGTACTGGTCGCGAAGGGTGACCGCGCCCGCGTTCTCCATCGCGCCGGCGTTGAACTCCGGCACGAAGAGCTGGTCGTACTTCTCGAACGGGTACGGGGTGTCGAACTTCTCCTGGAAGTACCGGAAGCCCTGCTTGGTGACGTCGAAGATCGCCTCGGCGTCCAGGTACTCCCGCAGCGACGGACGGCAGTAGATGCCCAGCGGCACGACCTGGTCGCCGTCGGTGTAGCTGTCGAAGACGCCGCTGTACGGGCCGGCGATGACCGCGGTGATGTAGCTGGAGATCCGCCCGGTCGGGGCGAACCGCCAGGTCTGCACCTCGCCGTCGCCGACCGGCTCGGGGGTCGGCGAGTTGGAGACCACGACCCAGCCGCGCGGCGCGAGCACGGTGAAGGCGAAGGCGGCCTTCAGGTCCGGCTGCTCGAACGAGGCGAACACCCGGCGGGCGTCCGGCACCTCGAACTGGCTGTACAGGTAGGTCTCGCCGTCGACCGGGTCGACGAAGCGGTGCAGGCCCTCACCGGTGTTGGTGTAGGCGCAGTCGGCGACCACCCGCAGCTCGTTCTCCGCGGCCAGGTCGGTGAGCGCGATCCGGCTGTCGGCGAAGGCGGCGGGGTCGATCTGGCGGCCGTTCAGCACGATCTCGTGCACGGCCGGGGCGACCAGGTCGATGAAGGTGGCGGCGCCGGGCTCGGTGGCGGTGAACCGGACCGTGGTGGTGGACCGGAAGGTCGCCGTGTCGCGGGCAGAGCTCAGGTCGAGCTCGATGTCGTACGCGTTCACGTGGAGGAGCGCGGCCCGGCTGCGGGCCTCCTCACGGGTCAAGTTGGTGCCAGGCACTCGCAGGACTCCTTTGTCAGGCTTCTTGGCCGCATCCTCCCATGTCATGCACGACGGGCCGGAGTGGATTCCCACTCCGGCCCGTCCGGCACCGTGTCACCCGGTCGGCGCCGGTGCGTGGTTCGCGGTTCGCGGTCGCCGCGTCACTTCCGGTTGAACATCTGCACGGTGTTCTCGATCGGCAGGCCCTGGACGGCGAGCACGCTCTTGGTGTCGTTCGACATCAGCACCTCGGTGTCCGAGAAGCTCATGAAGCCCAGGTCCTTCTTGTTGAAGCTGGCGATCGGGGTGAAGCTGCCGTCGGTGGTGGACAGGTTGCCGAGCCGGGCGCCCTTGTCGTAGCCGTCGATGGCGATCACCGCGGGGCTGCTGACCGAGGACTTGTCGACCAGTCGCAGGCCCTGGGCGGCGCCGCCGTCCGAGGTCCACAGCGCCTTGCCGGTGCCCAGGTCGAGGGCCTCGACGGCCGGCTTGCTGTTCTGCTCGACCTGCACGTACAGGGTGTTGCCGATCACCACGTCCTTCGCCTCGGCGGCGGAGGCGCTGGACAGCTGGAGCTTGTCCTGGCCGGTCACCTTGAGCGGGATCTTGTTGCCGGCGTTGCCGCTGTTGTCGATCTGCAGCAGGTAGTCCGAGTCGCTGTCCGAACTGACCTGCACCACCAGCGGCTTGACCGAGACGATCTGGCTGATCCGGTCGTTCTCGGTGCTCAGGGTGATCGAGGCGGTGGACTTGCCGGTGTCGGCGTTCAGCACCTGCATCACCTGGGTGGGGCTGGAGTCGGCGCAGAAGTCGCTGACCACCACCAGGCCGCCGGCCGCGTCGGCGCTGTCGTTGCAGAACTGGCCGCGCGGCTGGTAGCTCCACAGCTGGTGGCCGTCGGTGATGCTGAAGCCGGCCAGCAGCGAACCGCTGGCCGCGGCGATCGAGGTGTCGGTGACGGTGACCTGGGTGTCGAAGCTCTTGCTCTGCCCCTGCGGCTGGCCGACCTTGAAGATCAGCTTGCCGGTGGTGGCGTCGACCGCGCCGACGGCGGAGCAGTCGTCGTCGCCCAGGTTGAAGCTGACGGCGCCGATGTTGTTGCTGTTGGCGTCCCGGGACATGCTGCAGAACGCCTTGGTGCCGCTCGGCGAGGGCAGCGTCCAGGCCACCTGGCCGTCGCTCTGGTTGTAGGCGGTGAGCGCCTCGGCGTCGCCGCGGATCACCAGCTTGCCGGTGGTCCACACGCCCAGCAGGCGGTGGTCGGCGCCGCCGTCGGTCGGCTTGGGCGCCGTCCAGGTGGCGTTCAGCGCGTTGGCGACGGGGGCGTTGGTGGTGGTGCCGGGGCCGCCGGCGGTGCCCGAGGTGCTGCCGGCCGTGCTGCCGGGGTTGTGGTTCGGCTGGAAGAGCACGATCAGGCCGATCACGATGCCGATCGCCAGGACGCTGCCGGCGATCGCGCCGAAGACCATCACGGGGTTGCGCTGCTTGACCGGGGGCTGCGTCGGCGGGCCGGGGTAGTAGTTCGGCTGGGGCTGCTGCTGCGGCGGCTGGGGGTAGGCGTAGTTGGGGCCGGGGGCGGGCTGGCCGTAGCCGGCCTGCGGGGCGCCGTAGCCGGACTGCGGCGGCGCGGGCTGGGCCGGGCCGGGCTGCGGGTAGCCGTAGCCGGCCGCGGCCTGCGGGTCGTACGGGCCGACCGGTGCGCCGGGTGCCGGGGTGTCCGCGCCCCCTCCCGCCTGCGCGGGGAAGGCCGTCGCGGTCGGCTGGTAGTTGATGTCCGCGCCGCCGGCCGGCGGCTGGGCCGGCGGCGGAACCGACGCCCCGTCGAGTTGGGTCCGCTGGTCCGGCTGATCCCCTGCCATGTGATTCCCCGTCATCGTCCGTGTGGAGTGCGCCCCCCGACCCGGGTGCCGTGTGGCGTCGGCGGCGGGTGGGGTGGCTGAGAACAAGGGACATCGTAGAGGTGGAGCCGACCGGGCCGGTCGAAGGGTTCACGGGCCGCCCGGGGCCGGGGCGAGCGCGGGCGGGGGCCCGCTCGGCATAGAGTTCACAAGTTGAAGGTGAACTTCTGGTAGACGCGAGCTCCGCCGCAACGGCGCGGCGCGGGGCGGGGACGGTCGGGTTCCCGCGCCCTGAGGAGGGTAATTCATGTCCATGGACACGCCGGGTTCGCAGTCTTCGCTGCACCGCGCAAACCTGGAGCGCGTGCTGCGCGCGGTGCGGATGGCCGGGTCGCTGACCCAGGCCGAGATCGCCCGCAGCACCGGCCTGTCGGCCGCCACGGTCTCCAACATCGTGCGCGAGCTCAAGGAGGGCGGCACCGTGGTGGTGGCCGACACCTCCTCGGGCGGCCGGCGGGCCCGCAGCGTCTCGCTCAGCGGGGACGCCGGCATCGTGGTCGGCATCGACTTCGGCCACTCCCACCTGCGGGTGGCGGTCGGCAACCTGGCGCACCGGGTGCTCGCCGAGGAGAGCGAGCCGATGAACGTGGACGTCTCCGCCGAGCAGGGCTTCGCGCGGGCCGAGGCGCTGGTCGAACGGCTGCTGGCGCAGGCCGGGTTCCGGCCGGACAAGGTGATCGGGGTGGGCCTCGGGGTGCCCGGGCCGATCGACGTGGAGACCGGGGCGCTCGGCTCCACCGCGATCCTGCCGGGCTGGACCGGGATCGCCCCGGGCCGGGAGCTGTCGACCCGGCTCGGCATGCCGGTGCACGTGGACAACGACGCCAACCTGGGCGCGCTCGGCGAGCTGGTCTGGGGCGCCGGGCGCGGGCTGACCGACCTGGCGTACATCAAGGTGGCCAGCGGCGTGGGCTCCGGACTGGTCATCAACGGGCAGATCTACCGCGGGCCGGGCGGCACCGCGGGCGAGATCGGGCACATCACGCTGGACGAGTCCGGGCCGGTCTGCCGCTGCGGCAACCGGGGCTGCCTGGAGACCTTCGTCGGGGCCGAGTACCTGCTCAACCTCTTGAACGCGAGCCACCAGCGAGAGTTGACGCTCTCCGAGGTGGTCCGGTTGGCCCAGCAGGGCGACCTGGGCTGCCGACGGGTGCTGGCGGACGCCGGTCGGCAGATCGGGACCGGCGTGGCGACCCTGTGCAACCTGCTGAACCCCCGTCGGGTGATCCTCGGCGGTGACCTCGCCGACGCCGGTGAGCTGGTGCTTTCCCCGATCCGCGACTCCGTGGCGCGGTACGCGATCCCGTCGGCGGCCCGTCAGCTCTCGGTCGTGCCGGGCACCCTGGGCGGCCGCGCCGAGGTGCTGGGGGCGCTGGCGCTGGTGATGAGCGAGATGGGCGAAACCGGCGCAATCGGACACGTCACGCCCACTGCCGGTACCCGCTCCTGACGTTCCGTCGTCCCTCACAAGGGGGACGAAACGGTGCAGGATCGGACACTTTGGTCTCAGCTTAGCCTTCAGGAAGGTAACGAAAAGATTTGGATCCAGGGAGCCTTGGGTTCACATGTTGACGGCATAGTGGGGAGGGGGGTTGACTCCTTCCCACCTCGCCGCGACGTTGCGGCTCTGTCAGGGAGGCTCCCCCCACCATGAACGCAATGATGCGTCGCGTTGTCATCGGCACCGCCGCTGTCTCGATGGCTCTCACCATGGCTGCCTGTGGCAAGGCCGGTGGCAGCAGCAGCTCCTCCAACGCGGGGTCGAGCGGCAGCAAGACCATCGGTCTGCTCCTCCCGGAGAACTCCTCGTCGGTGCGTTACGAGTCCTTCGACAAGCCGCTGTTCGAGGCGAAGGTCAAGGCGCTCTGCTCCGACTGCAGCGTCACCTACAACAACGCCAACGGCGACGCCTCCACCCAGAAGCAGCAGTTCGACACCCTGGTCTCGCAGGGCGTCAAGGTGATCGTGCTGGACGCCGTCAACGCCAAGGGCACCGCCAGCTGGGTCCAGGAGGCGAACGCCAAGGGCATCAAGGTCGTCGCCTACGACCGCCTGGCCGACGGCCCGGTCTCCGCCTACGTCTCCTTCGACAACGAGAAGGTCGGCGAGCTGCAGGGCCAGGCGCTGGTGGACGCGCTGGGCGCGAACGCCAAGTCGGCCAACGTGGTCATGATCAACGGTGACGACAACGACCCGAACGCGGGTCAGTTCAAGGCCGGCGCCCACAAGGTGCTGGACAGCGCCGTCGGCAAGATCGTCTACGAGCAGTCCGGCGAGTGGAAGCCCACTGTGGCCAGCCAGAAGATCGGCGCCGCGATCACCGCGCTCGGCAAGAACGGCTTCCAGGCCGTCTACTCCGCCAACGACGGCATGGCCGCCGCCATCATCACCGCCCTCAAGGCCCAGGGCATCAACGTCCCGGTCGGCGGCCAGGACGCGGCCTCCGACGCGATCCAGCGGATCCTCACCGGCGACCAGGCCTACAGCATCTACAAGGCCTACAAGCCGGAGGCCGAGGGCGCGGCCGAGATCGCCGTCGACCTGACCAAGGGCCTGGACGTCACCAGCGTGGCCACCGCCTCGACCAGCAGCAACGGTGCCAACATCCCGTCGCTGCTGCTCACCCCGGTCGTGGTGACCAAGGCCAACATCAAGGACACGGTCATCGCCGACGGCCTCTACAAGTACTCGGACATCTGCACCGCGCAGTACGCCGACGCCTGCAAGGCCGCCGGGATCACCCAGTAACCGACGCCCCTTCACCGGGCGGGCCGCCGGCCGGACCTGAGCAGTGGTCCGGCCGGCGCCCCCCGTCCGCACTCCGGCGTACCGGCCATCCCTGAGCCCCGTGCGCCCCTTTTGA
Organism: Kitasatospora viridis; assembly: GCF_007829815.1. Taxonomy (NCBI): domain Bacteria; kingdom Bacillati; phylum Actinomycetota; class Actinomycetes; order Kitasatosporales; family Streptomycetaceae; genus Kitasatospora; species Kitasatospora viridis. The sequence goes on along the minus strand of NZ_VIWT01000001.1, from coordinate 1,374,792 downwards.
CGACCCCGAAGGAGCCCCGATGGTTCAGTCAGACATACCCGTGCTCGCGCTGCGGGACATCTCCAAGCGGTTCGGCGCCGTCCAGGTGCTCACCGGTGTCGACCTGGAGGTGCACGCCGGACAGGTGGTCGCCCTGGTCGGCGACAACGGCGCCGGCAAGTCCACCCTGGTCAAGACGATCGCCGGCGTCTACCCGATCGACGAGGGCACCATCGAGTGGGAGGGCCGCAAGGTCCACCTGAGCCGCCCTCAGGACGCCCAGGCGCTCGGCGTCGCCACCGTCTACCAGGACCTCGCGCTCTGCGACAACCTCGACGTGGTCGCCAACCTCTTCCTCGGCCGCGAGCTGATCCGCGGCGGGCGCCTCGACGAGGTGGCCATGGAGAAGAAGGCCAAGGAGCTGCTCGACACCCTGTCGATCCGGATCCCCAGCGTGCGGATCCCGGTCGCCGCGCTCTCCGGCGGCCAGCGCCAGGTGGTCGCGATCGCCCGCGCGCTGATCGGCGACCCGAAGATCGTCATCCTCGACGAGCCCACCGCCGCGCTCGGCGTCGAGCAGACCGCCCAGGTGCTCGACCTGGTCGAGCGGCTGCGCGACCGCGGCCTCGGCGTGATCCTGATCAGCCACAACATGGCCGACGTGCGCGCGGTCGCGGACCAGGTCGCGGTGCTCCGGCTGGGCCGCAACAACGGCGTCTTCGCGGTCGCCGACGCCAGCCAGGAGACCATCATCTCCGCCATCACCGGCGCCACCGACAACGCCGTGACCCGCCGTCAGGCACGGGTCGCCGGGGCGGGCGCGGAGGCCGGCAAGTGAGCAAGCACTCCACCACCCAGAAGGCAGCCATGACCACGGAGTCCACTCCCGCGCCCGCCGTCGACCCGCGCCTGCTGGTCCGCGAGCAGGGCCTCGCCGGCTACCTCGGCGAGTTCCGCCGCAAGCTGCGCAGCGGCGACCTCGGCTCGGTCCCCGTGGTGCTCGGGCTGGTCCTCATCGCCGCCATCTTCCAGGGCATCACCGGCAAGTTCCTGACCGCCGGCAACATCTCCAACATCACCCTCTACATCGCCGGGCCCGGCCTGATCTCGGTCGGCATCGTCTTCGTGCTGCTGCTCGGCGAGATCGACCTCTCGCTCGGCTCGGTGGCCGGCGTCTCGGCCGCGGTGTCGGCGGTGCTCTCCGTGCAGCACGGCGTCAACGAGGTGCTGGCCGCGGTCCTCGCGGTGCTCGCGGCGCTGGTGATCGGCGCACTGCACGGCTTCTTCTTCGCCAAGATCGGCGTGCCGGCCTTCGTGGTCACGCTGGCCGGCCTGCTCGGCTGGAGCGGCCTGCAGGGCTGGGTGATGGGCAACACCGGCACCCTGAACAACCCGCCGAACGGCTTCATCGCCCACCTGGACAACTACTTCTTCGACGACGTCGCGGCCGCCTACGGCCTGGCCGCCGTCGCGGTGGCCGGCTACTTCGTCGCCGCCTTCCTCGGCGCCCGCAGCCGCCGCGCGGCCGGCCTGGCCGCCAAGCCGCTCAGCGAGGTGCTGCTGCGCACCGCGCTGCTCGCGGTGCTGGCCTTCGTCGCCGCCTACACCCTCAACCAGGACCGCGGCCTGCCGCTGGCGCTGGTGGTCTTCCTCGGTGTGGTGGTGGTCACCGACTTCGTGCTGCGGCGCACCTCCTACGGCCGCAAGGTGTTCGCGGTCGGCGGCGGCGTCGAGGCGGCCCGCCGGGCCGGCATCAACGTGGCCTGGGTGCGGATCTCGGTCTTCATGATCTCGGCCGGCCTGGCCGCGGTCGGCGGCCTGTTCATCGCCTCCCAGTCCGGCTTCGCCGACAAGCAGCTGGGCAGCGGCAACGTGCTGATGAACTCGATCGCCGCGGCCGTGATCGGCGGCACCAGCCTGTTCGGCGGGCGCGGCAAGACCTGGTCGGCGCTGCTCGGCATGCTGGTGATCCAGTCCATCGTCACCGGCCTCGACCTGCAGGGCATCAGCCAGTCGATCCAGTACATGATCACCGGTGCGGTGCTGCTCGCCGCGGTGGTCCTGGACTCGGTCTCCCGCCGCACCCAGAAGTCCGCCGGCCGGGGCTGACCCGGTCCGTCCGGCCCGGGCCCGACCCGGCCGTCCGGTGCTCCGGCCCGGAACGCGCCCGCGAACAGGGGGCGCGTTCCGGGCTTTTGCGCGCCCCGAAGACGTGCTCCCGGCGCAAGGCGCCCGAGTGGCGGACATTAGACTCGACCAGTCCGGCCGGGCCACCAGCCCGTCCGGAGACCGCAGACGGCAGACGACAGAGGAGGAACGGGTGTCCTTGCTGACCCGCATTCGGGGGCCGCGCGATCTCGACCGGCTCACCCCGGGGCAGCTGGCTGCCCTCGCCGAGGAGATCCGGGGCTTCCTGATCGAGGAGGTCGCCAAGACCGGCGGACACCTGGGCCCCAACCTCGGCGTGGTCGAGCTGACCATCGCGCTGCACCGGGTCTTCGACTCGCCGCGCGAGCGGATCCTCTTCGACACCGGCCACCAGTCCTACGTGCACAAGCTGCTGACGGGTCGTCAGGACTTCAGTCGGCTGAAGATGAAGGGCGGCCTGTCCGGCTACCCGTCCCGGGCCGAGTCCGAGCACGACGTGATCGAGAACTCGCACGCCTCCACCGTGCTCGGCTACGCCGACGGCATCGCCAAGGCCAACCAGCTGCTCGGCCGCAAGGACTGCCCGGTGGTCGCGGTCACCGGCGACGGCGCGCTCACCGGCGGCATGGCCTGGGAGGCGCTGAACAACATCGCCGAGGGCGAGGACCGCCCCGTGGTGATCGTCGTCAACGACAACGAGCGCTCCTACTCGCCCACCATCGGCGGCCTGGCCAACCACCTCGCCACGCTGCGCACCACCCAGGGCTACGAGCGCTTCCTCACCTGGGGCAAGGACGCGCTGCAGCGCACCCCGGTGATCGGCGAGGGCCTGGCCGGCGCGCTGCACGGCGCCAAGAAGGGCCTGAAGGACTTCATCGCCCCGCAGGGCATGTTCGAGGACCTGGGCCTGAAGTACGTCGGCCCGATCGACGGCCACGACATCGGCGCCGTGGAGTCCGCGCTGCGCAAGGCCCGCGGCTTCGGCGGCCCGGTGATCGTGCACGTCATCACCGAGAAGGGCCGCGGCTACCACGCGGCGCTCAACAACGAGGAGGACCGCTTCCACGCGGTCGGCGTGATCCACCCGGACACCGGCCTGCCGGTGAAGAGCTCGGGCAAGGACTGGACCTCGGTGTTCGGCGAGGAGATGGTCGAGCTCGGCAACGAGCGCGAGGACATCGTGGCGATCACCGCCGCGATGCTGCACCCGGTGGGCCTGGCCCCGTTCGCCAAGGCCTTCCCGAAGCGCACCTTCGACGTGGGCATCGCCGAGCAGCACGCCGCGGTCTCGGCCGCCGGCCTGGCCACCGCCGGCCTGCACCCGGTCGTCGCGGTCTACGCGACCTTCCTCAACCGGGCCTTCGACCAGGTCCTGATGGACGTGGCGCTGCACAAGCTCGGCGTCACCTTCGTGCTCGACCGGGCCGGCGTGACCGGCACCGACGGCGCCTCGCACAACGGCATGTGGGACATGTCGATCCTGCAGGTGGTCCCCGGGCTGCGGCTGGCCGCCCCGCGCGACGCCGACCAGCTGCGGGCCCAGCTGCGCGAGGCCGTCGAGGTCGAGGACGCGCCCACCGTGGTCCGGTTCTCCAAGGGCGCGGTCGGCCCGGCGGTGGCCGCCCTCGGCCGGATCGGCGGGATGGACGTGCTGCACGGCTCGGCCGAGGCCCTCGCCGAGGGCGAGCGGCGGGCCGACGTGCTGATCGTCTCGGTCGGTGCGCTGGCCCCGCTCTGCCTGGAGGCGGCCGCACTGCTGGACGCCCAGGGGATCACCGCGACCGTGGTGGACCCGCGCTGGGTCAAGCCGGTGGACGCCGCGCTGCCCGGCCTCGCGGCCGAGCACCGGGTGGTCGTCACGGTCGAGGACAACGGGCGGGCCGGCGGCGTCGGTTCGGCCGTCGCGCAGGCGCTGCGCGACGCCGAGGTCGACCTGCCGGTGCGCGACTTCGGCATCCCGCAGGAGTTCCTGGACCACGCCAAGCGCGAGGAGATCCTCGCCGAGATCGGCCTGACCGCCCCGGACATCGCCCGCCAGGTCACCGCGCTGGTCTCCCGGCTGGACGCCGCGCAGCCCGTCGAGGCCTGAGCCGCACCGACGCGCACGTGAGGGACCTGCCCGGTCCGGTGGGACCGGGCAGGTCGGGGGGAGTGGGTCAGATCCGGCGGCGCCGGCTGCCGGCGGCCGTGGCGGCGGCCATGCCGGCCGCGGTGAAGGCGAGCAGGCAGGTCAGGCCGCCCACCACCACCTGGTTCCAGATCATGCCCCGGGTCGCGGTGTGCCCGACGGTCACCACCCAGGGGGAGATGATCAGGAACACGCCGGTCGCGGCCATCGCCCAGGTGAGCCCGAACATCCGGGCCGGGGCGAGGGTCAGGCCGAGGCCGAGGGCGGCGATGCCGATCCCGAGGATCAGGTTGCAGACCACCAGCTCGTGGCTGGCGGCACTGAAGTGCACCACGTAGGGCGAGATCGCCAGGTACAGGCCCGCCAGGACGACCAGTCCGTCGACGGCCACCCCCTGCGGTCCGTCCATCATCCGCGCGTACCGGCTGCGCATCTCGGCGATGTCCGGGTGGGTACGCATGTCACCGGCTCGATGTGAGACGTCGGCCATACGACTCGCCTCCTTCGGTGCAGGGTCTGAACCGCTTGGCCTAACGGTATTATGCGCTTTGTCCTCATTTGGTGTATAGCGAAGGGCGCCCCTCCCTGGCAGGGGAGGAGCGCCCTTCGTCATGCCGGCCGGGTCACCCGGTCCGGCTGGTCCTGCTCGTTCGGCCGATCCGGCGTCAGACCGGCACGCTGGCCAGGCCGGGGGCCAGGAACTTCTTGCCGTTGACCCGCTCGGAGACGCCCTCGCGGTCCAGGTACGGGGTGATCCCGCCCAGGTGGAACGGCCAGCCGGCGCCGGTGATCATGCACAGGTCGATGTCCTGCGCCTCGCCGACCACGCCCTCGTCCAGCATCAGGCCGATCTCCTGCGCCACCGCGTCCAGCGCCCGGGCCCGCACCTGCTCCTCGGTCAGCACGCTGTCGCCGAAGGAGAGCAGCGCCAGCACCTCGGGGTCGAGGACCTGCTGGCCGTCCTGCCAGATGTAGAAGCCGCGCTTGCCGGCCTTGACCACCTTGCCGAGGTTCTCCGAGACGCTGAACCGCTCCGGGAAGGCGCTGTGCAGGGTCTCCGAGACGTGCAGCGCGATCGCCGGGCCGACCAGCTCCAGCAGCGCGATCGGCGACATCGGCAGGCCGAGCGGCTGCACGGCCTTCTCGACGGCCTCGAAGGAGGTGCCCTCGTCGATGATGTTCTGGATCTCGCCCATGAAGCGGGTCAGGATCCGGTTCACCACGAACGCCGGGGCGTCCTTGGACAGCACCGCGGTCTTCTTCAGCTTCTTGGCGACCGCGAACGCGGTGGCCAGCGAGGCGTCGTCGGTCTTCTCGGCCCGGACGATCTCCAGCAGCGGCAGGATCGCGACGGGGTTGAAGAAGTGGAAGCCGACCACGCGCTCCGGGTGCTGGAGCTTGGAGGCCATCTCGGTGACCGAGAGCGAGGAGGTGTTGGTCGCCAGGATCGCGGTCGGCGAGACCACGGCCTCCAGCTCGGCGAAGACGTTCTGCTTGACGCCCATCTCCTCGAACACGGCCTCGATCACGAAGTCCGCGTCGCCGAAGGCGGTCGCCTTGTCCAGGTGGCCGGAGACCAGGCCCTTGAGCTTGTTGGCCTTGTCCTGGTTGATCCGGCCCTTGCCCAGCAGCTTGTCGATCTCGGCGTGCACGTAGCCCACGCCCTTGTCGATCCGCGCCTGGTCGATGTCGGTGAGCACCACCGGCACCTCAAGGCGGCGGGCGAAGAGCAGCGCCAGCTGGGAGGCCATCAGGCCCGCGCCGACCACGCCGACCTTGGAGACCGGGCGGGCCAGCGACTTGTCCGGCGCGCCGAACGGGCGCTTGGCCCGGCGCTGCACCAGGTTGAAGGCGTAGATGCCGGCCCGCAGCTCGCCGCCCATGATCAGGTCGGCCAGCGCGGCGTCCTCGGCGTCGAAGCCCTGCTGCAGACTGGCCTTGTCCGAGAAGCTGGCGTTCTTCGCGGCGGCCATGATGTCCAGCGCGCGGTAGGCGGCCGGCGCGGCGCCGTGCACCTTGGCGTCGGCGACGGCGCGGCCCCAGGCGATGCACTGGTCCCAGTTCTCGCCGCGGTCGATCTCCGGACGGGTCACCACGGTGTCGCCCTTGACGACGCCCGCGGCCCACAGCAGCGACTGCTCCAGGAAGTCGGCCGGCTCGAAGATCGCGTCCGCGATGCCGAGCTCGAACACCTCCTTGCCCTTGAGCTGCTTGTTCTGGGCCATCGAGTTCTCGATGATGACCTTGACCGCGTTGGCCGGGCCGACCAGGTTCGGCAGGATGGTGCAGCCGCCCCAGCCGGGGACCAGGCCGAGGAAGACCTCGGGCAGCGAGAAGGCCGCGATGCCCGTGCTGACCGTGCGGTAGTCGCAGTGCAGGCCGACCTCGACGCCGCCGCCCATCGCCGCGCCGTTGTAGAACGCGAAGGTGGGCACCGACAGCGCGGCGATCCGCTTGAAGACCTCGTGGCCGCCCTTGCCGATGGCCAGCGCGTCGCCGTGCTCCTTGAGCAGCTCGACGCCCTTGAGGTCGGCGCCGACCGCGAAGATGAACGGCTTGCCGGTGATCGCGACCGCGACCACGTCGCCGTTCGCGACCTCGGTCTCGACCTGATCCAGCGCCTCGGAGAGCTTCAGCAGCGAGCCCGGGCCGAAGGTGGTCGGCTTGGTGTGGTCGAAGCCGTTGTCCAGGGTGATCAGCGCCAGCTTGCCGGCCTGCAGCGGCAGGTCCAGGTGGCGCACGTGCGCGGTGGTGACGACCTCGCCGGGGAACAGCTCGGCGCCGCGGGTGAGGAGTTCAGTCGTGGTGCTCATGCTCACTTACCACCCTCGAAGTGCGGGTTCTCCCAGATGACCGTGGCGCCCATGCCGAAGCCGACGCACATGGCGGTCAGGCCGTAGCGGACGTCCGGGCGCTGCTCGAAGCGGCGGGCCAGCTGGTTCATCAGACGCACGCCGGAGGAGGCGAGCGGGTGGCCGAAGGCGATCGCGCCACCGTACGGGTTGACCCGCTCGTCGTCGTCGGCGATGCCGAAGTGGTCGAGCATGGACAGCACCTGGACGGCGAAGGCCTCGTTGATCTCGAAGGCCTGGATGTCGTCGATGGTCAGTCCGGCCAGGGCCAGCGCCTTCTCGGTGGAGGGCACCGGGCCGTAGCCCATGACCTCGGGCTCCACGCCGGTGAAGGCGTAGGAGACCAGGCGCATCTTGACCGGCAGGCCGAGCTCGCGGGCCACGTCCTCGGCGGCCAGCAGCGAGGCGGTGGCGCCGTCGTTCAGGCCGGCCGCGTTGCCCGCGGTGATGTTGCCGTGCGGGCGGAACGGGGTCTTCAGGCCCGCCAGCATCTCCATCGTGGTGCCCGGGCGCATCGGCTCGTCCACCGTGGCCAGGCCCCAACCGGTCTCGCCGACCTCGGGGTTGGTGTTGCGGACGGCGATCGGCACCAGGTCGGGCTGGATGTCGCCGTTGGCGTACGCCTTGGCGGCCTTCTCCTGCGAGCGCACCGCGTAGGCGTCGCAGCGCTCCTTGGTGATGTGCGGGAAGCGGTCGTGCAGGTTCTCCGCGGTCATGCCCATGAACAGGGCGGACTCGTCGACCAGCTTCTCCGAGACGAAGCGCGGGTTCGGGTCCACGCCCTCGCCCATCGGGTGGCGGCCCATGTGCTCGACGCCGCCGGCCACGACGATGTCGTAGGCGCCGAAGGCGATGCCGCCGGCGGTGGTGGTGACGGCGGTCATCGCGCCGGCGCACATCCGGTCGATGGCGTAGCCCGGCACCGACTTGGGCAGGCCGGCCAGCAGGCCGGCGGTGCGGCCGATGGTCAGACCCTGGTCGCCGATCTGCGTGGTCGCGGCGATGGCGACCTCGTCGATGCGCTCGACGGGCAGGTTCGGGTTGCGGCGCACGAGCTCCCGGATGCACTTGACGACCAGGTCGTCGGCACGGGTCTCGTGGTAGATGCCCTTCGGGCCGGCCTTGCCGAACGGGGTGCGGACGCCGTCGACGAAGACGACGTCCCTCGCGGTACGAGGCACGGGGGCTCTCCTCCCAGGGGACTGACATGGTGCGCAGATCGGCGCTCGCATGCGAGCAGCGCTGCTTCACCGGCCATGCTACTGGTCGGTAACCAACTTGCCCAGGGCCGGGTCCCCCGTGGCGGTTGTGTCCCGCGCCACGTGCCGGGATCCGCCGGTCTCAGGTGGCGGTGACCGCCTCGGCGAACGCCGCGGCCACCACGGGGGCGACCAGGTCGACCTGCCAGTGCCGGGCGCCGAGCGCGCGCAGCGCCGCGCCGACGGCCGGCGTGCCGAGATCGGCCGGCGGCTCCCAGGAGACCCGGCGGACCAGGTCAGGGGTGATCAGGTTCTCGGCGGGCAGCTTCAGTTGCTCGGCGAGCTGGGTCACCGCGGCCTTGGCGCCGGTCAGCCGGGCGGCGGCCACCGGGTCCTTCTCGGCCCAGGCGCGCGGCGGCGGCGGGCCCTCGTGCGGCGCGGCGGCGGGCGGGAGTTGGGCCTCCGGGATCGCCCGGGCCCGGTCCAGCGCGGCCAACCACTGCTCCAGCTGGCGCCGGTGGGCGCGCGGCCCGAAGCCGGCCACCGCCTGCAGCGCCGGCAGGTTGACCGGCATGGCGAGCGCGGCCGCGACGATCGCCGCGTCCGAGAGCACCCGGCCGGGCGAGACGTCCCGCTCCTGGGCCGCCCGGTCGCGGGCCTGCCAGAGCTCGCGCACGGCGGCCAGCTGACGGCGGCGGCGGATCTTGTGCAGCCCGGAGGTGCGCCGCCAGGGGTCCACCCGCGGGGCCGGGCGGGGCGCGGCGGCGATCGACGCGAACTCCTCCAGCGCCCACTCCAGCTTGCCCTGGCCGGTCAGTTCGGCCTCCAGCGCGTCGCGCAGCTCGACCAGCACCTCGACGTCCAGCGCCGCGTAGCGCAGCCAGGGTTCGGGCAGCGGCCGGGTGGACCAGTCCACCGCGGAGTGCTCCTTGGCCAGGCTGTAGCCGAGCACGTTCTCGGTCATCGGGCCGAGCCCGACCCGGGCGAACCCGGCGATCCGGCCGGCCAGTTCGGTGTCGAAGAGGCGCTGCGGGCGCATCCCGACCTCGGCCAGGCAGGGCAGGTCCTGGGTGGCCGCGTGCACCACCCACTCCGCCTCGGCGAGCGCCTCGCCGAGCGGGGCGAGTTCGGGGCAGGCGATCGGGTCGATCAGCGCGGTGCCCGCGCCGGCCCGGCGCAGTTGGATCAGGTAGGCGCGCTGGCCGTAGCGGTAGCCGGAGGCGCGCTCGGCGTCGACGGCGACGGGGCCGGTGCCGGCGGCGAAGGCCGCGATCACCGCGTCGAGCGCCGCCTGGTCGGCCACCACCGGTGGCAGGCCCTCCCGAGGTTCGAGGAGCGGCACCGGGGCGGTCTCTACGGCGATGGTTTCAGCGGCGTCGGTCACCCACCAAGGGTACGACGAGCCCCGCTCGGCGGACCCTGATCGTCAGGCTTGGACCTGCCGGAATGCCAAGGGCGGCCCGGAGGAAACGTTCCTCCGGGCCGCCGTCGCGGTTCAGTGGATGATGCCGGTCCGCAGCGCCACGGCGACCATGCCGGCCCGGTCGCCGGTGCCCAGCTTGCGGGCGATCCGGGCCAGGTGGCTCTTCACGGTCAGCGCGGACAGGCCCATCGCCACACCGATCGCCTTGTTGGACTGGCCCTCCGCGACCAGCCGCAACACCTCCACCTCACGGCCGGAGAGCTCGCGGTAGGCGGCCGGCGGCGTGCCGGGCGCACCCGGGGCACCGGCGGCGCCGGGCGCACCCGGGTGGCCCGGCGCGCCGGGGATCCCGGGCCGGCGCATCCGGCCCGCCAGGCCGCCCGCGCCCAGCGGCAGGCCCGGGCGGCCGGGCATCGCGACGTTGGTCCGGGTCCCGGTCACCACGTAGCCCTTGACGCCGCCGGCCAGGGCGCTGCGCACCGCGCCGATGTCGTCGGCGGCGGAGAGCGCCAGGCCGTTCGGCCAGCCCGCGGCCCGGGTCTCGGCCAGGATGGTCAGGCCCGACCCGTCCGGCAGGTGGACGTCGGCCACGCAGATGTCCCGGGGGGTGGAGACCCGCGGCCGGGCCTCGGCGATCGACGACACCTCGATGACGTCGCGCACACCGAGCGCCCACAGATGACGGGTGACGGTGTTGCGGACCCGCGGGTCGGCGATCACCACCATCGCGGTGGGCTTGGTCGGGCGGTAGGCGACCACGTTTGCGGGGTGCTCTAGCAGGACCGACACCGTGCCTCCTGAGGGGAGTGGCGGACGGAACCCCGATGGGCGAAGGAGTCGGAGTGTTCCGCGTGTGGAAAGGGTCACAGACTGCTTCGGCATCATCCGTGCCCGGCTTTAGCGAATGATCACGATCTAGTGAGTCACAATACGGACAAATCGAGCGGATGATTGATGCGACATGCCCAGAAGCCGGTAGAAATCGAACGAAATCACCGCGAAACGATCGCGCGCTGTCCGTGAGTTGACGCAGTGAATGCCCCTGCGGTGCCCTTGATCAGGCGCGACCCGGCCACGGCCGATCTGGCGGGCCGTCAGCCTTCAGTGTGAGCGGGGGCGGCGGCGCGCGGGCATCGGGACCACTCCGCCGAGTGACGGCGCGTCGGCGACGGGCAGGGGCGCGGGCGCGGCGGGCGGCAGCCCCGCGCAGACCCCGAGCAGGTCGGCCCACGCGGTCAGGTGCCGCTCGAACCGCCCGTCGGCCGGGGTCCAGGAGGCCCGCAGCTCGATCTCGGTGCTGGCCGGCCGCTCGGCGAGCGCGCCGAAGTACTGCGAGGCGGCGTGGGTCACCGTGCCGCCCGGCTCGGCGTACCCGGCGCCGTGCGACTGCAGCGCGTCCATCAGCCAGGACCAGCCGACCTCGCCGAGCATCGGGTCGCCGGCGATCTCCGGCTCCAGCTCGGCCCGGGCCATGGTGACCACCCGGAACTCGCCGTTCCAGGCCTCCTGGCCGGCCGGATCGTGCAGCAGCACGAAGCGGCCGTCGGCCAACTCCTCGCCGTCCACCTCGACCTCGGCCGTCACCGCCCAGGCGTACGGCGCCAGTCGGCGCGGCGCCGGAGCGGGGGAGAGCCGCACCTCGGGCCGCACCCGGGCGGCCGCCAGTGCCCGGACCGCGGCGGTGAACCCGATCGGCGCCGACTCCTTGCCAGTCCCGTCGTGCTGCGCGGGGTTCCCACCGACCGATGCCATGTGCTGAAGACTAGGCCCTAGGCGTCAGTTCCCCCAGGACCGGCACGCCCTCCGGGGCCCTGGACCAGGTCCGAAATTGGACAATCCCACTGGAGGGTTCGACGAGTGGCGCGTGCGAGGATGGCGAGGTGAGTGAGACGACCGCAGCACAGCCCTCCGCGCGCCGCAGCGCAGCGCACGACTCCGCCTTCCTCCGTGCCTGTCGGCACGAGCCGGTGCCGCACACCCCGGTCTGGTTCATGCGGCAGGCGGGCCGTTCGCTGCCCGAGTACCACAAGGTGCGCGAGGGCGTCTCGATGCTCGACTCCTGCCTGCGGCCCGAGCTGGTCAAGGAGATCACCCTGCAGCCGGTGCGCCGGCACAAGGTGGACGCGGCGATCTTCTACAGCGACATCGTCGTCCCGCTCAAGGCCATCGGCATCGACGTGGAGATCAAGCCCGGCGTCGGCCCGGTGATCGCCGACCCGATCCGCACCGCCGCCGACCTGCAGCGGCTGCGCCCGCTGGAGCCCGACGACGTCCCCTACATCACCGAGGCGGTCGGCCTGCTGGTCGACGAGCTCGGCAGCACCCCGCTGATCGGCTTCGCCGGCGCACCGTTCACCCTGGCCAGCTACCTGGTCGAGGGCGGCCCGTCGAAGGGCCACGAGCGCACCAAGGCCCTGATGTACGGCCAGCCCGAGCTGTGGGCCGAGCTGGTGGACCGGCTCGCGGTGATCACCTCCGGCTTCCTCAAGGTGCAGATCGAGGCCGGCGTCTCGGCCGTCCAGCTCTTCGACTCCTGGGTCGGCTCGCTGGCCCCCGACGACTACCGACGCTCCGTCATGCCGGCCAGCGCCAAGGTCTTCGAGTCGGTCGCCGGCTACGGCCTGCCGCGGATCCACTTCGGCGTCGGCACCGGCGAGCTGCTCGGCCTGATGGGCGAGGCCGGCGCCGACGTGGTCGGGGTGGACTGGCGGGTGCCGCTGCACGAGGCCGCCCGCCGGGTCGGCCCCGGCAAGGCGCTGCAGGGCAACCTCGACCCGGCCGTGCTCTTCGCCCCCACCAGCGTGGTGGAGACCAAGGCCCGCGAGGTGCTGCACGCGGCCTCCGCGCTCGGCACCAGCGGCCACGTCTTCAACCTCGGCCACGGCGTGTCGCCCGGCATGGACCCGGACGCGCTGAGCCGGCTGGTCGCCTTCGTGCACGAGGCCAGCGCCCGCTGACCGGCCCGGGTGTGAGGACTGCGAGACTGCCGGACATGGCTGAACCACGTACTGCCGCACTGCCCAAGGTCGTCGTGATCGGCGGCGGGATCACCGGTCTCGCCGCCGCCGCGGAGCTCTCCGGCGCGGCCGGCGGACCCGCCCGGGCCCGGGTGGTGCTGCGCGAGGCCGCCGACCGGGTCGGCGGCAAGCTGCACGGCGGCGAGGTCGGCGGGATCCGGGTGGACCTCGGCGCCGAGTCGATGCTGGCCCGCCGGCCCGAGGCGGTCGAACTGGCCCGCGCGGTCGGGCTCGGCGAGGCGATCACCGCACCCACCGGCGCCAAGGCCGCGGTCTGGACCCGGGGCCGGCTGCGCCCGCTGCCCGGCGGCCAACTGATGGGCGTGCCCGGCGACCTGGCCGCGCTGGCCGCCTCCGGGGTGCTCACCGAGGAGGGCCTGCGCCGGGTGCACGACGAGCGCCCCGCCGAGCTGGGCGAGGACGTCGCGATCGGCGCCTACCTGGCCGAGCGGCTCGGCCAGGAGGTGGTCGACCGGCTGGTCGAGCCGCTGCTCGGCGGGGTCTACGCCGGGCGGGCCGAGGAGATCTCGCTGCGCGCCGCCGTGCCGCAGCTGCTCGCGCTCGCCCGCGGCGGCGGCTCGCTGGTCGAGGGCGTGCACAAGATGCTTGACCGGCCATCAGCCGGCGGTCCGGTCTTCGCCGGCCTGCCCGGTGGGCTCGGCACCCTGCCGGTCGCCGTCGCCGAGGCCTGCCGCCGGGCCGGCGCCGAGCTGCGGCTCGGCTCCCCGGTCGGCGAGCTGCGCCGCACGCCGGACGGCTGGCTGGTCGACGGCGAGGCCTTCGACGCGGTGCTGCTCGCCGTGCCGGCCCCGGTCGCCGCCCGGCTGCTGGCCCGCGAGGCGCCGGCCGCCGCGGCCGAGCTGGCCGCCGTCGAGTACGCCGGGATGGCCCTGGTCACCATGGCCTTCCGGCGCGCCGACCTGCCCGAGCCGCCGCCCGGCAGCGGCTTCCTGGTGCCGCCGGTGGACGGCCGTTCGATCAAGGCGGCCACCTTCTCCAGCCAGAAGTGGGGCTGGCTCGCCGAGTCCGCGCCGGACGCCTTCGTGCTGCGCACCTCGCTCGGCCGCTACCGCGAGGAGGCCGCGCTCGACCTGGACGACGCGGAGCTGGTCGCCCGCTCGCTGGCCGACCTGCGCGAGGCGGTCGGCCTGACCGCCGTGCCCTACGCCACCGAGGTCACCCGCTGGCGGGCCGGCCTGCCGCAGTACCCGGTCGGGCACCTGGACCGGATCGCCCGGATCCGGACCGCCGCCCGCGAACTCGGCGGCCTGGCGCTGGCCGGCGCCGCCTTCGACGGCGTGGGCATCCCGGCCTGCGTGGGCAGCGCCCGGCGGGCCGTCGAGGACCTACTGACCCCGGCTCCGGGCCCCGGGGCACCGGAAGGAGAATGAGGACCATGACTGAGAGCACCGAACAGCCCAAGAAGAAGGCCCGGGACCTGAACCAGGTCATCCGCTACACCATGTGGTCGGTGTTCCGCCTCAAGGAGGCGCTGCCGGCCGACCGCGGCGCCCTGGCGACCGAGGTCGAGGAGCTGTTCGAGCAGCTCACCGCGAAGGACGTGGTGATCCGGGGCAGCTACGACGTCTCCGGCCTGCGCGCCGACGCCGACCTGATGATCTGGTGGCACGCCGAGGACTCGGACGACCTGCAGGAGGCCTACAACCGGTTCCGCCGCACCGCGCTCGGCCGGCTGCTGGAGCCGGTCTGGTCGAACATGGCGCTGCACCGCCCGGCCGAGTTCAACAAGTCGCACATCCCGGCCTTCCTGGCCGACGAGCACGCCCGCGACTACGTCTGCGTGTACCCGTTCGTGCGTTCCTACGAGTGGTACCTGCTGCCCGACGAGGAGCGCCGGTCGATGCTCGCCGAGCACGGCATGATGGCCCGCGGCTACCCCGATGTGCGGGCCAACACGGTCGCCTCGTTCGCCCTCGGCGACTACGAGTGGCTGCTCGCCTTCGAGGCCGACGAGCTGCACCGGATCGTGGACCTGATGCGCGACCTGCGCCCGTCCCGGGCCCGGCTGCACGTCCGCGAGGAGGTGCCGTTCTTCACCGGCCGCCGCAAGCCGGTCGCCGAACTGCTCGCCGGCCTGGTCTGACCCGCCCGCACCGTGGCGCTGCGCACGGCTGACGCTCCGTCAGCCGCGCAGCGCCGCGCGCAGCCGGGCGTCCGCGAGGGCCTCGGCCCCGTCCATCGCCACCGCGGTGAGCAGCCCGCGCTCGGTGTCCGGGGCGCTGCGGTGCAGCGGGATCCGCAGCTCGCGCAGCAGCCGCTGACCGGCCGGCGCCGCCCAGCGGGTGTAGGGGTGCACGTCCACCCGGGCCATCAGCAGCGTCCCGGTGGTGAGGATCAGCGGCAGCGAGAACCAGGCGAAGGTGGCCGCGCAGCCCTGTTCGCCCGGGCCGGTCAAGCACATCGCGGCGATCAGCAGCAGCACCGCGAACAGCAGCGCCTGCCGCACCTGACGGACCGCCAGCAGGGTGCTCTCGCGGATCCCGGCGGGGGTGGCCAGGCCGGCCAGCGAGAGCCGCACCCCGATCTCGGTGACCGTCGGGTGGTCCGCGAGCGCCTGCCGCAGCTCGCTGGTGCGGCACTGCCCGTCCGGGCCGATCTCGTGGATCAGCGCCCGCTCCACCCGGCTGCGCCCGCGCGGGTCGACCACCGTGGTCCACCCGGTGTGCGCCAGGTGCAGCCGTCCGCGGCCGCTCATCAGCACCATCGCCAGCTCCACCACCCGGCTCGGCCCGCCGGACAGGTAGGCCGTCTCGTAGAGGCCGATCGCGACCTCTTCCGAGTGCTCCTGGGAGAGTTCGGTCATGGCGTCCGCGGTGGCCGCCGCCCGGACCAGGCGGAGACAGGAGAGCACCGCCACCGCGCAGGCCGGAACCAGGAAGAGCAACCACATGGGCCCAGTTCTAAACCGCCGGGCCGACAATCGGTACGGTCTATCCGGATCGCGATACCGAATCGTGACCGTCGGCCGGGGTCAGCCGAGCAGCAGCCGCCCGTCCCGGCCGAGATGGGCACGGAGCGTGGCCACGGCGCGGGCGCTCTGCGACTTCACCACCGAGCTGCTCACCCCGAGGATCTCGGCGGTCGTCTCGACGCTCAGGTCCTCCCAGTAGCGCAGCAGCACGATCGCCCGGTCCCGCTTGGAGAGCAGCTCCAGCGCGTCCAGCAGGGTCAGCCGGGTGGCCGAGGGGTCGCCGGTGCCGTGCGGCCGGTCCGGCAGCTGGTCGACCGCGAGCTCGGTGCTGCTGCGCCGCCGCCGGTGGTCCAGCAGGGAGTTGAGCAGCACCTTGCGGGCGTAGTGGAACGGGTCGCTGCTCGGGTCGCGGGCTATCCGCTTCCAGTGGACGTACATCTTGGTGAGCGTCGTCTGGGTCAGGTCCTGGGCGAGGTGCCAGTCCCGGCACATCAGGTAGGCGATCTGCCGCAGCCGTACGGCGTTGCCTTCGGCGAACGTGATGAAGTCGGCCTCGTTGCGCACGCGTGGTCCCCCCGGGTGGGTCGGTGGTGTTCGGGAATGCCGGAGGCCGCGGCCCCCGGAGGGGCCGCGGCGGGTGCGGTCGGTTAGGGGCTGACCTTGATGCTGCCGGCGTACTGCGTGTCGGCGGCCTTGACGAACGACGACGGCATGACGACGTTCAGCAGGGTGCTGTCGGCCAGGGTGACGGCCTGAGCCTGCGTCAGCGGAGTGGACGTGCCACGGGCGCTGTTGTCGAGGCAGGTGGAGAGGTCGACCGAGACGGCGATGCCGTCATGCCGGTACACCGTGACCGTCGTGTTCTGGATGCAGTTGCTCGGGTTGCTCAGCACGTTGACGAACTCGCCGGCCGCGTCGGTGGAGCAGGTGGCGGAGACGCCGGTCTCACCCTCGGGCGTCGTGCAGGACGACGGGGTGTCGGCCTTGTACGCGCTCACGCCGATCCGGCCGGTCTTGCCACCCGAGTGCAGGTAGAGGTTGACGGACGGGTCGAGGGTGATCGGGGGCTGCGGCGCATCGCCGTAGTAGTGGTCCGTGGTGATCCCGCTCGGCAGGGACTGCACCACGGCGGCCAGCAGGCTGGCCGGGGTGCTCTTGACCAGTGCGTCCGAGCCGGCCGCCGCCGGGGTGCTCGCCGGCACCCCGGCCGGGGCCGAGGAGCCCTGGCCGCCGCCGGGGGTGGGCGAGGCCGAGCCGGCGTCGGGGGTCGCGCCGGCACTCGGCGCCGCCGAGGCCCCGGGGGTGGTGCTGGGGGCGGCGCTGGGAGTGGCACTGGTGTTCGGCGAGGCGCTGACCGAGGCGCCCACCGGTGCGGCCGGGCCGATCCCCTGCGCGCCGGTGTGGCCGGAGCCGACCAGCTGACCGCTGAACAGCGCGGTCACGGTGGCGACGGCGGCCACGGCCGCCGTCGCGCCGATCGTCCGGAACCGCCGGATCCGGCGGCCCTGGCGGGCGGCCTGCCCGACCAGGTCACCGATCGGGGGCTCGCTGAGTCGTGACAGCTCCTCACGCAGGGAGGAGCTGAACTCGTCGTCCATCTGGAGTGTCCTTCTGGTGGAGTGAACCGCACGCCGGCCATGCGGGCCCGCGTCTCGCGGGCTCTGCTCAGAAGGACGGATCGGGGGCCCGGTCCGGTCGCAGCCCGGGCGGCTTTTCTCCGGGCGGACCTGACGGGGGGTCGGGCTGGGGGGGGTCGGGCTGGGGGTCGGGCGAGCGGGCCTGCGGGCGGCGGACGCCACCCGCAGGCGGGGTGCTGACGGCTACTCGGCCGGACGCAGGGTCAGCGAGATGCTGTTGATGCAGTAGCGCTGGTCGGTCGGGGTGGCGTAGCCCTCGCCCTCGAAGACGTGGCCCAGGTGGCTGCCGCAGCGGGCGCAGCGCACCTCGACCCGGCGCATGCCGAGCGTGCTGTCCTCGATGTACTCCACCCGGTCCTCGGCCAGCGGCGCGAAGTACGACGGCCAGCCGCAGTGGCTGTCGAACTTGGTCTCCGAGCTGAACAGTTCGGACCCGCAGGCCCGGCAGGCGTACACGCCGACGGTCTTGGTGTCGGTGTACTCGCCGACGAACGGGCGCTCGGTGCCCGCCTTCCGCAGCACCTGGAACTCAGCCGGGCTGAGCTGGGCGCGCCACTCGTCGTCGGTCTTCTCGATCTCGTAGGTCATCGTGCGAGCTCCTCAAGGATGGCCGGACCGAGGTTGGTGACGTCCCCGGCTCCCATGGTGAGAACCAGATCGCCCGGCTTGGCCATCCCGGCCAGCAGTGCGGGTGCGGCGGCGAAGTCGTGCTCGGCGGTCACGTCGGCGCCGGCCCGGCGGGCCGCGTCGACGATCAGCTCGCTGGTCACGCCCGGCAGCGGGTCCTCCCGGGCCGGGTAGATGTCCAGCACCACGCAGGCGTCGGCCAGCGCCAGCGCCCGGCCCATCTCCTCGGAGAGCTGCTGGGTGCGGCTGAACAGGTGCGGCTGGAAGACCACCAGCGCCCGGCCGGCCGCGGACTGGCTCAGCACGTCCCGGACCGCCTCCAGGTCGGCGGCCATCTCGGTGGGGTGGTGCGCGTAGGAGTCGATCACCTGCACGCCGCCGGCCTCGCCCTTGAGCTGCAGCCGGCGGCGCACGCCGGTGTACCGGCCGAGCGCCTCGGCCAGCCGCTCGGCGGGCACGCCCAGCGCGACGCCGGCGGCCAGCGCGGCCACCGCGTTGTGCGCGTAGTGCCGGCCGGGGACGGAGACGGTGAACGCCAGCTCGGCGCCCTCCAGCTCGACGATCACCTCGCTGGTCATGCCGCGCGGGGTGATCGAGACCACCCGCACGGTGGCGTCCTCGGCGGCGCCGACCGTGATCACGCTGAGCCCGGGCCGCCCGGCCACCCGGCGGGTCAGCTCGCGGGCGCCCTCCTGGTCGGCCGAGACGACCAGGGTGCCGCCGGGCTGGATCCGGCCCACGAAGGTCTCGAAGGACTCGTGGATCTCCTCCATCGAGGCGTAGTTGGCGTGGTGGTCGAGCTCCACGTTGAGCACGATCGCCACTTCGGGCGCGTACTTGTGGAAGCTGCGGTCGCTCTCGTCCGCCTCGGCCACGAAGATCTCGCCGGCGCCGTGGTGCGCGTTGGAGCCGGGCGCGTCCAGGTCGCCGCCGATCGCGTAGGACGGGTCCAGGTCGAGGGCGCCGAGCGCCACCGCGAGCATGCTGGTGGTGGTGGTCTTGCCGTGGGTGCCGGCCACCGCGAGGGCGCGGCGGCCGCCCATCAGCGCGGCCAGCGCGTCGGAGCGGTGCACCACCGGGATGCCGCGCTCGCGGGCGGCGGCCAGCTCCGGGTTGTCCTCCCGGATCGCGCTGGAGACCACGATGCTGCTGGCACCGTCCGGCACGTTGCCGGCCGCGTGGCCGACCGCGACGGTCGCGCCGAGCGCGCGCAGCGCCAGCACGGTCTCGGACTCCTTGGCGTCACTGCCGGAGACCTTGGCGCCCCGGACGGTGAGGATCTTGGCCAGTCCGGACATGCCGGCCCCGCCGATGCCGATGAAGTGCGGGGCGTGCAGGTCGTGGGCGGCGTCGTTCAAGGGAGGGCTCCGTACTGAAGTGGCGAATCGTCCTGGCGAGGGGGTTCCCCCGGTCCAGTGCCGGGGGAGTGACCGCAAGGACGATTCTGCACCACCCGCGGGCCCGGGCCGCTCCGCTCAGGACTCGCTGGCGAAGAGCTTCAGCACCGGGACGCCGACCTTGTGCCGGGCCTGGGAGGCCCAGTCGCGGTGGAAGAACTCCTCCACGAAGTGCGGCGCGGTCAGTACCAGCACCTCGTCCGCGCCGGTCTCCTCGACCACCGCGCGCAGGCTGTCCAGCGGATGGGCCTCGACCACCCGGCCGACCGCGTCGGCGCCGGCCGCCCGCAGGTGGCGCAGGCTGTGCTCCAGCGACTCGCCGGCCACGTCCGGGTTCCCGGGCTGCTCGCGCTCGTCGTGCTCGTGCACCGCCTTGTCGAGATGTCCGAGGGCGACGTCGTCGAGGGCCCGCAGCAGCTCGTCGGTCTTGCCGCGGGGTTGCATCAGGACGACGAAGGAGACCTTCTCGTCGCCGTGCAGCGTGGTGACCAGCTCCACGTCGGCGTCGGAGAGCGCCTTTTCGATCATCAGTACGGTCTTGAACACAAGAGTCCCTTCCGTGTTGCAGGCCCCCGGGGTCCGGTGTCCCCTCCCATAGTGCCCGGAGGAAGCTTTCCTCACGCGGCTCACACGGCACTCGCGCCACGTGGGAGTGATCAACGGGCCCGTCAGCTGACGGCCTTTCGGCAGTATCGAGCGAAGAGGAAACCTTTCTGCTCGATCAATGACACCAGTTGCATCCGCTGCGCGTCAGCCATTTCGGCACCGTGCGCGATCCGTGGCGCGGTCCCGGCGGTCAGCAGCGGGGCCAGCGAGAGGCAGAGCTCGTCCAGCAGCCCGGCCGCCGCCAGCTGCCCGAGCAGCCGCGGGCCGCCCTCGGTCAGCTGCCGGGTCCAGCCCCGCGCGGCCAGCGCGGCGAGCGCGGCCGGCAGGTCCACCGAACCCCGCCCGGCGGTGACCAGTTCGGCGGTGCGGGCCACCGCGGCCCGGCGGTCGGCCGGCGCGTCCTCGGTGGTGATCACCACGGTCGGCACCAGCGGCTCGGTGAACAGCGGCAGGCCCAGGTCCAGCTCCAGCGAGCGGCTGACCACCGCGATCACCGGGGCCGGCCCCTGTCCGGCGGCCCGCCGGGCCTCCTGGAAGGCCTCCCGGGCCCGGGCCGGCCGGTAGCCCTCGGCGCGCGCCGTCTCGGCGCCGACCAGCACCACGTCGGCCAGCGCCCGCAGCACTCCGAAGATCCGCTTGTCGGCCTCGCTGGAGAGCCCCTCGGAGAGCCCGTCGAGCTTGGCCGCCCCGTCCAGCGAGGAGACCATGTTGGCCCGCAGCCAGGGCTGCCCGAGGTTCACCTGCCCGGGGTACGCGTAGACGGCCGCGAGGCCTTCCAGGGAGTCGAGGGGGGCGAGCGAGTCGTCGAGCGGCGCCGCGGAGTGTGACGCAGGGATCAGCCGGTGCATGACTGCGAGTCTTCCACGGCGCGTACCCTTTACTACCGTGCCCGGAGCCTCCCACCCTGATGCCATAACCGCCACCACCGCCCCGGTGGCGCTCAGCGAGCGCAAGCCGGCGGTCCCGGCGGAGCGGTTGGTCGCCGAGATGGTGCCGCCGCCGAGGTTCTCCGGGGTGAGCTTCGGCTCCTACCTGCCGGACCCGACCCAGCCCAGCCAGCAGCAGGCGGTCGGGGTGCTGGAGGAGTTCGCGGCCGGCCTCAACGCGGCCGAGGCCCCCAAGCGCGGCTGGTTCCGCAAGGCCAAGCCCCCGCAGGGCCCGGCCGGGGTCTACCTGGACGGCGGCTACGGCGTCGGCAAGACCCACCTGCTGGCCTCGCTCTGGCACGCGGCCCCCGGCCCCAAGGCCTTCGGCACCTTCGTCGAGCTGACCAACCTGGTCGGCGCGCTCGGCTTCCAGCAGGCGGTGCGCACGCTGTCCGGGCACAAGCTGCTCTGCATCGACGAGTTCGAGCTGGACGACCCGGGCGACACCGTGCTGGTCTCCACCCTGCTCTCCCGGCTGGTCGAGGCCGGGGTGAAGCTGGCCGCCACCTCGAACACCCTGCCGGAGAAGCTCGGCGAGGGCCGGTTCGCCGCCGCCGACTTCATGCGCGAGATCCAGGGGCTCTCGGCGAACTTCCGCACCGTCCGGATCGACGGCCAGGACTACCGCCACCGCGGCCTGCCGGCCGCCCCCGCCCCGTACACCGACGAGCAGGTCACCGAGCGGGCCGGGCGGGCCCCGGGCGCCTCGCTGGACGACTTCGCGGCCCTGCTGGACCACCTCTCGGCGGTCCACCCGAGCCGCTACGGCGCGCTGCTGGACGACGTGCACGCGGTCTTCCTGCGCGGCGTGCGCCCGGTGGAGGACCAGTCCACCGCGCTGCGCCTGGTGGTGCTGGCCGACCGGATGTACGACCGGGAGCTGCCGATCACCGCCTCCGGCATCCCCTTCGACCAGGTGTTCTCCGAGGAGATGCTGAAGGGCGGCTACCGCAAGAAGTACCTGCGGGCGGTCTCCCGACTGGTCGCGCTGGCCCGGGACTCGGCGAAGTAGCCGCCGCGCTGTCACACCCGGGTCGTACGGTGGGACCGTGCGACCCATCACGAGCATTGAGCGGACCACGGCGCCCTTCGAGGTCGTCAGCCCCTACCAGCCCAACGGCGACCAGCCGGCGGCCATCGCCGAGCTGGAGCGCCGGATCCGCGCGGGCGAGAAGGACGTCGTCCTGCTCGGCGCGACCGGCACCGGGAAGTCGGCCACCACGGCCTGGATGATCGAGAAGCTCCAGCGGCCCACCCTGGTGATGGCGCCGAACAAGACCCTGGCCGCCCAGCTGGCCAACGAGTTCCGCGAGCTGCTCCCGAACAACGCGGTCGAGTACTTCGTCTCGTACTACGACTACTACCAGCCCGAGGCCTACGTCCCGCAGACGGACACCTACATCGAGAAGGACTCCTCGATCAACGAGGAGGTTGAGCGGCTGCGCCACTCCGCGACCAACTCGCTGCTCACCCGGCGGGACGTGGTGGTGGTCGCCTCGGTCTCCTGCATCTACGGCCTCGGCACCCCGCAGGAGTACGTCGACCGGATGGTCCCGCTGAAGGTCGGCGAGGAGATCGACCGGGACGCGCTGCTGCGCCGCTTCGTCGACATCCAGTACACCCGCAACGACCTGGCCTTCACCCGGGGCACCTTCCGGGTCCGCGGCGACACCGTCGAGATCTTCCCGGTCTACGAGGAGCTGGCCGTCCGGATCGAGATGTTCGGCGACGAGATCGAGGCGCTCTACCTGCTGCACCCGCTGACCGGCGAGATCATCAGCCAGGACGACTCCATCTACGTCTTCCCCGCCTCGCACTACGTGGCCGGCCCGGAGCGGATGGAGCGGGCGGTCAACGGCATCGAGACCGAGCTGGCCGAGCGGCTCGCGGTGCTGGAGAAGCAGGGCAAGCTGCTGGAGGCCCAGCGGCTGCGGATGCGCACCACCTACGACATCGAGATGCTCCGCCAGATCGGCAGCTGCTCCGGCGTGGAGAACTACTCGATGCACTTCGACGGCCGCGAGCCGGGCTCCCCGCCGAACACCCTGCTCGACTACTTCCCGGAGGACTTCCTCCTGGTGATCGACGAGTCGCACGTGACGGTCCCGCAGATCGGCGCGATGTACGAGGGCGACGCCTCCCGCAAGCGCACCCTGGTGGACCACGGCTTCCGGCTGCCCTCCGCGCTGGACAACCGCCCGCTGAAGTGGGAGGAGTTCCTCGGGCGGATCGGCCAGACCGTCTACCTCTCCGCCACCCCCGGCCCCTACGAGCTCTCCCGCGGCGACGGCCAGGTGGAGCAGATCATCCGCCCGACCGGCCTGATCGACCCCGAGGTGATCGTCAAGCCGACGGAGGGTCAGATCGACGACCTGGTGCACGAGATCCGCACCCGGGTGGAGAAGGACGAGCGGGTGCTGGTCACCACGCTCACCAAGAAGATGTCCGAGGACCTCACCGACTACCTGCTCGGCCTCGACATCCGGGTCCGCTACCTGCACAGCGACATCGACACGCTGCGCCGGGTGGAGCTGCTGCGCGAACTGCGGGCCGGCAAGTACGACGTGCTGGTCGGCATCAACCTGCTCCGCGAGGGCCTGGACCTGCCCGAGGTCTCGCTGGTGGCGATCCTGGACGCGGACAAGGAGGGCTTCCTGCGCTCCGGCACCTCGCTGATCCAGACCATCGGCCGCGCCGCCCGCAACGTCTCCGGCCAGGTGCACATGTACGCGGACCGGATCACCCCCTCGATGGAGAAGGCGATCGAGGAGACCAACCGCCGCCGCGAGGTCCAGCAGGCCTACAACAAGAAGCACGGCATCGACCCGCAGCCGCTGCGCAAGAAGATCGGCGACATCCTGGACACCCTGGCCCGGGAGGAGATCGACACCGAGGAGCTGATGGCCACCGGCTACCGGGACGCCGGCAAGGCGAAGAAGGCCCCGGTGCCCGCGCTCGGCGCCGACCGCAAGCAGCCCAGCTCCATGCCGGCCGCCGAACTCGCCCAGCTGATCCAGGACATGACGGAGCGGATGCACACCGCCGCCGCCTCGCTCCAGTTCGAGGTGGCCGCCAGGTTGCGCGACGAGGTCAAGGAGCTGAAGAAGGAGCTGCGCCAGATGCGGGAGGCCGGGATCGCCTGATCCGGCCCGCCCCGGCCCCGGGGGGCGCCCCTGGTGGGTGGCGCCGCCCAGGGCCTAGGGTGAGCGCAGCGCGTCGGTCAAAATCGCGTCAAGGCAAGAGGGGGCGGCCGTGTCGGTGAGTCTGAGCAAGGGCGAGCAGGTCAGTCTGCGCAAGTCCAGCGGCGAGACGCTGAGCCTGGTGCGGATGGGCCTGGGCTGGCGCGCGGCCCCCAAGCGCGGGCTCTTCGGCAGCCGGACCCGGCAGATCGACCTGGACGCCTCGGCGCTGCTCTACGCCGAGCACACCCCGAAGGACGTGGTCTTCTTCCAGCAGCTGGTCAGCCGGGACGGCTCGGTGCGGCACACCGGGGACAACCTGGTCGGCGGCGCCGGCTCGGGGGAGGACGACGAGTCGATCGTGGTGGACCTGACCCGGATCCCGGCGCAGATCACCCAGGTGATCTTCACGGTCAGCTCCTACACCGGCCAGACCTTCGCCGAGGTGCAGAACGCGCACTGCCGCCTGGTGGACGAGGCCAGCGGTCTGGAGCTGGCCCGCTACGAGCTGACCGGGGGCGGCGAGCACACCGGGCAGATCATGGCCAAGGTGTTCCGCGAGGGCGCCGGCTGGGGCATGCAGGCGATCGGCGCTCCGGCCCGGGCCCGCACCTTCCAGGACATGCTGCCGGCCATCGAGCCCTTCCTCTGACGCTCCCGCTGACCCTCCATCAGCAGGGCACTTTACCTTTCCTTGGTGATTCCTGGTACTCTTCTTGACATCGGAGGGGAGTACTCCCCAAGCGGTGTTCCCGTCATCACGGCGGCCGTCGATCGGCCGCCCGGGTGCACCGGTCCGCGTGGCTGACGAGCCGTCACGCGGGCGGAGGAGACCTCCGGCAGACTCGACCTGCCGGAGGAGCAGCTTTCATGGACGTTTCCCTCGCCCTGTGGGCCAGTACCGTCGCCGTTCTGGTGGCGCTGATCGCCGCCGATTTCTTCATCGGGGGGCGCAAGCCGCACGAGGTCTCGATGAAGGAGGCCGGTACCTGGACGGTGGTCTGGGTGGTGCTGGCGATCGCCTTCGGCGGCTTCCTGTGGTGGTACGGCGGCGGGCAGCCGGCCGGCGAGTTCTTCGCCGGGTACCTGACCGAGAAGTCGCTGAGCGTCGACAACCTCTTCGTCTTCCTGCTGATCATGGCGAAGTTCGCGGTGCCGGCCAAGCACCAGTCCCGGGTCCTGATGGTCGGTGTGATCATCGCCCTGGTGCTCCGGGCGGTCTTCATCGCCGCCGGTGCCGCGCTGATCGCCAACTTCTCCTGGATCTTCTACATCTTCGGCGCCTTCCTGGTGTGGACCGCCTGGAAGCTGCTCAAGGAGGCCCGCGCCGGGCACGGTGCCGGCGCCCAGGCCGGCGGCGAGGCCGAGTTCGAGGAGAACCGGCTGCTCACCACGGTCCGCCGGTGGTTCCCGCGGCTGTCCGCGCTGGGCCTGGTGATGCTGGCGATCGGCACCACCGACCTGCTCTTCGCGCTCGACTCGATCCCGGCGATCTTCGGCCTGACCCAGGACCCGTACATCGTCTTCACCGCCAACGCCTTCGCGCTGATGGGCCTGCGCCAGCTGTACTTCCTGCTCGGCGGGCTGCTGAGCCGGCTGGTGCACCTGTCCTACGGGCTGGCGGTGATCCTCGGCTTCATCGGCGTCAAGCTGCTGCTGCACGCGCTGCACGAGAGCGGCGTGCACGTGCCGGAGATCGGCATCCCGCTCTCGCTCGGCTTCATCGGCGCGGTGCTCGCGGTCACCACGGTCTCCAGCCTCTGGGTGACCCGGTCGGCGGGGGCGGTCGACCGCCCCCGCTGACCGGGGCCGGTTCACCAGCCGCGCTCGCGCCACTCCGATAGGTGCGGCCGCTCGGCGCCGAGCGTGGTGTCCTTGCCGTGCCCCGGGTAGACCCAGGACTCGTCCGGCAGCACGTCGAAGAGCTTGCCGGTGACGTCCCGGTAGAGGCTGTCGAAGGCCGCGGGGTCCTTCCAGGTGTTGCCCACCCCGCCGGGGAAGAGGCAGTCCCCGGTGAAGACGTGCGGGTGGCCCTCCGGGTCGTCGTAGACCAGCACGATCGCCCCGGGCGTGTGGCCGACCAGATGGCGCACCGTCAGGGCGCAGTCGCCGACCTTGACGGTGTCGCCGTCGTCCAGCGGCAGGTCGGTCGCCACCCCGATGCCCTCGGCGTCGATCCGGCCCGCCGCGGTGCGGGCTCCGGTGGCCGCGACCACCTCGGCGAGCGCGGCCCAGTGGTCCTGGTGGCGGTGCGTGGTGACCACGGTGGCGAGCTCCGTGCCGACGGTCTCCAGCAGGGTCGGCGCGTCCGCCGCCGCGTCGATCAGCAGCTGCTCGCCGGTGGCCCGGCAGCGCAGCAGGTAGGCGTTGTTGTCGTAGGGGCCGACCGCGACCTTGGTGATGATCAGGTGGGCGAGTTCCCTCACGTCCGGCCGACCGCCGACCGTGACGGCTCCGTGGTAGCTCAACGCTGACTCCTTCGGTGTGCTGGGGGTGCGGGCCGTACCGGTCCCATGATCGTGCGCTCAGCCGAGCGGCGGGAGCACCGGCAGGGCGGTGCGCGGGTCGGCGAGGTGGCCGGCGGGGGTGTGCACCTGCAGGCCGTCGCCGTCCGAGCGGCCGGAGAGCCAGGCGGCCAGGGCGCGCAGCGGGCCCTCCACCCGCAGCGGCTCGGGGCCGGCGCCGATCACCGCGCGGTGCTCGGTGTCGTCCGCCACCAGCTCGACGGCGGGCAGCCCCTCCTGGCCGGCGAACCGCTCGGCCAGGTACGCGAACTGCTCGGTGGCGAAGAACTCCGGCCAGTGCGCCGCGGTGTAGCCGACGGCCAGGTCGACGTGGTGGTACTCCAGCTCGCCGAGCCGCTTGCCCGGCACCTCGTGCGCCGGGAAGGTGTAGCCGTGACGGTGGGTCAGCTCGGCCGACCAGGCCTCGTCGGGCAGCGCGGCGGCGGCCGCGGCGAACCGCTCGGCGCTCGCCGTCAGGTCGGCCAGCTGCTCGGCCGGCGGGCGCGGGGCGCCCTGCTGGATGCCCTCCTCGCGGGCGGCCTCGCTGGCGTACTGCGGGACCGGCACGCCGGTGCGGGCGGTCTCCAGCAGGTTGACCAGCGAGTCGGCGTTGCGGGCGATGTGGGCCAGCACGTGGCCGCGGGTCCAGCCGGGCAGGCCGGAGGGCTCGGCGATCTGGTCGGCGGTCAGGTCGGCGACGGTGCGCAGCAGGCGCTCGGTGCTCTCCGCGACGGCCTTCAGTTCGGCGGCCGCGAGCTCGGCGGGAGTGGGCTGCTGGGTCATCGGTGGGAGCCTCTCTTCTGTTCTCTTGCGGAACGCGCCGGGAAGACGCGTTGCCTGGCACGGGGTCCGGTCGTTGCGTTCCAGGGCGAGGCTATCGCCGGGCGGGGCGGGGAGCAGGGGCTTTTCGGGGAGCCGTCCGATTGTCAGTGCGAGGCGCTTCACTCGTTCGGGTGGCCCTGGCTGGACAAGTCCGGTATTCGAACGCCTGAGCTATATGCTGGTCGGCGACACTGGATACCGACCCGTTTCCGTTCAACCCGGAGAAAGGCGCCAGAAGCAGTGGCCGACCGCCTCATCGTCCGCGGTGCTCGCGAGCACAACCTGAAGAACGTCTCGCTCGACCTGCCCCGGGACTCGCTGATCGTCTTCACCGGGCTCTCCGGGTCGGGCAAGTCCTCGCTGGCCTTCGACACCATCTTCGCCGAGGGCCAGCGCCGCTACGTCGAGTCGCTGTCCTCCTACGCCCGGCAGTTCCTGGGCCAGATGGACAAGCCCGACGTCGACTTCATCGAGGGCCTCTCCCCGGCCGTCTCGATCGACCAGAAGTCCACCAACCGCAACCCCCGCTCGACCGTCGGCACCATCACCGAGGTCTACGACTACCTGCGCCTGCTCTTCGCCCGGGTCGGCAAGCCGCACTGCCCGCACTGCGGCCGCCCGATCGCCAAGCAGTCCCCGCAGGCGATCGTGGACCAGGTGCTGAAGCTCACCGAGGGCACCCGCTTCCAGGTGCTCAGCCCGGTGGTCCGCGAGCGCAAGGGCGAGTTCGTCGACCTCTTCGCCGACCTGCAGTCCAAGGGCTACGCCCGGGCCCGGGTGGACGGCGAGACGGTCCAGCTGACCGAGCCGCCCAAGCTCAAGAAGCAGGAGAAGCACACCATCGAGGTGGTCATCGACCGCCTCACCGTCAAGGACAGCGCCAAGCGCCGGCTCACCGACTCGGTGGAGACGGCGCTCAAGCTCGCCGGCGGCATGGTGGTGCTCGACTTCGTCGACCTGGAGGCCGACGACCCCGAGCGCGAGCGGATGTACTCCGAGCACCTCTACTGCCCGTACGACGACGTGTCGTTCGAGGAGCTGGAGCCGCGCTCGTTCTCCTTCAACTCCCCGTTCGGCGCCTGCCCGGAGTGCACCGGCCTGGGCAGCCGGATGGAGGTGGACCCCGAACTGGTCGTGCCCGACGAGGAGAAGTCGCTCGACGAGGGCGCCATCCACCCCTGGTCCGGCGGCCACATGAAGGAGTACTTCGGCCGGCTGATCGGCGCGCTCGCCACCGAGCTGGGCTTCCGCACCGACATCCCGTGGGCCGGCCTGCCGGCCCGGGCCAAGAAGGCGCTGCTCTACGGCCACAAGGCCAAGGTCGAGGTCCGCTACAACAACCGGTACGGCCGCGAGCGGTCCTACGTGACCGGCTTCGAGGGCGTCATCCCGTTCATCCAGCGCCGCCACTCCGAGGCGGAGACCGACTCCAGCCGCGAGCGCTTCGAGGGCTACATGCGCGAGGTGCCCTGCCCCGCCTGCCAGGGCACCCGGCTCAAGCCGGTGGTGCTGGCGGTCACCGTGCAGGGCAAGTCGATCGCCGACGTCGCCGGCATGTCGATCAGCGACTGCGCCGACTTCCTCGGCGCGATGAAGCTGACGGCCCGTGACAAGAAGATCGCCGAGCGGGTGTTGAAGGAGGTCAACGAGCGGCTGCGGTTCCTGGTCGACGTCGGCCTGGACTACCTCTCGCTGGACCGCGCGGCCGGCACCCTGTCCGGCGGCGAGGCGCAGCGGATCCGGCTGGCCACCCAGATCGGCTCCGGCCTGGTCGGCGTGCTCTACGTGCTCGACGAGCCCTCGATCGGCCTGCACCAGCGGGACAACCACCGGCTGATCGAGACCCTGGTCCGGCTGCGCGACATCGGCAACACGCTGATCGTCGTCGAGCACGA
This sequence comes from Kitasatospora viridis, assembly GCF_007829815.1. NCBI lineage: Bacteria > Bacillati > Actinomycetota > Actinomycetes > Kitasatosporales > Streptomycetaceae > Kitasatospora > Kitasatospora viridis. Next base: position 1,345,521 of record NZ_VIWT01000001.1, on the reverse strand, counting down.
CGAGGACACCATCAAGACCGCCGACTGGGTGGTGGACATCGGCCCCGGCGCCGGCGAGCACGGCGGCAAGGTGGTGCACTCCGGCGCGCTCAAGGACCTGCTGGCCAACGACGAGTCGCTGACCGGCCAGTACCTCTCCGGCAAGCGCTCCATCCCGCTCCCGGACAACCGTCGGCCGCGCGACAAGAAGCGCCAGATCACCGTGCACGGCGCCCGCGAGCACAACCTCAAGGACGTCACGGTCGGCTTCCCGCTCGGCACCCTCACCGCGATCACCGGCGTCTCCGGCTCGGGCAAGTCCACCCTGGTCAACGACATCCTCTACACCCACCTGGCCCGCGAGCTGAACGGCGCCCGCACGGTGCCCGGCCGGCATACCCGGGTCACCGGCACCGAGCTGGTCGACAAGGTGGTGCACGTGGACCAGTCGCCGATCGGCCGCACCCCGCGCTCCAACCCGGCCACCTACACCGGCGTCTTCGACCACGTCCGCAAGCTCTTCGCGGAGACCACCGAGGCGAAGGTGCGCGGCTACCTGCAGGGCCGCTTCTCGTTCAACGTCAAGGGCGGCCGCTGCGAGAACTGCTCCGGCGACGGCACCATCAAGATCGAGATGAACTTCCTGCCGGACGTCTACGTGCCCTGCGAGGTCTGCCACGGCGCCCGGTACAACCGGGAGACCCTGGAGGTGCACTACAAGGGCAAGTCCATCGCCGAGGTGCTGGACATGCCGATCGAGGAGGCGCTGCACTTCTTCGAGGCCGTGCCGGCGATCGCCCGCCACCTGCGCACGCTGACCGACGTCGGCCTGGGCTACGTGCGGCTCGGCCAGAGCGCGCCCACCCTCTCCGGCGGCGAGGCGCAGCGCGTCAAGCTCGCCTCCGAGCTGCAGAAGCGCTCCACCGGCCGGACCGTCTACGTGCTGGACGAGCCGACCACCGGCCTGCACTTCGAGGACATCAGCAAGCTGATCAAGGTGCTCACCGGTCTGGTCGACAAGGGCAACACGGTGATCGTGATCGAGCACAACCTCGACGTGATCAAGACCGCCGACTGGGTCGTGGACATGGGCCCCGAGGGCGGCAGCGGCGGTGGCACGGTGATCGCCGAGGGCACCCCGGAGCAGGTCGCGGGGGTGACGGCCAGCCACACCGGCAAGTTCCTGCGGGACATCCTGGGCGACCGGGTGACCGACGCGGCGCCGCTGATGCCGGCTCCGCGCGCGGCCCGCAAGCGCGCGGCGGCGAAGAAGTAGCGACCGGGCAGTGCCCCCGGGGGCGGCAGCGGAGCGCGGTTAGACTGCGGCCGTCCGCCCCCCGGGGCACGCCAGGCACCACCCAGGAGCACCCGATGACCGACACCACCGGCCAGCCCGCCACCAGCCGCCGCACCCTGCTCTGCTGCGGAGCCGCCGTGCTGGCCGGCGGCGCCGGGCTCACCGTGGCGGGGTGTTCCCCGAGCAGCTCCTCCGGCAACCAGAAGACCTCCAGCGCCCCGGTGCAGGTCGGCCCGGCCTCCGACGTCCCGGTCGGCGGCGGCAAGGTCTACCGCGACCAGCGGATCGTGGTGACCCAGCCCACCGCGGGCCAGTACAAGGCGTTCAGCGCCCGCTGCACGCACGCCGGCTGCGTGGTGGACACGGTGGCCGGCGGCACCATCCAGTGCCCCTGCCACGGCAGCAGGTTCGCCATCGCGGACGGCTCGGTGGCCGACGGCCCGGCGCCGTCGCCGCTGCCCGCCTACACCGTCGTGGAGCAGAACGGCCAGCTCACGGTCACCGAGAGCTAGTGTTTTTCCAGATCGCATGACTTGAGGGGGACCGACCGAGACATGGCTGACCCGTCCACCTACCGCCCGGCGCCCGGCGCCATCCCGACCTCCCCGGGGGTCTACCGGTTCCGGGACGAACACGGCCGGGTGATCTACGTCGGCAAGGCCAAGAGCCTGCGCCCGCGGCTCTCCTCCTACTTCCAGGACATCGCCAACCTGCACCCGCGCACCGCCACCATGGTGACCACCGCCGCCTCGGTGGAGTGGACCGTGGTCGGCACCGAGGTCGAGGCGCTGCAGCTGGAGTACTCCTGGATCAAGGAGTTCGACCCCCGGTTCAACGTCAAGTACCGCGACGACAAGAGCTACCCCGAACTCGCCGTCACCCTGAACGAGGAGTACCCCCGGGTCCAGGTGATGCGGGGGGCGCACAAGAAGGGCGTGCGCTACTTCGGTCCCTACGGCCACGCCTGGGCGATCCGCGAGACGGTCGACCTGCTGCTGCGGGTCTTCCCGGTGCGCACCTGCTCCAACGGCGTCTTCAAGCGGGCCCGCCAGGTCGGCCGCCCCTGCCTGCTCGGCTACATCGGCAAGTGCGCCGCGCCCTGCGTGGGCCGGGTCTCGCCCGACGAGCACCGCGAACTGGCCGAGGAGTTCTGCGACTTCATGGCCGGCCGGACCGGCAACCACCTGCGCCGGCTGGAGCAGCAGATGGGCGAGGCGGCCGCCGAGCTGGAGTACGAGAAGGCGGCCCGGCTGCGCGACGACATCGAGGCGCTCAAGCGCGCGATGGAGAAGAACGCCGTGGTGCTCGCCGACGGCACCGACGCCGACCTGCTCGCGCTGGCCGAGGACGAGCTGGAGGCCGCGGTGCAGATCTTCCACGTCCGCGGCGGCCGGGTGCGCGGCCAGCGCGGCTGGGTCACCGACAAGGTCGAGGACGTGGACACCGCGGCCCTGGTCGAGCACGCCCTGCAGCAGCTCTACGGCGGCGACACCGCCCCGGTGCCGCGCGAGGTGCTGGTGCCGGCGCTGCCCGACCCGGTGGCCCCGGTGCAGGAGTGGCTGTCCGGACTGCGCGGCTCCCAGGTCGACCTGCGGATCCCCCAGCGCGGTGACAAGAAGGACCTGATGGCCACCGTGGAGCGCAACGCCCAGCAGGCGCTGGCGCTGCACAAGACCAAGCGGGCCTCCGACCTGACCACCCGCAGCCGGGCCCTGCAGGAGATCGCCGACGCGCTGGAGCTGGACAGCGTCCCGCTGCGGATCGAGTGCTTCGACATCTCCCACCTGCAGGGCGAGGACGTGGTCGCCTCGATGGTGGTGTTCGAGGACGGCCTGGCCCGCAAGAGCGAGTACCGCCGCTTCCAGATCAAGGGCTTCGAGGGCCAGGACGACGTCCGCTCGATGCACGAGGTGATCAGCCGCCGGTTCCGCCGCTACCTCCAGGAGCGCGAGCAGACCGGTGAGTGGGCGGTGCCCGAAGAAGGCTCCGACGAGGACCGGAACCGCACCGAGGACGGCCGCCCCAAGCGCTTCGCCTACCCGCCCCAGCTGCTGGTGGTGGACGGCGGCCAGCCCCAGGTGGCCGCGGCCCGGCGGGCCCTGGACGAGCTCGGCATCGACGACGTGGCGCTGTGCGGCCTGGCCAAGCGGCTGGAGGAGGTCTGGCTGCCCGGCGAGGACGACCCGGTGGTGCTGCCGCGCAGCAGCGAGGGCCTGTACCTGCTCCAGCGGGTCCGCGACGAGGCGCACCGGTTCGCCATCACCTACCAGCGCAGCAAGCGCGCCAAGCGGACCACCGCGAGCGGCCTGGACGCCGTGCCCGGTCTGGGCGAGACCCGCCGCACCGCGCTGCTCAAGCACTTCGGCTCGTTGAAGAAGCTGCGCGCCGCCACGGTCGAGGAGATCTGCGAAGTTCCCGGGATCGGGCGCCGGACGGCCGAAACTGTTGTCACGGCGTTGTCCTCCCGGACACCCGCGCCATTCGCCGTGAACACCGCCACAGGCGAGATCATGGAGGACGACGTGCCCGGGGGCACGACCGACCAGAGTCTGGCGAGTAGCGAGAGCGGGGAGCCGAAGTGACAGTGTCCGACGACGGGGGGGCCGTCCGGCCGCAGGCAGTGCCGGGGGAGACCGCCCCGGAGCTGGTGATCATCTCCGGGATGTCCGGGGCCGGCCGCAGCACGGCGGCCAAGTGCCTGGAGGACCTCGGCTGGTTCGTGGTGGACAACCTGCCGCCCGCGCTGATCCCGACCATGGTGGACCTCGGCGCCCGGTCGCAGGGTGCCGTGGCCCGGATCGGCGTGGTGATCGACGTCCGGGGCCGGCAGTTCTTCGACGACCTGCGGGCCTCCCTGGAGGAGTTGGAGAAGCGCGGCACCCGGCTGCGGGTGGTCTACCTGGAGTCCGGCGACGAGGCCCTGGTGCGCCGGTTCGAGAGCGTGCGCCGCCCGCACCCGCTGCAGGGCGACGGCCGGATCGTCGACGGCATCGCCCGGGAGCGGGACCTGCTGCGCGAGCTGCGCGGCGAGGCCGACCTGGTGATCGACACCACCGACCTCAACGTGCACCAGCTGCGCGCCAAGCTGGACGCCCAGTTCGCCGACCACGACGAGCCGCAGCTGCGCTGCACCGTGATGAGCTTCGGCTTCAAGTACGGCCTGCCGGTCGACGCCGACCTGGTGGTGGACTGCCGCTTCCTGCCGAACCCGCACTGGGTGCCGGAGCTGCGGGCCCGAACCGGCACCGATCCGGAGGTGTCGGACTACGTCTTCCGGCAGCCCGGCGCCAAGGAGTTCCTGGACGGCTACACCGAGTTGCTGAAGATCGTCACCGAGGGCTACCGGCGCGAGGGCAAGCGGTACATGACGCTTGCCGTAGGCTGCACCGGTGGCAAGCATCGCAGCGTGGCCATGTCGGAGCGGCTGACGAAGCGTCTGATCGCCGAAGGCGTGGAGACGGTGCTGGTGCACCGCGACATGGGACGGGAGTAGCGGCGGTCCCCAAGCACCGCCGGACGGACAGGATCGTGGGGTAGGTGTGACGGGATACTCGCCGGGGCGGCAGCAGCACCACAACAAGGCCGCTGAGCGGGGTTCCCCGTCGCGAGGCTCCCGTGGCGGCACCGCGCCGCGGATCACCGCGCTGGGCGGCGGGCAGGGGCTCTCCGCCTCGCTCTCCGCGCTGCGCAGGCTCACCTCGGACCTGACGGCCGTGGTCACCGTCGCCGACGACGGCGGCTCCAGCGGCCGGCTGCGGGCCGAGCTCGGCGTGCTGCCCCCGGGCGACCTGCGCAAGGCGCTGGCCGCGCTCTGCGGGGACGACGACTGGGGCCGCACCTGGTCCGAGGTGATCCAGCAGCGCTTCACCGGCACCGGCGAGCTGGGCGGCCACGCGGTCGGCAACCTGCTGATCGTGGCGCTGTGGGAGAAGCTCGGCGACCCGGTGGCCGCGCTGGAGTGGGTCGGCCGGCTGCTCAACGTGCAGGGCCGGGTGCTGCCGATGTCGGCGGTGCCGCTGGACATCGAGGCCCGGGTGCGCGGCCACGACCCGGCCCACCCGGCCGCGGTCACGGCGGTGCGCGGCCAGGCCAACGTGGCGATCACCCCGGGCACCGTGCAGTCGGTCCGGCTGCTGCCCGAGGAGCCGCCGGCGGTGCCGGAGGCAGTGAGCGCGGTGCTGGAGGCCGACTGGGTGGTGCTCGGGCCCGGCTCGTGGTTCACCAGCGTGCTGCCGCACCTGCTGGTGCCGGAGCTGGCGAAGGCGCTGGAGGAGACCAAGGCGCGCCGGCTGCTCTGCCTCAACCTGGCCCCGCAGCCGGGTGAGACCGAGGGCTTCACCCCGCAGCGGCACCTGGAGGTGATCGCCGACCACGCTCCGCGGTTGGGTGTGGATGCGATCCTGGTTGACGAGCGGGCGGTGACCGGCGGTGCCTTCGGCGTGGCCGACCTGGCCGGGCTGCGCAAGGCCGCGGAGCGGATGGGCGCGTCCCTGGTGCTCGACACGGTGGCCCGGGGGGACGGTACGCCGCGACACGACCCGGAGCTTCTGGCTGCGGCGTACGACCGGATTTTCCGGACACATGGAAGGATCGGCCCATGGCGATGACGGCAGCGGTGAAGGACGAAATCAGCCGGCTCCCCGTCACCCGGGCCTGCTGTCGCAAGGCTGAGGTGTCGGCGATCCTGCGATTCGCGGGCGGACTGCACATTGTGAGCGGTCGGATCGTGATCGAGGCGGAGCTGGACACCGGCATTGCGGCGCGACGGCTGCGCAAGGACCTGCTGGAGATCTTCGGACACGCCTCCGAACTGGTCGTGATGGCTCCCAGCGGTCTGCGGCGCGGCAGCCGGTACGTGGTCCGGGTGATCAAGGACGGCGAGTTGCTGGCCCGACAGACCGGGCTGGTGGACGGCCGAGGCCGTCCGATCCGGGGCCTGCCCCCGGCGGTGGTCTCCGGGGCGACCTGCGACGCCGAGGCGGCCTGGCGCGGCGCCTTCCTGGCGCACGGTTCGCTCACCGAGCCGGGGCGGTCCTCCTCGCTGGAGATCACCTGCCCGGGCTCCGAGGCGGCGCTGGCCCTGGTGGGCGCGGCCCGCCGCCTCGGCATCCCGGCCAAGGCCCGCGAGGTGCGCGGCGCCGACCGGGTGGTGATCCGGGATGGCGACGCGATCGGCGCGCTGCTCACCCGGCTCGGCGCGCACGAGTCGGTGCTGGCCTGGGAGGAGCGCCGGCTGCGGCGCGAGGTGCGGGCCACCGCCAACCGGCTGGCCAACTTCGACGACGCCAACCTGCGCCGCTCGGCCCGCGCGGCGGTCGCGGCGGGCGCCCGGGTGCAGCGGGCGCTGGAGATCCTGGGCGAGGAGGTGCCCGAACACCTGGCGGCCGCCGGGCAGTTGCGGATGCAGCACAAGCAGGCCTCGCTGGAGGAGCTCGGCGCGCTCGCCGACCCGCCGCTGACCAAGGACGCGGTGGCCGGCCGGATCCGCCGGCTGCTGGCGATGGCGGACAAGCGCGCGCTCGAACTCGGCCTGCCCGGGACCGAGGCGAGCCTGACGGAGGAGATGGCTCTCAGCTGACCCTCGGTCAAGTGGCAAGTGGTGCAGGTGTGGCGTAGTTCCGGATTTTCGCAAGTACGCCACACCGTGAGCTTGGCCATTGACGGATGTGCTCGGGGCTGTGCTCGGAGGGTAGGGTCGTGGGTGGTCGGGGACATCCCAAATCTTCCACACCCCGTCGGCATAGCCCGGCGTACTCAGAGGAGATCGGTTCGTGACGATCCGGGTAGGCATCAACGGATTCGGCCGCATCGGCCGTAACTTCTACCGGGCGGTCAAGTCCCAGGGCGCGGACATCGAGATCGTCGGTGTCAACGACCTGACGGACACCAGGACTCTGGCTCACCTGCTCAAGTACGACTCGATCCTGGGCACCCTCCAGGCCGAGGTCACCCACACCGACGACACCATCACCGTCGATGGCCACACCTTCAAGGTCATCGCCGAGCGCGACCCGGCCAACCTCCCCTGGGGCGAGCTGGGTGTCGACATCGTCATCGAGTCCACCGGCATCTTCACCAAGGCCGAGCAGGCGAAGAAGCACGTGGCCGCCGGTGCCAAGAAGGTCATCATCTCGGCGCCCGCCACCGACGAGGACGTCACCATCGTCATGGGCGTCAACGACGACAAGTACGACGCCGCCAAGCACACCGTCATCTCCAACGCCTCCTGCACCACCAACTGCGTGGCGCCGATGGCGAAGGTGCTGAACGAGAACTTCGGCATCGTCAAGGGCCTGATGACGACGGTGCACGCGTACACCAACGACCAGGTCACCCTGGACTTCCCGCACAAGGACCTGCGCCGCGCCCGGGCCGCCGCCCTGAACATCATCCCGACCTCCACCGGTGCCGCCAAGGCCACCGCGCTGGTGCTGCCGGAGCTGAAGGGCAAGCTGGACGGCACCTCGCTGCGCGTCCCGGTGCCGACCGGTTCGATCACCGACCTGGTCGTCACCCTGGAGCGGGACGTCACCGTCGAGGAGGTCAACGCGGCCTTCCAGAAGGCCTCCGAGGGCAGCCTCAAGGGCATCCTGGCCTACACCGAGGACCCGATCGTCTCCTCCGACATCGTCAACTCGCCGTTCTCCACCATCTTCGACTCGAAGCTGACCATGGTCCAGGGCAACCAGGTCAAGGTGCTCGGCTGGTACGACAACGAGTGGGGCTACTCGAACCGCCTGGTCAACCTGACCAGCCTGGTCGGCAGCCAGCTCTGACCCGTCGGCAGCTGATCTGATGTGAGGCCGCAGGGCCCGGAGTCGGACACCCGGCTCCGGGCCCTGCACCTGTGCGTGTACCCTCACCTCGCCTTTCTTCCCCCGGCGGCCCGGCGCTGTGCCGCCCCGTCCAGCGCCACTTCCCAGGAGATCGAACAGTGAAGACCATCGACGACCTCGATGTCGCAGGCAAGCGGGTGTTCGTCCGCGCCGACCTCAACGTGCCGCTGAACGGCAGCACCATCACCGACGACGGCCGGATCCGCGCCGTCGCGCCGACCATCGCCGCGCTGCTGGAGCGCGGCGCCCGGGTGGTCGTCGCCTCGCACCTCGGCCGCCCCAAGGGCGAGCCGGACCCGCAGTACTCGCTCGCCCCGGTCGCCGTGCGGCTGGGCGAACTCCTCGGCAAGCCGGTCGCGTTCGCGACCGACACCGTGGGTGACAGCGCGAAGGCCACCGTCGCCGCTCTCGGCGACGGCGAGGTCACGCTGCTGGAGAACCTGCGGTTCAACGCCGGCGAGACCAGCAAGGACGACGCCGAGCGCGGCGCCTTCGCCGACGAACTGGCCGCCCTGGCCGACCTGTACGTCGGCGACGGCTTCGGCGCGGTGCACCGCAAGCACGCCTCGGTCTTCGACCTGCCGGCCCGGCTGCCGCACGCGGCCGGCCTGCTGATCGAGAAGGAGCTGGGCGTCCTCAAGCGGCTGACCGAGGACGTGGCCCGCCCGTACGTGGTGGTGCTCGGCGGTTCCAAGGTCTCCGACAAGGTCGGCGTGATCGACAACCTGCTGGGCAAGGCCGACCGGATCCTGATCGGCGGCGGCATGATGTTCACCTTCATCGCGGCCCAGGGCCACGGGGTGGGCTCCTCGCTGCTGCAGGAGGACCAGATCCCGGTCGTCCAGGAGTACTTGGCGCGGGCGAAGGAGCTCGGCGTCGAGTTCGTCATCCCGGTGGACACCGCGGTGTCCGGGAGCTTCCCGGACGTCAAGACCCAGGCGCCGGTGGACGACTACGCGGTGGTCGAGGCCGACGCGATCCCGGCCGGCGCGCTCGGCCTGGACATCGGCCCGAAGACCGCGCAGCTGTTCGCCGAGAAGCTGGCCGACGCCAGGACCGTCTTCTGGAACGGCCCGATGGGCGTCTTCGAGCACCCGGCCTTCGCCGACGGCACCCGCGCGGTGGCCCAGGCACTGCTGGACTCCAACGCCTTCACCGTGGTCGGCGGTGGCGACTCGGCCGCGGCCGTGCGCACCCTCGGCTTCGACGAGACCAAGTTCGGACACATTTCGACCGGCGGTGGCGCGAGCCTGGAATACCTGGAGGGCAAGACCCTCCCCGGCATCGCCGCCCTGGAGGACTGAGAGCAATGACAGAGCGTCTCCCGCTGATGGCGGGCAACTGGAAGATGAACCTCAACCACCTGGAGGCGATCCAGCACACGCAGAAGCTGGCCTTCGCCCTGTCCGACAAGGACTACCAGGCCGTCGAGGTGGCCGTGCTGGTCCCGTTCACCGACCTGCGCTCGGTGCAGACCCTGGTGGACGGCGACAAGCTGAAGATCAAGTACGGCTCGCAGGACATCTCGGCGCACGACGGCGGCGCCTACACCGGCGAGGTCTCGGGCCCGATGCTGGCGAAGCTGAAGTGCGGCTACGCGGTGATCGGCCACTCCGAGCGCCGGCAGTACCACGGCGAGAACGAGGAGATCGTCAACGCCAAGGTCAAGGCCGCCTACCGGAACGGGATCACCCCGATCCTGTGCGTCGGCGAGCCGCTGGAGATCCGCAAGGCCGGCACCCAGGTCGAGTACACCCTGGCCCAGCTGGACGGTGCGCTCGACGGGCTGTCCGCCGCGGACGCCGAGTCGATCGTCGTCGCCTACGAGCCGGTCTGGGCGATCGGCACCGGCGAGGTGGCCACCCCGGAGGACGCGCAGGAGGTCTGCGCCGCGATCCGGGCCCGGCTCGCCGAGCTGTACGACGCCGAGCTGGCCGACAAGGTCCGGGTGCTCTACGGCGGTTCGATGAAGGCCGGGAACGCGGCCGGTCTGATGGCCAAGCCGGACATCGACGGCGGCCTGATCGGCGGCGCCTCGCTGGACGCCGACGAGTTCGTCCGGATCGTGCGTTACCGCGAGCAGGCGGTAGGCTAACGCCCCCGCAGCAACGTAGTCTTTGGGCCGGACCCCTATACCCGGGGGCCCGGCCCTTCGCCAGATGAGCCAGTTACGAGAGAGTTGGTCCCGCCGTGGTTCTCGGGTTCTCGATTGCCCTGATCGTCTTCAGCCTGATGCTCGTCGTCCTGGTGCTGCTGCACAAGGGCAAGGGCGGCGGTCTGTCCGACATGTTCGGCGGCGGCTCGCTCTCGGCCGGCGGCGGTTCTGCGGTGGCCGAGCGCAACCTGGACCGGATCACCGTGGTCATCGGCATCGGCTGGTTCGCCTGCATCGTCGTACTGGGTCTGCTGATGAAGGTCAAGGGCTGATCCGGACTCAGTTCCGAATGCGGTGCGGACAGATCGTTATCCGCTCCGTACACTAGGACAACTTGCCACTGACCGCAGCGGGCGGCCGGTCGGCAGCGCCTGGGCATCCCCAGGCCGTCAAGGGCATGCAGGGAGTCAGACCGTGGCAAGTGGCAACGCCATTCGAGGCAGCAGGGTCGGGGCCGGCCCGATGGGTGAAGCGGAGCGCGGCGAATCCGCCCCCCGCAACCGGATCTCCTTCTGGTGCGCCAACAAGCACGAGACGCGCCCCAGCTTCGCCGCCGAGGCCGTCATCCCGGACACCTGGGACTGCCCGCGCTGCGGGTTCCCGGCCGGGCAGGACGAGCACAACCCGCCCGCGCCCTCGCGCAACGAGCCGTACAAGACGCACCTGGCCTACGTGCGGGAGCGCCGCACGGACGCGGACGGCGAGGCGATCCTGGCCGAGGCGCTGGCGAAGCTGCGCGGCGAGATCTGATCCCGGCTCAGCAAGGGCCCGGAACGCCAGGAGGGGCGGTGCACTCGATGTGCACCGCCCCTCCTGGCGTTCCGTCAGGCCTCAGGCCTCAGACCTCAGGCCTCAGGCGGAGGCTGGCGGGTAGAGCGCCGGCGGCAGCTGGGCCGCCGCGGCCCGGTCCAGCAGCCAGAGCGTGCGGGCCGTGCCGCGGGCGCCGGAGGCCGGCGCCTGCAGCTCGCCGGGGTTGCTGAGCGCCAGCGCCACCGCGGCCGCCTTGTCCTCGCCGGCCGCCAGCAGCCAGACCTCGCGGGCCGCCCGGATCGCGGGCAGGGTCAGCGAGACCCGGGTCGGCGGCGGCTTCGGCGCCCCGCGCACCCCGACCACCGTGCGCGCGGTCTCCCGCACGCCCGGGTGCTCGGGGAAGAGCGAGGCGACGTGGGTGTCCGGGCCGACCCCGAGCAGCAGCACGTCGAAGGCGGGCACCCCGGCGCGGTCCTCGGCACCGGCGGCGGCCGCCAGCTCCTCGGCGTACCGCTCGGCGGCCCGTTCCACGTCGGCCCCGTCCACGCCGTCCGAGGCGGGCATGTAGTGCACCCGCGCCGGGTCCAGCGGGACCTTGGACAGCAGCTCGTCGGCCGCCTGCACCGCGTTGCGCTCCGGGTCGTCGGAGGGCACGAAGCGCTCGTCGCCCCACCACAGGTCCAGCCGCGGCCAGTCGACCGCGTCCCGGGCCGGGGAGGCGGCGATGGCCGCGAGCAGCGCGTTGCCGTTGCGCCCGCCGGTGAGCACCACGGAGGCGGTGCCCCGGGCGGCCTGCGCGTCGACGATCCGGGTGATCAGCCGGGCGGCGGCCGCCTGGGCCATCAGCTCCTTGTCGCGGTGCACGACCAACTGGGGGGCGGGGCTCACCCGGCGCTCCGCTTGCGGGTCGCGGCCTTCTTGGCACCGGCGGCCTTGCCGGTGCCGGCCTTGGGCGCGGCCTTGGTGGCCTTGGCCGCCTTCTTCGCCGGGGTCTGCGGCACCTTGGCGGTCACCCGGGGCGAGGCCACCGCGGCCTCGACCACGGCACCCGCGGCGTCCTCGACCGCGGTCTCGACCGCCTCCTGGGTCGCCTCGGCGATCAGCGCGGCGGCGGCCCGGTCGGTCTCCTCCAGGGTGTCCACGCTGGTCCGCACGGCCGCCGCGTAGATGGCGTCCTCGTCCAGCCGGCGCAGCTCCTCGGCGATCAGCTCGCTGGTCTCGCGGCGCTTGAGCGCCACGATCCGGTCCGGCGCGCCCGGGATGGACAGGGTGCCCATCAGGCCGTCGGGACGGTCCAGCACGATCTCGCCGTCCTTGGTGCGCAGCCGCACCGCGGTGATGCCGGGGCCGTCGGTGACGATCCGCTGGACCGGCACCCGCAGGCGGTCGTGCAGCCATAGGCCGAGCAGCTCGACGCTGGGGTTGTACGACTCGCCCTCGACCACCGCGGAGGTGATCTTGACCGGCTTCTGGTCCAGCGCGGCGGCCAGCATCGAGCGCCAGCCGGTGATCCGGGTCCAGGCCAGGTCGGTGTCGCCGGGGGCGTAGCTGTCGGCCCGCACGGCCAGCTGGCCGACCGGCGACTCGGCGGTGACCGCGTCGGTGATCCGGCGCTGGGCGATCGCGCCCAGCGGGTCCTGGGCCGGGTGCAGCGGGGCGTTCTCCGGCCACCAGACCACCACCGGGGCGTCGGGCAGCAGCAGCGGCAGCACCACGGACTGCGCGTGCGAGACCAGCTCGCCGTGCATCCGCAGGATCACCGTCTCGCCCGAGCCGGCGTCAGAGCCGACCAGGATCTCGGCGTCCAGCCGGGCGCCGGAGCGGGCCCGCGGCGAGCGGCCGGCCCGCTTGATCACCGCGAGGATCCGCGAGGGGTGCTCGCGGGAGGCGTCGTTGGCGGCCTTGAGGGCGTCGTAGGCGCTCCCCTCGTCCACCACGATGACCAGGGTCAGCACCATGCCGGCAGCGGTCGAACCGCTGGCCCGGCGGGCGTCCATCAGGGCACTGTTGATCTTGCTGGACGTGGTGTCCGTCAGGTCGATCTTCATGGCCGGCGCCAGCTCCTGCCGTCTCGTGCGAGCATCTCGTCAGCCTCGGTCGGCCCCCAGGTGCCGGCCGGGTACTGCGCGGGCTTGCCGTGCTGCTCCCAGTACTTCTCGATCGGGTCGAGGATCTGCCAGGAGAGCTCGACCTCCTGGTGCCGCGGGAACAGGTTGGCGTCGCCGAGCAGCACGTCCAGGATCAGGCGCTCGTACGCCTCCGGGCTGGACTCGGTGAAGGACTCGCCGTAGGCGAAGTCCATGGTGACGTCCCGGACCTCCATCGAGGTGCCCGGGACCTTGGAGCCGAACCGCACGGTGACGCCCTCGTCCGGCTGCACCCGGATGACCAGGGCGTTCTGCCCCAGCTCCTCGGTCGCGTAGGAGTCGAACGGCAGGTACGGGGCGCGCTGGAAGACCACCGCGATCTCGGTGACCCGGCGGCCCAGCCGCTTGCCGGTGCGCAGGTAGAACGGCACCCCGGCCCAGCGGCGGTTGTTGATCTCCAGCTTGATCGCGGCGTAGGTGTCGGTCTTGGACTCGGGGTTGATGCCGTCCTCGTCCAGGTAACCGGGCACCTCCTCGCCGCCCTGCCAGCCGGTGGCGTACTGCCCGCGCACGGTGTGCCGGCCCAGGTCCTTGGGCAGCTGCACGGCGCTGAGCACCTTGAGCTTCTCCGCCACCAGGGCCTTGGGGTGGAAGGACGCCGGCTCCTCGATGGCGGTCAGCGCCATCAGCTGGAGCAGGTGGTTCTGGATCACGTCCCGGGCCGAGCCGATGCCGTCGTAGTAGCCGGCCCGGCCGCCGATGCCGATGTCCTCGGCCATGGTGATCTGCACGTGGTCCACGTAGGACCGGTTCCAGATCGGCTCGAACATCGAGTTGGCGAACCGCAGCGCCAGGATGTTCTGGACGGTCTCCTTGCCCAGGTAGTGGTCGATCCGGAAGACCTCGTCACGCGGGAAGACCTCGTGGACGATCCGGTTCAGCTCCTGGGCGCTCTCCAGGTCGTGGCCGAACGGCTTCTCGATCACCGCGCGGCGCCAGGAGCCGGCCGGCGGGTCGGCCAGCCCGTGCTTCTTCAGCTGCTGCACCACGTTGGGGAAGAACTTCGGCGGCACCGAGAGGTAGAACGCGAAGTTCCCGCTGGTGCCCTGCGCCTTGTCCAGCTCCTCGATGGTCTCGCGCAGGCTGTCGAAGGCGTCGTCGTCGTCGAAGTCGCCCTGGATGAACCGCATGCCCTTGGCGAGCTGCTGCCAGACCTCCTCGCGGAAGGGGGTCCGGGCGTGGTCCTTGACGGCGTCGTGCACCTCCTTCGCGAAGTCCTCGTCCTCCCACTCGCGGCGGGCGAAGCCCACCAGCGAGAAGCCCGGCGGCAGCAGGCCGCGGTTGGCCAGGTCGTAGATCGCCGGCATCAGCTTCTTGCGGGACAGGTCCCCGGTGACGCCGAAGATGACCAGGCCGGACGGACCGGCGATGCGCGGCAGCCGGCGGTCGGCCGGGTCGCGCAGCGGGTTCGTCTGCCGGACGCTCTCGCCCTGCGTGACCTCGGTGGCCTCTAGGTCGGGAAATGCTTGTGCATTGCTCACTGGTGGGCTCCGCCTTCAGTGGGTCGCGGTCACTCGCCGGCGGCGAAGCCGGCGAGCGAGGCGGTCACGGTGTCGAGCAGCTCCTGCCAGGACGCCTCGAACTTCTGCACGCCCTCGTCCTCCAGCAGCTGCACCACGTCGTCGTAGTCCACGCCGACCTCGGCCAGCGCGGCCAGCACGCCCTCGGCGTCGGCGTAGTTGCCGGTGATGGTGTCGCCGGCGACCTCACCGTGGTCGCCGGTGGCGTCCAGGGTGGCCTCGGGCATGGTGTTCACGGTGCCGGGGGCGACCAGCTCGGTGACGTACAGGGTGTCCGGCAGGGCCGGGTCCTTGACGCCGGTGGAGGCCCAGAGCGGACGCTGCGGCTTGGCGCCGGCGGCCTCCAGGGCGGCCCAGCGGTCGGAGGCCGGCTTCTTGCCGTCCACCGAGCCGAAGACCTCCTCGTAGGCCTGGTAGGCGAGCCGGGCGTTGGCCAGCGCGGCCTTGGAGCGCAGCGCCACGGCCTGCTCGGTGCCGATCGCCGTCAGGCGCTTGTCGATCTCGGTGTCCACCCGCGACACGAAGAACGAGGCCACCGACTCGATCGAGGACAGGTCCAGGCCCTTGGCCTTGGCCTGCTCCAGACCGCTCAGGAAGGCGTCGATGACGGCCTTGTAGCGGTCCAGCGAGAAGATCAGGGTCACGTTGACGCTGATCCCCTTGGCGATCACCTCGGTGATCGCGGGCAGCCCGGCCTTGGTGGCCGGGATCTTGATGAGCACGTTCGGGCGGTCCACCAGCCACCACAGCTGCTTGGCCTCGGCCACGGTGGCCGCGGTCTCGTGGGCCAGCCGCGGGTCGACCTCGATGGAGACCCGGCCGTCGCGGCCGTTGCTGGCGTCGTAGACCGGGCGCAGCACGTCGGCCGCGTCGCGCACGTCCGAGGTGGTGATCATGCGGATCGCCTCGTCGGTGGTGACCTGACGGACCGCCAGGTCGCGCAGCTGGCCGTCGTAGGAGGTGTCGCCGCTGCCGGCGATCGCCTTCTGGAAGATGGTCGGGTTGGTGGTGACGCCCACCACGTGCTTGGTCTGCACCAGCTCGGCCAGGTTGCCGGTGTTCAGCCGGGTGCGGCTGAGGTCGTCCAGCCAGATCGCCACGCCTTCGTCGCTGAGGCGCTTCAGTGCGTCAGTCATGATTCCAGTCCTCTTGTGTCTGTTGAGCCGGCGTCAGCGGTTGACGGCTTCGAGCGAGCGCAGCGACTTGTGCGCCGCGTGGGCCACCGCCTCCGCGGTGATGCCGAACTCCTGGTACAGCACCTGGTAGTCGGCCGAGGCACCGAAGTGCTCCAGGCTGATGATCTGACCGTGGTCGCCGACCAGCTCGCGCCAGCCCAGCGCGATGCCGGCCTCCACCGAGACGCGGGCCTTCACGCTCGGCGGCAGCACCTGGTCGCGGTAGGCCTGGTCCTGCTCGTTGAACCACTCGACGCACGGCATCGAGACCACCCGGGTCGCGATGCCCTCGGCCTCCAGCGCCTCGCGGGCCTTGACCGCGAGCTGCACCTCGGAACCGGTGCCGATCAGGATCACCTGCGGCACGCCGTTCGAGGCGTCGGCCAGCACGTAGCCGCCCTTGGCGGTGTCCTCGGCCGAGCCGAAGACCTCGCGGTCCCAGGTCGGCACGCCCTGGCGGGTCAGCGCCAGGCCGACCGGGCCGGGGTGGCTGGTCTGCCGCTCCAGCACGGTGCGCCAGGCGACGGCCGTCTCGTTGGCGTCGGCCGGGCGGACCATCGACAGGCCCGGGATGGCGCGCAGCGCGGCCAGGTGCTCCACCGGCTGGTGGGTCGGGCCGTCCTCGCCCAGGCCGATCGAGTCGTGCGTCCACACGTAGGTGACCGGCAGCTTCATCAGCGCGGCCAGCCGGACCGCCGGGCGCATGTAGTCGGAGAAGACCAGGAAGGTCCCGCCGAACACCCGGGTCTTCCCGTGCAGCGCGATGCCGTTCATGGTCGAGCCCATGGCGTGCTCGCGGATGCCGAAGTGGATCGTCCGGCCGTACGGGCTCGCGCCCTTGAGCGGGTTGCCACCGGGCAGGAAGGAGCTGCCCTCCTCGATCGTGGTCAGGTTGGACTCGGCCAGGTCGGCCGAACCGCCCCACAGCTCGGGGATGACCGCGCCGAGCGCCTTCAGGGTGTCGCCGCTGGCCTTGCGGGTGGCGACGTCCTTGCCGGCCGGGAACTGCGGCAGCTCCTTCTTCCAGCCGTTCGGCAGCTCGCCGGCCTGGATCCGGTCGAACTCGGCGGCCCGGTTCGGGTTGGCGGAACGCCAGGCCAGGAAGCCGGCCTCCCACTCGGCCCGGGCGGCCTTGCCGCGCTGGATCACCTGGCGGGCGTGCGACAGCACCTCGTCGCTGACCTCGAAGGTGCGCTCCGGGTCGAAGCCCAGCACCTTCTTGGTGGCGGCGATCTCGGCCGCGCCCAGCGCCGAGCCGTGCGCCTTGGCGGTGTTCTGGGCGTCCGGGGCCGGCCAGGCGATGATCGTGCGCATCGCGATCAGCGACGGGCGGGCCGTCTCGGCCTTGGCGGCGGCCAGCGCGGCGGACAGCGCCTGCACGTCCACGTCGCCGTTGGCCTTCGGCGCGATCCGCTGCACGTGCCAGCCGTACGACTCGTAGCGGCCCAGCACGTCCTCGGAGAACGCGGTCTGGGTGTCGCCCTCGATCGAGATGTGGTTGTCGTCGTACAGCGCGACCAGGTTGCCCAGCCGCTGGTGGCCGGCCAGCGAGGAGGCCTCGGCGGAGATGCCCTCCTCCAGGTCGCCGTCGGAGACGATCGCCCAGATGGTGTGGTCGAAGGGGGAGGAGCCCTGCTCCGCCTCCGGGTCGAACAGGCCGCGCTCGTAGCGGGCGGCCATCGCCATGCCCACCGCGTTGGCGATGCCCTGGCCGAGCGGGCCGGTGGTGGTCTCCACGCCGGCGGTGTGACCGTGCTCGGGGTGGCCCGGGGTGCGGCTGCCGTGCACCCGGAAGGACTTCAGGTCGTCCAGCTCCAGGCCGTAGCCGGAGAGGAAGAGCTGGGTGTACAGGGTCATGCTGGTGTGACCCGGCGACAGGACGAACCGGTCGCGGCCCACCCAGTTCGGGTCGGTCGGGTCGTGCCGCAGGAAGCGCTGGAAGATCACGTAGGCCGCGGGGGCCAGGGCCATCGCGGTGCCGGGGTGTCCGTTCCCCACCTTCTGCACCGCGTCCATCGCCAGCACGCGGGCCGTGTCAACGGTGCGCTCGTCCAGATCGGACCAGTCAATTGCGTTCGTCGGCGTCGTGCTCACCCTTCTCAGGGCTCCTTCCGTATTGAGGTATGACCCCGTGAAGGGACCGGGTCCGGCCACGTCACTGTGGGCCTGACGCTTCTTCGGTTGCACCGGTCACGGAGGGTTGTCCCGCTTCCAGGGCCGAGCCTACCGCCCGCTCCGGGGGCTGCCTTCCGCACCGCGACAACCCGGAGTTTCGCGGGTGGATTCCCGGTGCCGGCGGGTGCGCCGTGCCGGCGGCGCCGGTACCACCTTGGCCCGGTTTGTCCCCGCGCGCTCCTCGGCGAACTGCGCAGTTCACCCACGGGGGTGCGGTCGGGCCCCGTCAGGAGACCCCGAGGCGGATCGGGATATATGCACCGTCTAAGGTGGCGTGGTACGCGCAGCGTGAACGGATTCACGAGCACTTCGACCCGGCTACGACTGCGAAGATTCATCTTCAGTTGGGGTGTTCGTGACCGCCGTCGAATCCCGCCCCGCCGGGGTGATCGGGTCGACCCCCGCGCACCGGCCACTGGGGGCCCGTGTCGGGGCATTCGTCGCACTGACCAAGCCGCGGATCATCGAGCTGCTGCTGATGAGCACGGTGCCGGTGATGTTCCTGGCGCAGCGCGGCGTGCCGAACCTCCTGCTGGTGCTGGAGGTCGTCCTCGGCGGCTACCTCTCGGCCGGCGGCGCCAACGCGCTGAACATGTACATCGACCGCGACATCGACGCGGTGATGAGCCGCACCGAGCGGCGCCCGCTGGTCACCGGCATGGTCTCGCCGCGCGAGGCGCTGGTCTTCGGCATCGCGCTGGGCGTGGCCTCCACGCTCTGGCTGGGCCTGCTGGTCAACTGGCTCTCCTCGGCGCTGGCGCTCGGCGGATACCTCTTCTACGTCCTCGTCTACACCCTGGGCCTGAAGCGGCGGACCGCGCAGAACATCGTCTGGGGCGGGATCGCCGGCTGCATGCCGGTGCTGGTCGGCTGGGCCGCGGTGCGCGACTCGCTGAACTTGGTGCCGCTGGTGCTCTTCCTGGTGATCTTCTTCTGGACGCCGCCGCACTACTGGCCGCTCTCCATGAAGGTGCGCGAGGACTACGCCAAGGCGGGCGTGCCGATGCTCCCGGTGACCGCGGGCAACCTGGCGGTGGCCCGACAGATCGTCATCTACAGCTGGGTCATGGTGGCCGTCTCGATGGCGCTCTGGCCGCTGGACCACACCAGCTGGCTCTACCCGACCAGCGCCGCCGTGCTCGGCGCGTTCTGGCTGAAGGAGGCGCACGGGCTGTACGCCCGCGCCAAGGCCGGGGTGGTGGGCGCCAAGCTCAAGGAGATGCGCCTGTTCCACTGGTCCATCACCTACCTGACGCTGCTGATGGTCGCGGTCGCGGTGGACCCCTTCCTGCGCTGACCCGTCGTCTTCCCGCGCTGACCCGTCGTCACCGAACCGGCCCGGCCCCTCCCGAGGGGCCGGGCCGGTTCGGCGTTCGGGTGCCTGTGGTCGGCGGCACACGCCCCGGCCGTCGCCAGGGGTGGATACCCGTGGGTAGCATGCGGGCATGAGCAGCGCAGAGACCCTCGCCCCGGACGCCCGAACCGAGCGTCGCGCCAAGAAGATCGCCAAGCACCTGACCGCCTTCAGCGAGCAGCACGGCGGCAGCGCGGACGGCGTGGTGGAGTACGTCGGCCGGGCCGCCACCCGGATCGTGCTGGTCGGCGCGGACGGCGCCTGGGGCGACCAGGTGGCGCCCACCTACGCCGTCGGCCGCCGCGCCGCGGAACTCGCGGGCATCACGCTGCACGACGACTTCGAGGGCGAGCTCGGCCTGAAGGTGCGCACCGGCCCGTACGAGTGGAAGCGGATGGCCGGCATCCAGCTCGGCGGCTGAACCGGCCGCCGGAACGGCGCGAGGCCCTGACCCCCCGGGTGCGGAGTGGGGGTCGGGGCCTCGTCCTTTGTCTGCTGCGGTTCAGGCCGCGACGGCCTCCTGGACCGGGAGGGAGACCGGCAGCGGGTCCCGGGTGCGCAGTGCCAGCGGGATCCGCAGCGCGGCGATCAGCACCAGCGAGGCGCCCAGCATGTGCAGCCCGACCAGGATCTCCGGCGCGTCGGTGAAGTACTGCACGTACCCGATCACGGCCTGGGCCAGCAGCACCAGGAAGAGCTCCCGGGCCCGGGCCCGCGCCGCGGCCGGCGCCTTGACCGCGGCCAGCGCGAAGATCACCGCGAGCGACAGGCCGACGGTGGCGAACACCAGGTCGGCGTGCACCTGGGTCAGCTGGGCGTAGCTCAGCCAGGTGATCCGCGGGACGTCGCTGGAGTCGCCCGGGTGGTGCCCCGCGCCGGTGACCAGGGTGCCGGCCACCACCAGCAGGCAGGTCACCAGCACCAGCACCTGGGCCAGCTTCTGCAACGGCTCGGTGACCAGCGGCCGGACCGGCCCGTCGCCCTCCTTGGTCCGCTCCCAGGTGACCACCGCGATCCACAGCAGGGCCAGCGCGGAGAGCATGTGGGCCGCCACCACGTACGGGTTGAGGCCGACCAGCACGGTGATGCCGCCGAGCACGGCGTTGCTCATCACCACCCAGAACTGGACCCAGCCCAGCTTGGTCAGGCTGTGCCGCCAGGGCCGGGAGCAGCGGGCCGCCAGGATCGCCCAGCCGACCGCCGCGCAGAGCACGTAGGTGAGCGTGCGGTTGGTGAACTCGATGATCCCGTGCACGCCCATCGCGGGGGTCGGCGTGATGCTCTCGCCGGTGCAGGTGGGCCAGGTCTTGCAGCCGAGCCCGGAACCGGTGAGCCGGACCGCGCCGCCGGTCACCACGATCACCACGGACATCACCACGGCGGCCAGCGCGGCCCGGCGGACCTGGGCGGGGGAGGGCTGCCAGCGCTCGGCGAGCCAGGAGAAGGGGGTACGCACGTCGCACATCCTAGGTCGCCTTATACCGGATCTTGTGGCCGGGGCACAGCCCCCGGCTTTCCCGGCAATCCCGGCGGGTCCCGGGCAAAGCGGGCATTGGTCTTGACCAATTCATTGCCGACCCGGGAGAGTGCGCTCACACCACTCGTCCCGCACCCACAGCGGAGATCAGCACATGCGCATATCCGTTCCCGCCGCCGCCCTGGCGCTCGGCGGTTCGCTCGCCCTGGGCACCCTCGCCGCGCCGGCCGCCTTCGCCGCGCAGCAGCCGGCCTGCCAGACCCAGGGCCTCGGCGTCGCCGGCCAGTACGGCGAGTTCATCGAGGGCAACGACAGCCACTCGCCGGACGCCGAGGGCGCCGTCGCGGTCGGCGGCGACGCCGACTTCAGCCGCGGCTTCAGCGTCGGCCAGGAGCTCACCCCCGCCGAGGTCGCCGCACTGCCCGGCCAGGACGCTCTGGTGGTCGGCGGGAACATCGACGTCGGCGGCGGCAACACCGAGGTGATGCACGGCAACGGCGTCTACGCCGGCCAGAAGAGCGGCGGCGGCCGGCTGGAGGGCCACGCGGGCACCGTCACCCACGGCCCCTCGCCGATCGACTTCGCCGCCGAGTTCGCCAAGCTGCGGGCGCTCTCCGGCACGCTCGCGGGGCAGGCGGCCGGCGGGACCGTCGCGCTGAACGGTTCGACGCTGACGCTCACCGGCACCGACGGCTCCTACAACGGCTTCCAGCTGACCGCCGCGCAGCTCCAGGGCGCCAAGGCGATCCAGCTGAACGTGCCGAAGGGCGCGGTCACCGTGGTCACCGTGACCGGCGACGCCTACGACTCGCAGGCCGCCGGCACCACCTCGATGTGGATCTGGGACCACACCAAGAACGCCTACGTGCTGGACGACAAGCTGCAGAGCGCCGACGGCGGCGCCGAGCGGGCCGCGCTGCTGTGGAACTTCCCGGGCGCCAAGAAGTTCGTGAAGAACAGTCAGCTCGCCTGGGCCGGCACCATCCTGGCCCCCAATGCCGACTTCGACCTCGGCACCGGCGCGCCCGTGAACGGCTCGGTGATCGCCCACTCGCTGGTCGGCAGCGGCGGCGCCGAGACCCACCACTTCCCGTTCACCGCCTGCCTGCCGGTCACCACGCCCACCCAGCCGGCCCCGCAGCCCAGCGCCAGCACCCCCGGCGCCCCGCAGCCGAGCACCTCGGCCCCGGCCCCGGTGGTCGCCCCGACCACGGGCAAGCCGTCCACCGGGACCGCACCCTCGACCCCCGCCACCCCGAGCACGTCGGCCACCACCCCGGCCGCCGCCGCCCCCTCCACCGCCCCGCCGCCGAGCGCCACCCCCGCCCCGCACACCGGCGGCGGCCTCGCCTTCACCGGCGCCGAGGGCATCCTCCCGCTCACCATCGGCGGCCTGCTGGTGCTGGCCGGCGGTGGCGCCATCGTGCTGGCCACCCGGCGCCGCGCGGCGGGGCGGAAGGCGTGACGGTTCGTCAGTAAAACCTCACGCGCCCCCGGTGATCAGCGGTGATCATCGGGGGCGCGGTCGTGCGTCGTCGAACTGATGCACATTCGGCAGCTGAACCACCAGTTCTGTTCCGGTCGTTCTGTTTGGGGGATGCGCGCCCGCGAGGGGCGGTAGAGTCCCGGGCACGAGTTGTAGCCGGTCGCTCACGATCATTCAACGTCCGTGCTGCACAACCTCATTCGGAAGGATCATGGTTATGGCACGACTGGGGCGGATATCTCGCCGCCTGGCCGGGGCCGGCGCGCTCGCGGCGGCCGGCGTCCTCACGTTCGCTGGGGTCGCTTCGGCGCACAACCCGGGCTACCACCGGGACTGCACCTCGTTCACGCTTGACTTCGTCGACTACCCGGTGGGCGCCGAGGCGAACTGGTTCACCTTGACGGTCGACGGCAAGGACGTCATCACACACCAGTACTTCTCGAAGGAGTACAAGTCGACATCGTTCCCGGCTACGCCGACGGACACGGTGACGTTCCACGTCCACACCAACGACGACCCCACCGAGAAGAACCACCAGTGGAGCGGCGACTTCACCATCGCGCCGCCGCCCAACTGCCCGTCGCCGAGCCAGTCGGCCTCCGCCTCGGCCAGCGCCTCCGCGTCGGTTTCCGCGTCGGCCTCGGCCTCCGCGTCGGCCAGCACCCCGGCGACCTCGGCTCCCGCCACCTCCGCCGCGCCGACGTCCGTGGCGCCGGTTGCGGCGACCTCGAAGCCGCCGGTGACCCCGGCGCCGGCTACCTCTGGGCCGGCGCTGGCCTTCACCGGTGGTGGCAGTGACGCGGGCATGATCGCCGGTATCGGTGCGGCCGTGGTCGTGGTCGGTGCGGGCATCGTGGTGGTTGCCCGGCGTCGTTCGGCGCCCCGGCACTGAGTGACGTAGTAGAACAACGGTGGGGCGGGACCCGGATCGGGTTCCGCCCCACCGTCGTTGGCCGGCTCACTCCCAGCGGAAGAACCGGGCGGCCGCCGCCAGTCCGAGCACCGACCAGACGGCCAGGATGCCGAGGTCGGACCAGGGCACCCCGGCGCCGGTCTGGAGCACCGAGCGCAGTCCGTCGGAGAGGGCGCTGATCGGCAGCAGGTCGAGCACGGCGCGCACCGCGCCCGGGAACTTGCTGAGCGGCACGATCACGCCGCCGGCCAGCAGCAGCAGGATGAAGACCAGGTTGGCGGCGGCCAGGGTGGCCTCGGCCTTGAGGGTGCCGGCCATCAGCAGGCCGAGGCCGGAGAACGCGGCGGTGCCGAGGACCAGGAGCAGGGCCACCGTCAAGGAACTGCCGTGCGGCGACCAGCCGAGGGCCAGTGCGATCACCGAGAGCAGGGCGACCTGGAGGGCCTCGGTGACGAGCACGCAGCCGGTCTTCGCGGTGAGCAGGATGCCGCGCGGCAGCGGGGTGGCGCCGAGCCGCTTGAGCACGCCGTAGCGCCGTTCGAAGCCGGTGGCGATGGCCTGGCCGGTGAAGGCGGTGGACATCACGGCCAGCGCGAGCAGGCCGGGGGCCAGGAAGTCGACGCGCTTGCCGGGGCCGGTCACCGAGACCACGTCGACGGCGCTGAACAGCACCAGCAGCACGGTCGGGATGACCACGGTGAGCAGCAGCTGCTCGCCGTTGCGCAGCAGCATCCGGGTCTCCAGCGCGGTCTGCGCCAGCAGCATCCGGCCGGCGGACGCCGCACCCGGGCAGGGCGAGTAGTCGGTGGTGCTCATGAGCGCAGCTCCCGTCCGGTCAGTTCCAGGAAGACTTCCTCCAGCGTGCGCTGACGCGCGGTCAGCCGTTCCGGCAGCACGCCCGCCTCGGCGCACCAGGCGGTGACCCGGGCGACCAGCTGGGGGTCGACCGGTGAGGCCTGCACCCGGTAGTGGCCGGGGGCGGTCTCGGTGGCGGCGGCGCCGTCGGGGAGCACCTTGACCAGCGCGCCCAGGTCCAGCCCGGCCGGCGCCTCGAAGTGCAGGCTGTCCTCGGCGCCGTCGCGGCAGAGCCCGGCGGGGGTGCCCTCGGCGATCACCTTGCCGCGGTCCACGATCGCCACCCGGTCGGCCAGCTCCTCGGCCTCCTCCATGTGGTGGGTGGTGACCACCACGGTGACGCCGTCCCGGCGCAGGTCGCGGACCAGCTCCCAGGTGGCCCGGCGGGCCTGCGGGTCGAGGCCGGCGGTGGGCTCGTCCAGGAAGACCAGTTCGGGTCGGCCGACCACGGCCATCGCCAGCGCGAGGCGCTGCTGCTGGCCGCCGGAGAGCCGGCGGTAGGCGGTGCGGCCGCAGGAGCCGAGGCCGAGCCGCTCGACCAGCGCGTCCACGTCCAGCGGGTGGGCGTGCAGCTTGGCGGTGTGCCGCAGCATCTCGACGGCGCGGGCGCCCGGGTACACGCCGCCGGACTGGAGCATCACGCCGATCCGCGGGCGCAGCTCGGCGGCCTGCCGGACCGGGTCCAGGCCGAGCACCCGGACGGTGCCGGCGTCCGGACGGCGGTACCCCTCGCAGGTTTCGATGGTGGTGGTCTTGCCGGCGCCGTTGGGGCCGAGCACGGCGGTCACGGCGCCGCGGTCGATCCGCAGGTCGAGGCCGTCCACGGCGGTCTTGCCCGCGTAGCGCTTGACCAGACCGCGGATCTCCACGGCCGGCGCGGCCTCGGCGACGGGTTCTGCATGCATACCGGGCAGTGTAGGAGCCCGTTCCTCGGCCGTTCAGGTAAGGCTTGCCTGCGTGACGGATCCCACCGCTGAGGCGTCGGTCACGGCTTGTTCGGTCGGAAGCAATTACGCAACAATGGTGTTGTGAAAAACGTGCGCGAGCTCCCCGAGGGTCCGGAGGCCGAGTCGGCCCCCGGCTCCCCGGTGCCCGCGACCCCGGCCGAGGTCCTGCTGGACGGGCACCGGGCGACCCGGGACCGGGTGGCCCGCTCGATCCTGGACCACGGTCCGTCCTCGGCGGCCGACCTGGCCGGCCGGCTCGGGCTGACGTCCGCCGCGGTGCGCCGCCACCTCGACGGGCTGGCCGCGGCCGGCCTGGTCGAGTCCCGCGAGCAGCGGGTGTACGGCAGCCGCGGCCGGGGCCGTCCGGCCAAGGTCTTCGCACTCACCGAGTCCGGCCGGGACGCCTTCTACCAGGCCTACGACCAGCTCGCCGCCGACGCGCTGCGCTGGATCGCCGAGGCCGGCGGCGGCGGCGAGGCGGGCCAGGAGGCGGTCGCCGCCTTCGCCCGGGCCCGGTTCAACCGGCAGGGTGAGAAGTACCAGGGAGCACTGGAGCAGGCCGCGGCCGAGCACCGCACCGAGGCGCTCGCCGAGGCGCTGAGCGCCGACGGGTACGCTGCCACGGTGCGGCGGGTCCCCGCGGCCACCGCCGGTGCCTCCCCCGGCGGAGCCCAGCTCTGCCAGCACCACTGCCCGGTCGTGCACATCGCCGAGCAGTTCCCCCAGCTCTGCGAGGCCGAGACCGAGGTCTTCTCGCAGCTCCTGGGCACCCATGTGCAACGGCTGGCCACCATCGCCCACGGCGACGGGGTCTGCACCACCTATGTGCCGGCACCCGGTGCCGCACCGTCGCCCCGCCAGGGCACCGGTGCAGCGCCGACTGCCGGTACGACCACCGAAGAACCACCCGCTACGTCCGCGCGGAGGAGTCCCGCATGACTGACACCGTTTCCCACCCCGAGCTCGAAGGTCTGGGCACCTACGAGTACGGCTGGTCGGACCCCGACGTGGCCGGCTCGGTGGCCAAGCGCGGCCTGAGCGAGGAGGTCGTCCGCGACATCTCGGCGAAGAAGTCCGAGTCGGAGTGGATGCTCAACCTGCGGCTCAAGGGTCTGAAGCTGTTCGAGAAGAAGCCCATGCCGACCTGGGGCTCCGACCTCTCCGGCATCGACTTCGACAACATCAAGTACTTCGTGCGCTCGACCGAGAAGCAGGCGGAGTCCTGGGAGGACCTGCCGGCCGACATCAAGGCCACCTACGACAAGCTCGGCATCCCGGAGGCGGAGAAGCAGCGGCTGGTCGCCGGTGTCGCCGCGCAGTACGAGTCCGAGGTGGTCTACCACCAGATCCGCGAGGACCTGGAGCAGCAGGGCGTCATCTTCCTGGACACCGACACCGCGCTGAAGCAGCACCCGGAGCTCTTCCACGAGTACTTCGGCACCGTGATCCCGGTGGGCGACAACAAGTTCGCCGCGCTGAACACGGCCGTGTGGTCCGGCGGCTCGTTCATCTACGTGCCCAAGGGCGTCCACGTGGACATCCCGCTGCAGGCCTACTTCCGGATCAACACCGAGAACATGGGCCAGTTCGAGCGGACCCTGATCATCGTCGACGAAGACGCCTACGTGCACTACGTCGAGGGCTGCACCGCGCCGATCTACTCCTCGGACTCGCTGCACTCGGCCGTCGTCGAGATCATCGTCAAGAAGGGCGGCCGCTGCCGCTACACGACCATCCAGAACTGGTCGAACAACGTCTACAACCTGGTCACCAAGCGGGCCGTGGCCTACGAGGGCGCGACCATGGAGTGGGTCGACGGCAACATCGGCTCCAAGGTCACCATGAAGTACCCGGCGGTCTACCTGATGGGCGAGCACGCCAAGGGCGAGACCCTGTCGATCGCCTTCGCGGGCGAGGGCCAGCACCAGGACGCCGGCGCCAAGATGGTGCACATGGCGCCCAACACCTCCTCCAACATCGTCTCCAAGTCGGTGGCCCGGGGCGGCGGCCGCACCTCGTACCGCGGTCTGATCGAGATCGGCGAGGGCTCCAAGGGCGCCAAGTCCAACGTGCTCTGCGACGCGCTGCTGGTGGACACCATCTCGCGCTCCGACACCTACCCGTACGTGGACGTCCGCGAGGACGACGTGTCGATGGGTCACGAGGCGACCGTCTCCAAGGTCAGCGAGGACCAGCTCTTCTACCTGATGAGCCGCGGCATGACCGAGTTCGAGGCGATGGCGATGATCGTGCGCGGTTTCGTCGAGCCGATCGCGCGCGAGCTGCCGATGGAGTACGCGCTGGAGCTGAACCGGCTGATCGAGCTGCAGATGGAGGGTTCGGTCGGCTGACCCACCGTCAGCCACCGCAGCCCGCCCGACCCTTAGGAAGAGAGCACCACGAACAGCCATGGCTGAGCAGAACACCTCCGGCTCGACGACCGCCGGATCGATCGAGGTCGGCACCGCCGGTGCCGGCGTGCAGCTGGCCGGGCCCGGCACCGGCCGGGCCACGGTCCAGCAGCCGATCGACGCCCGAGTCGCGGTCAAGCCCTCGTACGACGTGAACGACTTCCCGGTGCCCACCGGCCGCGAGGAGGACTGGCGGTTCACCCCGCTGCACCGCCTCGGCGGGCTGCACGACGGCACGGCGGTCCCCGCCGAGCAGGGCAGCGACAAGATCGACCTGGCCCTGCCGGACGGCGTCACCGCCGAGACCGTGGGCCGCGACGACGCCCGGATCGGCAAGGCCGGCAAGCCGGTCGACCGGGTCGCCGCGCAGGCCTTCAGCGGCTTCGAGCAGGCCCTGGTGGTCACCGTCCCCAAGGACGCGGTGCTCACCGAGCCGGTCAAGATCGACGTGCACGGCGAGGGCGGTGTCCGCTTCGCCCACGTGGTGATCGAGGTCAAGCCGTTCGCCGAGGCCGTGGTGGTGCTGAACCACACCGGCAGCGGCACCCGCGCCGCCAACGTCGAGCTGCTGGTCGGCGACGGGGCGAAGCTCACCTTCGTCTCGGTGCAGGACTGGGAGCGCGACGCGGTGCACGCCGCCCAGCAGACCGCGCTGATCGGCCGGGACGCCTCGCTCAAGTCGGTCGTGGTGACCTTCGGCGGCGACCTGGTCCGGATCCACCCGCGGGTCACCTACGCCGCCCCCGGCGGCGAGGCCGAGCTCTTCGGCCTCTACTTCGCCGACGCCGGCCAGCACCTGGAGCACCGGCTGCAGATCGACCACGACACCCCGCACTGCCGGTCCAACGTGGTCTACAAGGGCGCCCTGCAGGGCCAGGACGCGCACGCGGTCTGGGTCGGCGACGTGCTGATCCGCGCGGCCGCCGAGGGCACCGACACCTACGAGCACAACCGCAACCTGGTGCTGACCGACGGCGCCCGGGTGGACTCGATCCCGAACCTGGAGATCGAGACCGGCGAGATCGTCGGCGCCGGGCACGCCTCCGCGACCGGCCGCTTCGACGACGAGCAGCTGTTCTACCTGCAGGCCCGCGGCATCCCGGAGGAGGAGGCCCGCCGCCTGGTGGTGCGCGGCTTCTTCGCCGAGCTGGTCCAGCAGATCGGCGTGCCGGAGCTCCACGACCAGCTGATGGAGAAGATCGAGGCCGAGCTGGCGGGTGTCGCGTGAGCGAGCGTAGCGAGCGAACCTCAGCTACTGCTTTTCTGCGTGCCTGCTCGCTGAGCGAGCTCGCCGAGGACACCCCCAAGCGGGTCGAGGTCGGCGGGGTGCCCGTCTCCCTGGTCCGCACCGAGGGCGAGGTGTTCGCGATCAACGACATCTGCTCGCACGCGAACGTGTCGCTCTCCGAGGGCGAGGTCGAGGACTGCATGATCGAGTGCTGGCTGCACGGCTCCAGCTTCGACCTGCGCACCGGCAAGCCCTCCGGTCTGCCCGCCACCCGGCCGGTTCCCGTTTACCCCGTAAAGATCGAAGGGGACGACGTGCTCGTCTCCGTGTCCCAGGAGTCCTGAGCACCATGGCAACCCTTGAAATCCGCGATCTGCACGTCTCCGTCGAGGCCGAGGGCGGTCCGCGCGAGATCCTGCGCGGCGTCGACCTGACGGTCAAGCAGGGCGAGACCCACGCCATCATGGGCCCGAACGGTTCCGGCAAGTCCACCCTGGCCTACTCGCTGGCCGGCCACCCGAAGTACACCGTCACCGGTGGTGAGGTGCTGCTGGACGGCGAGGACGTGCTGGCCATGTCGGTGGACGAGCGCGCCCGGGCCGGCGTCTTCCTGGCCATGCAGTACCCGGTCGAGGTGCCCGGCGTCTCGGTCTCCAACTTCCTGCGCACCGCCGCCACCGCGATCCGCGGCGAGGCCCCCAAGCTGCGGCTGTGGGTCAAGGAGGTCAAGGAGGCCATGGCCGCGCTGCAGATGGACCCGGCCTTCGCCGAGCGCAACGTCAACGAGGGCTTCTCCGGCGGCGAGAAGAAGCGCCACGAGATCCTCCAGCTGGAGCTGCTCAAGCCGAAGATCGCGATCCTCGACGAGACCGACTCCGGCCTGGACGTCGACGCGCTGCGCATCGTCTCCGAGGGCATCAACCGGGTCCGCTCGACCGGCGAGGTCGGCACCCTGCTGGTCACCCACTACACCCGCATCCTGCGCTACATCCAGCCCGACTTCGTGCACGTCTTCGCGGCCGGCCGGATCGTCGAGTCCGGTGGCGCCGAGCTGGCCGACAAGCTGGAGAACGAGGGCTACGAGGCCTACGTGAAGGGCGGCGCGTCAGAGTGACTGACCTGACCCTGCCGGGCCTCCTGGACACGGACGCGATCCGCAAGGACTTCCCGATCCTGCAGCGGCTGCTCCACGACGACAAGCCCCTGGTCTACCTGGACAACGCGGCGACCTCGCAGAAGCCCCGGCAGGTCCTGGAAGCGCTCTCCGCCTACTACGAGCAGCACAACGCCAACGTGCACCGCGGCGTCCACGTGCTCGCCGAGGAGGCGACCGCGCTCTACGAGGGCGCCCGGGACAAGGTCGCGGCGTTCATCAACGCGCCCAGCCGCAATGAGGTGATCTTCACCAAGAACGCCTCGGAGTCGCTCAACCTGGTTGCCAACATGCTCGGTTGGGCGGAGGACCCGTACCGGGTCGACGCCGAGTCCGAGATCGTGATCACCGAGATGGAGCACCACTCCAACATCGTGCCGTGGCAGCTGCTGGCGCAGCGCACCGGCGCGAAGCTGAAGTGGTTCGGGCTGACCGACGACGGCCGGCTCGACCTGGCGAACATCGAGCAGCTGATCACCGAGAAGACCAAGGTGGTCTCCTTCACCCTGGTCTCCAACCTGCTCGGCACCGTCAACCCGGTCGAGGCGATCGTCCGCCGCGCCCAGGACGTCGGCGCCCTGGTGGTGATCGACGCCTCCCAGGCCGCCCCGCACATGGTGCTGGACGTGCAGCAGCTGGAGGCCGACTTCGTCGCCTTCACCGGCCACAAGATGCTCGCCCCGACCGGCATCGGCGTCCTGTGGGGCCGTCAGGAGCTGCTGGAGGACCTGCCCCCGTTCCTCGGCGGCGGCGAGATGATCGAGACCGTCACCATGGGCTCGTCCACCTACGCCCCGGCCCCGCACAAGTTCGAGGCCGGCACCCCGCCGATCGCCCAGGCCGTGGGCCTCGGCGCGGCGATCGACTACCTGTCGAACGTCGGCATGGCGCGGATCGCGGCGCACGAGCACGCCATCACCGAGTACGCGGTGAACCGGCTGCAGGAGGTGCCCGAGCTGCGGATCATCGGCCCCAACTCGGCCGTGGACCGCGGTGCGGCGATCTCCTTCGTGCTCGGCGACATCCACCCGCACGACGTCGGCCAGGTGCTGGACGAGCAGGGCATCGCCGTGCGGGTCGGCCACCACTGCGCCCGGCCGGTCTGCCTGCGGTACGGAATTCCGGCGACCACCAGGGCGTCGTTCTACCTGTACTCGACGCCGCACGAGGTCGACCTGCTGGTCGACGGCCTGCACCACGTGCGCAACTTCTTCGGCTGAGACGGGACGGTGTCATGAAGCTGGACTCGATGTACCAGGAGATCATCCTGGACCACTACCGCAACCCCCACGGCAAGGGGCTGCGGGACGGCGACGCCGAGGTCCACCACGTCAACCCCACCTGCGGTGACGAGATCACCCTGCGGGTCCGGCTCGACGGTCAGACCGTCGCCGACGTCTCCTACGAGTCGCAGGGCTGCTCGATCAGCCAGGCCAGCGCCTCCGTGCTCAACGACCTGCTGGTCGGCAAGCCGGTCGGCGAGGCGCAGCAGATCCAGGAGGCCTTCCTGGAGCTGATGCAGAGCAAGGGCCAGGGCGAGGGCGACGAGGAGGTGCTGGAGGACGCGGTCGCGTTCGCCGGCGTCTCCAAGTACCCCGCCCGGGTCAAGTGCGCCCTGCTCAGCTGGATGGCCTGGAAGGACGCCACCGCCAAGGCCCTCGCCGCCCACCCGGCCTGAAAGGAACCCACACTCCCATGAGCGACACCCCAGAAGCAGCAGCGGCGGAAGCGGCGCCGACCGAGGGCCCCGTGGCCATCGTCGGCACCACCGCCGGCACCGTCTCCGTCGAGGACCTCACCGAGGCCCTGATGGACGTGGTCGACCCCGAGCTCGGCATCGACGTGGTCAACCTAGGCCTGATCTACGGGATCCACATCGATGAGGACGACACCGCCACCATCGACATGACCCTCACCTCCGCCGCCTGCCCGCTCACCGACGTGATCGAGGACCAGGCCAAGACCGCCACCGACGGCCTGGTCAAGGACCTGCGGATCAACTGGGTCTGGATGCCCCCGTGGGGCCCCGACAAGATCACCGACGACGGCCGCGAGCAGCTGCGGGCGCTGGGCTTCAACGTCTGAGCTGACGCCTCGTCAACGCCGCTGCCGTGCGATTCCCCTCTTCGAGTGGGCGGGTCGCACGGCAGTGGTATATCTGGCTACGTGCGGCCAGGCTGGGGCTGCGACCGAGGAGGGAGCAACGTCCATGTCTGTTCTTGCCTACGGCCAGTGGGCCCTGCCCGACACGCCCTACGCGCTCTGGGCGCGGGGTGAACTGGCCGAGTACCTGCACGTGCCGGATGACGGCACGCGGGTCGAGGTGATCGGTGGGGAGTTCGTCGTGTCACCTGCGCCCGTCTATCCGCACGCTGGGATCCTCACCGACATCAGTGATGCCTTCGGGTTCGCGAAGCGCATCGATCCGGGTTTTCGCTGGAGGAGTGTCCAGACCGTCAACCTCGACCTGATCAGCATTGGCGATGGGTACATTCCCGACATGGTCGTGGTGGACCGGGAGACCGACCTGCAGAGCCGGGCGGACGAGGTGCTCCACGTCTACCCGGAGCAGCTGCAGCTGGTCGTCGAAGTCACCTCGCAGTCCAACGCCCGCAGCGACCGGGAACCCGTCCTCGATCGCCGCCCCACCAAGTGGAGCGGCTACGCCCGTTGCGGCGTCCCGTTCTACCTGCTGGTCGACCGCGACCCGCGGCGGCCCGGCGTCACCCTGTTCGGGGCGCCGGACCGCGCGGCTGGGCGGTACGAGGTGCTGGAGAGCTGGAAGCTCGGGGATCCGTTGACGGTCCCCGAGCCCTTCGGCGTCGAGATCGACACCGGCCTCTGGCGTCCCTGGTCCGACTGACCCCCCGTCAGCGCCGCCGCACCACGCCCGCCGCGAGCCCCAGGCAGGCCGTGGCGGCCACCGCGGCGAAGCCGCTGATGGTGGGGAGCAGGCCGTAGGCGCGGGCGAGGGCGCCGACGGCGACGATCGGGGCCGAGGAGCCCAGGTAGACGATCACCCAGAGGGTGGACATCTCGGCGGCGCGGCGGCCCGGGGCCATGGCGGCGACCGCGGTGGTGAAGAGCGAGCGGAAGGCCAGGCCCTGGCAGGTGCCGCCGAGCAGGCTGCCGACGAAGAGCAGGGCCGGCTGGTGGGCGTACTGGGCCAGCACCACCAGGAAGAGGCCCAGCGCCAGGCCGGTCATGCCGAGGGCGATCAGCCGCGGATTGCTGGTCGGCGGGACCAGCAGCTGGGCGCAGGCCGAGGAGCCGAGCAGCAGGGCGGCGACCACCGCGCCGGCCATCGGGGCGTGGGTGTTCAGCAGGTGCGCCGAGAAGGCGGGCGCCAGGCTCAGGTAGACCCCGAA
The DNA here is from genome assembly GCF_007829815.1 of Kitasatospora viridis. Taxonomy (NCBI): domain Bacteria; kingdom Bacillati; phylum Actinomycetota; class Actinomycetes; order Kitasatosporales; family Streptomycetaceae; genus Kitasatospora; species Kitasatospora viridis. Next base: position 1,312,295 of record NZ_VIWT01000001.1, on the reverse strand, counting down.
GACCGCGTACGAGACGAAGCCGGTGCCGGCCGCCAGCAGGAAGGTGCGCCGGGCCTCGGCGGGGACGGCCAGCCGGCGCGGGCGCAGGTGGAAGGCGGTGGTGATGCGCGGCGGCTCGGCCGGGTGGCGGCGGGCGCCGGGCATCCGCGGGTGCACCACGGCGAGCGGCACGGCCAGCGCCAGCAGCGCGACGGCGTGCACCGCGAACGGGGTGAGCAGCGGGTTGTGCCCGGTGGCCAGCGCCGCGCCGACGATCGGGCCGAGCGCCACGCCGCCGGCCGAGCAGGCCAGGGTGAGCTTGGCGGCCAGCGTCTGGTGGTCGGGCAGCAGGTCGCCCAGCGCCGCGCCGGCCGCGCCGGTGGACAGGCCCACCGCGATGCCCTGGATCGCGCGTCCGGCGGCGAGCTGGCCGAAGCCGTGGGCGGTGGCGAAGACCGCGTCGCCGCCGGCGGCCAGCAGCACGGCGGTGAGCAGCAGCGCGCGCCGGCCGAGCAGGTCGGACCAGTGGCCGACCGCGGCCAGCACCGGGACCAGGGCGAAGACGTAGACCGTGAAGAGCAGGGTGGTGTCGAAGGCGGTCAGGCCGAGGCGCTGCTGGAGGAGCGGGTAGACCGGGGTGGCCAGGTTCGCGCCGATCAGCAGGAACAGCAGGGCGAGGGCGACCAGGGCCACCCGGACGCCGCGCACGGCGTTCCAGCGGCTGAGCGCGGAGAGCTGGAGCTGGCCGCGGGGGGCGAGTTCCAGGGGGAGCAGGGCCTCCGAGAGCCGGGTGCCGGTCAGCTGCCCTGTGGGCAGGCCGGGGCCGGCGGGGGAGAGGTCCGCCATGGCAGGGATCTCCTGATGTGGCCGGGCGCCACCCCGGGCCGGCGGGGTGTGCCGGGGCGTTGCCGTTCGTCGGCGCTGTGGTGGTGGCCGAGGAGGTGCGGTGCCGAGGTGGTGCGTGATGTGCAGTCGAGGTCAAAGGATACGGGGTGGCAGGTGAGGGGCGTGCGCGGGTGGCGCGCGCCCCCCGCAGGACGGGCACGGTTGGCGACTCGGCCGATACGCTGATCGCAGTGCAGCACCCCGCAGGACCCCTTTTTCCGAGGAGATCGCGCCCGATGGCCGGACGACGCCGCAAGAACACTGACCACCCGTCGGCCGAACCGGGCGCGCTGCCGGCCGAGAGCCTGCTGCCCGCCGACTTCGACCTCGCCGACCTCTACGGCGCGCAGAGCTCGCAGGACGCGGACGACCAGCCGGTGCTGGTGCCGCCGGTGCGGCTGGCCCCGGAGGCCGAGCTGGTGGCGGCCGCGCTGGAGGTGCCGCTGGTGCAGCGGGCCGTGCGGCTGGCCCGCTGGGCCGCGCCGACCCGGCCGGTGGACGAGCTGGGCGACCTGCCCGAGCCGGACCGCGAGGAGGCCGCCCGCTTCCTGGACCTGGCCCCGGCCGAGGGCGAGGTGGCGGAGGAGGCGGTGCTGGAGGCGATGCGCGCCTGGTCGCTGGCCTGCGACCTGGAGCTGGTGGTGCTCGCGCACGACGAGGAGGGCCACCGGGCGGCCGGCCCGAGCGAGGAGCTGGCCCCGGTGGAGGCCGGCGACCCGGAGGCGGTGCTGGAGATGTGGCTCTCGGCCGCCGACGTGATCGCCGAGCTGGCCGCCGAGATCGAGCCGCTGGACGCCGAGCCGGACGCGGGCGAGCAGGCCGACGAGGAGCGCGCCGAGGAGCTGCTCGCCCAGTACGAGGAGGTCCAGGCGGAGGCCGCCGAACTGCTCGACGAGGCGCTGCAGGTGCTCTACGAGGCCACCGCCTTCGCCGAGCCGGGCCAGGAGACGGTGCCGCTGGGCGTGCTGGCCGCGCTGCTGGTGGTGCCGGACGGGGAGGACCCGGACGAGGAGATGCTCGGCGACATCACCGACGTGATGGTCGCCCTGGACCCGATGCTCGCCGACCTGGCCGAGATCGGGCTGCTGGAGTACCAGCCGATCGACCCCGAGCTCTTCGACGAGGAGGACGAGTCGGCGGGCGGGGCGGAGCCGGCCGGGCGGGCCGCCGAGGGCGAGCCGGTCGAGCCGGACGAGGCCGAGGCGGCCCGGTTCGGCCTGGTCAAGCTGACCCCGCTGGGCCAGTACGGCATCCGCCAGTGGCTGTTGGACGAGGGCTACGAGGCCCCGCTGATCGGCGAGTACGCCACCGGCGACGCGGTCGCGCTGCTGCAGGGCATCGCGGAGGCCGCCAACGTGCTGCCCGAGCAGGAGATCCGGGTCTGGCTGGCGGAGCGCGAGCCGGTCGCCGCCGCCCGTGAGGTGCTGGACGCCGCTCGCGGCGACGACCGCACCGCCCCGCTGCGCCGGATGCTGGCCCAGCTGGTGCTGACCGAGCTCGGCCCGGCCGCCGAGCCGGCCGCCCGCGAGGTGCTGGCCGACCCGGAGCTGGGCGGCGGTGCCCGGGCCTACCTGGTCGCCCAGGGGGTGACCGACGTGCCCGCGCCGGAGCGCGCGATGGTGCTGTGGACCGCGGTGGACACCTTCGCCGCGCAGCTGCTGGACAGCGAGGGCGACGCCGCGTTCCTGCGCGAGCTGATCTCGCAGATGCCGGTGACCGACAACCCGGCCTCGTTCTTCGGCGAGCTCTGGCGGGTGGACCACCCCTACACCGCGCAGGTGCTGGAGGCGGTCGGCGAGCTGCACCTGGACCGGAAGGTCGCGAAGGAGGCCCGCAAGGCCGCGTTCAAGGCCCGCTCGCAGAACTGAGTCCGGCTACCCGGGCGGCGGCTCGCCGCTGAGCCGCCGCCGCAGCCCGCGCTCGCCGGCCCGCATCATCACCGCGTGGTTGGCCAGGAAGAGCGGCCGCCCGGGCAGTGCGAGCAGCCGCATCAGCCGCTTGCCCGGGCGGACCTCCTCCTCGAAGACCGCCCGGCTGCGGCCCGGCCCGTCCGCGTCGACGCTCCACCGGGACCAGCCGGCCAGGTCGCCGGAGAGCTCGGCCTCCAGCACCCCGGCGGCCTCGTCCTGGCGCAGCTCCCGGGCGGTGAACCGCAGCGAGTAGGGCAGCAGCGAGCGGACCCGCAGCCGCCCGGCGTCGTCGTCGAGCCGGTGCACCTCGCGCACCTGCGGCCACCAGAGCGGGTAGTCGGGCACGTCGCGCAGCGCCCGGTAGACGGCGCCGGGCGGCGCGGGCAGCCGCCAGGTGCTCAGCAGGTGGTAGCGGTTGGGGTCCACTGGCCGCTCCCGGTCCGGCGCCCCGGGGCGGGGCGCACGCACCGACACCCTAGGGCGGTCGGGCCGCCGCCGGGAGGGGCCGGGGCGATCTGCCAACCGTACGAGGGAAGCTGATGGCCCAGCAGGTCGCGCCCACGTATCGTGGGCGGACGCGGTCCGCCTGCACGCGGCGCCGTGGGACGGCGGAACGAGCGTGGGCGAGCCCGGGGGTGCGGCGAAGGTGACGATCAGCGGTGAGAGCTGGACGGCGGAGCCGGTGCAGGAGGAGCGCCTGCGCGACCAGGAGCTGTTGCTGCGGGAGCTGTTCGCCGATCTGGACTTCACGGTCTACGGGGTGGACCGGTCGGGCCGGGGCGCCCGCGGCCTGCCGCCGGCGGTCGGCGGGCCGGGGGCCGACAGCGACGCGCTGAGCGGGTACGAGCTGCTCGGCGGCGAGGTCTCCTGGCTGGAGGTCAGATCCGGCGACTGGAGTTCGCTGGACGGCCCGTACGTCACGGTGCGCACCTACCAGCCGGGCATCGAGCGCTACACCCCGCTGCCCGAGCCGGAGGAGCTGATCGAGCGCGAGCGGGACCGGATCTACGAGTACCTGGGGCTGGACGAGGGCGACTGCCCGGGCCGGATCCGCACCCTGCGGGAGTGGATCACCGTGGCCGGCGAGCCGGTGCCGGTGCAGATCCACGAGGAGCGCGGCAGCGGGCCGGGGCCGGCGGGCCACGCGCGCACCGTGTGGGCCGGCCAACTGACCGTCCGCGGCTCGGTGGTGCTGCTCTGCGGGCGCGGGGTGGCGCCGGGCGACGTCGAGCTGGACGGGTTGACCGGCACCGACTGCGAGCGCTACACGGCGGGCCGCAGCGAGCTGCTGCGCTGCCTGGAGAGCGGCCGGCGGCGCCGGGTCGCCCAGGCGCACCGCGGGCAGGCGGCGCTCGGCGGGCTGGACGCGCACCGGTTGCTGGTCGAGTCGAGCGTGGAGCGCGCGCTGGCGGAGCGGGCGCAGCGGCTGTCCGGCGGGCGGGTCAAGCTGCCCCGGCGGCTGCGGGTGGGCGAGCCGGTGGAGCACTGGTCGGCGGCCGAGCGGCAGCAGGCGCGGTACGCCTCGGAGAGCCGGGAGGAGGCCAGGGCCGCACTGGAGTTGATGGTGGCCCAGCTGTGCCGGCTGGCCGAGCGGGCGGACTGGCTGGTGGGCACCGAGGACGGGCGGGCGGCGGTGGAGGAGTCCATCAGGTTCACCGTCTTCGCCAGTGAGGTGCCCAGCCTGTCGGCCCAGCGGGCTTGGGAACGGCTGCGCCGGTGCGGGGAGTTGGACGGTGAGGCGGAGGCCTGCTGGCTGGCCTCCTGGGAGCAGTGGCGCGGTCGCCGCACCGGGGTCTGACGACTCGTCAGTTGTCTTGGTCGGCGCTCGGAAGCCGCAGTTGGAGCATCGCGAGCAGGCGCTGCTGCGGCTGCGCCAGGTCGATCCCGGTGAGCTGCTCGGCCCGCCGCACCCGGTAGCGCAGGGTGTTGGGGTGGATGTGCAGCGACTGCGCGGCCACCCGCACCTCGCCGAGCGCGTCCAGCCAGGCCAGCACCGATTCGGCGAGCCGGGTGCCGTGCCGCGCGTCGTAGTCGGTGAGCGCGGCGAGCCGCGGGTCGCGCAGGCCGGGGCGTTCCTGGAGCAGCGCGAGCACCTCGCTGACCAGCACCTCGGCCTGCACGTCGAGCAGTGCGGCGACCTCGGGCACCACCCCGCCGCGGCCCATCGCGTCCAGGATCCGGTCGGCCTGGGCCCGGGAGTCCGGCACCTGGGCCAGCCCCGGCACGGTGGAGCCGATCGCTGCCCGCAGTTCGACGCCGAGGTGGGTGCGGGCGGCGGCGACCACTTCGAGCGCCCAGTCCCGCACCGTGCTCAGCGGCAGTGCGGGCGGCAGGTCGGGCAGCAGCACGTAGATCCGGGAGTCGATCGGGGCGAGCAGCGCGCCGCGGTGCCGGGCGGCGGCGTGCACCGAGATCAGCCCGGTCACCTCGGCCCGCACGGCCTGTCCGCCGGCCGTCGCGTAGCCGAGCACGGTGGCCGGGCGGTGCGGGTTCAGGCCGAGGTGGGTGGCGAGCGACTGCGGCCCGGTGGAGCCTTCGAGCAGGCCGGTCAGCAGGGTCTGGGTGAGCCGCACGTCGGCGGACACCTCGCGGCGCCGGCGCACGAGTTGGGCCGCGGCCACCCGGGCCGCGCCGACCAGCGCCTGCTCGGCCTGCGGGGCGAGCGGCTGGGAGCCCTCCTGCACCCAGATGGTGCCGAGCGGTTGGGCGCCGGCCCGGATGCCGATGGCGAGCCGGCGGCGCAGCCCGAGTTCGGGGTGCGGTTCGACCGCGATGACGGTGTCGGAGCTGCGCAGGTGCTGGAAGATGCCCCACTCGCGGAGCTTGGAGAGGTAGGGCTCGGGGCCCTGCCAGCCGAGGATGGAGAGCCGGCGCAGGTCGTCCACCTCGTCGGAGTCGGCCGAGCGGGAGTAGGCGAGGACCCGGCTGGAGGTGTCCTCGATGGAGACGATGCCGCCGGTGAGCGCGGCGGTGGTCTGGGCGAGCGAGAAGAGGTCGCCGACGTTGGGTTCCACCGACTCGGGCGCGTCGGGGCCGGCGAGCACGGCGCGGGCCAGCGCGTCCAGGTGTTCCCAGCGGGTCTCCCGGCGGACCGAGAGCAGGGCGACCCCGGCCTCGGTGGCGGCCTCGCGCAGCGCGTCGGCCTGGCCGGGGGCGTCGAGCTTGACGGCGACGGCCGCGGCCCGGGCCCGTCCGGCGGCGCGCAGGGCGGGGAGTGCGGCGCGGCCGCGGGCGCCGATGGCCAGCACCAGTTCGCCGGGGGCGGCGGTGGCCGGGTCCTCGGGGTCGAGGATCGCCACGTCGCTGACGGGCACGTCGAGTCCGGCGGGGGCGGCCTGGAGTTCGACCAGCGGTTCGCCGAGTGACATCAGCAGCTGGCGGAGCGGGATTCCGGCGGGGGCCGCGCCGGTCATCGGCCTCACCTTCATCCGTTCGAACAATGCCGTATGGATGACTTTAGCCGCCCGGCCAACCTGATGGACCGTCCGCGCGGCTTAACGTTCCTCCATGGCCGCAGTGCGCACTGCGGCCATGACCCCCAGGACTTACAAAGCCCCCCACGACTCGAAGGAGAGCGCGCGTTATGGACGCTGTGACCCAGGTCCCCGCGCCGGTGAACGAGCCGGTCCACAGCTACGCCCCCGGCAGCCCCGAACGGGCCCGGCTTGAGGCGAAGCTGAAGGAGCTGGGGGGCCAGGAGCCCGTCCAGCTGACCATGACGATCAACGGCGAGCACCGCATGGGTGCCGGCGCCGAGATCCACGTCGTCCAGCCGCACAACCACGCGGCTCGGCTCGGCACCCTGCGCAACGCCACCCAGGCGGACGCGCAGGAGGCCATCGACACTGCCCTGGCGGCTGCTCCCGCCTGGCAGGCGCTCTCCTTCGACTCCCGGGCCGCGATCTTCCTGAAGGCCGCCGACCTGCTGGCCGGCCCGTGGCGCGAGACGCTGGCCGCCGCGACCATGCTGGGCCAGTCGAAGACCGCCCAGCAGGCGGAGATCGACACCCCCTGCGAGCTGGTCGACTTCCTGCGCTTCAACGTGCACTTCGCCCGGCAGATCCTCGCCGAGCAGCCGATCTCCTCCGACGGCGTGTGGAACCGCAGCGACCACCGCCCGCTGGAGGGCTTCGTCTACGCGATCACCCCGTTCAACTTCACGGCGATCGCCGGCAACCTGCCCACCGCCCCGGCCCTGATGGGCAACGTGGTGATCTGGAAGCCGTCCCCCACCCAGCAGTTCGCCGCGCACTACCTGATGCAGCTGCTGGAGGCCGCGGGCCTGCCCAAGGGCGTCATCAACATGGTGACCGGCGACGGCCTGGCCGTCTCCGAGGTGGCGCTGAAGCACCCGGCGCTGGCCGGCATCCACTTCACCGGCTCCACCGCCACCTTCCAGCACCTGTGGCGCGAGGTCGGCACCAACATCTCCGGCTACCGCACCTACCCGCGGATCGTCGGCGAGACCGGCGGCAAGGACTTCCTGGTCGCCCACCCGTCGGCCGACCTCGCGGTGCTGAAGACCGCGATGGTCCGCGGCGCCTTCGAGTTCCAGGGCCAGAAGTGCTCGGCGCTCTCCCGCGCCTACGTGCCCGCCTCGCTCTGGGCCGCGCTCAAGGACGAGCTGCGCGACGAGGTCGAGGGCCTGACCATGGGCGACGTCTCGGACCTGGCGAACTTCATGAGCGCCGTGATCGACGAGCGCGCCTTCGCCAAGAACAAGGCCGCGATCGACCGCGCCCAGGCCGACCCGCAGGTCGAGGTGCTGGCCGGCGGCACGTACGACGACTCGGTGGGCTACTTCGTCCGCCCGACCGTGCTGGTCTGCCAGGACCCGGCGAGCGAGTACTTCCGGGACGAGTACTTCGGTCCGGTCCTGGCCGTCCACGTCTACCAGGACGAGGACTACGAGGCGATGCTGGCCCAGATGGAGTCGGTCTCGCCCTACGGCCTGACCGGTTCGATCATCTCCCAGGACCGCGCGGCGGCCCAGGACGCGGCCGAGAAGCTGCGGTTCGCGGCCGGCAACTTCTACATCAACGACAAGCCGACCGGCGCGGTCGTCGGCCAGCAGCCGTTCGGTGGCGGCCGGGCCTCGGGCACCAACGACAAGGCCGGCGCCAAGCAGAACCTGGCCCGCTGGACCTCGACCCGGTCGATCAAGGAGACGTTCGTCCCGCCGACCGACTACCGCTACCCGCACATGGGCTGACGGTCCGTCAGGCACCAGTAGGTCCCCGAGGTCCGCACCTCACGGGGGCGGCGGCTCCCTCACCGCCGCCCCCACCCCTTTCTTCCTGCCCCACGCCCCCACCAGGGAGTCCCGATGCTCCGTTCCGCCCTCCTCGCCGCCTCGCGCTCCCCGCAGGTGCGCACCCTGGTCGAGAAGTTCCCGCCCACCCACGCGATAGTCGAGCGGTTCGTCGCCGGCGAGCTGCTCGACCAGGGCATCACCGCCACCGACGAACTGGTCGCCACCGGTCGCAAGGTGACCCTCGACCACCTGGGCGAGGACACCAAGGACGCCGGCCAGGCCGCCGACACCGCCGAGGCCTACGAGCACCTGCTGGCCGCCCTCAAGGAGACCGGCCTGGCCGCCGGCGCCGAGGTCTCGGTCAAGCTCTCCGCGGTGGGCCAGTTCCTGCCGGTGGACGGCGAGAAGATCGCGCTGGAGAACGCCCGGCGGATCTGCGCGGCGGCCAAGGATGCGGGCACCACGGTCACCCTGGACATGGAGGACCACACCACCACCGACTCCACCCTGTCGATCGCCCGCGAGCTGCGCGCCGACTTCCCGTGGCTGGGTGTCGTGCTGCAGGCCTACCTGCGCCGCACCGAGGCGGACTGCAAGGACTTCTCCGGCCCCGGCTCCCGGGTGCGGATCTGCAAGGGCGCCTACAAGGAGCCCGAGTCGGTCGCCTTCCAGGGCAAGCACGAGGTCGACCTGGCCTACGTCCGCGCGCTCAAGGTGCTGATGGCGGGCGAGGGTTACCCGATGGTGGCCTCGCACGACCCCAACATGATCAAGATCGCCGGCCAGCTGGCCGAATGGAACGGCCGCACCCGGGACAGCTTCGAGTACCAGATGCTCTTCGGCATCCGCCCGGAGGAGCAGCTGCGACTCGCCCAGGCGGGCAACACCATGCGCGTCTACCTGCCGTACGGTCAGGAGTGGTACGGGTACTTCATGCGCCGCCTCGCGGAGCGCCCGGCCAACCTGACCTTCTTCCTGCGGGCGATGGCCACCAAGGGCTGAGCCGCAGGTCCCCCAAGGCTCCCGAGCGGGGAGATCGGTCGCTGCCGCGTCGTCAACCCGACGCGGCAGCGGCGTCCTTGGCGCGGATCGCGCGCCGCAGCGCGGCCGGCACCGGGCCGCAGAGCGCGGCCAGGTCGGCGATCCGCTCCTTGTGCTCGCGCCGCTGACGGTGGTTCAGCGCCGCCGAGAGCCGGGCCGCGTCGGCCAGCGCCACCAGCGCGGCGTCGGCCGCGCCCACCCGGGTCAGCGGGTCTCGCAGGGCCGAGGCCAGCGCGGCGGTCAGCGCCTTGCGGACCCGCGGGTCGCGCGGCTCGCTCCGCACCACCGGGAACAGGCCCAGCAGCCGGCGCTCCTCCAGCCGAAGCACGCCCTGCCCGGCCAGGCTCTCCCGGACCAGCCGGACGGTCGGGCGGCGCGGCTGGATCCAGCGGTGCCAGGACCGCGGACGGCCCTCGGCGATCTGCCGCAACTGCTCGGCCAGCAGCGGGTCCAGGCCGGCCGGGGCCGGGCCGGCGGCCACCGGGCGGCCGCGCTCGTCGCGCAGCAGGCCGAGCCGCAGCAGGTCGGCCAGCTGGGCCGCGCGCAGCAGCAGCGGCAGGTTGGAGCGGCCGGTCAGCCGACCGCGCTCCGGGTCGTGGGCCAGTAGGAACAGTCTGGCGTGCAGGGTGTCGGGAAGGTCGGTCACGAGGTCTCCTCCTCGGTCTCCGGTTCGCTCTCTCCGCCCGGGGGGTCCGCACCCGGTTCGGACTCCTTTGGCGGCCGGCCACGCTTGGGCAGTCGGCCCACACCGCCGGGCAGCCGACCGTAGTCGGCCAGCGCCCGGCGCAGCAGGAACTCGATCTGGGCGTTGGTGCTGCGCAGTTCGTCCGAGGCCCAGCGGGCCAGCGCGTCGTGGACCGCGGGGTCCAGCCGCAACAGGATCTTCTTCCGCTCGGTCGCCACCTGCGCGCGCTCCTACTGGTACAGGGAGCCGGTGTTGACCACCGGCTGGGTGCCCCGGTCGCCGCAGAGCACCACGAGCAGGTTGCTCACCATGGCGGCCTTGCGCTCCTCGTCGAGCTCGACCACGTCGCGCTCGGCGAGCCGGTCCAGGGCTTCCTCCACCATGCCCACCGCGCCCTCGACGATCAAGCGGCGGGCCGCCACCACGGCGCCGGCCTGCTGGCGCTGGAGCATCACCTGGGCCACCTCGGGGGCGTAGGCGAGCTGGGTGATCCGGGACTCGACGACCTTGACGCCGGCCGCGGCGACCCGGGTGGCGATCTCCTCGGAGAGCCGGCCGGTGATCTCGTCGGCGCTGTCGCGCAGCGAGAGCTGGCCGGGCTGGTGGGCGTCGTAGGGGTAGCTGTTGGCGATGTGCCGGACCGCCGTCTCGGTCTGGATGGCGACGAACTCCACGAAGTCGTCGACCTCGAAGACGGCCTTGGCGGTGTCCTCGACCTGCCAGACCACCACGGCGGCCATCTGGATCGGGTTGCCGTCGGCGTCGTTCACCTTGGCGGTCTCGGTCTCGTGGTTGCGGATCCGGGTGGAGATCCGGCGGCGCGAGGTGAACGGGTTGACCCAGGTCATGCCGTCGGCCCGGATGGTGCCCCGGTAGCGGCCGAACAGCTGGACCACCCGGGCCTGCCCGGGGGAGACGACGGTCAGCCCGGCCCAGAGCAGCAGGCCGCCCACGGCCATCACCGGGCCGGCGGCGATCATCACGCCGCCGGCCGGGCCGTTCTGGTGCGCGCCCAGCGCGGCGGCGCCGGCCACCGTCAGCGCGGCGCCGCCCAGCAGGCCGAGCAGGGTGAGGGCGAGCATGGGCAGGCCCGCGCGACCGCGGATCACCTTCTCGGTGACCTTGGGGGCGGGCATTTCGACGTTCTGGACGTGCGGTTCCTGAGCGGTCATCGGACCGGCTCCTTTCCTCCCGTTGGGCCCGTTATCACTGGCCTAGCAAAGTGATATCACTTTCTGCGGGCGAGTGGAAGGGCAGCGGGTGGAAGGGTGGGGCGCGAGGGCGGGTGCCTCGGTGGTTCAGGGCTTGGTTGTTCAGGGCTTGGTGGCGACCACTACGGTGGCGTCGAGCTCCTCGTCCTCGGCCACCTCGGGGCGCAGCCCGACCGCCCGCACCGCGGCCAGCGCCGCCGGCACCTGGCGCACGCTGGTCTCGAAGAGCAGCGCGCCGCCCGGGGCCAGCCACTGCGGAGCCCCGGCGGCCACCCGGCGCAGCACCGCCAGCCCGTCCGGCCCGCCGTCCAGCGCCACCCGGGCCTCGTGCTCGCGGGCCTCGGCCGGCAGCAGGGCGATCTCGCCGGTCGGCACGTACGGCACGTTGGCCACCAGCACCCGGACCGTGCCGCGCAGCCGAGGCGGCAGCGCCTCGAACAGGTCCCCGCGGTGCGCGGTGCCGCGCCCGGCCAGGTTGCGGACCGCGCAGGCCGCCGCGGCCGGGTCGATGTCGGCGGCGTGCAGCTCCACCGCGACGGCCTCGGCCAGCACGGCACCCAGCGCCCCGGACCCGCAGCACAGGTCCACCACCACGTCGTCGGCCCGGGCCAGTGCGACCGCCCGGGCCGCCAGGAACTCGGTGCGGCGCCGGGGCACGAACACCCCGGGGTCCACCTCGATCCGCAACCCGCAGAACTCGGCCCAGCCGAGCACGTGTTCGAGCGGCAGGCCGGCCGCGCGCCGCTCGACCATCCGGGCGGCGGCCTCGGGCGAGTCGGCGGTGGCCAGGATCAGGTCGGCCTCGTCCTCGGCGAAGACGCAGCCGGCGGCGCGCAGCGAGGCGGTGATGAGCGAGGCGGTGATGAGCGAATGGTGCGGAGCGTTCATGGCGCAGGAACCTTTCGGGAAACCGAAGGGCGCTCTCGCGGCTCAGCTCGGAAGACGGCGACCGCACGGGGGGAGCACCCGGACAACAGCGTTGATGGGTCTCACCTCCTCGGTCGGGGCCCGGCACGGGCAGGAGCGAACGCTACCAGACCGGGGCGCGGCCCCTGCGGCGGTGCGCGGGGCGGCGCGCGCCGGCGGCGCCGGGCATGGCCTACTGTCGTACCCGTGTCGACCGCACCCGTGATCCGCTGCGACCTGCCCGGGTCCTTCGCCCGGAGCGTCTTCCACGAGCGGCACCCGGAGTTGGTGCGCCGGGTGCTCGCCGCGCTGCCCTACGGGCCCGGCGAGCGGGCGGCGGTGGAGCGGCTGCTCGCGGAGAGCACCGGCGGCCTGCTCGAACCGCTGCCGGCGCACGCCCATGACGCCGCGCGCTGGCTGGAGTGGGGGGAGGGCCGGTGGGGGCGGCCCTGGGGTGAACTGCCGTTCCTGTGGGCGGAGAGCTACTTCTACCGTCGGCTGCTGGAGGCCACCGGGTACTTCGGGGCGGGGGCCTGGCAGGGCGTCGACCCGTTCGGGCCGTTCAAGGCCGCCGAGTTGGCGGGTGCGGCGGTGGACGAGGAACTGGCGGCGCTGGACGACCCCGACGGCTCGGCGCCGCAGGCGCTGCTCGGCTCGGCGCTCTGGGGCAACCGGGCGGACCTCAGCTTCGGGATGACCGCGGCGCCCGGCGCGGGCTCTGGCGCCGGCGGCCTGCTGGTCGATCAGAGTGCGCTGTTCTGGGGCGAGTTGGCGCGGGCCGACGGTGGCCGGGTCTGCGTGGTGGCGGACAACGCCGGCCGGGAGCTGCTGCCCGACCTGGTGCTGATCGACCACCTGCTGGGCACGGGCGGCGCGGCGCGGGTGCTGCTGTACGTGAAGCCGCAGCCGTACTTCGTCTCCGACGCGACGATGGCCGACGTGCTCGCCTCGGTCGAACGGCTGCGGGCCGCGCACCCGGTGGGGGAGCGCCTGTGGCGGGCGATGGGCGACGGCACGCTGGTGGTCCGCACGCACCCGTTCTTCTGCGCCCCGCTCCCCTTCCACGAGCTGCCCGCCGACCTGCGGGCCGAGTTCGCGGGCGCGGCGATGACGATCGTGAAGGGCGACCTCAACTACCGCCGCCTGGTGGGCGACCGCTACTGGCCGCCGAGCACGCCGTTCGCCGAGGCGGCCGGCCACTTCCCGTCCGCCGTCACGGCGCTGCGGACGCTGAAGTCGGAGGTGGTCGTCGGGGTCGATGACGCCACGGTCGGCCGGCTCGACTCCTCGGACCCGGCGTGGCGGACCAGCGGCCGCCACGCCGTGGTGCAGGTGAGCGTCAGTGGGCGAGGGCGCCCGCGAAGCGCGGGTTGACCTTGCAGCCGAGGTTGTCGTAGGTGTTCACCTTGGTGACCGGATCGGTGCTCACCAGCTGGTACTTGCAGGCGTCCTTGATGTACTCGCCCCTGATCCCGCCGGGGAAGTCGATCTCCTTGTTCCACAGGTAGGGGGACTGGTAATTGTCCACCGCGGCAGTGGCGTTGACGTCGATGCCGCCGGGCGCGTCGATCTCGTAGACCCACCCCGTCTTCGCAGCACCGTAGGTGGCGAACTTCTGCGCCACCCACTGCTCGCAACTGGTGCTCAGGTGGGCGGTGTTCTGCCCGCCGCCCTTGACGATGTAGTCGGCGAGCGGGGTGAGGTCGGTGCCGCGCGGAGTGAAGCCCTGGTCGAAGAGCTGCTCCACGTTCTCCCGGGTGTCGCCGCGCCAGAGGGTGTTGGTGTCGTGGCGCCACTGCCATTTCTCGCTGCGCGCGGCCTGCCAGACGGTCGGGGCGATGCTCGGCGTGGTGGTGGTGCGCCACCAGTCGACCGGGTCGTAGGACTCGACCGGCCCGCAGGGCCCGGTGTCGGGACCGCCGGCCCGCACGGCGGCGGTGGCGACGGTGTGCGGGCTGCTCGCGTCGGCGGGTGCGGCGAGGGCCAGGGAGGCGGTGGCGAGCGCGGTGGCGGCGGCGATCCGAAGAGCTGATTTCAACATGTTGGAACCCATCAAGTGATCAACAGGACGGGCAAGTTCTACCGGCCGCGTCGATCTTGGACGGGCCGTAACGACGCACCGTCACACCTGCGGGCGAACCTTTTCCTCCGTCGGGAGTCGATCGGAGACGCGCGTCGACCGCCTGCCTGCCTGCCCGCCCGCCCGCCCGCTCAGCCCGGGCCGCTCGCGCGGCGGCGCTGCTCGACGGCGCGGACCAGGTCGGTGCCGATGTCCTGGAGGAACCCGGCCGCCGTGTCGAGACGCTCGCCGGCCGGGGTGGCCGGGCCCAGGAGGTTGGCGCCGTCGCGGGCGAACTCGGCCAGCAGGGCGTTGCGTTGGGCGCTGGCCAGCATTGAGCGGTACCAGACGTCGGAGTCGATCAGGTAGCTCTCGCGGCGGCTGTGCTCGTCCCGGTCGCGGCGGATCAGCTCCTGGGCCTCCAGGTAGCCGACCGCCTTGGAGACCGAGGCCGGGCTCACCCCGAGCCGTTGCACGAGGTCGGCGGCGGTCAGGCTGCCGCTGTCGGTCACGTAGAGGCAGCTGAGCACCCGGGCCACCATGCGGGGCAGGCCGAGGTGCACCAGCAGGTCGGCGAACCGGCCGGCGAACTCGGCGATCGCGGCCGGATCGCGGCCGTCCGCCATGGCGGCTCCGCCGGCGGTGCGTGCCGCGCCCGGTCGGCGGCGGGCGCGCCGGGAGGTGGCGCGCTGGGCGGCCTCCGCGCGGTAGTGGGCGGGGCCGCCGTTGCGGCCGATCTCCCGGGTGACCGTGGAGGTCGGCCGGGCGATCCGGCGGGCGATCGCCGCGTAGTCGAGCCCCTCGGCGAGACCGGTGGCGATGGTGCGGCGGTCCTGCTGGCTCAGCCTGGCTCCTGGCACGGGCGGCTCCTCTCCTCGCGGAGGAGTATCCGCACCGGGGCGGGGCGGTTGCAACCACGGGTGCATTCATCGGCACCGTCATTGCAATGATGGAACGTCAGCGACCTGCGGTTTCATGCTGCTTGACGCAATGAGTAGTTGATGGAACCTCGAACATCGCCGTACGTTTCTCACCGAAGCCGAACGCACGAACCGATCAGGGGGACCCGCCATGAAGACCACCGCCCGCGCCGCACTGACCACCGCACTCACCGCCGCCCTGCTGGCCGCCACTCCGGCCGCCTTCGCCGCCGACGGCGGCCGGAGCGGCGGCCACCACGGCCACCAGGCCCTGCAGACGGCGCTCGACCAGGCGATCACCGGCGCCGGCCTGCCGGGCGTGACGGCCCTGGTGAAGGACGGCGGCTCGACCTGGTACGGCCAGGCCGGCACCGCCGACCTGAGCACCGGTCAGAAGTTCCAGCCGCAGGACCGGTTCCGGATCGGCAGCACCACCAAGACCTTCGTCGCCACCGTGCTGCTCCAGCTGGAGGCCGAGCACCGGCTGAGCCTGGACGACACCGTCGAGCAGTGGCTGCCCGGCCTGGTCGACGGCAACGGCTACGACGGCTCGAAGATCACCATCCGCCAACTGCTCGGCAACACCAGCGGGATCGCCAACTTCGCGACGGCGGTGCAGGACGAGTTCAGCGGACTGCCGTTCCTGCAGCACCGCTTCGACAGCTTCACCCCGCGCCAGCTGGTCCAGCTGGGCACCGCCACCCCGCCGGCGTTCGCGCCCGGCACCGGCTGGGGCTACTCCGACACCAACTTCGTGCTGGCCGGCATGATCGTCGAGCAGGCCACCGGCCACACCCTCGGGCAGGAGATCAGCGACCGCCTGCTCAAGCCGCTGCACCTGAAGAACACCTACGAGCCGGCCGCCGACGACACCGGCATCAACGGCCCGCACGGCCGCTTCTACTCCAAGCTGGGCCCGACCTACGCGCCCACCGCCCAGGTCTACGACGTCACCGAGCTCAACCCGACCTGGGGCTGGGGCTCCGGCGACCTGATCTCCACCGAGGGCGACCTGGACACCTTCTTCCAGGCCCTGCTGAAGGGCCGGCTGCTGCCGCCCGCCCAGACGGCCGAGATGTTCACCATGACGGACCCGGGCAAGGCCTGGATCCCGGGCACCGACTACGGCCTGGGCGTCGCCTCGGTCACCCTCTCCTGCGGCCGGGTCTGGGGCATGGGCGGCGCGATCGACGGCTCCTGGTCCTACACCTTCGGCACCCGCGACGGCCGGCACCTGTTGTCCACCGAGACCAACGGTGACTGGGCGAACGACGACCCGTCCTACCTGGGCCCGATCTCGGTGTTCGACAAGGAGCTGGAGGCGGAGTTCTGCGGTGCGGGCGCGCAGGGCTGAGGAGCCGTCCGTCGGGCCGCGGTCAGATCTTGATGACCGCGGCCCGGGCTCCGCACAGGACGGCGAGGTCCTCCGGGTCGGAGGTGAGGACGGTCACCGGGCCGGGCGCGGCGAGCGCGGTCGCCGCGAGCATGGCGTCGATGGCGTACTCGTGCCCGTGCAGGCCGGCCTCGACGAGCACGGCAACGGGCCGGTCCACCGGGGAGTTCGTCCCTTTCGGTGGCCGGCCCGTTGATGAGCTGACGATCAGTCCGCCGTCGCGATCAGCGGGTCGAGGCGGATGTCCGGCTTGGCGCGCTGGAAGGCGCTCAGGTGCCACTTGTCGGCGAACAGGGCCAGCAGGGCGTCGTCGGAGCGGCGGGTGAGGACCTCGGCGTCGGTGAGGCGGGCCTTGGCGAGTTCGGCCTGGCCGTCGGGGTCGGTGACCCGGGCGAGCTTGTAGGAGAGCCGGTCCAGGGTGATGGGGGAGGAGAACTCGTGCTCCATGCGGTGCAGCACGACGTCGAACTGCATCGGGCCGACGGCCGCCATCACCGGGGCCTGGTCGCCGCGGCGGTCGGAGACCAGCACCTGGACCACGCCCTCCTCGTCGAGCTGGGAGACGCCGCGGCGGAACTGCTTGGAGCGGGAGATGTCCTTGGGCCGGGCCACCGCGAAGTACTCGGGGGCGAAGGCCGGCAGCGGCGGGAAGGTGGCCTTGCGGCCGGTGTAGAGGGTGTCGCCGACCCGCAGCGCGCTGGCGTTGATCAGGCCGACCACGTCGCCGGGGTAGGCGGTGTCCACCACGGTGCGCTCGGCGCCGAAGACGGTGGAGGCGTACTTGGTGGCGAAGGAGCGGCCGCTGGCGGCGCGGGTGACGTTCATGCCGCGCTCGAAGACGCCGGAGCAGACCCGGACGAAGGCGATCCGGTCGCGGTGCGCCGGGTCCATGTTGGCCTGGATCTTGAAGACCACGCCGGAGAAGTCCTCGGTGACCTCGCGGCTGCCGCCGCCGTCCAGCGGGCGCGGGCCGGGCGCGGGGGCCAGCTCGACGACCGCGTCCAGCAGCAGCTTCACGCCGATGTTGGTGAGCGCGGCGCCGAAGAAGACCGGGGTGATCTTGCCGTTCTCGAAGGCCTCCTGGTCGTAGCCGGGGCCGGAGTCGAGGGCCAGCTCCAGCTCCTCCAGCGCCTCCTGCCAGAGGTCGCCCTCCTGCTCGGCGGCCTGGGCCGAGTCGAGGACCTCCTCCAGCGCGACGCGGGTGCCGCCGGGCTCCTTGGTGTAGCGGACCATGTGCTCGGTGTCGGAAGCCTGCACGATGCCGCGGAAGTTGCCGGCGGGGCCGACCGGCCAGACCTGCGGGACCGGGGTGATGCCGAGCACGTTCTGGATGTCGTCCAGCAGGGCCAGCGACTCGCGGCCGCGGCGGTCCCACTTGTTGATGAAGGTGATCACCGGGACGCCGCGGTGCCGGCAGACCGCGAACAGCTTGCGGGTCTGCTCCTCAAGGCCCTTGGCCGCGTCGACCAGCATGATCGCGCAGTCCACCGCGGAGAGCACCCGGTAGGTGTCCTCGGAGAAGTCGGCGTGGCCGGGGGTGTCCACCAGGTTCATCACCCGCTCCCGGTAGCCGAACTGCAGCGCGGCGGAGGTCACCGAGATGCCGCGCTCCCGCTCCAGCTCCATCCAGTCGCTGGTGACGCCGCGCCGGTCGCCCTTGCCGTGCACCGCGCCGGCCGAGTTGATCGCCCGGGCGTGCAGCGCGAGCGCCTCGGTCAGCGTGGACTTACCGGCGTCGGGGTGGCTGATCACCGCGAAGGTCCGCCGGCGGCCGGCCTCGTCGATGACCTGCGCGGTGCTGATGGACTGGCTCACTTCTCACTGACCTCTGGGTCGCCGGACGGGCACAAGCAACCCATGCTACCGCCCGGTCAGAGCAGTGCCGCCGACGGTTTCACCATCCCCCGGGCGGTCTTGGCGTCGACGAACTCGCCGATCGCCGTCATCACCCACTCGCCGTTGAAGTGCCGGATCAGTTTGCACATCACCACGCCGGTGTGGGGTTCGGCGTTGGTGAGGTCGAAGCGGACCAGCTCCTCGCCGCTGGTGGCGTCGAGCAGGCGGCAGTAGGCGTCCTTGACCTCGGTGAAGCGCTGGCCGCTGAAGGAGTTGACCACGAAGACCAGTCCGCAGACCTCGGCGGGCAGGCCGTCGAGGTGCACGTCGATCGCCTCGTCGTCGCCCGCGCCCTGGCCGGTGAGGTTGTCGCCGGTGTGCTGGATCGCGCCGTTGAAGACGTTCAGCTTCATGAACCAGACGGTCTCCAGCCGCTCCCGGTTGGCGTCGAAGGCGATGCAGGAGGCGTCCAGGTCGATGTTGCGGCCGCGCTTGGCGGGTTCCCAGCCGAGCGCCATCCGGACCGAGGTGAGCGGCGGCCGGCCGGTCTTCACCAGGGAGACGGAGCCGCCCTTGACCAGGCTGACCCGGCCCTTGTCCAGGTTCACCCGGGGCGGTTCGGTGGGCATCGGCGGCGCCGCGGGCGGGGCGGGTGCGGCCGGTGCGGCGGGGGCGTAGGCCGGCATGGGCGGTGCGGCCGGCGGCTCGTCGACCGAGACGCCGAAGTCGGCGGCGATCCCGGCCAGCCCCTCCGCGTAGCCCTGGCCGACCGCGCGGATCTTCCACTCCGCGCCGCGCCGGTACACCTCGACCACCACCAGCGCCTTCTCCCGGCCGAGCCGGGGCGGGGTGAAGGTGGTGAGCACCCGGCCGGTGTCCGCGTCGCGCACGGTGGCGGTCGGCTCGACGCCGGCGAAGCTGGCCGCCGGGTCGTCCAGGCTGGCCACCACCAGCACCTTGGCCACGTCGGCGGGCACCGCCCAGGTGTCCACCGTGATCGCGTCCGGGATCGCGCCGGTGGCCGGACGGTGGCTCACCCCGGGGCCGCGCGGGGCGTTGTAGAAGACCAGGTCGGCGTCGGAGCGCACCTTGCCGGTGGCGCTCAGCAACAGGCCGGACACGTCGAGCCGTTGAGGGGCCGTCACCTCGACGGTCACCCGGGCGGCGGTCAGCGGGGCGTTGGCACCCGGGGTCAGCGCCTCGGTCACGTGGTCCTCCTCGGCTGTGCGGGGCGCGAGCGAGCAGGCGCGTGCGCCCCTGGCGCGCTGGTCTGCGCCCAGCCTAACCGGGGGACCTCTAGGGCGTGTCTTTCGGATCACGTCGGATAGCGGGCGTCTCCCCCAGCCTTCGGCCGGGAGGTGCCCCCACGGGTGCGTGCATCGGCGGCGCCGAGGATGGGGGCCCCTCCCAGCCGAAGGCTGGGGGAGAGTCCATGCGGAGCATCGGCGACTGACGAGAAGCCGTCGTGGGGGTCCCTCCCGGCCGAAGGCTGGGGGCGTGCGTGCCCCGGCGGCGACCGCCCGGCGTGATCCGAAAGACACGCCCTGACGGGGGGTCAGCGCGGTCGGGCCGAGGCGAAGTCGCCATGCGCGGCCACGGCTTCGGGGCGGGTGAGGGCGAAGCCGGAGGCGGTCCAGTGGCTGCCCGCGCCCCGGATGCCGGGGGCGGCGCTGCGCGCGGTCTGCACGGTGAAGGCGTAGTCGCCCGGCAGCACGTCCTCGCCCGGCGCCGGGGTGAACCGGTAGACCAGTTCGGCGCCGTCCTGAAGCACCGTCACCCGGGCGCCGGGCAGCGAGCTCCAGCACATCGCGCCGGCCCCGGCGTCGGCCCGGGCCAGGCGCAGCTCGGCCTCCACCACGGCGAGCGGTTCGGTGACGGTGAGCGTCACGGTGTGGCGCACGCCCAGGCCGCTGCCGACGGCGCGGGCGCCCCGGCCGGTCAGCACGGCGGAGGCGTCCGGGGCGGTCGGGGCGGTCGGGGCGGTCGGGTCGGCGGCGGTGCCGGTGGCCTCGGGGGCCGGGCGCGGGGCGGGGATCAGCGGGGTGACGGGGGTGGGCGGCTCGGGGGAGCGGGCCGGCGGCACCGGGGCGGGGGCGGGCTGGTCGCTGGTGCCGCTGCCGGGCGCGGGCGCGCTGCTCGGTCCGGTGCCGGAGCAGACGGTGCCGCCCGGGGCGGGCGGGGTGCTGCTGCCGGCGTCCACCGCCGGGTCGGCCGCGGCCGCCGGGTCGCTCGGCGTCGGCTGGGCGCCCACCGGCGCGGGCGTGCCCGGGAGCACCCCGGCCGTGTAGCCCGGGTGCGGGTGGTCGCCGGCCGGCTGGGCGGCCGGGGCGCCGGTGGGTGCGGCGCTCGGGGAGGCGCCCGGGGTCTGGTCCGCGGGGGCGCCGGTCGCGGCGAGCGGCGCGCGGTCGTCCGGCCCGACGGCGACGGCCGGCGCGGAGGCGTCGGGCCCGGCGGTGGCGGGAGCGCCGGGCGCCCCGTCCTTCGGGCCGGCCGGTGCCGTGGTGCGGGTGCCGGGCCGGGCCACCGCCCCGCCCGAGCGCACCGGTGCGGGGCTGCTGGCCGAGCCGGCCGCGGGCGCGCCCGGCCCGGCGCCGCCGGCCAGTGGCGCGACGGCGCCGCCGGGCACGCCGCCGGGGGTGTTGCCGTCGGTGGGGGTGGCGCCGACCGTGGTCATCCGCACCCCGTAGCCGACCCGCTGCTGGGCGCTGATCAGCCAGGTGGTGGCGATGCTGATGCCGACCACCGTGGACATCGCCATCGCGGCGCCGGAGACCTTGATCGCGGGCAGTCGGAGCTGGCCGACGAACGGCTTCGGGCGGCTGTGCCGGCCGTTCGGCACATCGGCCCGCCCTGCCGCGGGGGTGCTCTCCCGGTGCGTCACCGGATCCCTCTCCTCCCCAGTCGGCCTCCCCGGCCGACTGCCGCTGCCCAGGTCGGCGCGGGTCGGCCCGCAGGAACCGGAGACCGGTCGCCCCCGTGGGCCCACCCGTATCGACAGACTGACGAGAGTACCAGCGCGGCGCCGCTGCGTAACCGGCGTGGGTGGCCGGGGCGGGCGCCAGGGGCGCTGCCCCGGGTGGCGCGAATTCACGGTAACTTCCACCGCACGCCGAAAACTGACGTACCGTCGTATGGATCGCACCGAACGCGAGCGCGGTTCCCGCGGGCGGGGCGGGGTGCCCCAAGGGGCATTGCGGGGCGGTGCGGGGGTGATGCAACCCCCTGCAACCTTTGCGGTCCGCGCGGGCATCGATGCAGGCTGAGCCGTTCCCGACTCGCCCCCGGAGTAGCAGCCATGCCGCGCGATCCACTGTCTGCCAGCAGCGAAGCCCCGTACCCGGTCGGGCAGGGGGCCAGGCCGCAGTCCCCGCCCCGCCCGGCCGTACCGGTGGAGGAGGTCCTGACCCTGCGCATCGCGCTGGGCCGGGACAAGGTGGGCACCGTGCCCACGCGCTTCCGGTACGAACCGGAGCACCCCTACGAGGTGCTGGTCACCTTCCACCTCGGCCGCCCGGACGAGGTGGACTGGGTGTTCTCCCGCGACCTGCTCCGCGACGGGCTGCGCGGGCTGACCGGCCAGGGCGACGTGCGGCTGTGGCCCGCGCACTGCCCGTGCCACGGCGCCACCCTCCACCTGGCGCTCGAATCCCCTTACGGGAGCGCCCTGTTGGAGGCCTCCGCGCCCCGGGTGCGGGACTGGCTGGAGCGCACCTACGCCGAGGTGCCGGAGGGCGCCGAGCCGGACGGCGGTCCGACCGACGCGCAGCTCACCGCGCTGCTGCTGGGCGACCTGGACTGACCGGTCGGCAGTAACCGGTCATCGCTACGTGACCGACCGGTAACTGACGACGCATCAGATCGGTACCGAGTGGGTCTCAGATCGGCTGCGGCGCGTCGTCGGCCTGTCTGGGGCAGGGGATCGCGCCGGGCAGCGGCTGCGGCCGATCGGTGGTCCGGCAGCCCGGCAGCATCACCGAGCCGGAGTCCAGCAGCGCCCGCAGCCGCCGGATCCCGGGCGCCGAGGAGGCCGGCAGCAACTGGTAGGCGTCCTGCGGCCGGACCACCTCGACCTGCACCGACTCGGCGAACCGGTACGGCCGGTGCTCCAGCAGCCCGCCCAGGTAGCGGCGCAGCCGGGAGAGCTCGGCCCGCACGGTGACCGTCCTGGACGGGTCGCCGAACAGCCCGTCGGCGAGCTGCGCGGCGGTCCGCCCGGGCTGGTGGGTGGCGAGCAGCAGCAGCAGTTCGGCGTGCCGCGGGCTGAGCGGGTGCGACCAGTTGCCGGCGCCGCCGCGCACCGAGACCACCGGGTGGTCGGCGCTGCTCAGGTCGAGCACCAGCCGGGCGCCGGCGGCCTGTTCGGAGACGGCCTGGCGGCAGTCGGTGAGCGGCCGGACCAGCCAGCCGTCGGCGAGCGGCTCGACCGCGCAGTGACCCAGTGACGGCAGCCAGTGCACCGGGGCGGCGCCCCAGCCGTCGGCCGGCAGCCGCAGCCGGTTGACCGGCGTGAGCAGCCCGGCGGCGGCGGCCGTCCAGCCGTCCCGGTCCACCACCAGGGCCGGGCCGGTGGCCTGGGCCAGCACCGGCTCGGCGACCGTGCGCAGCCGGTGCAGCGACTCCAGCTGGGCGGCCCGCAGCTCGGTCTCGGCCAGCTTGGCGGCGGTCACGGCGAGCGCCAGCAGCTGCGGGTGGACGCCGCGGGCCGGGCCGCTGAGGTCCACCACGCCGGCCACCCGGCCGGTCCGCGGGTCGCGGACCGGCGCGCCCACGCAGGTCCAGGCGTGCTGGTTGAGCATGTAGTGCTCGGTGGAGTGCACCCGCATCGGGCGGCCGGTGCGGGCCACCGTGCCGATGCCGTTGGTGCCCACGGCGTCCTCGCCCCAGTGGCCGCCGGTCATGAAGCCGATCAGGTCGCCGCTGCGCCGCAGCTGGCGCGGGCCCTCGTGCCACAGCAGGGTGCCGGAGGAGTCGGCCACCGCGAGGATCAGCGGCAGGTCGGAGACCGGGTCGAGCAGGGCGGAGCGCAGCGCGGGCATCACGGCGTCCAGGCCGCTGCTCCGGCGCCGGTGCTCCACCTCGGCCGGGCCGAGGTGTTCGGGCTCGCGGCCGCGCTCCGGGTCCAGGCCGAGCCGGCGCAGCCGCTCCCAGGAGTCGCCGATCTCGGGGCGGGGCGCCCGGGTGGGCACCTCGCCGGAGGCCATCTGCTCGTGGGTGCGCCCGGTGTCCGGCTCGGGTTCCGGTGCTGAGCGGGCCGGAGCCGGCTCGCCCCGGCCGAGGTGCGCGATGTTCCGCATGGTGACTGCTCCCCTTGCCGCATTCCCGGTTCCGCCGGCCGGGCAGGGTCGGGCTGGCCCTGTTGCCCACAGCGTAAGGGTGCGGGTGGGGCCCAGGTCGAGCGGTCGGCGCACGGTTGCGGGTTCTTGACCCGGCGCCGGTTGCGGCCGACGGTGGGTCAGCCTTCGTCCAGCTGCCCGGCCCAGGGCGGGTCGGCCCCGGCGACGGCGCAGGTCAGCGCGGCGACCCGGGCGGCGTACGCGGCCGCCGCGGTCACCTGCGGCAGGTCGGCGCCGGTCAGCCGGCCGCCCAGCAGGCCGGCCAGCCCGAGCCGGTGCAGCAGGCCGGCGGTGAACGCGTCGCCCGCCCCGACCGTGTCGACCACCCGGGTACGAACGGCCTCGACGGTGGCCCGCTCGCCGCGCAGCGAGACCAGCGCGCCGCGCTCGCCGAGGGTGAGCACGACCAGCGGGACGCCCAGCGCGTGCCAGTGGTCGATCGCCTGATCGGGGGTCAGCCCGGGGTGCAGCAGCGCCAGGTCGTCGGCGGAGAGGCGTAGCAGGTCGGCCAGGGCGCACCAGTGCGCGATGCGCTCCCGGTACCGCTCGGGGGCGACCAGCAGCGGCCTGAGGTTGGGGTCGATCGATACGGTGGCGTGCGCTCCGGCGCGGGCCAGGAACTCCTCGACGGCCACCGCTCCGGGGGCGCGCACCAGGGCCAGCGAGCCGGTGTGAACCGCCGTGCAGGCCGTGAGGTCGACGGCGGCGAGCTCGGCCGGCTGCCACTGGAAGTCGGCGGTGCCCTCGGCGTGGAAGGTGTAGCCCGCCTGCCCGTCGGCGTCCAGCGCGGCGATCGCCAGGGTGCTCGGCTCGGCGGCGGCCACGCAGTCCGCCAGGTCCACCCCGGAGCCGGTCAGCCGGGCGCGGAAGAGCGCGCCGAACGGGTCGCCGGAGAGCCGGCCGAGGAACCGGGTCGGGGTGCCGAGCCGGCCGAGCGCGGTCGCGGTGTTGGCCGGGCCGCCGCCGGGGTGCACGGTGAGCGCCAGCTCGCCGGGGCGGCCGTCGGTGGTGAAGGCGTCGGCCACGCACTCGCCGAGCACGGTGATGGTCATCGGGTGGGTACCCCCCTGGTCGGCCGGGTCAGCGGCGGGCGCCGTCCTCGGCGAGCTGGGCCCGCTCGACGGTGCGGTGCAGGTCCTTGGTGGCCACCGCGGTGGCGGCGGTGCTGACGGCCAGGCAGGCGGCCAGCGCGAGCGCGGTGACCGCGCGCCGGCGCGCGCTGGGGCCCTTGGCGGGCGCGAGCAGGGTGGTCTGCCGGGGCGAGAGCAGCGCGGCCACCCGGCGGGGGACCGGGCCGGTCGCGGCGGCGGGGGCCAGCAGCGGGCGGCGGCTCGGGGTGCGGGCGGCGGCCAGGGCGGCCCGCCCGACCGCGCGGGCGGTCACCGCGCGGTCGCCGACCGAGTGGGCGGCGTCCTCGTCGGCCCAGCGCTCCAGGTGGTAGCCGAGCGGGGCGCGCAGCTGGCGCAGCGCCGGGTGCAGCACCGCGGCGTACTCGGCGGCGGCCAGGAAGAGGTGGTGACGGGAGGTCAGGTGAGCGCGCTCGTGGGCCAGCAGGGCGGCCCGCTCGGGGGCCGGCAGGGCGCGCAGCATGCCGGCGGTGACGACGATCCGGCCGGGGCGCCCGGGCAGCGCGAAGGCGTCGGCGTGGTCGTCGTCCAGCACCTCCAGCGGGTGGCCGGTCGGGGCGAGCCAGTGCTGCGGGCGGGCCAGGTCGCGCAGCCGGGGCCGGCGGGCGGCCGGCAGGCCGAGCGCGGTGCGGGCCCGGCGCAGGTCGCGGTACTGGTGGTGGGCGGTGCGCAGGGTCAGCACGCCGGTCACCACCAGGGCGGCGCCGGCGAGTGCGGCGAGCACCTCCGCGGTCGGCGAGGCGTCGGCCAGCCAGGGCACGGAGAGGTGGCCGAGCGCGGCGACGGCGGGGATCCGCAGCAGGCCGGTGGCCACCAGCAGGCCGAGCGAGGCGGCGCTGGCGCCGGCCAGCAGCGCGCCGGTGCAGCCGAGCACCCAGGCGGCGGGGCGGGGGGCGAGCGCCTCGGCCAGGCGGCGGGCGGCGGGGGCGGCCAGGAACGGCACCAGGAACGGCAGCCAGAGGACGAGGATCACCCGCGGCCGCCGTCCCGGCCGTGCGGGCCGTTCGGGACGTCGTGACCGTTCGGGCCGTCGTGGCCGTTCGGGCCCTCGCCGAGGAGTTCGCGCAGCAGCCGCTCGTCGGCGTCGGAGAGGTCGGAGACGAACCGGGCCAGCACGGTGGAGCGGTCCTGCTCGCGGTCGAGCTCGGTGCGCATCCGGCGGGCGGCCAGTCCGGCCGGGTCCTGCACGGTCGGGGTGTAGACGTAGGCGCGGCCGACCCGGGTGCGCTCGACGGTGCCCTTGTCGTGCAGCCGGGCCAGGATCGTGGCGACGGTGGTCCTGGCGAGTTCGCCGCCCAGCGCGAGTTGGACGTCCTGCGGGGTCAGCGGCCGGTCGGCGGCCCAGAGCGCGGCGAGCACCTGCGCCTCCAGCTCCCCGGACGGGCGGCGCGCCGATGGCAGTTCCGGCATGTCGCGGTGACCTCCAGTCATCGTCTACAGTCATGTAGACCGTCTACGTCACTGTAGACGGTTGGGGCGTGTTCCGCGGGACCGCCTCCCCCAGTATGAGAGGTCCGCCAACCGTGCTCGCTGCCTCCTCCGTGCTGGCGGTCAACGTTCTCGACGCCTCGTCGTTGTTGTCCGCCTTCGGCGCCCTCGGCATCGCCGTGGTGCTCTTCGCCGAGACCGGCCTGCTGGTCGGGTTCTTCCTGCCCGGCGACTCGCTGCTCTTCACCGCCGGACTGCTCTGCGTCTCGGGCACGCACAGCGGGCCGCACCTGGTGCTCTGGCAGGTGATCCTGGCCGCGCTGGCCGGAGCGCTGGCGGGTGCCCAGGTCGGCTACCTGATCGGCCGCCGCGGCGGGCGCGCGCTGCTGGCGCGCAACCGGCGCAAGGCGCTGACCAAGGGCGTGGCACGGGCCGAGGAACTGCTGGAGCAGTACGGCCACGGCAAGGCGATCGTGCTGGCCCGGTTCATCCCGGTGGTGCGCACCGTGCTCAACCCGATGGCCGGGGTGCTGGAGGTGCCGCAGCGGGTCTTCACCCTCTGGCAGGTGGTCGGCGGCACGATCTGGGCGGTCGGCGTGGTGCTGGCCGGCTACGCCCTGGGGTCGTCCGTTCCCAATATCGACAAGTACCTGTTGCCAATCATTGGTCTGGTAGTAATTGTCTCCGTGATCCCGATTGCTCTCGAATTGCTCCGCGCCCGCAAGGCCAACCGCAACGGCGGGGGTGACGCCTGATGGCGGACCTGCTCGCGTACGACGGCAGTGGCATCGACGGCGGCCTCTACACCACCGTGACCGGCTGGGCGCAGGACGCCCCGCACTGGCTGGACCAGGCCGTGCGGACCTGGTCCGACCTCGGCCTCGGGGTCTTCGCCGTGCTGATGCTCTGGGCCTGGTGGCAGGCCCGCGGGGCGGACTCGGCGGTGATGGCCCGGGTGCTCGCCGCGCCGGTCATCGTGGTCTTCGCCTACGCGGTGAACTCGGTGCTGAAGAGCCTGGTCCACGAGGTCCGGCCGTGCCAGCAGCTGCCCGCCACGGTGACCGTGGAGACCTGCCCCGGTCCCGGTGACTGGTCCTTCCCCAGCAACCACACGGTGATCGCCTTCGCGGCGGCCGTCGCGCTGTTCTTCGCCTACCGGCGGATCGGGGCGATCGCGCTCGGGCTCGCCGTGCTGATGGGCGCCTCGCGGGTGTGGATCGGCGTGCACTACCCGCACGACGTGGCGGTGGGCGTGCTGATCGGCGTGCTGGTGGCGATCCCGCCGGCGCTGCTCGCCGCGCGGCTCGGGCCGCTGGTGGAGCGGCTGCGCGGCGGGGCGCTCGGACCGCTCCTCGGAGCGGGCCAGGTAGCCGCCTGACGCGTGGTCAGATCCCGCTCGGGGCCGGTCCGGTGCACTCGCACCGGGCCGGCCCCTCGCTCTTGTGCGGGGCGGGTGCTGGGGGCAGCATGAAGCCTCTGTCGTGGATGGGCCCATCGCGGAAGGGACGACCGCCATGCCGTACCAGCTCGATGTCATCCAGGGCGACTGGCCCGCCGAGGAGCTCGGCAAGGGCGTGGACGGCCTGCTGGCCGAGTCCATGGTGCTCACCCTGGCGACCGCCGGCCCGGAGCACGGGCCGCACGCCAACCTCTGCTTCTACGCCTTCGACGACGACCTGGTGCTCTACTTCGTCAGCGAGCGCTCGACCCGGCACAGCCTGCACCTGGCCGAGCAGGCCCGGGCCGCCGCGACCGTCTTCCTGCCGCCGCCGGCCTTCGGCGAGCAGCTGCGCGGGGTGCAGCTGACCGGGCGGGCCGGCGAGGCCTGGGGCCGGCACGCCGAGGCCGCGCTGGCCGCCTACCAGGGGCGCTATCCGGGCTTCGCGCAGGATCCGCAGGTGCGGGCGCAGTTCCTGGCCGGGGGCGGGGCGGCGGCGCTCTACCGGTTCGAGGTGGAGGAGCTGACGGCGGTGGACGAGCCGCACTTCGGGCGGCGCAACTACCTGCGGGCGACGGTGCGGCGGTAGCCCGCCGGCCGGGGGAGCAGGGAGTCCAGTTGGTCACTCGTCGACCTGGTGTTGTCTGTACAACTTGGTGATTGTTACCGTGCTGGACGCCGTCCGGTCACG
Source organism: Kitasatospora viridis (assembly GCF_007829815.1). Lineage (NCBI taxonomy): Bacteria > Bacillati > Actinomycetota > Actinomycetes > Kitasatosporales > Streptomycetaceae > Kitasatospora > Kitasatospora viridis. The sequence goes on along the minus strand of NZ_VIWT01000001.1, from coordinate 1,284,199 downwards.
CTGGCGTCACCTGGATCGCGCACCGTTGTCGCCGAGTCCGCACCAACCAGAAGAGGCATGCACCGATGAGCACCCCTGACATCCGCCTGGTCGTCCTGGACATGGCCGGCACCACCGTTGCCGACGACGGCCTGGTCGAGCGGGCCTTCGACGCCGCCGCGCTGGCCAACGGCGTCCAGCCCGGCAGCCCGGAGCACGAGCCGATGCTGGCCCACGTCCGGGCCACCATGGGCGAGTCCAAGATCGCCGTCTTCCGCCACCTGTTCGGCGACGAGGAGAAGGCCCAGCGCGCCAACGCGGCCTTCGAGCAGGCCTACCACGACCTGGTGGACGCCGGTCACTGCGCCGCCCTGCCCGGCGCCGCCGAGGCGATCACCGCGCTGCGCGAGAGCGGCCGCAAGGTCGTGCTGACCACCGGCTTCTCCCGCGCCACCCAGGACCGCATCCTGGACGCGCTCGGCTGGCAGCAGATCGCCGACCTGACCCTGTGCCCGGCCGAGGCCGGCCGCGGCCGCCCCTTCCCCGACCTGGCGCTCGCGGCGCTGCTGCGCACCGGCACCGACTCGGTGCACCAGGTCGCGGTGGTCGGCGACACGGGCTACGACATGCTGACCGGTACCCGGGCCGGCGCCGCGGTGGTGGCCGGCGTGCTGACCGGCGCGCACGGCGAGGAGCGCCTGCGGGCCGACGGCGCCACCCACGTGCTGGCCTCGATCGCCGAGCTGCCGGCCCTGCTGGGCTGACCGGAGCTCACTCGATCCCACCTGACGGGCCGTCGGACGGCCCGTCAGGTGGTCGTGTTGCGCCGTCCGGGGCAGTCGGCTGGCGCGTGGTGACGGTGCGTCGGGCCGGGGCGGCTAGCTTGACGGCCGTGAACGCCGCGTTCCCCGCCGTCGACATGCTCCGCCTGCTCGGCGGCTTCCAGCTCTCGCAGGCCCTGTTCGTGGTGGCCCGGGCCGGGGTCGCCGACCAACTCGTCGCCGGGCCACGCCCGTTGACCGAGCTGGCGGCCGCCGTCGGGCTGCGCCCCGAGCCGCTGGCCCGGATCCTGCACGTGCTCGCCGCCGAGGAGGTGTTCACGGTGGACGCCGAGCGCGCCCTGGTCGGCCTCGGGCGGCTCGGGCCCACCCTGGTCTCCGGCGGGCCCGAGTCGCTGCGCAACATCGCGCTGGCCTGGGAGCAGACCCACTACCGGGCCTTCGGAGAGCTCTGGGGCACCGCCCTGACGGGGGTGCCGGCCGCCGACCTGGCCTACGGCAAGCCGTTCTTCGACCACCTCGGCGAGCACCCGGCCCAGGTCGCCACGTTCACCGCGGCGATGACCGACTTCGCCCGGGCGATCCGCCACCACGCCCTGGACGCCGTCGAGTTGGCCGGCGCACAGTTCGTGGTGGACATCGGCGGGGCGGACGGCGCGGTGCTCGCCGAGCTGGCCCGCCGCGAGCCGGGCCTGCGCGGCACGGTGCTCGACCTGCCGCACGTGGTGGCGGCCGCGCCCGAGGTGCTGCGGGCGGCCGGGGTGGCCGACCGGATCACGGCCACGGCGGGCGACTTCTTCGCCGCGCTCCCGCCCGCCGACTGCTACCTGGCCTGCTTCATCCTGCACGACTGGTCGGACGAGCGGGCCACCCGGATCCTCGACCGGGTGCACCGGGCGGCGACGGCCCCGGACACCCGGCTGGTGGTGGTGGACACGGTGCTCGACGGGGGCACCGTCCCGGAGGTCGCCACCCTGCTCGACCTCACCATGCTGGGCATGCTCACCGGCCGCGAACGCACCGCCGCCGCCTGGCGCGCGCTGTTCACCGCGGGCGGCTTCGAGCTCACCGAGATCCGGCCGACCCCCGGCCCGATGTGTGTGCTGGAGGCCCGCCGGGTGCCGTGAGGGCGGCGGTCACCAGGGGTCACCAGGGGTCACCAGGGCAGGATCCCGTTGGCGTCCGAGTAGGTGCCGGTGGGGCCGTCGGGGGCGACCCGGGCCATCCGGACGATGATCTCGACGCCCTGCTCCACGGTCTGGTGGCCCGCGTGCTGGTTGATGTCGGTGGCCGTGAAGCCCGGCTCGACGGCGTTGATCCGGAAGGCCGGCAGCGACTTCGCGTACTGCACGGTGAGCATGTTGACGGCCGTCTTGGAGGTCGGGTAGGCCGCCGCCGGGTAGTCGTGCACGGGGTTGCCCGGGGTGCTCGCGTGGGCCAGCGAGGCCAGGCCGCTGGAGACGTTGACGATGACCGGGGCGGCCGAGCGCTTGAGCAGCGGCAGGAACGCGTGGGTGACCCGGACCAGGCCGAAGACGTTGGTCTCGAAAGTCTCCCGGACCATGTCGGCGGTGAGCTCGTCCACGGGGACCAGCGAGCGCGAGCCGTCGGGCGCGTGGGTGCCGTCGAGCGCGATGCCGGCGTTGTTGACCAGCACGTCGAGGCCGTCGCCGGCCTGCTCGATGGTCTTGGCGGCGGCGGTGACCGACGCGTCGTCGGTCACGTCGAGTTGGACGAAGCGGGCGCCGAGCTCCTCGGCCGCGGCCCGGCCGCGCCCGGCGTCCCGGCTGCCCAGGTAGACGGTGTGCCCGGCGGCGATCAGGCGGCGGGCGGTCTCGTGGCCGAGACCCTTGTTGGCTCCGGTGATGAGTGTGACTGTCATGCCTCCACCCTGCGGCGGCGCGGACCGGCGGACCAGGCTCCGGACTTCCTGGGACTGTCAGGGCCAGGCAGCGCCCGGACGCCCGGTGGCACAGTGGGAGCATGACAGCCACCGAGTTCGGCCAGCTGGTCCGGCAGCGCCGCGACCGGGTCACGCCCGAGGCGGCCGGCCTGCCCGCCGGCGGGCAGCGGCGCGCCCCGGGCCTGCGGCGCGAGGAGTTGGCGCTGCTGGCCGGGATCTCGGTGGACTACCTGACCCGACTGGAGCAGGGCCGCGCGGCCAACCCCTCGGAGCAGGTGGTGGAGGCGCTGGGCCGGGCGCTGCGGCTGGGCGACCCGGAGCGCGAGCAGCTCTTCCACGCCGCCGGCCTGGTGCCGCCCGGCCACGGCACGGTGCCCGGCCGGATCACCCCGAGCGTGCAGCGGCTGCTGGACCGGCTGTCCAACACCCCGGTCTCGGTCTCCGACGCGATGTTCAACCTGCTGGTCGCCAACCCGCTCGCCACCGCGCTGTTCGGGGAGCGGCACGGCAAGGAGCGCAACGCGCTGTGGCGCAACTTCCTCGGCGGCCCGGACGAGCGGGTGCGCCACACCCCGGAGTCCCAGCGGGCCCTGGACCGGGCCGAGGTCTCCGCCCTGCGGGCCACCGCCCGCCGCTACCCGGCCGACCCGCGGATCCCCCGCCTGATCGCCGAACTCCGCGCGGGCAGCGAGCGGTTCGCCGACCTCTGGGAGTCCGGCGAGGTGGCCGGCTTCGAGTCGGGCCGCAAGACCATCGAGCACCCGCAGGTCGGCCCGGTCACCCTGGACTGCGACCTGCTCAGCGTGGCCGGCGGCGACCTGCGGATCCTGGTCTACACGGCCGAGCCCGGCACCCAGGACGCCGAACGGCTCGCGCTGCTCGCGGTGCTGGGGACGCAGAGCATGGCTGTGGACTGACGGGGCGTCAGGCGGCGGTCGGGGTAGGCGCGTTCAGCCACGCCCGACGGTCTGCTCCCACAGCTCCCGGCTGGGGCCGGGTGGCGGTCCGGTGAACTCAGGGTTGGCGCGCAGCCAGGCGCCGACCCGGTCTTGGATCTCCGGTGTCGCGTACGCCTGCGGCGGCGTGCGGAGCATCTGAGCCACCTGTGCGCGGGCACGGGCCACCACGATGTCCTGCTCGGCGCAGAAGCTCAGCGCGGAGCGTTCGAGTGGCGCGGGGACGTCGGGGACGCCCCGGAGGGCGTCGCGGACCTGATCCTGGCGGGCGCGGTCGATGCCGACCTGGGTGTCGAACCACGGACGGAGCGTATCAACACGGAACTGGTGATAGGCGGTTGGGAGTCCCGGATCGACCGGATCCTGCCGCGCCAGCCAGTCGGCGGCGAGGATGGCGAGGGATATCCCTTGACCGAGCGTCGGGTTGGTGTGGATGGCACTGTCGCCGATGCTCAACAGGCCGTGCACCTGCGGGCCTTGGTCGTCGTGCAGGGCCGTCCACAGGTTGGGGAGGCCCGCCATGATCTGCACGTCGCTGACCGGCTGGTGCGGGAGCGCGAGCCAGGCGGCACCGCTGGGGAAGAGCCGGGCGGCCGCGTCGTACACCTCGGGGTCGCGCAGCGCGGTGCGGGTCGGGTCCTCGACCGAGATGCTGACGGCGAGCGCGAAGCACCCGTTGTCGGCCGGGAAGACGCCGAACGCCACGTAGGGCGTGAGGCACCCGGTGCGGGGCGGTTCGGTGTAGGGCTTGGTCTGGTCGATGCGGTACCAGCGGCAGAAGTAGGCGATCCCCGTGCGCTGGAGCTCGGTGACGGGCGGCCGGGCCCCGGCGGCGGCGAGCCAGCGGTGCACGTGCGAGCGGCGGCCGGCGGCGTCGAGGGTCAGGTCGGCGGTGATGTCGCCGGCGGCGGTCCGGACGCCGGTCACGCGGGGGACCTCGCCGGGGTTGGTGAGGAGACCGGTGACGGGGGTGTCGGTGCGCAGGGTGACGGTGGGTTCGGCCTGGACGGCGCGCGAGAGGGCGGCTTCGAGGAGGATCCGCCGGGCGCGCAGGGTCACCAGGTCGACGTCCTCGGGCAGCGACGGGCCGAACGCGGCGAGGTCGTGGTGCTCGGTCGCCCCGAGGGAGAGGAGTTCCGCATAGACGTCCGGCGCGGCGGCCCGGAGCACGTTGCGGATCGGCGCGCGGAGCAGATGCGGCTGGAGCGCCTGGGGGGTGGACGGCCGGTTCCAGGCGACGAAGTCGCCGTCGAGGTCGGACGAGACAGCGCGGGCCTCGCGTTCGAGCAGCGTGACGCGGTGCCCCTGGCGGCCGAGGAACAGCGCGGCGGCGAGACCAGTGATCCCGCCGCCGATGATTGCTATGTGGGGGTGCGAGTTCAAGTGAGCGAGTTGTCCTTAAGGGCGGCGATGAAGGCGGTGAAGGAGGGGGCGGGGAAGACGAGGGCAGGACCGTGGGGGTCCTTGGAGTCGCGGAGGGGGATGGTGTCGATGACGTCGGGGGCGATCTCGACGCACGTGCCTTGGCCGTTGCTGTAGGAGCTCTTGAGCCACATGGTCCCGGGATCCTCTCGCGCTCAGATGGTGGTGAGGGAGTCGGCCTTGAGTGCGGAGACGAAGGCCGAGAAGGACGCGACCGGGAAGACGAGGGCCGGACCGTTGGGGTCCTTGGAGTCCCGGAGGGGGAGGGTCGGTGTGAAGTTGGGAGCGATCTCGACGCACGCGCCCTGGCCGGTGCTGTAAGAGCTCTTAAGCCACTGAGGAGTCGTCAGGACGCTGTGCATGATTCTCCGCTTCCTCTCGAATCTTTCGGATCACGACTAGAGAGGCTGCCAGTGGCAGCGCCTCCGCCTGAAGGCGATCGTACCTTCGACCCAATGAGGCGGCCGTGTCCTGATCATGCTCCAAATAGCCCCGCTGTTCGGTCTCCGAGTAGCCGAGCACCGTGTGATCCGGCAGCGTGATCAAGATCAGGGGAAAGTTCAAGGGTCGGTCCTCGCCCAAGGAGAGGGGTGCGACCTGGATCATCACGTTGGGTCGTTGGGCCAAGGCCTCAAGGTGGCGGAGCTGGCGGGCCATCACCGCTGGCCCGCCGATCGGCCGGCGCAGGCAGTACTCGTCGAGCACGGCGTGGACAATGGGAGGCTGTTCACGAGTGAGGAGCTGCTGGCGGGCCAGCAGAACCGCCAGCCGCTCATCGACCTCCTCCTGAGTGGCATCGCCTCTGCGGACGTTCGCAGCCTGGAGGGCGGCGGCATACTCGCTGGTCTGCAGCAGGCCGGGGATCAGTCCGATCTCGAATACGCGGATGACCCGAGCCTGTGCCTCGCGGGCCACGAACTCTGGGAAGCCCTCGATCAGCGCCGTGTGGTTCCGGTGCCACCACAGCGTCTCCAACGCCCCATGCGTGTTCAGCGCCTTGTCGGCCGCACGTACGAACGGCAGCGTCGCGTTCTTCTTCGCTTGTTCGATATTGCTGATCAACGAGGCTGAATAGCCCATCAGTTTGCCTAGCTGAGCCTGAGTCAAGTTGGCGGCCTCGCGGAAGCGCCGCAACTGAACTCCCAAGCCATGGGCGGGAGATAGCGTCGGATCGATGTACTTCTTGTTCACCACGGCGGTCCCCAAAATCACCTGGGAAAGTGTCAAGATGACAGGCTTCCAAAGATAGCGGTCGGTGGCGTAGTTGTAGTCCCAGAGTGACAAACCCGTTGCACTCAGCGACCTATTCCCCTGGGAGCCGCCATGCCCACCCCCCTCTCCCGCCACCTCGCCGACGCCAAGTCCCACGCGGCCGATGTGCTCGACGACCTCCTCGCCCTGCTGCACCTCGCCGGCATTCCGTTGCCCAGCGTCGGGGTGGACTGGCAGTCCGGGCAGGCGACCGGCGTCTTCCTGATCGACCTCGGCGCGGCGCGTCCCGACGTCGTCGAGCGGCTCGTCACCGTCCTCCGCGTCGGCCTCAACTCGATGGGCCAGCAGTCCCGTTGACGCTCGCTGTCCCCGCACCGCAGGAGCGGATCCCGGTCCGTTCCTGGGCGTGCCGCCTCACCATCGCCGTCCTCCTTCTCCGCGCGACCCGGAGCCCCTGCCCCCTCGGCTGGCCGAGCTGTCCCGTCTGCGGAGACCCCGCACGCCCCCCAGGAACCGCCCGATGAGCAAGATGACCATCCGCACCTACCGCATCACCGCCACCGGCAAGCGCGTCCCGCTGACCCGCAAGCGCCGTGTCTGGGTGGACCCCGAGACCTACGTCCTCCCGATCACCGGCGAGTGGCCCGCCTGCCGTTGCCCCCTCCACCGCAGGCCGACCGCCTGAGCACGCCTGATCACGCCTCAGCAGGCGTCCAGCAGCCTGCGGGCCAGGGTGCGCAGCTCCTCGTCCGGGTGGCCCTCGCCGGAGACCGGCGAGTCGGCGATCAGGCGCACCGGTGAGGAGGCGAAGTGCTCCAGCGCCGGGCGCAGTTCCGCCGGAACCCGGCCGGTCGAGGCGAGCGCGGCCATCGCCTCCAGGCCGACCGGCTTCGGCACCACCAGCTCGGCGAGGACCGGCACGGCGCGGTCGGGCGAGCCGGTGATCCAGTGGTGGGTCTGGGCGGCCGCCAGCCTGGTCCACTCGTAATCCGCCGTCAGCAGCGGCTCGATCAGCGGCAGCAGCGGTTCGGCCGCGCGGCCCAGCGGCTCCAGGCCGGCCATGAACCAATGGAGCTGACCGCCGCCCGCGATCAGCTCCTCGAAGGCGCCGAGTGCCACGGCGGCCTCACCGGTCAGGCGGTAGTGGGCCGTTGCCGCCGCGGCCCGCACCGAGTCGTCGGTGCTCCCGGTGGCCTCGCGCAGCACCTCGACGACCTCCGCCGCCGCCACCCCGTTCACGCCGAGCTGGCGGGCGGCGACGATCGCGGCGCGGGAGGTGCGCAGGCAGTCCACCAGTTCGGGCTGCGCCTGCCGGGCGGCGGCGCCGAGCGGCGCCAGCGCCCGCACCAGGGCGATCCCCGCGTTGCCGGTGGCCCCGGCGGCGAGCAGCCGACGGATCTCGGGTATCAACTGCTCGGCTGCTCCCGGGAACTGGTGCGCCGCCGCCGCGAGCAGCCGCCCGTTCGGCCGTCGGAGCACCAGCTCCACGGCGCGCGGGTCGCGCGAGCGGATCAGGGCGAGCAGCGCCACCTCGGCGACGTCTTCGTCCGGGCTGTACGCGTAGTCGTGCAGCGCGTCCCGCAGTTCGGGCGCCGGGTGGGCCACCAGGTCCACCCAGTGGCTGACGGCGCGCAGCGGCCCGTACAACTCCTTGACGTCCTGCTCCTGGCGCACGGCGGCCAGCAGCAGCCGCAGCACCTCCGCCTCCCGGTCCCGCCAGGTGTCGGCGATCGTCCGGGCCAGCCAGCTGCCGCGCGAGCCGAGGTCGCCCGCCGCGATCCAGCCGGCGGCCACGGTGAGACCCGCGTCGGGATCCCTGGCGAGCAGCCGGGTCAACCGCTCCTCCTGGCTGCTGCCGTTCCACTGGAGCGCCTCGTCGCCCGGGTCGGGTTCGGCGCCGTCGGCGGCGAGGACGGCCACCAGCTCGGCCGGGTACGGCGGTTCGGCACGCTCGGCGGCGAGCAGCGCCACCGCCAGCCGGACCTCGGGCAGCGGGCTGTCCAACCCGGCCACCGCGCGCCCGAAGCGATCCAGCGCCATCAGCGCGTCGGCCCGCACCGCCGCCACGGGGTCGCCGTCGTACAGCTCCTCGACCCGCGCCACGACCCGCTCACGCAGCTCGTCCAACAGCAGCCCGGCCACCGCCGCCACCACCCGCAGGGCCGCCTGCCGCACCTCGCGCTCGGCGTCCGTCAGGCAGGGCAGCAGGTCGGGCAGTACCCCGACCAGCTCGACGCAGATCGCGGCGACCGAACTCCCCGCCCAGTGCGGGGAGTCCACCTCCTGCGGTTCGTGCTCCGCGAGGGTGGCGAGCAGCATCAGCAGGTCGGCCCGCCGGCCCGGCACGTGCATCGCGGCGTGCGCGAGGAACGGAACGGCGGGAGCGGAGGCCTGGTACACCGACCCCTGGTGGTGGATGTTGCCGTAGAGCGCGTAGATCGCCTCCTCGACCAACTCCTCGTCCGGCTCGTACAGCGCCCTGACCTGCTCGGGCACGTCCTCGGCGCTGCCGTAGGCGTGGGTCAGTTCGTGCCACTGGACGTGGTCCAGCTCGGCCGGAGATCTCATCGGTCAGGCGCTCCTCGGCTGTTCAGGTGAGCCCGACCCTATCGATCCGCTGATCACCGATCAGGCGGTGGTGGTCACGTGCCGCAGCAGCTCCAGGTCCATCGCCGTCAGCTGCACCTTCACGGCGCCCCCGATCCGCACCGTGCCGCTCGCCTTGAGCGAGCGCGCGACCGCGGTCAGCGGCACGTCCGCCAACTCCGTCAGCTGGTACGGCGCCGGGAGCGTCTCGATCGCCGTCCCCCGCCGCCACCGCAGCACCGCCTGACCGCCGCTCGGCGCCTCGAAGAGCAGCGTGCCGAGCAGCGGCCGCTCGCCGTCGATCCGCACGGCCCGCGTGTACAGCGCCACCCCGCTCGCCAGCGCCACGACGTCGGCCCGGGCCGTGCGGGGCGCTATGCCGCCGAGCTTCACCAGCAGCCCGTCCACTCGCCGCCGCATCATCGCCGAGGTCGGCTGCGCCCCGGCGACCTGCTGCTTCAGCCTCCTCGGCAGCGCCGCCATCACGATGCTCAGCACCAGCAGCCCGGCGACGAACTCGACCAGTGCCAGCAGCAGCCGCCCGCCGTCGCCCAGTCCGAAGACGTTCACCACGAGGGTCCAGACGACCAGTTGGGACAGGAGGAAGGCGGAGCCGAACACGATCAGGAATCTCACGGTGGTGCTTCTCATCTCGCTTGATCAATGGAACTCGACCCAGATCGTAGGGCCAGTCGGATGTCCGCTGGGCGGCAGTTTCGTCGGGCGGATCAATGCGACGCCGCCTGGACCGCCCGTACGTAGGCGATCCCTCCAGCGGCCAGCAGGGCGAAGGCTGCCGCTGTCGCCCCCAGCGCCCCGGGCACGCCCGGCGGTCGGACCCGGCCCGCTCGGCGACGCCTCGCCGGGAAGGCCAGCAGTGGGCTCGGCTCCACCCAGAGGTAGGCGAAGAAGCCGAATCCGGTCAGCAGGCAGATCCACAGCCAGGTCCCGGCCCCGCCCGTCCGCCGCCTGTCGTCGCCGAGCACCAGGTGAGCGACGATCACCAGCCCGACGAGGTACGTGCCGACGCCCAGCGGCGACCAGCCCAGCACGCTCGGGTAGAGCACGGCCACCAGGAGGCTCAGGCCGCCGAAGCCGTAGCTCGGATCGAAGGGTTGGAACCGGACGACGGCACCGCTGCCCGCGAGTTGTCGTGCGACCACCTGCTCGAACTCGCCGATCGCGCCGCTCGGGCCCGGGCGGTCGTAGGGGAAGCGGTACGTCTCCGCCTTCTGCACGAACGCGCCGGTCGTCGTCCATTGGGCGAACACCTGCGCGCCGTCGGTGTCGACCCGGACGACGGAGGCGCGGTGGGAGCGGAGATCCGCGACGAGGTCCGCGTGGCTGGTCCTCACGGGGAACACCGTGCCCAGCACTGCGAGGTAGCCGGCGAGCAGGATCAGCAGGGCGGTCCACCTGGCGGGCTGGGTGGGGAAGGCGCGGTCGGGTGCGCGGGGGGTGCTGGTGGTTGGGGGTGAGGGGGTGAGTCCCTTGGCCATGCGCTGCCCCCTACGGACTGAACGGTTGTCAGTCAGCTTCGCACAGATTTTGAACGTGTTCAATTATGGAGTTCGCGCTTCTCCGAGGCGGCGGCTACCTTCCCGTGCGCTTCCACGCATCGACGAACTCCCGGTACAGGAAGCGCTGGTAAGGCTGGGCGTTGCCGAAGACGAACTGCTTGCCGAGGCTGCGCGCACCGAACCACAGGCCGCTGACCACAGGGAGGCCCGTGACGGCGCCGGAGACCGACGCGACAGACCCGACCAGCTCCCGTTCCACGGCGGACAGCTCCACCCGCCGGAGTCCCAACCGTTCGAGCAACTGCCGCTTCACGCCCTCGATGTCGCGCGCGAGACGCACGTAGTCCTCGGCGGTGACACAGCGCTCCACGGCCCGCCTGAGCTCGGACGCGCGGTCACGGTAGTCACGGATCCGGCCGACGACGAACGCGATCCACTCGTGGTCGCTCCGCCTGCCGGTGTCATCCGCCGCCCACAACCGGCCGCCGAGGAGCGGAAGCTCCAACTCCAGCAACTGCAACCGGTGGGACTCGCTCTGGCCGACAGCGTGGCTGAGTGAGGTGTGGATACCGCGCACGGCCTGGATGAGATCGAGCACCTCGGTATCGGCCGCGCCACTGCGGGTCATGTCGAAGGTGAGCGAGAAGTCCCGCCGCAGTGGATGGGACTGGTAGGAAACGACCCGGGCCTCGGCCCGGGCACGGTACTTCATCCCGCGCGCCAGGGTCGCCATCAGGTACTCCCCCTGGCCGGGCGCGGCGATCCCGGTGAGTGCACTCCTGAGGACGACGGCTGCGGCCCTGGCCCATTCGCCGAAGGCGTCCTCCTCGACACCGTCCCGAGTGGGGATCCGATCCCGGTGGTGACCGGCCGTGGAGCGGACCTGTCGCTCCTGGAAGGAGCTCCACTCCCGGATCCGGGTGGACAGGGCGGCCTGCCGCCCGGCGCTCGCCTCGTCGCACACGAAGGCCTGCTCGACGAAGCGCGCCATGCTGGTGACCCCGTGGACGCTCTGCAGATCGCGGACCGCCGCGGCCTCCAGCCTCGCGGCGGACCTCTGCTGCTCGCCGTCCAATCGGAGCGGATGTATGAGTCCCGCACGCATCAGCGCTTGCAGCAGCAGCGGCCTGTCACCGAAGTCGCCGGCTCGTGGCGCGTGCAGCACGGGATGGGCCACGTACACGTTGGACATGAAGAGGAGCGACTGGACGACCTCGACGAAGCACTGCCTGGCGAACGGGTCCAGAGGCTCGGTGCTCCTGTTCTGGGACGCCAGGAAGTCCTCGGCGCTGATCAGGGAGGTCACGTCCACCAGGACGTCGGTGCTGTGCTGCCTCATGCGTGCACCACGTCCAGGAACCAAGCCACCGCCTCGGGGTGGCCCATGACGCTGGATTCGAAGGTCGGGGTCGCCGCGCTGAGGAACTCCGGCCCGAACGGCAACGGTTCGCCGTGCTCGTCCGCGCTGCGCAGTCCCAGCGCGGTACCGATCGCGATGCCCGCGGCGCCGTCCCACAGCTTCTGCTTGCGCCGCCAGAAGAGGTCGAAGGACGGAAGCGGAGGATCTGTCGTGGCACCGAGGTCGATGGCGGTGCGCAGCATGTCGACCGTCTGCGAGGTGGTCCGCAACTTGAGCCGGTAGCCGGCCCGTTCGGCCGCGCTATCGAACACGCGCGGCGGGGTGCCGGCGCTGCGAGTCGCCGAGATCCACTGCCCGGTGGCTGTCGGCATCGGCGCCGGCCGCCCACCGATCCGCACCGTTCGTGAAGCGACGTCGGCCGTGACCCGGAGCGGGGAGCGACCGGCCCCGAGTTCGGGGGCCAGGACGAAGGCCGCAGACGGCCGCCAGTCCTCCAGGAGGCAGACGACCGAGCAGAACTCCGAGTGTCCCTGCTGGACGAACTCGGCCGTCCCGTCGATCGGATCGATCACCCAGACCCTCCCGTCCGACTGGGCGACCTCGTCGCGGACCGTTGACCGCTCGTCCTCCTCGGCAATGATCACGGCGTCGGGCTCCAGCCCGCGGATGTGCTGGACGATCAACGACTGCGCCGCGACGTCGGCCTCGGTGAGGAGGGTGTGGTCCGCCTTGAGATGGACCGGAAGGTCGGCGAGGCGGTCGCGGTAGTCGGTGAAGAGCGGCAGGAGCCGCTCTTCGAGATCGCTCCAGAAGGTGTCCGTGATCATCCCTGGCCGGCTCCTAGTCGCTGATCGTTGCGAGGCTCTGACGCTAAGTCATTTTCCCTCTCGGCGAACCCTGACACAGCGCGACCGGTCATGGAAGGTCACAGAAGGGGACGGCGTGATCGATCGCCGCCCTGGAGGCTCAGCGCGCCGGTGGAGGGTCTGACGCCAGGCGCGCGAAGTGGGCTTGGCGTCGGTGGGTGGTGAGGGTGTTGGGGTGCTCGGGGCCGAGGATCCGGGTGCGGTCGGTGGCCACTTCGGCGAGGAGTTGGGCCGCTTCGTGGTGGTCGCCGGCCTCTCCGAGGTTGAAGGCGTGGTTGTGGCGGGTGGTGAGGGTGGCGGGGTGGTTGGGGCCGAGGATCCGGGTGCGGTCCGCGATGAGTTCTGCGAATAGTTGAGCTGCCTCGCGACGTTCCCCAGCCCGACCGAGGTTGAAGGCGTGGTTGTGGCGGGTGGTGAGGGTGGCGGGGTGGTTGGGGCCGAGGATCCGGGTGCGGTCGGTGGTGAGTTCGGCGAGCAGTAGTGCTGCTTCGCGGCGGTCTCCGGCCTTCCCGAGGTTGTAGGCGTGTTCGTGGCGGGTGGTCAGGGTGTCGGGGTGGCTGGGGCCGAGGATCCGGGTGCGGTCGGTGGTGAGTTCGGCGAACAACCGGGCTGCTTCGCGGCGGTCTCCGGCCTCTCCGAGGTTGGCGGCGTGGTTGTGGCGGGCGGTGAGGGTGTTGGGGTGGTTGGGGCCGAGGGCGCGGGTGCGGTCGGTGGCCACTTCGGCGAGTAGCCGTGCTGCTTCGCGGCGGTCTCCGGCCTCTCCGAGGTGGAAGGCGTGGTTGTGGCGGGCGGTGAGGGTGTCGGGGTGGTCGGAGCCGAGGGCGCGGGTGCTGTCCGCGATCAGTGCGGCGAGGAGTTGGACTGCCTGCCGGTGGTCGTCGGCCTTCCCGAGGTTGACGGCGTGTCCATGGCGGGCATCGAGGGTGTCGGGGTGGTCGGGGCCGAGGATCCGGGTGCTGGCTGCGATCAGTTCGGCGAACAGCTCGACCGCCGTTCGATATTCGCCGGCCTCGCCGAGGTTGTAGGCGTGCTCGTGGCGGGCGTCGAGCTCGCTGATGCTGGGGTTGGTCGGAACGTTGTCCTGGATGTCCGGGACAACCGCCGGACGGCCGTCCTCCAAGGCCAGGACGCCGCGCGGGGCCTCTCCCTCGGCCGTGTCCTGGAGTTCGTCCGTGATGCGCCGGAGGGTTTCCTCGTCGGTGTCGTTGACCGTCGTCGCCCGGGCGAGTGCCTGGTCGATGTCGTCGCCGACCGGGTCCGCCGAGGTGGTGACGCCCGGGGGCGGGGGCACGGCGTCGTCGGGGGCGGTGGCCTCGTCGGCGCGCAGGCGGTTGAGCTCGTCGGTCAGTTCGTCGACCCGGCGTTGGACGCGGGCGGCCAGGTCCTCGGCCTGGCGCTGCTTCTCCCGCGCGCGGTCGAGTTCCTCCTTCGCCCGGCGCTCCTGGTCCAGCGCGCGGGCGAGGCGCCGCTGCGTGTGTTCGAGCTCCCGCCGATCACCGGCGCGGCCGGCGAGGCCGTCGCGCTCGGTGGAGAGGCTCCGCACCCGGTCAGCCAGGGTGTTGATCATGCTCAGCAGCACCATGACCAACTGCGCCGAGTTCCGGGCCGCCTCCTGGAGGTCGGCCTGCTGCTCCAGGGCGCGGGTCAGCCGCTCGTAGGTCTCCACCTGTTGTGCGCGCACGCGTTCCAGCTGCCCGGCGAGGGTGCTGTCGCCGCCGTGCTCCTCGCGCCGCTCCTGCGGGTTCCTGGCCGCGTGGAGCAGCCGGTCGGCGTCGGCCTGGAGCGCTCTGCGCTGTCGCGGGTCGAGGACGGTGATCCGCAGCAGGGCGGCCACGAAGGCGGGCTCGGACACCCGCCTGCCGGACAGGAAGTCCCCGGCCTGTGTGGTCGAGTAGTTGGCGCCCTTCGCCGCTGCGGTCATCGTCAACGGACTCTCGTCCACCCGCGCCCGCAGGAAGAGGGCCAAGTCCCTGCCCTCGGGCGTCTGCGCCCAGATCGGCCCCCACGGTCGACCGCCCCGACCGCCCGTCCCACCCTGAACCAACGTCAACTCCCGCCCCTGAGCGCGCCACCGTCCCGGGACGTCCCGGGACAACCCGCGGTTGTCCGGACTCTACCTGGCAGAACGCGCTTCGGAGTTGGGGACTACCGCGGACGGTCGCAGGCTACTCCCGGGCCGGTGTTCGCCGGGCCGAAACCCCGAGGTGGCCGCGCGGTCGCCCTGGCAGTTCGATGGAGCAGCGCATGACCTCGTCCGACCCGCCCCCGTTCCTGACGCTCCGTACGGTCACCATCCTCCTGGCGGCGGCCTTCATCGGCCTGGTCGTCGCAGGGCTGGCCTTCCTCAGCACCCGGTCGGCGCCGGGCGGGGCGCTGGCCGGGCTGACCGCCGCCGGCGCGAGCGTGGTGGGCCTGCACCAGCTGATCGGGCGGGCCGGGGGCTGAGGGCGGGGCACGGGAAGGACGGCCGGGGGGCCGCTCTTCCCGTGCCCCGCCCTCAGCCCCCACGTGCGTGCCGTCAGTGGTAGTACGTCCGCTCGTTGGAGACGGACCAGACCTCGACGATCTTCCCGTCCGCCACCCGCAGCATGTCCGTGCCGCTGCGCGACTCGCGCTCGCCGCCGTCGAAGCTCGCCAGGTAGGGGCTCGTCACCAGGCCGGTCCAGCCGCCGTCGCCCGGCTGCAGGTCCACGGCGGTCGGGCCCTCCGGGGCGAAGCGCAGGCCCGGGCGGGCCTTGCGGAAGGCGGCGATCAGGTCGGCGAACTGCTGCGGGGTGCGGATCGTGTCGAAGACCTCGGTGCCCGGCTGCGCGTAGCGCAGGGTGAACTCCGGGGCCATGATCTGCTCGCTGAGCGCGAGGTCACCGTTCCACAGGGCCGTCCACAGGTCGAACAGCTCGGTGGCCCACGTGCGCCCGTCCTGGTTGTCCATCAGAATTCCCCTTGAGATTGTTGGTTGTCGCGACGTGCTATCGGAATGCCGGGTTCAGCTCTGGAAGTCGGACCAGACGATCCCGATGCCCGCCCCGTCCTCGTCCCGGCCGACCAGGATGCTGGTCGACATGGTGTCCACGGTCGGGAAGACCAGCGTGTTCGCCCCGTTCGACGGGTCGACGACCACGTCGAGCAGCGGGGCCTGGGACCCGGCGGCCCGCTGCGCCGCGAACTCGGCGGCCACCCGCGCCAAGGCGTCGGCGTGGATGGGCTCGCCGGCGAGGTCGTTGAGGGCCGAGGCGACGGTCCAGTTGTTCGGAGTGCTGGAGGAGATCGCCGAGGCGCCCTCGGTGAGGTGGTTGACGTCGTCCGACTCGTCCGCCCACTCCGCGCCCAGCAGCGCCTCCGGTGTGGTCCCGCCGGCGACCAGCGCGACGGCGGTGACGAAGGCGCCCGCCTCCTCGTCCCGGTCGTAGGCCAGGTAGACGTCGTGCACACCGTCGGCGATGTCGTCGAGCACGAAGAACTCCGGGGCGTCGAGCCCGGACATGTTGAACGCGCCGTGCACCCGCAGCTGCCCGGCGAACGTGAACTCGCCCTGGTAGCTCACTCGCTCCGCGAAGCCCGGCTGCTCGGCCTCCCACGGGTACGACGGCGTGTAGTTGGCCTTCAGGATCTCGTGGATCGCCTCGGTGATCTTCATGGGCGGGAGTCTGGCACGGCCCTGCGACAACGCCGCGAGGTCCTGGCAGTGCGTCAGGCGGGCAGCTGCCGGATGGTGAGGCGCAGCCGCCGGCGCGGGAGGTCGAGGTCGGCGACGGTGGTGGTGACCTCCGCGCCGACGTCGAGTCCCTGACCGCCCTCATCGCGGTGGACCAGCCCCTCGACCCCCGCGGCCACCCGGACGAACACCCCGAACGGGAGCACCTTGGTGACCCGCCCGGACACCGACTGGCCGACGGTGAGCCGGTCCGCGAGCTCCCGGAAGGGGTCCGGCTGGAAGGCGCGCAGCGAGAGCCGGGCCTCGCCGTTCCAGATGTCGAACTGGAGGAACTCGCAGCGCACCCGCTCGCCGACCCGGACCACCTCCTCCACGGACTCGAAGCGTTGCCAGGAGAGTTCGGGGTGGGTGAGGAACCCGACGCCGGGGAAGACCGGGTGGTCGGGGCCCTCGTCCAGCGCCACGAAGACGCCGAAGCGCTCGATCGAGGCGATGGTGCCGGTGAGCGGCTGGCCGGGGCGCAGGCCGCTCAGGAAGGCCCAGAGCTCGGGGTGCGCGGCGGCCGCCAACGACAGCCGGACCTGTCGGCGCTTCGGGTCGACGGCGAACACCTCGGCGGTGATCCGGTCGCCGACCTCGATCGGGTCCTTCCGGCCCCAGGGCAGTTCCAGTGGCCCGAACCATCCCGACACGCCCTTGGGGAACCCGTCCAGCGCCACTGACCAGGTGCGGGACCGGGTGATCCCGGTGACCACCCCGGAGCACCGGTCGCCGACCCGGAGCCCCGCCACTTCGTCGTTCCGGTTGGCGTCCATCGGGGTGCATCCTCCCAGACGGTGGAGGGTTGGCGTCAACCGGCCGAACACGCCGTACACCCGCACGGGCTGACGGTGCTTCGGATACGACTGAACCCGGGATCGCCCGGGGAGGAACCCGGGCGAGCAGAGCAGCCCCGAACGGAAGGACCCGGCGTGAATCCGACAGGCCATCCCACGCTCAGCCCGCACCGGCCGCCCGGCGTCGACACCCTCCGGTACACCGGGCGGCGCGGGCTGGCCGCCGTCCCGGATCCGCGCCACCGCGCGCTGGTCGCCGAGGTGCTCGCCTCCGGGCTGGTGGACCGGGCGATCGCGCTCACCGACTCCTTCGACCCGCCCGTCGACCTCGCGCAGGCCCGCGCCGACGCGGCGGCGCTGATCGCCGAGTTCGCGGCCTTCGGCGTCAGCGTCCCCGCTGCCACGGCCCGCAACATCACGCTGATGCGCGCGATGATGGTGCCGATCGCCGACGACGCGCTCGCCCTCGCGCTCGACCGGATCTGGGTGTTCACCACCAACGTCGACGACGTCTGCTGCCACGACCGCGCCGAGGCGGCGGCGATCCTGCGGGGCGGCATGCTGCCGGAGGCCGGCTCGCCGAACGTCCGGTACATCCGGTACATGTTCGACGAGGTGGCGCCGTTCTGCGATCCGACCTTCCTCGCGGTCTTCAAGACCTACTTCCACACGGCGGTCGCCGGCGTGCTGATGGAGGCGGAGTTCACGCCCGAGGCGGCCGACCCGGTGGACAGCGACTTCGTCCGGATCTTCAACGGGTTCTCCCAGTTCTGGTTCACCTCACTGCAGTTCACCGACCCGTCGCTGCGCGCGGAGGACAACCGGGGCTTCTGGGCGGCGGCGCTCAGCGCCGGGGTCGCGTTCCTGAACGACGTCAACGACGTGCTCTCCTTCTACAAGGAGGCGGTGCACGGCGGGGACTTCGCGGTCAGCCGGATCCACCGCCAGTCGGTCGCCGGGCGGGTCCCCTACCTCACCGCCTATCGCCGCGCCGTGGAGGGCGGGCTGGCCGCCTACCGTCGCATCCTGGCGCTGGCGAGCGAGGAGCAGCGCCCGCACCTGGAGCGGTACTTGACCGGCTTCGCGTACTGGCACTTCCACTGCCCGCGGTACCGCTGGCAGGACGTGTACCCCGAGTTGACGATGATCGAGGTCTGATCGACGTCTGACCGAGCTCCGGTCGAGGTCCGGTCGAGGTCCGATCGAGGTCCGATCGAGGTCTGGCCGGGTCACTGCTGGGACTGCTGGGCGAGGAAGGCCCGGGCCATCGCCGCGCCCTCCGTCCTGCCGAGCCGTTCCAGCAGCGGCAGGGCGAGCTCGCACTGGCGGACCGCCTCCGCCATGTCGCCCAGGGTGCCGCACAGTCCGACGAGGGCAACGCGGCAGCGGGCGATCTCGGCCTCGTCCCCCAGGGCCAGCCAGGCGTCGAGCGCCTCCCGGAACAGGGCGGCGGCGTCCGGGTGGCGGCCCGTACTGATGGCCGCCGAGCCGAGCGAGCTGAGCATCAGGGCCTCCAGGCGCTGGTCACCCAGGGCGTGGAAGGCGGCGCGGGCCTCGACGAGACGGGGGACGGCGTCGTCCGGACGGCCGGTCTGCAGGCAGACGTCGCCGAGCGCCATCAGCATGTGCGCCTCGCGCGGGCGGTTGCCGACCCGGTGGTGCAACTCCCGGGCGATGCCGAAGTGTTCTTCGGCCTGTGCGAACTCGCGCAGTTGCTGGTGGGCGTTGCCGAGCATCGAGTGGGCTTCGGCCTCGTCGGCGACCCGCCCCAGCCGGCGATCGAGCGGCAGTGCCTCGGTCATCGCGCCGATCGCCTCCGGCAGGCGGCCGTTGATGAAGCAGCAGCCGCCGAGCGAGTGGATGGCCGTGGCCAGTCCGGGCTCGTTCCCGAGGGCGCGGTGGAGTTCGGCCGCCCTGCGGTAGCCGTCGACGGCCTGGTCGACCTCGCCGAGTTGGTGGTGGCCGTGCGCGAGGACCGTCAGGATGTTGGCCTCGTCCTCCCGGGTGCCGCCCGCCCGGTTGTTCTCCAGCGCCTCCCGCAACCGCCGCATGCCGAGCTCGGGTTGGCCCGACACCTCGATGTGGAACCGGCCGAGGAAGGTGAGGCCGACGGCCACGCGCGCGGGGACGTCGAGCTCGCGGTGGATCTCGATCATCCGCTCGGCGACGTCGTGGTACTCGTGCCAGCGCTCGTGGCCGGCCGACACCGCCAGCAGGTTGGCCAGGACCTGGCCGGTGAGCCACGGGTCGTGCAGGCCCTCGGTGATGTCGACCGCCGCCCGGCCCTGCGCCAACGCCTCGTCGGCACGGCCCAGCGCGGCGAGGTCGAGGGAGATGTTGGAGTGTGCGGCGGCCTGCCCTGCGCGGTCGTCAGCCGCCGCGCTGAGCGCGAGCGACTGCTCGTTGCGCAGGAGGGACCCGGCGTGGTCCTGCCGGGCCGTCAGGACCTGGCCCCAGCAGCGCAGCACCATCGCCTCGCGGTACTGGTCGTCGAACTCGCGGTAGCCCGCGACGGCCAGCTCGTACTGCTCCACCGCTCCACGGTGATCGCCCAGTTCGCTCAGCGTCAGGCCCAGGTCGTGGTGCAGGATGGCCTGGCTGTGCCGGTCGCCCAGCTCGACGTACTCCGCCAGCGCCTCGGTGAACACCTGCCGCGCCTCCTCGTACCGGCCCGAGTCGTGCAGGCTGATGCCGAGCGACAGCAGGGAACGCCCCGCCTCGTCGCGGTTGCCCGTCCCGCGGGCGATCCGCAGCGACTCCCGGTGGCTCTCGACCGCCTCGGCGAACCGGTGCCGGCGGTCCAGCACGGTGCCGAGCGAGCGGAGCGCGGCCGCCTCGCCCTCCCGGTCGCCGAGCCGGCGGACGGCGGCCAGCCGGAGGTCGACCACGCCTTGGAGCGCGTCCCAGAGCGTCTCCCACTCCAGGAAGGTGCTCACCGCCCGGCCGAGGTCGCGGCCGTGCGCCGCGCGGTCGTTGAGCACGGCGAACTCGGTGGCCGCGACCAGCTGGCGCCACTCGGCCCGCAGCCACTCCAGCGCCTCGCCCCGCCCGTCGAACCGGGGATCGTCCGGCTTGCTCAGGTCCAGGTGGCTGTCGGCGGCGCGGGCGGTGCCGGTGTAGTGGTCGAGCAGCCGGTCGGTGGCGGCCGTGCGGTCGGTCACCGAGATGCTCGCATCGTCGCGCTGGCGGGCGTAGAGGCGGACCAGTTCGTGGAAGCGGTGGTGGGTGGCGTCGCCGGTCAGCAGGTTGGCCGCACGCAGCCGGGTCAGCAGTCGACGGGTCCGGGCGGGGGAGAGGTCGGCGAGGGCCGCCGCCGCGTGCAGCCCGGTGCGGTCGCCCGGCGCGAGCGCGAGCAAGGTGAAGAGGCGCTGCTCGTCCGCTCCCAACTGGCCGACGGACAGCCCGAAGACGGTCCGCAGGTCGCGCTGCGCACCGGCTGCCTCGGTGAGCTCGTCCAGGCGTTCCTGCTCCTGCGCCAGCCGCTCCACCAATTCCCGGGGAGGGAGCTGGGGTTCCAGTCTGAGCAGACCGACGACCAGTTCGAGCGCCAGCGGGAGACCGCCGCAGAAGCCGGCCAACTCGGCCTTGGCCGCCGGGTCCTGCGCGAAGCGCCGGGCCTGGAGCTGGGATTCGAGGATCTCCTGGGCAGGTCCGCTCGCCAGCGGGCCGAGGTGCTTGACGGTCACCTCGCCGTCCGTCGCGGGCATGGTGCGCGTGGTGACCAGGATCCGGTGGCCCCGCACCGGAAGCAGTTCGCGCACCTGGTCCCAGCCGGAGATGTTGTCGGCGACCAGCAGCACGCTGTCGCCGCGGTCGCTCCACGCAGCCAGCTCGGCGTGGTAGCGGTCGGCCCGGGCCACGGGATCCGCCGGCATCTCCCGGGGGCCCAGGCCCAGGTTGCGCAGCAACACGGTGATCGCCTGGTCGGCGGTCAGGCGCGCGGCCGGCTCGGCGGCGTAGCCGTCGAAGTCCAGGTAGTAGTAGGCGGTGAACGACCGGGCGCGCCGCGCGGTGTGGGCCGTGGCGAGGGCCAGCGCAGTCTTGCCGATGCCGCCCATGCCGAGGACGACCACGGGCGTGGCCGTGCCCGGTCCCGGGGCCAGCAGGCCGAGCAGGTCCGCGACCTCCTCGCGCCGGCCGACCAGGTGCGGTTCCCGGCGCAGGGTGTCGTGGAGCACGGGGGTGACCGGCGGCAGCACCTGCTGCCGCACGTAGTGGAAGTCCTGGACGTCCCCGGTGATGTGGACTCCGTCCGAGTCCGACGTGCTGCGGTGAGCTCCGGGCGGGACGCCGAGACCCGTCAGCTCCGGGGCGGGTTCGGCGGCTGAGGGCGGAGGGTGATCGTCTCGATGTGGTCGGCGACCACCCCGTTGTTGGTGGTCATCGTGATGGTGGTGTGCTTCGAGGTCCCGCCCTGCCCGCCCTGCCCGCTCTGCAGCGCCGCGACGGCCTGCCGCAGCTGCTCGCCGAACTCCGGGTCCTGCCAGAGCCGCTCGGCGATCGCTTGGACGAGCTGCTGCCGGGTCTGCTCGCTCGGCTCCGGCTGCCCGGCCTCGGCCTCCTGCCGGGCCCGCACGAGCGCCGGGGCCTCGCCCAGGGCGCTGCTGACCAGTTCGTGGACGCGCTGCACCCCGGCGTCCAGCCCGCGGTCCACCTCCCCGTCGAGCTGCCCCGCCACGCGGCGTCCCTTGCGGAACAGCCAGGCCAGCGCGTATCCGGCCGCGATCTCGATGCCCGTCATCATCCCCCCACGGATGTGTGCGTCGACAGTGCGTCAGATCATAGAACGGACCGGCCCGTTGGCGTCCGTCCCCGTGCGCGCCGCGCCGCTGGCCCTAACCGGTGATCATCCGGGCACGGCCGATACGCTGACGGCGTGAGAGCGTTCGCCGGGTGCGACTGACTGCGAGGGGACAGTGTTCGAGGCGAAATTGAGTGCGCGTCTGGTGGCGCTGCACGACGGAACGGTCGGGACTCCCGAGGTGGTCGAGCAGATCCGGGACAGCCACGTGCTGGTGCCCACCGCCGGCGGGGAGCCGATCGCCGCCGAGCTCGACGGGGTCGAGTGGATCTACGCGTTCTCCGGCGCACCCGCGCTGGCCCGGTTCGCCAAGGCGCGGGGGCTGGGGCCCGAGGTGCCGTGCCTCACCGTCTCCGGCGCCCAGCTGCTCGAACTCGCCGGCGCCGGGCTGGCGTTGGACGTGGCCGGGCCGGCGCCGCTGCTGCTGCCGCCGGGGGCCTGCCGGTAGCCGTAGAGCACGCGGGCCCCGGCCCCCGCCGTAGCGGGGACCGGGGCCGTTCAGCCGTGCGGTGTGACCAGGCGTCAGCTCAGCGAGGCCAGCGCGTCGTTGAGGGTCTGCGACGGGCGCATCACCGCGGCGGCCTTGGCCGGGACGGGCTGGTAGTAGCCGCCGAGGTCGACCGGGGCGCCCTGGACGGCGATCAGCTCGGCGACGATGGCCTCCTCCTGCTCGGTCAGGGTCTTCGCCAGCGGGGCGAAGGCCTCGGCGAGCGCGGCGTCGGCGGTCTGCTTGGCCAGCTCCTGGGCCCAGTACAGGGCCAGGTAGAAGTGGCTGCCGCGGTTGTCGATCTGGCCGACCCGGCGGGCCGGCGACTTGTCGTTCTCCAGGAACGTGCCGGTGGCGCTGTCCAGGGTGTCGGCCAGCACCTGGGCGCGGGCGTTGCCGGTGGTGGTGGCCAGGTGCTCGAAGCTGGCGGCCAGCGCGAAGAACTCGCCCAGGCTGTCCCAGCGCAGGTAGTTCTCCTTGACCAGCTGCTGCACGTGCTTCGGGGCGGAGCCGCCGGCGCCGGTCTCGAACAGGCCGCCGCCGTTGATCAGCGGGACCACCGAGAGCATCTTGGCGCTGGTGCCCAGCTCCAGGATCGGGAACAGGTCGGTCAGGTAGTCGCGCAGCACGTTGCCGGTGACCGAGATGGTGTTCTCGCCGCGGCGGATGCGCTCCAGCGAGAAGGCGGTGGCCTTCTCGGGGGCCATGATCTCGATGGTCAGGCCCTCGGTGTCGTGCTCCGGCAGGTACGCCTTGACCTTCTCGATCAGGTTGGCGTCGTGGGCGCGCTCGGCGTCCAGCCAGAAGACGGCCGGGTCGCCGGTGGCGCGGGCGCGGTTGACGGCCAGCTTGACCCAGTCGCGGATCGGCACGTCCTTGGTCTGGCACATCCGGAAGACGTCGCCGGGGGCGACCGGCTGCTCCAGCACCACGGCGCCGGACGCGTCGGTGACCTTGACGGTGCCAGCGGCGGCGATCTCGAAGGTCTTGTCGTGGCTGCCGTACTCCTCGGCGGCCTGGGCCATCAGGCCGACGTTCGGCACCGAGCCCATGGTGGCCGGGTCGAACGCGCCGTGGGCGCGGCAGTCGTCGAGGACGGTCTGGTAGACGCCCGCGTAGCTGCTGTCCGGGATGACGGCCAGGGTGTCGGCCTCCTTGCCGTCCGGGCCCCACATGTGGCCGGAGGTGCGGATCATGGCCGGCATCGAGGCGTCGACGATCACGTCGGACGGCACGTGCAGGTTGGTGATGCCGCGGTCCGAGTCGACCATGGCCAGCGCCGGGCCCTCGGCCAGCTCGGCCTCGAAGGAGGCCTTGATCGCGGCACCGTCGGCCAGCACGTCCAGGCCGGCCAGGATGCCGCCCAGGCCGTTGTTCGGGTTCAGGCCGGCCGCGTCGAGCACCGCGCCGTACTGGGCGAAGGTGTTCGGGAAGAAGGCGCGGACCACGTGGCCGAAGAAGATCGGGTCGGAGACCTTCATCATGGTGGCCTTGAGGTGCACCGAGAAGAGCACGTCCTCGGCCTTGGCCCGGGCCACCTGGGCGGCCAGGAAGGCGTTCAGCGCGGCGGCCCGCATCACGGCGGCGTCCACGACCTCGCCGGCCTGCACCGGGACCGACTCGCGCAGCACGGTGGTGCTGCCGTCGGCGGCGACCAGCTCGATCTTCAGGCTGCCGGCCTCGGAGATCACCGCGGACTTCTCGGTCGACCGGTAGTCGTCGGCACCCATGGTGGCGACGTTGGTCTTCGAGTCGGCGCTCCAGGCGCCCATCCGGTGCGGGTGGGTCTGGGCGTACTTCTTGACCGACAGCGGCGCGCGGCGGTCCGAGTTGCCCTCGCGCAGCACCGGGTTGACGGCGCTGCCCTTGACCTTGTCGTAGCGGGCGCGGACGTCGCGGTCCTCGTCCGTCTTCGGGTCGTCCGGGTAGTCCGGCAGGGCGTAGCCCTGGGCCTGGAGCTCGGCGATGGCGGCCTTCAGCTGCGGCACCGAGGCCGAGATGTTCGGCAGCTTGATGATGTTGGCGCCGGGGGTCTTCGCCAGCTCGCCCAGCTCGGCCAGGGCGTCGGCGATCCGCTGGCCCTCCTCCAGGCGCTCGGGGAAGTGCGCGATGATGCGCCCCGCCAGGGAGATGTCGCGGGTCTCCACCTTGACGCCGGCCGTGGAGGCGTACGCCTGGATCACCGGCAGGAACGAGTACGTCGCGAGGGCAGGGGCCTCGTCAGTGTGCGTATAGATGATCGTCGAGTCAGTCACCGGTACTCCGCCTTCACGTCTACAACGTCTTGACATCAAGATATCGCACGACGAAGGGGTGCCCGCCGTGGCGGGCACCCCTGGCGCTACCGGTGTCGGACCTGGCTGGTCAGCCCAGTGCTGTCCAGCCCGGCGCCGTTCAGCCCGGCACCGTTCAGCCCAGTGCGGCGATCGCCGGGACGAACTTGGCCACGTCGACCGTGCCGACGCCGGTCGCCAGGTCGTAGCCGGGGGTCACCGGCCAGCCCTGGACGCCGCCGTAGGTGTTGCTGCCGCCGACGATGTCGGTCAGGCCGGTGCCCGGCAGGCCGGCCTGCTGCAGGGCGCTCAGGCCGTACAGGGCGTAGTTCAGGTTGCCCAGCCGGTGCCCGGCCTGCTGGTCGGCGAGCGCCACCACGCCCGAGAAGATCGGGCAGGCCACGCTGGTGCCGCCCCACAGCTCCCAGCCGTTGTCCTGCGGGCCGTAGCTGTTGTAGGTCCAGACGCCGGTCAGCGGGTCGCCCAGCATGCTGACGTCCGGCACGCCGCGGGTGTTGCCCACCACGTTCTGCACACCGGTCTGGAAGAGCGGGCGCGGGAAGACCTTCGACTTGCCGCCGCCGGAGGCGCCGTGGTCGTTCGGCGCCGGGTCGTCCCAGACCGTGTCGGGGGAGAGCCGGTTCCCGTTGGCGTCCAGGTGCACCGAGGTGCCGCCGACGCCGGTCACCAGCGGGTCGGACGGCGGCCAGGAGGTCACCGGGTACGGGAAGTTGGTGGAGCCGTCGTTCTCCGCGTCGGTCACCCCGCTGTCGCCCGAGGAGGCCAGTACCGAGACGCCGTGCGCCTGCGCGTCCTTGAAGGCGTAGCGCAGGTTGAGCAGGCTGGAGTAGTCGCCCTGGTCGAAGCCGGCGAAGTCGTTCTCGGTGGAGCCGAAGCTCTGCGAGATCACGTCGCCGACGCCCTGCTTGATCAGCGAGTCCTCGGCGCTCATCATCTCCGGGAACCCGGTGACGCCGGTGGTCTCCGAGACGCCGGTCTCGACCAGCACGATCTTGGCGCCGGGGGCCATCGCGTGCGCCATGTCGACGTCGATGGTGGTCTCCTCGGCCCACCCGGTCATGTCCGGGTCGTTCGGGTCGAAGGTCGGCACGTTGCCCCACTTGACCACCTGCACGTTGGCGCTGGGGATCCCGTAGTGCTGGCTGTAGACGTCCAGGTCGTTCTGGATGGTCGGCGAGCCGAACGAGTCGACGATCACGATGGTGCGCCCCGCGCCGTTGATCCCGCGGTCGAAGAGCGGCTGCTCGTCGTAGGCCTTCTCCAACTGGGTCGGCCCGTAGCAGGAACGGTTCAACAGGGTCTGGCAGTCGGCCACGCTGTACGGCGTCGGGTACGGCCCGGCCAGCTTGTGCCCGAACGAGGCCGGCACCGGCTTCGGCAGTGCGTTCGCCGCCATGGCGGGCGCCGTTCCGGTGATGATCGTGCCGGCGACCAGCGCGGTGGCGGCCAGCGTCGACACGGAGAGGTGACGGGTGGAACGTCGCATGGGTTTCCCTGAGGGGTGGTAGGTCCCGTCAACGACGGCTGTGACCTATGAGACACCGTCAACTGTCGTTGATTCATCCGGTTGTCGTATTCATGAAGCAAAGGTTTGAACGTCCGTCAGCCGATCCGGCCGAATCGGCGACGGTCCGTCACCCGATTGACACCGTGGGTAGATTGTCCGGCGGGGCCGGTCGGTGGTCCGCACGCGTCCGACCGGCGGGGGAAGACGAAACGCCCAGGAGACTCGGTATGGGGAACCAGCCTGCACAACCGGACATCTCGATCCACCCGGACGAGGTGCTCGCGGCCGCACCGACGTTCACGACACAGAGCCAGCGCCTCGACTCCGCGATCACCAACCTGACGAGCGCCCTGCAGGGGCTGGGCTCGCCCTGGGGAGCGGATGACCCGGGGAAGAAGTTCGGGGCGGCGTACACACCGCAGCGCGACCAACTCCTCAAGTCGCTCGGGGTGTTGGTCAAGGGGTTGGCCAGCGTCCACCTCGGACTTGAGGCGATGGCCGGCAACCACCAGGGCAACGACACCGCCGTGGCGGCCACGCTCGCCGGCAGCGGGTCGGCGGACGACTCCGAGAAGGCGCGCGAGTAGTGGGCGCCAAGCAGGACGCGGAGAAGGTCGTCCGCAAGATCACCGGCATGTGGTGGCCGGACGCCGACGAGGACGGCCTGCGGGCCGCCGCGAAGGCCTGGGACGCGCTCGCCGACGCCATCGACGACGTCTGCGGAAAGGCCAACAAGGAGGCCCTGGGGGTCGCGCAGAACAACACGGGGAAGGCGGTCGACGCCTTCGAGGCCTTCTGGGGGCAGTACTACAAGGACGGCAAGGGCTGGTTGAAGGACGCGTCCGACGCCTGCCGGTCGATGTCCAAGGCGTTCACCGAGTACGCGGACCAGGTGAAGAAGGCCAAGGGCAAGCTCGAAGAGGAGATCGCCCTGGTCGGTGGCGTGCTGGTCGCCGGCGCCGTGCTGGCCTGGTTCACCGCGGGCTTGTCGGAGGCAGCCGCCGCGTCCGCCTCCGCCTCCATCGTGGCGGCGGCGACCGCGCTCGGTGTCACCGTCACGGAGGCGGTCGCCGAGATCGCCTCCACCGTGCTGGTCGGCGCGGTGTTCGGCGCGGTCGAGTCCGCCACCGTGGACCTGGCGGTCGCCCAGCCGATCAAGATGGGCTTCGGGGACCAGAACGGCATCAGCGTCACCGAGGTACTGGACTCGGCCGGTACCGGTGCGCTGACCGGCGGCGCGATGGGCGGGGCGTCCTCCGGGGCGAACGTCGCCGTCCGGGCAGCGGGGGAGGCCGGCTCGCCCGCGCTGACCGATGCGCTGAGCGTGCTCTCGGACCAGATGAACACGCTCGGCGGGCGAGCCCTGATCGGCGGCGGGATGTCGGCCGGGCAGGACTACGTGTTCGACGACGGCAAGGTCAAGCTCATGGACGTCCTGTCCGGCGCGGCCGGCGGCATGGCCGGGCCGCGGGCGCCGATGGAGCGGCCGACCGGCCTGGACGCGGTGCGGGGGCCACTTCTCAACGGCAAACCTGGAGGGCTCCGGCCGATCCCCGACCTCTACCAGCAGAACCTGGAGAGCGCCCTGCCGCGGAACCCGGACGGGTCGTTCCAGGTGCACCCGGACCCGACCACGGGATGGGTGTCGCAGCAGAACGGTCCGGGGATCTTCTACCCGGGCCGGGCGAACAACTGCGCCGACGCCACCCGGGCGTTCCTGGAGACCTGGTACGGGAACCCGCGAGTGGCGGCCGGTCGGACCCTCGACCTCGGGCCCGACGGGAGGCTGGACCCGGCCGCCCCGGAGAACAACTCGGTCCGGAACCAGTCCCGTTGGGCCGGTGTCCCGGAGACCGTCGCCGGGTGGAACACGGACGGCTACAACCGGGTCGCCCGGGACCTGCTGGCCGGCGGGCACGGTTCGTCGGCAGCGGTGGGGGTCTTCTGGCCGGACGGCGGCGGGCATGCCTTTGCCGCCGTCAACTACCAGGGCACGATCTACTGGGTCGATCCCCAGGGCAACATAGTCAGCAACCTGCCCATCCACCCGGGGGCCGGGCAGGTCAACTACATCCCGCTGGGGCCTGACCGCAAACCGCTCGCTCATCCCGAGCCGCGCTGACCCAGAGGCAGAACAGAGAGGTGTGTCCATGACTGACTATCAGGCGGCGGCGGGCGGTCCGCTGACTGCCGAGGCGGCCGTCGCGATGGTGAGCAGCGTTGTCGGTGGCTCGGACGGCTGGTCGGCGGTGGAGTTCGCGGAGGGGTTCATCGTGCGGCCCGACCCCATCCCCGCCGGGTACGGCGTCGGGTGCGTCGTGGTGGACAAGGCGGACGGTGGAATCGTGAGCCTGCCCTACCACGGGGTCGAGGGCACCATCGCGTTCTTCCTCCAGCACCGCGCCACTGCGCCGAGGCTCAACGACTGGGATCCCTCGGCACCGCTCGACTGACGGAGCGGGGGCGGCTGGTGCCGCCCCCGCCGTCGGGGGGTGTCAGTGCGAGGCGCGCATGTTCAGCAGGATGACGCCCGCGATGATCAGGACGATGCCCGCCACCTGGAACTTGCCCAGGTGTTCGCCGAAGGCGACGACGCCGATGGCGGCGACGGCGGCGGTGCCCGCGCCGGACCAGACGGCGTAGGCGACCGAGACCGGGATCTTCTTCAGGGCCTGGCCGAGCAGGAGGAAGGAGAGCACGTAGCCGATGCCCACGCCGACGCTGGGCCACAGCTTGCTGAAGCCATCGGTGAGCTTGAGGCAGCTGGTGGCGCAGACCTCGCTGGTGATCGCGAGGGCGAGGAGGAGGTAGGGCATGCGGACTATTCTGCGGGTCGGGCCGTCAGACCGGCCAGCAGGGGCAGGTCGGCCTCGGTGAGGCTGGCCAGCAGGGTGATGCCGGCGCCGGAGGGCATCGCCACGTCGGAGGACGGGACGGCGAGCACCGCGCAGCCGGCCGCGTGGGCCGAGGCGACGCCGGTCGGGGTGTCCTCGACCGCCACGCAGCTGGCCGGGTCCAGGCCCAGGTGGGCGGCGGCGGCCAGGTAGGGCGCCGGGTCCGGCTTGGTCCGCTCGGTGTCCTCGGCGGCCAGGGTGACGGCGAACCAGTCCCGGCCCAGGTGGGTGAGGACCAGGTCGACGACCTGCCGCGGCGAGGCGGAGACCAGGGCGGTCGGCACGGCGGCGGCCCGCAGCTCGGCCAGCAGGGCGAGCGCCCCGGGGCGGGGCACCACCCGGGCGGCGACCCGGTGGGTGAAGGCGGCGTTGAGCCGTTCGGCCAGCACGGCCGGGCCGGTCGGCACGGGGCAGACGGCGGCCAGGTGGGCGGCGGTGTGCTCGACCGCCCGGCCGAGCACCTCCGGGACGTCCGACTCGCCGAGGGTGTAACCGAGTTCGGCGGCGATCTCGCTGGTCGCCTCCCACCACAGGTGCTCGGTGTCGACCAGGGTGCCGTCCATGTCGAAGAGGACGGCGGCGGGCTTGGGTGAACAGGAAGGGGTCATGTGCGGCGTCACTGCCCGGCGCCGACGCGGCGGTCCACCAGGACCGGGCGGTCGGGGAGGGTCAGACTGGCGTTGCCGCCGACCGGCAGCTTGGCCGCCTCGTCGGTGGGCAGGTCGGCCTTGATGTCGGTGCCGTCGGGCAGCCTGACGGTCAGTCGGGTGACCGCGCCGAGGAAGCTCGCGCCGGTGACCACGGCGTCGCCGCCGGCCACCACGCCCACGTTCTCCGGCCGCACCAGCACCTCCAGCTCGCCGTCGGCCGGCACCGTGCCGTCGACCTCGTGGCGGCGGCCCAGCACCTCCACGCCCTCGCCCGAGCGCTGCGCCGGGATCCGGCTCATGGTACCGACGAACTCGGCGACGAACGCCGTGGTCGGCCGGGCGTACAGCTCGCTCGGGGTGGCGCACTGCTCCAGCCGCCCGGCCCGCAGCACCGCGACCCGGTCGGCCATCGAGAGGGCCTCCTCCTGGTCGTGGGTGACGAACAGGGTGGTGATCCCCAGCTCCTGCTGCAGCCGGCGGATCTCCTCGCGCAGGTTGAGCCGGACCTTGGCGTCCAGCGCGGAGAGCGGCTCGTCGAGCAGCAGCACCCGCGGCTGCAGGGCCAGTGCGCGGGCCAGCGCGATGCGCTGCTGCTGGCCGCCGGACATCTGGTGCGGGTAGGCCGCGGCGCGGTGCGGCAGGCCGACCAGCTCCAGCAGCTCCTGGGCCCGCTTGTGCCGCTCGGCCTTGCCGACGCCGCGCATCTTCAGGCCGAAGGAGACGTTGTCCAGCGCGGACAGGTGCGGGAAGAGGCTGTAGGACTGGAAGACCATGCCGGCGTCGCGCTTGTGCGCGGGGGTCCGGGTGACGTCCTTGCCGTCGACCAGCACCTCGCCCGAGTCGTGGGTCTCGAAGCCGGCCAGGATCCGCAGCGCGGTGGTCTTGCCGCAGCCGGAGGGGCCGAGCAGGGCCAGCAGCTCGCCCGGGTGGACGGTGAGGTCCAGGCCGTCGAGCGCGACGGTGGAGCCGAAAGCGCGGCGCAGCGAGCGGAACTCGACGGTGGCACTGCCGGGGTGCAGCGGCACGCCGGTGGGCGGCGCGGCGGCGGGGGAGGTGGTCATGGCGGTGAACTCCTGGGAATTGCTTGTGGTGAAGGTCGGCTGACGATCCGTCAGGATCTGGCGCCCTTGCGGCTGCGGCCGAGCACGGAGATCGCCAGCAGCACGATCCAGACGATGACCAGGCTGAGCATCGAGACCGCGACCGACATCTGCCCGTCGGTCTTGCCGTAGCTGTTGATCCACACCGAGAAGGGCTGGAAGCCGAGGATCGAGGCGGTGGTGAACTCGCCGAGCACCAGCGCGACGATCAGCACCGCCGAATTCAGCAGCGCGTTGCGCAGGTTGGGCAGCACCACGGTGAAGACCGCGCGGCTGGTGCTGGCGCCGCAGCTGCGGGCCGCCTCGACCAGGGTGACCACGTCCACGGCGCGCAGGCCGCCGTCCAGCGCCCGGTAGGCGAAGGGCAGCGCCATCAGCACGTAGGCGACCAGCAGCACCACCGGGAAGCCCGGGTCCTGGATCGCGACGAAGGTCTGGAAGAACGGCGTGCTGGAGAAGTAGTCCGGGCCCCAGCGGAGCACCCCGACGATGCCGGTGGTGAGCGCGACGACCGGGACGACCAGCGGCATCGAGCAGATCACCTCGATCACCGGGCGCAGCTTGGGCGCGCCGAGCCGGGCCGCCAGCATGGCCGGCACCAGCAGGACCAGCAGCAGCACCACGGTGGCGGCGGCCAGTTCCAGGCTGAGGTAGAGCGCGTCGAGGAAGCCGGGCGCGGAGATCAGCTTGGTGTAGGCGTCGAAGCTGATGTTGCCCTTGGTGTCGTCGATGCTGAACCAGATCGAGGCGCCCAGCGGCACGAAGAAGTAGACCCCGCAGAGCAGCAGCACCAGGCCGCGGCCGAACCGCAGCCGGCCGAGGAACGAGGTCGGACGGGTCGTCAGCTGAGCCACTTGGCACTCCGGCGCTGGAGGGGCAGGTAGATCGCCATCACCAGGCAGGCGACCACGATCATGTCGAGGCCGAGGGCCAGCGCCAGGTTGCCCTGGCCGACCAGCACGTTGCCGGAGAGCGCGTCGCCGATCTGCATCGAGATCAGCGGGATCGAGCTGCCGACCATGGCCTCGGCGGTGGCGTACGCGGCGAACGAGGCGCCGAACAGCAGCACGTAGCCGCCGAGCAGCGAGGGCAGCAGTACCGGCAGCGCCACGTACCGCCAGTACTGGAAGTTCGTCGCGCCGTTGTTGGAGGCCGCCTCGCGCCACTGCACCCGCAGGCCCTCCAGGGCCGGGGTGATGGTGAGGATCATCAGCGGGATGAGGAAGTACAGGTAGACGACCGCCAGGCCGTCGAAGGTGTACAGGCTCCATCCGTACTTCTTCAGCCCGAGGCTGGTGGTGACCTCGCCGGCGTTGCCGAGGGTGGCGACGAACATGAAGGCCAGCGGCACGCCGCCGAAGTTGGCCAGCACGCCGGAGCCGGAGGTCACCATGTCGCGGAAGATCCGGAACCGCGAGGTGGCCACGGCCTGGGCGAGCGGCAGGCCGATCACGGTGCCGATCAGCGCGGTCAGCGCGGAGAGCTTGATCGAGCCGAGCAGCGCGGTCCAGTAGGCGCCCTGCAGCGAGTCGGTCAGGTTGGAGAACGTGAAGGTGCCCCCGCCGCCCGGGGCGTCGGAGGAGGTGGTGAACGCGCCGATGGCGATCGCCACGGCCGGCAGGCCGAAGCCGACGGCGAAGAAGACCAGCAGCGGCAGCGCGCCGAGCCAGGTGCGGCTGCGGCCGCGGCGGCGGGTGGCCGTGGGGGCGGCCGGGGAAGCGGGAGTTGCGGTACCGGGGGTACCCCCGCCGCCGTTGGTGTCAACGGCGGCGGAGGACGGCACCGGGGTGGGAGCCGTAGTCATCGTGCGGTTCAGCCCCCGATGGCCTTCGCCCAGTTGGAGGTCACCGCGGCCTTGGCGGCGTCCTGCTGGGCCTGGGTCGGGAAGGTGGTGAAGGGGTTGGTGATGGGCGGCAGCTTGGAGACCAGGCTGGCGTCCAGGGTGTTGGCGGACTTCATGGCGTCGAACTCGGCCGGGGTGGCGTAGCCGCCGAGGAAGCCGTTCTGGCCCTCCGCGCTGTACAGGTACTCCTCCCACAGGCGGGCGGCGGCCGGGTGCGGCGCGTCCTTGTTGATCGCCTGGTTGTAGTACTGGGCGAAGCTGCCGTCCGACGGGATCGAGACCTGCCAGGTGATGCCCTTGGGGGCCAGCTTGTCGGTGTAGCCGGTGTTCAGGTACGACCAGTCGATGGTGATCGGGGTCTCACCGTTCTCGACCGTGGAGGAGGTGGCCTCGACCGGGTTGAAGTTGCCGACCTGCTTCAGCTTGCCGAAGAAGTCGATGCCGGGCTGGATGTTGTCCAGCGAGCCGCCGTTGGCCAGCGAGGCCGCCCAGACCGCGCTGAGCGCGGCGTTGGCCTTGGTCGGGTTGCCGTTCAGCGCGACCTGGCCCTTGTAGGCCGGGTTCAGCAGGTCGGCGAAGGTCTTCGGGCACGGGTTGACCCGCTGCGGGTTGCAGCCGATCGAGACGTAGCCGCCGTAGTCGTTGTAGGAGGTCGAGTCCGCGGCCTTCATCGACGCCGGGATCTGGTCCCAGGTCGCGACCTTGTACGGGGCGAACAGGCCCTGCTGGTCACCGGAGATGGCGAAGGCGGAGCCCACGTCGACGACGTCGGGGGCGCGGTCCTGGCCCTTGCGGGAGGTGATCGCGTTGAGCTCGTCCTGGCTGGAGCCGTCCGGGTTCTCGTCCTCGATCTTGATGCCGTACTTCTTGGTGAAGTTGTCCATCAGCGTGCCGTAGTTCGCCCAGTCGCGCGGCAGGGTGATGACGTGGAGGTTGCCCTCCTTCTTCGCGGCCGCGACCAGCGCGTCCATGCCGCCGAAGTCGGCGGCCGAGGCTGCGGTCTTGGCGGACTTGCCGTTGGCCGTGGTGGCCGACGACGAGCTCGCGGAACCACAGGCGGTGAGGGAGAGCGCGGCGGCGGTCAGTACAGCCGCGAAGGCGGCGGCACGGGCGCGGGGCACGGTCACGGGAGGATCTCCTGGATCGAGGTGCGGCAGAGTCGCACGGCAGGTGCGCTGGCTGCGTCTTGGAGAGGGGTGTGTCGGAGGTTGGCCACATTGGCGCCAAGTTGGCTGGCCAACTTGGCCCGACGCCGGTAATTACGCTGGACCCTGGTGACCAGAAGGTGAACGGGCGCCCCAGAACAGGGGTCGGCTGCGGGAACGGTGGTCACCGGTCGGTCGATAACCGCCCATCTGGTGCGCGAACGGTCCGAGCGCAGCCGCTAAGGTCAAGCCACAGTGACGCTGGGGAGGGGGAACCGGTGACCGAGACCTTCACGGAGAACGCGATGCAGCAGGACGGGGCCGACGGGGCCGAGGGCCAGGAGCAGCCGGGCGGTTCGGTCGAGGCCGGCGGTGCGCTCTACCGCCGGGTCGCCGCCGACCTGCGCGAGGCCATCACCACCGGCGCCTACGGGGAGGCCGGCCGGCTGCCGGCCGAGGGCGCGCTGGCCGAGCGGTACGGGGTGTCCCGCGGCACGGTCCGGCAGGCGCTCGCCGTGCTGCGGGCCGACGGACTGGTCACCTCCCGCCGCGGCACCCGCCGGGTGGTGCTCGGCAACGCCCGGGTGCAGAGCTTCTCCGAACTGCTGAGCTTCACCCACTGGGCCCGCTCGATGGGCGAGGAGCCGGGCGGCCGGCTGGAGTCGCTGCTGCGCCGGCCGGCGGACGCCGCCGAGCGCGAGCAGCTGCGCCTCGACCCCGGCGCCGAGGTCTACGTGACGCTGCGGCTGCGCACCCTCTCGGACACCCCGGTGATGGTCGAGCGGACCATCTACCCGCCCCATGTCGGCGTGCTGGTGGCCCAGTTGCCGGCCGACGTGGTCTCGCACACCGAGCACCTGCGGGAGCACGGGATCCTGTTCACCGACGCCGACCACACCATCGACGTGGTCACCGCCAACGGCGACGACGCCCGGTTGCTCGGCTGCCGCCGCGGCGCCCCGCTGCTGCGCGAGCGCCGCCGCACCACCGACCCGACCGGGCGCCCGGTGGAGTGGTCCCAGGACCGCTACCTGCCCGGCATGGTGGCCTTCAGCGTGCACAACTCCCTTGCCACCTCGGCGCTCTCCCGGCACGCCAGGGCCGACGACTAGCGGCCGCCGGCCCGGACCGGGGGTCTAGCGCGCCATCAGGGCCGCCAGCAGCGGGCGGTAGGCGGCGAAGCCCGGCACGTCGAGCTCCGGGTCCTTGGCCGCGTCGTCCCAGCGCCGCACCGCGACCGCGTCCGCCGCGCCCGGCAGGGCGGCGAAGTCGGCGGCCTGCGCGGCGGTGAACGGGCCGCCCTGCACCTGGAGGGTGTACTCGGAGGCCTCGGAGAGCGCCGCCCGGTAGGCCGGCTCGACCGTGCACAGGTAGCGCTTGGCGGCCACGTGCAGGCGGATCGGCTCGGTGACCGCCGGGCCGAACCACTGGGCCAGCCAGTCGGCGCCGGTGTCGCTGTGGCGGTTGTCCTGGCCCTGCATCAACTGGCGTCCCGTCACCACGCCCGTGAAGTGGCCGACATCGTGCAGCAGTGCGGCTGCCACCAACTCATCAGCGGCGCCAGCCCGTTGGGCCAGGGCGGCGGCTTGCAGCATGTGCTCGGCCTGGGTGACCCGCTCGCCCAGGTACTCGGCCGCGCCCTCGCCCTCGAAGAGCTCCTGCAACAGGTCCAGCGCGGCGGCGCGCCGGTCCAGCACGGCCAGCGTGGAGTTCAGCCCGTCCAAGTCGGCGTAGCAGCCCTGGAGGTGGCGCGCGCCTTGCTGTGCGAAGGCGGTGCGGGCGTGCAGCAGCCGGGTGTTGTCGAAGACCACGCAGTCACCGGGCCCGAGCCGGAAGGCCAGCTGGAGCTCGGGCCGCAGGGTGATCTCGGCGAACCGCCGGTAGGCCGCGTAGAACGGCGCCAACTCGGCCTCGGGCAGCTCGATCCGCTCGATCGAGCGGTTGTTGAACCGCACCTCGCGGATCCGGCCGCGCGGGTCGGTGTCGATCAGCGGCCGGTCGGCGCGCAGTTCGGTGTCGCGGTCGCGGAAGACGAACGGGACGGGGGTGCGGGTGAGCAGCGCGAAGTCCGCCGGCGCCTCGGCGCGCAGCAGGGCGGCGGCCCGGAAGCCGTCCACCAGCGCGGAGTCGCCGCCCTCGGCCGCGTTCTCCAGGCAGTGCAGCAGTTGCAGGGTGGGCACCGGGTCGCGGTACGGGTTGTCGGTGTGCGGGGCGATCGCGGCGCTGGTGAAGGCGAGGTTGTTGGGGTTCGGCTCGACCCGGACGTCGAACAGCTCGCCGTAGTTGGTGCGGCGCACGAAGCCGAAGGTCTCGGCCACCGCGAGCACCCGGCCCGGCTCGGCCGGCACCCCGCGCAGCACGGCGAAGCCGAACCGCTGCACGGCCCGCAGCACGGCGGCCCGCTCGGCGGGGTCGGCCTGGTAGGCGGACCAGTCGGCCTCGGGGATGCCGGCGGCGAAGTCGGCGGCCTGCCAGAGCCGCTTGCCGTGCTCGGTGCGGCGGTCGTCGGTGGGCCCGGCGGCGCTGTCGGCCGGCCCGGCGGGGCTGGGCAGGAAGTCGGCCGGGTAGCGTGACCGGTGGCCGTCCGACCAGAGCAGCTCCAGGGCGCCGTCGGCCTCGGTGCTCGCGGCGATCGTCAGGTCCTCGGGCAGGTCGGTGATCTGGAACAGCTTCTGGCCGCTGCGCGGGTCGCGGCACTCGGCGCACGGGCAGTTGTCCCGCAGCCAGAAGGCGCGGGGGGCAAGGGTGTCAGGCATGGCGGGCCCTTCATCGGCTGGGGCAAGTTGTATAGCCAACTTCGAGCCAGACCCTGGCGGAGCCGGATGAGCGGAGGGCGACCGGCAGCTGTCCGGTCGGTGAACGTGTCGGGGCGGCAGGCAGCACGCGGCGCAAGCGTGTGAGGGGGGCCGGGGAGTGCCGCGCCCGGGCCCGACGGACACGGGGGATGATCCGTCGGGCCCGGGCGGACGCCGGACACGCCGTTCGCGACGGCAGCGGGCACGTCGCCGGGCGGTGTCCGGTGGACGCCGGAGGCGGGCCGGGCGGACGGTCCGGCCTCGGGCGGCTCCGAGGAGGGGGCCTGACGGAGAGTCAATCATTGTTGTCATGCTCGGTCAATCAGTCGACCGTGATCGACTCGGGCCCCCCGGAAGCCCGTCGCCCGCCCCGCACCGCCCGCCCCGTCCGCACCACCCGTGCGGGTCGTAGAGTGCGGAGCATGACGGATGGCGCGGTGCTGCACATCAAGGGACGGGTGCTGGTCGGACCGGACGAGGTCCTCGACGAGCTCTGGGTGGTCGACGGCCGGGTCAGCCTGGCCCGCCCGGCGGGCGCCCGGGACGTCCGCACGGTCACCGGCTGGGCGCTGCCCGGCCTGGTGGACGCGCACTGCCACGTCGGCCTCGACGAGCACGGCGCGGTGGACGCCGCCACCAGCGAGAAGCAGGCGATCACCGACCGGGACGCCGGCACCCTGCTGATCCGCGACGCCGGCTCGGCCGCCGACACCCGCTGGGTGGACGACCGCGAGGACCTGCCGAGGATCATCCGGGCCGGCCGCCACATCGCCCGCACCCGCCGCTACATCCGCAACTACGCGCACGAGATCGAGCCCGGCGACCTCGCCGCCTACGTGGTCCAGGAGGCCCGGCGCGGCGACGGCTGGGTCAAGCTGGTCGGCGACTGGATCGACCGCGACCGCGGCGACCTGGCCGCCTGCTGGCCGGGCGACGCGCTGGCCGAGGCGATCGCGGCGGCGCACGCCGAGGGCGCCCGGGTGACGGCGCACTGCTTCGCGGCCGAGTCGCTGCCCGACCTGCTGGCCGCCGGCATCGACTGCGTGGAGCACGCCACCGGCCTGACCGAGGAGTTGATCCCGGTCTTCGCCGAGCGCGGCGTGGCGATCGTGCCGACCCTGGTCAACATCGCCACCTTCCCGAAGCTGGCCGACGGCGGCGAGTCCAAGTTCCCGGCCTGGTCCGCCCACATGCGCCGGCTGCACGAGAACCGCTACCGCACCGTCGGCGCCGCGCACGAGGCGGGCGTGCCGATCTACGTCGGCACCGACGCCGGCGGCTCGCTGGCGCACGGCCTGGTCGCCGCCGAGGCGGCCGAGCTGGTCAAGGCCGGCCTGACCCCCACCGAGGCGCTGAACGCGGCGAGTTGGGGTGCCCGCTCGTGGCTCGGCCGGGACGGCCTGACCGAGGGGGCGCCGGCCGACCTGGTGGTCTACGGCGCCGACCCGCGCGAGGACATCGGCGTGCTGGCCGCCCCCGAGCTGGTGGTGCTGCGCGGGCGCCCGGTGGGCTGACCGCTGCCGGGTGAGCCGCTGTCAGCAGGGCCGATAGGGTGAGTGCATGGCACCGCGTCCGTTGCACGAAATCGTCGAACCCGGCTGGGCCGAGGCCCTGGCCCCGGTGGCCGGGCGGGTCGCCGCGATGGGGGAGTTCCTGCGCGCCGAGCTGGCCGCCGGGCGCACCTACCTGCCCGCCGGGCCGAACGTGCTGCGCGCCTTCCAGCAGCCGTTCGCCGAGGTGCGGGTGCTGATCGTCGGCCAGGACCCCTACCCCACCCCCGGGCACGCCGTGGGGCTGAGCTTCTCGGTGGCGCCCGAGGTGCGGCCGCTGCCCGGCAGCCTGATCAACATCTACCGGGAGATGGGCCAGGATCTCGGGGTGCCGCCGCCGAGCAACGGTGACCTGACGCCGTGGACCCAGCAGGGCGTGCTGCTGCTGAACCGGGCGCTGACCACGGCGCCCGGCAAGCCGGCGGCGCACCGCGGCAAGGGCTGGGAGGAGGTCACCGAGCAGGCGATCCGCGCCCTGGTGGCGCGCGGGGGCCCGCTGGTGGCGATCCTCTGGGGCCGCGACGCCCGCAACCTGCGCCCGCTGCTCGGCCAGGTGCCGGCGATCGAGTCAGCGCACCCGAGCCCGATGTCGGCGAGCTACGGCTTCTTCGGCTCGCGCCCGTTCAGCAAGGCCAACGAGTCGCTGGTGGCCCAGGGGGCCCAGCCGGTGGACTGGCGCCTGCCTTGAGCCTTCTTCACTCCAACGAGTGAACGCGGAAGGCGAGTTGTCAATGGGTCAGCTGATCAGGCATGAGGATGACGCTCTCATCACACCTACGGGAGCGTCATCTTGTCGTCACCTACCGTTGTCCGCTCGGCCGCCCTGCTCGCCGCCGCCACCGCGCTGACCGTCCTGCCAGTGCTGCCCGCCGGGGCCGCCGAGCCGGGCGGCGCCGGCAGCGCCAGCGCCACCACGGCCGAAGTCGCCCTGCGGGTCGGCCTGCTGGACCACGCGGCCGAGATACCGGTGGACGTCGTGCTCAACAAGGTGCAGTCGCCGGCCGAGCAACACGGCTCGCTGCTCACCGCGGACGTGCAGGGCGTGGCCCAGCCGGGCCCGGTCACCCTGGTCCGGGCCGACGTCGGCAGCTCCACCACCCACGTCGACGCCGGCGGCGCGCACGCCGCCGTCCAGTTGGTCAACGCCGACCTGAACACCCCCGGGCTGCTGCCCGATCGGACCCTGATCGGGCTGCAGGCGCTCTCCGCCGAGGCCGACTGCCCGGCCGGCGGCCAGCCCACCGCCGAGGTCACCGCGCCGGCCCGGCTCACCGTGCTCGGCCACTCCGTGACCCTGAGCCTGTACGGGACCACCCACATCCCGGTCCCCGGCATCGGCACCCTGGACGTGCAGTTCTCCCCGCGCACCGTCACCTCGACCACCGCCGCCGCCTCGGCGCTGGTGATCCAACTGGCGGTCAACCCGCTGAACCTGAACGTCGCCAAGGTCGACGGCACGATCACCGTCGCCTCCGTCAGCTGTGCCGAGCCGCAGGGCGCGAGTGCGAGTGCGAGCGCCCCGTCGGCGCCCTCGACTGCCCCGTCCGCCGGCCCGTCCGCCGCCCAGCCGGTGGCCGCCGTCAGCACCCCGCCGGGCATCCCGGGAGCCGGCGGGGAAACCACCGGGACCCCCTCCGTAACACCGACGAAACACGCGAGCGCCGGTGGCGAGCTCGCCTTCACCGGCAGCGGCCCGGTCGTCCCGCTGGCCGGCACCGGCGTCGCGCTGCTGCTCGCGGGCGCCGCGACCGTGGTCTTCGCGCGTAGCCGCCGGCGCGGCTGACCACGCGATCGGGCGCCGGCGGCCCCGGAGCGTGAGGGTGCCAGTGCGGACAGTCGGTTCACATGCTGGTTACACGAGAGGAACAGTCGGGAAACGGCGGCTTGCGACATTACGTGGGCACCCACCACTCAAGCTCGCGAGGTAACCCGTGGCAATCAAGGCCGAGTACATCTGGATCGACGGCACCAAGCCGACCGCCAAGCTGCGCTCAAAGACCCGGGTCCTCAAGAACGCCGACAAGATCCCCACCTGGGGCTTCGACGGCTCCTCGACCAACCAGGCCGAGGGCCACGCCTCGGACCGCGTGCTGACCCCGGTCCGCACCTACCCGGACCCGATCCGCGGCGGCGACAACATCCTGGTGCTCTGCGAGGTCGACGAGATCGACGGCACCCCGCACCCGTCGAACACCCGCGCCCTGCTGCGCCCGGTCGCCGAGCAGTTCGCGGCCCAGGAGCCGATCTTCGGCATCGAGCAGGAGTACACCTTCTTCAAGGGCTCGCGCCCGCTCGGCTTCCCCGAGGGCGGCTTCCCGGCCCCGCAGGGCGGCTACTACTGCGGTGTCGGCGCCGAGGAGGTCTTCGGCCGCGAGATCGTCGAGCTGCACCTGGACCGCTGCATCGACGCCGGCCTGGCCATCTGCGGCATCAACGCCGAGGTCATGCCCGGCCAGTGGGAGTTCCAGATCGGCCCGGTGGACCCGCTGCAGGTCTCCGACGACATGTGGGTCGCCCGCTACCTGCTCTACCGCACCGCCGAGGAGTTCGGCATCGACGCCACCCTGGACGCCAAGCCGGCCCGTGGCGACTGGAACGGCGCGGGTGCGCACACCAACTTCTCCACCAAGGCGATGCGCGAGGGCTACGACGCGATCATCACCGCCTGCGAGTCGCTCGGCGAGTCGCAGGAGAAGGTCATGGAGCACGTCAACCAGTACGGTGACGACATCCAGTCCCGCCTCACCGGCAAGCACGAGACCGCCCCGTGGAACGTCTACTCCTACGGCGTCTCGGACCGCGGCGCCTCGGTCCGCATCCCGTGGCAGGTCGAGGTGGAGCAGAAGGGCTACATCGAGGACCGCCGCCCGAACGCCAACGTGGACCCGTACGTGGTGACCCGCCTGCTGGTCAACACCTGCTGCACCGCGCTGGAGAAGGCCGGCCAGGTCTGATCCGCCCCCGGTACTGACGGAGCCCGGCCCCGCTGTTGCGGGGCCGGGCTCTGCCGTCAGGACACCCGGGTGCGGAACCGGCGGCCGATCAGCACGGCCACCGCGGAGCCCGCCAGACCCAGCGTCAGCGCGCCCCACCAGAGCGCCGGCGGGCCGAAGGCCGCGTACACCGCCGAGCCGAACAGCAGCGCGCCGAACCGGGCCAGGCCGCGGGCCCAGCCGGCGGCGCCCTGGTAGCGGCCGGTCGCGTCGGCCGGGGCGAGGTCGGCCACCATCGAGCCGTACAGCCCGCTCGCCACCACCTCGCCGAGGCTCCACACCGCCACGGTGAGCACGAAGCCCAGCGTGCTGCCGGCCGTGCCGGTCAGCGCCACGCCCGCGGTGACCAGCGCACTGCCGAAGGCCCAGAGCCGGTTGCGGTCGAACCGGGTCAGGATCAGGTTGGCGACCGGCTGCAACGCCACCACCAGCACCGCGTTCACCGCCGCCGCCAGGCCGTAGACGGTCGGCGGCAGGCCGTGGTCGCGGATCGCCAGCGGCAGGGTGAACTCGGTCAGCGCGTACACCGCCTCGCCGGTCAGCACCGGCACCAGCAGCGCCAGCATCACCCGGTCGCGCAGCACCACGCCGTAGCCGCCGCCGGCCGTGACGGACCGTCCGGCCCGCGGCGTCCGGGGCAGCTTGGCGGCGACCAGCGCGCCGTAGGCCAGGCAGGTGCCCGCGTCCAGCGCGAACAGCAGCCCGTAGCCGTGCTCGGCCAGGAAGCCGCCGATCGCGCCGGCCACCGCCGTGCCCACGTTGATCGCCCAGTGCAGCAGGCCGAACGCCACCCGGCGCCGCTCGCCCTCGGCCGCGCCCGCCACCACCGAGGAGGCGCCCGGCATGTGCAGCGTGCCGCCCGCGCCGAGCGCCAGGGTGGCCAGCGCGAGGGTGGCCAGGTTCGGCGCCACGAAGAGCAGGCCCTGGCTGCCGGCGGTGGCGAGCATGCCGCAGACCATCGCCGCCCGGGCGCCCAGCCGGTCGGTCACCAGCCCGCCCAGCACCGGGCCGAACAGGCCGCCGAGGCCCAACGCGCCCAGCACGAACGGGATCCGGTCGGTGGGCACGTGGCGGGCGGCGAGGAAGAAGACCAGGAACGGCAGCACCATGGCGCCGAGCCGGTTCATCATGGTGCCCGCCATCACCACCCAGAACGGGCCGCCGAGCCCGGAGAACCGGGCCCGCAGGAGGCTTCCGGGAGCGGGGCTCACGGACGGGCTGGACGG
The DNA here is from genome assembly GCF_007829815.1 of Kitasatospora viridis. Classification (NCBI taxonomy): domain Bacteria; kingdom Bacillati; phylum Actinomycetota; class Actinomycetes; order Kitasatosporales; family Streptomycetaceae; genus Kitasatospora; species Kitasatospora viridis. The sequence continues at coordinate 1,241,840 of NZ_VIWT01000001.1, read as the reverse complement.
GGTCGAGACGACGGCTTCGGGGCTGGTCAGGGGAGTGCGGACGGTGGAGGTCATGGTGGGAATCCTCGGTTCCGCACTACGGTTGCACCATTCATTCAGGCTCAGCCGAATCCACCGGGGGGACCAGTGCTGGAACTCGCCTTCTCTACCCGCGACCTGGCCCACACCCGGCTCGCCTACTCGCCGCTCTGGGAGGTGGTGACGAGCCGTCGGCTGCTGGAGCGCGGCGCCACCGGTGCGCTGCACCGCCGCTGGGCCGAGCAGACCCGCCCCCGGCTGGCCGCCGCCGGCCTGGGCACCGGGCTGCTCGCCGACCTGGTCCCGGCGCACGGCTACCTGCCCGACTTCCTCAACCCGGCGCCCGGCACGCTCGCGCCGAGCGCGGGGGCCAGCGCCGCGCTGGAGGCCGAGCTCGCGGTGGTGGCCCGGACCGACGCCGAGCGGATCCGCGCCGACCTGGAGCGGATGGCGGGCTGGACGCCGGCCGTCGAGGCCTTCCACCGGGACCCGGCGGGCGTGCTGCCGGGGCTGCTCGACGAGATCCGGGGGTACTGGGAGGCAGCGATCGCCCCGCACTGGTCGCGGGTGCGGGCGGTGCTGGAGAGCGACGTGCTGCACCAGTCCCGGCGGTTCGCGGCGGCCGGCTCGGCGGCGGTGCTCCAGGGGCTGCACCCGAGCGTGGAGTGGTGCACCGACAAGCTGACGATGCCCCAGGTGCTGTGCGGGGAGTCCGGCAGCCTGGCGGGGCGCGGACTGCTGCTGGTGCCCTCGGCGTTCGTCGGCCCCGGCAGCACGATGCTGCTGAACCAGCCCGGGGAGGTGGTCCAGCTCTGCTACCCCAGCCGGGGCGTCGGGGTGCTCTGGGAACAGTCGAGCACCCCGGTGCCGGAGGCGGTGGCGGCGGTGCTGGGCCGCTCGCGCGCCCTGCTGCTGGCCGAGCTGGCCGTGCCCGCCTCCACCACCGAACTCGCCCACCGCACCGGCCTCGCGGCCGGCGGGGTCTCCCAGCACCTCACCGCGCTGCGGGCGGCCGGCATCGTCGCCTCGCACCGGTCCGGCCGCTCGGTGCTGTACCAGCGCACCGATCTGGCCGACTCGCTGCTGGCTGCGGCGAGTTGATCAGTTGATCAGGAGAAGATGACGGACCGCAGCTTGAGGCGGTCGCCGAGCTTCTTGCCCGGGTTCATCACGTAGTAGACGTCGCCGTTGCAGTCGGTGTCGAGGAAGACGGTGGCCGTCGCATCGGTGAAGTTCCGCGGGGAGTGCCCGGGGTCCTGCTCGCTCGTCCCGTCGAGGTTGATGCACACCCCGCTCTGCGGGTCGGCCAGGGTGGCTTCCTGGCCGGAACTGGTCTTGTAGAGGAAGTCTCCGCTCGCCGCGATCGCGGGGGTGGGTGCGGACAGCAGCAGGGCGAGCGCACCGACGGCGGTGACGGCGGCTTGGCGCATGCGCATGGGGGAGGTCCTCTCAAGGGCCGGGCAATTCGGACGGAATCACCCTAGAAGCCCCGAAGCTGAGGGAACGTTCCTTCACCGCCCGGTCCTCAGGGCGTGTCGCCCAGCACCCGCCGCAGCGCGGCGACGAACGCGTCCGTGGTCTGCGGAGCGCGGACCGCGATCCGCAGCCAGTCCGGGCCCAGCCCAGGGAAGGTGTCGCCACGGCGGACGGCGAAGCCCTCGGCGCGCAGTCGGTCCCGGACCCGGTCGGCCTGTGGGAGCTCGATCAGCACGAAGGAGGCCGCCGGCTCCCCGTGCACCCGCAGGGACGGGAAGCCCGCCAGCGCGCCCAGCAAGTGCGCCCGATGCGCCGTCAGCTCGGCGGCCGCCGCTTCGGCCTCGGTGAGCGCCCGCTCGCCGCTGCACAGTTCGGCCGCGCGCAGGGCGGGCGTGGAGACCGGCCAGAGCGGCTGGGCCGCGCCCAGCTCGGCGATCAGCGGGGCCGGGCCCAGCACGTACCCGATCCGCAGGCCCGCCAGCCCCCAAGTCTTGGTCAGGCTGCGCAGCACCACCACCCGGCCCGGCAGGTCGCTGAGGGAGGCCAGTGATTCCGTCTCCCCGGGCACGGTGTCCATGAACGCCTCGTCCACCACCAGGGTCCGCCCGGGGCGGGCCAACTCGGCCAGCACGGCAGCCGGGTGCAGCACCGAGGTCGGGTTGGTCGGGTTGCCGATCACCACCAGGTCGGCCTGCTCCGGCACCGCGCCGGCCGTCAGCCGGAAGCCGTCGGCCGCCCGCAGCAGCACCCGGTGCACGGGGATGCCCGCGTCCCGCAGGGCCGCCTCCGGCTCGGTGAACTGGGGGTGCACCACCACCGCGTGCTGCGGCCGCAGGGTGCGGGCGAGCAGCACGAAGGCCTCGGCGGCACCCGAGGTGAGCAGCACCTCCTCGACGGGGCGCCGGTGTCGCGCTGCGACGGCCGCGCGGGCGGTGGTCTGCTCGGGGTAGGCGGCCAACTCGCCCAGGGTGTCGGCGAGTGCGCTGCGCAGCCACTGCGGCGGGGTGCCGGTGCGGACGTTGACGGCGAGGTCCACCAGGTTGGCGTCCCGCACCTCTGCATCACCGTGGTGGCGCAAGTCATGTGAGGGCAGGGTCGCGACGGCCACCGTCGAACGGGCCGACTTCCGCTTCCCGACCAGCAGTTCCCCGCCCCCGAGCAGCGCCGCCGCCTCCGCCACGCTCGCGGTCCCGACGGCGTCGAGCACCTCGCCGGACGGGCTCGGCACCGGCACGGCGGCCAGCGCGGCCGCCGGGTGGCCCACCAGCGGCACGCCCAACTCCCGCGCGGCACCCAGCAGCCCGGGCTCGCCGGCGCGGGCCTCGACGGTGGCGAGCAGGCGCACCGTGCCGACCGGCAGCTCGGCCTCGGCCAGCGCGGCGGCGATCAGCTCCCGCACCTCCTGCTCGGCCACCCCGCTGCTCGCCCCGACACCGACCACCACGCCGACCGCGTTCTCGCTGCTCACACGGCGAATCCCAGCACGCGGCGAGAAGACGCGTCAATCAACCCGGGATGTGCCGTGCGGCTCACCGGGCCCGGAAATCGAGTTGCCCGGTGCGCGTAGTCTGCCGTCGTCACTCAGGACACACGAGGGGAGCGGCGCACCATGCGCAACATCATCGTCACCGGCGGGGGCACCGGCATCGGCAAGGCCATCGCGGCGGCCTTCGCCGAGCGCGGCGACCAGGTGGTGATCACCGGCCGGCGCAAGGACGTGCTGGACCAGGCCGTCGCCGAACTCGGCGCCAACGTCCGGGCGGTGGCCTTCGACGCGGCCGACCCGGCGCAGGTCGAGGCGGCTCTGCCGGAGCTGCCCGAGCGGGTGGACGTGCTGGTCAACAACGCGGGCGGCAACAACAGCCGCACCGCGCCGCCGGCCGAGCCCGGCCTGGCCGGCCTGCTCGCCACCTGGCAGGCCAACCTGGACACCAACCTGTTCACCGCCCTGCTGGTCACCACGGCCGTGCGCGAGCGCCTGAACCCCGGTGCCCGGGTGGTCAACTTCAGCTCGATCGCGGCCCACCGCGGCGGCTCCGGCTCCTACGGCGCGGCCAAGGCCGCCGTGGAGAACTGGAACCTGACGCTGGCCCAGGACCTCGGCCCCGAGGGCGGCACGGCCAACGTGATCGCCCCCGGCTACATCAGCGACACCGAGTTCTTCGGCCCGGACGGCATCCCCGCCGCCCGCCTCGCCTACAACGTCGGCCAGGCGATCAACAAGCGCCACGGCACCCCGGCCGACATCGTCGCCACCACCCTGTTCCTCGCCTCCCCGGAGGCCGGCCACATCACCGCCCAGGTCTTCCACCTGGACGGCGGCTCGATCACCGGTCGCTGACGCTCAGTCGGGCAGCCGCGCGGCGGAGCGCACCAGCCGCTCCGCCAGCTGCGGTGCGCCCGCCCAGTGCAGGTGCAGGTAGCTGGCGTGCACGTTCGCGGTGGTGAAGCCCTCGGTGACCGGCTTGCCGTCGGGTGCGCGCCAGCCCCAGGCGGGGGTGGCCGAGGCGCCGGGCGTGCAGGTGGTGCGGTGGAACTCGTGGCCGCGCAGCCGGGTGCCGGTGACGGCGAGCGGGCTGTCGTGCAGGGCGACCGCCTCGCGGTAGCCGAGGGTCAGCCGCTCGGTCATCCGGGACTCCAGCGGCAGTACGCCGCACATCGGGTGTCCGTCCAACTCCCGTCCCAGGTAGAGCAGTCCGGCGCACTCGGCGCTGATCGGCGCGCCAGTGGCGGCGAGTTCGCCGATCGCGGCGCGCAACTGCCGGTTGGCGCTCAGCTGTTCGCCGTACACCTCGGGGAAGCCGCCGCCTATCACCAGACCTGACACACCGTCAGGGAGTGTGGTGTCGTGCAGCGGGTCGAACGGCACCACCTCGGCGCCGGCCGCCGCCAGCAGCTCGGCGTTCTCCGCGTAGCTGAACGAGAAGGCCGGGCCGGCCGCCAGCGCGATCCGCGGCGCCGGGCCGGACAGCCGGGTGACCTCCGCCGCCGGGTCCCAGGGCTCGGCGGTGAGCGGCGGGGCGGAGCGGGCCAGCGCCAGCACCTCGTCCAGGTCCACCGAGGCGGCGATCAGCTCGCCCATGTCCCGGACCGCCCGCAGCGCCTCGGTCGAGCGCTCCACCACCGGCACCAGGCCCAGGTGCCGGGAGGGCGTGGCCACCGCGGCGGTGCGCCGCACCGCGCCCAGCACCGGCACCCCGGCGCCCTCCTCCAGCGCCTCGCGCAGCAGGTGCTCGTGCCGGTCCGAGGCGACCCGGTTGAGGATCACCCCGGCGAGGCGCACCTGCGGGTCCCAGCTGGCGAAGCCGTGCACCAGCGCGGCCACCGAGCGGGACTGCGAGGAGCCGTCCACCACCAGCACCACCGGCGCCCGCAGCAGCTTGGCCACCTGCGCGGTGGAGGCCAGCTCGCCCCGCCCGGAGGCGCCGTCGAACATGCCCATCACGCCCTCGACCACCGCCAGGTCGGCCCCGGCGGCGCCGTGCCGCAGCAGCGGCTCGATCCGCTCGGGCCCGCACAGGAAGGAGTCCAGGTTGCGCCCGGGCCGGCCGGTGGCCAGCGCGTGGTAGCCGGGGTCGATGTAGTCCGGGCCCACCTTGTGCGGCGAGACGGTCAGGCCGCGCGCGGTCAGCGCGGCCATCAGCCCGGTGGCGACGGTGGTCTTGCCGGCCCCGGAGGAGGGGGCCGCGATGACGAGACGGGGGAGCTGCACGTGCTAAGGGCCTGTCTTCCGGATCACGTCGGATCAGCGGGCGTCGTTGGGGTGCGTGCATCGGCGGTGCCGAGGATGGGGGCCCCTCCCAGCCGAAGGCTGGGGGAGAGTCCATGCGGAGCATCGGCGACTGACGAGAAGCCGTCGTGGGGGTCCCTCCCGGCCGAAGGCTGGGGGCGTGCGTGCCCCGGCGGCGACCGCCCGGCGTGATCCGGAAGACAGGCCCCGGTCCTACCACTCGATCCCGCGCTGGCCCTTGCGGCCGGCGTCCATCGGGTGCTTCACCTTGGTCATCTCGGTGACCAGGTCGGCCACGTCGAGCAGCGCCTCGGCCGCGTCCCGGCCGGTGATCACCACGTGCTGGTTGCCGGGCCGGTTGCGCAGCACCTCGACCACCTCGGCCACGTCCACCCAGCCCCACTTCATCGGGTAGGTGAACTCGTCCAGCACGTACAGCCGGTAGGTCTCGGCGGCCAGGTCGCGCTTGACCTGCTCCCAGCCCTCCTTGGCGGCCTCCTCGCTGGACTCCAGGTCGCGCTGCACCCAGGACCAGCCCTCGCCCATCTTGTGCCAGGTGACGCTGCCGCCCTCGCCGGAGGCGCCCAGCACCTTCAGCGCGTTCTCCTCGCCGACCTTCCACTTGGCCGACTTGACGAACTGGAACACCCCGATCGGCCAGCCCTGGTTCCAGGCCCGCAGCGCCAGCCCGAAGGCGGCGGTGGACTTGCCCTTGCCGGGGCCGGTGTGCACGGCGGTGATCGGCTGGGTACGGCGCTGACGGGTGGTCAGGCCGTCGTCGGGGACGACCTCGGGCTTGCCCTGCGGCACGGGGATCACGCTGCCTTTCGCTGGGAGGGGGAACGGTGGGCGTGCACCAGGGCGGCCACGCCCTCGGCGCGCAGCTCGTCCAGGGTGACGGCGGTGGCGTTCAACTGGCCGGCCAGGGTGCGGGCCAGGCCGAGCCGGACCGGCCCGGACTCGCAGTCCAGCACCACGGCGGCGGTGCCCTGGGCGGCCAGCAGCCCGGCGGCCCGGCCGGCCTCGGCCAGCGCGCCGCGCCCGCCGGTGGCCCGGCCGTCGGTCACCACCACCAGCAGCGGGCGGCGCAGCGGGTCGCGCACCCGCTCCAGCCGCAGCACCTCGTGCGCCCGCAGCAGGCCGGCGGCCAGCGGGGTGCGCCCGCCGGTGGGCAGCTGCTCCAGGCGGGCCGCGCCGACCTCCACCGAGGAGGTGGGCGGCAGCGCGAGCTCGGCGCCGCCGCCCCGGAAGGTGATCATGCCGATCTTGTCCCGCCGCTGGTAGGCGTCCATCAGCAGCGACAGCACCGCGCCCTTGACGGCGGTCATCCGCTGCCGGGCCGCCATCGAGCCGGAGGCGTCCACCACGAACAGCACCAGGTTGGACTCGCGGCCCTTGCGCACCTGCTCGCGGAAGTCGTCCGTGCGCAGCACCAGCGCCCGGCCGCTGCGGCCGCGGGCCAGCTGCTGCGGGGCGGCCGCCTGCAGGGTGGCGGACAGGTGCAGCCGGGTCAGCGCGCCGTGCGGGCGGCGGGCCCGGATGGTGTGGCCGCCGTCGGTCTCGGCGGGGGAGCGGCGGCCGCGGGCGCCGTGCCCGGTGCCGGGCACCTTGAAGAGCCGGGTGCGGTAGGCCTCGCCGGCCGCGACGGGGGAGGACTCCGGGGCGGGGCCGCCGGGCTTGGGGAGCCGGGGGGCCGCCTCGGGTGACGAGGTCTCAGGTGCGTCAGGTGCGTCAGGTCCGGCGGGGTCGGCTGACGGAGCATCGGCTGACGCAGGCTCGGGAGCACCGCCCCCACCGTCCGGCCCGCCGTCACCGGGGCCGCCGTCGCCCGGCCCGTCACCGTCCGGCCCGTCGCCGTCGGGCTCGGGCTCAGTGGGCTCCTCCGGCTCGCTGTGCTCGCTCAGCGTCCGGTCCAGCTGCTCCTCGTCCAGCCCGGGCGCGTCGAACGGGTTGCGCCGCCGCCGGTGCGGCAGGGCCAGCTGGGCCGCCTTGCGGACGTCCTCCTCCAGCACCCGGGTCCGCCCGGCCCAGGCGGCCAGCGCGACCGCCGTGCGGGCCATCACGATGTCCGCCCGCAGCCCGTCCACCTCGAAGGCGGCGCAGACGGCGGTGATCTGACGCAGCGCGGCGTCCCCCAGCTCGACGGCGGGCAGCAGCTCCCGGGCCCGGGCGATCTGCTCGGCCAGCGCCCGCTCGTCCGCCCGGTAGCCGGCCGCGAAGCCCGCCGGGTCGGCGTCGTAGGCGAGCCGGCGGCGCACCACCTCGGCCCGCTCGGCCGGCTCCCGGGTGGCCGCGATCTCCACGGTCAGCCCGAACCGGTCGAGCAGCTGCGGCCGCAGCTCGCCCTCCTCCGGGTTCATCGTGCCGACCAGCAGGAAGCGGGCCGCGTGCCGCACCGAGACGCCCTCGCGCTCCACGTAGGAGCGGCCCATCGCCGCCGCGTCCAGCAGCAGGTCGACCACGTGGTCCTGCAGCAGGTTGACCTCGTCGATGTAGAGCACGCCGCGGTGCGCCTGGGCCAGCAGGCCCGGCTCGTAGGCCTTCACGCCCTGGGCCAGCGCCTGCTCCAGGTCGAGCGAGCCGACGATGCGGTCCTCGGTCACGCCCACCGGCAGCTCGACCAGCCGGGCCGGCCGCTCGTGCGAGCCCGCGCCGTGCGGCGCGTCCGGGCACTGCGGGTCGGGGGCCGCCGGGTCGCAGGCGAACCGGCACTGCTCGGCCACCGCGATCGACGGCAGCAGGCCGGCCAGCGCCCGCACCATGGTGGACTTGGCGGTGCCCTTCTCGCCGCGCACCAGCACCCCGCCGACGGCCGGCGAGACGGCGTTCAGCAGCAGCGACAGCCGCAGGTCGGCCATCCCGACCACCGCGGTGAACGGATAACGGACGTCACTCACAGCTCTTCACCCTCCACAGCACGGGGCGCCGGAGCGCCCGGTGGGACGAACGGCAGCCCGGCGGGCGCCCCGCCCTCGATCAGCCGCCACAGCGCGTCGGTGTCGGCGTGTTCCTCGATCAGGTCCCCCAGCCGGTCCAGCCGCTCCTCCCGGGCCGCGGCGAAGGAGGTGTCCGGGGCCGGCACGAACCGCCGCCCGGCCACCGCCGCCACCTCGCGCAGGAAGGCCCGGCGGAAGCCGTCGTTCTCCAGCGCGCCGTGCCAGGTGGTGCCCCAGACCGCGCCGACCCGGCAGCCGTCCAGGAAGGGCTCGCCGCCGTCCACCCGGGCGATGCCGTGGTGGATCTCGTAGCCCTCGACCCGCTCGCCGTACGCCTCGCCGACCGGGCGCCCGAGGGTCTTCTCGACCGCGAACTCCACCTCGACCGGCAGCAGCCCGAGCCCGTCCACGGCGCCCGCGCCGGACTCGACGGCGTCGGTGATCCGCCGGGACAGCATCTGGTAGCCGCCGCAGACGCCCAGCACCGGCCGCCCCTCGGCGGCCCGGGCCAGCAGCGGCCGCTCCAGGCCGCGTTCGCGCAGCCAGGCCAGGTCGGCCACGGTGGCCCGGGTGCCGGGCAGCACCACCAGGTCGGCGTCGGCCAGCTCCTCGGGCCGGGTGGCCCAGCGCACCAGCACGCCCGGCTCCTGGGCCAGCGCGTCCAGGTCGGTGAAGTTGGAGAGCCGGGGCAGCCGCAGCACGGCGACCCGCAGCACGTCCTCGCCGTACGGGCCGACGGTGCCCGAGCGGGTCACGGCGGTGGACAGGTCGAGCGAGTCCTCGGCGTCCAGCCAGAGGTCGGCCAGCATCGGCAGGGTGCCCAGCACCGGACGCCCCGTCAGCTCGTGCAGCATGTCCAGCCCCGGCTTCAGCAGCCGGGCGTCGCCGCGGAACTTGTTCACCAGCCAGCCCGCGACCAGCGCCTGGTCGGCCGCCTCCAGCAGCGCCAGGGTGCCGTACATCGCGGCGAACACGCCGCCCCGGTCGATGTCGCCGACCACCAGCACCGGCAGGTCGGCGGCCCGGGCCAGGCCCATGTTGGCGATGTCCCGGTCGCGCAGGTTGATCTCGGCCGGCGAGCCCGCGCCCTCGCACACCACCACGTCGAACCGGCGGCGCAGATCGGCCAGGCACTCCAGCGAACGCTCCAACAGGTAGGGCTTGCGCTCCCGGTAGTCCAGCGCGCCCACCTCCGCCACCGGGCGCCCCAGCAGTACCACCTGGCTGCGCCCGTCGGCGCCGGGCTTCAGCAGCACCGGGTTCATCGCCGCCTCCGGCTCCACCCGGGCCGCCTGCGCCTGCATCACCTGGGCCCGACCGATCTCCGCGCCGTCCGCGGTGACCATCGAGTTCAGCGACATGTTCTGCGCCTTGAACGGCGCCACCTTGACGCCCCGCCGGACCAGCCAGCGGCAGATCCCGGCGGTCACCACGCTCTTCCCCGCGTCCGAGGTGGTGCCGGCGATCAGGATCGCGTTGCTCACTTGCGCCCCTTCCAGAGCAGTCGGGCCGCCACCGTGGTGCCCAGGGCCAGCAGGCCGACCCGGCGGGACAGCCGGCAGGCCCGTTCGATGTCCGGGGCCGCCACCGGGCGCAGCTCGGCGCCCAGCACCGGCCGGTGCTCCGTCCTGGTGCCGTACTGGAGCGTGCCGCCGAGCCGCACGCCCAGCGCGCCCGCGAAGGCCGACTCGGCCTGGCCCGCGTTGGGGCTCGGGTGCGCCGAGCCGTCCCGCCGCCAGACCCGCCAGGCCCGGCCCCGGTCCTCGGCGGCCGCCACGGTCAGCAGCGCGGTCAGCCGGGCCCCCGGCCAGCCCGCCACGTCGTCCAGCCGGGCCGCCGCCCAGCCGAACCGCCGGTAGCGCGCCGACTTGTGACCCACCATCGCGTCCAGCGTGTTCACGGCCCGGAAGGCCAGCAGCCCAGGCGCACCGGCCAGCGCGCCCCAGACCAGGGCGTTCACCACGGCGTCCGCGGTGTTCTCGGCCACCGACTCGACCACGGCGCGGGCGATCTGCTGCTCGTCCAGCCCGCTCGGGTCCCGCCCGCACAGGTGCGGCAGCCGCCCGCGCGCCGCCGCCAGGTCGCCGGCCGCCAGCGCGCCGCCGATGGTGCGGGCCTCCCGGGCCAGCGAGGTGCCGCCGAGCACGGTGAAGGCGGCGAGGCCGGCGGTGACGGTCCGGCGCAACGGGTCCGCCCGGTGCTGCAGGGCGGCCGCGCCGGCCGCCACCGCGCCGACCGCGAGCGCGGTGTGCAGCGCGCCGGCGCCGCGGTGGTCGCGGTGCAGCAGGAGTTCCAGGCGGTGGGCGGCGCGGCCGAACAGGGCCACCGGGTGGCCGCGGCGGGGATCGCCGAACACGGCGTCGGCGGCGTACCCGGCGACCGCGCCGAGGGCGTAGGCGGACGCGGGCGGCAGGGCGCGCTGCATCGGTGGGTGTCCTCACTCAGGGTCCGCGCCCTGGATCGACGAACCGGGGGCGAGAGTTCCTGGCTCGCGGGGTGAGCGCCCCGCGGATCGACTCCCCGGACGGACTCCCCGGTGACAGTGGCGGGACCGCGCCGGATTCGCACCGGCTTCCTCTGCTTGCCTCCGTTTGGCCCATGGATCCCACCACGCCGTCAAACCGCGCGTCAACCAGGCGACCCGGCCCCGCCGGGCGTGGTTGATCACACCGCGGGGCCGCCCGGTCGGGGGTGTCCGCACTGGTGGATCGTCCAACGGTCCGTCAAGGGGTGCGGCGGCGCTTCGTGCGTTCGGCGGCTGGGGGCCGACCTGGGGCGGGCCTAGCGTCGGGCCATGCGAAGAAGCAGCCCGGCCCCCGCCCCGGTCCCGTTCTCCCCGCAGGCCGCCCGGGCGCACCGGGACGGCCTGGGCCTCAGTCCGGAGCAGGTGGCCGAGGGCATGGCGGCGCACGGCGTGCGGCTGCTGCCCAGCCACGTGCTGGGCTTCGAGAGCGGCGAGTTCCGGCCGAGCGAACAGGAGTTCATCGCCCTGGCCCGGGCGCTCTGGTGCCCGCCGGTGCAGCTGATGGGGGTGCGGCCGGGCAGCCTGCGCGACTACCGGCTGGCCCGCGAGCTCAGCCAGCAGCACGCCGCCACCCGGATCGGCCTGGGCCTGCGCAGCTACGCCACCGCCGAGCTGACCGGCCGCTGGACCGGCGACCCCGAGCAGGCCGCCGCGCTGGTCGAGCTGTTCGGCATGACGCTGCGCGACTTCGTCCGGGTCACCGGCGCCGAGGCCGAGCTGGACGAGCGGCTGCGCCAGTGCGTGGAGGGCCGCTGGCGGGCCCAGCTGCCGGCCCTCGCCAAGCTGGTGCCGGTCCCGCCCGAGCGGCTCGGCCAGGTGCTGGCCGCGCTGCACGCCGAGCACCAGGTCCCCTCCCACTGGGGCGCGACCACTCCCGCCGAGGGCCCCGTGCCCGCCGAGTCGCGGCCCGCCCGGTTCTGGAGCCTGCTGGCCCGCGGCGGCACCGGCGGCCTGCCGGTCTGACGCCCGACGGGATCACAGCGGTGGCCGGAACCCGCGCGCCGGGTTGAACTGGTGGGGTCCCGAGCCGCCATCAGCACCCCTGGGAGAGCCATGCGTTGGGGAACCGTCGTCGCCGCCGCCACCACCGTCGTGATCGGAGCGGGCGCGGCCGCCCTGCTGCTGGGCCGGCGGGTCTCCGACCTGACGATCCGTCCGGAGCAGGACGTCGAGGGCGGTCCGGCGGCCGGCGAGCCGGTGCTGAAGGTGCACCGGGTGACGGCCCGTGAGGTGGTGCTGACCCGCACCGTGGCCAGCACCCGGCGCGGCCGGTACGCGCTGGAGTGGCCCGGCGGCCACGCGGTGGTCGGCGGCGTGCTGGGCACCGCACCGACCACCGTCACCCGCCGGCTGGAGGCCGCCACCGGCACGCTGCCCGAGGCCGGCGCCGAGGTGGAGCTGACCGCCCGGGTGCTGCGCGGCGACCCGGGCTCGGCCTGCGGGCTCGACTACATGGACGTGGTGGTCGACGGCGAGCTGGGCCGGATGCCCGCCTGGTACGTCCCGGCGGTGCGCGGCACCTGGGTGGTCCTGGTGCACGGCGCGCTGGCCGACCGCCGGCAGGCCCTGCCGGTGCTGCCGCTGCTCAAGCGGCTTCAGTTGCCGGCCCTGGTGATCAGCCTGCGCGGCGACCAGGGCGCGCCCGCCTCGCCGGACGGGCTGGGCCACTTCGGCGAGACCGAGTGGCGGGACGTGGACGCGGCGATCCGGTTCGCCAAGGAGGCCGGGGCCGGCCGGATCGTGCTGTACGGCTGGTCGGTCGGCGCCACCGCGGTGCTGCAGACGGCCGTCCGTTCCGACCACCGGGACCAGCTGGCCGGCCTGGTGCTGGACTCCCCGGTGCTGGAGCCGGCCGCCACGGTGCGCGGGGTGGCGGCCCGGGCGGGGGTGCCCGGGGCGCTGGCGGGGCAGTTGGGCGCCTGGGCGGCGGAGGGGCGCACGGGGGTGGACCTGGCCGGGCTGGCCCGGATCGCCGAGGGCGCCGACCTGGCCGTGCCCACGCTGCTGCTGCAGAGCCCGCAGGACGCCGTGGCGCCGCTGCGGGCGGCCGAGCACCTGGCCCACCGCCGGCACGACCTGGTGACCCTGCGGACCGTCCCCGGGGCCGCCCACGCGGCGCTGTGGAACGCCGACGCGCAGCACTACGAGGAGATGCTCCGGCGGTTCCTGACGCCGATCCTCTGAACCGGAACCATCCGGTCCGAAACGCCGGGCCACGCGCCTTCCGACCCGCGTGCACGTGGTGACCCCTTGACCACGCTCCGTACCGGCAGTAGTGTCGTGCACAGGTCACGGCAGCCCGGTTTGGCCGCTCTTGCCCCGAGTCCGCCACCCGCGCAACCCGGTCCGCCACAAGACGCGCCGAACTCGATGTGACAACCGCCCCTTACACGGGGAAGACTGCACGGCGTGACGTCTCGGAACCCGCGCGACCGTGATGCCCCGCTCCCGCCGACCACGGGCACCGGCGCGACGGTGACCCGTCTGCCCGGTACGGCCCGCCGGGTCGATGCGGCGCAGCCGGGCCGTTCCGCCAGCCGCCGACGCACCCCCAAGCCGGGTCCAGGCCGCGGCCGGGTCCCGGTGCCGGAGGGCTTCCCCGGTCCCGCCGAGCTCGCCCCGCTGGCCCGCCGGATGCTCACCGACGCGGTGCGGATCGCCCGCTGGGCCGGCGAGCTGGAGACGGTGGACAAGCGCGGCGAACTGCTCCCGCAGGACGCCCGGGCGGCCGGCCGGGCCCTGGCCATGACCGTCGGGGCGGCCGCCAAGGCCTGGGGGCAGGCCCTGCTGGTCGGCCTGGTCGAACCCCGGGACGGCGGCGCCGCCCCCGGCTGGCGGCTGCACGCCTGGGAGCACGACGACGAGGCGGTGCTGCGCGGCTGGGCCGCGCTGTTCGACGCCTGGACCCTGCTCGCCCCGGTCCCGCCCGCCGCCCTGCGCGGCGTCTTCGCGGTGCTCGCCGGGCAGGCCGTCGACCAGGCCCCGCAGCTGCTCTCCTTCCTCCACCTCGTCGACGGCCCGGTGGTCGAGAACGAGCTGATGGAGCTGCTCCGCCGCGGCCTGGACGAACGGCGGCACGGCGGCAGCGACTTCGCCTCGCTCTCCCCGGTGCCGCACGCCGCCTCCGCCGTCTCGGCCGTCCGCGGCACCTGCCGGGAGCCCCAGGTGGACGCCCCGCCGGCGCCCTCCGACGTGGCCGCGGTGCTCGACTGGATGCTCGACGGCCTGGCCGCCGTCGGCGCCGTGCAGCGGCACGACAGCGCCGCCGAGCTCTCGCCGCTCGGCCACTGGGCGGTGCGGGCCAAGCTGGAGGAGATCTGCACCGTCGCGCAGACCGCCGCCGGCCACATCGAGCAGAGCGCCCTGGAACTGCTGGACGCCTGCGCCAACTACTCGCCCGGCCCGGCCCGCGCCGAGTACCGCGCCTGGGTCGCCGCCCGGCCGGTGGACCGCGCCGTCGCCGAACTCCTGGAGGTGGCCCGCGGCGAGGACGCGCTGCTGCGCGGGCTCGCCTTCGAGGCGCTGCGGGTGGCCGGCGGCACCGCCGAGCAGGCGGTCCGGGCGGCCGTCGACGAGGCCGTGCTGCGGCCCTACGCGCTGCTCTGGCTGGCCGAGCAGCTGGACGAGGGCGGGGTGGTCCCGTCCGACGTGCTGAGCGCCGAGGACGCCGCCTGGCTCTGGGTGGACACCGCCGCCGCCGTGCTCGACCACGGCGAGGTCGAGCTGCTGGTCGGCCACGTGGAGGGGGCCAGCGCCGGCGACCCGGTGCGGCTGTTCGCCCGTGCCCGGCAGTCCGGCCACGCCCGGGCCGCCTCGGTGCTCACCGCGGTCAGCTCGGTGCACCCCGACCCGGCCGTCGCGCGGGCGGCCCGCCGCTCCGCGTTCAGCGTGCACAACGGCGGCGCCTGAGCGTCCGTCAGCTGGTCATGCGGAAGGGCCCCGGAACCGTGGTTCCGGGGCCCTTCGCGGTGTCTGGCGTCGGTCAGCAGTCGCGGGCGCTGGCCCGGCGGGCCCGCACGTCGCCGACCTTCTGGCCCACCTTGCGGCGGATCACCAGCATCGGGGCGGTGGCCGCCAGCGCGATCTGGGCGAAGGCGCCGATGTGCATCAGCACGTCGCCACCGGGCAGGCCGGCCGCCCAGGCGGCCAGGCAGCCGATCGAGACCACGATCCAGCCCAGCGTGGCGGTCGCCAGCAGGCCCTGCGGCTTCGGGTACTCGACCTGGCTGACCATCAGGTAGGCCACGCCGAAGATGGCCAGCAGGCCGGCCAGGAACGGCGGGTCGAGCAGCACGATGGCGATCACCGTCATGGCGCCCATCGGGCACGGCATGCCCTGGAACACCCCGGGGCGCATCTTCACCGCGGAGAACCGGGCCAGCCGCAGCACCACCGCGAGCAGCACGGTCAGCGCGATGAAGGCGGACAGTCCCTGGTTGGTGCCGGGGGAGACGATCCCCCAGACCGCGACGAAGTAGGCCGGCGCGATGCCGAAGCTGATCAGGTCGGCCAGGTTGTCCAGCTCCGCACCGAGCGCCGAGGAGCGCAGCTTGCGGGCCACCAGGCCGTCGAAGAGGTCGCACATGGCGCCGAGCAGCAGCAGGGTCACCGCGGTGGCCGCACCGTGCCGCACCACGCCGCCACCGCCGCCGTTCCCGGTGATGTGCGGGATCAGCATGTTGGTGGTGACGGAGTAGATCGCGAGGAAACCGCAGACCGCGTTGCCCAGGGTCAGGAAGTCGGCGGTGGAGAGCGCCTGCGGCGGGCGCGGCGCCCGCAGTTCGCGGTCGCGCGCCCAGCGGCGCCGACGCAGCTCGGTCTCCTCCGAGTCGTCATCATCGCCGAGGCCGACCAGGGTCTCGGGATCAGTCACGGTCAAGGCGTGTCACCCCCGCCGTCGTCTTCTGGCCGACCGTGACGCCGACCTCGACGCCGGCCGGGAGGTAGGTGTCGACGCGGGAGCCGAAGCGGATCAGGCCGATCCGCTCGCCCTGCTCGACCTTGGTGCCGGCCGGGACGTACGGCACGATGCGGCGCGCCACGGCGCCCGCGATCTGCACCATCTCGATGTCGCCCAGCTCGGTCTCGAAGTGCCAGACCACCCGCTCGTTGCGGTCGCTGTCCTTGTTGAAGGCCGGCACGAAGCCGCCCGCGATGTGCTCGACCGAGGTCACCGTGCCGGGCAGCGGCGCGCGGTTGACGTGCACGTTGAGCGGGCTCATGAAGATCGCGACCCGGGTCCGGCCGTCCGGCCAGGCATCGATGCTCTGCACCACGCCGTCGGCCGGCGAGATCACTCTGCCGGCGCCGATCTCACGCTCCGGGTCGCGGAAGAACCACAGCATGCCCGCGCTGAGCGCGCAGGCCGGGACCGCAGCCAGGGCCCACTTGCCGTTCCGCCGGCTGAGGGCGGTGGTCAGGGCCGCGGTGGCCAGGGTCGGGACGAACCAGGGAGTGGCTCCGCGCGCGATGGTCACGCGAGGACGCCGGCCTGCCGACTCGGGAGCGAAGGGATCGCGCTCAGTGACGGAGGAGTGAGGGGACGGGCTGATGGGCATCGAAGACCTTTGTCGCGGGGGATCATGGCCGCTGGAGTGGGCCACCGCGGGATCGGGTGATAAGGGGACAGCTGCTGTCCCGGTGGATGCTATCGGGAGCAGGTGGTGGGTGGGCAACCCGCCTGCTCGTTCAACTGCCTCATGCCGTGCCGGAGTGCACGCGCTACGTGTACGACCGTAGCCGCCGTCCTGCCGGTTCCCCAAGGGTTCGGCGAAGGTCAGTGAGTCTTGTCTCAGCTCCGCGGGCCGGGCCGCTGAGACGGTCGGACCGGGGCCCCCGGCGGGGCCCCGGCCGGGCTCACTGGGCGATCTTGTACTCCTCCAGCAGACGCCGTCCCACGATCATCTTCTGGATCTCCGCCGTGCCTTCACCGATCAGCAGCATCGGGGCCTCCCGGTAGAGCCGCTCGATCTCGTACTCCTTGGAGAAGCCGTAGCCGCCGTGGATCCGGAAGGCGTCCTCCACGACCTCCTTGCAGTACTCGGAGGCCAGGTACTTGGCCATGCCGGCCTCCAGGTCGTTGCGCTCGCCGCTGTCCTTCTTGCGGGCGGCCATCACCATCATCTGGTGCGCGGCCTCGACCTTGGTGGCCATCTCGGCCAGCTTGAACTGGATCGCCTGGTGCTCGGCGATCTTCTTGCCGAAGGTGGTGCGCTGCTGGGCGTAGGAGATGCCCAGCTCGAAGGCCCGGCGGGCGACCCCGCAGCCGCGGGCGGCCACGTTGACCCGGCCCACCTCGACGCCGTCCATCATCTGGTAGAAGCCCTTGCCCGGGACGCCGCCGAGGATCCGGTCGGCCGGGATCCGGACGTCCTGGAGCACCAGTTCGGTGGTGTCGACGCCCTTGTAGCCCATCTTCTCGATCTTGCCGGGCACGGTGAGGCCCGGGACGGTCGGGTTCGCGCCGAACCCGGGGGTCTTCTCGATCAGGAAGGTGGTCATGTTCTTGTACGGGGTGCTGCCGCCCTCGTCGGTCTTGCACAGCACCGCGACCAGGGTCGAGGTGCCGCCGTTGGTCAGCCACATCTTCTGGCCGTTCAGGACGTAGTAGTCGCCGTCCTTGACGCCCTTGGTGGAGATCGCGGCCACGTCGGAGCCCAGCGCCGGCTCGGACATCGAGAAGGCGCCGCGGATCTCACCGGCCGCCATCTTCGGCAGGAAGTAGTCCTTCTGCTCCTGGGTGCCGTGCGCGTTGATCATGTGGGCGACGATGAAGTGGGTGTTGACGATCCCGGAGACCGACATCCAGCCGCGGGCGATCTCCTCCACCACCAGGGCGTAGGTGAGCAGCGACTCGCCGAGGCCGCCGTACTCCTCGGGGATGGTCAGCCCGAACAGGCCGAGCTGCTTCATCCCCTCGACGATCGCGGTCGGGTACTCGTCCTTGTGCTCCAGCTCGGTGGCGACCGGGATGATCTCCTTGTCGACGAACTCCCGCACGGTGGCGAGGATGTCCCGCTGGATCTCGGTGAGGCCGTCGGTCTGTGCGAGGCGTCCCATCGTGCGGCTCCAAAGTCTGTCTGCTGAGGGTGGGGGTCGGGGCCCCGCGGAGCGTGGTCTTCCGCGGGGCCCCTGGCCGGAGGTGTGGGCGATGACGGCGCCCGCCCCCGGGGGTCTGTCGGGCCGTCAGCCCCGCGGCTGCGGCTCGGGGCGGGCCGGCTGCTCGCCGCCGCGCGCCTCGATGTAGGTCGCGGTCGGCACCATCACCTTGCGGCGGAAGAGGCAGACGACCGTGCCGTCCTGCTTGTAGCCGGTGGTCTCGACGTAGACGATGCCGCGGTCGTCCTTGGACTTGGACGGCCACTTGTCGAGCACCTTGGTCTCGCCGTAGATGGTGTCGCCGTGGAAGGTCGGCGCCACGTGGCGCAGCGACTCGATCTCCAGGTTGGCGATCGCCTTGCCGGAGACGTCCGGCACGGACATGCCCAGCAGCAGCGAGTAGACGTAGTTGCCCACCACCACGTTCTTCTTGAAGTCCGTGGTGTTCTCCGCATAGTTGGTGTCCATGTGGAGCGGGTGGTGGTTCATGGTCAGCAGGCAGAAGAGGTGGTCGTCGTACTCGGTGACCGTCTTGCCGGGCCAGTGCTTGTAGACCGCGCCGACCTCGAACTCCTCGTAGGTGCGTCCGAACTGCATGGCTCAGGCCTCCGGGGCTTCGAACTTGGAGGTGCGGGTGAAGCCGGCCGCGCGGCCCTTGCCGGCGATCACCAGCGCCATCTTGCGGGAGGCCTCGTCGATCATCTCGTCGCCGAGCATCGCCGAGCCCTTGAAGCCGCCGGCCTCCGAGGTGGCCCAGGTGTAGGCGTCCAGGATCAGCTCGGCGTGGTCGTAGTCCTCCTGGGAGGGGGAGAAGACCTCGTTGGCGATGCCGACCTGGTCCGGGTGCAGCACCCACTTGCCGTCGAAGCCCAGCGCGGCGGCCCGGCCGGCCACCTCGCGGAAGCCGTCGGGGTTGCGGATCTGCAGGTAGGGGCCGTCGATCGCCTGCAGGTCGTTGGCCCGGGCGGCCATCAGGATGCGCATCAGGATGTAGTGGTAGGCGTCGGCCGGGTAGCCGGGCGGCTGCTCGCCGACCACCAGCGACTTCATGTTGATCGAGGCCATGAAGTCGGCCGGGCCGAAGATGATGGTCTCCAGCCGGGGCGAGGCGGCGGCGATCGCGTCGACGTTGACCAGGCCCTTGGCGTTCTCGATCTGCGCCTCGATGCCGATCTTGCCGACCTCCAGGCCGACCGTCTTCTCGATCTGGGTGAGCAGCAGGTCCAGCGCCTTCACCTGCTCGGCGTCCTGCACCTTGGGCAGCATGATGCAGTCCAGGTTCTGGCCCGCGCCCTCGACCACCGTGATGACGTCGCGGTAGGTCCAGTGGGTGGTCCAGTCGTTGACCCGGACCACCTTGGTCTTGTTGCCCCAGTCGCCGTTGTTCAGCGCGTCCACGATGTGGTGCCGGGCGCTCTCCTTGACCAGCGGGGCGCAGGCGTCCTCCAGGTCGAGGAAGACCTGGTCGGCCGGCAGGCCCTGGGCCTTCTCCAGGAAGCGCGGGTTGCTGCCCGGCACGGCGAGGCAGGAGCGGCGGGGGCGCAGGCGGTTCACCGAAGTCATGCGAGGGTCTCTTCCTTGATCGATTCGCCGAGGATGGGGGCGAGGTGGTTGGCCAGCCGGATCTCCTCGACGATCCTGCCGATGATGGTCGTGATGCCGAAGTCCTTCGGGGTGAAGACGGCGGCGACACCGGCGGCCTTCAGGGCCTCGGCGTCCGCTGCGGGGATGATGCCACCGACGATCACCGGCACATCCTCCACCCCGGCGCGGCGCAGCCGCTGCAGGACGTCCGGAACCAGCTCCGGGTGCGCACCGGAGAGGATCGACAGCCCCACGCAGTGCACGTCCTCCGCCACGGCGGCCGAGACGATCTGTTCCGGCGTCAGCCGGATGCCCTGGTAGACCACCTCGAAGCCGGCGTCCCGGGCCCGCACCGCGATCTGCTCGGCGCCGTTGGAGTGGCCGTCCAGGCCCGGCTTGCCGACCAGCAGGCGCAGCTTGCCGGTGCCCAGCTCCGCGGCGGTGGCGGCCACCGCCGCGCGCACCCGCTCCAGTTCGCCGCCGGGCTCGGCGGCCACCGCGACGGGCGCGCCGCCCACCCCGGTGGGGGCCCGGTACTCGCCGAACACCTCGCGCAGCGCGAAGGACCACTCGCCGGTGGTCACGCCGGCCCGGGCGCAGGCCAGGGTGGCGGCCATCAGGTTCTCGGTGGTCCCGGCGACCCGCTTGAGCTCGGCCAGCGCCGCCTGGGCGGCGGCCTCGTCGCGGTCGGCCTTCCAGAGCTTCAGGCCGTTCAGCACGGCCTGCTCGCTGGCCGGGTCCACCACCATGATCGCGGTGTCCAGGTCGGCGGTGAGCGGGCTCTCCTCGGTGGTGTCGAAGCAGTTCACCCCGACGATCTTGTCCTCGCCGGCCTCGATCCGGGCCCGCCGCTCGGCGTGCGAGGCGACCAGCGCGGACTTCAGGTAGCCGGACTCGACGGCCGCGACCACTCCGCCCTGCTCCAGCACCTTGGCGATCTCCGCCTCGGCGCCGGCCAGCAGTTCGGCGGTCTTGCCCTCGATCACGGGTGACCCGTTGAAGATGTCGCCGTACTCCAGCAGGTCCGACTCGTAGGCCAGCACCTGCTGGATCCGCAGCGACCACTGCTGGTCCCAGGGCCGGGGCAGGCCCAGCGCCTCGTTCCAGGCGGGCAGTTGCACGGCGCGGGCCCGGGCGTCCTTGGAGAGGGTGACGGCCAGCATCTCCAGCACGATCCGCTGGACGTTGTTCTCCGGCTGGGCCTCGGTCAGGCCCAGCGAGTTGACCTGCACGCCGTAGCGGAACCGGCGCTGCTTGGGGTCCTGGATGCCGTAGCGCTCCAGGGTGACCTTCTCCCAGAGCTGCCCGAAGGCGCGCAGCTTGCACATCTCCTCGACGAACCGGACGCCCGCGTTCACGAAGAAGGAGATCCGGCCGACCACCTCGCCCATCCGCTCGGCCGGCACCTGGCCGGAGTCGCGCACCGCGTCCAGCACCGCGATCGCCGTGCACATCGCGAAGGCGATCTCCTGGACCGGCGTGGCCCCGGCCTCCTGCAGGTGGTAGCTGCAGATGTTGATCGGGTTCCACTTGGGGATGTTGCCGACGGTGTAGGCGATCATGTCGGTGATCAGCCGCACCGAGGGGCCGGGCGGGAAGACGTGCGTCCCGCGCGACAGGTACTCCTTGATGATGTCGTTCTGGGTGGTGCCGGTGAGCTTGGCGACGTCCGCGCCCTGCTCCTCGGCGACCGACTGGTAGAGCGCCAGCAGCCACATCGCGGTGGCGTTGATGGTCATCGAGGTGTTGGTCAGTTCGAGCGGGATGCCGTCGAACAGGGTGCGCATGTCGCCGATGTGCCCGACCGGCACGCCGACCCGGCCGACCTCGCCGCGGGCCAGCACGTGGTCCGAGTCGTAGCCGGTCTGGGTGGGCAGGTCGAAGGCGACCGAGAGGCCGGTCTGACCCTTCGCCAGGTTGCGGCGGTAGAGCGCGTTGGAGTCCGCCGCGGTGGAGTGGCCGGCGTAGGTGCGCATCAACCAGGGGCGGTCTCGCTGCTGACGCTCTGTCATGTCAGACGTTCCTGAAGCGGTTGATGGCCTTCTCGTGCTTGGCGCGCAGCTCGTGGTCGCGCACGCCCAGGCCCTCCTGCGGGGCCAGGCAGAGCACGCCGACCTTGCCCTGGTGCTTGTTCTGGTGCACGTCCAGGGCGGCTTGGCCGGTCTGCTCCAGCGAGTAGACCTTGGAGACGGTCGGGTGGATCTTGCCCTTGGCGACCAGGCGGTTGGCCTCGTGCGCCTCGCGGTAGTTGGCGAAGTGCGAGCCGACGATCCGCTTGAGCGACATCCACAGGTAGCGGTTGTCGTACTGGTGCATGAAGCCCGAGGTGGAGGCGCAGGTGACGATGGTGCCGCCCTTGCGGGTCACGTAGACCGAGGCGCCGAAGGTCTCCCGGCCCGGGTGCTCGAAGACGATGTCCACGTCCTCGCCACCGGTGAACTCGCGGATCTTCCCGCCCAGGCGCTTCCACTCGCGCGGGTCCTGGTTGTGCTCGTCCTTCCAGAACCGGTATCCCTCGGCGCTGCGGTCGATGATCGCCTCGGCGCCCATCGCCCGGCAGATCTCCGCCTTCTGCGGGCTGGAGACCACGCAGATCGGGGTGGCGCCGCCGGCCAGCGCGTACTGGGTGGCGTACGAGCCGAGGCCGCCGCTGGCGCCCCAGATCAGCACGTTGTCGCCCTGCTTCATGCCCGCGCCGTTCTGGCTGACCAGCTGGCGGTAGGCGGTGGAGTTGACCAGTCCGGGGGAGGCGGCCTCCTCCCAGGTCAGGTGGGCCGGCTTGGGCAGCAGCTGGTTGCTCTTCACCAGGGCGATCTGGGCCAGGCCGCCGAAGTTGGTCTCGAAGCCCCAGATCCGCTGCTCCGGGTCCATCATCGTGTCGTTGTGCCCGTCCGGGCTCTCCAGCTCGACCGACAGGCAGTGCGCGACCACCTCGTCGCCCGGCTTCCAGGCGTTGACCCCGGCGCCGGTGCGCAGCACCACGCCGGCCAGGTCGGAGCCGAGCACGTGGTAGGGCAGGTCGTGGCGCTTGGTCAGCGGCGAGAGCCGGCCGTAGCGCTCCAGGAAGCCGAAGGTGGAGACCGGCTCGAAGATCGAGGACCAGACGGTGTTGTAGTTGACCGCGCTGGCCATCACGGCCACCAGGGCCTCGCCCGGGCCGAGTTCGGGCAGCGCCACGTCGTCCAGGTGGAGCGACTGGCGCGGGTCCTTGTCGCGGCTGGCCTGGCCGGCGAACATCTGCTCCTCGTCCTTGTGGAGCGTGACCGCCCGGTAGGACTCGGGGAGCTTGAGCGCGGCGAAGTCCGCGGACGTGCTGTCGGCGCTGAGGATCGCGTCGAGGATTTCCTTCATGGCTGCCTCCGAAGGCGTACCTGTGTGAGGGCGCACAGGGCGTCTGGGGGAGCCGGGAGCGGACACCGGCTTCGCAGTGGGACGTTGGGTGGGTTTGCTGGTGGTGCTGGCTCGTCCCCGGGGTGTGGGGACGCCTGACGACGGCGCGCCGAGGTGGGGAGCCGCGGCGCCGCGACTGGTGGGTAACAAGCTACTGGCACCCTGTGCCACTCGTAAAGACACTGCGTGCCATGATTTTTCGCGCCGCTCCCGGGCGCCGCGCGACTGTTTCCGGACAGCCGCAAGGCCCGCCGGGAAATCCCCGACGGGCCTTCTGACCTGCTGTTTCTTTGGTGCTACCGACTGAGGGCGGCGCGGATGCTGTCCAGCACCACGTCCAGCGGAGCGTCGGTCCGGGCCACTGTGATGAGTACCTCACCGCCCGGGGTGGCACTCAGTGCGCTCATCGTCTCCAGGTCACCGGTGCCCCCCATGGCACTGGGTGCCACAACAGTGCTGCGGCGTCGCACCCCGCTCGGCGGGGTCGCCCAGAAGGTGCCGCGGATCACCTCGAAGGAGTGGTCCAGCTGCGCCTCCACGTCCCCGTGCCCGCCGGCCCGCAGCCAGCGCCGCAGCACGTGGTTGTGGGCGGCGACCACCGCGGCCGCCGAGACCTCGGCCAGCATCGAGTCGTCGTCCCCGCCGTGCTGCCAGCCCGGCGGGATGGTGTCCGAGGCGTCGAAGCGGCCCAGCAGGTAGCGGGTGAACAGCCGCTCGTAGCGGGCCACCACGGCGATCTCCCGCTCGCGCAGCGCCGGGACCTGACGGATCAACTGGTAGCGGGCCACCGAGACGGCCGGGGTGGAGGCGTACATGTGCAGCACCTCCTTGATGCCCCGGCAGACCACGTCCAGCGGGTGCTCCTCCGGCTCGGCGCTGGCCAGCAGGTCGGCCACCCGGACCAGGGTGTCGTCGTGGTCCGGGAAGATCGCCTCCTCCTTGGAGCGGAAGTAGCGGAAGAAGGTCCGCCGGGCCACCCCGGCGGCCGCGGCGATCTGATCGACCGTCGTCTCCTCGTACCCCTGGGTGGCGAACAGGTCCATCGCCGCGGCGGCCAGGTCCTGGCGCATCTGCTGACGTTGCGCCGCCGCCCGGCGGCTGCCGGGCCCCTGATCGGCGGTGCGGGCCTCCGGCCCGACGGGCGCGGTCTGCCCGGCCCGCGCGGTCTGATCGGCGGATGTCTGTTCCCGGTCCATGCCCGGAACGCTACACGCCCCCCGGACCGGCGCCGATGCCGTTTGCGGCATCCTGCGCGCGACCGGTCGCACCGGTGCCCCCGCCATCGGCCGGACCGCCCCGGTCGCACCCCAGACCGGGCGCGGCGGACCGGCCGGCGGCAGCGGGGCCCGACGCGGCGCCCCGGCCGCCCCGGCCCCGGTCACCGGCGTGCGTGGTCGCGGAACCCGCGACCGGTCTTGCGGCCCAGGCAGCCGGCCGCCACCAGGTGCTCCAGCAGCGGTGCGGCGGCCAGGCCCGGCTCGCGGAACTCCTGGTGCAGCACCTGCTCGATGGTCAGCGAGACGTCCAGGCCGACCACGTCCAGCAGTTCGAACGGACCCATCGGGTAGCCGCAGCCGAGCTTCATCGCGGTGTCGATGTCGTCCACCGTGGCGTAGTGCTCGGCGAGCATCCGGACCGCGTCGTTCAAGTACGGGAAGAGCAGCGCGTTGACGATGAAGCCGGCCCGGTCGCCGCACTCCACCGGGTGCTTGCGCACCTTCGCGCACAACTCCAGCACGGTGGACGTGACCTGGGGGTCCGTCAGCACGGTGGAGACCACCTCGACCAGCTTCATGGCCGGCGCCGGGTTGAAGAAGTGCATGCCGATCACGTCCTGCGGGCGCGAGGTGGCGCTGGCGCAGCTGATCACCGGCAGGCTGGAGGTGGTGGTGGCGAGCACCGCGCCCGGCTTGACGATCTTGTCCAGGGCGGCGAACAGCTCGCGCTTGACCGCCAGGTCCTCGGCCACCGCCTCCAGCACCAGGTCCACCTGGGCCAGGTCGGCCTGCGAGCCGCTCGGGGTGACCAGCTCCAGCACCCGGTCCCGCTGCTCGGCGGTCAGCCGGCCCTTGGACACCGAGCGCTCCAGCGAACGGGCCAGCTGGGCCTTGGCCTTGTCGGCCTTCTCCTGGCTGCGGGCGACCAGCACCACCGGGTGGCCGGCCTTGGCGAAGACCTCGGCGATGCCGGTGGCCATGGTGCCCGAGCCGCAGACGCCGACGCCCTCGACGGTGCGCCCGGCCGGCCGCGCCGCCGCGGCGGCGCCCGGCTCCGCGACCACCTTGGAGGAGCCGGGGGCCTCGTAGCTGTAGAAGCCGCGGCCGGTCTTGCGGCCCAGCAGGCCGGCGGCGACCAGCTGGCCGAGGATCGGCGCGGGCGCGTGCAGCCGGTCCTTCGACTGCTCGTACATCGCCTCCAGCACGGTGCGCGCGGTGTCCAGGCCGATCAGGTCGAGCAGCGCCAACGGGCCCATCGGCAGGCCGCAGCCCAGCCGCATCGCCGCGTCGATGTCCTCCCGGGTGGCGTACCGCGACTCGTACATCGCGGCGGCCTGGTTCAGGTAGGCGAACAGCAGGCCGTTGACCACGAAACCGGCCCGGTCGCCGGCCGCCACCGGCTCCTTGCCCATGCCGCGGGCGAACGCGGCCGCCTGCTCGGCGACCTGGGGGCCCGTCAGCACCGTGCGGACCACCTCGACCAGCTTCATCGCGTGCACCGGGTTGAAGAAGTGCAGGCCCAGCACCCGTTCCGGGCGGGCGGTGGCGGCGGCGATCCGGGTCACCGAGAGCGAGGTGGTGCCGGTGGCCAGCACCGTCTGCGGCGGGCAGATCCGGTCCAGCTCGGCGAAGACCTCGCGCTTGAGCTCCAGCTGCTCGGGCAGCTCCTCCACCACCAGGTCGGCCGCCGCGGCGGCCGACAGCTCGGCGCCGACGGTGATCCGGGCGAGCAGCGCGGTGCGCTCCTCGGCGGTCAGCCGCTCGCGGGCCACGGCGTGCGCGGTGGCCTCCTCGATCCGGGCCAGCGCCCGGGTGGCGGCCGCGCCGTCCGCCTCGACGCCGATCACCGTGCGGCCGCTGCGGGCCACGGCGACGGCGATGCCGGCGCCCATGGTGCCGAGGCCGACCACGGCGACGGTGGGGAAGGGGGTGGGGTTCTCGGGGTTGGCGTTCTCGGGAGCCTGCATCGTTGCTGGTCCTTTCGGGGGTGGCCGCAGCACCCCCGGGCCCGAGGGCGGCGCGGGGGTGCGACGAGGCTGAGCGACGAGGGGCCGTGCTGACGGCGGGGTGCGCGCGGGGCGCGCAGGGGAGTGCGGTGGGGTGCGTCGGGTCCTGCGGGGGCGCGGGTACTGCGCGCTGCGGTGGCCAGTCCGCTCTGGCCGTGCCGCGAGTCGCGCGTGGGTGCGAGCCCCGATGACGGTGACGTGTGATGGTGCTGACCGGTCCGGTGCGGTGGATCACGCGTGGACCGTGGAAGCGGCACCCGGCCGCACGGTGGCCGCGCGGCACCCGCCGGTGCGGCTCCCGAAGCCCGGCGGTGGTGCGTGCGAGCACTGTAGCGAAGTTACTTCCAGGTAGGAAGGGGGCGCGGCCGAATTCGCGTCACCTGGTGTGATCAACTGATCGACCGTCAGTTTCAGGTTCCGGACTGCACTCCTGCGGGGAATGGTGTCCGGTGGTGGCCGCCGGGAGCATGTTTCGTATGAGCACCACCATCGCCGACCAGGACTCCTACGATCCGTTCGACCAGGCCCCGGCCGAGGAGCCGGTCGCCGAGCAGTTGCCGGCCGCCGACGCGCGCGCGGCCCGGGCCGCCCGGGCCCGGGTGGCCGCCGCCCGGCTCGGCGCGGAGGGCGTCGAGGGCGTGGTGGTCAGCTGGGTCGACAACGCCGGGCTGACCCGGGTCAAGGCCGTCCCGGTCCGGCGGCTGGAACACGCGGCCGCCTGGGGCGTCGGCGCCGCGCCCTGCTTCGACGTCTTCCTGGTCGACGACTCGATCACCACCAGCCGGCACATCGGTGGCCCGGTCGGCGACCTGCGGCTGGTCCCCGACCTCGGCCGGCTCACCCGGCTCGCCGCCCAGCCGGGCTGGGCCTGGGCCCCCGGCGACCGGCTCACCCAGGAGGGCACCGAGCACCCCGGCTGCCAGCGCCGGTTCGCCCGCCGGATGATCGCCGAGGCCCGGCGGCGCGGGCTCGAACTGCGCGCCGGCATCGAGGTGGAGTGGGTGGTCGCACTGGCCGGCCCGCCCGCCGAGCCGCCGGTCTACCCGACCCACGGCCCCGCCTACGGCTTCCACCGCCTCACCGACCTCTCCGACTACCTGCGCGACCTGCTCAGCGCGCTGGACCGGCAGGGCCTGGCCGTGCTCCAGCTCCACCCCGAGTACGCCACCGGCCAGTTCGAGGTCTCGATCGCCGCCGAGGACCCGCTCGGCGCCGCCGACTCCACCGTGCTGGTCCGCCAGACCGTCCGCGCCGTCGGCGTCCGGCACGGTCTGCGCACCTCCTTCGCCCCCGCCGTCGAGCCCGACGGCGTGGGCAACGGCGGCCACCTGCACCTCTCGCTCTGGCGGGACGGGCGCAACCTCGGCCAGGGCGGCCCCGGCCCGCACGGCCTCACCACCGAGGCCGAGTCCTTCCTGGCCGGCGTGCTCGCCGAACTCCCGGCCCTGCTCGCCCTCGGCGCCCCCAGCCCCGCCAGCTACCTGCGCCTGGTGCCGCAGCGCTGGGCCGGGGCCTACCAGTGCTGGGGCCGGGAGAACCGGGAGGCCGCGCTCCGCCTCATCCCCGGCCCGCCGGACGAGGGGCCCGGCAGCGCCAACGCCGAGCTCAAGTGCTTCGACGCCGCCGCCAACCCCTACCTGCTGATCGGCGGCGTGCTCGCCGTCGGCCTGACCGGCATCGCCGCCCGCCGCGCCCTGCCCGCCGAGGTCCTCGACGAGCCCTCCGAGCACCCGGGCCCCGCGATCCCCCGCCTCCCCGCCACCCTCGCCACCGCCCTCGCCGAGTACCGCACCTCCACCCTGCTGCGCGAGGCCCTCGGCGACCCGCTCTACGAGGCCGTCTCCGCCGTCCGCCAGGCCGAGCTCGACCTGTTCGCCGAGCACACGCCGGAGGAGCTGGTGGCGGCGACCCGGTGGCGGTACTGAGGCGGTACTGGGTCCATCGCGTCGCAGCGGAGGCGGAGCCAGGCGTGCGCCGCACGCCGACCGGTACTCGGGTGGCTGCTTTCATTGGGTGGCCCTGGGGTGGGGTGCACCGGTGGAAGGGGTGGGCGGATGGACATCGAACTGCGGCGCGCATGCGTGGTGGCGCTCGGGGAGCTCGGGCGGGGTGGTGACTACCGGGACCGGGCCGATGCGGGGCAGGCCCTGGCCGCGTTCGCCGAAGTGCCCGAGGCGGCTGGGGTGTTGGGGGAGCTCCTGCTTGATGTGGGCGACACGTTCGTGACCCTGGCGACCGCTCGCGCGCTGCTCCGGCGCGGGGATCGGTGTGGGTTGGCGTTGGTGGCGGCGGCGCTGGCGGCTGCCGATTGGAGCCGCGGGGAGTGGATCCACACGGCGGTGACCGAGGTGTTCGGCATCTTCGCCGAGCAGCACGACCAGGCGGTGCGGTTGTGCGAAGAGTTGGCCGGGGAGGCGGATGACAGCGTGTCGGCGGGCGCCCGGGAGCTGCTCGACATGCTCGCCGGGATCGACCCGGTGCTCCGTCCGGATACCCGGTCCGGTGGCTGACGAGACACGTGGGACTCACGTTGCTCGTGTGACGTCTGATCAATAGATTGGATCTTCACAGCCCAATCACCCGGGGGACCCTGACCATGCATAAGCTCCTCGCCCGCCGCCTCGCCGGTGCCGCGCTCGCCCTCACCCTCGCCGGTGCGCCGGCCCTGCTGGCCGCGCCGGCGGCGCAGGCGGATGCGGTTCCCGTCACCGCGCCGGCCGGGATTCCCAGCTTCAACGACATCCTGCGCGGGGTGGAGGTGGACTGGGCCGAGCAGCACTGGGCGGACACGGCGTGGAACGACGCGACGCCGGTGGCGTTCGGCGCCGACCAGCCGAACTACCAGTGCGCGGAGTACGTGGCGCGCGCCCTGGCGGCGGCCGGGCTGGTGCCGGGCCTGGGTCCGGACGACCCGCAGAACGACTACTTCACCTACGTCGCGCCCAACGGCAAGACCTACGACCTGCTGCTGATCACCGATCTGCCGCAGTACCACAACCTGTACGACTACCTGATGGACAGCCACCTGGGCACGGACGTGGGCGACCACCCCGAGCTGGCGCGCCCGGGCGACGTCGTCGTCACCTACGGCGGGCCCAACGGTGCCAAGACCCACACCGGGCTGGTGGCCACCGCGCAGGACGGGACCAACGAGCCGACCGTGGACGCCCACAACCGGGCCCGCAGCCACTACGGCTACCACTACTACGCGCCGTCGCACCTGGTCCAGATCAACCCGCTCGGCCTGCTCGACGGCTTCGCCGATGCGGCCGCCCCCGCGCCGAGCGCCGCCGCCCCGGCTCCCGCCGCGAACCCGCTCTCCCGGCTGGCCCGTCCGGCCGCGCCGAAGGCTCCGGCCGCGCCCGGTGGCGTGGTGACCGGACCGTTCGGCCCGCAGGTCTGATCCGGCCGAGAACAATCGGGGCGCAGCCGGGCGGAACCGCCGGGCGGCGCCCCGAGGCGTTCTGCCGGGGGGACGGCCTGATGAGGGCGCGCCACTTGACTGTTGGTCAGGGGCCGCGGCGGCGGGGGCGTTGTGCACTACACGGGCCTGGCCATGGTCATGGTGGCTGGTGCGAGCCTGCGCTGGTTGGCACCTGGGTCCGCTGCGTCGTTCTGGACCTTCGTTGCGGCCGACCTACTGCGCCCGTCCCGCCACGGGCAAGGAGATGCAGCCGGCCGGCCTCTGGATCTGAGCCGCTCGCCTGCTGGCCGTCCGAGCAGGACATTGCCCGGTCGTTACCTCCGGCTGATCACATGGGCGTGCTGACCGATGATCGACGAGAGAAGTACCGGGGTGGGCATGACGGGACGGATGAGACCCGTGCGCGATGCGCTGCGCGTGGTCGGGGGGAACAAGCGGCTGCTGGTGCTGCCGCTGCCGGCGGCCGTCGGGTTGGCCGGGCCGACGGCGGGGGCGATCGCGCTGGAGCTGGCGGTGCCGAGCGGGACTTGGGTGCGCGCCGCGGTCGGGGTGGGCAACGTCCTGGTGCTGTCGGTGCTGGGCGCCTACTTCAGCGCCGTGCTGATCCACGCGGCCGACGACGCGCTGAGCGGCCGCCCGGTGCGGCTCGGCTCGGCCTACCGCCGGGCCGCGCGGCAGTGGCGGGTGCTGCTGCGGTGGGGGTTGCTGGGACTGCTGGTGAACGTGGCGCTGCAGATGTTCCGGCGGGCGCTGGGCAGTCTGCTCGGCGAGCTGGCCGCCACGTTGCTCGGTGAACTGCTGGGCGCGCTCTGGGCGGTGGGGAGTTACCTGGTGCTGCCGGCGATGGTGCTCGACGGCGTCGGGATCCGCGAGGCGACCCGCCGCTCCACCCGGGCGCTCGCGGAGAGCGGCGGGACGGTGCTGCGCGCCCGGTGGATCTTCGCGGTGCCGGTGCTGCTCGCGCTGCTGCCCGCGCTGGCGCTGACCGTGCTGGCCGTCGAGGCCGGCGACTGGCCGCTCACGATCGCCGTGCTCTGCGCCGCCCTCGTGCTGGTGGCCGGCACGGCCATGCTCGGTGCCACCGTCTCCGGGGTCCTGCGGGTGCGGCTGTACCGCGCGACCGCAGTCGCCGCGGCGTGATCCGTGATCGATAGGCTGTGCGAGTGAGCGATCGTGGGGTCTCGGACGACCAGTGGGCCGAGTTCGTCAATAACCACCGGGTGATGAGCGGTCTGGCGGAACCCGGGCAGCCGGCGGCCGGGCCGCCGGCCGGGCCCGTGCGGCGGGTGCAGCGGAAGGCGGTGCTGGCGGCCGTCGGCGCGGTGCTCGCGATCGGCGGGCTGACGGCGTACGGGATGCTGGCGAGCCCGAAGCACGAGGCCTCGCCGCTGCAGGCGAACCGGCCCGCTCCGCGGAGCACGGGCTCCCCGCACCCCTCGGCCGCGCCGGCCGGGTTGGGCTTCTTCCTGCCGCAGTTCGGCGGGTACACGCTGGTCGCGGACAAGGCGCTGCCGAGTTGCGTCGAGCGTGACACCACCGGCCCCACGCTGGCCGGGCTGCTGACCCAGAGCGCGGGCTGCACGGAGCTGGACATCGCGCTCTACCGGGACCAGGCGGGCGACCAGTTCAACCTGGCGCTGTTCCGGATGAAGGACCCGACCGACTGCCCGCACATCATCGACGCCCTGGCCTCGGACCCGACCGACTACGAGGTGGGCGCCGAGGTGCCGCCGGACTCCTCCGGGCTGCGCACCCTGCCCGCGGACAGCGGCATGGTGCAGGCCTTCGAGAGTTACGGCACCTCGCTGATGGTCGGCCTCGGGCAGTGGGCGGACGGCCACAGCGGCGACTTCAACACGCTGGAGGACAAGACGCACCTGCTGGTGGGCGACGTGATGCGCCAACTCGGCGCCCCGGTCGCGCCGGACCCCAGCACTGCGCCCAGCACTGCGCCCAGCGCTGCACCCAGTGCCGGAGCGGGCGGCGGCGGGCCGGTTCAGTCCGTCTGACGAATCGCCTGACGCCTCGTCAGTTCCCTTGCGGCGTACGCGCAGGCCACCGCCGCCGTGAGCGAGAGGTAGGCCGGCGCCGCGTAGCTCAGCGGTGCGGCGACGGCGAAGCCGAGCGTGCCCGTGGTCACGGCGGCGCCCAGGGCCGGCCGGCGGCGCCGGTGGCGCCGCCAGAAGCGCGCCAGCCAGCCGAGCGCCACCACCGGCAGCGCGAACCGGATCGGCCCGCGCATCGTCGCGGGGTCACGGGCCAGCAGGTCGGTGTGGCCGTCCGCGAGGCAGAGCACCCCGTAGGCCAGCATCAGCACGCCGAAGACGAGGCCGATCAAGCCGATCGCCCGGTCCGTCCGGTTGCCCCGGCCCTCGCGGCCGGTGACCATCATCGAGCCCAGGGCGAGGAAGAAGCCGCCCAGGCAGACGTTGAACACCGCGAGGCCGGCCCCGCTCCCGCCGCCCACCCACTGCACGCCTACTCCTCCAGCCCTTCCAGCCCCTCCGGCACATCCGGCACCGCAGCAGACAGCTAAGCAGTCCCGTCGGTTCCCCGGAAGAGTGGACTGTCTGATTCTCGGATTGACGCCCACCCCGGCCCACCTGGGTCGGACCCGCCGGTCCCGTTCCGGGCCGTCCACCGGGACCCGGTGCGGGGCCGCACAATGCGACGGTGCCTGATGGACGGATCGAACCCGAGGACCCGCAGCGCCCGTTCCGACTGGTCGTCACCGGCGGTGGGACCGGCGGCCACACCTACCCCGCGCTGACCGCCGTGCGCGCCCTGCAGGCCCGGCTGGCCGAGGACGGCCGGGCGCTCGAAGCGCTCTGGGTCGGCACCGCGGGCGGCCTGGAGTCCCGGGTGGCCGCCGCCGAGCAGATCCCGTTCGCCGCCGTCAGCACCGGCAAGGTGCGCCGCAGCGGCAACCCGCTGAAGCTGGTCTCGCCCGCCAACGTGCGGGACATGGGCCGGGTGCCGCTCGGCGTCGCGCAGGCCCGTGCGCTGGTCGCCCAGGCGCGGCCGGACGTGGTGCTGGCCACCGGCGGCTACGTGGCCGTGCCGATCGGCCTGGCCGCCCGGATGTGCCGGCGGCCGCTGGTGGTGCACGAGCAGACCGTCCGGCTCGGCCTGGCCAACCACGTGCTGGCCCGGGCCGCCACCCGCTTCGCGGTCTCCGCCGAGTCCACCCTGCACTACCTGCCCGAGGCGGCCCGGGCGAACGCCGTGGTCACCGGCAACCCGGTGCGGCCCGAGGTGCTGCTGGGGGAGCCGGAGCGGGCGGTCTCGGCGCTCGGTCTCTACGGCTTCGACCGCCGCCTGCCCACCGTCTACGTCACCGGCGGGGCCCAGGGCTCGCAGCAGATCAACGGGCTGATCGCCGACCTGCTGCCCTGGCTGCTCAGCCGGGCCAACGTGGTGCACCAGTGCGGCCCGGTGCACGAGCCCGCGCTGCGGCAGCAAGCGGCCGCGCTCGGGCGGGAGTTGGGTGAGCGCTACCTGGTGACCGGCTACGTCGGCGCGGAGCTGCCGGACGTGCTCGCGCTGGCCGACCTGGTGGTCTCGCGCAGCGGCGCCGGCACCATCGCCGAGCTCACCGCGCTGGGCAAGGCGGCCGTGCTGGTCCCGCTGGCCACGGCGGCGGGCAACGAGCAGGCGCACAACGCCCGCCACCTGGAGGCCACCGGCGCGGCCGTCGCCCTGATCGACGCCCCCTCGGCCGCCCGGCTGCGTGAGGCGCTCACCCCGCTGCTCGACGACCCGGCCCGCCGCACCGCGATGGCCGCCCGCTCCCGCGCCCACGGCCGGCCGGACGCGGCGGAGCGGTTGGTCGACGTCCTGCTGTCGGCGGCGTCGAGCGGCCTGCACCCCGTCGCGGCGCCCGGCGCGCCCGCCGCCCACTGAAGGGCGGCGGCGCTCAGAGGGTGCCCGCCTCCTCGCCGAGGATCTGGTGGTGCAGTTCGCGCAGCCGGGCCCCGGGCTCCAGGCCCAGCTGGCGGACCAGCCGGCGGCGCAGCGACTGGAACACGTCCAGGGCCTGCGGCCTGCGGCCGGAGAGCCAGAGGGCCTGCATGAAGAAGCCGTGCACGTTCTCCTGGAGCGGCTGCAGCAGGGTGAGGCCGGCCAGCTCGCCGAGCAGCTCGGCGTGCCGGCCGAGCCGCAGGTCCGCTTCGAGCCGTTGCTCCAGCACCCGTTGGCGCTCCTCCTTCAACCGGGTGTGGTGGATCCGCAGCATCGGGCCGAGCCGGGTGTCCTCCAGGAACTCCCCGCGCCACACCTCCAGCGCCCGGCGCAGCGCGTCGGCCGCGGCGGCGTTCTGCCCGGCGGCCAGGGCTTGGCGCCCCTGCTCCGCCAGGGTGTCGAAGCTGGCGGTGTCGATCAGGTCCACCGGGGTGCGCAGCTGGTAGCCGCGGCCGGACATGACCAGGACCGGGTCGGCGGCGCCCTGGGGTTCGGCCCCCTGGGGTCCGGCGCCCTGGGGTGACGAGGGGGCCGCGGCCCGCGCCAGCGGGCGGCGCAGCTGGGTGATGTAGGTCTGGATGGTGTTGAGCGCGCTCCGGGGCGGCTCCTGGTCCCACAGCTCGCAGGCCAGGTCGTCGACGGTGACGGTCTGGTTGACCCGTGCCGCCAGCAGTGCGAGGACCTGGCGCGGCTTGGGGGCCGAGGGAACGAGGTCGACGCTCCGGTGCCGGACCGTCAGCGGCCCGAGAATCCTGATCTCCATCGTTCCTCCTGAAGCGGTTGAAGTCGGACCGGGCCGGTGCAGGAGGTCGGTGAATTCGCCGATGCGGCGCCTCGGCCACCGCAGGACCGCTTTGTGCGGGGCTGGTGGGGAGTTCGTGGGAGAGACCGTCTTTCCAGGCGGATTCTTCGCCGTTCGGGCATGGAAAAGCCCGTCGCAGTCTCTGATGGTCCTTCAGTAATGCCGACTCGCAACTCAGTTGCTCCGTCCCCCGGGATTCGACCCTAACTCCTTCGCGCGGAGGCGATCAACCTCCGCCGTCGACCGGTGGTGCCCCGCGCGGCCGCGCGGCCCCACCGGTCCGGTCAGGCCACCCGCTCGGCGGTGCGCCCGCTGGTCCGCGAGCTGGGGATGGCGAGCACCTCGGTCACCGGGCGCAGCGAGATCGAGGAGTCGCCGTAGCGCAGGAAGTTGCCCGGCACCAGGGACAGCCGGAACCGCTGGTTGATCATCGCGACCATCATCCGCAGCTCCATCAGTGCCATCAGGTTGCCGATGCACATCCGCGCGCCCGCGCCGAACGGGATGTACGCCATCCGCGGCCGGGACTTGACCGCCTCCGGGGTGAACCGCCGGGGGTCGAAGGCCTCCGGGTTGTCCCAGTAGCGCGGGTTGCGGTGCGAGGCGAGCGGCGAGAGCAGCACCGAGGACTTCGCCGGGATGTGGTAGCCGCCGAGCTCGTCGGCCGCCACGGTGTCCCGGGGGTAGATCCAGATCGGCGGGTAGAGCCGCAGCGCCTCGTCGACCACGTTGCAGGTGTAGGGCAGCGAGTCCAGCTCCCCGGGCTCGGGGATCCGGCCGCCCAGGACCTGCTCCAGCTCGGCGTCCAGCTCCTCCTGCACCGACGGGTTCAGCAGGATCGAGACCAGGGTCCAGCAGAGCGCCACGGCGGTGGTCTCGTGCCCGGCCAGGTAGAGGGTGAGCATCTCGTCCCGCACCTGCTCGTCGGTCCACCCCCGGCCGGTCACCGGGTCCTTGGCGGCCTCGATCAGCGCCATCAGCGCGCCCTCGCCGGTGTCGGCGTGCTGCCGGCGGATCTCCTCGACCAGCCGGGTGAAGATCTGCCGGTCCCGCTTGATCAGCCGGTTGCGCTTGGTCGGCATCCACTCCGGGAGCATCTCGGAGACCGTGCCGTGCTTGAACATCACCTCGATCACGTTGTCCACGACCTCCTTGAGCACCCGGGACTGGGGCCGGATGTCGTAGCCGAACAGCGACCGGCTGAGCGTGACCAGGGTCAGCCGCAGCGTCTCGGTGACCAGGTCGACCGGCTGGCCGAGCCGCGCCTTCTCCTCCCAGCCGTCCAGCATCTCCTGGGTGGCCTGCACCACGTTGGGGCCGATCGCGGCCACCGCGCCGCGCAGGAAGACCGGTTGCATGGTGCGGCGGTGCGAGCGCCAGAGTTCGCCGTCGGTGGTCAGCAGGCCGTCGCCCATCACGGTGCGGAACTGCTCGTACAGGGTGCCGCGCACGTAGTTGGAGCTGTTGTCCTTGAGGACCCGCCCCACGGCGTCCGGCTCGGTGACCAGGTGCACGGTGACCGGGCCGAGTTGGAGCCGGCTGATCTCGCCGTGGTCGCGCTGGGTCTGCAGCAGGAACTCCGCGGTCCGGGCCTTCCACTGCGGCAGGCTGCCCAGCAGCGGTATCCCGCGCGGGCCGGGGGCCCGCCGTCCTTCGGTGGTCATGGTGGTGTCCCTCTCACGGGCGGTTCGTCACGGGCGGTTCGGCACAGGCGGTTTCGGTGGCTGTCGGCGCTGCTGGACCGGACGGTCAGGGCACCGGGAACTGGCGGCGGAGGTAGGCGTTGTCGAAGACGGAGTCCGGCGTCAGCCGGCGCAGCGCGAGGGTGCTGGCCGCCAGGAAGCCGACCGGGTAGCGGGCCCGGGGGCGCCGGGACAGCGCGGCCCGCTCGATCGCCTTGGCGACGTCGTCCGCCTCGACGGCGAAGGTGCCGGCCAGGGTGCGCCGACTGCGGTCGTACACCGCGGCGTAGTAGTCGGCGGTCCGCTGGTGGAAGCGGCGGTAGGCGGGGTCGCCCTGGCCGGTGGAGTCCAGGTGCGAGACGAAGGTGTCGGCCCAGGAGGTGCGCACCGGTCCGGGCTCGACCAGCGAGACCCGGATGCCGAACCCGGCGACCTCCAGGCGCAGCGCGTCGCTCAGCCCCTCCAGGGCGTGCTTGCTGGCGTGGTAGAAGCCGCCCCCGGGCGCGGCGTAACGGCCGAATATCGACGAGACGTTGACCACCGAGCCGCCGCCGCGCTCGCGCATCCCGGGGAGCACCAGCTGGGTCAGCCGGACCGCGCCGAAGACGTTGGTCTCGAACTGCTCGCGGACCCGGTCCAGCGAGGTCTCCTCGATGGTGCCGGCCAGCCCGAAGCCCGCGTTGTTGACCAGGACGTCGACCCCGCCGGCGGCGGCCGCGACGCTCTCCACCGCGGCCTTCGCCGAGTCGGCGTCGGTGACGTCCAGTTGCAGCACGTCGATTCCCTGGGCGGCCAGTTCGACCAGCGTCTCGGGGCGCCGGGCGGTGGCCCAGACCCGCAGGCCGGCGTTCCGCAGCCGGATCGCGGTGGCGCGTCCGATTCCGGACGAACATCCTGTGACAAGTGCATTGCGCGGCGCCGGCAACGATCTCCCCTTCCTTTTCGGTCGTTCCCGCCCAACCCGGCGGGCATTACTGTGAGAGAATCAAAAGTGCGTGACGATACGTCAGATCTGCCTGGAGGTCGAGTTTCTGATGGTCTACCACACGGTTGTCAAAGCCAAGGTCCGCGCCGCATTCGCCGAGATCAGCAAGGGGAACTGGGAGTCCATGGTGGATTCCCTCGCGCCGCAGTTCAGTTACACCTTCTACGGTGAGCACGCACTCTCCGGGGAGCGCCACACGCACGCCGCGATGCGGCTCTGGTGGGAGCGGATCGACCGGGTCATGCCCGGACCCCGGTTCGAGGTGCAGGACATCGTGGTCGCCGGCTGGCCGTGGAACACCACGGTCGCCACCAGTGTGCGTGTACGGACCCCGCTCCCCGACGGTTCGTACTACGAGAATGTGGTGAACCAGTTCATGAAGATGCGCTGGGCACGGATATACGAGGTCCGCACCCTTGAGGACACCGTGGTGCTGCAGCGCGCGCTCGACGTGGTCGCCGCGTCCGGGATCGAGGAGGCGCACGCCGCCCCGATCACCGATGCCGACGCGGCCGGGCGGACCGCCCGGGCCTGAGCCCGGGCGGGGCCGGCAGGCCGGGGAGCGGTCCCCGGCCTGCCGCCCGGTCGGCCCGGCGATCAGCCGAACGCGCCGAGCTGCTTGGCCAGCTCGAACCCGTCCATGGAGAACCAGCTCTCCACGATGACGCCCTCGGAGAACTCGTCGATGACGATGCCCGGGATGGCGAAGGTCCGGCCGGTGGCCGGGATCCCGTAGTACTCCACACCGGTGTGGGTGCCGCGAGCGGTGAAGCGGCTGACCACCTTCTCGCCCTCGATGATCCAGTCGTCCACGGTGACGTGCAGGTCCGGGAAGGACGCGCGCTGGATCCGCACCCACTCCTTCAGGTGCTCGACACCCTCCTTGCCGTTCTCGGCGGTGCCGTGGCTGATGTGGGCGTCGGTGGCGCCCTCGTAGATCACGTCCAGGTTGCCCTTGTTCAGGCACTCCTCGTAGTAGCGCTCCAGCGTGCGCCGGTTCGGGTTCACATCGGTCATTTCGGTATCCCTTTCCAACAGGCCGCGGGGACCATCCCCGCGACGACGACTACCGCTCCGGTGGGGCGGCCCCGCCACCCCACCGCGCTCACTCGGCGGCGCGGCTCACCCGCGCCACCCCACCAGGCCCGTGACCACGGCCACGGCCTCGCCCGAGCCGGCGTCGGTCACCCGCCAGACGCCGAGCGCGGGGTCGCCCGCGATCAGCACCCGGTCGCCCTCCGGCCCGTGCAGCCGGATCCGGGTCACCGACAGCTGGTCGGAGGAGCCCGCCCAGCCGACGCCCTGGCCCACCGCCGCGTGCAGGATGTTCTCCAGCGCGGCCACCGGCACGGCGGACGACGGCGGTTCGGGCACGGTCCACAGGTCCCCGGGCAGGCAGCGCCGGACCTCGGCGGTGATCCGGTCGGTGCCCTCGGCCGCCCAGCGGGACAGCGGGACCACCAGACCGCGCCAGGACAGCAGCGGTGCGGCGCTCCACACCGTGGCCCGGGCCGCCTCGTCGGCGGCGGCCCGACCGGGCAGCGGGGCGCGCCCGGCCGGTGCCGCCGGCGCGCCCGCCTCCCGGTAGGTCAGCCGCATCCGGGCCTGCGGACCGCCCTCCTCGCGGCGGAAGAGCACCTCCGCCACCCACTGCCCGTCCTGCTCCCAGCCGCGCACCTCCCGGTGCAGCCGGACCCGGCCCCGCTCGCACTGCAGCAGGGCGAGCGGCACCGACAGGTCGTCGATCGAGAGCAGCACCAGCTCCGGCAGGTGCGCCGGGGTCACCCACTCCGCGCCCCGCACCGCGCTCTCCAGCAACAGGCTCACCGGCAGCGCGGGTTCGCCGCGCAACCGGAAGTCGCCGATCGCCGCGGCCCGGTCCGTGTCGAGCTCGACGACACCGGCCAGCCGCGCGTGCGGCTGGTACTCCAGCACCGTGCCCAGGTGGAAGATCTTCGGGAACGTCTCCTCGAAGCCCGGCAGTTGGGGGACCACCGGGTAGCTGACCGCCTGCACCGGGTCGAGCGCCCGGCCCAGCGGACCGACGAAGCTGACCTCGCCGGTGGAGCCGGCCAGCAGCTCCGAGCGCCAGTGCCGCAGCCCGTCGCCGATGTCCATGGCCGCCATGTAGCGCAGGCTGGCACTGAAGTTGGCGACCAGGCCGAGCCGGTCCCAGGTCGGCCAGGCCAGCGTCATCACCGGGAAGCCGACCTGGCGCTGCGCCCACAGGCCGAGCCGGGCCAGCCCCTCGTTCGCCGCGGCGTAGTCGAGCTGCCCGACCATCCCGCCGAGCCGCCCGGTCAGCGAGCCGACCGTGCAGAACACCTTCAGCGGCAACTCGCGCACCGCGTCCAGCAGGTGGAGGAACGAGTCGACCTTGGTGGAGACCACGACGGCGATCTCGTCGTCCGACTTGTTCGGCAGCCGGCTGGGCGTGTCCACCCCGGCGTTGTGGATCACGCCGGTCAGGTCCGGCAGCTGCCGCACCAGTTCGCGCACCGCCGCGGGGTCGGTGAAGTCGCACGCGCGGTAGTCCAGCCGCAGGCCCTCGGCCCGGGCCGAGAGCAGGTTGCCGACCAGCTCCCAGGTGGCCTCGGTGCGGGTGATCTCCCGTCGGATGTCGGCCACCGGACGCCCCTGGCGGTGCTCGGCCCAGAGTTCGGCCCGGCGGCGCTGGAGCGCCTCGGCGGTCAGCTCCGACCAGCCCTCCTCGGGCGGCAGCTCGGCCCGGCCGGTGACCACCACCCGCAGCCCGAACTCCCGGGCCAGCTCGCGGGCCAGGGCCATTCCGATGCCCCGCCCGCCGCCGCTGATCAGCAGGGTGTCCCCGCCGCCCCAGCGCACCGCCGGCGCGGCCGCCGGCACGGACTCCGGGGTGAGCACCCAGCGCTGCCCGTCGCGCCGGCCGATCTCGCTGAGCCCGGGGAGGCACAGCTCCTCGGCGACCAGCTCGGGCAGGTCCGCCACGGCGTCCGGCGCGATGTCGAGGATCCGGGTCGCGCAGTTCGGCAGCTCCCGGTGCAGGCTCTTGGCCAGCCCGGCCCACAGACCGCCGAGCGGCTGCGCGATGTCGTCGTCCGGGTGGTAACCCATGCCGCCGCCCAGGTAGCTGACGGCCAGGTAGGTCAGCCGGTCGGCCGAGGTCTCCGTGCTCCACGACTGGTAGCAGTGGCGCAGCACGGTGAAGGTGCGCAGCAGGGCAGCCCGCCAGTCGCGGCCGGCGGTCGGGGTGA
Organism: Kitasatospora viridis; assembly: GCF_007829815.1. Lineage (NCBI taxonomy): Bacteria > Bacillati > Actinomycetota > Actinomycetes > Kitasatosporales > Streptomycetaceae > Kitasatospora > Kitasatospora viridis. The sequence continues at coordinate 1,201,775 of NZ_VIWT01000001.1, read as the reverse complement.
GCCGGTCCGCCAGGGCGAGGTCCACCACGATGTCCGGGACGTGCTGCTCCGCCTCGACCAGCCGGGCGCCGCGCCGCTCCAGCGCGGCGCCGACCAGTGCCGCCGTCCCCGGGTCGCCGCCGATCACGGCGACCCGGCGGTCGCGCAGCGACCGGCGGGACGCCGGCGACTCGGCGGGGGTCAGCCGCCAGACCATCCGGCGCACCGGGGCGGTGTCCGCCCCGGTGGCGGCCTGCTCGGCCGGCGCGTCGGTGAGCACGGATCCGGTCACGAGGACACCTCCTGCAGCTCGGCGGGCCCGCGCAGCAGGCCGGTGGCCGGGTCGAGGTAGCCGATCACCGTCGCGGTCAGGTCCTTCATCTGCGCGACCACCCGGCCGCCGGGCGCCACCGCCACGAACCGGTTGCCCTCCGAGGAGTGCTCACCGAAGCCGGGGTTGACCACGTAGATGTCCAGGGATCCGTGCTCGGCGGTCAGTTCGAGGTCGTTCGCCTGCTGGTAGAGGTCCACCCGGCGGATCGACAGCGGTGCCGCCACCGGGATCAGGCCGTTCACCGGGGCGAGCACGCCGGTGCGGGCCATCGCGTCCAGCAGCACCGGCGGGAGCAGGAACGAGGACCACGGTCCGTCCCCGCCCTCCAGCGCGGCCCGGTACACCGCACGGGAGCCGCGCGGGCCGCTGCGCGTCGCGGTGGTGGCCACGAACGGGCCGGTGAGCCGCACCGGCGCGCCCTCGGCGTGGTACGGGTCGGGCACCGGGAAGTCCTCGGAGTCGTCCCACGGCTGCCAGAGCGGCGCCGCCGGGAAGCCCTTGGTGACCAGCACCCGCGCCGTGAAGTGCGGTCGCCCGGAGACCAGTTGCACCCCGGAGGGCGAGACCACGTCGTAGCTGACCAGCACCTCGACCGTGGTCAGGTCGCCGACCTGCTCGACGATCCGGGCGGTGATCCGCTTCGGACCCTGCGGGATCTCCCGGTGCACCTGCAGGAAGTGCAGGAACCGGACGTCCTCCAGCGCGACCACGTCACCGCCGGGCACCAGGTGCAGCGCCGCCTCGGCGGCCAGCTCGGTGACGAAGGTGCCGGGCAGCGTGGGCACGCCCCTGACCAGGTGGTGTTCGAGGTAGCCGTCGGTGTCCAGGTCGAAGGGGCACTCGAAGGAGACCTCGGCGCCGTCGACCGCGTCCGGCCCGGCGTCCGGCCCGGCGTCCGGCCCGGCGGCCGGCAGCTCGCGCCGCAGGTAGAAGCGTCCGGGCCGACTGCCCGTCACCGCCCGCTCCTCGGCCAGGAAGCCGGGGTAGAACTGCTCGACGGTGGCCCGCTCCGCATCGCCGAGGTGGACCACGCCGCCGCGCACGCGCGGCTCGGCCAGCTCGGCGAGGAAGTGCCGCACGCCCTCCACCACCGGCATGTGGCTGTAGGTGTTGGCCCGCTTGAAGTAGGCCCGGGTCAACTCGTTCGACCCCATGCCGACCTCGTCCCACAGGGTCCAGCCGATGACGAACTCCGGGACGCCGGTGGCGGCCGCGTAGCCGGCGGCGGTCGCCAGGTAGTCGTTGCCCGAGGCGTAGTCCGCCTCGCCGCGCTGGCCGAAGAAGCCCAGCAGCGAACCGAAGTCGCACCACCGCGCGGGTGTCCGGCCGGCCATCGCCCGGTGCAGGTTGCGGTGCGCGTCCAGCTTGAGGTCGCGGATCCGGCGGAACTCCGCGAAGTCCTTGTCCCGGATCATCGCCGAGCGGTTCAGGCCCGGGGCGTTGATCACCAGGTCGATCCGGCCGTGCTCGGCGAACACCGCGTCCACCGCGGTCCGCACCGACTCGCCGTCCCGGGCGTCGCAGGTGAGGTAGCCGACCCGGTCCCGGCCGCTGTGCCGGGCGATGCGGTCCAGGTTGCGGCGGGCCGTGCGGGCGTCGACCATCCGGTCGAACCGCCGGCTGCTCTCCGCCACCGTCGTGCCGCCCGCCCGCACCCGGGCGGAGATGAAGGCGGAACGGGTGGCGGCGAACTCCTCGTCGCTGCCCTCGAAGGTCTCCTGCGGGTAGCTGTCCAGCGAGTTGCTGCCCAGCACGACGATCCGCGAGCCGTGGCGCTCGGCGAGCGCCACCAGCAGCTCGGCGGTGATCCCGCGGGCGCCGCCGAGCGCGACCACCACCGAGTCCGGGCCGAGCGGCTCCGACCCGGGCTCGGTCGCCGGCCGCCGCGCGGGCGTCCGCGCCAGCCCGGGGACCAGCCGCTGCCGGCCGTCGTGGTAGACGATCGGGAAGCCGCGCACCGCGCCGTGCTCCCGGGCCGCCACCGGTCCGGCCAGCGCCGGGTCCGAGGTGGCCGTGAGCAGGGCGTAGCAGGTGGCCTCGGCCAGCTCCAGGTGCACGCACTTGGCGAGCCCGGTGAACAGGCCGGCCAGCGGGTGCGGCACCGCGCCCGGCATCGCGCCGAGCAGCAGCAGGACGACCGAGGCGGCGGCGTCGCCGAGCTCCTCGTACCGCTGCTGCACGGTCAGGAAGGTCAGGTCGTGCAGGTCGCGCAGCTGGTCGATCTCGCCCGTGAGGGCCTGCCCGGCCGGCACCGAGGCGGTGAGGTCGGCGACCACCCGCAGGTCCCGCACCGGCCCCCGGAGGGTGGCCAGCGCCGTGCGCACCGCCTCGGGGGTGACCTCCGGGAGGTGGTGCCAGCCCGCTCGCGGCTCGGCCGGGGCGACCGTGCTCAGCACCGTCAGCGCGGCGCCGGGGGCGGCCAGGTCGAGCACCAGCCGGGGGTTGTCGGTCAGCACCACCGCGCCGGCCGGCAGCGGGTCCGTGAGGGGTGCCGCGGTCGGGGCGAGCGGCTCGGGGCGCAGCTGCGTGGTGTAGCGCTGGACGAGGTCGTCGCCGGCTCGCTGGTCGGTGGTGTCGGCCTGGTCCGCCTGGTCCGCCTGGTCCGCCGGTGCCGGCTGCTCCGGCGAGCTGACGACCAGTCCGGTGGCCGCCGCGCCGGAGTTCTCGTGGCAGCGGACGACGGTCGTGCCCCGGGCTTCGCGCAGCGCCCGCAGCACGGCGAGACCGCCGGCCGCACCGAGGTAGCGTCCGTCCTCGCTCCCGGCTCCGCAGTCGACCTCGGTGGCGGCGTCGGCCGGCCGCGCCTCGGGCGTGAGCTCGTCGACGAAGGCCAGCACCTCCAGGCCCGCCTCCCGGGCGATCCGCTCGGTGGTCAGCCCGAACAGGAACGCGCCCTCGGCCGGATCGACCTGCTGGTCGCCGAAGACCTCGCGGAGCAGCGGACGGTACTCGGGCAGGCTGTTGCCGTTGATCCCGCCGGCCAGCACGAAGTCGAGCTCGCCGCTGCGCAGGTAGTGGGTGGCCGTGGAGAACGCGGAGAGCGCCGAGCCCAGACCGGCGTCGACCGTGATGTTCGGGCCGTGCAGGTCGAAGTAGTTGGCCACCCGGGCCGAGATGACGTTGGGCATCATCCCGGGGAAGGAGTCCTCGTTGGAGGGCGGGGTCATCGACCGCACCCGCTCGCGCAGCCGGTCCACCACGGCGGTCAGCCGGGGCTCGGCGGCGAGTGCGGAGTCGGACCGCAGACCGCGCTCGATGTCGTCGAGGTAGCAGCGGTTGGCGTACAGCATGGCTGCCCTGGTCGGTCCCATGTGGCCGATCACCACGCCGGTGCGCTCCGCCTTGGCGTCCCAGAACTCGGAGAGCTGGCCGCGCAGTTCGTGCGCACAGGAGATGATCATCAGCTGGCAGCGGTCGATGGTGCGCACGGTGGGCGGAGGCATCCGCACCTCCTGGAAGGAGGGCGCCGGGTAGCTGTCGCCGAAGCCCGCCGGGATGGTGCGGTCTCCCTCCAGCCAGGCCAGCACGTCCTCGCGGCCCGTCGTGCCGGGCAGCTTGGCGGACCAGCCGACCACGGCGATCCGGTCCGCGGGTGCGGCCGGCACGCGGGCGGCGGGGCGGTCCTCGTCCTTGCCCTTGGCCTCGTCCTTGCCCTCGTGCTCGTACTCGTGCTCGTTCTGGTCCTCGGGCTCCGAGACGATCAGGTGGGCGTTGGTGCCGCCGAAGCCGAAGCCGGAGATCGCGGCCGTCCTGCGGTGGCCGGTCCGCGCCTCCCAGGGGCGGGACTCGCTGGAGATCTCCAGCTTGGTGGTGTCCATCTCGAACACCTCGGGGGCCGAGCGGTACCGGTACTGGCCCGGGATCGTCTGCTCCTCCATGGCCAGGATCGACTCGATCAGCGACACCACGCCGGCCGCCCAACCGGTGTGCCCGATCAGTGACTTGTTGGAGGTCACCACGGTGCTGCGGTCCACGCCGTAGTGCTGGCGCAGGGTGGTGAACTCGGCGAGGTCGCCGGCCGGGGTGCCGGTGGCGTGGGCGTTCACCCAGTCCACGTCGGTGCCGGTGAGTCCGCCGGCCGTCAGCGCGCGGCGCACCGCGAGGTCCTGGCCGGCCGAGCTGGGGGCGTAGATGGCCTTGCCCTTGCCGTCCGAGGACGAGCCGAACGCCCGCAGCACGCCGAGGATCCGGTCGCCGTCGGCCTTGGCCCGGCTGAGCCGCTTGAGCACCACCACGCCGGCTCCGTCGGCGAAGATCACGCCGTCCGCGTCGGCGTCCAGCGAGTGCACCGAGCCGCGCTTGGACAGGCCCTTGAGCTTGGAGAAGAGCACCGTCCCGCGCGGCGCCAGGGCGAACGCCCCGCCGCAGACCGCGAGGTCGTACTGGCCGGCGAGCAGGCCCTTGACGCCGATGTCGATGGCGTACAGCGAGGACGAGCAGGCGGTGTCGACCATCTGCACGGGCGTGTCGGACGGCAGCACGCCGGCCATCGCCTCCTGGCCCACCTGGTGCGGCAGGAAGCGCGGGCCCGCCGACTGGCCGCGGTGGTAGCGGGAGGAGAGCGCGCGGTCCACGCCCGAGAGCAGTCGCTCGCGCTCCGCGCCGGTGATCTCCAGCTCGGTGGTGATCTCCGCGGTCAGGTGGTTGGCGGCGGCCAACACGCCTGCCTCTTCGAGGTGTTGGCTGCCGTCGGCGGTGTAGCCGACGTGCAGGGAGTGGCGGTCGCCCGGGCGGCGGTGCACGCCGTCCAGCGCCTGGACGAGCGAGTGCCGCAGCCAGAGCGTGGTCAGCTCGGTCTCGTCCGGGTCCTCGCTCAGGCCCTCCAGGGCGGCCGGGTCCGGCTGGAAGTCGGTGATGAAGACGCAGGTGTCCTGGTAGGACTTGTCCTCGTCGGCCTGGTCGGGCGAGGAGAAGGCGGCCCGCTCCCAGCGGTCCTCCGGCACCTCGATGAAGAGTTCGGCACCGGTGGTGCGCAACTGCCAGAGTTCCGCCGGGCTGTTGGCGCCGCTGACGGCCAGGCCCATGCCGACCACGGCGATCTGGTCGTCGTCGTCCTCCAGGGAGAGCGCGTCGTCCGCCGCCTCGGTGGTGGGGGCGAGGTCCGGCACGGCCTTCAGTGCGGCGGGCGGCTCGGCCTCGGCCTTGGCCTCAACCTCAGTCCCGGCCTCAACCTCGGCCTCGGCTCCAGTCGCGGATGCGGATGCGGATGCGGGCGGAGTCAGCGTCGGGCCGTGCGGCCGGGCCGGGGCCAGCAGGGTCGCCCCGAGGGTCAACCCGCCGTCCGCGAGCACCACTTGACCGGTGATCCAGCTGGACTCGTCGGAGGCCAGGAACGCCACCAGCTTGGCGAACTCCTCCGCCGTGCCGAGCCGGCCGAGCGGTGTGCCGGCGATCACCGCCTGCTGCATCGCGGCGGCGTCGGGGAACTTGTCGGCCACCTCGCTGGCCAGCATCGCCGCGGAGGCGATGTTCACCCGGATGTTCAGCGGCGCGAACTCCACGGCCAGGTACCGGGCGGCGGCCTCGGCCGCCGCCTTGGCCGGTGCGCAGGCGAGGTAGTTGGCCATGACCATCTGGGAGGCGCCGAGCGCGGAGACCGTGACGATCGAGCCGCCGCCGGAGCGGGCCATCAGCGGGGCCGCCGCCTGGGCGCAGCGCAGGCCGCCCTTGAGATTGGTCTCCAGCGCCCGGTCCAGGTCGGCGTCGGTGGTGTCGTGGACGGGCAGCAGCGCACCGTTGGCCGCGTTGTTGACGAGGATGTCCAGCCGGCCGATCTGCTGCTCGATCTCCGCGAACATCCGTGTCACCTGGGCCGGTTGGGCGACCGAGGCGCGGAAGATGTCCACCTCGGCGCCGCGCTCGCGCAGTTCGTCCCGGGTCCGCTTGGCCTGCTCGTGCGAGTGGAAGTAGTTGATCAGTACGTGGGCGCCGCGCTCGGCCAGCGTGCTGGCGATCGCCTTGCCGACGTTGCGGGCGCCGCCGGTGACCAGCGCCACCTTGCCCGTGAGATCAGTGGTCACGCGGCTTCTCCCGCCGGGGTCAGCTGACGCAGTTCGTCGGAGATGAGGGTGACGATGGTGTCCAGGGTGCCGTAGTCGGCGAGGCGGAAGTCGCTTGCGCGGGTGGGGAGTCCGTAGTGGCGGGAGGCGCGGGCGAGGAGTTCGATCTGCTTGACGGAGTCGACGCCGAGTTCGGCTTCGAGCAGGGCGTCTGCGGTGAAGACCTCTTCGGGGTACTCAAGCGCCTCGGCGTAGATGCCGCGCACGGTGGCGAGCAGCTCCTCCCGGCCGGGGTGGGCGGGCGCCGGCTCCTTGGCCCGGAGCGGGCTGACCGGTGCGGCGGCGCTGGGCTCCGGAGCGGGCGGTGTCTCGTCCGCCGGGGTCAGCTGGCCCAGTTCGTCGGAGATGAGGGTGACGATGGTGTCCAGGGTGCCGTAGTCGGCGAGGCGGAAGTCGCTTGCGCGGGTGGGGAGTCCGTAGTGGCGGGAGGCGCGGGCGAGGAGTTCGATCTGCTTGACGGAGTCGACGCCGAGTTCGGCTTCGAGCAGGGCGTCGGCGGTGAAGACCTCTTCGGGGTACTCAAGCGCCTCGGCGTAGATGCCGCGCACGGTGGCGAGCAGCTCCTCCCGGCCGGGGACGCCCGGCGCCGGGGCCTTGGGGCGGGCAGCCTGCGGTGCCACCGCTCCGGCTTCCGGTCGCGGCTCGGCCACGGTGTGAGCGGTGGGTGCGGTGGGTGCGGTGGGTGCGGTGGGTGCGGTGGGTGCGGTGCGTGCGGCCGGGCGGGCGCCCGCGCCCGCGTCGAGGAAGTCCTTCAGCCGGTTGGCCGCGAGCTCGGCCAGTTCCTCGCGGTGGGCCTGCCAGAACTCCTCGAAGAGGTCCGCCGGTGCGTCCGGAACCAGGTGCAGGCGCACCGAACTCAGCCCGTCCGTGGTCGCCAGCCCGGCCGCCTGCAGGGCGGCCAGGGTGCCGGCCAGCTGCAGCGCGCCGTCGCGCTTGGCGATGGCGAGGGTGGCCAGCGCGGTGACCTCGTCGCCGCCGGCCACCCGGGACACCAGCGAGGTCAGCACGGCCCGACCGCCGGCCTCCACGAACGTGTGGTGGCCGTCGGCCCGCAGCTCCCGCACCGCGGCGGAGAACCGCACGGGCGCGGTCAGGTGCTCGGCGAGCCGCTCGGCCAGCGGCTCGGTCGGCTCGTAGAAGCGGCCCAGGATCGGCGAGAAGACCGGTGTGGTCAGCGGCCGTTGGTCCAGCGTGGCGACGAACTGGGCGTAGCGCGGGGCGACATCGGCCAGCGCCGGGTTGTGGAAGGCGTAGGAGGTCTCCAACTGCAGGTAGCTGATCCGCAGTTGTGCGGTGATGGCCCGCACCGAGGCCAGTGCGCCGATCGAGCCGCTCAGCACGGTCTGGGTGTCGTGGTTCTCGGTGGCGATCGAGAGCATCGGGTCGCCGATCAGGCTGACCAGGTGGCCGGCCCGGTCCGGGTTGGTGGACAGCGCCGCCATCGCGCCGCCGCTGTCCTCGCGTTCGGCGATCACCATGATCCGGCGGGCGACGATCCGGGCGCCGTCCTCCACCGAGAAGGCGCCGGCCGCCACCAGTGCGGTGATCTCGCCGAGGCTGTGTCCGGCCAGCACGGAGGCCCGCAGGCCGTGGTCCGCCAGGATCCGGTAGGCGGCCAGACTGCTGCCGTAGATGGCCAGTTGCGAAACCCACGGTTCGTCAGCGAGCAATTTGGGTAGCTCGATGTCGGAGGCGCCGAAGAGCAGCGGAGTGAGGGGGCGGGAGAACAGCTCGACCGCCACCGTGTCGATGCGGTCGAAGACGGCGGCCACCTGCGGGTGCGCGGCGTGCGCCAGCCGCAGCGCGGCACCGTCAAAGCTGCCCTGGCCGGGGAAGAGGACAGCCGGTCCGGTGCCGGCCACGATCTCGGTCGATCTGGTCATCAGGAACCTCCAGGGGGTGTTGCTTCGTGAAGGGGGAGGGCGGCCCGCACGTCATCGCCCACCGCATCCGCGCCGCGCGCGGTGAGTCGGCCGAGCGCCCGTCTGCTTCGTTGCCGCAGTGGGTTGTCAGGTGACCGGGGCTGCTGTGGCTCGCACGACACGTGCCGCGCGCAGCTCTCCTCGCCCGGTGCTTCCTCGCGCGGGCGCGGACTTCGTCGTCCGGCCGTCGTTCGCGGGCAGCGGGATGGTGGAGCCGAAGGGAAGGAGGATGGTGGGACCGAAGTGAAGGAGGAAGCGGAACGGGAGTGAGGACCTCAGGCGGTCGGAGCGGAGACGGGCCGGCGGCCGGAGCCACCCGGTACCGGGCTGCGCAGCAGCAACTCGCCCATCGGGCCGAGCTTCGAAGCGATCAGGCGGTCGGCCGTGCCGGAGGCCCAAGCGGGTCGGCCGGGCACGCCCTCGATCAGCCAGCGGACCAGCCGGGACGTCCAGGGCACCTCGCCAGCGCCGCCCAAGTAGCCGAACAGCTCACGGAAGTTGTCCCGGGTGTAGAACTGCTCCGGCGGGACGACGGTGGCGAACAGCCCGATCATCGCCTGGCCGTGCCGGGGGCTGCGGCTCATCGCCGCGATCAGTGCGCGTTCCTCCGGCGAGTGGTCCGCGACCCTCGCGTAGTCGCGGGTGTAGTCGTAGTGGTCGCCGATCAGGCGGTCCCGGCGCGCGGTGTAGCCGGCCATCGCCTCGGCCATCGGGCGGTTCTCCAGCCCGTCGGTGATCGCGTCGGCGAGCAGGTCGGCGCCGAGCAGCGCGTGGGTGATCCCCGAGGCGGTGATGGGGTCCCGGGTGGCGCCCGCGTCGCCGACCAGCGCCCACCCCGGACCGTGCGAGGTGCGCAGGAAGTTGGGCACGGAGCCGGTGAGCCAGCGGTCGCCGCGCTTCGCCTGGCGCAGCCGCTCGGCGAACTCGGGGTCGACGTCGGTGAAGGCCTCGATCACCGACCGGTCGGTCTGCTCCGGGTCGCCGGTGGGGAAGGTGTCGGTGGGCCAGGCCACGCCGACGATGGAGAGCCCGTCATGGGTCGGCCAACTGAACGGGTGGCGGCGGTTCTTCCGGTAGGTGCGGACCAGGGGCTCCTGCTCCAGGCCCTCCCAGTAGGTCCACGAGCTCTTGCTGAGCACCGGCTGGTCCCGGTACTTCCGGGCGTCCACCAACTGCGCGACCCGGGAGTTCTTGCCGTCCGCGCCGACCACGATGGTGGCCTTCTCGGACATCTTCCCGGAGGTCTTGGAGACGCCGCTGACGCCGGTGACCACGCCGTTCTCGGTCAGCAGCTCCTGGATGGAGACGCCCTCCCGGAGCTCGGCGCCGGCGGCGACGGCGGCGTCCGCGAGCGCCTGGTCCAGGCTGATCCGCGGCGGGGAGAGGGCGTAGCCGACGCCCTCCACGCTCGGCAGGGGCGCGACCAGCCGCGCCGGGCCGCTCTGCAGCGAGTAGTGGGTGATCTCGGGAATGCTGTGCTCGTTGAGCCGGTCGAGTATTCCCCATCGGCGGAGCCAGTTGACTCCCGGCGGGTGTATGAGATTTGTCGACGAACTGGTCGGACTGGGAAAAGTGATCCTGTCAACTACCAGGACTCGGTATCCGCGGTCGGCCAGAACCATCGCTAGCGCGGAGCCAGATATTCTGGCTCCGACAATGATCACGTCGTACATGATCCCCCGTATCAGTTCCTGCGCGTAAATCCGCGTTTCCGCGCTGCTGACAGGGCAACCCTCTGCCAACCGGAGGCTGGGCGCAAGCAATTTCAAGCCGTCCTCACGCACTTCTCAAGCGCGACCGGTTGACGCGTGCCGCCCCGTCGTGGGTCGCGACCTCCGGAAACCGGCCACCAGCTGCGCTTCTTCTCTCCCGTAACTCACGTGTAACTCAAGCCCAGGAGGAGCGGGGGTGGCAGAAGTTGCAGCGGTTGGTTCGGAACAGGAAATTCCGAATCCACTTCCGCACTGAAGTGCCGGCAGCCGGTAGGGTCGGCGGCATGCCTGGGATAGCCGCGATCTCCTTCGACGCCGACGACACCCTCTGGGACTTCAACGCCTCCTACGCGGTCGCCATCGCCGCCGTCGCCGACCGGCTGACGGAGGAGGGCGTGCGGCGGGCCGACGGGCCGGTCTCGGGGGAGTGGCTGGACGAGCTGTGGACCGAGGCCGGCCAGGCCGCGCCGCCCGGCACCCACCTGCGGGAGCTGCGCAAGGCCTCCTTCGGTGCGGCCCTGGAGCGCGGCGGCCGCTCCAGCCGGCCGGACCGGGTGGACGAGCTGTTCGACTGGTACAACGAGGTCCGCTGGGCCGAGCTGCGCCCCTACCCCGAAGTCGTCTCCGTGCTCGACGAGTTGGCGGGCCGCTTCGTGCTCGCGGTGACCAGCAACGGCAACACCGACCCGGCCCGGGTCGGCCTCGGCGGCTACTTTGCCTGCGTCACCAACCCCGAGCGGAGCGGCTACCAGAAGCCGGATGCCCGGATGTTCCTGCACACCGCCGCCGGCCTCGACCTCGAACCCGCCCGGATCCTGCACGTCGGCGACCACCTCCAGCACGACGCCGTCGCCGCCCGCGCGGCCGGGCTGCAGGCGTACTGGCTCAACCGGCGGACCAGCGGCGGTCCGGCCTCGGCGCAGGCGGCGCAGGCGGGCATCCGGGAAATCGCCACGCTGACGGCCCTGTTGGAGCTCTAGGGGGTGTGTGCCGCACTCACTCCCCGCGGGTGATCCGCGGAACCGTGCGCAGCGTCAGCAGCACCGACCCCGACCAGAGCAACGCCGCGAACGCCCCCGCCAAGTGCAGCCCGGAGGTGAACCGTTGGGCCGCCCCCGGGTCCCGGGCGAGCGCCCCGAAGGCCGCGATGCCGAGCGCGCCGCCGGCCTGCCGGCAGGTGTTGTTGACGCCGGAGGAGAGCCCGGGCCGGTCCGCCGGGCCCGCCTGAAGGGCGGCCGCCACCACCGCCGGCGTCAACAGGCCCATCGCGAAGCCGAGGCAGGCCAGGGCCGGCAGCAGCACCGGGTAGCCGCTGTCCCAGCGCAGCGCCAACAGGTCGGCGCTGCCCGCGATCCCGAGCAGCAGCCCGGCCAGCATCGGCGGACGCGGCCCGTACCGGGCGACCAGCCGACCGGTGAACGGCGCGCACACGGCCAGCGGGGAGAACAGCGGCAGCAGCATCAACCCGGCGGTCAGCGCCGCGTGGTGGCGCACGCTCTGCAGGTAGAGCGAGAGCACGAAGGTCAGCCCGAGGCCGACGAAGTTCATCGACCCGGCGACCAGGTTGGCGCCCACGAAGTCGGCTCGGCGCAGCAGTTCGGGCGGCAGCATCGGGTCGGCCGCCCGCCGCTCCCAGGCGGCCAGCCCGAGCGCGGCGAGCAGCGCGACCAGCAGCGCGGCACCGGCCGGCCAGTGCGGGCCGGAGCGCCCGGCGGTGATCGCGCCGAAGACCAGGGCGGTGAGCAGCACCGCCGTGCCGAGCACGCCGGGCAGGTCGAGCCGGCGGGTGCGCACGGGCACGTCGCGCTCCAGCAGTCGCAGCGTCAGCAGCAGGGCGAGCGCGACCACCGGCAGGTTCACCAGGAACACCCAGCGCCAGCCGGCCCCGCTGACCAGTGCCCCGCCGACCAGCGGCCCTGCGGGCAGTGCGAGCGCCGAGACCCCGGCCCAGACGCCCAGCGCCCGGGCCTTCTCACGCCGCTCGGGGAAGGTCCGGTTGACCACCGCGAGCGTGCTGGGCAGCAGCAGCGCCGCCGCCAGCCCCTGCACCGCCCGCGCCGCCACCAGCGCACCGATCCCGGGCGCCGCACCGCAGGCCAGCGAGGCGCCCCCGAACAGCACCAGGCCGGCGACCAGCACCGTCCGGTGCCCCAACCGGTCGCCCACCACCCCGGCCCCGAGCAGACAGGCCGCGAGCACCACCGTGTAGGCGTCCACCACCCACTGCAGCCCGTCCAACCCCGTGTGCAGCGCACCCCCGATCCCGGCCAGCGCGACGTTGACCACGGTGACGTCCAGCAGCACGAGGAACATCCCGGCACACATCACGCCGAGCACCAGCGCCCGGCGCCTGCCCGTCGGCGGATCCGGACGGCGGAGGGTCGAGGGGTCGCGAAGACTCGAAGGGCTGCTCATGCCTCCGATGGTGGGGGCGAATCACTTCGGCCCAGCCCGAAACGTGCCCGCATATACCTGTGGGGGGCACCCCGCTAGCGGTCCTGGGCCTTCTGCTCGATGATCAACTCACCCTCCCCGCACGGCTCCTCGAAGTGCGCGAGGTAACGCCCCAGCAGCTCCGGGCCCACCGTCACCGCGTTCGCGCCGGCCTGCCGGTTCCGCACCGCCAGCCGCTGCTCCAGCAGTGCCCGGTCGGCCTTCAGGTACACCAACTCGCACTGGTAGCCGTGCTGGTCGGCGAGCGCACGGTAGTCGTCGCGGGCGGCCCGGCTCCAGAAGCTGTAGTCCACCACGACGTTGCGCCCGGCCCGCAGCGACTCCACGAGCTGGAGCCGCTGTTCGGCCCGCACGAGTTCCTTCAGCGCGTCGAACTCGGCCTCGCCCAGCACCACCCCGGCGTCACGCCCGCCGAGCCGCTGCCACACCGCCTCGTCGATCGACAGGCGCAGGTATCCGCGCTCCACCAGGCCCAGGGCGTACGTGGACTTCCCGGCCCCCGGCAGCCCGCACATCAGCACCACGGTGCCCATGCCGTCCCGTCCCTCCTCAGTACCCCTACCTATGCACGGCTGATTCCGCCGCCCGCCGACCCGCCTAACGTTCCGGGTGTCAGAGGAACCACACACAAGGAACCACACCACGAAGGGAACGGCCACCATGTTCTTCGAGACCCACGACGGCACCCGGATCGCGTACGAGGACTACGGCACGGGCGAGCCGGTCGTCCTGATCGCCGGCGCCATGCTGAACACGGACATGTGGGAGTGCCAGATCCCGTTCCTGGTCGAGCACGGCTACCGCTGCATCGCCATCGACCGCCGCGGCCACGGCCGTTCCGACCGCCCCTCGGACGGCTACGACATCGAGACCACCACCGAGGACCTGGCCGCGCTGCTGGAGCACCTCGACCTGCGCGACGCGACCCTGGTCGGCCACTCCACCGGCGGCGCCGAGGCCGCCCGCTACCTGGCCCGGCACGGCAACGCGCGGGTGGCGCGGGTGGTGTTCCTCGCCGCGATCCTGCCGTTCCTCAAGCTGACGGAGGACAACCCGGGCGGCATCCCCGAGGAGGTCGCCGAGCAGCTCTTCCAGCAGATCCGCGCCGACCGGGGCAAGTGGATGGCCCGTCAGACGCAGGCCTACTTCGCCACCCACCTGGGCAACGACGTCTCCCCGCAGCAGATCGACGCCACCTACCAGCAGTGCATGTCCACCTCGCCGTGGGCGACCCTGAAGATGCAGCAGGCCGCCTTCCACGCCGACAGCCGCGAGGCGTTGAGCCGGGTCACCGTCCCCGCCATGGTGGTGCACGGGGCCGCCGACTTCTCCGCCCCGATCGACGTCACCGGCCGCAGCACCGCCGCCGCCCTCCCCGGCTGCACCTACCGCGAGTACCCGACCGCCGGGCACGGCCTGTACGTCAGCCACGCGGCCGAGCTCAACGCCGACCTGCTCGCCTTCCTGAAGTCCTGACCACCGGGGACACTGGGTGCCGTGCACATGGGTATCGCCGGCTTCGAGCCGTCCTTCCTGGTCGGGCTCGACGCCGTCCGCCAGGCGCACGGAGGACGCCTGGCTGCGCTCACCGGGCGCCGGCTGACCGGGTTCGCCGTCGTCCGGTTCGCCGAGGACGACGACTGGTTCGCCGACTGCCCGGTGGTCCTGGACTTCGAGGGCGTCCAACTGGAGCTCTGCCACTGGAAGCTCGACGAGCTCTCGATCGGCTGGGGAACGATCGACACCGCGGCGACCATCGCGGGGTGGGAGTGGTTCGAGCTCACGCCCCGCTGGTCGCGGCGCGACGATCGCCTGGAGTCGCTGCTCGGCCGGGAGTTGCGCGAGGTGGCCCTGCTCGAATGGCGGCCACCGAGCGACCGCCGCGACCTGGCCGCCGGCACGGTGGCCGTCGAGTTCGCCTTCGCCGGCGGCGGCCGGCTGTGTGTCTCCAACGCCCTCGACGAGAACCACCTCGACACCGGCCCGGCCCACCCCGACTGCCTGCGGCACGAGTTGGGCCGCGCAGTCACACCCGGGCCGTAGGCTGCCGGGCATGGGACTGTCGATCAGTGTGGGGCTACTCGGTACCCCGGACATGCGGGACGACGCACGGACGCTGCACCGGGCACTCGAAGCCGCCGGCGTGGCCTGGCGGGAGCCCGCAGGGGCGGACGCGTCCTTCTCGGCGGGCTTCCCCTACAGCTTCCTGACCGGCCTGCGCCGGGTGTACGCCCTGCACCGCCTGGGCGAACCGGTCACCCCGGCCCGCCGGGTCAGCCCCGAGCAGTACGAGGAGGACCTCGAACTGGTCGACGAGGAAACCTACTTGTTCGACTCCCACCTGCTCTGCCACTCCGACTGCGAGGGCTACTACATACCGGTGGACCTCGGCGACCCGCTCTTCCTCCCCGCCGACTCCGGCGTCCCCGGCGGCGCCATGGTCGGCTCCAGCCAGAACCTCCTCACCGAACTCCACTCCTTCGCCCCCGCCCTCGGCATCCACCCCAACCCCGACGGCTCCCTCCCCCCGGCCGAAGCCGCCCGCCTCGCCACCCTCCTGGACGACGAGCCCTTCGAACCCGAGCTCTTCACCTGGCACCAGCTCCACCAGGCCTGCCACGCGAGCGTGGCGAGCGGGCGGGCGATCGTGTTCGGGTGACGGAGCCCGGCGTGTTCGAGTGCGCCGACAGCACGCAGGTGATCTCGCCGACTCGCTTCCTCGGAAGACGTTGCGAATATTGCGAATGCTTCGGATGTTGCGACTAGACTGGGCTCTAGGAGGTACGACTATGGCAACCGCCACGGAAGGCCGGAAGATCGAGCCGGGCACGGTCGACGCCGAGAGCGCTGAACGGGCGCTTCGCAGGATCCGTGACTATCTCGCGCACACCGCGGACAGCACCGCGGACATCACCATCCTGGGTGAGGTCGGTTCCGACGGTCCGCTCGTCCTGCCGCGCCCCACTGTCGAGATGTTCGCCGCGATGCTCGCGGCCCTCGCAAACGGGCAAGGTGTGCAGGTCATGCCCGTCAATGCGATCGTGTCCACCCAGGTCGCCGCCGACATGCTCAACGTCTCCAGGCCCTATCTGATCGGTCTGCTGGAGAAGGGTGTGATCCCCTTCGAGCGGGTCGGACGCCACCGCCGGATCAGGTTCAACGACGTCATGGAGTACAAGCGCAGGGATGACCGCGAGCGCAAGGACGCGGCCGACTCCCTCACGGCCCTGGACGAGGAGCTGGGACTGCTCTGACATGGCTTTCATCGTCCTGTACGACTCGAATGTGCTTTATCCGAACACGGTGCGTGACCTGCTCATCCGTCTGGCCCAACACAGGATCGTCCAGGCCAAGTGGACCGAGCAGATCCTGGACGAAGTGGAAGCCGCGCTCCGCCGCAATGACATCGGTGATGACGAGAAGCGGGCGGAGCTGCGGCGCCGGATGAATGCCGCTGTGCGGGACTGCCTCGTCACGAACTACGAGCCCCTGATCGAGGGGCTCAAACTGCCCGATCCGGACGACCGCCACGTTCTCGCCGCAGCGATCAAGGCCGGCGCGCAGGTGATCGTCACTGACAACAGCAAGGACTTCCCGTCCGAGTGCTTAGTGGAGTGGGGCATCGAGCAGAAGACCGCTGATGACTTCGTGATGGACTTGATCGACATGGACGGCCGTGTCGTCTACGGCTGTGTCATGGAGATCGTCAGCAGCCGACGCCGGAAGCCAGTCACCTTCGACGACGTGCTGGACCAGTTGGAACGCTCGCAGCTGATCGGATCGGCGAGCATGCTCCGTGGCGGACCCACCGAGAGCTGACCCACCGAGAGCTGACCCGCCGTACCTGGCCCTGCCGACCGAGCACGGACCCGCGCGCCGCACACTGCTGGAGCCGGAGGCGAGCATGGTGCCGTTGCTCCGTTGACTACGGTGCAGCCGGTTCGTCGAGCCAGCCCGATTGCGGGGTGAAGACGGTGCTCACCGGCCCACCCCGTAGCCCCCAGCCCGACTGGCCGGTGGTGCCCACGAGGGCGTTCACCGTCATCGGGAGGCTCAAGCGCACGCTGCCGTCGGGCTGTTGCTCCGCTGTCAGCAGGTCCCGGTACTGGAGCAGCAGGTCCGTGGCCGCCGGTCTGCTGATCCGGGAGGCGCTGATCCGGTCCCACGCCTTGAGCCACCGGTCCAGCTCCGCGCTCGGCACCCCGCACGCGCGGACGAAGTGTTCGAGCAGGGCGCGGCCGGGCATGGCGCGTCTGCGCAGCACCAGGCTGAGGCTGCTGTGCGGCAGGCGACCGAAGCCGCCGGCTCGTTGTTCCAGGGTGCGCAGCGACGGGCGGCCGACGCGGGAGCGCAGGGCGACCATGGCGTCGCAGAGTTCGGCCGGCTGCCGGATCAGGTCCAGCGGGACGGTGCGCGGCCGGGCCTCCCTCGCGCGGTGAGCGGCCCGCCAGAGGCTGCGCAGTTCTCGCAGCTCGGGGGTGTCGGCGCCGCAGCGCAGTGCGTAGAGCTCGACCACCTCAAGGGTGGGCAGGGCGCTGCCGCTGGCCGCGCGGGAGTACGTGGACGCGTTGTACTTGGTGGATTCCGCCAGCTGACGGTACGACAGGCCGGCTCGCTCGCGCAGCGACCGGAGCCGCTGCGCGAGTGAGCCGGTCTGCGTCAAACCGTCGAGCGGCCGTTCGGGCCGACCCATCGGTTCGGACTCACCCCCGGTGCAGGGACTGCACGGACTGGACGGACTGCGTGCTCCCGGCGCGGGCCGTCACCACGAGCCTGGCGGCCACGTAGGCCAGGCCGCCGAGCAGTTCGACCACCATCGCGGTGGACTCGCCGAGGACGGTCAGGGCTATGCCGGCGAGGATCACCACGATGATGAGGGCGCCCTCGATGCCGGACAGGGCGGGGCGGACCGGCAGCGGCGGCACGGTCTCCACACAGTAGGAGGCGGCGCTGTGGTCGCCGGAGGGTTGGTGCATGATCGGGAACTCCCAACTCGGGTGCGCAGGACCGGTTCCCGGGCCTGCGTCGTTACGGACTCCAAGCGGGCGTCGCTGGTGAACTGCGGTTTGCCGACCGAGCCCTGACGCCACGTCACGATTATGCCGCCGCGCGCCCGGAAGCCACACGAGTCGCACGGCTCCCAGCCGGGTTTGATGCGCTCCTGTCCAGTCGGAAGCGACGCGATCGCGGCGGTCGGCGCCCGCTCGATTCCCGCGAACTACGCTGGGTGACCAATCGGTTAAAGGTGGCGCAGGGGTGCCCATGAGGGTCATCGCCGCTGGTGGGACCATGTTTTCCGGTCGATCCCGGCCCGATCCGCCCAGCGGGCTGCGGAAGTTACCACTACAAGGCGTAAAGCGCTAACCCCGGTGGGATTGATGCACATCCGTCCGCGTTGTGATTGCCCCCGGTCGCCATGCGTGTGACGCTGTGACACGAATCGGGAACTTCGGTCAACGAAGCTTCCGTCCCTAGGTGTTACGGACTCCACCGAGACCCAGGGCTTGGAAGGGAAGGCGTTGCCGCGCCGTCACCCTTCAACCAACAGCTGCGGGCGCCAGGCGAATTCGCCTGGTGCCCGCAGCTGTTGTGCAGGTGCTACTGGTGTCAGGAGCCGAGACGCAGCGTGTAGAACTCCTGCGCGTCCGTGACGTGGGTCCGGGTGAACCCGTTCTTCTGGAGCACCCGCTGGGAGCCGACGTTGTCCAGGTCGGTGTCCGCGTTGATGCTGGTGACCCCGCCGTGGGCGCGGCACACGGCGATCAGGCCGGCGACCGCCTCGGTGCCGTAGCCCTGGCCCCACTCCGGCTCGACCATGCCGTAGCCGATGGTGACGGCGCCCTCGGCGTCCGGCGGGCCGAAGAACCCGGCGGTGCCGATGACCTTGCCGTGGGAGCGGGGGACGAGCGCGTAGACCCCGAACTCGCCGGGGGAGACAGCCGACTTGGCGATGATCGACGCGGGGTCGGAGTCGTCCTCACGCGGGAAGCCCTCCGCCCACCGGTCCTCCGGGGCGGGCGCGCCGGCGGCGACGCGGGCGGCGAGCTCGGTGTCGAGCAGGAGCAGGTCGAGCGTGGGGGCGGGGCTGGTCATCGTGTGCTGGGTATCCGATCGGGTGCGCGGTGGATGCGTCGCCGATGATCATGTCGCATACGGACCGGTTGGGCCATACCTTGAGCTCGAAGAAGAGGAGCTACCGGAAGCGCAGGGTCTCCGTAGTGCCGCGCTCGCGCAGCTGGCGGGTGTACTCGGCGCCGCCCCCGGCCAACTCGCGGTAGCGCGTCACGGGGTCGCCGATCGTCAGCAGCACCTCAGCGCACCCGAAGCACCACGTCTGCGGCGGTTCGGCGTCGAGGTCCTCGATCGCACCGGGCCCGGTGCCGCACGCCTCGCACAGCTGCTCGTTCATGTGGGTACCCCTTCTGTGCTGGGGGCCCAGGCCGACGCGCGATCAGGTGAGGGTGTCGGCGCGGAGGGCGGTGAGGAAGGTGGTGAAGGAGGGGGTAGGGAAGGCGAGGGAAGGGCCGTGGGGGTCCTTGCTGTCGCGGACGGGGGTGAGGGCGGGGAGGTTGGTGGCCACCTCGACGCAGTTGCCGTTCTGAGTGTTGCTGTGGCTGGACTTGCGCCACTGGACAACGTCAGGAACGGGAGCTGCGTGGATCACGGCGGATGTCCTCCATGGTGGCGTGGATCAGGTCGAGGGACATCGACGGCGGGAGTGCCTTGGTCCGGAGGACATCGTAAAGCAGCGTGCACTGCTTGACGTCGGCTCGTTCGTCGTAGAGCCGGCCGTAGTGGGCTTCCTCGATGTAGGCGAGCTGCTTGTCCTTGGAGCTGGTGATGAGACTGAGTGAGGAGCCGAGGACACTGTGCACGCCCGAATTCAGGGGGAGCACCTGAACGGTGACGTTCGGCCGCTCGGCAACCCTTAGCACGCGCGCGAGTTGGGCGCGCATGACGCGAGGCCCGCCGACCTCGCGCAGGAGGGCGATCTGGTCGATGATGACGTGCAGTTCGAGGCCGTCCGGTTGGAACAGGCGCCGCTGGCGGAGCATGCGCGAGGTGACGTCGGCCTCGGTCATCACCCGGTAGCCGGGCAGTTGTTCGGCGAACAGCGAGCGGACGTAGTCGCGTGTCTGCAGGAGTCCAGGGATGAACAGGCCGGAGTACTCGCAGATGCGGGCGGCGGCGGCCTCAGCGCGCATGTAGTCCCTGGCGTAATCGGCGAACCGCTCCCGCTGCATGTGGTGCCAGAGGTCCTCCAGCAGCTCATCCGTATCCAGCGTCTTGTCCAGCGCCTTCGACAGCGGCAGCGTCGGGTGACTCCCCGTCATCCGCTCGATCTGGTTGATCCGCGACGCAACGACGTGCATCTCGCTGCCCACCGCCGTCTGCGTCTTCCCCAACTTCTCGCGCGCCCGCCGCACCCGGTCGGCATACAGTGCAGTGAGAGATGACCTGGGGTCAATTGCCTCGCCCATACGTTCAATTACTCCTCTTACGCCCGCCGAGAGTAATCCGCCCCCCTCTACCAATCGTAGTCGCACACCGCAACCCTGGAGGCACAGTCCGTAGAACCAGAGAAAGCGACCCCCACCCCATGACCACCCGCTACCAGCTCCACCTCAACCCCCACCGCATCGCCGCCGACCACGCGCGCATCCGGCTGCGCGCCGCGCTCGGGGTCGGCGGGCTCGTCCTGCCCTCGCTCGGGCTCGACGAGCCGTCGCTGCTCACCGGGCACGTGCTGGTCGAACTCGGCCGCGCCACACCGGAGACCGTGCTCCGGATGGCCGACCTGCTGCTGTCCGGGTTCGCGTGCGCGGACCGCTGACGATGACCAGGTACGAATACGACTACGAGGAGCGCACCAGCGAGATGACCCTGCGCACCTACCGCATCCAGCCCGACGGCACCCGCGTCGAGTTGAGCGCCCGGACGGTGCGCAACGGCGAGCCCTACTTCCGCCCGATCACCGGCGAGTGGCCCGAGTGCCGCTGCACGCGCTGCGTGCGGCCGGCCTGAGGCACCCTCACCGCCCGTGCAGGTCGGGCACCTGTTGCAGCCAGGCCGGCCGACCGGCCTGGCTGCGCGCCTTCGCGGCCGCCTCCGCCGCGCGCTGCTCCTCCTCGCTGGCGAAGCAGCGCGGGATCCAGCGCTCTGAGACGGCGGCCCGGGCGGCGAGGTGCTGCACGTACGCCTCCCGCAGGTCGGCCACCGAGGCGAACCCCTCCTCGATCTCCAGCCACTGCGCCGGCACCAGCGCGACGACCTCGCGCAGCAACTCGGCGGTCACCAGCGGGGCGAGCCGAGCGTCAGCGGCGAGCACATCGGGTCGGTACGACCCGAGCGCGTGGTTGCTCAGGTCGTACGCCCGGTCCACGGCCGTCAGCGCGGTTGACCAGCGGTGGTGGAAGACCAGCCCGGCCCCGTTGTCGATCAGCCACAGTTTGCCGTGCCACACCATCATGTTCGGGTTGGCGGTGGTCCGGTCCACGTTCGCGGTCAGCGCGTCCAGCCAGACCACCGACCCGGCCTCCAGTGGGTCCAGCGAGCCCAGCGCCTGCCCGGGGCGGAAGTCCGTGGAGCCGGGCAGGTAGTCCATCCCGAGGTTCAGTCCGCTGCTCGCCCGCAGCAGGTCCTGGATCTCCGCGTCCTCCTCGTGCTCGGCGACCGCCGGGTCGAAGTCCACCTCGACCAGCTCCGGCACCCGCAGGCCGAGCCGCCGGGCCAGTTCGCCGACGATCACCTCGGCGACCAGCGCCTTGCGCCCCTGGGCGGCGCCGCTGAACTTGACCACGTACGTCCCGAGGTCGTCGGTCTCGATGATCGCGGGCACCGAGCCGCCGGCCCGCAGCGGGGCGAGGTAGTGGAGGGCCTTCACCTTGGTCAGCACAGCCGCCAGCCTAAGCTGTGCGCAACCAGTCCAGTCCAGCACTGCAGCACGAGGAGCCGTCATGGCCCAGGTCCACGCCCGCACCGAGCGGACGTACTCCGCCACCCCCGAGCAGGCGTACGAGGCGGTGGCCGACTACGCGACCGTCCGTCCGCAGCTGCTGCCGGGTCAGTACAGCGAGTACGAGGTGCGGGCCGGCGGGGTGGGCGCGGGCACCCAGGTGCACTGGAAGCTCCAGGCGACCGAGAAGCGCGTGCGCGACTGCCTGTTCACGGTGAGCGCCCCGAAGCCGGGCACCCTGGTGGAGACGGACGCCAACTCCTCGATGGTGATCACCTGGAGCATCAGCTCGGCGGGGGCGGGCCGGACCACCGTCGCCATCGAGACCACCTGGACCGGCGCCACCGGCATCGGCGGCTTCTTCGAGCGCACCTTCGCCCCGAAGGGCCTGAACCGGATCCACGACGAGGTCCTCGCCAAGCTGGCCGACCACCTGAAGTAACCAGACCGGCCGACCACCTGAAGTAAGCAGACCGGCCGATCACCTGAAGTAGCACCAGAACGCCCGTACGACCACCACGCCCCGTACGGGCGACCGCACGGCACGCCGAGCTGACGGTGGACGATCCGTAGCGCTCCGTCACCATAGGCTCGCGGCCGTGCAACTGACGATCCTTCATGTCTCACAGCCGGTGGACGGCGGTGTCGCCCGGGTGGTGACCGACCTGGTGCGCGGTCAGCGCGGTGCCGGGCACCGGGTGCTGGTCGCCTGCCCGCCGGGCGGGCGGCTCGGCCGGGAGGCCGCCGCCGCGGGCGCCGAGCTGCTGGAGTGGCCGGCCCGCCGCTCGCCCGGGCCCACGGTGGCGGCGGAGACCGCCCGGCTGCGCCAGGTGGTGCGCCAGGCCGGCCCGGACCTCGTCCACCTGCACAGTGCGAAGGCGGGCCTGGCCGGCCGGCTGGCGGTGCGCGGCCGGCTGCCCACCGTCTTCCAGCCGCACGCGTGGTCCTTCGCGGCGGCGACCGGTGCGCTGGCCCGGGTGAGCACCCGTTGGGAGCAGTACGCGGCGCGCTGGGCCAGTTCGGTGCTCTGCGTGAGCGAGCAGGAGCGCGGCGACGGCGAGGCGGCCGGGGTGGAGGCCGACTTCACGGTGGTGCCGAACGGGGTCGACCTGGCGCACTACACGCCCGCCGAGCGCCGCGCCGCCCGGCTCTCGCTCGGCCTCGACCTGTCCGTGCCGTTGGCGGTCTGCGTCGGCCGGCTCTGTCGGCAGAAGGGGCAGGACGTGCTGCTGGCGGCGTGGCCGGCGGTGGCCCGCCGGGTGCCGACGGCGCAGCTGGCGCTGGTCGGCGGCGGGCCG
The DNA here is from genome assembly GCF_007829815.1 of Kitasatospora viridis. Taxonomy (NCBI): domain Bacteria; kingdom Bacillati; phylum Actinomycetota; class Actinomycetes; order Kitasatosporales; family Streptomycetaceae; genus Kitasatospora; species Kitasatospora viridis. The sequence continues at coordinate 1,179,061 of NZ_VIWT01000001.1, read as the reverse complement.
GACGCGTCCGCCCTGGCGGCGCAGGCGCGGGCGCTGCCGGAGCCGTACCGGGTGCGGCTCGCGGGCGACGTGCCCGACCCGCGGCCGTGGCTGGCGGCGGCCGACCTGGTGGTGCTGCCGTCCCGCTGGGAGGGCATGGCGCTGGCCTCGCTGGAGGCGATGGCGATGGGCCGCCCGGTGCTGCTCACCGATGTGCCGGGGGCGCGCGAGCAGCTGCCGCCGGACCAGCGGGAGCACGGGTTGATCCCGCCGAACGACCCGGCCGCGCTGACCAACGCGCTGGCGGTGGCGCTGGCCGATCCGTTGGAGTGCGCGCGGCGCGGGGCGGCGGCCCGGGGGTGGGTGTCCGAACAGCACGACATTCGCACGGTGATCGCGCGGGTGTCGGAGCTCTATCAGAAGTCGATCACCTTCGGCCAGACGACTCCCCGTGTCCCCGCGCGCATCTGATCGTTTCTCAGAGCGTGAAGCGCACGATATTCCGCACCGATCGCGACCGGTGATCAGGGTGTCCAGTGGGTCGGGTGGGCGCACCGGTGGCGCGGAATCCCTGGGCGTGCGAGGTTCCGTCGGTGCTCCAGTGCAGCTCTGACGGCCCATCGCCTATCGGATATTCGTATTAATGGGCGGGTGGAATGAAATGGCAAGTCAACTTCCGGAGATACAGCCTGCGTTCGGTAGTGTCTGATTTTGCCTGCTTCGTTCTTATAGTGCGAGATTCTTGACAGACCCTTGTGCGAAATGGGACGAGCACCGCCCACACAGCAGGGGAGTTCGTGCGCAGATGACAGTTGATCACGAGAGCGTGCCGCGGCCGGGGCGACCCGCGGCGGGCGGCCGGCGGCTCGCCACCGAGCTCCTCGACCGGCCCGCCCGGCCCGCTCTGGCCGCCGCCGCCCAGCTCGGCCGCCACCGCCGCGGCCTGCGCTCCCGGGCCGCGCTGCCCGCCGGACTCCTCACCGTCGACCTGCTCGCGGTGGCCGCCGGGTCGGCAGCCTGCGCCGCCGACCCGGCCCACCCGTTCGCCGACGCGGTCGCCGTGCTCCCGCTGCTGCTCCCGCTCAACCTGGCCGCCGGCCTCTACCGCACCCGGATGTCGCCGTCCGCGCTGGACGAACTCCCCGCACTGGCCGGCCGGGCCGCCGTCGCGCTGGCCTTCGCCGTCACCCTGGCCGCCTGCCTGCCCGAGGCGTGGCCGGCCGCCGGACCGGCCACCGGCGCCAGGCTGCTCGCCCTGCTCGCCAGCCTGGTGCTGCTGGCCGCCGTCGGCCGCACCCTGATCTACGGACTGCACCGCCGGATCCGCCGCCGCCGCCCCGTCCCGGTCCTGCTGCTCGGCGCCGGGCCGCTCGGCCAACGGATCGCCGCCGCCCTGCGCGAGCGCGCCGAGTACGGCATGCGCCCGGTCGGCTTCCTGGACGCCGACCCGCTGCGGCTGCCCGCCGACTCCCCGGTGCCGGTGCTCGGCGGCCGCGAGGTGCTGGAGCGGGCGATCACCCGGTACGGCGTGCGGCGGCTGCTGGTCACCGCCGAGAGCTGCGAGGGCGGGGACACCGCCGCCACCCTGCGCGAGGCGGCCGCGCTCGGCTGCCAGGTCTGGCTGCTGCCCGCGCTGCGCGAGCACGGCGCGCTGGAACCCGGCATCCGGCGCAGCGCCGACCACCTCTGGGGCTACCCCTGCCTGCCGCTGCCCCGGCCCGCGATGCGCCGCCCCGGCTGGCTGGCCAAGCGGTCGCTGGACGTGCTCGCGGCCGGCACCGGGCTGCTGCTGATCGCGCCCGTGCTGGCCGGCTGCGCCCTGCTGGTCCGCCTCGACACCGGCAAGGGCGTGCTCTTCCGCCAGCAGCGCACCGGCCTGGACGGCCGGGTCTTCACCGTGCTCAAGTTCCGCACCCTGCGCCCGGCCAACGAGCACGAGTCGGCCACCCACTGGAACATCTCCCAGGACCACCGGATGAGCCGGCTCGGCCGGCTGCTGCGGCGCAGCTCGCTCGACGAGCTGCCGCAGCTGTGGAACGTGCTGCGCGGCGACATGACCCTGGTCGGCCCGCGCCCCGAACGCCCCTACTTCGTCATGCGGTTCAGCCAGGCCGACCCGGAGTACGCGGACCGCCACCGGGTGCCCGTCGGCCTGACCGGCCTGGCCCAGGTGAACGGCCTGCGCGGGGACACCTCGATCGAGGACCGGGCCCGCTTCGACAACCGCTACATCGAGAGCTGGAGCCTCTGGCAGGACGTCAAGATCCTGCTGCGCACCGCGGCCCTGATGCTCCGACCCGACGGGAGCTGACCCGTCGTGACCCCGCTCCGCCCGAAGGAGAACTGACGCACCGTGGCCCTGACCCTGCCCCACCGGGCGACAACGGTGGGACACCGGGTACCGGCGCTGCTGCGCCGGCCCAGCCTGCTGACCGCCGCCACCGTGCTGCTGGTCTGCGTGCCGACCGAGGAGAAGGACGTCGCCGCCTCGGTGCACGTCACCCCGGCCGACCTGGCCTCGCTGCTGCTGGTCGCGCTGCTCGGCCTGGACGTGCTGCGCGGGCGCCCGATCGGCCTGGGCCGGCGGGCCTGCGCGCTGTTCGGCGCGATCACCCTGGCCGCCGCGCTCGCCACCCTCACCTCGATCGACCCGTCGGCCAGCCTGACCGGCTTCGTCCGGCTGGAGCAGATCTTCGTGCTGGTGCCGGTCGCCGTGCTGGCCGCCCTGCGCGACCGCACCGACCTGCGGCTGGTGCTCGGCTCCTTCATCGCCGCCGCCGTGGTCGAGGGCGCGGTCGGCACCGTGCAGAACCTGACCGGCACCGGCGCCTCCTACACCGGCGCGCCGATCCGGGCCGTCGGCACCTTCGGCGCGCTCGACGTGATGGCGATGTCCGGGGTGGTCAGCTTCGGCCTGCTGGCCGCCCTGGCCCTCGGCCTGATGGAGCGCCGGGGCAGCTGGGCCCGGCGCGGCCTGCTGCTCACGGCGGCGTTCCTGGCCTTCCCGCTCGCGGTCTCCTACAGCCGCGGCAGCTGGATCGCCACCGCGCTGGCCGCCGGCGTGCTGCTGCTCAAGGCGGACGCCAAGCTGGCGCTGCGCTGGGCGGGCCTGGGCCTGGCCGCCGCCGTCGTGCTGGTCGGCGGGCTCGGCGCGGGCGGCGGCGGGGTCACCGCGCGGCTCAGCAGCATCGGCACGGTCTCCGGCGGCAACGAGGACCACTCGGTCAGCGACCGCTACGACCTGTGGACCACCGCCCGGGCGATCTGGGCCGACCACCCGGTCACCGGCGCCGGCCCGAAGAGCTTCCAGCAGCTGCGCGACTCGCACGCCCCGCTGCGGCTCTCCTCCGGCAGCGACACCTCCGACGCCACCAACGGCTTCCAGCGCGAACCGCTGCTCTCCCCGCACAACATGTACTTCCTGGTGCTCAGCGAGCAGGGCCTGGTCGGGATCACCGCCTACGGCACGCTCTTCCTCGCCCTGCTGGTCGGCGCGCTGCGCCGGCCCGGCGCGGCCGGACCGGCCGTGGTCGGGCTGCTCTGCTGGGTCCTGGTCGACTTCCTCTACGCCGACATCGGCGGCACCACCACCGTGCTCACCTCGGTCATCCTGGGCCTGGCCGCCTGGTGGGCGCTGCCCGCCGACCCGGAGCACCGGCCGGAGCCGGCGTGAGCACCACCGAGCAGCTCACCAGCACCCCCAGCCCGCCCGCCGCGGCCCGCCAGGCCTCCTTCCTGGCCAAGGCGTTCGGCATCACCGCGGTGCTCAGCGCGGCCGGCTCCGGCCTCGGCCTGCTGCGCGACCTGCTGCTCGCCCGGTTCTTCGGCGCCGACGAGGGCACCGACGCCTTCCTGGTCTCCTGGACGGTGCCGGAGACCGCGGCGCCGCTGCTGATCGAGGACGCGATGGCGTTCCTCATGGTGCCTGCCTTCAGCCTGGCCCTGGTGCTGCGCGAGGAGGACCCGCAAGGCCGCGACCCGGTCCGGCAGTTGACCGCCGCCACACTGCCCTGGCTGCTGGCCGGGCTGTGCGCGCTGTCGGGCGCCACCATGCTCTGGGCGCCCGAGCTGGTGCACGCGCTCGCCCCGGGCCTGGCCGACCCGGGGCTCGCGATCACCTGCACCCGGCTGACCGCCGTCACCATCCTGCCGTTCGGCGCCGCCGGCTACTTCGGCGCCGCGCTGCGCGCGCACCACCGGTTCACCGCTCCGGCCGCCATCTACGTGGCCTACAACCTGGGCATCCTCGGGTTCCTGACGCTCTGCCACACCTTCCTCGGGGTGCGCTCGGCGGCCCTCGGCGTGGCCTTCGGCAGCCTGCTGATGGTCGGCGTGCTGATCGGCCCGTACGGGAGGGCGCTGAAGGCCGGCGGGGCCCGCCGCCGGCGGCGCAGCCGGACCGGCCGCCCGCTGCTGCTCAGCCCGACGGCACTGCTCCCGGTCGCCGCCTTCACGCTGACCCGCCAGTCCCAGGTCTTCATCGAGCGCTACCTCGGCTCCGACCTGCCGCCCGGCACCATCTCGCACCTCAACTACGCCGCCAAGGTCTCCCAGCTGGCGATGACCACGGCGATCCTGATCTGCACCGTCACCTTCCCGCTGGTCGCCCGGGCGCTCGCCGCCGGCGACCTGCGGGCGGCCCGCGACCGGGTCGAGAAGGACCTCGGCCAGGCCGCCGCGGTGGTGCTGGCCGGCACCGCCTTCCTGATCGCCTGCGCGCCCGCCGTGGTCTCGCTGCTCTTCGAGCGCGGCGCGTTCAGCGCCGCCGACACCACCGCCACCGCCCGGGTGATCCAGGTCTACAGCTTCGGCCTGCTGGCCCAGGCGCTGATCGGCGTGATGGTCCGCCCGTTCTTCTCGATGCGCCCGGCGGTGCGCCGGGCCGACGACCCGCGCCCGGCCGATCCCGCCGACCGGCTGCTCGACTGGTACCCGGTCGGCGCGATGGCGGTCGGCCTGCTGGTCACCACCCTGGTCGGGGTCTGCACGGCCCCGCACTTCGGCGCGCTCGGCCTCGCGGCCGGCAACGCGGCCGGGATCACCACCACCGCGGCGCTGCTGCTGCACGGGCTGGCGCTGCGCGGCATCGCGCTGCGCACCCGCCGGGTGCTCGGCGGCCAGGCCCGGCTGGTCCTGGCCGCGGCCGGCGCCACGCTGCTCGGCGGCCTGGTCAGCCGGGCCGTCGACCCGGCCCTGCCGGCCCTGCTGGCCGGCGGGAGCACCGTGCTGGCGATCTACCTGGTGCTCGGCACGCTGCTCGGCGCGCGCGAGATCACCGGCCCGGTCCGGCGGGTGCTGCGCCCGCTCCTGGTCCGCTCCACCGGTCGGCCGCCGACCGGGTGCGGGGAGGGCGCCGTGCCGGCGCCACGTCTGCAGGAAGGAACGCTGCCCGATGGTCGCTGAACTCACCCACGGTGCCAGGCTGCCGCGTCAGGACACGGGGACCGGGCCGGTCCGCCGGGCGGCCATGCCGTGGATCCTGATGTACCACTCGGTGGCCGACGAGGAGGAGGACCCGTACCTGCTCACCGTCAGCCCCGAGCGGTTCGCCGCGCAGATGCGCTGGCTGGCGGTGCGCGGCTGGCGCGGCGTCAGCGTGCGCGAGCTGCTGGCCGCCCGGGCCGCCGGGCGCCGGGAGCGGCTGGTCGGCCTGACCTTCGACGACGGCTACGCCGACTTCGCCCGCCAGGTCGTCCCGGTGCTCTCCGACTACGGCTTCACCGCCACCGCCTACGTGGTCACCCAGCGGCTCGGCGGCGACAACGGCTGGGACACCGAGGGGCCGCGCAAGGCCCTGCTGACCGACCAGCAGGTCCGCGACCTCGCCGCCGCCGGCTGGGAGATCGGCTCGCACGGCCTGAGCCACACCGCGCTGCCCGGAGTGCCCGCCGAGGTGCTTCGGGCCGAGGTGCGGGAGAGCCGCGCGGTGCTGGCCGGGCTGCTCGGCGAGCCGGTGCGGGGCTTCTGCTACCCGTACGGCGCGGTCGACGGACCGACCGCCCGGGCGGTCCGGGAGGCCGGCTACGACTACGCGGTGGCGATCCGGCACAGCCCGCTGGCCGGCCGCTTCGCCCTGCCGCGCTGCTACGTCGGCGACCGCGACGGCGCCTGGCGGCTGCGCGCCAAGCGCGGCCGGCACGGCCTGCGCGACGTCATCACCGAACTCCGCAGACGGGGAGCGAGCCTGTGAAGGTGCTGCACATCATCACCGGACTGGCGGCCGGCGGCGCCGAGCAGCAACTGCTGCTGACGATCCGTCACCTGCCGCCCGGGATCCACTGCGAGGTGGCCGCGCTGACCAACCCGGGCAGCGTCGCCGAGGCGCTGCGGGCCGAGGGCGTGCCGGTGCACGACCTCGGCATGCGCGGCAACCGCGACCTCGGCGTGCTGCCCCGGCTCACCCGGCTGATCCGGCGCGGCCGGTTCGACGTGGTGCACACCCACCTCTACCGGGCCGGCCTCTACGGTCGCCTGGCCGCCCGGCTGGCCGGGGTGCGCGCGGTGCTGGCCACCGAGCACTCGCTGCACGCCGGCACCATCGAGGGGCGCCCGGTCGGACTCGGCGTCAAGTCGCTCTACCTGGCGGCGGAGCGGCTCGGCAGCACCACCGTGGCGGTCTCCCGGCAGGTGGCCGGCACGCTCGGCGACTGGGGCGTGCCCGGGCAGCGGGTCGAGGTGCTGCCGAACGGCATCGAGGCCGGCCGGTTCCTGCACACCGAGCGGGAGCGGGCCCGGATCCGCCGCGAACTGCGCGCCGAACTCGGGCTGCCCGAGGAGGCGTTCGTGATCGGCGCGGTCGGCCGGCTGGTGCCCGGCAAGCGGTTCGACGTGCTCGCCCAGGTGCTCCCCGCGCTGCCCGGGCAGGTCCGGCTGCTGCTGGTGGGGGAGGGGCCGGAGCGCGCCCGGCTGGCCCGGCTGGCCGGCCCGCGCGCCGTGCTGGCCGGCGAACGGGCCGACGTGCCCGAGCTGCTGACCGCGATGGACGTGCTGGCCGCCCCCTCGGTGGAGGAGACCTTCGGGCTCGCGGTGCTGGAGGGCCTGGCCGCCGGCCTGCCGATCCTGCACAGCGGCTGCCCGGCGCTGGAGGAGCTGCCCGCCGACGCCGCGCCGGGCGCCCGCAAGCTCCCCTCCACCCAGGCCGCCTACCGGGCGGCGCTCTTCGACCTCGCCACCGGGCGCCCGGCGGCACCGCTGCCGCGCCCGGCCGCGGTGGCGCACTACGACATTGTTCGCACAGCGGCCCACCTGGGCGAGCTGTACCAGCGGCTGGGGCGGGGCCTCCCACCGGTCCCGGCCGAGAGGGAGATCTGAGATGTCCGATCGACTGCACAGCATCCGCAGCACGGCCCGCCGCTGGTGGCCGCTGGCCGTGGCGATCCCGGTCGGCGCCGTCGGCGGCGCCGGCTACGCGCTCCTGGCGCCGCCGGTCTACGCGGCCAACTCCTACGTGGTGGTGGTCCCGGTGGACCAGACCCAGGCCGCGCAGACCACCAACTTCGCGCAGGCGTACGGCCGGCTGGCCGGCCAGCCGCAGGTGCTGGCGCTGGCCGCGGCGGACGCCGGCAAGACCACCGCCGAGCTGGCGAACCTGGTGCACGGCACCACCTCGCCGGACGCACCGGTGATCGAGATCGACGGCAGCGGCGCCCACCCCCAGGACGCGGTCAGGTCGGCCGACGCGGTGGCCCGGGCGCTGGTCTCCTTCGGCAACACCAGCAGCAAGGAGACCGGGGTCAGGCTGGTGCCGCTGGCCGCCGCGGCCGCGCCGGACGCGCCGAGCACGCCGAGCCGCAAGCTCGACGTCGCGGTGGGCGGGGCGGCCGGGGTGCTGATCGGCTCGCTGGTGCTGATGACCCGTCGCCGGCCCGGCCAGGCCGCGCAGCCGGTCACCGCGCCGGCCGCCGCGCCCGGTGCGGGCCCCGCGCCGGCCGCCGGTGACGCGCCCGAGCCCGTGGTCCCGGCCCCCGCCAAGGAGGCCCCCGGCAAGCCGGCCCCGGCCAAGCAGGCGGCGGGCAAGGAAGCAGCGGGCAAGGAGGCGGTGGGCAAGCAGGCGGCCAAGGAGAAGGAGGCGGCGGCCAAGGAGGCCCCCGAGAAGGAACAGGCCGCCAAGTGACCGACACCCGCCGCGCCGCCGCCGTGCCCGCCCCCGCCCGCCCGGGCGACCCGGCGGGCCCGGCGGAGGCGGTGCGCTGGCAGACCGAGGTCCGCCGCGACGACGGCGCGCTGGACGAGCTCGCCGCGGAGTGGGACGACCTGGCCGAGCGCTGCGCCACCGCCACCCCGTTCCAGGCCGCCGCCTGGCAGGCCTCCTGGTGGCGGCAGTACGGCCGCCCCGGCCGGCTGCGGGTGGTGCTGGTCCGCCGCGGCGGCCGGCTGGTCGCGGCGACCGCCCTGCACCGCACCCGCGGCGGCGTGCTCACCGCCCTCGGCGGCGGCCTGATCGACTGCACCGACCTGCTGCTGGACGACCGGTACACCGACGAGGCCGCCGCCCGGCTGGCCGCCGCGCTCCCGCTGCGCCGCCCCTGGCAGGCCCTGGAGCTGCGCGAGGTGCCGCCCGGCTCGGCCGCCCACCAGGTCTACGCCCACTGGTCGGGCCGCCGCCACCAGCTGCTCGACTCGCTCTGCCAGCACCTGCCGGCCGTCTCGATGGAGCGGATGTACGACCGGATGCCGGGCCGCACCGCGCAGAAGCGCCGCGCCAAGCAGCGCAAGCTGGAGGCGGTCGGCGTGCGGGCCGAGCGGGTCGAGCCGGCCGCCGTCCCCGCGGCGATGGGCGAGCTGCTGCGGCTGCACGCGCTGCAGTGGGAGACCCGCGGGGTCACCCCGGAGCACACCACCGAGCGGTTCCGCGCCCACCTGGCCGAGTCCACCGCGGGCCTGGCCGAGCGGGGCCAGGCGGTGGTCTACCGCTACCACCTGGACGGCGAGCTGGTCGCCGTGGACCTGCTGCTGCTCGGCCGCACCTTCGCGGGGCTCTACCTCTACGGCGCGCACCCCGGGCTGCGCGAGCGCCTCGACGTCGCCGGGCTGCTGTTCGCCACCGGGCTGGCGGAGGCGGTCGCGGCCGGGGTGCCGGTGATAAGCCTGATGCGCGGTGACGAGCCGTACAAGTCCCGCTGGCGGCCGGACCGGGAGCACAACCACCGGCTGCTGCTCGGCCCGCGCCGGGGCGCCGTGCTGCTCAGCCTGCGGCTGGCGGCGGTGCGCGGCCGGGCGGCCCTGGCACCGCGGCTGCGCGAGCCGGTGCGGCGGCTGCGGGCGCTGCTGCGGCGCTGACGGTCCGTCCGGCACACGACCGGACGGACCGTCACCGCCGCCCCGCTCAGTGGCCGCCCAGCGAGAGCCCGGGCAGCTTGGACAGGTCCGGCCAGCCGGGCAGCAGCGGCCAGTCGGGCAGCAGCGGCTCCTCCGGGGTCGCGGTCGGCTCCGGGGTGGGCGTCGGGGTCGCGGTCGGCGGCTGCGAGGGCTGCGCGGTCGGGGTCCCGGACGGCGTCGGGCGGTCCCCGGTGTCGGGCTCGCCCTTGCCGCTCATCAGCTGCCGGTAGACCGCGCTGGAGCGCGGGTTGTCCCGGCACTCCCAGAAGCCGTGCGGGCAGTAGTCGGTGAGGGTCTGGTAGGCGGTGTCGTGGGTGCGCATCCACTCGACCATCCGGCGCACGAACTCCGGGTTGTCGCCGTTGCGGAACAGCCCCCACTCGGGGTACGAGACCGGCTTGCCGCGCTTGGCGGCGAACTCCACCTGGTCCTCTAGGCCGTAGGGCTCGTGCACGTAGTCGTCGAAGGTGGCGCCGGCCGGCTGGTCGTAGTTGTCGGTGCCGATGATGTCCACCACGTCGTCGCCCGGGTAGCACTTGGTCCAGGCGATGTCGTCCAGGCCCCGGTTCGGGGTGAAGTCGAAGCGGAACCGCTGCCCGGGCACCGAGCGCATCACGTCGACGATCCGGCGCCAGTAGGTCTTCCAGGCGGCCGGGTCGGGCCGGCAGCGGCCGGTGTAGGTGATGCCGTTCATCTCCCAGCCGAGCACCAGCACGGTGTCGCCGCCGCCGAGCGCGACCAGCTTGCGGGCCAGGCGCAGGTAGTGCTGGTCGAAGGCGCCCCGGGCGCCCTGGTGCAGCAGGTCGGCCACCTGGTCGTCCGGCACGTCGCCCTCGTTGGGCACCAGCATCGGCACGTTGAGCACGAGGGTCCGGCTCCGGTCGGCCATCCGCCACTGCGACCACAGGGCGAGCACCTTGGTGTCGCCCTCCACGTCGCTCCAACCGTTTCCGGCCAGATACGTGTGGCCGACTTGGAGGTCGGCGCCGTGCAGCCAGTCGCCCATCTTGGCGATCTGCGGGATGTAGTCGTCCCAGGAGCCGACGAAGGCGCCGAACGGCACGTCGTGGTCGGCCCGCCGGGTGGTCGGCTTGGGCGCGGCACCCCGGCCGACCCGGGCGGGCGCGGTGCCCGGGCTCGGGGCGTCGGAGGCGGCGGGGGTGCGGTCCGCGGTGCTCAGCGGATCGCCGCCGGACGAGATGCCGGCGGTGGTGAGCAGCAGCAGCGCCGACGCGGCCAGGGCCAGGCGGCCGATGCGCATGGTCTCTCCTCGGGTCCGGCTCCGGCGGCGCTCCGTGTCCACCCCGGTACCGACAGTGCTTGGGGGCTTCGACAGTAAGCCGACGAGCCGTCAGAAAAGCCGAATGTCACCCTAAAGTGGGCAGATATCGCGAGTCTGGTGGAATCCAAGATGAAAAGGACGGATTCCTGATCGATCGTCAGCACTTCGCTCGACCGGATCGGACCAGCTCAGCGGGGTGGTTCCCCCGCCGACCCACCCCCGCCGAATGTCCGGTTATCCGTCTGCGAAGTGGTTCACCGGCCCCGCCGTGCTGACGCCGAAACCCCGGCCAGGTACCCTCCGGTGGTGTCCTGGAAGCCGTTTCGAACCCTGACCCCTCGGTCCGCCCTGCCCGCCGCGGCCGTGCTGCTGGTGCTCGCAGCCGGTGCCGCCGCGCACGCCAACCGGCCGGTGCCGTTCGGGGACCAGGTCTCCGCGCCCGGCAAGGCGGAGGCCAGCCCGGTGAGCGCCCAGTCGGCCGACCCGGTCACCCCGGACTTCAAGATCGGCCCCGGCCTGGAGGCCTACGACCCCACCAGCGGCGCGCTGCTCTGGTCCTACCGCCGGGACGGCGCGACCGCGCTGCACCTCTCGCTGGTCGGCGCGGACTCCTCGCCGGACCAGAGCGCCATCGTGGTCTGGGACGACGGGATGGTCACCTCGGTCCGGGTCAGCGACCACGAGGTCCGCTGGCACCGGGCCGTGCCCGGCCTGTCCGACTGGCTGCACGGCGACGGCGACCCGGGCGCGGACCAGCGCACCGACGCCCAGCGCAAGGAGATCGAGCTGGAGCGGGCCGCCGCGGCCGTGCAGACCGTCTCCGTGCCGGAGCCCTGGGTGCAGGTGCTGACCCCCGGTCTGACCATGGGCTTCCGCGACCGTGACGGAGATCTCAGGTTCAACGCCCGCCCGCCGGCCGGCTGCCTCTTCGACCCGCTGCGGGCCGTTGGCGCCGACACCGCCGTGCTGCTCCCGCGCTCCTGCACCAGCACCGGCTCCGGCCGCCCGCTGCCCGGCTCGATCACCGGCTTCAAGCTGGACGGCCACGGCTACATGCTGAACAGCGGCAACCGGGTCGAGCTGATCAAGCTGGACGGCCGCCGGGTGCGCCTGGACGACGGTCCGCTGGTCGGCAGCCGGGTGCTGGACTCCGACACCGGCGTGGTCGAGGTGCCCTGCGACAGCCCGCAGGCGCCGTTCGCCGCCGAGCAGTTGGCCGGCGCCTGCCCTGCCCCGTCGGCGGCCCCCGCCGCGCAGTGACCCCGGGCGCGACCCGCGCCCCGACGCTGGCCCGCCCGCTCAGGCGGGCCAGCGTTATTCCTCCGGGCAGCTCCGGCGTGCCCGGTAGACTGGCCCGCATCGCTGTTCTCGCTCCCCAGGAGCGGCGGCACCCGCCCGGCCCGACCAGCTGCCCGCCGCTTTCCCGTCCCAGGAGTCCCGCCCAGCCATGATTGCCGCCAACGCCCTCGAACTGCGCGCCGGTGCCCGCATCCTGATCGAGTCCGCCAGCTTCCGGGTGGCCCCCGGCGACCGGATCGGCCTGGTCGGCCGCAACGGCGCGGGCAAGACCACGCTCACCAAGGTGCTGGCGGGCGAGGGCCTGCCGGCCGGTGGCACGGTCACCCGCTCCGGCGAGGTGGGCTACCTCCCGCAGGACCCGCGCACCGGCGACCTCGACGTGCTCGCCCGCGACCGCATCCTCTCCGCCCGCGGCCTGGACGTGGTGCTGAAGAAGATGCGCGAGAACGAGGAGCGGATGGCGAACGGCAAGGGCGCCACCCGCGACAACGCGATGAAGAAGTACTCCCGGCTGGAGACCGAGTTCCTCACCAAGGGCGGCTACGCCGCCGAGGCCGAGGCCGCCACCATCGCCGCCGCGCTCGGCCTGCCGGACCGGATCCTCGGCCAGGAGCTGCACACCCTGTCCGGTGGTCAGCGCCGCCGGGTCGAGCTGGCCCGGATCCTCTTCTCCGACGCCGACGTGCTGCTGCTGGACGAGCCGACCAACCACCTGGACGCCGACTCGATCGCCTGGCTGCGCGACTTCCTGGCCACCTACAAGGGCGGCTTCATCGTGATCTCGCACGATGTGGACCTGGTCGAGACGGTCGTCAACAAGGTCTTCTACCTGGACGCCAACCGGTCCGCGATCGACATCTACAACATGGGCTGGCGGCAGTACCAGCAGCAGCGCGAGGACGACGAGAAGCGCCGCAAGCGCGAGCGGGCCAACGCCGAGAAGAAGGCCGCCACGCTGAACGCCCAGGCCGAGAAGATGCGGGCCAAGGCAACCAAGACGGTGGCCGCGCAGAACATGGCCCGCCGCGCCGAGAAGCTGCTCTCCGGCCTGGACGAGGTGCGCGCCTCCGACAAGGTCGCCAAGCTGCGCTTCCCCGACCCGGCCCCGTGCGGCAAGACCCCGCTGACGGCCAGTGGGCTCTCCAAGTCCTACGGCTCGCTGGAGATCTTCACCGACGTCGACCTGGCGATCGACCGCGGCTCCCGGGTGGTGGTGCTCGGGCTGAACGGCGCCGGCAAGACGACCCTGCTGCGGATGCTGGCCGGCGTCGAGGCCCCGGACACCGGCGAGGTGATCCCGGGTCACGGCCTGAAGATCGGTTACTACGCCCAGGAGCACGAGACCCTGGACCCGGAGCGCACGGTGCTGGAGAACATGCGCTCCTCCGCGCCGGACACCGACCTGGTGCAGATCCGCAAGATCCTCGGCTCCTTCCTGTTCTCCGGCGACGACGTGGACAAGCCGGCCGGGGTGCTCTCCGGCGGCGAGAAGACCCGACTGGCGCTGGCCTCGCTGGTGGTCTCCTCCGCCAACGTGCTGCTGCTGGACGAGCCGACCAACAACCTGGACCCGGCCAGCCGCGAGGAGATCCTCGGCGCGCTGCGCTCCTTCAGCGGCGCCGTGGTGCTGGTCACCCACGACGAGGGCGCGGTGGACGCGCTCCAGCCGGAGCGGATCATCCTGCTGCCGGACGGCGTCGAGGACCTGTGGAGCCCGGCCTACCACGACCTGGTGTCGCTGGCCTGAACCGGCGTCAGGGAGCGGCCGCCATTTCGGGAAAGCCGGAGTGGCGGCCGCTCGTTTTCACGCTCGGTGGGCCGACGCGCGCGGTTCGGTAGACGCGCGCTCCTGCATACGGCCGATGCCCCCTCATCATGCGGGGCCGTCCGGGAATGCCGGGGTCTTGGATTCCGTTTTACTCGGATCCACCCCTTGCTCCACCCTCGTCCCCTCGCTGATCAGGGCTTTCGCTCCCCGGTGCCGATTTCCCCAGGGCGCGTGCACCCTGGGTGAGCGCCCCGATGCGCTGGTGGTACCCCCCGTCCGCGCTCCCTTTCCCCGGACGGACCTTGTCGAATGGGTGGCCAGGAGCCAGGGGATGGGTGATCATGGGAATCTGACCGAGCACAGCTACGAGGAGGCACGGGTGGCCGAGACTCTGAAAAAGGGCAGCCGGGTAACTGGTGCCGCGCGTGAGAAGCTCGCGGCCGAGTTGAAGAAAAAGTACGACTCCGGGGCGAGTATTCGCGCGCTGGCGGAGGAGACCGGCCGCTCGTACGGCTTCGTGCACCGCATGCTGAGCGAGACCGGGGTGAACCTCCGGGGTCGTGGTGGTGCCACGCGCGGTAAGGCCAAGGCGGCTGCCGCTGCAGGATCCTGACGGCCCGTCAGACCGGATCGGCCGGGCAGGGACCGGTACCCGCTGAGGCGGGGAGGGGTCACGGCAGCACCGGGTTCCGACGTTTCGTCAGTTTCCAGAGTGCGATCCGACTATCGGCGACCGGGACGTTAATCCGTCCGGCCGCCGATCGTCATGTCCGCCCGGAATATCCACCGTCCGGTGTCGTGATTGACCCGCCGCGCGGGCGGGTCGGAATGTCGGCGGATTGCCGCCCCCCGGGGGTACTACTCAGAACCCGGGCAGTTAAGTTACTCTCCGGTAAATGACGCCGAGGGCAGTGCACTGCCGCCTGCCCGGAACCCGCCGGAGGTCCGCATGACCGCGCCCGTCCCCGCCTTCTCCAGCCCCGACGAGTGGGAGGCGTCCGGCGTCCGGCTGGAGGTCGATGGCGAGTTCGCCGTGGTCACGCTCTGCCACCCCCAGCGGCGCAACGCCCAGACCCCCGCGATGTGGCGCGCGCTGGCCGGCGTCGGCCGCGAACTGCCCGCCGCCGTGCGGGTGGTGCTGCTGCGGGCCGAGGGCGTCTCGTTCTCGGCCGGTCTGGACCGCGCGATGTTCAGCCCCGAGGGGATCCCCGGCGAGCCCGGCTTCCTGGCCCTGGCCGGCTCCTCGGACCAGGACCTGGACGCCAGCATCGCCGCCTTCCAGGAGGCGTTCAGCTGGTGGCGCCGGCCCGACGTGATCACCATCGCCGCCGTGCAGGGGCACGCGGTGGGCGCCGGCTTCCAGCTGGCGCTCGCCTGCGACCTGCGGATCTGCGCCGAGGACGTGCAGTTCGCGATGCGCGAGACCTCGCTCGGCCTGGTGCCCGACCTGACCGGCACCAAGCCGCTGACCGACCTGGTCGGCTACGCCCGGGCGCTGGAGATCTGCGCCACCGGCCGCTGGGTCTTCGCCAAGGAGGCCGCCGAGCTCGGCCTGGCCAACCTGGTGGTGCCCGCCGGCGAGCTGGAGGCCGCCGCCCGCGACCTGGCCGCGCCGCTGCTGGCCGCGCCGCGCAACGCGGTGATCGAGACCAAGGCGCTGCTGCTCGGCGCGGGCGCCCGCAGCTACCAGGAGCAGGTCGCCGCGGAGCGGGCCGCCCAGGCGCGCCGGCTGCGCGACCTGGCCGGCATCGGCGACTGACGGGCCGTCACCACCCCTACCGGGCCCCCGGCGACACGCTGTCGCCGGGGGCCCGCGTGCGTCCGGCGGGCGACCGGGCTCCGGAGGCGCGTTTCGTGGCGGAATGTCAGAGTTGGGGCACATTACGGTATAGCTGGAGCCACACCATGGAGGCACCCCCATGCCCGACACCCCGAAGCCGTCCGACCTGACCAAGCCGCACCACCCGCAGACCGATCCGCACGAGGCCGAGCAGCGGGGCCGCACCGCCCTCGCCGACGGCGTGGTGGAGAAGATCGCCGGCATGGCGGCCCGCGAGGTGCACGGCATCCACGCCCTCGGCACCGGGCTGGCCCGGACCTTCGGCGCGGTCCGGGACCGGGTGCCGGGCGGCCGGACCAGCGTCTCGCGCGGCATCAAGGCCGAGGTGGGGGAGAAGCAGACCGCGATCGACATCGCCCTGGTCGTCGAGTACGGGGTGGTGATCCCGGAACTGGCCGCCGCCGTCCGGCGCAACATCATCACCTCGGTGGAGCGGCTGACCGGCCTGGAGGTGGTCGAGGTCAACATCGCGGTCAACGACGTCCACCTGCCGGACGAGCCGGACGAGGAGGAGGAACCGCTCTCCTCCTCCGACCGGCGCGCCAGGGTCCAGTAGCCGACACCCAACCACAGCGCTCGGGAGCACCTGATGAATCTCGCCCACCTCGGCCTGGTGGCCGGCATGGCCCTGGGCTTCGCCGGCTACTTCGGCGGGTTCGCCGCCTTCCTGCTGGTCGCCGCGCTCGGCGCGGTGGGCTTCGTGGCCGGCCGGCTGCTGGAGGGCGACCTCGAACTGGGCGACCTCGGTGACCTGCTGCGCAGCCGCGACCGGCGCCGCTGATGCCGGCGGGGGACGACACGCTGTTCGGCCCCGGCTGGGGCAGCGACACCGGCGCGGCCACGCCGGCGGCCCGGCGCGGCAGGCTGCGGATCGCCGACCGGGTGCTGGAACGGATCGCCCGGGTGGCGGCCGCGAGGGCGCTCGGGCCGGAGCCGGTGGGCGAGCCGCCTCGGGTCTCGGTGGCCGTGGTGGGCGGCACCGCGCGGATCCGGATCCGGCTCGACCTGCCCTTCCCGAGCGACCTGCCGCGCCGGGCGGGCGAGGTGCGCGAGGCGATGGCCGAGCAGGTGCGGGCGCTGACCGGGATCGCGGTCGGCGACGTCGACGTACTGGTGGAGCGGCTGGTGCCGGTGAAGGGCGAGGCGTGATGACGGGTTCGGCGGCGGTGACCGGCTCCTGGGTGCGCCCGGGCGGCGCGGGGTGGCGCAGGGCGCCGGTGACGGGAGCGGGCAGCTGGCGCCGGCCGGTCGGGCCGCCGCGGCCGGTGCTGCGGGCGCGGGTGGCGCGCAGCCGCGGGGCGCGGCGGGTGCTGGTGGCACGGTGACCGGGTACCGCAGGCCGCGGTCGCCGCGCACCGGGCCCGCGGCGGTGGTGGCGTGCGCCGTGCTGGCCGGCGCCGGGGTGCTGCTCTACGACGTGACGGCGGTGTGGACCGGACACCGGGCCGGCAGCTGGCGCAGCTGGCTGGCCGGCCAGCTGGCGACCCGTCAGCTGGACTCCACCTGGGTGCTGGCGGGCGCCGCCGTGGTGGCGGTGCTGGGCTGCTGGCTGCTGGTGCTCGCGCTGACCCCCGGGGAGCGGCGCTGGCTGCTGCTGCGTCAGGCGCCCGGTGCGGTGGTGGACCGCACGGGCGTGGCGGCGCTGCTGGAGCTGCGGGCCTGCGCGCAGCCGATGGTGGCCTCGGCGCGGGTGCGGGTCGGCCGGCGGCGCGCCCGGGTCACGGTGCACGGGAGCGCGGACGTGGCGCAGGTGCG
Source organism: Kitasatospora viridis (assembly GCF_007829815.1). Lineage (NCBI taxonomy): Bacteria > Bacillati > Actinomycetota > Actinomycetes > Kitasatosporales > Streptomycetaceae > Kitasatospora > Kitasatospora viridis. Next base: position 1,161,820 of record NZ_VIWT01000001.1, on the reverse strand, counting down.
CACGGAGCTGACGGCCGAGCTGGCGCGGATCGAGCTGGTGCGGGAGCCGCGGCTGACGGTCCGTCGGCGGGCCGCCCGGCACCGGCCGCACATGCACTGAAAGGGATGCGATGGTGAACCGGGTGCTGCTGGCCCTGGTGGGCGCGCTGCTGCTGGTCGGCGCGCTGCTGGTGCTGGCGGGCGGCTTCGACGTCTACCACCACCTCGGGGTGGTGCCGCCGTCCTGGTGGCCGCTGGCCTCGCCGCACCGGGCGGTGCTGAGCGACGCCTCGCGGACCCGCTGGCGGGACCGGGGCTGGTGGTGGCCGGCGGTGGTGGCCGGGCTGGCGGCCGTGGTGCTGCTGGCGCTCGGCTGGCTGGTGGCGCAGTTCCGGCGCGCGACGGTCAAGGAGTTCGACCTGCCGACGGACGGGGCGCCGCCGATGCGGCTGCGGCTGCGCGGCGCCACGCTGGCGGCCGCCGTGCGGGACGCCGCGCTGCACCTGCCGCAGGTCACCGCGGCGCGGACCCGGCTGCTCGGGCGGCACCGGCGGCTGCGGCTGCGGGCGCAGCTGCTGCTGGAGCCCGGGAGCGCGCCGCCGGCCGCTGTGCTGGCCTTCCGGGAGGGTCCGCTCAGCCACGCCTCGGCTGCTCTGGAGGCAGAACTCCCGCTGGAGCTGCGGATCCAGGTCGCCCCGCCGCCGAGCGAGCACCAGGTACGTGAACGCTGGGGCCGTGAACGCTGGGGCCGTGCACATGTGGGCCGTGAACGCCGGGGCCGTGGGCATCGCGGTCGGCGGGCTCGTCGGGTTCCTCGCGTGGAGTGACCGGCATCCGCAGCGTGGCGAGCACCCCCAGCGCGGCCACGCCGATCGCGAGCAGGCCGGCGGCCGCCAGCCAGATCACGCGGCGTCATCCAGGGAGCGCACGGGGGGACCTCCGTTCGACGGTGCCTCGACCATAGCGCCGTGCGTCTGCGACCGATGGCCGCCGCAGGAGGTTCCCCCGTTCGTGGTAACGGTGCGCAGCGGCGCCCGCCGGACCGGGTCAGAGGGCGTGCAGCGCGCCGCCGTCGACCGGGATCATCAGGCCGGTCAGGTAGGAGGCGGCGGGGGAGAGGGCGAAGGCGGCGACCCGGCCGAACTCCTCGGGGGCGCCGTAGCGGCCGAGCGGGATCGCGGCGCTCGCGGCGGCCCGGGCGGCGACCGGGTCCGGGGAGAGCGAGTCGAGCTCGCGGACGCGGTCGGTGTCGATCCGGGAGGGCAGCAGGCCGAGCACCCGGATGCCGCGCGGGCCGAGCTCGTTGGCCAGCGACTTGGCGGCCATCGCCAGGCCCGGGCGCAGGCCGTTGGAGATGCCCAGGCCCGGGATCGGCTCGCGGACCGAGCTGGAGAGCACGAAGGCGATCACGCCGCCCTCGGCGAGCAGCCCGGCGGCGGTGCGGGCGAACCGGACGGCGCCCAGGAACACCGACTCGAAGGCGGCCCGCCAGTCCTCGTCGGCGGCCTTCAGGACCGGGCCGGTGGCGGGGCCGCCGACGCTGATCAGCACCCCGTCGAGGCGGCCGAAGTGCGCGGTGGCGGTGGACAGCACCCGCTCGGCGCCGGCCGGATCGGCGTTGTCGGCCACCAGGCCGAGCGCGTGGTCGGGGCCGCCGAGGGCGGCGACCGCGGCGTCCAGCCGGTCCTGCTGACGGCCGGTCAGCACCACCCGGGCGCCGTCGGTCACCAGCTCGCGGGCGGCGGCCAGGCCGAGGCCGCGGCTGGCGCCGGTGAGTACGTACACCTTGTCCTGCAGTCCGAGATCCATGGGCCCCATCCTGCCGGACCGGAAACCGCAGGTGGAGCAGGGTCGGACGGCGCTGCGGCGCGGGCCCGGCCGGTCAGCGGGCGGCGGCCGGGCCCGGGTGCGGCGCGACGTCGGCGAGCAGCTGCAGGAAGGCGTCCTCGCCGATCACCGGGGTGCCGACCTCGCGGGCCTTGCGGGCCTTGCCGCTCCAGCTGCCCGGCTCGTTGGTGACCAGCAGGCTGGTCAGCCGGCTCACCGAGCTCGCGATGTGCAGGCCGGCCGCGATCGCCCGGTCCTCCAGCAGCTCGCGGTCGGTGGCGGTGTCGCCGGTGATCGCCACCCGCATGCCCTGGACCAGCGGCCCGCCCTCCCGCCAGCGCCCCGGGTTGGGGTAGGGGCAGGCCGGGCGCTTGCGGACCGGGCGGTAGGAGGACGACCAGGAGCCGCGGGCCGGCGCCTCGCCGAGCGGCATGGCCGCCGGGTCCTCGCCCAGGTCGGTGACGGCCACGCAGGTGGTCAGCGGCAGCGGGACCCCGCCGCTCAGCGCCAGCCCGAGGCTGGGCCGGAAGGCCTCGGCCAGCACCCGGGCGTCGTCCAGCGCGTTGTGCGCGTGCAGCTGCCGCACCCCGAAGTACTCGGCCAGGGTGGCGAGCCGGCCGTTGGCCAGCGGCAGGCCGAGGTCGCGGGAGAGCACCATGGTGCAGATCCGCTGTTCCACCGGGGCCCGCAGCCCGGCCCGGGAGAACTCACGGGAGATCATGTTCCAGTCGAAGAGCGCGTTGTGCGCGACCATCACCAGGCCGCGCAGCCGCTCGGCGAGCTCCTCGGCGACCTCCGGGAAGGTCGGCGCGTCGGCCAGCATCGCGCTGGTCAGGCCGTGGATCCAGACCGGGCCGGGATCGCGCTGCGGGTTGACCAGGGTGTACCAGTGGTCGATCTCGTTGCCCTCGGCGTCCAGCCGGTAGAGCCCGATCGAGATCACCCGGTCGGTGCGGCCGAGGCCGGTGGTCTCGACGTCGACCACCGCGTAGCCGGGGGCCTGGGTCTGCCCGGCGGTGGACCCGGCGGTGCGCTGGGTCGGGAAGGCCGTCGGCTGGAGCGGATGCATGGTGCACCAGCTTAAGGGGCGCGGACCGCCGCCCGGCCTTGAGGGGCGACGCCCCCGAGGCAGCGCATAGAGTGACGGAGGGGATTGATCGGGATTAGTCGTACTGCGAAGGAACAGTTGAGATGCGTGCCACAGTGATCCACGGTCCCCAGGACATCCGCATCGAGGAGGTTCCCGACCCCGTCGTCCAGCGGCCGACCGACGCGGTGGTGCGGGTGGTCAACGCCTGCATCTGCGGCAGCGACCTGTGGGCCTACCGCGGGGTCGCGGCCCGGGAGGCCGGCCAGCGGATCGGCCACGAATTCCTCGGCTTCGTCGAGGCGGCCGGCAGCGAGGTGGCCGGCGTCAAGGTCGGCGATCTGGTGGTCGCCCCCTTCGTGTGGTCGGACGGCAGCTGCGAGTACTGCCGGGACGGTTTGCAGACCTCCTGCCCGCACGGTGGTTTCTGGGGCAGCGTGGGGTCGGACGGCGGGCAGGGCGAGGCGGTCCGGGTGCCGTTCGCGGACGGCACGCTGGTGAAGCTGCCGAAGGAGGCGGCGACCGACCAGGCGCTGCTGCCCAGCCTGCTGGCGCTGTCCGACGTGATGGCGACCGGGCACCACGCGGCGGTCTCGGCGCGGGTGCGTCCGGGGGCCACGGTCGCGGTGGTCGGCGACGGCGCGGTGGGCCTGTGCGGGGTGCTGGCGGCGAAGCGGCTGGGCGCGGAGCGGATCATCGCGCTGGGCCGGCACGAGCTGCGCACCTCGATCGCCCGGAAGTTCGGCGCCACCGACGTGGTGGCGGAGCGCGGCGAGGCGGCGATCGAGGCGGTGCGCGAGCTGACGGGCGGTCAGGGAGCGCACGCGGTGCTGGAGGCGGTGGGCACCGAGGAGTCGATGCGCACCGCGATCTCGATCGCCCGGGACGGCGGCGCGGTGGGCTACGTCGGAGTGCCGCACGGCGGCAGCGCGGGCGTGGACATCGGCCAGATGTTCGGCAGAAACGTTTCGCTGGGCGGCGGCGTGGCCCCGGCCCGCGCGTACATTCCGGAGCTGCTCGCGGACGTGCTGAGCGGGCGGATCGAGCCGGGCCTGGTCTTCGACCGCACCGTCGGTCTGGACGGGGTGCCGGACGGTTACCAGGCGATGGACGACCGTTCGGCCTTGAAGGTGCGGATCGAGTTCTGACCCGATTTCCCGAAGGGGTCGGAAAAGGCGGTAGATAATACCGTCACCCAATCCAACGACCCATCAACTCCCTGCTGAGGGCGGTGCCGGATAACGGTGCCGCCCTCAGTTCTTTTCGGAAACAGGGGGTGCGGACCCGCCGCATTTCGGCCAGATTGACGGTGCATCAGTGTGAAGAGTGGGCTGAACGTGTCTCAACCCGGTTCGTGAACAGGGAATCGCTCCTAGCATGCATCGGAACGCGCACGAAGGAGAGATGGATTGGACCTCCCCCCGCAACCCGGAACCCCGCCGGACGGCACCCTCACCGAGACCGTCCCGCCGCAGGGCCACCGGATCGACCAGGACCCGCAGTTCCGCACCCTGCGCCGGACCTTCCGCGGCTCCGCCTTCCCGGTGACCGTCGCCTTCCTCCTCTGGTACCTGCTCTACGTGCTGCTCTCCGGCTACGCGCCCGGCCTGATGGGCGCCAAGGTGATCGGCAACCTCAACGTCGCACTGCTGCTCGGCCTCTCGCAGTTCGCCAGCACCTTCGCGATCGCCGCCTGGTACGCCCGGTTCGCGGGGCGCCGGCTCGACCCCCGGGCCGAGGAGCTGCGCCGCCGGTACGCGCGGAGCGCCGTCGTCACCAGCGGGGAGGGCGCGTGAGCCGCACGCACACCGCCGCCCTGCTGGCGGCCGGCCCGGCCGGTGCCCACCGCGGCCTGACCGTCGCGCTGTTCGCCGGCTTCGTGCTGGTCACCCTGGGCATCACGCTCTGGGCCGGCCGGCAGACCAGGACCGCCGCCGACTTCTACGCCGGCGGCCGCGGCTTCACCGGCCTGCAGAACGGCCTGGCGATCTCCGGGGACTACATGTCCGCCGCCTCCTTCCTCGGGATCGCCGGCGCGATCGCGCTCTCCGGCTACGACGGCTTCCTCTACTCGATCGGCTTCCTGGTGGCCTGGCTGGTCGCCCTGCTGCTGATCGCCGAACCCCTGCGCAACTCCGGCCGCTACACCATGGCCGACGTGCTGGCCTTCCGGATGCGCGAGCGGCCGGTGCGCACCGCGGCCGGGATCTCCACCCTCGTCGTCTCGGTCTTCTACCTGCTGGCCCAGATGGTCGGGGCCGGCTCGCTGGTCGCGCTGCTGCTCGGCATCGAGGGCGACGCGGCCAAGCGCTGGACCGTGGTCGCCGTCGGCGCGCTGATGGTGCTCTACGTCACGGTCGGCGGGATGAAGGGCACCACCTGGGTGCAGATCGTCAAGGCGGTGCTGCTGATCCTCGGCGCCGCGCTGATGACCGTGCTGGTGCTGGCCCGGTACGGGTTCGACCCGTCCGCCCTGCTGGGCGCCGCCGCGCACGCCAGCGGCAAGGGCGCCGCCTTCCTGCAGCCCGGCCTGAAGTACGGCGCCAGTCCGACCAGCAAGCTGGACTTCCTCAGCCTGGCCGTCGCCCTGGTGCTCGGCACCGCCGGCCTGCCGCACGTGCTGGTCCGCTTCTACACGGTGCCCACCGCGAAGGTGGCCCGGACCTCGGTGTTCTGGGCGATCGGGATCATCGGGGCCTTCTACCTGATGACCCTGGCGCTGGGCTTCGGCGCCGCCGCGCTGGTCGGGCCGCGGACCGTCAAGGCCTCCAACGCGGCCGGCAACACCGCCGCGCCGCTGCTCGCCCAGGAGCTCGGCGGCGGTCCCGGCACCACCGGCGGGGCGGTCCTGCTGGCGGTGATCTCGGCGGTGGCCTTCGCCACCATCCTGGCCGTGGTGGCCGGCCTCACCCTGACCTCCTCCGCCTCCTTCGCCCACGACCTCTACGCCAACGTGATCCGGCGCGGCCGGGCCACCGAGCGCGAGGAGGTGCGCTCGGCGAAGTGGGCGGCGGTGGCGGTCGGCGCGGTCTCGATCGGCCTGAGCCTGTCCGCGGACAAGCTGAACACCGCGGCCCTGGTGGCGCTGGCCTTCGCGGTGGCCGCCTCGGCCAACCTGCCGACCCTGCTCTACTCGCTCTACTGGAAGCGGTTCACCACGGCCGGCGCGGTCTGCTCGGTGTACGCGGGACTGGTCAGTTCGGTGCTGCTGGTGCTCCTCTCGCCGGTCGGCTCCGGCACTGCGACCTCGCTCTTCCCGCACGCCGACTTCCAGGTGTTCCCGCTGGAGAACCCGGGCCTGGTGTCGATCCCGATCGGCTTCCTGGCCGGCTGGCTGGGCACCGTGCTCTCCCGCCGGCCCGCCGACCCGGCGAAGTACGCTGAACTGGAGGTCCGTTCCCTCACCGGGATCGGGGCGCACTGAGCCGAGCCGGAGGCCGAAGATCCCGCTGGTCTAAGCTGGCGCCCGGTCCACCCGGTGGTGGGCCGGGCGCCGCTCGCGACTGGAAGGTGTGCACCGTGCTCCTCGACACCTTCGGCCGGCAGGCCGTGGACCTGCGGGTCTCGCTGACCGACCGGTGCAACCTGCGCTGCACCTACTGCATGCCGGAACAGGGCCTGCAGTGGCTGGCCAAGCCGACCCTGCTGACCGACGAGGAGATCGTCCGGCTGGTCGGGCTGGCGGTGCGCGAGCTGGGCGTGCGCGAGGTGCGGTTCACCGGCGGGGAGCCGCTGCTGCGGCCCGGGCTGGTGTCGATCGTGGCCGCCTGCGCCGAGCTGCGGCCGCGCCCCGAACTCTCGCTCACCACCAACGGGGTGGGGCTCACCCGGGTCGCCGCGGCGCTGCAGGCGGCCGGCCTGGACCGGGTGAACGTCTCGCTGGACACCCTGGACGAGGACACCTTCCACACCCTGACCCGCCGCCAGCGCCACCGGGACGTGCTGGCCGGCCTGGCCGCGGCGGAGGCCGCCGGGCTCACCCCCGTGAAGGTCAACAGCGTGCTGATGCGCGGGGTCAACGACCACGAGGCCGCCGACCTGCTGGCCTGGAGCCTGGAGCACGGCTACCAGCTGCGGTTCATCGAGCAGATGCCGCTGGACGCCCAGCACGGCTGGGACCGGGCCGGCATGATCACCGCCGAGGAGATCCTGGCCCGGCTCGGCGAGCGGTTCGCGCTGACTCCCGAGCCCTCCGCCGACCGGGGCGCCGCGCCGGCCGAGCGGTGGCTGGTGGACGGCGGCCCGACCACCGTGGGCGTGATCGCCTCGGTCACCCGGCCGTTCTGCCGGGCCTGCGACCGGACCCGGCTGACCGCCGACGGCCAGGTGCGCAACTGCCTGTTCGCCACCGGGGAGACCGACCTGCGCACCGCGCTGCGCTCCGGGGCGGACGACGCGGAGCTGGCCGCGCTCTGGCGGGCCGCGATGTGGGGCAAGAAGGCCGGGGCCGGGATCGACGCCCCCGACTTCCACCAGCCGGACCGGCCGATGTCGGCGATCGGCGGCTGAGGCAGCGGGCTGGGACGGCCGGGGAGGGACGGTTGACGGGCCGTCAGGCCTCAGGCCTCGTCGGTCCAGTCGGCCAGCGGCACGGTGTCGCGCAGGAAGCCGCGGACGCCGAGGAACTGGCTCAGCTGCTCGCGGTGCTCCTCGCAGGCCAGCCAGGTCTTGCGGCGCTCGGGGGTGTGCAGCTTCGGGTTGTTCCAGGCCAGAACCCACTCGGCGGCGGACCGGCAGCCCTTGGCGGAGCACTTCGGAGGGCCCTGCGGACCCTCGGCCGAGTCGGTGCCGAAGAAGTCGATGCTCATGATCGGAGAGTCTCTCACCCGGCTGCGGGCGTGACGACGCCGGGCGGCCACGGGGGGAGCCGCCCGGCGTCGGTCTGTCGCTCCGACGGGGGATGCGGAACGCGTACGCAGTATGTCACGAAAGGGTGGGGCATTGGCTAGGCCTGACAAGATTTATTTGAGGTTCCCCTGAGGTTGACGGCCGTCAAAGGCCCATGAAAAAGGGCGAATCGGGCATAGATTGCCTTGAGGCTCAAGTCTGCGGCCCGAGCCGCCCGTATACGGAGAGTAGTGGTGACGGCCTGTCAGGTCACTGCCAGAAATAGTGGCAGGTCGACGGGCCGCCCGGCCGGGGCCCGCTCGGCTCAGGCCTGCTCGGCGTCGGCCGCCGCGGCAGCCGGGCCGCCCTGCGCACCCGCGCCACCCGCGCCACCCGTGCCTCCCGGGCCGAGCATCAGCGGGGTGGTCGGCGGCACGTCGAAGGTGCTCGGCAGGCCCGGCGCCCGCTCCCGGCCGGCGTTGGCGATGATCACCGCGAAGTACGGCAGCAGCACCCCGCCGGCCAGCGCGGCGAAGGCCAGGTAGCGCTGGACGTCCCAGAGCACCACGGCCAGCAGCACGCACAGCGTGCGGATCAACATCGAGATGACGTAGCGGCGCTGACGGCCGCGGACGTCCTCGCTCAGGCCGGTCCGGGCGCCCGTGATCCGGAAGACCTCGCGGTCCCCGCTCCTGCTCATCTGCACTTCCGCCTTCACTGCGTACCCGCACGGCTCCGATTCCGCCCGGTTCATCCCCACGGTACGCCGCGCCGGGCGGCCCGGGCAGACCGGGGCCGAAGGTCCTTTCAGTCGTTGCGGCCCGCTGCCGCCGGGCTCAGGAAGCCCGGCGGCACCGCCCCGGTCAGCCACACCCCGTTGGCGCTGCGGCGGAACTCGTGGCCCAGCCGGGCGAGTCCGGCCGCGTCCACCCGGAGCACCACCGGACTGCCGTGCCGGGAGCCGACCCGGCGTGCGCTCTCCGGGTCGGCGGACAGGTGCACGTCCTGACGGTTCATCGGGCGCAGCCCCTCGCGCATGATCGCCGGCACGGTGCGCCGTGCCGTGCCGTGGTAGAGCACGGCGGGCGGCGGTACCGGGGCCAGCCCGAGGTCCACCTCGACGGTGTGCCCCTGGCTGGCCCGGATCCGGGCGCCGTCCGGGCTGAACGCGAAGCGCTTCTTGTCGTTGGTCGCGACCAGCTGGTCGAGCTGCTCCCGGGTGAGCCGGGTGCCGGCCCGGGCGAGGGCGGCGAGCAGGGTGTCCACCGGCACCCAGCCGCCCTCGTCCAGGCTGATCCCGAGGGAGTCGGGATCGTGGCGCAGGGTTCGGGCGATCAGCTTGGAGGTCTTGGTCAGTCGTTTCTCGTCCAATCCGGACTCTCGGTCAGGAGGCCTGGCTCACCGAGCTCATGTTGAAGCCGGACACCCGCACCGGGGGCATCGCGGCCCGGCTGAACCAGTCGCCCCATTCGCGGGGCAGGCAGCGTTCGGTGCGGCCGACTTCGGTGATCCGGGAGAGCAGGTCCACGGGTGATTCGTTGAAGCGGAAGTTGTTGACCTCGCCGACCACTTGGCCGTTCTCGACCAGGTAGACGCCGTCCCGGGTGAGGCCGGTGAGGAGCAGGGTGGCCGGGTCGACCTCGCGGATGTACCAGATGCAGGTGAGCAGCAGCGCCCGCTCGGTGTCCGCGACCATCTGGGCCAGCGTGGGTGCGGCGGACTGGTCGGCGGTCTCCAGCACCAGGTTGTCGCCGAGCGGCCGCACCGGCAGTCCGGTCAGCCCGGCCGAGTGCCGGGTGGTGGCCAGGGTGCTGAGTTCGCCGTCGCGCAGCCAGTCGGTGCGGCCGATCGGCAGGCCGTTGTCGAAGGCCGAGTAGTCGCTGCCGGAGGCGTGCGCGAGGACGAACGGCGCGCACTCCAGGCCGGGTTCGGCCGGGTCGGAGCGCAGGGTCAGCGGCAGCGGGCTGAGCTTCTCGCCGAGCCGGGTGCCGCCGCCGGGGCGGCTGAAGACGGTCCGGCCCTCGACCGCGTCCCGGCCGCTGGTGGTCCAGGCCAGGTAGATCATCAGGTCGGCGAGCGCGGAGGGCGGCAGCAGGGTCTCGTAGCGGCCGGCCGGCAGCTCGATCTTCCGCTTGCCCCAGGCGAGGCGCTCGTCCAGCCGGGTCTGCAGGGCGGGCACGTCGACGTCGGCGAAGTCGCGGGTGCTCTCGCCCAGCCAGGCCGAGGAGTTGTCCGACTTCGCGTTGAACTCCACCGTGCCGGTGGGTTGGTCGTGCCGCAGCCGCAGGCCGGTGGAGCTGCCCAGGTAGGTGGAGGTCACGCTGTGCTGGGCGAAGCCGTAGAGCGCCTGGCCGCTCGCCTTGGCCCGGGCGAAGGCGAGGCCCAGCTGCGGGGCGAAGGAGTCGAAGACGGCGATCGAGGTCTGCGCGGGCTCGGCGGTGAAGTCGGACGACGCCGGGCCGCCCGGCAGCAGCGGCTGGGCGTCCTCGGCCGGGCCGGCCGCGCGGGCGGCGGCCTCGGCGGCCCGGACCAGCTCGGCCAGGTCCTCGGCGGTGGCGGCCTCGCGGGAGAGCACGCCGGAGGCGGTGCCCTCGGAGCCGTCCACGGTGGAGACCACGGTCACCCGGCGGCCCCGGGTGACGCCGTTGGTGGTCAGCGCGCCGCCCGGCTGGTTCTCCAGGGCGGCCCAGCGCAGGTTGGCCGAGCTCTCCTCGTCCACCAGCACCAGGCAGCCGTCGGCCGTGGACAGCTCCAGGGCCCGCTCGACCAGCTGGTCCGGGGAGTTCTTCCGATTGGTCATCAGCGACCAGCCTCCTGCTGCGTGTTGAGCACGTTGACCTGCCGGAAGAGCGCGGAGGGGCAGCCGTGGCTGACCGCGGCGATCTGGCCCGGCTGGGCCTTGCCGCAGGTGAAGGCGCCGCCCAGCAGGTAGGTGCCGGGGCCGCCGACCGCGGTCATCGAGCCCCAGAAGTCGGTGGTGGTGGCCTGGTAGGCGAAGTCCCGGACCTGGCCGGCCAGTCGGCCGCCCTTGATCGCGTAGGCCCGCTGGCCGGTGAACTGGAAGTTGTAGCGCTGAGTGTCGATCGACCACGAACGGTCGCCGACGATGTAGAGCCCGTTCTCCACCCCGGCGAACAGCCCCTCGGTGTCCGGGCCGTCCACGGCCGGCTGGAGCGAGACGTTGGCCATCCGCTGCACCGGCACCCGGGCGGGCGAGTCGGCGAAGGCGCAGCCGTTGGACCGGCCCAGGCCCTTCAGCCGGGCCATCCGGCGGTCCAGCTGGTACCCCGTCAGCACGCCGTCCCGGACCAGGTCCCAGGACTGGGCGGCCACGCCCTCGTCGTCGTAGCCGATGGTGGCCAGGCCGTGGTCGGCGGTCCGGTCGCCGGTGACGTTCATCAGCTCGGAGCCGAACCGCAGTGCGCCGAGCTGGTCGAAGGTGGCGAAGGTGGTGCCCGCGTAGGCGGCCTCGTAGCCGAGCGCGCGGTCCAGCTCGGTGGCGTGGCCGACCGACTCGTGGATGGTCAGCCAGAGGTTGGTCGGGTCGATCACCAGGTCGTAGCGGCCGGGCTCGACGCTCGGCGCCTTGACCTTCTCGGCCAGGTACTCGGGGATCCGGGAGAGCTCCTCGGTCCAGTCCCAGCCGGTGCCCAGCAGGTACTCCCAGCCCCGGCCGGCCGGCGGGGCCACCGTGCTCATGCTCTCGAAGCCGCCGGTGCGGGAGTCCACCGAGACCGCCTCCAGCTGCGGGTACAGCCGGACCCGCTGCTGGGTGGTCACCGTGCCGGCCGTGTCGGCGTAGAACTTGTTCTCCTGCACCGTCAGCAGCGAGGCGGTGACGTGCGACACGCCGTCGGCCGCCAGCAGCGCGGCGCTCCAGTCGGCCAGCAGCCCGCTCTTCTCGGCGTCCGGCACGTCGAACGGGTTGATCCGGTACGCCGAGACCCAGACCGCGTCCCGGTGCACCGGCTCGGCGGCCAGCTCCACCCGGTCACCGCCGGCCGCCGCGCCCACCCGGGCGGACAGCCGGGCCACCGCCACCGCCTGCTCGGCCACCTCGGCGGCGGCCTGCTCGGTCAGGCCCACGCCCGCGGCGAAGCCCCAGGCACCGTCCACCACCACCCGCACCGCGAAGCCGAGCTGCACGCGGTCGGAACTGCCGGCCAGCCGGGCGTCACGCAGCCGCCAGGAGGCGCTGCGGACGCGCTCCAGGCGGAAGTCGGCGTGCTCGGCGCCCAGTCGCCGGGCCCGGTCCAGCGCCGCGTCGGCCAGCCGGTGCATCGGCAGCGCGAGGAAGACCGGGTCGACGGCGTGGGCGGGCGGGGCGCTGCTCGGTGTCGGCGGCATCGGACTCCCAGGGGTGAGGGCGCGGTGTCGGGCCGGAACCGGTCCGACACCGCATCATGTCCTGTCCGGGGCGGGCAGGGCCAGGAGATATGGCGCGCGTCGACGGGGTGTCAGTTGCCTGATGGCGCGTCAGGCCAGCCCGGTCCACCAGGAGTCCAGCTCCGGCGGCGCGTCCAGGTCGATCCGCTGGCCCGGGCGCGGCACCGCCACCGGCACGTCGTGCGCCTTGGCCTCGGTGAGCAGCCGCTCGACCGGCTCGGCCCACGGGTGCAGCCCCAGGTTGAAGGTGCACCAGTGCACCGGCAGCAGCAGGCCGCCGCCCAGCTCCCGGTGGGCCAGCACGGCGTCCTCCGGGGTCATGTGGATGTCGGCCCAGCCGGCGTCGTAGGCGCCGATCTGCACCAGCGCGGCGTCGAACGGGCCGTGCTGGGCGCCGATCGCGGCGTAGCCCTCGAAGTAGCCGGAGTCGCCGGTGTAGAACACCCGGCGGTTCGGGCCGGCCACCACCCAGGAGCCCCAGAGGGTGGAGTTGCGCCGGAACGAGCGGCCGGAGAAGTGGTGCGCGGCGGTCAGCGTCAGGTGCAGGTCGCCCAGCGTGCAGGTCTCGTCCCAGTCCAGCTCGATGATCCGGTGCTCCGGCACGCCCCAGCGGCGCAGGTGGCCGCCGATGCCCAGCGGCACGGCGAACGGGGCGGACTGGCTGTGCACCAGGCGCTTGACCGTCTCCATGTCCAGGTGGTCGTAGTGGTCGTGCGAGATCAGCACCACGTCCACCGGTGGCAGCGCGGCCAGCGGCACCGGTGCGGGGTGCAGCCGGCGCGGGCCCACCCGGGACAGCGGCGAGCAGCGCTCGCTCCAGATCGGGTCGAGCAGCACCCGGCTGCCCTCGATCTCCACCAGCGCGCTCGCGTGCCCGAACCAGGTGACCGCGACGCCCTCGGCGGCGGTGGCCGGCGGCAGCTCGCGGACCAGTGGGACCGGGCGCACCGGGGTGCGGCCGTTCTTCTCGAAGACCGCCCGGCGCAGCGAGTCCGGCACCGAGCGGCCCGGCTCGGACCGCCGGACCAGCTCGGAGGGTGCGTTGTGGAAGGTGCCGTCCGCGTACTGCGGGGAATTGCGGATCCGCTCGTCCCGGCCGTCCGGGTTGCGGCCGAAGGACCCGGGCAGGCCGCGCAGCGCCCAGGCCGCGGCGCCCAGTCCGGCGGCCAGTGCGGTCAGGGTGAGCAGCCGGCCCCGGCGTGTGGTCCGGGGGAGTGCCTCGCTCATCGGGATGTCGCCCTTACTGGAGAGTTCTCGGCGTCGGTCGCGGCCCGGAGCCGGAGGGGAGGCTGCGGCGCCGTGCCGTGGGTGCAAACGGGCACCCGGGCCGGAGCGTTCCCGTCCGTACGGAGTCCGGGTTCACGACCGCCGATTGTCGGAAGACGACAGTTAACCCGTTGCGGCCCTGTCGAGGGTCGATTCGTCGGGGCGCGGAATCGACCGATAGCGTCACGGTGCGTACGTTCTCCCCAGCCGGGGGGACCAACCGGGACCACCCGTGCAGCGACACGGTCGTCCCTCCAGGGAGAGGTGGATCTGTGAGCCGGTCGGTTCTGGTCACCGGAGGCAACCGGGGCATCGGCCTCGCCATCGCCCAGGCGTTCGCCGAGGCGGGAGACAAGGTCGCGATCACCAGCCGCTCCGGCGAGGTGCCCGAGGCCCTGGCCAAGTACGACGTGCTGGCGGTTCGCTGCGACATCAACGACGGCGCCCAGGTGGACGCCGCCTTCACCGAGATCGAGGCGCAGCACGGCGCGCCCGAGATCGTGGTGGCCAACGCCGGCATCACCAAGGACACCCTGATGCTCCGGATGACCGAGGCCGACTTCTCCTCGGTGATCGACACCAACCTCACCGGCACCTTCCGGGTGGTCAAGCGGGCCTCGGGCAAGATGCTGCGGGCCCGCAAGGGCCGGATCGTGCTGATCTCCTCGGTGGTCGGCCTGACGGGCTCGCCCGGCCAGGCGAACTACTCGGCCTCCAAGGCCGGCCTGGTCGGGTTCGCCCGCTCGCTGGCCCGCGAGTTCGGTCCGCGCAACATCACCGTCAACGTGGTCTCCCCGGGCTTCGTGGACACGGACATGACCGCGGTGCTCAGCGAGGAGCGCCGCAAGGAGATCGTCTCGGGTGTGCCGCTCGGCCGTTACGCCGCGCCCGCCGAGGTCGCCTCCACCGTGCGGTTCCTCGCCTCCGACGAGGCCGCGTACATCACTGGTGCCGTCATTCCCGTGGACGGCGGATTGGGCATGGGTCACTGAGCAACATGAGCGGAATCCTTGAGGGCAAGAAGATCCTGGTCACCGGTGTGCTGATGGAGTCCTCCATCGCATTCCACACCGCCAAGCTGGCCCAGGAGCAGGGCGCCGAGCTCATCCTGACCGCCTTCCCCCGGCCCAGCCTGACCGAGCGGATCGCCAAGAAGCTGCCGGCCCCGGTCAAGGTGCTGGAGCTGGACGTCACCAACACCGAGCACCTGGCCGGCCTGGCCGACCAGGTCCGCGAGGAGCTCGGCAGCCTGGACGGCGTCGTGCACTCGATCGGGTTCGCGCCGCAGGACGCGCTGGGCGGCAACTTCCTGAACACCCCGTGGGAGTCGGTCGCCACCGCGATGCACGTCTCGGCGTACTCGCTGAAGGCGCTCACCATGGCCTGCCTGCCGCTGATGCAGGAGGGCGGCTCGGTGGTCGGCCTGACCTTCGACGCCCAGTACGCCTGGCCGCAGTACGACTGGATGGGCCCGGCCAAGGCCGCGCTGGAGGCCACCTCCCGCTACCTGGCCCGCGACCTGGGCAAGCAGAACATCCGCTGCAACATGATCTCGGCCGGCCCGCTCAAGTCGATGGCGGCCAAGTCGATCCCCGGCTTCGAGGTGCTGGCCGACAGCTGGAACGCGCGCTCCCCGCTGCACTGGGACGTGACCGACATGGAGCCGGCCGGCCGCGGTGTGGTCGCGCTGCTCTCGGACTGGTTCCCGATGACCACCGGCGAGATCATCCACGTGGACGGCGGCCTGCACGCGATCGGCGCCTGACACCCCGTACGAAACGCCTCGGCCCCGCACACCGTCAGGTGCGCGGGGCCGAGGCGTTCGCACGGGCGGGGCCGGCCGGGTCGTCAGTCGGACAGGCCGTCAGTCGGACGGGCCGTCAGTCGGCCGGTGCGCAGTTGCGGATCACCGAGGACGCCTCCCGGGACGCCTCCTCGCCGTCCTGGCGCTGGATCGCGTCCAGGATCCGGTCGTGGCCGACGTACCGCTCCGGGGAGAGCACCGGGCCGACGTCCTGGCGCAGCTGGTCCCGGGTCACCTCGCCGAGGTCGGCGTAGAGCGCGGCCAGCACGTCGTTGTGGGCGGCGGCCACCACCGCCTGGTGGAAGGCGGCGTCGGCCTGCACGAAGACCTCCGGGTCGCCGCCGAACCAGGCCTCCTCGCGGCGGGCCAGCGCCGTCTCCAGCAGCACCAGGTCGCGCTCGGTGCGGCGCCCGGCGGCCAGCGCGGCGGCCGAGGCCTCCAGCAGCGAGCGCAGCTCGGCGACCTGGCTCGGCTCGGCGTCGCTGAACCGGCGGTGCATCACGCCGGCCAGCTCGCTGGTGGCCAGCACGTAGGTGCCGGAGCCCTGCCGGATGTCCAGC
Organism: Kitasatospora viridis; assembly: GCF_007829815.1. Classification (NCBI taxonomy): domain Bacteria; kingdom Bacillati; phylum Actinomycetota; class Actinomycetes; order Kitasatosporales; family Streptomycetaceae; genus Kitasatospora; species Kitasatospora viridis. The sequence continues at coordinate 1,146,084 of NZ_VIWT01000001.1, read as the reverse complement.
AGGCCGTTGTGGGCCAGCGCCCGGACCGCCTCGCGGACCGTGTTCCGGGCCACCCCGAGCTGCTCGACCAGGGCCGCCTCGGTGGGGATCCGGGAGCCGACCGGCCACTCGCCCGAGGTGATCTGGGCCCGCAGCTGGGCGATCACCTGGTCGGCCAGCGGGGTGCGCCGCGGCGAGGACAGCGTCATGGGTCTCCTTGATGCTCGGTCAGGGCAACCACCATCTTGCCTCCGAATCGTGCTGGCAAATTCATCCCATCATTCTATGATGTCGTCCATGTCCACGGCCGAGAAGACCACCAAGCACTCCGACGACGCCGGTGACCCCGGCGAGACCGCCGGCACCGCCGAACCCGCCGGCACCGCCGATCGCCCTGGGGCCCGACTGCTCGGCCCGCTGCTCGCGGTCGCCGTCGCACTGGCCGCCCTCAACCTGCGACCCGTCGTCACCAGCCTCGGGCCGCTGCTCTCCCGGGTCCGCGGCGACCTGCACATGAGCGCCGCCGTGGCCGGCGCGCTGACCGCCGTGCCCTCGGTCTGCTTCGGGCTCTTCGGCTTCGCCTCGCCCGTGCTGGCCCGGCGGTTCGGGCCCACCGTGGTGGTCACCGCGGGCATGGGCGCGATCACGGCCGGCGTGGCGGCCCGCTCCTTCGCCGGCTCCACCGCCGTCTTCCTGGTGCTGACCGCCGTCGCGCTGGCCGGGGTGGCGGTCTCCAACGTGCTGATCCCGGTGGTGATCAAGCGTTACTTCCCGCAGCGGGTCGGCCCGATGATCGGCCTCTACTCGATGGCGCTCTCGCTCGGCACCTCGCTCGCCGCCGCCACCACCGTGCCGCTGACCGGCGCGCTCGGCGGCAGCTGGCGGGTCGGGCTCGGCCTCTGGGCGGTGCTCGCCGCGCTGGCACTGCTGGTCTGGGTGGTCACCGTGGCGCTGCGGCGGGACGGCCGGGGCTCAGCGGCCGGTGCCGGTGGGGCTGGTGCGGCTGGTCCGGCTTCGGGGGAGCGGCTGGCGATCGCCCGCAGCCGCACCGCCTGGGCGATGGCCGGCTTCTTCGGCTGCCAGGCCACCGGCGCCTACGCCACCATGGGCTGGATCTCGCAGATCTACCAGGACGCCGGGGTCAGCGCCTCGACCTCCGGAGTGCTGCTGGCGGTGGTCATGGCGATCAGCGTGCCGGTCTCCTTCGTGCTGCCCAACCTGGCCGCCCGGCGCGGCGACCAGCGGCTCTTCGTGGTCGTGCTGGCGGCCTGCGGCGTGGCCGGCTACCTCGGCCTGGCGCTGGCCCCGGCCGGCGGGGCCTGGCTCTGGGCGCTGCTGGTGGGCCTGTCCAACTGCGCCTTCCCGCTCACCCTGACGATGATCGGCCTGCGGGCCCGGTCGGCCGGCGGGGTGGCCCAGCTGTCCGCCTTCGCCCAGGGCGTCGGCTACCTGATCTCCATCCCCGGCCCGATCCTGGTCGGCACCCTCTACGAGAGCACCGGGGGCTGGTACCTGCCGCTCGCCTTCATGGGCGCGCTGCTGGTGCCGCAGGTGCTGATCGGCCTGCGGGCCGCCCGCAACCGGTTCGTGGAGGACGAGGCCGGCTGACCGGACCCCGGTGCGGGGCGAGTCGGAAAGGGTGCGAAACTCTCCCCATGCCCGTTCTCGAACCCAACCCGCCGGACAGCCACCGCAAGCTGCTGGGGATCCTCGGCATCTTCCTCGGCGTGGTCGTCGTGGTCTCGATCATCGCCACCGTCGCCCAGTCGATGGGTTGATCCCGGAGAGCTGAGCCCGGCGCGGGGTTTTCTGCCAAGCTGACCCCATGACCGAGCACGCCGCGCCCCGCAGGATCATCGTTCTCCGCCATGCCAAGGCCGACTGGCCGCAGGTGGACGACCACGAGCGCCCGCTCGCCGAGCGCGGTCGGGCCGAGGCGCCGGTCGCGGGGCAGTGGCTGGCCGACTCGGGGATCAACCCGGAGTACGTGCTCTGCTCCACCTCGGTGCGCACCCGGGAGACCTGGAAGCTGGCCGCCCACGAGCTGCCCAAGCGGCAGCGCCGCACGGTCTTCGAGAAGCGGATCTACGACGCCACCGCGGGCGAGATCATCGAGGTGCTCAAGGAGACCCCCGGCGACGTCGCCGACCTCCTCCTGGTCGGCCACAACCCCGGCGTGCAGAACCTGGTCGAGGTGCTGGCCGGCGACGAGTCCCTGGGCGACGAGCTCAACCAGCTGCGCCAGCGCGGCTTCCCGACCGCGGGCATCGCGGTGCTCACCTTCGACGGCGCGTGGGACGGCGTGGAGCCGGGCGTGGGCCGACTGGTGTCGTACTACGTGCCGTCGGTGGACTGACGGGCGGTCAGGGAGTGGTGAGGTCCACCTCGACCGGGAACGGCGCGGTGGCCTTCACCCTCCCCGTGAAGACCTCGGTGGCGCGGTAGGCGCCGGTGCCGGGGTCGAGCTCGTAGGTGAAGACTTCGGGCTCCGGATCGGTCGCCCGCTCGACCCGCCAGTAGTGGCGGATGCCGGCCTGGGCGTACTGGACAGGCTTGGTGACGCGGTCGGTGGTCTCGGAGCCGGGGGAAACCACCTCGACGACGAGCAGGACGTGTTCGGGGCGGCACGGCATGATGTCGATCGTGTCCGCTCGGTAGACGACGGTGTCGGGGCATCGGTTGTTGAGCGGAACGTCCTGGAGCCGGAGGTCGAAGCGACCGTCGGCGTACCACTGCGGGGTTGACGCTGCTTCAAGGGCAGTGGCTATACGGCGGGCGAGTCGGTTGTGGCGTGCGGTGGGGCGGGCGGACAGGTGCACCATCCCGTCCACGATCTCGATCTCCCGGCACACCTCCTCGGACCAGGAGTCGTACTCGGCCGCGGTGATCTGCTCGCGCATCCAGTCGGGGACCGCCATCTCCAAGGTGCCACCTCCGGGACGACCGTAGCGCGTGCCGGACCGAGGGGTCCGGCACGCGTGCGCGGTTCACTCGTGGGGGGTGCCGTGCAGGTCGTCGGCGGCCTCGACCTCTTCGCGGGTGATGCCGAGGAGGTAGAGGACGGTGTCCAGGAAGGGGACGTTGACGGCGGTGTCGGCGGCCTCGCGGACCACCGGCTTGGCGTTGAAGGCGACGCCGAGGCCGGCTGCGTTGAGCATGTCGAGGTCGTTGGCGCCGTCGCCGATCGCCACGGTCTGGGCCAGCGGGACCCGGGCCTGCTCGGCGAAGCGGGTGAGCCAGCGGGCCTTGCCGGCCCGGTCGACGATCTCGCCGGTGACCCGGCCGGTGAACTTGCCGTCCACCGTCTCCAGGGTGTTGGCGGCGGCGAAGTCCAGGCCCAGCAGCTCGACCAGGTAGTCGGTGACCTGGGTGAAGCCGCCGGAGACGATGCCCACCTGGTAGCCGAGCCGCTGCAGGGTGCGGATCAGGGTGCGGGCGCCCGGGGTGAGGCGGACCTCGGTGCGGACCTTGTCCACCACCGAGGCGTCCAGGCCCGCGAGCAGCGCCACCCGGGCGTGCAGCGACTCGGCGAAGTCCAGCTCGCCGCGCATCGCCGCCGCCGTCACCTCGGCCACCTCGGCCTCGCAGCCCGCGTGGGCCGCGAACAGCTCGATCACCTCGTCCTGGATCAGCGTGGAGTCGACGTCCATCACGACCAGGCGCTTGGCGCGGCGCTCCAGACCGGCCGAGACCACGGCGATGTCGACCCGCTGGACCGCCGCCTCGCGGGCCAGCAGGGCGCGCAGCTCCTCGGTGGGGACGCCGGAGACGGCCAGCTCGACGGCGGTGACCGGGTACTTGGCGAGCCGGAAGACCCGGTCGATGTTGCCGCCGGCCTCGGTGATCCGGGAGGCGAGCGCCGCCACGGCCGCCGCGGTCAGCGGGCTGCCGAGCACGGTGACGTGCGAGCGGCCCTCGGCGCGCGGGCGGTTGTCGCCGGTGCCGGAGATGATCTCGGCCTGGAGCTTGTGCTCCTCGGCCCACCGGTGCACCGTCACCCGCAGCGCGCCCTCGACGGCCTGGTCGCCGCCGGCCGGCGGGGTGACCAGGGCGCACAGCGTTATCCGGCCACGGGTGACCAGCTGCTCGAAGTCGATCACGTCGACGCCGAACTCGGCCAGGATGGTGAAGAGTCCGGTGGTGAGGCCGGGACGGTCCTTGCCGAAGACCTTGACCAGCAGGGTGCGCCCGTCGTCGGCGGTCCGGGGCTGCGTGGGTGTGGTGTCCATGGTGCGGCCAACGCTACCGGGCGCACGGCTGGGCGCCGGGGTCCGTCCGGCCCGTGGACGTGCACCGTTCACCTCGGTGGCGTCCCGCGTCACCGGCTCGCGGTGAGAACGTTGCCGCCAGGTCACAGTCGACGGGGGTGACTTTTCGGCCTCCGGTGCGAGCTGGAATGATTACCCCCCGTCAGACGCGATATTCCTCACTCCCCGAAACCGACGGGGAAGCCATCGGGGGACCGAGAGAGCGGGGCAGGCGGACAGTGCCGCAACTCGTACTTGAGATCAACGGACAGCACCGGACACTGGAACCCGGGAGGTCCTACACCATCGGCCGGGACCCGCAGGCGGACTTCCCGTTCGACGACGCCAGGGTCTCCTGGCGGCACGCCACCATCTCGTTCAACGGCGCCGCATGGCAGCTGGAGGACCACGGCAGCACCAACGGCACCTGGGTCGGCGGCGGTCGCACCCTGAACGCCCAGCTGCTCCCGGGGACGGTGCTCAACCTGGGCAACGCCGAGAACGGGCCGCGGCTCGCCTTCTCGGCGCCCGCGCCGGTGGCGCAGCCGGTGGGGCAGCCGTACCCGCCGCAGGCCAACCAGCAGCAGTACGCGCAGCAGCAGTACGGCCAGCAGCAGTACGCCCAGCCGGTGGCCCAGCCGCCGGTGCACGAGGCGGAGACGCACCGGCACGCCACCCCGCAGGCGCCGCAGTACGGCGTGCCGGCCCAGCAGGGCTACCAGCAGCCGCAGCAGCAGGCGCAGGCCCAGGGCGCGCCGCAGCAGCCGTACCAGCCCGTCCACCAGGACTTCGGCCACGGCGTGGGCGGCGGCTCGGTCGGCTACCTCAGCGAGCGCAACCCCACGATGATCCGGAACCTGACGGCCGCGATGCGGATCGTCCGGATCGGTCGCGCGCTGGACAACGACGTCGTCGTCTCCGACCTGCAGGTCTCCCGGCACCACGCCGAGCTGCGCCAGCTCGCCGACGGGCGCTACGAGATCGTCGACCTGGGCTCGCACAACGGGATCTACGTCAACGGCCAGCCGGTGCAGCGTCAGCTGCTCGGCCCGCAGGACCGGCTGACCGTCGGTCACTCCTCCTTCCAGCTGGTCGGCGACCAGCTCCAGGAGTTCATCGACAACGGCCCGGTCTCCTTCGCCGCGCACCACCTGACCGTCGAGGTCGAGCACAAGGGCGGCAAGAAGGTCCTGCTCAACGACGTCAGCTTCGGCGTGCCGGAGAAGTCGCTGATCGCGGTGATCGGCCCGTCCGGCTCCGGCAAGTCCACCCTGCTGCGCGCGCTCACCGGCTACCGCCCGGCCGACCGCGGCGAGGTGCTCTACGACGGCCGCAACCTCTACAAGCAGTTCGCCGAGCTGCGCCAGCGGATCGGCCTGGTGCCGCAGTCGGAGATCCTGCACAAGGAGCTGACGGTCCGCACCGGCCTCAAGTACGCGGCCCAGCTGCGCTTCCCCGGTGACACCGAGCCGGCCGAGCGCGCCCGCCGGATCGACGAGGTGCTCTACGAGCTGCGCCTGGATAAGCGCGCCGAGAACCGGATCACCGCGCTCTCCGGCGGTCAGCAGAAGCGCGTCTCGGTCGCCCTGGAGCTGCTCACCAAGCCCTCGCTGATCTTCCTGGACGAGCCCACCTCGGGCCTGGACCCGGGCATGGACCGCGAGGTCATGCAGATGCTGCGCGGCCTGGCCGACGACGGCCGCACGATCCTGGTGGTCACCCACTCGGTGGCCGAACTGGCGATCTGTGACCGGTTGCTGGTGATGGCGCCGGGCGGTTCGGTGGCCTACTTCGGCCCGCCGGACGAGGCGCTGCACTTCTTCGGCTACGAGACCTGGGCGGACGTCTTCCAGGCCTTCGAGAACTACCCGGACCACGACTGGGCCGGCCGCTACAAGAGCTCGGTGCACTACCAGCAGTACTCGGCCGACGTGGACCAGGTGCAGGTGCAGCACACGCCGGTCAACCAGCAGCCGGTGCTGCCGCCCAAGCCGCAGAGCTGGGGCTCGCAGCTGTGGACGCTGATCCGCCGCTACCTGTCGGTGATCGCCTCCGACAAGGGCTTCATGGCGCTGTCGGTGCTGCTGCCGCTGGTGCTCGGCGTGGTCTCCACGGTGGTCCCGGCCACCTACGGCCTGGCGCCCAACCCGCTGCACGGCTCCAACAACGCGGCCGGCACCATCATGCTGGTGCTGGCGATCGGGGCCTGCTTCTCCGGGGCGGCCAACTCGGTCCGCGAGCTGATCAAGGAACGGGCGATCTACGAACGGGAACGGGCCACCGGGTTGTCCCGGAGCGCGTACCTGATGTCGAAGATCATCGTGCTCGGCTTCGTCAGCGTGCTGCAGGGCGCGATCATCGCGGGGGTCGGCTTCTCCACCCGCAAGCTGCCCACCTCGGGCCTGATCTTCTCCGGCACGCCGGCCATCGAGATGGCGATCGGCATCATCCTGCTCTCCTTCGCCTCGATGATGTTCGGCCTGGTGATCTCGGCCCTGGTGAAGACCGCCGAGAAGACCATGCCACTGCTGGTGATGTTCGCGATCATCCAGGTGGTCTTCACCGGCTGCCTCTTCGAGCTCTTCAACAAGGCCGGGCTGGCCCAGCTCGCCTGGCTGATGCCGGCCCGCTGGGGCGTCGCCGTGGTCGGCACCACGCTGGACCTCGGCCACATGATGATCCTCGACCCCGCGCACCCGACCGACCATGACGGCCTGTGGGCGCACAGCGCCCTGCAGTGGTCCGTCGACGCGGGCATGCTCGTGGTGCTCTCGGTCGCGATGGCCTTCCTGGTCCAGCGGCTGCTGCGCCGGCACGAGCCGGAGGTCATGCAGAAGGGCTGATGCCAGGTCATCACCCCACCTGCGGGCGGTATCCCTCGAACGGGGGTGCCGCCCGCAGGCGTATCTCATGGATGAGATAAGGTCTGCGCATGGCAGATGACTACCTCTCGCGCATCGGCAAGCTCATCCGGGACGCCCGAAAGCACCGTGGCTGGACGCAGGCCGAGCTGGGCGCCGCTCTGGGGACCAGTCAGAGTGCGGTCAACCGGATCGAGAACGGCGGGCAGAACATCAGCCTTGAGATGATCGCCCGCATCTCCGAGGCGCTGGACAGCGAGATCGTCTCGCTCGGCTACGGCGGCCCGATGCACCTGCGGGTGGTCGGCGGCCGCCGGCTCTCCGGCAGCATCGACGTCAAGACCAGCAAGAACGCCTGCGTCGCGCTGCTCTGCGCCTCGCTGCTCACCACCGGCCGCACCACGCTGCGCCGGGTGGCCCGGATCGAGGAGGTCTACCGCCTGCTGGAGGTGCTCAACAGCATCGGCGTGAAGACCCGTTGGACCAACGACGGCGCCGACCTGGAGATCACCCCGCCGGCCGAGCTGGACCTGGCAGCGATGGACCAGGCGGCGGCCCGCCGCACCCGCTCGGTGCTGATGTTCCTCGGCCCGCTGATGCACCGGGTGGACCGGTTCAAGCTGCCCTACGCCGGCGGTTGCGACCTCGGCACCCGCACCGTCGAGCCGCACATGGCCGCGCTGCGCCGGTTCGGCCTGGAGGTGACCGCGACCACCGGGCTCTACCACGCCGAGGTGGACCGCACCGTCAGCCCCGACCGCCCGATCGTGCTGACCGAGCGCGGCGACACCGTGACCGAGAACGCGCTGCTGGCCGCCGCCCGGCACGACGGCGTGACGGTGATCCGCAACGCCAGCCCCAACTACATGGTCCAGGACCTCTGTTTCTTCCTGGAGAAGCTGGGCGTGCGGATCGACGGCATCGGCACCACCACGCTGACCGTGCACGGCGTCGCCGAGATCAGCTGCGACGTGGACTACGCGCCCAGCGAGGACCCGGTGGAGGCGATGAGCCTGCTGGCCGCCGCCGTGGTCACCTCCTCGGAGCTGACGGTGCGCCGGGCGCCGGTCGAGTTCCTGGAGATCGAGCTCGCGGTGCTGGAGGAGATGGGCCTGGACTACGACCGGAGCGCGGAGTACTTCGCCGACAACGGCCGCACCCGGCTGGTGGACCTGACGGTGCGTCCGTCCAAGCTGAGCTCGCCGATCGACAAGATCCACCCGATGCCGTTCCCCGGCATCAACATCGACAACGTGCCGTTCTTCGCGGCCATCGCGGCCACCGCGCAGGGCTCCACGCTGATCCACGACTGGGTCTACGACAACCGGGCGATCTACCTGACCGAGCTGACCCGGCTGGGCGCCAGCGTGCAGCTGATGGACCCGCACCGGGTGCTGGTGGAGGGGCCGACCCGCTGGCGGGCGGCCGAGATGATGTGCCCGCCGGCGCTGCGGCCGGCCGTGGTGGTGCTGCTGGCGATGCTGGCCACCGAGGGCACCTCGGTGCTGCGCAACGTGTACGTGATCAACCGCGGCTACGAGGACCTGGCGGACCGGCTGAACTCGATCGGCGCGCAGATCGAGACCTTCCGCGACATCTGACGGCTGCTCAGCACACGCCTGCGCCGGAGGTCGGATCGGCCGACCTCCGGCGCAGGCGTGCTCAGTCCTGCTTCGGCAGCCGGTCCACCGTCGCCTCGATGCCGGCCAGCGCCATCTCCAGGCCCTGGTCGAACTGGCGGTTGCGGGCGGCCTCGATCGACTTCTCCCGGTCGTAGCCGAGCAGTTCCTCGAACTCCTGGTGCCGCGGGTCGGCCTGGCTCAGCAGGCCGAGCATCTGCCGGTAGAGCACGTCCTCGTCGGTGCCCGCCAGCTTGACCCGCCGGTTCCACTGGGTCTCGACCAGCGCGAACGCGTAGGCGTACTGGAAGACCAGGGCCAGCGCGCCGCCCAGCTGGTCGCCGGTCAGCCCGGTGCGGGTGAGCGCGTGCACCGCGCTGCTGGAGAACAGCATCGCGTTCGGGCCGACCGCCAGGTAGCGCCCGCTCAGCTCGGCCGCCCACGGGTGGTTCAGGTAGCAGCGGCGGTACTCGTGGGCCAGCACGTAGAGGTGCCGGTGCCAGTCGCCGTGGTCCTCCAGCGGCTGCGGCCGGATCTCGCCGATGACCGCGTCCAGGGCCAGCTCCAGCAGCGCGTCCTTGTTGTCGACGTACCAGTACACCGACATCGGGGTGACCGAGAGCCCGGCCGCCAGCTTGCGCATCGAGAACGCCGTGACGCCCTCGGCGTCCAGCAGGGCCACCGCGGCCTCGATGATCCGCTCCCGGCTCAGCCCGCTCGGCGCCGCGCCCCGCCGCTTCTTCTCGGGCGGCGAGAGCCAGACGCTGAGGGTGGGGTCGTGCGGCTTGTCGGCCATGCCTGCTGCCTCTGTCCTTCGGGGGCCGTGCCTTGCGGCGCGGCCGCCCGGGGATGGCCGCGTCAGCTGCGATGGTAGATCGTGATCCGGGTCGGACCGGACCGGGCAGGCGGGTCCGGCTCAGCCCGGCTGGGCCACCGGCTCCTCGCTCGGGGCCGGCGCGACCGGCGGCTGGGCGGCACCGGCCCGGCCGAGCAGCCAGGCCGCCAGCAGGCCGCCGACCAGCACCGCGACCGCGCCGATCAGCTGACTGCTGGTCAGGCTGTCCGCGAAGGCCGACTTCACCTGCTTCTTCAGGTCCGGCCCGGCCGCCGCCAGCGCCTGGTTCAGCGAGCCCGCCGCCGAGGACGGCACCCCGGCGGGCAGCGCGCCGGTGAAGCCGGCCGTCAGCACCGCGCCGAGCACCGCGACCCCGAGCGAGTTGCCCAGCTCGCTGAGCGTGCCCATCAGGCCGGAGCCGACGCCGGCCTTCTCCGGCGGGATCGAGGACATGATCGAGCCCGCCATGGCCGGCTGGGAGCAGGCCGCGCCGGCGCCGATCAGCACCAGGCCGAGCAGGATGCCCGGGTAGGAGCCGTCGTGCCCGAACTCGGCGATCGCGGCCAGCCCGCAGGCCAGCAGGGACAGGCCGAGGCCGATCGCCACCGGCGGCTTGAGCTTGGCGGTCAGCCGCATGCCGACGCCGGTCATGTTCAGCGCCACCACGGTGAGGGCCATCGGCGCGGTCCGCAGGCCGGCCTGCAGCGGGTCGTAGCCGAGCACGAACTGCAGGTGCTGGGTGAGCAGGAAGAGCGAGCCGCCCATGCCGAAGCTGACCAGCACGCCGCCGGAGACCGCGCCGCGGAACCGGGCGTTGCGGAAGAAGCCGAGGTCCAGCAGCGGGTGCTCGATCCGGCGCTCCCAGAGCATGAAGCCGATCAGGAAGAGCAGGCCGAGGCCGCCCGCGAGCAGGGTGCGCGGCGCCGTCCAGCCGGCCTCCGGGCCCTGGATGATGCCGTACACCACGCCGACCATGCCGCAGCTGGAGAGCAGCACGCCGAGCAGGTCGGGCCGGGCGCCGCGCGGGTCCTTTGACTCCGGCACCAGCCGGGCCACCGCGATCAGGCCGAGCGCCGCGACCGGCAGGTTGACCAGGAAGCAGGAGCCCCACCAGAAGTGCGCCAGCAGCACGCCGCCGATCACCGGGCCGAGCGCGAAGCCGAGCGAGGCCACCGCGGACCAGACGGTGATCGCCTTGGGCTGCTCGTCCGGCTCGAAGGTGCGGACCACGATCGCCAGGCTGGTGGCCAGCAGCAGGCTGCCGCCGACGCCCATGCCGGCCCGGGCGGCGATCAGTTCGCCGGGGTCGCCGGCCATGGTGGCGCCCAGCGAGCCGAGGCCGAACAGCGACAGGCCGATCAGCTGGACCTTCTTGCGCCCGTACCGGTCGGCCATGCCGCCGGCCGCGATCAGCAGGCCCGCCTGGGCCAGCGAGTAGGCGCCGACCGCCCACTGGATCTGCGCGGTGCTGGCGCCCAGGCCGTCGGCCAGCGAGGGCAGTGCGACGTTGAGGATGGTGTTGTCGAGGATCACCACGAGCTGGACCAGGCAGATCACCCCGAGGACCAGCCAGCGGTCGGGCCGGCGGGCGACGGTGCCCGCGGGTGGTTGGGTCGACGTGGTTTCGGACATGGCTGTGCCCCCGGTGGTCCGCGTGCGGCGGTGCGATCTTGTACGGTGTAGAAGACTTCTACACCGTACAAGGGAGCGAGGGGCGGGCGCCAGCCGATTATTCGGTTGTCCGGGTGGAGGGATGACTGATCGTCAGCTCGACCCCGGGGTGAGCGCGGTCAGGTCGAGGCGCCAGTCGTTGCTGCGCATGAAGCGGCCCGGCGGGTACTCGAAGTCGGTCTCGCCGAGCAGGGCGAAGCCGACCCGGCGGCAGACCGCGTTGGAGGGCGCGTTGTCGACCGAGGGGAAGGCGTGCAGCCAGTGGTGCTGCCCGGTGCGGGCGGCGGCCAGGGCGCCGGCCAGCGCGGCCCGGTGGGCGATGCCCAGGCCGCGGAACGGGGGCAGCACGTTCCAGCCCATCTCGAAGACCCGCTCGCCCTGCCACTCGCGGGAGTGGTAGCCGACGCTGCCGACCGGGGTGTCGTCCTCGCCGGCCACCACCCGGAACATCTGACCCGTCCCCAGGCCGGGGAAGTCCAGGTAGCGCTGGTGCCGGATCAGCAGTTTCTCCGGGGTCTCCGGGCCGCCGACGTGCCGGCGCATCTCCTCGGTGTTGATCAGCTCCAGCAGCGCGAGGTCGGTCTCGGCCCAGGGCTCGATCCGGATCTCGATGGGCGCGGGGGTGGTGCTGGACATGGTTCGCTCACCTTTCCGAGTTGGTGGTTGGTGAGCGGACTTTAACCGGTCGGGGAGCTTCCGAGCAGGTGGGTCCCGCGCAGCCGGGCCGGGTTGGCGAGCGTGCGGTGGTCGGCCTCGGGCACCGCGTCGCGCCGCTCCAGCCAGCCGCGCAGCCGGTCCGGGGAGGGCTTGGTGGTGCGGGTCGGCGACTCGTGCAGCAGGATCCGGGTCGGGCGGGGCGTAGTGCCGGAGAAGTCGGCGGGGTGGACTTCCAGGACGGTGAAGCGGGTGCCGGGCGGGAAGACGACCAACGGTTCGTCACCCGGCTCACCGCAGACCGTGGTGCGGCGGCCGGTGGTCGACCAGACCGCGAACTCCACCTCCGCGTCCGGCAGCTGGGCCAGGTCGTGGGAGGGGAAGCCGGTGACCGGAGCGGGTTCGAGCAGCTCGGCGCCCGGGGCGTAGCGGTCGAGGTCGACCGGGCCGGCCGGCGCCGGGACCAGCACGCCGCCGTGGTGGCTGGGCAGCCGGCGCAGCCCGGCCGCCAGGCACCGCAGGTAGGGCAGCAGCGGGTGCGCGGGATCGCCCGAGCGGGCGGCGGCGGCGAGTTGCTCGCGGGTGGCCGGCACGGGGAAGTCCTGGTGGTGGAGCAGCACGGCGACCAGGTCGGTGGTCGGATTGACGATCGTGCCGTCCGCCGAGCCCGCGCGCAGCGAGGGGAGCCGGGTGGCGAGCTGCTCGGCGCGGCTGGCCCAGCGGTGGTAGGCCGGGCCGAGCAGGGCTTGCAGGGCCTCGCGGTCGCCGGTGGGGGTGGGGGCGTCGGCGGCCTTGGGCGTGAGGTTGAGGGTGGGGGAGGGGTCGGGAACTGGGGTCGGAGCCGGGGTCGGAGCCGGGGTCGGCTTCGGCGGGATGGAGAGGGTGACGGTTGGGGAGGGGTCGGTGCCGGGGGTGGCGGGGGTGAGGTTGAGGGTCGGGGACGGGTCCGCGACCGGCTCGGCGGGCCGGGGCGCCGCCGGCGGACCGTCGGGGGTGAGCCAGGTCAGCTTGTAGAGCCGGGAACTGAACCGGGCGACCGCCTCGGTCTCCGGGTCCATCGGGCCGTCCACCAGGAGCCCGAGCTTCGGCGGGCCGAACGGCGGCAGCTCGGCGAGCAGGTCGCCGACGTGGTCCCAGAGCCCCTGCGGAACGGGCCGGTCCGGGTGACCCACGATCAGCACCGGCAGCGCCGGGTCCGGTTCGCGGCGGCGCGCGGCCGGGACCGGGCGGGCCGGGACATCGGCGGTCCGGAGCCAGAGGCCCGCCGGGACGGCTTCCAGGTGCCAGCCGGGGAACGGCCGCTGGACGGCCGGGCCGACCGGCGTCCAGATGTCCGGGCGGGAGCGCCAGGCGGTGGGGCTGACGGTGCGTGAGGTCGGCGAGGCGGTCAGCTCGGTGAGGCAGGGCTCCCAGGTGGGCGTGGCGGTGGCGTCCAGCAGCAGGGTGGACTCGCCCGAATTGGTGCGGAGCGGCAGGCCGATGGCGATGTGCACGTCGCGGTCGAGGGTCGCGCAGAGCACGGTGGCCAGGCCGGTGAGCCGGGCCGGGGTGGCCCAGGGGGCGCTCAGCAGCAGGCGCTCGGGGAGCGGTTGGGCGCCGGCGGCGGCGCTGGTGAGCAAGGTGGTGACCAGGGTGGCGAGTTGCCCCGCCTCCGGCAGGCCCGGGTGCTCGGGGTGGCCGAGCACCAGGAGGAGGGTGAGCGGGGAGGAGGCGGCCGCTTCGAGGACCGGGAAGGTGGCGGTGGGGCGGGTGGCGGTGACCCAGTAGCCGCCGGGGAGGGGGGTGATGACGAGGTCGTGGGTGGGGGCTGGGGCGGGGGTGGGCTTCGGTGCCGGTGCCGGTGCCGGTGCCGGTGCCGGTGCGGGTGCGGGGACGGGAGCCGGGGCCGCGGGCAGGGGTGTGCTGACCAGGCGGGCGGGGGCGACCGGCGGTGCGGGGGGTGCCGGCGGGACGGCCGGTGGTGCGGGCGGGGCGGGCGGTGCCGTCGGCGGTGCCTTGGGCGGTGCGGGCGGCGGGGGGACGGGCGCGGCGACCGGGGGCGCCGGCGGGACAGCGGGCGGTGCGGGCGGGGCAGGGGGCGCCGGCGGGACGATCGGCGGTGCCACGGGCGGCTCGGGCTCGGGCTCGGGCTCGGGGTCCGGGACGGTCGCCTCGGGCTCGGGCGCCGGCTCCCGGGGCACCGGCCAGCTGGGCCCAAGCCGCCCAGCTGGCCGGCCCGCCTGGAAGCGCCACCAGTTGCCCGTGCCGTCGGGCGCGCTGGTGTGCAGCGTCCCGTCCGCGGCCACGGTGACCACCGCGTCGGGCGCGATCACCGCCAGGCCCGCCCGCTCGGCGAGCTGCTCGGCGGGCCGTCGGCCGCGCGCGCCGGGCGCGGCGAGCCCGGAGGCGGCGATCACCAGGGCCTCGGCGCCCCGGTTCTCGGCCGCCTGGGCGAGGTCGGCGAGCCGGGCGAGCAGCACCGGCGCCGCGTCCGGCGCGGCGGCGAGCACGACCAGCGCCTCCGGCACCCGGGCCAGCGGCGCGAGCGCGGCGGCCAGCCCGCCGGCTTCGGCGCCGGGCGGGGCGATCACGAAGTGCGGACCGAGCTCGCGCAGGGTCGAGCCCCCGGAGCCTGGGAGACTCGCCGAGGACATCCGCCCGGCCCTCCGTTCTGCTGAGCGTGCCGGTTGAGCACATGGGTTGAGCACGTGGGTCCGCCGGGACGGCGGTCCTCACAGGGGTGACGCATCGGACCGGGCCGCCGGTTCACCCGGTTGCTCACCCCTCCTTCTCGACCATACCGGTCTGCACCTGCACGGTCCGCCGCCGGGTGATGTAGAGCCCCCGACCCGCCGTCAGCTGACGCGGCTTCACATTGCCGAACAGGTAGCCCTCGGAGGGCGGGCAGGAGAGCAGCAGGGCCGGCGAGTTGACCTCCTGGAGGCGCCGCAGCAGCGGGTCGGACAGCCCGCGGCCCGCCCCGTTGGCGCTGCGGGCGACGATCAGGTGGAGCCCGATCTCGGCGCCCTGGGCCAGGTAGTCCATGAGCGGGGCGAACGGGTGGGTGCCGGTGGTGCCGCCGATCAGGTCGTAGTCGTCGACCACCACGAACAGCTCCGGACCCTCCCACCAGTCCCGCAGCTTGAGCCGCGCGGGCGCCAGGTCGGCCGGGGGCACCCGGTTCTTCATCGCCCGGGCGGCGCCGTCGACGATCTGCCGCAGCATGTCCACCGCGACCGCGTAGCCGAGCCGGTACTCCTCCGGCACCGCGTCGTAGAGCCCGCGCCGGTAGTCCACCAGCATGATCCGGGCCTCGGCCGGGGTGTACCCGCGCACCACCGAACGGATCGCCAGGTTCAGCAGGTTGGTCTTGCCGGCCTCGCTGTCGCCGACCACGATCAGGTGCGGGTTCTCCTCGAAGTCGTGCCAGAGCGGCTCGACCTGGGTGTCCTCCAGGCCGATCGCCATCCGCAGCCGTCCCTCGGGGGCCGGCAGTTCGGCGGCGTCCAGCAGCAGCGGCAGCATCCGCACCTCGGGGGCCCGGCGGCCGGACCAGTGCTCGGCGAGGGTGTCGACCAGGTCGGCGATGCCCTCGGCCAGGTCGCCGGAGCGGCCGCTGCCGTCGATCCGGGGCAGCGCGGTGAGGAAGTGCAGCTGCTCGTCGGTGAGTCCGCGCCCGGGCAGCTTGGGCACCCGGCCGGCCGCCCGCATGTTGATCACAGAGTCGACCGGGTCGCCGAGCCGCAGCTCGAACCGGGTCTGCAGCTGGTCGCGCAGCCCGTTGCCGATCTCGCCCCAGCGGGTGGTGGCGATCATCAGGTGGACGCCGTAGTTGAGGCCGCGCTGGGACATCAGGGTGAGCGGCTGGACCAGGTCGTTGAACTCCTGGCGGAGCGTGTTCCAGCCGTCGATGACCAGGAAGACGTCGCCGTGCGGGTCGTCCGGCAGCCCGCCCTCGGCCTTGCGGCGGCGGAAGGTGGCCACCGAGTCGATGCCCAGCTCGGCGAAGTACTTCTCCCGGCGGGTGATCACCGCGTTGACCTCGGCGATGGTGCGCAGCACCCGCTCCGGGTCGTGCCGCCCGGTGGTGCCGCCCAGGTGCGGCAGCCCGCGCAGGCTGGAGAGCGCGCCGCCGCCGAAGTCCAGGCAGTAGAACTGCACCTCCTCCGGGGTGTGGGTGAGCGCCAGCCCGGTGATCAGGGTGCGCAGCATGGTCGACTTGCCGCTCTGCGGGGCGCCGGCGATGCCGACGTGGCCGCCCGCGCCGGACAGGTCGGCGCTGAGCAGGTCGCGCAGCTGGTGGAACGGCCGGTCCACCACGCCGACCGGCACCCGCAGCTGCCCGGGACCGGTGAGCCCCTCGACGGTGAAGCCGCGCTCCGGGTCGGGCGCGAGCGGCGGCAACAGCTCGTCCAGGGTGGGCGGCACGTCCAGCGGGGGCAGCCAGACCCGGTGGGCCGGCGGCCCGGCGTCGGCCAGCCGGTCGGCGGCCAGCTCCAGCAGCGAGGCGCCGCTCTCCGGCTGCTCCGGCTCGGCCTCGGCGACCGGCAGGTGGCGGGGCGTCACGTACTCGGTGCCGTAGCGCACCACCTGGCCGGCCAGCGCGGCCTGCTGGGCCGGGCGCCGCTTGGGGCGGTACGGGCCCGAGACGTAGGCGGCCTTGAACCGGGTCAGCGTCGAGGTGTCGCTGCGCAGGAAGCCGTTGCCGGGCGAGGAGGGCAGCTGGTAGGCGTCCGGCACGCCGAGCACGCCCCGGCTCTCCATCGCGGAGAAGGTGCGCAGGCCGATCCGGTACGACAGGTGCGACTCCAGGGCGTTCATCCGGCCCTCGTCCAGCCGCTGGGAGGCCAGCAGCAGGTGTACCCCGAGCGAGCGGCCGAGCCGCCCGATCATCACGAACAGCTCCATGAAGTCCCGGTGCGCGGCCAGCAGTTCGCTGAACTCGTCGACCACCACGAAGAGCGTGGGCAGCGGCGCCAGCGGGGTGCCGGCGGCCCGCGCCGTCTCGTACTCCAGCAGCGAGGCGTAGTTGCCGGCCGAGCGCAGCAGCTCCTGACGGCGGATCATCTCGCCGTGCAGCGCGTCGCGCATCCGGTCGACCAGCGCGGCCTCGTCGGCCAGGTTGGTGATCACCGCGGAGGTGTGCGGCAGTTCGTCCAGGCCGAGGAAGGTGGCGCCGCCCTTGAAGTCGACCAGCACGAAGTTGAGCACCTCGGAGGAGTGGGTCAGCGCCAGCGCCAGCACCAGGGTGCGCAGCAGCTCGGACTTGCCGGAGCCGGTCGCGCCGATCAGCATGCCGTGCGGGCCCATGCCGCCCTGCGCGGACTCCTTCAGGTCCAGGTCCACCGGGCGGCCGTCGGCGCCCAGGCCCAGCGGCACCCGCAGCCGGTCCGGGATGCCGCGCCGCTCCCAGAGCCGCTCCACCTCCAGCTTGTTCAGGTCCGGGATGCCGAGCAGCGCCGTCAGGTCGAAGTCGGTGGCCAGCGGCTCGCCGGCCTCCACCGCGTCGCCGATCCGGTAGCGGGCCAGCGCGGCGGCCAGCCGGGCGGCGGCCCGCAGGCCGAGCGCGTCGGGGCGGCCCAGCTCGGTCACGGTGTCCTTGCGGTTGCGGTCGGCGCCGACCATGGCGAGCCGGCCCTCGGCGATCCGCAGCCGCAGCGTGGTGCGGGCCGGCTTCCACTCCAGCGAGTCGGCCAGGTCCAGCACCACGGCGTTGCGGTAGCCGGCCAGCGCGGCCCGCCCGGCGCCGTGGTTGCCCGCGCCGTCCAGCACCAGCACGGTGAACGGCTCGTCCCGGCTGGGCACCGCGTCCGGCTCCCAGGCCGGGCGGCCGGTGAACTCCTCGCCGAGCAGCTGCTCGGCCTCGCCCAGGGTGGCCGCCACCAGCCGGACCGGCCCGGCGCCGTCGCTCTCGGTCGGGTGCAGGGCGTGCGGCAACCACTTGGCCCACTCCCAGTGCGGGCGCTGCTCGGCGCCGGCCACCACGGCGATCCGCAGCTCGTCCGGCCCGTGCACCACGGCCAGCGAGCCGAGCACCGCGCGGGCGAGGGCGCGGGCCGCCGCCGGGTCGTCCGAGCGCAGCAGCAGCTGGGCGAAGCCGCGCAGGTGGATCGCCACCGGCTGGTCGTCCAGGGTGCCGTAGGCGTGGATGAACCGGCGCAGCGCGTGCGCGCACAGCGGCTCCAGGTCCTCCACCGGCTTGGTGGCCAGCGGGGCCAGCCGGACCGCCAGGCGCTGCGGGCCGGTGCCGATCCGCACGTCGCTGAAGTCCGGGTGCGGGGCCCGCCGCTCCCACAGCCGGGTGGTGCCGACCAGCGAGGCCAGCTCCGCCGGTGCCGGGTGCCGCCAGGCCAGCGCCTCCTGCTGCTCGTGCACCGAGCGGCGCACCTGACGGCGCATCTGGGACAGGTAGCGCAGGTAGTCGCGGCGTTCGGCGCGCAGCTGCTGCTTGCGGTCGCTGGTGCCCCGGATCAGCTGGGTGACCAGCATGCCGACCGCGGACAGCGCCATCATGCCGATCGCCACGTAGGTGAGCGCGCCGCCGCCCTCGCCGCCGGGGCGCAGGAACATGAAGACCATGGAGAGCGAGCCGAGCGCCATCGGGGCCATCTGCACCATGCTCGCCATGCCGCTCGGCGACTCCGGCAGGGTGGGCGGCTCCTGCAGCTGGATCTCGCCGTCCGGCATCTGCGGCCCGGGGCGGCGCGCCGTTCGGTTGACCAGGACCACGCTCACCTGACGGCTCCTCGTTTCGTGCACTCGTCCACCGGCTGTTACGGGCCGCCGGGCTCGCCGGGTTCACCGTGAACTCGGCAGGCCCCGCGCGCCGTAGAGCCAGGCGTGAACAACAGCTCCGTGGCCGGCCTGTGCCGGCTCAGGTTCCACGCCCCCGGGGCGGCCTTCGAGCTGGCCGTGCCCGCCGACGTGCCGCTCGCCGACCTGCTGCCCGCCGTGCTCGCGCACGCCGGCGACGACCTCGCCGAGCAGGGCCTGGAGCACGGCGGCTGGGTGCTCCAGCGGCTCGGCGGGGAGGCGCTGGACGAGGAGCAGACCCCCGACGGCCTGGAGCTGCGCGACGGCGACGCGCTGTACCTGCGCCCGCGCCGGGCCGCGCTGCCGCCCGTGCACTTCGACGACCTGGTGGACGGCGTGGCCACCGGCGTGCGCGAGCGCGGCGACAGCTGGCGGCCGGAGCTGACGCACCACCTGGCCGTCGCCGTGGTGCTGCTGGCGCTGGCCGGCGGGCTGGCGCTGCTCGCCCTGCCCGGGCCGGCCGGCCTGCGGGCGGTCGGCGCGGCGGCCACCGCACTGCTGTTGCTGCTCGGCGCGGCCAGCGCCTCCCGGGCGATGAACGACACCGGCGCCGGCATCGCGCTCGGCTGCGCCGCCGTGCCCTACCTCGCGCTCGCCGCGCTGCTGGTGCCCAGCGGCCCCGGCGGCCACGAGCTGCTGGGCGCCCGGGTGCTGGCGGCCGGCTCGGCGGCGGCCGGGGCCGCGGTGCTGGCGGTGGCGGCGGTCGGCGCCGGGGCGCCGGCCTTCCTCGGCGCGGTGCTGGTCGCGCTCCTCGCGGCGGTGGCCGGCGGGCTGCTGATCGGCGGGCTGACGGTGGAGCAGGTGGCCGCCGTGCTGTCGGTGCTGTCCGTGCTGGCCGGCGCCTTCGTGCCCTCGCTGGCCTTCCGGCTCTCCGGGCTGCGGCTGCCCGCGCTGCCGCGCAACGCGGAGGAGCTGCAGGAGGGCATCGAGCCGTTCCCGGCCGACCGGGTGCTGGCCCGCAGCCTGGTCGCCGACGACTACCTGATGGCGCTCTACACCGCGGTCGGCGCCGTCGCCGCGGCCTGCCTGGTGCTGCTGGCGAGCGGCGGGGGCTGGGCCGGGCCGGCCCAGGCGGCCGCGCTCTCGCTGCTGCTCCTGCTGCACAGCCGGGCGATCGGCAGCATCCGGCAGCGGCTGGTGCTGCTGCTGCCCGGGGTGGCCGGCGGGGCGCTGCTGGTGGCCCGGGTGACGCCCGGTCACCCGGCGCAGGCCCGGCTGCTGGTGCTCGGCGGGCTGCTGGTGCTGGCGCTGGCCCTGCTGGTGGTGGCCTGGACGGTGCCCGGGCGGCGGCTGCTGCCGTACTGGGGCCGGCTGGCCGACCTGCTGCACACGCTGAGCGCGGTGGCCCTGGTGCCGCTGGCGCTGCTGGTCTGCGGCGTGTACCACGCGATGCGGGCGATGTAAGACCCACTGAATGCGGGCGATGTAAGACCCACTGAACTGATCCCTTGGAGTAGCACGATGCAGTCCCGACGCGACCAGGTGCAGGCGCACCTGTTCGTGCTGAGCAGGCTCGCCTCCGGCATGCTGCGGTCCGAGCCGGACGCCCCCGACACCCCCACCGGCCGGACCACCCGGGGAGCGGTCGGCGGGCTGGCGCTCGGCGTGCTGATCGCCCTGGTGGTCACGGTGATCGGGGTGTTCAAGCCCGGGGTGAGCACCGGCTGGCAGAAGCCGGGCGCGCTGGTGGTGGTCGAGGAGACCGGCGCCCGCTACCTCTACCTGGGCGGGGCGCTGCACCCGGTGCTCAACCAGACCAGCGCCAAGCTGCTGGCGGGCGATCAGCTGACGGTCCAGCAGGTGAGCGAGCGTTCGCTGGACGGCACCCAGCGGGGCGGGCCGGTCGGTCTGCTCGGCGCGCCGGACGGGCTGCCGCCGGCCGCCGCGCTGGGCGGCGGGCAGGCCTGGCTGGTCTGCGCGACCCCGGGCGGCAAGCTGGCGCTGGCGATCGGGCCGCAGGGCGAGGGCACCGGCCTGACCCCCGGTCAGGCGCTGCTGGTGGCCGCCCCGGACGGCAGCCACGACCTGCTCTGGCAGGGCCGGCGGCTGCGGATCGACCGGGCCGGCGGCGTCGAGCAGGCGCTCGGCTACGCGGCCGCCGTGCCGTTCCCGGTCAGCGCCGCCTACCTGGACACGCTGCCCGCCGGGCCCGACCTGACCGCCCCCGCGGTGACCGGCCGGGGCACCGCCGGCCCGCAGCTGGCCGGCCGCCCGTCCCGGGTCGGCCAGCTCTTCGAGGCCCCGGGCGGCGGCCGCTACGTGCTCACCACGGCCGGGCTGGCGCCGCTCACCACGCTCCAGTTCGAGCTGCTGCGCGGCGACCCGCGGACCCAGCAGGACGCCTACGGGGGCGCCGCGCCGACCCCGGCCGCGATCGGCCCCGAGGACCTGGCCGCGCACACCGCGCCCGCCCCGGACGGCGCCGGGCTGCCCGCCGAGCCGCCCGCGCTGCTGGCGCCCGGCACCGGGCAGGGGGTCTGCACCGACCTGCACCCGACCGCCGACCCCGGCGCCACCCGCACCTCCGTCACCCTGCTCGACCAGGCCGGGCTGGCCGGCGCCGCACCGGCCGCCCAGCCGGGCGTGCGGGCCTCCTGCACCCCGGCCGACCTGGTCGCGGTGCGGCCCGGCGGCGGCGCGCTGGTGCGGGCCGCGCTGGCCGGCGGCTCGGCCGGGGACGCCGAGTTCCTGGTCGCCGACAACGGGGTCGCCTACCCGGTGCCGGGCGCGGCGGCGGCCAAGCAGCTGGGCTACGCGGCGGTGTCGCCGACCACGGTGCCGGCCGCGCTGCTGGCGCTGCTGCCGGTCGGGCCGAGCCTGGACCCGGCGGCGCTGGCCGGCGGCGGCGTGCCCGCACCGGCCGCTGCGACGCCCTGCTGACGGACCGTCGCCACGCGGCCGACCGGCCGTCGCCACGCGCCGTTCACCGCTCGTCAGCACCGCCCGTCGGCACCGGCCGCCGACGCCTCCAGACGGGCCGGCCGGGGCTGAACCCCGGTCGGCCGACCACCCGTTCCACCGGTTGCGGGGCCGCGCCCGCGGTCCCGTCCGAGCAACACAGGAGCCTTCGATGTCTTCCCCCAACGTGCTCAGCGCCGAGGACCAGGCGTTCATCACCGCGTTGAACGGCCTGGAGAGCCAGATCTCCGCGATGATCACCTCCGGCCAGACC
The DNA here is from genome assembly GCF_007829815.1 of Kitasatospora viridis. Classification (NCBI taxonomy): domain Bacteria; kingdom Bacillati; phylum Actinomycetota; class Actinomycetes; order Kitasatosporales; family Streptomycetaceae; genus Kitasatospora; species Kitasatospora viridis. The sequence continues at coordinate 1,124,254 of NZ_VIWT01000001.1, read as the reverse complement.
GTGGAGCGGATCAACGAGGAGATCGCCGCGGGCTACGTCTCCGGTGCCAGCACCGCCTTCCAGGGCCGGGTGAACGACTGGGTGGAGCGCTACAAGAACGTCATGCAGGCCTTCCAGAAGCTGCAGGACGCCACCCAGGGCGCCAGCACCGTGCTGAACAAGGCCGAGGAGGACGCCCACGTGATGGGCGGCAACTGGGGCGCCTCGGACGGCGTCTTCTCCGCACTCTCGCCCAGCTGACCCGTCCCGACCCGCCACCCGCCGCCCGGACCACACCGAGGAGCAGACCCCGCCATGGCAGACATCCAGCTTCAGCACGAGGCCATCGACAACGCGTTCCAGGAGCTCATCTCGGCCGCGCAGACCATGCAGAGCAACCTGGACGAGCTGGTCCAGCAGCTGCAGACGCTGGCCCAGCAGTCCGGTAGCTACAAGGAGGCCTTCCAGGACTTCTTCAAGGTCGTGCACGACAACGAGACCCAGATGCACGACGACATCCACAAGGGTGCGCAGATCCTGGACACCATGAACCACACCATGCGGTACGCCGACCAGGCCGCCGCCGCGGGTTTCTGAGGCCGCCGTGGGCGACACGCTCAAGGTCACGGACCAGTACCTGGACGAGACCGTGCTGCCGGAGGTCACCGCGCTCAAGCAGTCGATGATCGGGACCAACGCGAAGGACCCGGACGGCAAGGTCGTCGTCAACCACGTCAACGACTTCGCGGGCGGGGCCGGGAACGGCCTGCCGAGCGACGGCGGCAACGGCTACACCGTGCTGATGGCCGGCAACTTCACCGAGGGCAGCACGGTGAGCGGCAACTTCAAGAGCTTCGCGGGCAGCATCCAGGGGCAGTTCAAGGCGATCAGCGGTGCGGTGGACAAGATCGTCCTCGGCATCGTGAACGCCAAGCGCACCTTCGACAACGCCGAGGACGACGCGCTGACCTCCGCCCAGATGTTCACCATCCTCAGCGGATCCCCGCCGACCGGCATCAACCCGCCCAACCCGCCGAAACCCTGACAGTCCGTCAGTTCACCCTCCGGTCCGGCGCCCCGATCCGCTCGGGCGCGCCGGACCCGCCCCGCCCCCCGAGACCAGCGCTGGAGCAGTCAGATGAGCACCCCCTCGTCGTCCACGAAGTGGGAGGACGCCATCTCGTACTTCGCCGACGGCAGCCAGGACGGCACGGCGGGCCGCGGCGACGTGACCGGCGACACCTGGATCACCGGGCACGGCGTCGAGCTGGTGCTGCCCGGCTCCTACGACCCGACCAAGTACGACTTCTCCTGGGCCTCGGACCCGACCGACGTCGTCTCCTACTACTCCTCGGAGTACGGGTCCTACGAGTACACCACCAGCTACATCGTGGTGGTCTGGGGCAGCGGCAACTGGACCGCCTGGCTGGACCAGAACGGCAAGCAGAGCCACCTCAGCCAGTTCAGCATGCACGCCCTGGACACCCTCAACGCGCTGCTCGGCTCGCCCGGCCACACCACGACCACCGCGCTCGGCAGCTTCGACGCGGCGATCGAGATGGTGACCCGGCTGCAGACCTGGATCGGCGAACTGGTCACCACCCTGAAGGGCTGGACCGACCCGCTCAACGCCGACGACAGCGACCTCCAGGGCAGCGCCGCGGGCGAGTTGAAGTCCTACCTGACCAGCGTCGGGCAGGACATGCAGGACATGTGGACGCTGCTGACCTACGGCGGCGACCCGGTGGCCGCCCTCCAGGGCGCCCGCGACGCGCTCTCCGCCGGGCTCAGCAAGATGCTCTCCGAGTACTGGGCCTGGCGCGGCGACTCGGGCCGGGCCGGCATCACCAACGAGTGGGACCAGGAGGGGTTCGACGCCAACCCCCAGGTCGCCTACCCGAACAACTGCCTGAAGTACGCGCTGAAGGCGATGATGCAGGGCTCGCCCGTGCTCGACACCAGCGGGAGCACGCCCAAGGTCACCGTGAACGGCAACGACACCAGCACGGACGCCTTCTGGAGCACGCTGGAGACCAACGGCAAGAACATCTGGACCCAGGGGGTGGAGTACTTCCTGGACCACGGGGCGAGCATCGCGATGAACGGCATCGTGCCCGCCTACACCACCCTGGGCAACCTGCTGCAGGGCATCACGGTGGCCCCCGAGACCCCCGCGCCCGCCGCGATCACCCCGCCGGACCCCGGCTCCGGCGACGGACCGGGTGGCGGGCCCGGCGGCGGGGCCGGGGACGGCGGCCCCGGCGGGGACGGCTCCGGCGGCAACGGGGCGGGCGGCCCCGGCGGCAAGGGGCCCGGCAACCTCGGCGCCCCGCCGCCGCCCAAGACCAAGTACGACCTCAACGGGAACAACCAGGGTGCCGGCCCGAACGGCGGCGGCCCGAACGGCAACGTGCCGCTGCTCGGCAGCGACGGGAAGCAGCTGACCGGCCCGGACGGCAAGCCCTGGACCGTGCCGCCCGGCTCCCACGTGGACGCCAACGGCAACGTCATCGGCCCCGACGGCAAGCCCCTGCTCGGCCCCGACGGCAAGCCGGAGAAGGCCCCGCCCGGCGCCTACCCCGGCGGGCCGATCAACCTTGGCACCGGTCCCACCGGCCCGGGCGGCGGCGGGACCTTCAAGGCTCCGCCGGGTGCCACCGTGGACGGCAACGGCATGCTGATCGGCAAGGACGGCAAGCCGGTCCTGGACGCCAACGGCAACCCGGTCTACGCGGGCAAGGGCGCCACCGTCGGCAAGGACGGCCAACTGCTCGACGCCAACGGCGATCCGGTCAGCAACCAGGAGCAGCTGCTCGCCAACGAGGAGCACGCGATGGGCGAGTCGCTCAACCCGCTCGGCTCCGGCGCCCGCGGGTACGTCTCCGGCGACGACTTCGGCATCCCGACCTCCGGCTCCGGCGGCCTGACCAAGGGCTTGTCGCTGGAGGGCCTGTCCGCGCCGAAGTCGGTGCCCACCGAGGGCGGCATCGGCCTGACCGGCGGGACCATGGGCATCAGCCGCACCGCGCTGGCCAACGGCGGGGCGCTCTCGCCCGAGGACATCGCCGGCCAGGAGGCGCTGGCCGAGCGGGCGGCCGCCGAGCAGGGCGTGGCCGGCGAACAGGCGGCCATGAGCGCCTCCGAGGAGGCCCAGCTGATGGGCCGTTCGGTGGCCACCACCGGCGGCGCCGGCATGCCGCCGATGATGCCCGGCGGCGGGGCGGGCGCCGGCGGGGCCGCCGGCGGGCAGGAGCGGCAGCGCACCACCTGGCTGGCCGAGGACGAGGACGTCTGGGGCACCGACACGGGCGCGGTGGACGGGGTGATCGGCCGCTGAACTGCACAAGGGCACCTGGCCGTAGCAACAGGTGTCGTCAGCAGTGCCGAGGGAGTGAGATGTCGACGTCGCCGTTCGCCGAGCAGATCGAGCAGGCCATGGTCACCCTGCGCGAGCAGCAGGCCAAGCTGGCCGAGGCCACCAGGGAGTTGCAGGCCGCCACCGCCACGGTGACCTCCAAGGACCGGATGGTCACCGCCGTGGTCGGTTCCCAGGGTGAGGTGGTCTCGCTGACCTTCCACACCACCGCCTACCGCACGATGGCGCCCGCTCAGCTCGGCGCGGTGCTCACCGACCTGCTCAACGAGGCCCGGGCCGACCTGGGCGCCCGGGTGCTGGAGGCCATGCGCTCCTTCGACGGGGTCGGCGAGGCGCTGCGCACCTCGATGACCGGCGGCACCGAGCTGGAGGACCTGCTCGCCCCGCTGCAGGCGATGCGGCCCAGCCACAAGCGGGCCGAGGAGCGCCGGGCCGGCGGGCGGCAGGAGGAGTTCCGTGGCTGAGAGGTTCACCGCGCTCGCCGACCTGAAGACGGCCTTCGCCAAGTTCGGCGACATGTCGCACCTGATCGACGAGATGCGCGGCAAGGTCGACGAGGTCAACGCCTTCAACAAGGACGCCGCCGGCAGCGACGACATCGGCAAGCAGTACCACCAGACGGTGGACCAGCCGACCAGCGACCTGACCGACCTGCTCACCCAGGTCCGCAAGGCCGTCGACAAGGTCGGCCAGAACGGGCAGGACGCCAAGGACCTGTTCGACAAGAACGACTCGGACCTGAAGGACAGCACGAACGGGTTCTGACGGACCCGTCGTCAATTGACGATACGTCAGGAGCACTGCCGCACATGTCGATCATGATCCCGGACGGGCTGGCCAAGCTCTTCTCCGGCCTCACCGGCATGGCGTGGCCGCAGGCCGACGAGGACAAGCTGCGCCAGGCCGGCGACGACTACCTGACGATCGCCAACGACATGCCGCAACTGCGTCAGTACATCTCCGACATGGTCTCGGTCTGCACCGAGCAGTTCGAGGGCCAGGCCGCCGACGCCTTCGTCGACCTGATGCGCAAGCTGATCGGCCAGTCCGGCGGCGACGACTACCTGGGCCAGGCGGGCGACCAGGCCAAGGACCTGGCCAAGTGCGCGCACGACACCGCCAACCAGGTGGAGTACGCGAAGTGGATGACGCTCGCCCAGCTGGTGCAGCTGGCCTTCGAGATCGCCTGGGCGATCGCCTGGGCGCCGTTCACCGGCGGGGCCTCGCTGGGCGAGATCGTGGCCGCCCGGCTGATCGCCGAGGGGATCCTCCAGAAGATCTTCGCCTGGCTGCTGGACCAGATCGCCATGCACGTCTTCATGGGCGTGGTCGGCGGCGTGGCGCTGGACGCGATCATCCAGATGCTGCAGATCGCCGAGGGCCACAAGAGCTGGAGCGACTGGGACACCAAGTCCACGCTTCAGGCGGTGGAGTTCGGCGCGCTCAGCGGGCTGATCGGCGGGCCGCTGGACCTGCTCGGGCACGGCTTCGGCAAGCTCTTCTCCAACACCATCGGCAAGGGGCTGGGCAAGAGCGGTGGGAAGGCGCTCGGCGACGAACTGGGCAACCTGAGCAACAACCTGGCCAAGGGCCTGGGCAAGGATCTGGGTAAGGACCTGGGCAAGGACGGGTTGGGGGCCGGCGCCAAGGACCTGTTCAAGGACGGCTTCAAGGACGGGCTGGGGGGCGGGGCGAAGAACGACCTCAAGGACCTGGCCGGCAAGGACCTCGGGAACAACGCCGGGCGGGACCTCGGGCACCAGGCGGGGAACGACCTCGGGCACGGGGTCGGCAACGACGTCGGGCACGAGGTCGGCAAGGACGTCGGCAAGGACGTCGGCAACGATGTCGGGCACGAGGTGGGGAACGGGGTCGGGAACGGCCTCGGCAAGGACCTCGGGCGCGGGGCCGAGCAGGTGGTCGGCGGCTTCGCCGAGCACACCGGGGGCCAGTGGCTGGGCAAGGACGCCGCGAAGGCGTTCGGCCAGGACATCGGGAACACCCTCGGCAAGCACGCCGCCGGCTTCGGCGAGAAGTTCGCCGCCGACCTGGGCGCGGACTTCGAGAAGCACCTCGGCGGCCTGATCGGCGACGACGCCGCCCGGGACCTCGGCCAGGACTTCGCCAAGGCGCTCGCCCAGGGCGCCGGGCGCGGCGGCGAGGACGCCTTCCTCACCGGCCTCACCGACACGCTCGGCAAGGACGGCCTGCTGCACGGCGACGCGGTGAACAGCCTGGTGCGCGACGTGCCCGGGCTGATGAAGAAGATCGGCGGCGACACCGCCGTCTTCAAGCTCGGCGCGGCCGTCGGCGGCTACCTGAAGAGCGGGGTGCACAACAGCCTGACCGAGGGGTTCTACAACCTCACCTTCGGCGACGACCACACCTTCTCGATGACCTGGCAGACCTTCGTCTCCGGGGTCGGCATGGGCGCGCTCGGGCACCTGGGCCACCACCTGACCGAGCCGATCAAGGAGAAGTGGACCGACTTCGTCGGGGAGTGGCTGCACGACCCCGAGGCGACCGGCAAGTACTACCCGCCGACCCACCCGCTGACCATCCTGTCGATCCTCTCCAACCTGGCGGGCCACCATGCGCCGATCCCGGTGGTGCGGCCGCAGGCGCCGCGGACCCGGCCGGAGAAGGACGGGCCCACGGTCAGGACGGTCGGCGGCGAGGGCGGGAGCAGCAGCCACGAGGAACTGCCGAAGCCGCCCGCGCGGATCAAGGTGGAGGGCGGCGCGGGAGCGACCGGCGAGGAGGCGCCGGAGCGGGTGCCGACCCAGTCGTCGGGACAGCAGTCGTCGGGGCATCAAGGCGCGAGCCAGGAGGGGGCGAACCGCCAGGAGGTGGGCTCCCCGCAGCGGCACGCCACGGTCGGCGGCGGGGGCCACCGGGAGGACCCGGTGCCGACGTACGAGCGGCACGACTCCTCGCCGCCGCCCGCCTACCAGCCGCCGCCGGAGTACCCGGCTCACCAAACCCACCAAACCCACCAGGCCCACCAGGAGCACCAGCCGCCTGCACGCCTGTTCGTCGCCGACCCGGCGCTCTCCCCGCAGGCCCGCGAGCGGTTCGAGCAGACCGTCGCCCGGTTCCCGCAGGACGAGCGGCACTTCACCGTCGCCATGCACGTCGGCGAGCACGGCCCGGTGCCGCCGCACCAGGTGGTCGAGCAGCTCAACGCGGCCTTGGTGGATGGCCGTTGGGACGGCATCAAGCCGATCAAGTTCGTCGCCTGCGACCTGTCGAACAGCCTCGACGGGCACTACGTGTCCACCGTGCTCGACGGGTTGGCCAAGTCCGGCACCCACACCACGGCGCTGGCACCGGACGGCCCGGTCTGGTTCGACCCGCGCTCGGGGCAGCTGCTGGTGGCCGACCAGGTCGGCTACGACCACTTCGGCCTGCCCGTGGTGGTCGGCGGCGGGCACTGGCACGAGTACCGCCCCGGCGAGTCGGAGCCGACCGATCTCGGCACCGAACTCCCGGACGAGTACCGGGAGGTGACGCCGGAGGAGCTGCACGCCGAGTCGCCGGACGCGGTCGCCTTCGGGCACCGGAACAGCCTGGCGCGCCCGTTGGAGCCGCACCGCTACCCGGGCGAGGAGTCGGACTCCGAGTCCGAGTCCGAGCCGGAGCAGCCGCCACCGCCGAAGGAGCCGGAGGAGGTGGAGCTGGCCCGGCCGCTGCACGAGGCCGACTACCCGGACCTGGAGACCGAGCCGGCGCAGCCGCTTCCCGAGCGTGCGGTCCCGCCGCCGATCCCGGTGGTGACGGAGCGGAACCCGGCCGTGCTCACCGAGGTGACCGAGCACCCGCTCCAGGACACCCCCGTCATCACCGAGCAGCACGACACCGAGCACCCCGAGCAGCCGGTCCAGCCGCAGCCCGTCGTGCAGCCGCGGCCCGTCGTCCAGGCGGAGGTCCCGCCGCCGCTGCCGCCGCGCGAGCCGGTCGCGCCCCAGCGGGAGGGCGCGCCCGCGCTCGCCGCGTACCACGTGATCACCGAGCTGCACGTGGTCGACCGGCAGGCCCGGCAGGAGCTCACCGACCACTTCACCGGGGTGCTGGGCGGCGACCGCAGCGCCGCATCCTCGCTGGTGGGCAACCTGTTCGGCACCGGCAGCCTGCGCCCGCGGCTGACCGCGCTCAGCCGGGGCGAGGACTGGGAGGTGCCGTTCAGTGCCGGCGACTGGTCCGGCAGCGTGCGGATCCGGGCCGAGGTGCTGGGGCAGTTCTTCCGGGAGCGCCGGGAGACCTTCGAGTTCGAGCTCGGCTCCGAGCAGCAGTCCACCACCGGCACCACCGCCGACCGGCAGTGGCAGGTCAGCGTGGTGGCGGCGAGCAAGTTCAAGTTCGGCAGCAACGGCGACCTCACCGAGTCGCTCGGCTACCAGCACGGCTCGCAGCACGGCGGGAGCAGCGCCGACGCCAGCCGCACCATCGCGCGCGGCAAGACCGTCGAACCGGCCGCGCTGTTCCGCACCGACTTCGCGCTGCGGGCGGAGTTCACCTCGCTCTCCCACCGCGGCGTTCCGCAGGAGCGCCCGGCCGAGGCCGGTCCGGTGCAGTTCTCCGGGACGGTCGCGGTGCCGGTCCGGGAGACGCTGCCGCAGCCCCGGCCGACCGAGTACCGCAGCTTCCCGCGCCAGGTGCTGGAGCAGCGCCGGCTCGGCGGCAGCCACCTGGTCAGCGACGTGTGGACGGTGGGGCCGCACGACGCCGGGGGCCCGCGCGGCGCGGCGAAGCTGCTCGGCGAGTTCGACGGGGCCGGGCGGCAGGTGGCCGGCCGGCTCTGGGGCGACCTCAAGGAGAAGGTGCTCTCCGAGGTCAGCCTGCTGACCCTGCACCAGGACCTGAAGGGCCTGATGGCCGGTCAGTCCGCCGGCTTCGAGGTGCACGGGATCGACGGCTCGATGGCCCGGCTGGAGTTCACCCGGGCCACCCTGAAGACCCTCGAACAGTCCGGCACCGCCGGCACCACCGAGTTCAACATCGGTACCGGCAGCGCGAGTTCGCAGGTCGAGCAGCACGCGGACAGCGACGGCTTCCAGCTGCCGTTCGTCGGCACCGGCAACTACACCGGCAAGAGCCCCGGCATCGTCGGCGGTGGCGCCGGTGCCCAGCTCGGCCGGGACAAGGTCACCGTGACGGGCACCGGCGAGGAGGTGTCGCTCACCAGCAAGACCAAGTCGCCCGCCGTGGTCTTCGACGGCGAGGCCGAGCTGACCGTCACCATCAGCCACACCGGCCCGTTGGGCGGCAAGACCGAGCAGACCGTGTACGGCGGCCTCGGGTTCCGCGCCCTGGTGGACCGCGCGGAGACCGAACCCGTGCCGGCGGCGCAGGGCAAGCCGGTCTTCCACGGTACCGACGTGCCCCGGCCGCCCCGGGCGCAGCAGCCCGGCGCCGAGTACCCCGCGCCGCCGAACGAGGTCTGGTCGGACCACCGCGACCACCGCGGCCTGCCCGACACCACCACGGTCCGCGACCTGGTCGACGTCTCCGAGCTGCACAACCGGCTCGACGCCTGGGGCCGGGACCGGATGGGCGAGCAGGCCTGGTCCGAGGTGCGGGAGGAGGTGCTCGCCAGCTACTCGCACGCCGCCGTTTCCGCGCACCTGACCGCGATGACCCGCCAGGTGCCGCTGCACACGCCGGAGGTGACCCGGGGTCCGCTGAAGGACCTGCACATCTCGGCCACCGCCTCGGTGACCCGGATGCGGCACCTGCGCTCGCAGGAGGGCTCCGACCTCAACCCGGTCCGGGAGAGCACCACCTTCGAGTCCCGCCGCAAGCTCGCCTCCGACTCCAAGTCCGGCCAGCTGCAGGGCGGCGGCACCGCGCTGCTGCACACCGAGCCCGCGCTCGCCGAGGGTGCCAAGGCGGTCAAGGACACCCTGGACATCACGCCGACGGTCAGCGTCGACCACCGGGTCCGGGACGGCCAGCGCAGCGGCGAGTCGACCAAGAGCTACCAGAACGGCAAGTACCGCAGCGCCCAGGAGCTCTACGACACCACCGTGAAGGTGGACCTGGAGATCGTCCACAAGGGCGAGCGGTTCCCGCTCAGCGTGGACCTGGGTGCCGAACTCGGCATCGAGCGGCGGCTCACCACGCTCCACCGGCCCGCAGAGCACCAAGCCGAGGAGCACCAAGCCGAGGAGAACCAACCAGCGGACCACCCCGGCGAGTTCACCGGCCCGGTGGCCGGCGGCACCCCGCGCCCCGTGCCGCCCCCCGCCCACCGGCTGGACCCGCCGCCGCGCACCGAGCACGGCCGGCTGGCCAGTTCGGACGTGCTGCTCAACCTGGGCAGCACGGACAGCCACGTGCTCACCCGGGTCAAGGAGCGCCTGTCCGGGCCGCTCGGCGACCTGCCCCCGGCCCTGCAGGCCAAGCTGGCCCGGGAGTTGTCGCCGGACGCGCTCAAGGCCCAGCTGGTCCGGCTCTCCCAGGGCAAGTCGATCCGGATCCCGGTCGACCACGGCGGCTGGCGCGGTGAGGTGGTGCTGAACGCCCGGGTCACCAACCTGCGGCACACCGAGGACGTCCGGGAGTTCGAGTTCGAACTGGGCGGCCAGCAGCGCAGCTCCACCGGCTTCTCCTGGGACAAGCGGCTGCGGACCAAGTTCAAGCTCGGCTTCAAGGCCAGCACCTCGCACTTCACCGGCACCGCCGACTACACCCGCACCCGGGACGCGGTGAGCGGCCTGACCGTCGACCACACCGGCGGCACCAACAGCCGGGGCAAGAGCGTCGAGCCGGCCGCCGTCTTCGACGCCACCGCGGACTTCCGGATCAGCTTCGAACCCGGCCGCGGCAGCCGGCGGTTGGGCGGCGACGTGGTCCTGGTGCCGGCCCGGGTCGCGATGCCGCACCGGGACGTCGCGCCGACCATCACCCGGCGGCGCCGGGTCCCGGACCGGACGGCCGAGAGCCACCTGCTCGGCTCCTCCGACATCGTCACCGAGATCCGCGCGCCGCGCCCGCCGGCCGGGGGCGGCCCCGAATCCCGGCAGCTGGTGCAGCAGATCGCGGGGGAGGCCAAGCGGCAGCTCGGCCGGGACTGGTCCGGCATGTCCCGCAAGATCGAGCAGGCGCTGGACCTCGACCGGCTGCGCCCGCAGCTCAAGTCGCTGATGGCCGGGCACGAGATCGTGCTGCAGCACGGCCGCAGCACGGTGCGGATCCGGGCCGAGCTCGCCGAGCTGGACCAGGTCGGCGAGGCGCCCAAGGTGGAGTTCAACATCGGCACCACCCAGCAGACCGCGCTGACCGGCACCGACGGGGCCACCAACACCGGTGGCGGCAAGGGGAATTCGGTCAGCGTCAACCTCCAGGGCACCAGCGACCCGCTGGGCGCCGGGCCGGCCCTGGTCGGCGGGCTGGGCGGCAGCCACGGCTGGGGCACCGACCACGTGGACCAGTACGGCGAGTCGGCGAGCACCGCCACCGCCGTCAAGACCAAGCTGGCCGCCACAGCCTCGCACGGCACCGCCCGGCTGGTCTTCACCATGGAGCGCCGGCCCGTGGTCCGACTCGTCGACCGGGACCGGATCGCCAAGCCGGACAGCCTGGGCTCGGCGCTGGTGCACTACGCCGGCTACCGGCGCAGCCGGACCACGGCCGACCTGCACGTCGAGGTGCTCTCCGAGGCCGACCGCAACCCGCTGGTGGACCTCGGCGGCGCGCACTCGCTCAGCCAGCGCAGCGCCGAACTGCGCAGCCACGAGCCGCCGGTGGAGCCGCCGGTCGAGCAGCTCCAGCTGCGCCGCCCGCCGGAGGAGGTGTTCCGGACCGGCCTGCGGCAGCAGGACGTGCTGCGCTGGCTCGGCGACTCCTCGGGCGTGCAGGACCTGCTGCGCTCGGTCGGCCCGTCGTTCTTCGGCAACCGCACCTGGAAGCGGCTGCAGGACCTGGCCGCCACCGCGCACGGCCACGCCCAGCTGTCCGCCGACTTCGCGGAGACCAGCAACGGCTGGAGCCATGACACCCCGTCAGCCGGCAAGCGCCTGCTGCGGGACGACGCCGGGGTGAGCGCCAGCCTCAACCTGGTCTCGCTGGAGTACCAGGGGGACAGCCGCAGCGCCGAGTTGAGCCCCGGCAACGAGACCTCCGGCGGCGGCCGGCACCTGCGGCTGGACTGGAGCCTGTGGAGCGGCCAGGCGCAGCTCGGCGCCAAGGCCGAGGTCTCCGAGACGGTCGGGAACACCACCACCGCCACCGTCGGCGTCTCCCGCACCGGCCGGGTCGGCCCCGGCTCGGGCAGCGGCGGCCGGGTCCCCGCGAACGCCAAGATCCCCGAGCCGATGGCCCGTTACACCGGCTACGCCAAGGTCGAGCTGACCTTCTGGGACGGCGACCGCCGGCGCACCGAGTCCGGCCTGGTCCCGGTCGAGCTGGAACTGCCGATCCACCGCACCACCCCCGAGACCCTGGTCAGCACCTACCGGCGCAGCTACGAGCTGCACCCCGAGACCCAGCAACTGCACGCCCTGAACCACCCCGTGCACGACACCCGCCGCACCGGGGAGGTGACCGCCGCCCTCGCGGGCAGCCACCGCAACGACACCGTCGACCTGACCGACCCGGCCGCATCGCCGGCCCAGCGCGCCCGCTTCCAGCAGGCGATCGCCCAGTTCCCGCATGATCCCGCCGTGTTCACCCTCGGCTACCACACCACCCGCCCCGACGGCGCCCCGATGTGGAACGGACGGCCGCTCTCGCCACGGGAGTTGGCGATCTCGCTGGCCGACCTGCACGACCGCGGCCTCTGGCCCCAGGGCCGTCCGCTGCGGTTCGTCGCCTGCGGCTCCGGCCATCCGACCGAGCAGGGCCGCTCCTACGCCGCCCAGGTGCTGCGCGAACTGCGCAGCCGCCGCCCCGAGCTCGGCGCACTGGAGGCCTACGCGCCGGACGGCCCGGTCTGGCTCGTCCAGGGGCACCTGGTGGTCAGCCGGCACGTCGGGTACGACGAGTACGGCTTCCCCCGGGTCACTCCCGGCGGCCACTGGCAGCACCTCACCCTGCCCGAGGGCGAGACCGAGCCGCACGCCGAGCAACTGCCCGCCGACCACGGCGACCCCGACCCGCTGCCGCAGGCCACCGTCGAGCAGCCGATCACCGGGCCGGCCCCGGGAGCCGTGGTCTTCGGCGACCCGACGCCACCGGACCGCACCAGCACCCGCCCCCTGCTGCAACCCGCCGACTGGGCGGAGATACGCGACCTGGCGCCACCGGCGACGATGCACAGCGAGCGCTTCGACCCGCTCAAGGCCGGGCAGGCCGGCCGGGGCCCGATCGCCGGACCGGCGCTGGCCGACCGCTACCGCGACAAGCGGCCCGACCTGGGCGGCCTCACCGGCTACACCACCGCGATCCGCTACGACCTGCGCCACTTCGAGGCGCAACCGGGCCACTGGGTCAAGGAGTTCACCCTCCGCCTGCGCCTCGACGCGGGCACCGGCCCGGACGCGCTGACCCCGGACCGGCTGGACCGGCTCTGGCAGCGCACCCGGGACGTGGTCGACCGCGAGTTCAACGGGCGCTTCACGCTGCCCGACGGCTCCCAGGCCCACCTGCGCCTGGAGCGGGTGGACAGCGCCGCCGAGGCGCACCAGTCGGTCTCCGCGAAGCCGGGCGAAGGCGACGCCAACCAGCGGCTCTGGTTCGAGGAGAGCAGCGACGGCGTGCTGCTGCACGAGGTGCTGCACCACCTCGGCCTGCCGGACGAGTACGCCGACGAGCACACCGTGTTCCGCTCGGGCGGCCGGACGGACGAGTACGCCGACGACCACGGCGTGATGGGCGACGCCGCCAGGCTGCCGCACTTCGAGGTGCTGCCCCGGCACCTGGCGAAGATCGACGAGGTCTCCCGCAGCGGGCCGCTGGTCCGGGAACTGACGCATGATCAGTTTTCCGGTTCGGTGCACGGTGACGGCCCCGCGCCGCACCACCCGACCGAGCCGGTCGCCGGCGCCGAGCCGCACGAGCCGGCCGCCGCGCCGCCGGCGAAGACCGTCATGGTGCAGCCCGCCTACGCCTCCGGCGACCAGTTCGGCATCGCCGCGATGCTGATGAAGGACTCGGACCGGCCGATCGTCATCAAGTGGGAGGACGGCGAGGAGCAGAAGGCCCGCAACATCGCCGACTTCTACATAGCCTCCGGCATCGCCCCGGACCGCATCCACGTCGTCCGGGACACGGAGGACGAGCTGAACCAGGTCTACGAGCGGATCATGCCGGGGCACACCACCCTCAGCAAGCGCGCCCAGAAGAACGCGCTGCTGCCCGTCGGCGCCGCCACCACCTACATCGGCAAGGAGTTCGACTCCGGCCTGCGCAAGACCGTCCGGCAGAACTGGGGCCTGGACAAGCCCGCCGAGGAGCAGGCCCGCAAGGACGCCGTCATCACCGGCTGGCTGCGCCAGAAGGGGGTGCAACTGCCCAGCGGGGCAGCGGAGAAGCCGCGGGTCGCGGTGCTCTGGTCGCGGTTCAGCGGCAAGGGCGGCGAGGTCCACATCGAGCACGACACCAGCTACCACGGCATGGCCCAGATCATCGCCGGGCTGAAGGACTTCGACGCCGTGGTGATCGTCGGCGACCGGGCCCCGAAGAACCCGGGCGCGCCCGCGCCGCAGCAGCTGCGGAAGTTCGAGACGATCAGCAGGTCGTACAGCGACCTCGGGCTCGCCCCCGACTTCAACCCCGCAGTGGCCGACCTCACCGAGTTCTGGAAGGACGCGGGAGCCCCCGAGTGGGGCGGCGACACCCGCACCGGACAGTTCCAGCTCTTCGACTACCTGGACCGCCACTCCACCGCCCGCCACCTCGGCTTCCGCAGCGGAAACCTGGAGGCGATGGCGCTGATGGGCTTCGAGGTCCGGTACATGGAGGAGCCGGACAGCGTGATCGGCGGCGCCCGGATGGAGGCCTGGCACGAGAAGGACGCCGGGCACACCGCGACCGGCGGCGAGACCACCGGCTACGAGCGCCTGCGGGTGAGCGCGCCGCCGACCCGCTCCGGCGACTACCAGAAGTCGCTGCCGCTCGACCAGCAGAAGGGCGACCAGAAGCACGCCGACTGGCACCAGCAGCCGGACCACCGGGCCGAGAAGCTGGACGACCAGGGCACCTCCCGGCCCAAGGGCTTCAGCGAGGAGGACCTGGCCAACATCGACGGCTACCTGCGGCACGGCGACAGCGCGCACGGCCTCCCGCAGGACCTGCGCGACCGGATGCGGGAGATCTCCGCCGACTACCAGGCCGCCAAGCCGCCCAAGGGTGACGTGTCCGAGCCCGTGCTGCGGGACCTGCGGCACCGGTTCGCCGACCTGCACGCCCAGTACGGCCGCAAGGACGCGCTGCGCGCCCGCAACCTGTTCGCCGCCAACCTGGACCACCTGCTGCCCTCCGAACTGGCCTCGCCGAGCGACTGGTTGGCCGAGCGCTCGGCGGCCCCCGCGACCACCCACACCGCCGCCCACGGCAGCTACCAGGTGCGCCGCTTCGCCACCCGGGCGGGCCGGGAGATCACCGAGTTCACCCTCCGGGTCGACCTGTCGGACCGGACCGGCCGCAGCCTGGCACCGGGCGAGGCCACCCGGTCCTTCCAGCACGCGGCCGACCTGCTGGACCGGCACCTCAACGGCCGGTTCACCCTGCCCGACGGCTCCCAGGCCCACCTGAAGCTGGAGCACGCCGCCGACGGCCAGCAGGTCACCGCGCAGCGGGACGGCCGGCCGGACTCGCCCGGCGCCGAGTGGTCGCCGCAGGACGAGCCCGGGGAGCTGCTGGCGGACCTGCTCAAGCGGGTCGGCCTGCCCGAGGACCTGGCCGACACCCTGCTCACCTTCGGCGGGCACGAGCAGGCCGCCCTGGACCGGGTCTCCGAGGCGCTCGGCCGGGCCTCGCGCGGCGAGCCGGCGGAGGAGTTCGCCAAGGCCGGGGAACTCCCCGCCCAGGCGCCCCCGGCCCGGCCCAGCACCTCGGACTCCGCTTCCAGCTCCACCCCGGAGTCCGCCTCCACCTCGGACGACATCTTCGAGGCGCTGACCAAGCCGGCCGCCGCGACCACCGGCCACAAGCGCCCGGCCGAGGAGCCGCCCGTCCAGGAGCCCCCGGCCAAGCGCCACTACGGCCCGGCCCAGGTGCAGCGCTCCCGCAACCTGATCGAGCCGAGCCCGCAGGAGCACCAGCGGGTCCGGCAGCTGGCGGCCGCCCGCCCGCCGCACTCCGCTCCCGACGCCGAGCTGCTCTCCGCCATCACCCGCGGCCACCGCGGCCCCAACTGCGGCGAGACCGTGGAGGCCTACCGGGACACCTGGTACGGCGCCGGCCGCGCCGCCGCCCTGCTGCCCGGGGCCGAGCCGGAGAGCGGCTTCGCCTGGACCCTGCTGAAGCTGCACAACGAGCCGCTGCACTACGGCGCCGACACCGAGGGCTTCGACGCGGTGCTCGACCTGGTGCGCCGGGGCGGCCCCGGCAGCTTCGCCACCGTGCTGGCCGGCGACCACGGCCGGATCGGCCACGACTGGGCCCTGGTGCACACCGAGGACGGCCGGCTGCTCTGGGTCGACGTGCACGGCGGCACCACGCACCCCGCCGAGCCCGGCCGCCCGCCCGGGCAGCTGCCGCCCGGCACCAAGGTCTGGGCCTCGGTGACGGACCGTCAGCAGTACCGGCTGACCGGCCCGGGCCAGCACGACCCGCACCTGCTGCTGCCGGACCCGGAGCACCCCGAGGCGAGGTTCGGCGCGCAGGCCACCGGGCCCGCGCACCTGGCCGACTGGCAGCAGGCCCTGCACGCGGCCGACCCCGGCCCCGTGCTCAACCGGATCGCCGCCCGCAGGCCGGGCGCCACCCAGGCCGAGCTGCTCACCGAGCTGACCCAGCGCCGGGACGTGCTCGCCCACCTGGGCGAGCAGGACCGGGTCACCGTGGTCGTCGGGCAGGCCGACTGGCACGCCTCGGCCCGCCGGCTCCAGCACCTCGCCGACCTGACCGGGCCGGGCCAGCAGTTCCGCCTGGTCTGCGACGACGAGACGGCCGCCGGCCTGGACCTGATGCTGCCCGCCGAGTTCAAGGGCCGGATGGTCCACCTGAGCCCGGCTCAGCTGGCCGCCGCCCCGCTCCCGCCCGGCCCGCGGCACACCGTGCTGGTCACCGGGCGCCTCACCGACGGCGACCTGGGCGCGGCGCTCGGGCGGCTCGGCAGCGACCACGCGCTCTCGCTGGACACGGGTGCGCTGGCCAGCCGGAACGAGGACGGCTCGCTGGCCCTGACGGTGCCGCCGACCCCGTTCCAGCCGATCGAGGCACCGGTGCCGCAGTTGACGGCGGATCAGGTGGAGACGCTGCTCCGGGAGTCCCTGCAGACCTCGGCCCCGGCCACCGTCGGCGCGATGGCGGGCCTGGTGCAGGCCGCCGCCGACGGCCGGACCAGGCTGCTGCCGGTGCTCGGCCTCACCCACGACCCGGGCACCGCCGCCGACGTGGACCAGCTGGTGGCCGGGCTGACGGCCAAGGTCACCCCCGACCCGCTGCGTCCCACCGTGATCCTGGTCAGCGCCCGCAGCGCCGACCCGGCCTGGCCCACCAGCCTGCGGCCCGAGCAGCTGCAGCCCGGCGCGGTGCTGGTGCTGCGCGTCGGCGAACTGCCGCACGAGCTGCAGGCGCAGGTCAGCCGGTTCAGCGACTTCCCGGTGGTGACCGGCTCGGACGAGGCCGCCCTGGCCGCCGCCCTGGCCAACCGGCCCGGGTTCACCGCGGCGGGCACCCTGGACGAACTGCGCCGCGGCAACCCGTACCCGGCCCTGACGGCGGACCTGCACGAGCGGGCCGCCGCCGAACTGGACCGGCTGACCGGCCGACAGGACCCGGTCCTGGCGGCCCTGCACGCGCTCGCCCACCCCACCTGGGACCGCAAGCTGGACACGCTCTTCCCGGGCGGGCGCCCCGACCGCGGCGCCGCCACGCCGCTGCTCACCCGGCCGGACCCGCTCGGCGCGCTGACCGTGCACCGCACCGCCGCGGGCCTGGTGATCAGCCGGCGCTCGCCGGCCGACCTCGACACCGACCACCTCTTCAAGCTCTGGCCCGATCCCAAGCGGCTCACGGTGGTGCTCGACGTCCCGCACGACCCGGTGACCGGCCTGCTCGACGAGGGCACCAGGAACCTGCTGGACGGTGTGCTCACCCAGCTGGACGGCGGCCTCGACGGTGCCGTCCGGCTGGCGCACCCAGGTGCCGGTGGTGCACCCGGTCCGCGAGCAGTACGGCCCGCTGCTGCCGGCCGCCGCGACCTCCGGCGCCGGCCCCCTGCCGCACCCGGGCATGGAGCCCAGCGCCGCGCACCACCGGCTGACCACCGCCCTCGACCCGAAGCGCAGCCCGCTGCCGCAGGAGCTCGCCGCCCGGCACAAGGTGGCGGTGGACACCAACCCGGTGAACCTGGTGGTGGACCAGCACGGCGTGGTCGTCAGCGACCCGGCCGGACCGGCGCCGCAGCGGCACTCGGCCTACGAGGTGCACGCCCTGCTCGACCAGGACGGCAGGCTGCGCTACGCCTTCCAGCCCAGGGACACGGCGGCCGCCGTCGGCATCACCAGGATGTCGGTCGCGGACTTCGTGCGGCTGAAGAACTCCGGCAAGCGGTCCGGCAGCGAGAAGTGGACCGACCCGCGCACCGGGACCCACTACTACAGCTCGGACGGCACCGCCTTCTTCGCCGACCGGGCGAAGACCGTGCCGGCCCCCGCCGCCATCACCGCCGACCGGCTGCTGGACCGCACCCGGCCCAACCGGGAGCCGGGCCCCGTCGCCCGCTACGACGTGCTGACCTACCGGGAGGGCGGCAACCGTCAGGTGGTGGGCGACGCGATGGAGCACGACCACACGCCGGCCGGCGAGTCGATCAAGCGCCGGCACGAGCGGGAGCTCGCCATGGTCGCCGGGTGGATGGACCACCAGGACCACGGCACCTGGCCGAACCCGGCCGACGCCGCCGCCTACGCCAACTGGCTGGCCACCCCGAACGGCCACGCCTGGGAGCAGTGGTCGACGACCACCCCCGAGGGACAGGCCTGGCGGGCGAACGCCGCGGCCAACGCCTCGGTCCACCGGTGGGAGGTGGAGGTGCCCGCGGTCGGCAGCAGCACGCTGTACGGCGGCACGCCGTTCTTCGCCGGCGACCGGCAGGACGAGGCCGCCTACAAGCGCGCCAACACCATCGAGATCGGCGCGGCCAACTCCAGCCCCAAGGTGCCGCACCCGGACGGCGACGACCACGGCCGGTTCAGCTCGACCTTCCGCGCCCTGCAGTCGAACCAGGACAAGGCACATGTTCCGGGCGGCGCGCCGGTCACCCTGCAGCGGGCCACGATGGACGCCGAGCTGCCCGGCCCGGCCTTCCTGCGCGACGTCCAGGCGATGCTGGAGGGCACCCGGGACCCCCTGGTCGCCCGGTCGCGGGCCGACCAGGTGGCCCAGTGGGGCGCCTACCGCTACCTGTTCCGCAAGAACGTCAAGGACCACGAGGTCAACCCGTGGGCGCCGGGCTGGGAGATGACGGGCAATCCGCTGCAGAAGAAGTCGGCGGGCGGCGGCGTCGAGTACCGCCCGGCCTTCGCGGGCGGCAACCGCGTCCCGCAGGGCCTGCTGATCGCCGAGATGCTCCGGCAGGAGTTCCACCACCGTAACCTTCACCTCGGCTGACCCCGATGCCCGATTCCTCCTGACCCCTCCTGCCCCCTCCCGGCCCCTCCCGACCCCTCTCGACCCCGGAGAACGAACCCCGTGATCATCGACATCCTGCGCGAGCTCTGCGCCGAACAGCAGTGGGCCTTCCTGGAGCACGAGTCCGGCACCGACCTGCTGGTCCGGTTCGAGGGCGAGAACGGCGCCTGGAGCTGCCTGCTGAGCGCCCGTGAGGAACAGCAGCAGGCGCTGGTCCGCTCGGTGCTGCCGAGCGTCGGCGAGGCGGCCCGGGGCGCGGTGATGATCGCGATCACCCGGATCAACGCCGAGCTGATCGCCGGCGGCTTCGACCTGGACCTGGACAGCGGCGCGCTCTCCTTCCGCACCTCGATCGACGTCGAGGGCGACCGGCTCACCCCGGCGCTCGCCCGCCAGCTGGTGCTGGTCAACCTGGCCACCACCGACGCCTACCTGCCGGTGCTCCAGGAGGCCGCGGCGGCCGAGTGAGCGGCTGGGTGAACGGCCGAGTGAACCGCTGGCTGCCGGGGGTCCGTTGAACCGGGGGAGAGCGCAGTCGGCAGGACAGGGGAGTGAGCGCAGTGACAGGTGAGTTCCGGCTCGCCGCCGTCTTCGACCGGGTGGACCCGGTGACCGGGCCGGCCTTCGCCCCCGGCCGGGCCCGGCTGCCCGAGGGCACGGAGCGCGACGCGCTGGCCGCCTACCTCAAGGGCGGCGCGGCGGTGCTGATCACACCGCTGCTCGTCGACGACGTGGTCGACCCGGCCCGCACCGGCGTGGTGCCGATGGGCTTCCGCACCGACGGCGAGTGGATCTGGACCGAGACCGTCGGCTACTACCTGGAGGAGCACGGCATCGCGCCGGAGCCGGGGCTGCTGGCGCACCTGCGGAGCAAGGAGGGCGCGGCGTCCGCGGTGCCCGGGGCCGAGCGGCTGGAGCAGGCGGTGGCGTTCGTGCTGGCGCCGACCGAGCGGCCGGTCTGGCGTGTGAACGCGAACGGCTGAACCCGTCCGGCACCCCGGCCCGTGACACCTGGTGGAGTGTCGTCGAGAGCAGGAGTGCGCGGTGGGCGAGGACCAGCAGGGTTACCAGCTTCCGGCGGTGGCCTGGGACTTCGGGGCCGAGGAGGAGAGCGCTCTGGCCGAGGGGTCCGGGGCGCCTGCGGCGTCCCGTGCGGCCGTGCTCGGCGCGGTGCCCGCCGTGGCCGAGCCGGCCGAGCCCGGGGAGGCATCCTCGGAGCCTGCCGAGTCCGTCACCCACCAGCCGGAGGCCTCGGGAGCGGTCGCGTCTCCCGAACCCGGGGTCTCCACCAGCACCGGAGCCACCGCCGAGGCCGCTGACGGTGCGTCGGCCGCCGCCGAGCTCGACGAGGTGAGCACCGCCGCCCCCGGGACCGCGCCGGAGGGCAAGCCGCGGATCTCCCGACCGATGATCGCCGCCGCCGTGACGGCCGGCCTGGTCTTGGTCGGCCTGCCGCTCGGCCTCACCCAGCTCGGCGGCTCCGGCCCGCACCACGGTCCGGCCCAGGGCGGCGCCCCCGTCGGCTTCAGCCAGCAGGGCGGCTCCGGCGGCAACGGCTACGTGCCCGGGTTCGACTCGCACGGTGACACCGGCGGCCCGACCGCCGGCAGCCCGGCCGGCGCGCCGGGCGCGGTGCCGGTGGCCGCGGACTCCGGCTCGCCCTCCCCGTCAGCAGCCGGCAACGGTGCCCCGGACGCCGCCGGTGCACCGGCCCCCGGCCAGCCGCAGGCCGCCGGGCACCCGGCCGGCGGCAACGGCTCGTCGGCCGGCGGCACGGCCAACGGTTCGTCAGGTGGCTCGGGCGGTTCGGGAGGCTCCGGCGGCTCCGGGGGCTCGGGCGGTTCGGGCGGCGGCACCGGTGGCGGCAGCGCCCCGCAGCCCCCTGCCCAGCAGCCCCCCGCGGCGCCCCAGCCCCCGCCCGTCCCCGCCGCCCCGCAGCCCACCCCGCACTCCCTGGTGGCCGGCCCGTACTGCTCCCAGGCGGGCACCAGCTTCCACCAGAACGGCTGGTTCTCCGACGGCTCCTCCGGCTGGCGCAGCAACAGCGGCGGCTGGACCGGCGACCAGTGCAACGGCACCTTCAGCTCGGTCCCGATGTCCGGCGACGCCAACAAGGACGACGGCAACTCGGTGATCTGGACCTTCACCGGCCTGCAGTCCTCCTCCGGCAGCTGCGCGGTCTCGGTCTACATCCCGGCGAGCTCGGACGTGAAGGTGGTCGGCGGCAACCCGACCTACTACACCGTGCAGACCGGCAGCTCGCCGAACAGCGGCACCATCGGCTCGTTCTCCATCGCCCAGGTGAACAACCAGGGCAGCTGGGTGTCGGCCGGCAGCTACCCGGTCGGCGGCGGCTCGCTCTCGGTGATGCTGCACACCCGCGGCCTGGACTGGAGCGGCAACAGCAAGACCTACGCCCACCACGCGGCCGACGCCGTCAAGGTCACCTGCCTCTCCTGAGCCGTCGAGGCCCGAACCATCGGCTGTCGACTCCTGACGCGTCGACTCCTGACCTGTCGACTCCTGAGCCACCGACACAACCCCACCCCAGAACGGAGATCCGGCATGGCGCGCCCCGTGCTCACGGTCTGCGCTGAGCAGCGCGAGGCCGGTTCCTACCGCACGATCGGCGAGGCCCTGCAGGCGGCCCGCAGCGGAGCGGTGATCTCGGTGCGGCCCGGCCGCTACGAGGAGAACCTGGTGATCACCAAGATGGTCACCATCACCGCCGAGGACGTCCGCGGCTCGGTGCGGATCAGCCCGCGCACCGGCACCGTGGTGCAGGTGGTCGCGGAGGCGGTGCAGCTCACCGGGCTGGTGCTGCAGGGCCAGGACGACGAGCTGCCGGCCGTGGACGTGCCGCGCGGGCAGGCCGCGCTGCAGGACTGCGAGGTGCTCGGCAACTCCTGGACGGCGGTGCTCACCCGGCAGCAGGGCTCGCTGGCGATGCGCGGCTGCCGGGTGACCAACGCGGCCGGCGCCGGCCTGGTGGAGACCGCCACGGGCAGCAGCGTGATCGAGGACTGCGTGATCGAGCACCTGGGCACCTCGGCCGTGGTGATCGGCGAGCGGGCCAACCCGGTTGTGCGGCGCTGCGTGCTGCGCGACGCCCGGGGCAACGGGGTGTGCGCCAACGGCCAGGCCCAGGGCCTGATCGAGGACTGCGAGATCTCCGCGACCGACAAGCCCGCGGTGGCGCTGGAGGAGCAGTGCACCACCCGGCTGGTGCGCACCGCCGTGCGGGACTGCGCGCTCGGCGTCTACCTCTCCTCCACCGACCGGGTGGTGCTGGAGGAGTGCGTGGTGACCGGGGTGCGCGGCCACGCGATCACCCTGGCCGGCGGCACCGACCCGGTGCTGCGCCGCTGCCGCACGGTGCGCAGCGAGGGCCACGGCCTGCACATCGGCGACCGTTCCCGGGGCAGCTTCGAGGACTGCGAGGTGGACGGCGCCGGGCAGGCGGGCATCTGGGTCGGCGAGTCGGCGGGGCCGTCGCTGGTCCGCACGGTGGTGCGCGACGGTGCGGCGGCCGGGGTGGAGCTGGTCGGCGAGTGCACCGCCGAGTTCGACCGGTTGGAGGTGCGGGACGCCGCCGGGGCCGGGGTGAGCGTGCGGGAGGGCGCCAATCCGCTGCTGCGACGGATCACCGTCACCGGTGCGGCCGGGGCCGGCGTCGAGGTGCTGCGCAACGGGCGCGGGCGGCTGGAGGACTCCACCGTGACCGACACCGCCCAGGCCGGCCTGCGGATCGCCGAGGGCGGCAACTTCTACGTCGGCGGCAGCACGGTGCGCGGCACCCGGGGCTGCGGCCTGTCGGTGGCCGACGGCGGCATCGCCACGCTGCGGGACACCGAGCTGGCGGAGAGCGAGCTGGACGGCGCTAGCGTCGAGCCGGAGGGCGAGCTGACCGCCACCCGCTGCCGGCTGCGCGCCAACCGGCGGCACGGCCTGCACCTGAAGGCCGGCTCCCGGGCGGTGCTGACGGACTGCCGGCTGACGGAGAACACGGTGGACGGCATCCGCCTGGAGACCGTCGAGCCGGTCCGGCTGACCGACTGCCTGGTGGCCGAGAACCAGGGCTCGGGGCTGCGGCAGACCGAGGGCAGCGGCGGCGAGCGGCTGGCGGTGGAGAACCTGGAGAGCCGGGACAACCGCAACCCGGACGCGCACGGCACCGCCACGGCCACCTCGCCCGATGTTTCGCCCTCCGGCGAAACATCGACTGACCAGCCCGCTGCCGCCGCCGAGCCCAAGGGGCCGCAGGCGGTGCTGGAGTCGCTGGTCGGCCTGGCCGGCGTCAAGGAGCAGGTGGCCACCCTGGTCAACCTGAACAAGCTGGCCAAGCGCCGCGAACAGGCCGGCATGCCGGCCCTGCCGATGAGCCGTCACCTGGTCTTCGCCGGCCCGCCCGGCACCGGCAAGACCACTGTGGCCCGGCTCTACGGCGCCATCCTGGCCGAGCTCGGCGTGCTGCGCAGCGGCCACCTGACCGAGGTGGCCCGGGCCGACCTGGTCGCCTCGATCATCGGCGGCACCGCGCTGAAGACCACCGAGGTGGTCAAGGCGGCGCTCGGCGGCGTGCTCTTCATCGACGAGGCCTACACCCTCTCGGCCGGCACCGGCGGCAACGGCCCGGACTTCGGCCGGGAGGCGATCGACACCCTGGTCAAGCTGATGGAGGACCACCGCGACGACCTGGTGGTGATCGTGGCCGGCTACTCGGCCGAGATCACCGACTTCCTGGCCTCGAACCCGGGCCTGGCCTCCCGGTTCAGCCGCACCGTCGAGTTCCGCAACTACTCGGTCGACGAACTCACCACCATCGTCGAGCGGGCGGCGACCGGCCACGGCTACCGGCTCGCCGACGGCACCCGGGAGGCGCTCGCCCACCACTTCGAGCGGATGCCCAAGGGCGCCGACTTCGGCAACGGGCGGGCCGCCCGCAAGGTCTTCGAGGAGATGGTGGACCGGCAGGCCTCCCGCCTCGCCCAGCTGGACTCCTTCGACAACGACGCGCTGGCCCTGCTGGTGCCGCTGGACGTCAGCGAGGAGGCGGCAGCCGCCGCCGGCCCGGCCCCCGCGGCGGAGGAGGCCGAGCCGGGCCTGCTGGAGCAGCTCGACGCGATGATCGGCCTGCGCGCCGCCAAGCAGCAGGTCGAGGACCTGGTCAGCCTCACCCGGCAGACCCGCCGCCGGGCCGAGGCCGGCCTGCCCACCGCCCGGATCAGCCACCACCTGGTCTTCGCCGGCCCGCCCGGCACCGGCAAGACCACCGTCGCCCGGCTCTACGGCGAACTGCTCGCCGAACTCGGCGTGCTGCCGGGCGGTCAGCTGATCGAGACCGCCCGCGCCGACCTGGTCGGCCGGTACGTCGGTCACACCGCCCAGCTCACCCGGGAGGCCTTCGAGCGGGCTCGGGGCGGGGTGCTCTTCATCGACGAGGCGTACACCCTGACCCCGCGCGGCGGCGTCGGCAACGACTTCGGCCAGGAGGCCGTGGACACCCTGATGAAGCTGATGGAGGACCACCGCGACGAGGTGGTGGTGATCGTGGCCGGCTACCAGGAGGAGATGGACGGCTTCCTGGCCTCCAATCCGGGCCTGGCCTCCCGGTTCAGCCGCACCGTCGAGTTCGAGCACTACTCGGACGAGGAACTGGTCGCGATCGTGCTCGCCCAGGCCGAGTCGGCCGGCTACAGCTGCCCGGAGCCCACCGTGACCGCGCTCGCCGACCTCTTCCGCACCACCCCGCGCGACCGCTCCTTCGGCAACGGCCGGTTCGCCCGGCAGACCCTGGAGGCGATGATCACCAAGCAGGCCGGCCGCCTCAGCCGCCTGGACGTCAACGACCTGGCCGAGCTCAGCCTGCTGCTCCCCCAGGACCTGCCGGCCCAGCGCCAGGGCACCCCGGCATGAGGCGGGTGTGCCGGAGGTCACCCCTGACGGTCGGTCGCCCGACGCGGCGTCAGGGTGGTGCCAGGTGAGGCGTGTCCTGGCCGGCTGCGCCGCGCTCGCGATCGCGGCGATGGGCGCGGGCCCGGCGCTCGCCGACGACCCGTCAGCCGCGCCCGGCACGCTGCCCGGGATCGCCCAGCAGCGCACCGGCAACGGCTGCCTGCCCGCCGGCGGCACGCCGGTCACGGCCGTGCCCTGGCCGCAGGCCTACCTGCGCCCCGACCAGGCCTGGCCGCTCGCCGAGGGCCAGGGCGTCACGGTCGCCGTGCTCGGCTCCGGCGCGGACGACACCGCCGGCGCCCTCGGCGGCCGGCTCACCCGCGCGCCCCGGCTGCCCGGCGGGGGCGGTGACCCGGCCCGGGACTGCGTCGGGCACGGCACCTTCCTGGCCGACCTGATCGCCGCCGCCCGCCACGACGGCACCGGCTTCGCGGGCGTCGCCCCGGCGGCCCGGCTGCTCGCGGTCGGCGTCACCGACGACACGGGAGCCACCAACCCGGCCCTGCTCGCCGCCGGCCTGCGCACCGCCGCCGACGCGGGCGCCCGGGTGATCTGCGTGGGCGCGACCGTCCCGCAGGGCTCCGACGAGCTGCACGACGCGGTGCGCTACGCCGTGGCCAAGGGCGCCCTGGTGGTCGCCCCGGCGGGCGCCGACTCGGGCCAGCAGCCCCTGGCCGCCGCCTACCCGGCCGGCTACCCCGAGGTGCTCGCCGTCCGCGACCTCGGCCCGGGCGGCGCACCTGCCACCAACACCAGCTACGCGGGCGGGGTCGACCTGGCCGCGCCGGGCGACTCCGTGATGAGCCTCGGCCCGGGCGGCACCGGCTACTTCACCGGCTCGGGCGCCAGCTTCGCGGCCGCCTTCACGTCGGGCGCGGCGGCCCTGGTGCTCTCCCGCACCCCGGACCTGACGCCGACCCAGCTGACCCACCGCCTGCTCACGACCGCCTACCCGTCCGCCGTCCCCTCCCTCGACCTGGTCGCCGCCGTCACCGACGCCGCGCCCACCTCCACCAGCCCTGCGCCCTCGCCGCCCCTCTCCGCCCTCGCCATGCCCACCCGGCCCAAGCCCTCCCCAGCCCCGGCTCAAGCGGTGACCGTGGCCCTCGCAGCCCTCGCCGCGGCCCTGCTCACCGGCCTGGCCGCCCTGGTCGTCCCACGCGGCCGCCGCCAGGGCTGGCGACCGGGAAGCTGACCGCTCGGGCGTGCAACCCGGAACGGTTCCGGCAACGTCAAAACTCACGTGGAACTCACAGGAAAGCCCTTCCTCTATCTCAGCTTCGTGCTGGTGCCGTTGTCGATAGCGCTGTTGATGCTCTGCTGGTCCCGGATCCGGGGGCCGCAGGCGGTGCGGTTCGCCGGGCGGCTCGGCATGGTGTTGTTCGCCCAGGTCACCGCGGTGACGCTGGTGTTCGTGCTGGTGAACAACGCCAACCTGATCTACGGGAGTTGGGACGACCTGCTCGGCACCGGCAACCACGTGCGGGCCGTGCCGGTGCCGCCGCCCGCGGGTGGTGCGGGGGGTGCGAGCGGTGGCACGAGTGCGCCGCACGCCAAGGTGGTCCAGCAGTTCGGGCCGGTGCACGACGACGCGGTGCCGAAGGACGTGCACACCACCCAGGTGAAGGGCGCCACCTCCGGGGTGGACGGCGAGGTGCTGGTCTGGACCCCGCCGCAGTACGACGACCCGGCCTACAAGGACGTCCAGTTCCCGGTGGTCGAGCTGCTGGCCGGCTACCCCGGCTCGTCCAGCACCTGGTTCGGCACGCTGGACGTGTCCAAGCAGTTGGCGCCGCTGATGAAGTCGGGGCAGATCGCGCCGTTCATCCTGGTCTCGCCCCGGGTGGTGCTGCTCGACCACCAGGACACCGGCTGCGCCGACGTGCCCGGCAAGGTCAACGCGGAGACCTGGCTGTCCCGGGACGTTCCGCAGATGGTGCTGGACAACTTCCGCGCCGACCCCTCCGCCGCCCGCTGGGCGGTGGCCGGCTTCTCGGCCGGCGGCCACTGCGCCACCCGGCTCGCGGTGGACCGCCCGGACCGCTACCGCGCGGCGATCAGCTTCTCGGGCTACAACTCCCCGAGCCAGGAGCCGGATTCGCTCACGGCCAAGGACCCGCACCTGAACGAGGTCGACAACCCGCTCTACATGCTGACCCACGCGGCGACGCCGCCGAACGTGGCGCTCTACCAGAGCGGCAGCCGGAACAAGAGCGACGGGGACGACTTCGACGACGCCCTGGCGCTGCAGAAGGCGGCCAAGGCCCCGACCACGGTGACCCCGATCGAGACCACGGGCCCGCACCTGACCTCGACCTGGAAGCCGATGGTGGTGCCGGCCTTCCAGTGGCTCACCCAGTACATCCCGGTCAAGCCCGCCTGACCGGCCCGCTACCCCGCCGCCCGCTACCCCGCCGCCCCCGCCATCGCGTCCCCGAGCAGCGCGGCGAGCTCGGTGAACGCGGTCCGGGTGCGCCCGCGCAGGCGGTCGGGGGCCGGGTCGCCGCCGGCCGCCAGGTGGGCGTCCTGGGGGACGGTGACCACCGCGCGGCAGCGGGCGCCGAAGTGGCCGGAGAGCTCCTGGGCGGGCAGCTCCCGCTGCTGGTCGCGCACCGGTGAGACGACCAGCACGGCGCTCGCGGCCAGCGCGCCGAACCCCTCGCCGGCCAGCCAGCCGAGCAGCGCGTCGGTCCCGGCGGCGCCGCGCACCGAGGCGTCGGTGCAGAGCACCAGCTGGTCGGCCCGGGCCAGCGCGGCCCGCACGGCGGGGGCCGCGCCGCCGGCGTCGGTCAGCACCACGGGGTACTGACTGGCGGCGGCGTCCAGCAGCCGCAGGTGGTCGGCCTCGTCGCCCGGGCCGCCGGCCAGCTGTTCCAGGCCGCTCGGGCGCAGCCCGGTGAACCGGCGGAAGTCCTGGTGGGAGGGGGCGGCGGGCAGCCCGGGGGGCGCCGTGCCGGCGTCCAGCGCGAGCGCGATCACCCGGTCCGGACGGTGGGTGGCCAGCAGGTCGCCGAGCAGCGTGGTGGTGACGGTCCGTCCGGTGCCGGGGGCGGAGCCGAGCACGGCGATCCGGTGGGCCTGCCGCAGCGGGGTGCGGATCCGTTCGACCAGCCGGCCCTGGTCCCGCTCCCGGTCCCCGCCGCGGGTCAGCCGTTCGGCCGCGGCGGCCAGGCGCCGCCCGCGCGGCAGCCGGCGGCGGACCAGCCGGTCGGCGTTCAGCTCCAGCTCGGCGGCCAGGCCGATCGAGGGGTCGGGCCGGGGCGCGGTGGCCGGCGCGGCGGGTGCGGCGGGCGCCGGCGCGGTCGGCCGCGGGGCGACCACGGCCCGCACCGCCGCCGGGATCAGCACGGTGCCCAGCGGGTCCAACGGCCGGGCCGGGCCGAGCGGTTCGGGCCACTGGTCCGGTGCGTAGTCCGGCCCGTCGGCTCCGGGACCGGCCCGGTGCACCACGGCCACCGCGCCGCCGTCCTCGCCACCCGTCATCACTCGCACGCCCTTCCGACGACAGCACAATGGGCGGCCCCTCCCACAAGGGGCCGCCCCGGTCCCACCCCATCCGGGACCGTACTGCTCCGGTACACGGCTGACGGGCCCTGCGGCGTTCACCAGGGGCGTACGCGCCACGCACTGCTGAACCCGAGTACCACCGGGTACCGTCCTACGGATGGCAGGCCCGGATGGCACGGCCGCTCCGGCCTGGTGACAGGACGCCGGTTGACCACCCGTCAGCCGGCGTACGGGGGCACGGTCTCGGGGGAGGAAGCGCAGGTCCCGGGGACCGGAGAGAGGGAACGGATGTCCGAGGACGGCTCGTCGGCCAGAACCCGGCAGCTGATCACCGACTGGCTGGCGGAGCCGCCCGAGGTGATGGACGGCGTACCGGGCCTGGCGGTTCCACCGGCCACGGCCGCCGACGTGGTGGCGGCCGCCCGCCGGGCGGTGCTCGGCGCGGCCGACCGGGGGCAACCCTGCCCCAGGGCCCCGCGCCACCTGCTGCCGCTGGCCGCGGCCATGGTGGTGGACGAGCACCCGTCGGTGCGCGGCTGGACGCACACCCAGCGGGTCGAGGTGGTGTCCTGGGTCGCGGTGCTGATCGACCGCCAGGGCGAGGGCGGGGTGCAGGTGCTGCTGCGGCTGCTGAACGCCAACGCCCGCTGACGGGGCGTCGAGCGCCAACGCCCGCCGAGGCGGCATTGGCCGACTCTTGGTGCCACGTTGGCGGTGCACGAAATGCTGGCAACGGCGAGATCGGGGCGACCCCTGACCCCGGTCCCGCCCGGCCGCCCACACGGCCGCACCACCGGCCGACCACACGGCCGAACCAGCAGCTCCTGGACCGAAGAGGTAGTGCGTGACCATGCAACCTGCCGTCCCGACCCAGACCCCGTCGGCACGCCCCACCCTGGACCAGGAGACCCTGGCCGAGCTGTACCGCCTGCACGGCGGCTACCTGCTGCGGGCCCTGTTGCGCGTGACCAACGGCGACCGCGGCAAGGCGGAGGACATCCTGCAGGAGACCCTGCTCCGGGCCTGGCAGCACCCGGAGTCGATCTCGCGCGGCGCCGCGCAGAGCCGGCCCTGGCTCTTCACGGTGGCCCGCCGGATCGCCATCGACCACTTCCGGATGGCCGCCGCCAGAGCCCAGGAGGTGGCCGGCGAGGTGCTGGAGGACCGCCCGGTGGCCGAGGACCCGTACGAGGCGGTGCTCCAGGGCCGCGACGTCGCCGCGATGCTGGACACCCTGCAGCCGCACCACCGCGAGGTGCTGGTCGAACTGCACCTCAAGGACCGCTCGGTGGTGGAGACCGCGGAGCTGCTCGGGGTGCCGCCGGGCACCGTCAAGTCGCGCAACTTCTACGCGATCCGGGCGCTGCGCCCGGTGCTGGCGAAGCAGCGCGAGTACGCCCCGACCCCGGCACCGGCGGCCTGACGCACCGCCACCCCGGACCCGGCCGAACCGCTCGACGCAGGCTCAGGCGGCCGAGTCCGGCGCCAGCGCCTGCTCGGCCCGGGCCAGCAGCTCGGTGACGGCGGCGGTCAGGTGCCCGTGGTAGCGGTACAGCCCGATCGCCGCCCGCAGGTGCCGGGCCGCCTCGGCGGCCCGGCCGAGCCGCAGCAGGAAGTCGGCGTAGGACTGCTCGGCGATCGCGTGCAGGTGCAGGAAGCCCGCCTCCCGGCAGATCGTCAGCAGTTCGGCCCAGGCCGCCTCGGAGGCCGCGTACTCGCCCAGCGCCTGCAGCGCCTGGGCCTCGGTGAGGATCGCCCAGGCGCGGATGGTGGCCGCCGGGTACGGCGCCAGGATCGCCCGGCACTCCCGCACCCGGGCGAGCGCGGTGACCGGATCGCCGGCCAGCCCGGAGAGCGCGCCCGCGTAGGCCAGTGCGCTGGCCACCCGCTCGGGCGGCTGGTCGCGCCGGGCCAGCCGCAGCGCCCGGGTGGCCAGTTGCTCGCCCTCGACCGGCCGGCCCGCGCTGCCGGTGGCCAGGGCCAGTGTGAACAGGGCCCGGACGTGCGCGAAGTCGTCCTCGGGTCTGGTGCGGTCGAGTGCCTGCCGGCACAGCTCGACCGACTCGGAGATCCGCTCGACGCTGACCAGCGCGGCGGCGATGGTCGCCTCCAAGGCGGCGACGGCGCGCGGATCACCGGTCCGTTCGGCCGCCCGCAGGCCGGAGCGCAGGCAGCTGAGCCAGTCGATCAGCCGGCTGGCGCCGTAGTAGAGCCCGCTGGCCAGCATCACCAGCCGCCAGGCCCGGTCCGGGTCCTGGTCGGCGGCGGTGGCCACCAGGGTCCGCACCGTCGGCTCCTCGGACATGAACCAGGCGAGCGAGGCCCGGGCGTCGCGCGGCCGCGGCACCGCCCGGGGCGGGTGGACCCGCTCGCCGTAGGTCTCGTGGCCCGGGTCCAGGTGCTCGTTGCAGGTGTCGGCCGCCTGCAGGTAGTAGTCCAGCAGCCGTTCGGTGCTCTGCCGGCGCACCTGCTCGGGTTGCTCGGCGAACAGCTCGACGGCGTACAGCCGGATCAGGTCGTGCCGGGTGTAGCGGCCGGGGGTGCTCTCGGTCAGCAGGTGGTAGGCGGCCAGCTCGCCGAGCGCGCCCCGGGCGGTGGCCAGGTCGGTGCCGAGCAGCGCGGCCCCGGCGTAGCCGTCCACCTCGCGGCCCGGGTGGGCGGCCAGCAGCACCAGCAACTGACCGGCCGG
Organism: Kitasatospora viridis; assembly: GCF_007829815.1. Classification (NCBI taxonomy): domain Bacteria; kingdom Bacillati; phylum Actinomycetota; class Actinomycetes; order Kitasatosporales; family Streptomycetaceae; genus Kitasatospora; species Kitasatospora viridis. The sequence goes on along the minus strand of NZ_VIWT01000001.1, from coordinate 1,093,007 downwards.
CGCGGACAGGTGCCGGTGGGTCAGGGAGAGCGCGGTGCGGATGCTGACCGCGCCGTGGGTGTCCAGGGTGCGCAGCCGGGTGCGCTCGTCGGAGAGCTCGGCGACCAGGTCGGCGATGGTCCAACCGGGCCGGGCGGCCAGCCGGGAGGCGGCGATCCGCAGGGCCAGCGGCAGCTGGTCGCAGAGCGCGATCAGCTGCTGCGCGGCGGCCTCCTCGGCCCGCACCCGCTCGGGGGTGAGGCTGCGCTCCAGCAGGCGCAGCGCGTCGTCGTCCGGCAGCGCGGTCAGCCGCAGCAGCGCGGCGCCCTCGGTGACGACCAGGTCCTCCAGGGTGTTGCGGCTGGTCACCACGGTGGCGCCGGCCTGGCCGGCGGGCAGCAGGTCGGCCACGTCCTCGGCGCCGCGGGCGTTGTCCAGCACCACCAGCAGCCGCAGCCCGTCGGTGGCCTGCTGGTAGAGCGCGGCCCGCTCGGCCCGGTCCTCCGGAATGGAGGGTTCCGGCACGCCCAGCGCCTTGAGGAACTGGCCCAGCACCTCGCCCGGGTCCACCGGGCCGGCCGGGTCGAAGCCGCGCAGGTCGACGAAGAGCTGGCCGTCCGGGAACCGGTGCGCCACCCCGTGCGCCCAGCGGATCACCGTGGCGCTCTTGCCCGCGCCGGCCGGGCCGACCACCACCGCCAGGCCGTCCCCGGTGCGCTCCGGGCCGCACTCGCGGTCCAGCCAGCCGAACTCCCGGCCGCGCCCGACGAAGCCGGCCGACTGCCGGGGCAGCTGGCGCGGCACGGTGCGCGGCGCCGCCTCGACCGGCGTCGCGACGGCGACCGCCGCCGGCCCGGGAGCGCTCTCCTCCGGCTCCGCGCCGACCGCCAGCACCTCGGCCAGCGCAGCCTGCAACGGCGCCCCGGGCACCACGCCCAGCTCGGCTGCCAGCCGCTCCCGGGCCTGGTGGTAGACGCTCAGCGCGTCCGAGATCCGCCCGGCCTGGTGCAGGCAGCGGATCAGCAGCGCCACCACCGGCTCGCGCAGCCCGTTCGCCCGCACGCTCTGCTCCAGCGCCGGCACGGCCACCGCCCCGCTGCCCAGGCGCAGCCGGCGCTCCGCCCAGGCGGTCAGCACGGTGATCCGGGCCGCGTCCAGCTGGTCCACCAGGGCCCGGCGCAGCTCGGTGTCCGGCAGGTCGGCCAGCGCCGCCCCGGACCACAGGCCGAGCGCCCGCTCCAGCAGCTCCACCGCCTCGGCGTCCTGCGGGTGCTCCTCGGCCGCGGCGGCCAGCGCCTCGAACCGGCGCACGTCGATCAGGTCGGCGCCGCCGGTCAGCAGGTAGCCGGGGGCCCGGGTGTGCAGCTCGAAGGGCGAGCCGGCCAGCACCTTGCGCAGCGCGGCCACGTGGCCCTGCAGCGCGGCCCGCGCGCGGGCCGGCGGCTCGTCGCCCCAGAGCAGCTCGAAGAACCGCTCGATCGGCACCACTCGTTCTGACCGCAGCGCCAGCAGGGCCAGCACCGCGCGCCGCTGAGCCCCGGCGAGCTCGGCCGGTGATCCGTTCACCGCGCGTAGCTCCACCGGTCCCAGGAGCCGGATCCCCATACGTTCCCCACTTTTGCCCACACCCCGGAGCCCGGGCGCTCCCTGGCGAGCAGTGTAGGCCAGTGCGGCGTGTGTGCCGAGACTGCCCTGAACGGTATCGTTCACGCCCCCACCTGCGACGACGTCGACCGAGGGCCGCCTGACGGGCCGTTTCGTTCGATTTCGGCCGTATCCTCTGACTCCCTCGCCGAAGCGGGCGGCCACCTTCACCGAAGGGGGCGACCACCTTCACCGAAGCGGTCGATCTCCTTCACCGGGGAGGGCGGTCACCTTCACCGGGGGCGGGCAATCTGCTTCGCCGGAGCAGGCAACCGATCGCCCTCGGCGCGCGTATGAGGGTCGGGGGAGCAGTCAACGGATCGCTGGGAGGTGCGGATGCGGATCAGCCTGCTCGGACCGATCGCCGTGCAGACCGACGAGGGGCGACCGGTCACCCCCACCGCGCCCAAGCGCCGGGCGCTGCTCAGCGCGCTCGCCCTGGAGACCGGCCGCCTGGTGCCGACCAGCCTGCTGCTCGACACGGTCTGGGAGGGCAAGCCGCCGCCCACCGCCCGGGCCGCGCTGCACGGCCACATCGCCGAGCTGCGCCGACTGCTCGACCGCCGGCTCACCCTGACCACCCGGGACACCGGCTACCAGCTGGACGGCGACCCGGAGCAGGTCGACGCGCTGCGCTTCGAGCGGCTCTGCGACCGGGCCGGCGCCGCCCACCGCCCGGACGACGCGCTGCCGCTGCTGCACCAGGCGCTCGACCTGTGGCGCGGCCCGGCGCTGGCCGACTGCGGCTCCGCGGTGCTGCGCGACTCGGTCGCGCCCCGGCTGGTCGAGCTGCGGGTCCGGGCGCTGCAGGACCTCGGCAAGCGGATGTGCCAGCTCGGCCGGGGTGCCGAGCTGGTGCCCGAGCTGACCGAGGCGCTGGCCGCCGACCCCACCCGGGAGCAGCTGGCCGCGCAGCTGATGGACTGTCTGGACCAGGCCGGCCGGCGCGCCGAGGCGCTCGCCGTGCACCAGCGCACCACCGAGCGGCTGCACGCCGACCTGGGCGCCGCCGAGGGCCCGGCGCTGCGGGCCGCGCGCGAGCGGCTGACGCCCCGTCGGCGCGCGGTGCTCAGCCAGCTGCCGCGCCGCAACCGCCGGTTCGTCGGCCGCTCGGCCGAGCTGGGGCAGCTCGACCGGCTCACCGGCCCGGCCGCCGGCGGCCCCGCCGACCGCCACCCGGTGCTGGTCACCGGCCCGGCCGGGGTCGGCAAGACCAGCCTGGTGCTGCACTGGGCGCACCAGGCGGTGGACCGCTTCCCGGACGGCCTGCTCCACGCCGACCTGCGCGGCTTCGACGAGACCGAGCCGCGCGACCCGGCCGAGGTGCTGGCCGGCTTCCTCACCGCGCTGGGCGTGCCCGAGAACCAGCTGCCCGGCAGCCTGGACGACCGTTCGCACCGCTACCGCGAGCTGCTGGCGGGCCGTCAGCTGCTGGTGCTGCTGGACAACGCCCGCGACTACCGCCAGCTCGCCCCGCTGCTGCCGGCCGCCGAGGACACCCCGGTCACCGTGATCACCAGCCGCAGCCGGCTCGGCGACCTGCTGGTGCAGGCCGGCGCGGTGCCGCTGCCGCTGGACGTGCTGACGCCCGACGAGGCGCTGGAACTGCTGCGCCGGGTGCTCGACCCGCAGCGGATCGCCGCCGAGCCGGCCGCCGCGGCCGAGATCGCCGAGCGCTGCGACCACCTGCCGCTGGCCCTGCGGCTGGCCACCGCCCGGCTGGCCGCCCGGCCCGACTGGACGCTGCGCCACCTGGCCGAGGAGATCTCCGACGAGCAGTCCCGGCTGGCCGCGCTGACCACCGCCGGTTCCGGCTCGCTCGGCATCACGGCCACCCTCAACCTGACCCGCCGGGCGCTCGGCGCCCAGACCGAGCGCTTCTTCGGCTACCTCGGCCTGCACCCCGGCGCGGTGATCGACCCGCACGCCGCCGCCGTGCTGGCCGACGTGCCGCCGGTCGAGGCCCGGATGCTGCTGGCCCAGCTGGACGCCGCCCACCTGGTCGAGGAGACCGCCCCGGGCCTGTTCGCCCGGCACGACCTGGTCCGGCTGTACGGGGCCGAGCTGGCCGGCGGACTCGCCCCGGCCCAGCGCGAGGCGGCGATGGAGCGGATGCTCGACCACTACCTGGCCGCCACCGCCGCGGCCTGCGCGGGCATGAACACCCGCAGCGTGCTGCCCGGCCGCACCGCGCCGCCCCCCGGCGACACCCTGCCCCCGCTCGGCACCACCGGCCAGGCCCTGGCGTGGTTCCGCCGGGAGGAGCGCGCGGTGCGCGGGCTGGTGCTCTGCGCCGAGCAGCACGGCCGCCCCGACCTCGGCTGGCAACTGGCCCACCAGGCCTGCGCGCTCTACTACCACGACAGCACCAGCGTCCGGGAGTGGCGGGCCACCGCCGAGGCCGGCCTGCGCTGCGCCCAGCGCGGCGGCGACCAGGCCGCGCTGGTGCGCACCCACGCCGACCTGGCGGTCGTGCAGATCGAGCAGGGCGACTTCGCGGCCGCCGCCGACCAGCTGGAGCGGGCCACCGAACTGGCCGACCGGCTGGGCGACCCGATGCTGCGTCAGCAGTGCCGGATCCGGCTGGCCAACGGCCTGGTCCGGGCCGGCGAGCACGCCAGGGCGATCCCGCTGATGACCCGACTGGTGCTCGACGCCCGCGAACTGACCGACCAGCGGCTGCTCGCCCAGGCGCTGAACAACCTGGCCAACGCCCTGGTGGTGGCCGGCGACCCGGCCGCCGCGCTGGCCCACGCCACCGAGGCGGTCCAGCTGCTCGCCGCCCGGCCGGACGACTTCAAGCTGACCATCGCCACCCACACCCGGGCCGAGGCGCTGCACGCGCTCGGCCGCCACCACGCCGCGCTGGCGGCCGCCCGGCACGCCCTGGCGCTCGGCCGGGCCCAGGGCAGCCTGCGGACCCAGGGGATCACCCGGTTCATCGCCACCCTCGAAGCCGCCGTCGCCGCCCCGCCCCCGCACCCCGCCCCGGCCCCAGCGGCCCCGGGACCGGGCCCTACGCCGCCGGTCGCAGGACCGCGGACCTAGGACGGCCCCGCCCGGCGCCCGATCTGCCGCCCGACCCGGCGCGCTACCGTGGCGGCATGGTGACGATCGACGGCGACGCGCTGGGCAACCTGGAGGCGGTGAGCGACGCGGTGCTCGCGATGAGCGGGCACCTCGAAGTGCGCGAGGTGCTGCGCCGGATCACCGCCTCGGCCCGCTGCCTGCTCGGCGCCGAGTACGCGGCCCTCGGCGTGCCGGACGACCACGGCGGCTTCGCCCAGTTCGTGGTCGACGGGGTGAGCGACGAGCAGTGGAAGGCGATCGGCCCGCTGCCCCGCCAGCACGGCGTGCTCGCCACCATGCTGCACGAGTTCACGCCGACCCGGCTGGCCGACGTCCGCCGCGCCCCCGCCTTCGAGGGTTGGCCGGACGCCCACCCGGAGCTGAAGGACTTCCTCGGCATGCCGATCCTGGACGGCGAGGAGATCCTCGGCGCGATCTTCCTGGCCAACAAGGCCGGCGGCTTCACCGACCACGACGAGCGGCTGCTGCGGATCCTCGCCGCGCACGCCTCGATCGCGCTCGGCAACGCCCGGCTGTACGAGCGCAGCCGGGAGCTCACCCTGGCCGGCGAGCGCGCCCGGATCGCCCACGACCTGCACGACGCGGTCTCGCAGAAGCTGTTCAGCCTGCGGCTGACCGCCAAGGCCGCCGCCACCCTGCTGGACCGCGACCCGCAGCGGGCCAAGGCCGAACTTGCCGAGGTGGCCCGGCTGGCCGCCGAGGCCGCCGACGAACTGCGCGCCGTGGTGGTCGAGCTGCGCCCGGCCGCGCTGGACGAGGACGGGCTGGTCGCCACCCTCGCCTCCCAGGTCCAGGTGCTGGACCGGGCGCACTCCGCCACCGTGCGCTTCGACGAGGACGGCGGGGTGCGCACCCTGCCGCCGGCCCAGGAGGCGGCCGTGCTGCGGATCGCCCAGGAGGCCCTGCACAACGCGCTGCGGCACGCCCGCCCGACCCGGGTCGAGGTCACGCTGCGCGGCACCAGCACCCGGGGCGCCCGACTGACCGTCAGGGACGACGGCCGCGGCTTCGACCCGGATTCGGTCCGCCGGGCCGGCCGCCACCTCGGCCTGGTCTCGATGCACGACCGGGCGCAGACCGTCGGCGGCCGGCTCACCCTCGACTCGGCCCCGGGCCGAGGAACCGTCGTGGAACTGGAGGTTCCCGGTGCCTGAGCAGCCGTCAAGGATCCGCGTGCTGCTGGTGGACGACCACCAGGTGGTCCGCCGCGGCCTGCGCACCTTCCTGGAGGTGCAGGACGACATCGAGGTGGTCGGCGAGGCCGCCGACGGTGCCGAGGGCGTGGCGAAGGCCCGCGAGCTCGACCCGCACGTGGTGCTGATGGACGTCAAGATGCCCGGCATGGACGGCATCGAGGCGCTGCGCCGGCTCAAGGCCGAGGGCAGCACCGCCCGGGTGCTGATCGTCACCAGCTTCACCGAGCACCGCACCGTGGTGCCCGCGCTGCGGGCCGGCGCGGCCGGCTACGTCTACAAGGACGTGGACCCGGAGGCGCTGGCCGGGGCGATCCGCTCGGTGCACGCGGGCCACGTGCTGCTCCAGCCCGAGCTGGCCGGCACCCTGCTGGCCGACGACTCGCCGCGCGCCTCGCAGGGCCGCGGCTCCAGCCTGACCGACCGCGAGCGCGAGGTGCTCGGCCACATCGCCGACGGCCGCTCCAACCGGGAGATCGCCCGGGCGCTCAGCCTGTCCGAGAAGACGGTCAAGACCCACGTCTCCAACATCCTGATGAAGCTCGACCTGGCCGACCGCACCCAGGCCGCGCTCTGGGCGGTCCGCCACGGCGCCGACGGGCGGCAGGCGTGACGGACCGCCGGGTGGCGGGGGATCAGGCCGGCTCGTCCACCAGCGCGTTGTAGGCGGCCACCTGGGCCCGCCGGGCGGTCCGGCGCAGGGGGGCCAGCGCGGCCGAGCGGGCCGCCATCTCGCCGGCGCTGACCGCCGCGCCGTGGCCGCCGGCCGCGATCGCCAGCAGCGCCGACACCTGGCGGGCCGACTCCAGCACCCGCACCGCCCGGGGCGGGTAGCCCGGCGCCAGCACCTTGCTGTGCCCGCGCCGGCGGTACTGCTCCAGCGCCCGCAGCGCCTCCGGCCCGGCCCCGGCCACGTCCAGCCGGGCGAGCATCGCGGTGGCCTCGCGCAGCCCGTCCGCCAGCTCCCGCTCCGCCTCGTACAGCGAGGGCACGTCGGCCGGCGGTGCCTCGCGCACCTCGGCGCAGCGCCAGAGCACCGTCACCGCCTGGTCGCCGGGCGGGCCGTACGCCTCCACCTCGGGCACCAGGCCGACGGCCAGGCCGACCGCCAGCACCGCCTCGCCGGCCTCCAGTGCGGCCGCGTTGAAGGCCGCCGGACCGGTCAGGCCGAGCGGGTGCCCCTCGCTCGGCAGCGCCAGCCGCAGCCCCTTCGCGCCCAGCACCCGCAGCCGCCCGAGCGCCCAGCTCAACGCGTGCTGCTCGCCCTCGGCGTCGCCGGGCAGCCCGGTCACCCGGTGCCGTTCGTCACTCCCCACCACCTCCTCCACCACGTGGTCCGGCGGGGCGTGGCCGGCCAGCAGGGAGCTGCCCCAGGCGGTCAACCGGGCCGAGCGCGGCTCGGCGAAGTAGTCGGGAGTGGCAGGAGTCAGTGGCATCCCGCCAGCCTACGGACAAGGCGGCCACCTGCGTGGCGTAGGTTTGCCCTGTGCTGCGTCGGCAGCCGCCCGGCCGCGCCCGCGGCCGCTGCTCCCTCCCCGCCTACCGGACGGGCGGAGTAGGCTGCCCGGCCGCACCGACTTGTCGACACGAGTGGCATCCGAAGTTGGGGAAGGCAGAGGCATGAGCGACGTGCTGGAGCTGGTTGACGTTTCCGTGGTCCGGGATGGCCGCGCGCTGATCAGCCAGGTCTCCTGGTCGGTGGCCGAGGGCGAGCGCTGGGTGGTCCTGGGCCCGAACGGCGCCGGCAAGACCACCCTGCTCCAGGTCGCCAGCAGCTACCTGCACCCGACCAGCGGCACCGCCGCCGTGCTCGGCGAGAAGATCGGCTCCGTCGACGTCTTCGAACTGCGCCAGCGGATCGGCCTGGCCGGCGTCTCGCTGCTGGACCGGATCCCGCGCGAGCAGACCGTGCTGCAGACGGTGCTCACCGCCGCCTACGGCATGACCGCCACCTGGCAGGAGGAGTACGAGGCGCTCGACGAGTCCCGCGCCCGGCTGCTGCTCGACCGCCTGGGCATGGGCGGTTACGAGCCGCGCCAGTTCGGCACCCTCTCCGAGGGCGAGCGCAAGCGCACCCTGATCGCCCGCGCCCTGATGACCGACCCCGAGCTGCTGCTGCTCGACGAGCCCGCCGCCGGCCTCGACCTCGGCGGCCGGGAGGACCTGGTGCGCCGGCTCGGCGCGCTGGCCCAGGACTCGAACGCCCCCGCGATGGCCATGGTCACCCACCACGTGGAGGAGATCGCCCCCGGCTTCACCCACGTGCTGATGATCCGTCAGGGAAAGGTGCTGACCGCCGGCCCGATCGACACCGAGCTGACCGCCCGCAACCTGTCTCTCTGCTTCGGCCTGCCGCTCACCCTGGAGCGCCACGGCGACCGCTGGTCGGCCCAGGGCCTGCCGCTCGGCTGACCGTCCGGGACCTGATGCGCAGTCGGATGCCGTACGGCTGGCCGGTTTCCGGCCGTCCACCTGCGGGAAGCCACCACACCGGACGTCGTTTCCTCCCTAGGATGGGGCCGTGGACAGCTGGGTGTGGTGGCTGCTGGGTGCCGTGGTGTTCTGCGTGCCGCTGGTGGCGACCGCACTGCCGGAGTTCGGCATGTTCGCGGTCGGCGCTGCGGTCGCCGCCGCGGTGGCCGGGCTCGGCGCGGGCGCGGTCTGGCAGTTCGCCGGCTTCCTGGTGGTCTCGGTCGCCCTGCTGGCGGTGGTCCGGCCCTTGGCCTACCGCCGGCTGAACCGCGGACCGCAGGTCCGGATGGGGATCGAGGCGCTGGTGGGAGCCAGGGCCGTGGTCCAGGAACGGGTCGACGGACTGGACGGGCGGATCAAGCTGAACGGCGAGATCTGGTCGGCGCGCGCGCTGCACCCCGACCGGGTCTACGAGCCGGGCCAGCAGGTGGATGTGATCGAAATCCAGGGCGCCACCGCCCTGGTCGACTAGACCAGTCGTCAGAGTTGTCCTGTTGTCCAGGGGAGACACCGTGGAACCCGTCCTCATCGTGCTGATCGTCCTGGTGGTGCTGGCACTCCTCGCACTGATCCGGACGATCCAGGTGATCCCGCAGGGCAGCGCCGCGATCGTGGAGCGCTTCGGCCGCTACACCCGCACGCTGAACGCCGGGCTGAACATCGTGGTGCCCTTCGTGGACACCATCCGCAACCGGATCGACCTGCGCGAGCAGGTCGTCCCGTTCCCGCCCCAGCCGGTGATCACCCAGGACAACCTGGTGGTGAACATCGACACCGTCATCTACTACCAGGTCACCGACGCCCGGGCCGCCACCTACGAGGTGGCCTCCTTCATCCAGGCGATCGAGCAGCTCACCGTCACCACCCTGCGCAACATCATCGGCTCGATGGACCTCGAATCCACCCTCACCTCCCGCGAGGTGATCAACGCCGGCCTGCGCGGCGTGCTGGACGAGGCCACCGGCCGCTGGGGCATCCGGGTCAACCGGGTCGAGCTGAAGGCCATCGAGCCGCCGACCTCGATCCAGGACTCGATGGAGAAGCAGATGCGCGCCGAGCGGGACAAGCGCGCCGCCGTGCTCAACGCCGAGGGCGCTCGGCAGGCCGCGATCCTGCGGGCCGAGGGCGAGAAGCAGGCCGCCGTGCTCAGCGCCGAGGGCGAGGCCCAGGCCGCCGTGCTGCGCGCCGACGGTGAGGCCGCCGCGATCCGCACCGTCTTCGAGGCGATCCACGAGGGCGACGCCGACCAGAAGCTGCTCGCCTACCAGTACCTGCAGACCCTGCCCGAGCTGGCCAAGGGCGACGCCAACAAGCTCTGGATCATCCCCAGCGAGGTCGGCGACGCGCTCAAGGGCCTGGGCGGCGCCTTCGGCGGGCTCACCGGCCAGGGCGGCGGCGGCCCGGTCGCCGCGCCCGTGCCCGTGGCCGGCCCGGACCTGACCAAGCCGGCCGTCGGCGAGGGCGGCGTGCCGCGCCCGGTCGGCTCGGCCAACGGCCCGCGCCCGCTGGACACCGACGACTCCGGCGCCACCCGGCCGCGGGTCAACCCGACCCGGGAGTACCCGAAGATCGACCCCGAGTGACGTCGCCGTCCCGGGCCTTCCAGCCGATCCTGACGTCTCTGATCCTGACGTCTCTGATCCTGGAAGGCACTGGGCGCCCGCCCCGTTCTCCGGAATGATCGCGTGCGCCGCCACCGACACCTCGGGGCGGACACGCGAACAGTAGGGACGAACTCCATGACGCCATGGGAAGCACTCGCGGTGCTGGCCGCCGGTGCCGGTGCGGGCACCATCAACGTGATCGTGGGCTCGGGAACGCTGATCACGTTCCCGGTCCTGCTCGCACTCGGCGTGCCGCCGGTCACCGCCAACGTGTCCAACACCCTCGGGCTGGTCCCGGGCTCGGTCAGCGGGGCGATCGGCTACCGCCGCGAACTCGCCGACCAGCGCGGCCGGCTGGTCCGGCTCGGACTGGCCTCGCTGGCCGGCGGCCTGATCGGGGCGGTGCTGCTCACCCGGCTGCCCAGCTCGGCCTTCACCGCGATCGTGCCGGTGCTGATCCTGCTCGCCCTGGTGCTGGTGGTGATCCAGCCCAGGGTGGCCCGGGCGGTCGCCGCCCGCGGCGGCCGGACCAGCCACCCCGACGGCAGCCCGCTGCTGGTCGCCGGGGTCTTCCTGACCGGCATCTACGGCGGCTACTTCGGCGCCGCCCAGGGCGTGCTGCTGCTGGCCCTGATGGGCATGCTGCTCCGCGACGACCTGCAGCGGATGAACGCGGTCAAGAACGTGCTGGCGCTGCTCGTCAACGGCGTCGCCGCGGTCTTCTTCATGTTCACCACGCACATCGACTGGCTGGTCGCGCTGCTGATCGCGATCGGCTCGGCCGGCGGCGGGCTGCTCGGCGCCAAGATCGGGCGGCGGCTGCCCCCGGTCGCGCTGCGCGGCCTGATCGTGCTGGTCGGCCTGGTCGCCGTGGTCAAGCTGCTGGCCGCCTGACCGGCGCGGACCGGTCGAGACGCGCTGGCTGACCCTCCGTCAGGCGCCGCTCCCGGCCCGGTAGGCTCGGCGTTGAGGAACCGTCCCCACCGGGGGCGGCCCAGCGACCAGGTGGACCGGGAGCGCGCCGATGAGCAGCAGAACCCTCCTCACGGAGGCGGAGATCGCCACGGCTCTGGCCGAACTGCCGCACTGGCGGCGGGCCGGCATCGGTGACTCGATCAGCCGGACCGCCGAGGCGGCCGACTTCCCCGCCGCGATCCGGGTGGTGGTCGCGGTGGCCGAGCAGGCCGAGCGGCTGGACCACCACCCGGACATCGACATCCGCTGGCGGACCCTCACCTTCGTCCTGTCCACGCACAGCGCGGGCGGTCTGACCAGCCTGGACTTCCAGCTGGCGGCCCTGATCGACCAGGCGTTCGACGGCGTCTGACCGGCCCCGCCGGGCGGCATGAGATGCTGGCGGCTGCACTGTGCAGTCGGACGAACGGGAACCCATGAGTCAGGACGGATACGAACAGCAGCACTCGTGGTATCCCACCGACCCTCAGCAGCCGCCCTACCAGGACCCGCAGCAGCAGCACTACCAGGACCCGAACCAGCAGAACTGGGACTGGACCGCCTACCAGGAACAGGGCCACCAGGAGCAGGGCTACCAGGAGCAGGGGTTCCAGGCCGCCGTCGAGTACCAGCAGGGCCCGGGCGGCTACCAGGAGCCCGCGGCCTACCAGGACCCGACGCACTACCAGGACTCCACCGGCTACCAGGAGTTCTACGCGGCGCCGACCGAGACGATGCCCCCGGTGCCCCCCGTGCCGCCCGCTGTCGGGGAGACCGCCGCCGCCGAGGACCCCACCGCTGAGCCCGCTGTCGAGCCCGCCGCCGCACCGCCCACCCGGTCCCGCCGCGGCGGCTCCAGCGGTTCGGGCGGTTCGGGCGGCTCCGGCGGCTCCTTCCTGGACAAGGCCAAGGCCGCCCTGCTCAGCACCGACGGCACCCCCGACAAGCGCGCCCTGCTGATCCGCGGCGCCGCCGGAATAGCCGCACTCGGCGTGCTGATCACCGCCGGCGTGGTCGCCACCAGCGGCGGCGACGGCCACCACAGCGCGGCGGCCGCCCCGCCCAGCAGCGACACCGGCTTCGCCGTCGCGCACACCCGGATCTGGAACGCCCAGCCGGCCGCCGCGCCGCAGCCGGGCACCGACGACACCCTGACCGGCAGCTGGCTGCTCGCCGACGCGGTGGTCCGGGCCGACAGCAGCGGCGTGCACGCCTACGACCTGGCCGGCGGCAAGCCCACCTGGAGCCTGGACGCCCCCGCCCAGGGCGCCGTCCCCTGCGGCCTCTCACCCACCGTCAACTCGGCGGGCCTGGGCGGCGTGCTGTTCCGCCCCGCCGCCGATCCGAAGACCCCCTGCAGCACGCTGGTCCTCGTGGACACCAAGACCGGCAAGGCCGCCTGGACCAAGCAGCTCTCCACCACCACCAACCCGTACGCCGCCCACGTCAGCGTGCTGGACGACAAGGTGATCGCGGTCGCCGACGACCACGTCGCGGCCTGGGCCGCGGCCGACGGCAAGGACCTGTGGCAGTACGCCGGTCCCGGCAAGTACTGCACCCTGTCCGGCGGCGCCGGCCCCGGCACCGTGCTGGTGCACGCCAGCTGCGCCGACAGCAACCCGGGCGACCAGATGGTCGCGCTGGCCACCGCCGACGGCAAGCAGCTCTGGGCGCACGGCCTGGACGGCCCGCCGAAGACCGCCACCGTGCTCTCCGCCGACCCGGTCGCGGTGCTCACCACCGGCGACCAGCCGACCGACGCGAAGCTGCTCTCCTTCGACCAGAACGGCAACCCGACGGCCGGCATCCCGGTGGTCTCCGACCTCGGCCGGCTGGCCGCCGACACCGGCACCTTCGACCCGGTGCCGTCGATCTTCTTCCAGGGCCACGACGCCGTCAGCACCCTGACCACCGGCGACGGCCGGACCACCGTGGTGGCCTACGACCTGACCAGCGGCAAGGCGAGCTGGCAGACCCCGGTCCCGGAGAAGGGCAGCGTGCGCGCGGTCGCCCTGGACAACGGTTCGCTGGTGCTGGCCACCGAGGAGCGGGTCGGCCAGCCGGCCCACCTCAGCCGGTTCGCGCTGGCCGGCGGCCAGGAGACGGCGGGCGGCAACTTCCCGCCCGCCACCGGCTCACTGCTCAGCTCCGGCCGACTGATGATCGGCTCCGACAAGGTCGTCGTGGTGCCGACCCACTCCAGCAACTTCGGCACCGCCACCGCCTTCCAGGCCAAGGGCTGACCGGGCCCGACCCGGGCGCCCTCAGGCCGCCGCCGGCTGCGGCAGCCACTGGGCCAGCTCCGCGGCCTCGCCGGCCCGCAGGCCCAGCGCCAGCATCAGCGAGGCCTGCGGGGTGGGCTCGAACGGGCGCCGCAGCAGCGCCATCTTGGCCTGCTCCGGCGTGCGGTCGGCCTTGCGCTGGTTGTCCTCCGCGCAGGCCGCCACGGTGTTCAGCCAACTGTCCGCGCCACCGCGCGACTTCGGCACCAGGTGGTCCACCGTGGTGGCCCGCCGGCCGCAGTACGCGCACAGGTGCTGGTCCCGCACCAGCACACCCCGCCGTGACCACGGGGCCTGTTGTCGGAACGGCACCCTGACGTACCGCCGCAGTCTGATCACCCGCGGCAGCGGCACCGACAGACCGGTGGCCCGCACCATCCGCAGCGGATGGGCCTGTTCGACCTCGGCCTTGTCCTGGAGCACCAGGACCACCGCCCGCTGCAGCGACACCGTCGACAGCGGCTCGTAACTCGCATTCAGCACCAGCGTGTTGCGCACTTCCGGGCACCTCCCCAAGCCGCCGCCCGCGCGGCGGACCAGACCACAATGACCCCGCGGCCCACCAGCGGACAACGCAATTTCGGCCGCCCTCCGTACCTGTCAGCGGTCTTCCGTAGGCTCACCCCGTGACTGACGACGCGTCCGAAACCCCGTTGCCCCGCGCCTTCTTCGACCGCCCGAGCCCCGAGGTCGCCCCCGAGCTGCTCGGCCGCACGCTGCGCTGCACCATGCCCACCGGCACCGTGGAGCTGCGGCTCACCGAGGTCGAGGCCTACACCGGCCCCGACGACCCGGCCTCGCACGCCTACCGCGGCCGCACCGAGCGCAACGCCGTGATGTTCGGCCCGCCCGGACACGCCTACGTGTACTTCACCTACGGCATGCACTTCTGCCTGAACATGGTCTGCGGACCGGCCCTGCACCCGGGCGGAGTGCTGCTGCGGGCCGGCCAGGTGATCGCCGGAGCCGAACTGGCCGGAAAGCGCCGCAGCACCAGCCGGCGGCCGTACGACCTCGCCCAGGGACCGGCCCGGCTGGCCGTCGCGCTCGGCATCGACCGCGCCCAGGACGGCGAGGACGTGGTGACCGGCCCGGTCTTCCGGCTCCTCCCCGGCACCCCGCCCGCACCCGCGCTGATCCGCACCGGCCCGCGCACCGGCGTCTCCACCGCCGTCGACACCCCCTGGCGGTTCTGGATCGACGGCGACCCGACGGTCAGCCCCTACAAGGCCCACACCCCGCGTCGCCGCACGTCCAAGTGAAAGTCGATGGCGCCGAACGCGTACCCTCGGACAGGCTGTAACCACCCGGACCTCACCAAGGGAGAACCGTGACCGTGACGGACATCGTCGACGAGCTGAAGTGGCGCGGGCTGATCGCCCTCTCCACCGACGAGGACGCTCTGCGCAAGGCGCTCGCGGACGGCCCGGTCACGTTCTATTGCGGCTTCGACCCGACGGCGCCGAGCCTGCACCTCGGCAACCTGGTGCAGCTGCTCACCATGCGGCGGATCCAGCAGGCCGGCCACTTCCCGCTCGGCCTGGTCGGCGGCGCCACCGGCCTGATCGGCGACCCCAAGCCCACCGCCGAGCGGGTGCTCAACGACCCCGAGGTGGTGGCCGGCTGGGTCGACCGGCTGCGCGGCCAGATCGAGAAGTGCCTCGACTTCGACGGCCCGTTCGCGGCCCGCCTGGTCAACAACCTCGACTGGACCTCCGGCCTGTCCGCGATCGGCCTGCTGCGCGACGTCGGCAAGTACTTCCGGGTCAACAGCATGATCGCCAAGGAGGCGGTGGCCCGCCGCCTCAACTCGGACGCCGGCATCAGCTACACCGAGTTCAGCTACCAGATCCTCCAGGCCATGGACTTCCTGGAGCTGAACCGCCGCTACGGCTGCACCTTGCAGACCGGCGGCAGCGACCAGTGGGGCAACCTGACCGCCGGCACCGAGCTGATCCGCAAGGCCGACGGCAAGTCCGCCCACGCCCTGGCCACCCCGCTGATCACCAAGGCGGACGGCACCAAGTTCGGCAAGACCGAGTCCGGCACCGTCTGGCTCGACCCCGAGCTGACCACGCCCTACGCCTTCTACCAGTTCTGGCTGAACGCGACCGACGGGGACATCAGCAACTTCCTGCGCATCTTCTCCTTCCGCTCGCGCGAGGAGATCGAGGAGCTGGAGCGGGAGACCGCCGAGCGCCCGCAGGCCCGACTGGCCCAGCGCGCCCTCGCCGAGGAACTGACCACGATGGTGCACGGCGCCGACCAGTACCAGCGCGCCGTCGACGC